>CAWHPI010000011.1:0-175292 GCA_963831255.1 uncultured beta proteobacterium | reverse complement strand
AAACCACTAGCCCCCGACAACCTGGACCGATCGCCCGTCGCCGAGTCCCAGCGCCTGCGCACCCGGCTGGCCTGGAGCGACTTTCAGCTGGTGCTGGTGGTGGCGGAAATTGGCCAGCTGTCGCGCGCCTGCGAGGTGCTGGCCATGTCGCATGTCACGCTGCTGCGCAAGCTCGCGGCGATTGAAACGCGGCTCAAGGTGCGGCTGTTCGACCGCGTGCGCGGCCATTGCCAGCCCACCGCGGCCGGCGCCGAGCTGGTGGAGGCGGCGCAGGTGATGGCGCCGCTGGCGCAAGACGCCGAGCTGCGCGTGATGGGGCAAGACCTGCGGCCCAGCGGCCATGTGCGGGTGACGGCGGCGGGCATTCTGGTGAGCCAGTTGCTGCTGCCGGTGCTGCGCCAGTTTGCGCAGGCGTTTCCCGATGTCACGCTGGAATTCACCGCCTCGCGCGACCACCACAGCCTGGCCCGGCGCGAGGCCGATGTGGCGCTGCGCGTGAGCGACAGCGTGCCCGACTGGCTGATCGGCCGCAAACTCGGCCAGGTCGATTTCGCCGTGTTCGGCCTGCGGCGCGGCGCCAAGCCACAACCGCTGCAGCCCCTGGCCCGCCTGCTGGAGCAAAAAAACTGGATCGCCTTCGAGCGCGACGCACGCGACCTCAAGTTCGACCGCTGGCTGGCCGACCACCTGCCCGAGCGCTCGGTGGTGATCCGCGCCGATGGCTTCGACCAGGCGCTGGCCATGGTGCGCGCCGGGCTGGGGGTGGCGCTGCTGCCGGCATTTGTGGCCCACAGCTGCCCCGACATCGAGCCGCTCTCGGCCGAGGTTCGCGCCTTGCGCACACCGCTGTGGCTCATCACCCACAAAGACCTGCGCGACACCATGCGCGTGAAGGTGCTGATGCAGGCCGTGGGCCCTGCGCTGGCCCACGCGCTGAAGGAAGCCACGGCGGCCTGACCGCCCGACAGGCTGCAATCACCCAAGGCCGCTCCATGTGGCGACGCCGGCGCTGCGTCTGGCGCGACACCCAGCGACCAGCGCAAGCGCTAACCTGCACGGCTCGCCAGGCACCCGCCATCACCAGGCCCGCCCAGCGGCTCCCACACCAACCACCCCCAACAGCCCGTGACCGCCCCCAAAGCCGAGCCCGCCGCCGCGAACCCGCTCCCAGACACGCCGGCCCCGCCCTCGCCAGCCACGCTGTGGGCCATGCTGCTGGCCCTGCTCTCGGCCTTTGCACTCAGCCAGGCCTACCGCACCGTCACCGCCATCATGGCGCCCAGCCTGCAGAGCGACTTCGGGCTGACGCCGGCCTCGCTGGGCGCCTTTGCCGGGCTGTTCGGCCTGTCGTTCGGCGTCACCCAGTTCTTCATGGGCATCGGCATGGACCTGTATGGCCTGCGGCGCACCGTGCTCACCGCGTTTCCGCTGGCCGTGGCCGGCGCCACCCTGTCGGCCGCGGCGCCCAGCTACGGCTGGCTGCTCACCGGCCAGCTGCTGATCGGCGTGGGCTGCGCGCCGGCGTTTCTGGCCTGCACCGTGTTCATTGCGCGGCATTTCCCCAGCGCGCGTTTTGCGTTTGTGTCGGGCATTGGCCTGGGCATTGGCGGCACCGGCCTGCTGCTCACCGGCACCCCGCTGGCCTGGCTGGTCGAGCGCTGGGGCTGGCGCAGCGGCTTTGCGCTGCTGGCCGGCTTGTCGGTGCTGGCCTGGCTGCTGATCTGGCGCCGCGTGCACGAGCCGGCTCTGGCGGGTGCACCGCCCGAGCGCGAGCGCTGGGGCACGGCGGTGCGCCGCTTCGGCGCGCTGTTTCTGCTGCCGCACACGCTGGGCATCCTGCTGCTCGCCATGGTTGCCTACGCCTCGTTTCTGGCGCTGCGCGGCCTGTGGATCGCGCCCATGCTGATCGACCGCTATGGCTTCACGCTGGTGCAGAGCGGCAACATGGCGCTGGTGATGTCGCTCATCTCGCTGTTCACCCCGGCCCTGTTTGGCCGCTTCGACCCCGGCCCGAACCGCCGCCGCACCTGGATCGTCAACTTTTCCCTGGTTGTCGCCGCGCTCTACCTGGGCGTGGGCCTGGTGCACCACGCCGCGCTCAACATCGCGCTGGTGCTGGGCATCTCGGTGTTCTCGGGCTACGCGGTGCTGCAGTATTCCGACGTGCGCTCGTCCTACCCGCCCGACCTCACCGGGCGCGCGCTCTCGGTGTTCACCATGGCCATGTTTCTGGGCGTGGGTCTGGTGCAGTGGCTCACCGGCCAGGTCGCCAGCTGGGCGCAGGGCCAGGGCATCGAGCCCTACCGCGCGGTGATGTTCACCATTGGCGCGCTGCTCGCGCTGGGCTCCACCGCGTTTCGCTGGCTGCCCCGCTCGCCGCTGTTGCTGCAGGCGCAGGGGCCGCAGCGGGTGTCGGAGGCGAGCTGAGGGCAGCGATCAGAACAGTTCGCCGCGTGGGCTGGTTCGAGCTCAGCGCTCGGCCAGTCGCCCGGTCACGTACTTGTGCAACACACTGGCGATCAGCGTCTGGTAAGGCATACCCTGCTCCAGCGCCTTGACCTGAATGTCCTGCAGATCGCCCGACGAAAGCCGGATGTTCACGCGCTTGTCTTTCAACGCTGTGGCGCGCGCCGCTGCCTTGAACTTCGCGAGCTCGGCCTTGCTGGCCACGGACTTGAGCTCACCCTTGTCAAAAGCGGCAAGCACCTCGGATTCGTCAGCGTCAATCTTGGGCATGGGGATCGTCCTGGTTCAAATAGTCGCGGGTTGCCTTGCGGCTCGGGATCACGGTTTTGAGGAAATAGTGGTCATCTTGTTCCACAAAGGGCACCAGGTAGGCGTACCCCTCGTGACCAACGACCAGTACCTTTTGCTTGGGGTACTTCGCCGCGTTCGGGTGGCTCACGATGTCGAGCAAACCGCCACCTTCGATCGCCACCACCATGAGTTCAAACGAAACACCGCGCTCGCGCTGAAGCCGATCGTTCTTTTCAGGGCCCCAGCGAAATGCTTTCATGTGGGCCGGGAGTGTATTCCAGTGTGTGCCTTTTGTCACCAGACCACCCCACCAACCCGCCCCTTCGAGAACCCCCCGCAAAGGAACCCAGTCTTGTGAGTTTGGAACCGCTCACCACGAGCCGGCCCCAGGCCTTCACCCCTGGCTCAGCGTCTCCAGCGCAAACAGCGGCACCTCGGCCTGGCGGCTGAGCCACAGGCCACCGCCCAGCGGCGTGAAGCTCTCGGCCAGCCCGCGCCGGTAGAGCGCGGCGCGGTGGCGGAACAGGCCGGGGTCGGTGAGGTCTTCGTCCAGAATGCCCTGCTCCCAGTCTTCGCGCGAGACCGCTTCGAGGTACAGCGCGCCGTGTGAAAGCTGCCCCAGGTTGTGCAGGGCGCGCTTGAGGTCCGCCGGGTTCAGGTAGGGCAGCACGCCCTGGCAGATCACCAGATCAAACGGCGCCTGGGCGCGGTAATCGACCACCGAACCGGCTTCCCAGCCATAGCGCTCGCACAGGTAGGGGCTGAACTCCACGCCGTGGTAGGTCGCCAGCGGGAAATGCCGCGCCACGATGCCGCGCCACAGCCCGATGCCGCAACCCACATCCAGCACCCGGCGCACCGGCACGCGCAGGTACTGCAGGTAGCCGCAGACAAACGCCCCCAGCCGCTCCATGTGCTGGGGGTCGACCACGCTGGTCTTCTTGTCGAAATAGAAGCGCTGGTAATACGCCTCGTCGAAGCGGGCCGCGCTGGTCGATTTCAAAGATGAACGCCCGGGTGCTGCGCCTCAGCGCGGCACGCGGTGCAGCGCGCAGATCTTGTTGCCGTCGGGGTCGCGCAGATAGGCGATGTACATCTGCGCGCCGGGGCTGCCGCGCAGGCCC
Organism: uncultured beta proteobacterium; assembly: GCA_963831255.1. GTDB lineage: Bacteria > Pseudomonadota > Gammaproteobacteria > Burkholderiales > Burkholderiaceae_C > Hydrogenophaga. The sequence goes on along the minus strand of CAWHPI010000011.1, from coordinate 171,411 downwards.
GGCGGGTCTTCGCAGGTGGTGCCGCCGTGGGCCACGCCGGCGGCGTGGAAGGCATCGGCCTGCTCGGGCGACACGGCGGCAAAGCCGATCGTGCTGCCGTTGCCGTGGCAGGCCGGATCGCCGTTGATGGGCGTGGTGATGCCGAAGGTGCCGCTGGGGCTGCGGTAAAAATAGCGGCTGGCGTTGGCCACACCGGGGCCAATGCCCAGCGTGCCCAGCACGGCGTCGTAAAAGCGGCGGGATTTTTCGAGATCGGCTGCGCCGACCATGACATGGCTGAACAAGGGTCTGTCTCCTTTGGTGGCCCCACAAGGGGCGGTGTAACGGCAGGCTGGATTCAGCGGGGTGAATCAGGCCGGACCGATGTTACCGGGCGGTCACCCGGCAGACGGTCGCCTGTGCGCGGCGACACGCTCTTTGCGAGAGATCTGACGATTCACGCCCTTGTTTTTCACCGCGGTGGCGCGGGCTGAGGCCCTAAATTTGGCCAGCCCGGCTTGTGCCACCGATTCAGTGCGCCTTGGTCGAACGCGGCCAGCACCTCGGCTTCATACGCATCAAGTTGGGTCATCAGAGCGCGTCCTTTTCAGAACAGTTCGCTGTGCGAACCGGAGCGCACCAAGGCCAGGGAGCCCGTCTGGGCATCGCCGTTCTTCAGATAGATCAGCAACCAGTCTGGCGCCACATGGCACTCGCGCGTACCGGCGTATTCGCCCGTCAGGGCATGGTCGCGGTTGTGGACGGGCAAGGGGCGGTCGTTCATCAACGCCCGGACCACATCGCGCATCTTTTCCCAGTCGCAGCGGCCAGAACGCTGAATGCGCTTCTTGTCCGATTTGAACTGGCTGGTTTCTCTCAGCTCCCTGGGCATCGCGGTCGATCAGAGGTCGTCCAGCGCCACCGGTGTGGTCTTGCCTGCCTTGGCGGCCTTGATCGCCGCCAGCGTGCCGGGGTTCGCGCGGGGCATGGCCATCGGCATCCCGCCCGTTTCCACCACGCTGCGCAGAAACAGGCGAATGGCGGTGCTCACGTCCAGGCCCGAGGCTTCGAGCACGGCCGCCGCTTCTCGCTTGAGCTCAGGTTCGACCCGGGCGCGCACATCGACAGTCATCATGGTTTTCTCCTGGTTGAACGATGGCGCTATTGTAGCTACATCATGGCCACGTTGACGACGAAAATGGTGAGCCTCACCTCCGCCAGCCGCTCGCCCTCTTGCCGGGCGCAGCCCAGGGCTTTGGGGGTTTCCAGGATGCGCGGCAGGCCTTTATTCCAGGGGCCTTTGCCTTTGAACGCGGCCTCGATCGCTGGCCGCGGCAGCGGCGCCGGTCTGGCCGCGAGCAGCGGGCCATGGCGCGCACCCCATGCACGGTCACCCGCGCGCAGGGCGCGCCGCGCAGCCCCTCAATACAGCGCCGCAAACGCCTTGATGCGCGCCGTGGCGCCGGCCACGATCAGGTGGTCGCCGGGCTTCACCTCGGTGTCGGCCTGCGCGTAAAGAAAGTCCTGGTGCCGCCGCTTCACGCCCACCACCGTGATGCCGTGGCGCCCGCGCACCTCGGCCAGCTGCAGGGTCTTGTTGTGCAGCTCCATTGGCGCGCGCGTCTTGGCGATCGCAAAGCCGTCTTCAAACTCAATGAAATCCATCATCTTGCCGGTCACCAGATGGGCCACGCGCTCGCCCATGTCCACCTCAGGGTAGATCACCCGGTGCGCGCCCACGCGCTCGGCAATGCGGCCGTGTTGCGGGCTGTTGGCCTTGGCCCAGATGTCTTTCAGCCCGAGCTGCGCCAGGTTGAGCACGGTCAGCACGCTGGCCTCCAGGTGCGTGCCGATGCACACCACGGCGTGGGCGAAGTCGGTCACCGAGAGCTGGCGCAGCGCGCCCAGGTCGGTGGCATCGGCCTGCACCACATGCGGCAGCTCGCCAGCCAGCGCCTGCACCGTCTCTTCGCGCACATCGAGCGCCAGCACCTCGTGGCCCGACTCCACCAGCGAGCGCGCCACGCTGGCGCCAAAGCGGCCCAGACCGATCACCAACACGCTGTCGCTTCGGACAGCAGACGATTTACCCAACAATTGGTCTCTCCTCGGGATAGCGGAACGCGCGCGGCACCTGGTTGATCGCCAGCGCCAGCGCCAGCGTCACCACCCCCACCGCCCGGTGTACATCAGCACAATGATGACGCCCTGGCGCGCCGGGCGGCAGATCGGCGGTGATGCCGGTCGACAAGCCCACCGTGCCAAACGCCGACACCACCTCAAACGCCAGCTTCTCCAGCGGCATCGGCGCCAGCGGAATGATGACCAGCAGCCCGAGCGACACCGCCGCCCCCGCCAGCACCAGGATCGAGACCGACTGCCGCTGCACCGCGCTGGAAATGCGCCGGCCGCGAAACTCCACATCGCGCCGCCCGCGCACCTCGCTCCACACCACCAGCAGCAGCACGAAAAAGGTGGTCACCTTCACCCCGCCGGCGGTGCCGCCGCTGCCCCCGCCGATGAACATCAGCACGTAATGCAGCATCAGCGATTCGAGCTGCAGCGCGCCGATGTCCACCGCGTTGAAGCCCGCCGTGCGCGCCGAGACCGAGGTGAACAGCGCCGCCAGCCCCTGCTGCGCCCAGCCCAGGCTGCCCAGCGTGCGCGGGTTGCTGTGCTCCACCAGCCAGATCACCGCCCAGCCCACCACGATCAGCGCCAGCGAACCCCACAGCGTGAGCGTGGCGTGAATCGACCACGCGCGCCTGCGCGTAACGCCGCCGCGCCAGCAGCTCGCTGAGCACCGGAAAGCCCAGCCCGCCGACCACGATCGCCAACATCAGCGGCCCCAGCACCCAGGGGTCGGCCACGTAGCGCATCACGCTGTCCGACCAGGTGGAAAAGCCCGCGTTGTTGAAGGCCGAAATCGAATGAAACACGCCCTGCCACAGCGCCTCGCCCCAGGCCATGCCGTCGTGCAGCGCGAAGCGCAGCGTGAGCCACAGCGCCACCGCGCCCTCGCACACCAGCGTGACCAGCAACACCACCCGCGCCACCGAGCGCACATCGCCCATCGAGAGCGCGTGGGTCTCGGTCTGCAGCAACAGCCGGGTGCGCAGCTTCAGGTGCCCGCCGATCAAGAGGCCCATCAGCGTGGCCGAGGTCATCATGCCGAAGCCGCCCAGCTGAAACAGCGCCATCACCAGCACCTGGCCCAGCGGGCTCCAGTAGGTGCCGGTGTCCACCACCACCAGGCCGGTCACGCAGACCGCCGAGGTGGCCGTGAACAGCGCCGTGAGCCAGGGCGCGCCCTCGCCGCTGGCGGTGGCCCAGGGCAGCATCAGCAGCCCGGTGCCCAGCGCGATCACGCCCAGAAACGCCAGCGCCAGCACCGCAGCGGGGTGGGCAGGCAGGTGGTGCTTCATGGGCGTTGGTGGTGAGGGGAGCGGGCGGGGTGCGCGATTCTAGGCGCGTCGGCTTGCGCTGCGGCGTGGCGGCGGCCAGTCGCTTAAGCGCAGCCATCTCAGCGCTCGGCGAGTCGCCCGGTCAGCCGAAAAACGCCATCAAACGCCTTCTTGCTTCCCCAGCGCCTGCACCTGCTGATACAGCCCGGGCAAATCCCCCTGGATCGTCTTCCAGACGATTTCCAAGTCCACCTTGTCGTAGCCGTGCGAGACGCGATTGCGCATCGTGTAGAGGACCAGCCAGGGGATGTGGTCGTGCTGCGCCGGCAAATGCGGGGTCAACGCGCTGGATGTTGTTTGATGCCTCGCCAATGATTTCGATGTTGCGGATCACGGCGTCCTGCACCAGCTCGCTGTTCAGGAACGCCAACCCATCCATGTTCGTCGTGTAACGGTCGATACGCTCGATGGCCTTGAGGATATGACCGAGGTAGTCCGGAACGCGCAGGGCTTTGGTCATACCGGCACGGCCTCAGAGAGAACCCGGCTGCGAAAGCGTCGGGCAGGGCCCGGGGCGTGAGCACCTCCACCGAAACGCCAAGCAGACGTTGCAGTTCCACCTGAATCGCAGCCACGTCCATCAGCGTCGTTTCCGGGGTGGGGTCGATCAGGATGTCCAGGTCGCTGCTGTCGGTGTCCAAACCCAAAAGAACGGAGCCGAACACCCGTGCGTTGCGGGCGCGGTGCGACTCGACCACCTGCCGGATCGCGGCGCGGTTCAAGGCCAAAGCTTCAGAAGGCTTCACGTGTTCTTCTCCCACAACACAAGACCGTTTCATGATAGAGCAAGGCCGCTGCGAAGGCGACCACACAGGCGGGGTGGCTGCATGTCCAGCGGTTTCGGCGGACCACCTCGGTCGGTTTGCGCCGCGAGACATCAGCCCCGCCAGCCGCCGTCCCCCCGCGTGGCGCGGCCCAGGGCTTCGAGGGTCTCCAGGATGCGCGGCAGGCCTTTCTTCCACGGGCCTTTGCCTTTGAACGCGGCCTCGATCGCTGGCAGCGGCAGCGGCGCCGGGCTGGCTGCGAGCAGCTGGGCCACGGCGCGCACCTGCTCGGGCAGGCCGGGCGGCCAGGGCTGGGCGGTGGCGGCGTGCCCCGGCGAGCGTCGGGCGCCAGCGCGGCGCTGTCGCGCTTCGCCTGTCGTCGGCGCGGGCTTGCGGCTTGCTTCGGCTGCGTCTCCACGCCGGCGAGGCCGGTTTGCTCGCCGCCCGCTCGGGCTGCGCCGGCTCGGTGGCGCCGTCGACAGAGCGGCCTGAGCGGAAGCCGCAGCCACGCGCCGCGCCGGGTCTTGGAACTCGGGGCGCAGCCAGCGCACGGTGCCGGCCGTTTCTTCGGCGGCGCGCTTGGCGTTCAGCGCCACCAGCCGCTCCAGCAGGGTTTCGGTCCACGCGGCGCGCGCCGGCTTCGTCGCGCCCACGGCACGCGCGCCCAGATCGCTCCAGCCGTAGGCGTCGAGCACGGCCGCGTCCAGCTCGTCGTGCAGGCTTTGCAGCACGCTCACCAGGCCCTGCTCGTGCAGGAGCTTTGTCCTTGGCGCGTCAGCGGCTCGCCGCGGCGCAGCTTGTCCAGCACGTTGTACAGCCCCGTGAGCGTGACGCTCTCGTGGGCCGCCTGCCGCGCCTTGCGGTGGGCGTCGAGCTGCTCGGCGAGCGTGCGGATGCGCTCGGTGAGCGCGGGCGTGAGGCCGGTGTCTTCGTGGGGGAAGGGGAAGGTTTCGAAGCAGCGGGACTTGTTGTAGACGGGGTCGTTGCCGACGCCGAGCCGACCACCTGCGGCCAGCGCCCAGTCGCACATGCACTCGGCTCGACAGAACGCCGAGCTAGCAAGCGTCGTCGAGTGCGATAGCGATCAGCTTGTTGTCCGGCAAAACGCTCGCGTCGAGAAACTGAAACGTGCGGTGCTTCGCGGTTTCACGGTAGCGATGTAGCGCGCAAGGCCTGCAATGCTGCGCGCAGCTTGGCGATCGGTCTCGCCGAACAGCCACCAGTTCTCGCGTAGCGCTGGCTCCGGTTGTTCTGATCGCGCTCGGGCTTCACGCGCTCGAGAAGCCACTGGAACACCGCCGGGAAGCGCTCGCGCACTGCTCAGCACTCAGGCCGAAAGAGTCGATCACCAGCGCGTCGCGCGAGCGCTGGCCGTCAGGTCGCGCCCGTTGCGGTATTCGCGGATGTGCCGCTCCAAGCCCGGCACGGCTCCAAGCCCAAGCGCGCGGCTTCTTCGCGCGTGACGATGAAGCCCGCGCCGACCAACTGCACGCCGCGATTGCTCAGATGCCGCGTTGGCCTGCAAGCGGCTTGCGCCGCGCCACGTTGGCGCCCACGCGCAGGTCCGCATGGATCAGGCCACGTCGCTCGCTCAGCCGAACGCCACCTCGTACGTCGCCCGTTGTCGGCATCGTCGGTCTCGGTGAGCAGACGCCCGAGCAAGCTCGACCGGCTCAGCCCGCGGCCGGGCGTTCGCCCACGTCATGGCGATGCGCACCGCAGCGTCGCCGCGCGCTGTCCACCCACGGGTGGTCGGGCAATGGCGAAGGCCAGTGTGAACGCGGCTTCTGGGCGCGCTCAGCTGCGGCCTGCGACCACGCGCCGGTTGAAGGTCTGCGCGCAGGCTGTTGGTGGTGATGAAGCCAAAGCGCCGTGCGCTGCACCGCGCGCACCAGCCTGTGCGGCGTGGTGCCACCAGTACATGACGAAGTCCGCGCTCTCGGGCACGTCGGGCCAGGTCGCGCGCAGCGCCTCGGCGTAGCCGTCGCCCAGCGCGCGCGCGCATGCGCTTGCGCCGATGAACGGCGGATTCCCCACGATGAAATCCGCCTCCGGCCACTCGGCCGGGCGCGGGTTCAGGTAAGCCCACTGCGGCACCTGCGCCGCCTCGTCGGGCACCGGCTCGCCGGTCACCGGGTGCTGCTTGAAGGTCTTGCCGTCCCAGCGCGTGATGGGCTTGCCCTGCGCATCGCAGCACGGGCTCCGCGCGGTCGTAGGCGAGCACCGCGTCGCGGTGTTCGATGTTGCCGTAGTCGTGCACCACCGGCTCGGCCACGCTGGCCTGGCCGCAGCGTGCGGACGTGCCACTGCAGCCAGCCGATCCACAGCACCAGCTCGGCCAGCGCGGCGGCGCGCTCGTTGATCTCGATGCCGCGCAGCTGCTGCAGCGTGACGGTCTCGCCCTCCAGGCCGAGGCGGTCCTGCGTCTCGCCCAGCGCGTCGAGCTGGTTCAGCACCTCGCCTTCCAGCCGCTTCAGGTGTTCCAGCGTCACGTACAGGAAGTTGCCGCTGCCGCAGGCCGGGTCGAGCACGCGGGTGGTGCAGAGCTGGTGGTGAAAGCGGCGCACCTCGGCGCGCGCCTCGGCCAGCTTGGCTTCGCGCTTCTTGCCTTCCAGCGCATCGGCCTCGCGCGCCAGCAGCACGGCGGCGGCCTGGGCGTCGGCCCAGTCGGCGCGCAGCGGCTCGACCACGGTGGGCAGCACCAGCCGCTCCACGTAGGCGCGCGGCGTGTAGTGGGCGCCGAGGGCGTGGCGCTCGGCGGGGTCGAGCGCGCGCTCCAGCAGGGTGCCGAAGATGGCGGGCTCCACCTCGTGCCAGTTGGCTTGCGCGGCGCGCAGCAGGCCGTCGATCTGCGCGGTGTTGAGCGGCAGCACGTAGCCGTCGGCCGCCGGCGCCTTTGAACAGCTTGCCGTTGAAGCGCAGCACGTCGGCGGCGAGCGCGGCGTTGAAACCGCCGCGGTCCATGTCGGCCCAGAGCACCTTGAGCATCTGGGTGCAGCGTGGCGGGCTGCTCGCGGTAGTGCGCTCGAGCAGGTCCACGAAGCTGCCGGCGCCATCGGGCGCGGCGGGCAGCAGGCCCACGTCTTCGGCGAACATGCTGAAAACAGGCAGCGGGTGAGGAAGGCGGCCACGGTGGGCGGCGCGTGGCCGGCGGCTTCCAGGCTGCGCGCGAGCTCGGCCAGCTCGGCGGCCACCTGGCGCGTGACGCGGGCGCTGACGCGCGCCGGGTCGAGCGCGAGCGGGTCGGGCCACAGGGCGCGCAGCCGCGCGCGGATGGCGGGGTCGGCCAGGTGCGGCGAGGCGGATGCGGTGGCTGCGCGGATCGGGAAACGGCGTGTAGGTGGCGCCGCTGCGGGTGAACTCGGCGTAGAGCTCGATCACGTGGCCCACATCGACCACCACCAGAAACGGCGGGCGGCCCTCGGCGGCGGGCAGCGCGCGGGCGTAGTCCTCGGCCTGCTGGCGGGCTTTGAGCAGGGCATCGTCAAACGCCTTGCCCGGCGCCACGCCGCTGGCCTGCGCGGCGATGCCGGCCTTGAGCTTCTTGCTCTCCCACACGAAATGCCCGCGCTTGTAGCAATCGACCCGCCCGGCGCTGCTGGAGCCGTCGCCATGGCGGAAGGTGATGGGGCGCTCGAACTGGTAATGCGGCTCGTGGCTGGGCGGCTCCACGCCCAGCAGGGCACACAGCTCGATCACGAAGCTCTGCGCGGTGGCCAGCTCGGAAGCGGTGATGCCGCTCCATTTGGCGATGAAGGTTTGGGCGGCGGTGCTGCTGTTGTCGGCGGCATCGGCTTCGGTGGCTGCGGCGCCGATCCCGGGGGTGTGATTCATGGCCGCGATCATAGGGATTTGCGGGGCGGCGGCGGGGGCTTGCTGCGCCATTCGCTGCAGCGGCACGCCAGGGCTGGGCGCAGAATTCACCGCGAGGTGGCCGCGCCTGGTTGCCCCACCGATCGCAAAACGGGAGCCACACATGGGCATGCTGAAACTGGGGCTGGGGATGTTGGCGGTGCTGGCGCTGGTGTGGGCCGCGCTGGTGGTGGTGGGCCAGTGGCGCTGGGACGGCCGCACGCGCGCGCTGCTGGCGCGGCTGGAGGCGGCGCGGGTCGACCCGCCGGCGCAGCGTTTTCAGGCCGAGACGCTGGACGGCCTGCCGCCGGTGGTGCAGCGCTACTTTCGCGCCGCGCTGCCCGAGGGCGCGCCCACCGTCGCCGCGGTGTCGGTCGAGCACGCGGGGGACTTCAACATGGGCGAGGCGGTCGACAACTGGAAGCCTTTCACCTCGCGCCAGCGCGTGGTGACGCAGCGGCCGGGTTTTGTGTGGGACGGGCAGATGGCCGTGCTGCCGGGCCTGGGGGTGCGGGTGCACGACGCGTATGTGGCGGGCGAGGGCATCTTGCAGCCGGCGGTTCTGGGCCTTTTTTCGCTGATGGACCTGCGCGGCACCGGCGCGGTGGCCGAGGGCGAGCTGATGCGCTTCTTTGCCGAGGCCGCCTGGTACCCCACCGCGCTGCTGCCCAGCCAGGGCGTGCAATGGACGCCGGTGGACGATCGCTCAGCCCGGGCCACGCTGCGCGACGGACCGCTGGCGCTCACGCTGAGCTTCACCTTCGGCGCCGACGGGCTGATCGAATCGGTGCGCGCCGAGGCGCGCGGCCGCACCGAAGGCGGCCAGATCGTGATGCGGCCCTGGGAGGGACGCTGGTTCGACCACCAGCTGCGCGACGGCATGCGGGTGCCGATGCGCGGCGAGGTGGCCTGGCTGCTGCCGCCCGAGGCCGGCGGGCGCAAGGTGTACTGGCGCGGCACCATCACCGCCCTGCGCTACGAATTCGCCGGCCCGGCGCATCGCCCCTGAGCGGCGCGGCGAACTTGGCCGGTGCGGTGTGCGATTTTTCAGGGCTGGGCCTGCGGTGTCTGGCCAGGACGACGGGCGGCACGCGGCGCACGGCTACCATCGTCCGATGCAAATCATCGACGCCGCCGCCACCCGCTCCGCCCTGCCCTTCGACCGTCTCGTGAGCGCGCTGCGCGAGCGCTTTGCCGCCGGCTGCGAAACCCCGCCGCGCCATGTGCACGAAATCGCCAACCCGCTGGGGGACGCCGGGGGCGATGCGGCGGCGCGGCGCATGACCTCGCTGCTCATGCCGGCCTGGGTGCCGGGGAAGTTTTACGGCGTGAAGATCATCAACATCGCGCCGGGCAACGCGAAGCGCGGCCTGCCGGGGCTGCATGGCAGCTACCTGCTGTTTGACGCGCGCACCGGCGTGCCGCTGGCGCACCTGGACGGCGACGAGATCACGGCGCGGCGCACGGCGGCGGCCGCCGCACTGGCCGGCTCGTATCTGGCGCGGGAAGACGCGAGCCACCTGCTGGTGGTGGGCGCGGGCCGGGTGGCGGCGCTGCTGCCGGCGGCCTGGGGCGCGGTGCGCAAGCTCGAGCGGGTGACGGTGTGGGCGCGGCGCGGCGACGAGGCCGAAAAGCTGGCGCAGCAGTGGCGCGCCGAGGGCTTCAACGCGCAAGCCACCAGCGATCTGGCGGCGGCCTGCGGCGAGGCGCGACATCGTGAGCTGCGCCACGCTGGCCACCGAGCCGGTGGTGCGCGGCGCCTGGCTGGCGCCGGGCTCGCACCTGGACCTGATCGGCAGCTTCACGCCCGCCATGCGCGAGGCGGACGACGCCTGCTTTGAGGACGCGCGCGTGTTCGTGGACACCGACGAGGCGCTCATCAAAAGCGGCGATCTGCTGGTGCCGATGGCGCACGGCGTGCTGAGCGAAAACGACATTCGCGGCACGCTGACCACGCTGTGCAAAGGCGTGGCCACCGGCCGGCGTAACGCCACCGAGCGCACCGTGTTCAAGGCGGTGGGCACGGCGCTGGAAGACCTGGCGGCGGCGATGCTGGTGTATGAGGCGCGCCGCGCGCCGGCGGGCTGAACCGCAAGCAGGCGGCGGGCGAGGCCTGGGGATTCGCCCACAGAGAGCCAAACAGGAGAACGCTTTGAGCCCTTCACCAGACGACATCGAGCGCGCCCGCAGCCAGTGGCTCTGGCGCGGCCAGGCGCGGCCGCCCTTTGCACAGAAGCCTGGGCCGGGCGAAGAGTCGGTGTGGGACTTCCCGCGCCCGCCGGCGCTGCGGCCCGAGGCGCGCGAGGTGGTGGTGCGCTGGGGTGGGCTGGCCGTGGCGCGCACGCGCGGCGCGATTCGCCTGCTGGAAACGGCGCACCCGCCGACCTTCTACCTGCCCTGGGCCGATGTGCACCGCGCGCTGCTGCAGCCCGCCGGCGGCGGCTCGTTTTGCGAGTGGAAAGGGCCGGCGCGTTACTGGTCGCTGGTGCGCGGCAACGCGCGGCTGGAACGCATTGGCTGGAGCTACCCCGAGCCACTGGCCGGCGCCGAGGCGGTGGCCGACTGCGTGGCGTTCTACGCCGAGGGGCTGGACTGCACCGTGGGCGGTGCCCCGGTGACGCCGCAGCCCGGCGGCTTTTACGGCGGCTGGGTCACGCCGGAACTGGTGGGGCCGTTCAAGGGCGGGCCGGGCAGCGGGGGCTGGTGAGCTGGCGCGGTGGCCTGGCGCCTGATGTTGGGCGCCTCGCCTGGCCTGAGCGAATAGCGGGTGAGCGCGTTGAAGGCCTCCACCTCGGCTTGCGGCCGGCGTTGGCCGTAAACCTCGGCCGTGAGCCAGGCGAGTTCGGCTTCCAGCAGGGGCTCGCTGGCCACACGGCAAGACCAGACCTTGGCATCGGCCTCCCAGCGGTAGCCGCGCGCCTTGAGCTTGTCTTTGGTCTCGAACGGTGAGCCGGTGGCGCGCACTTTGAAGCTGGGCTGCGCGGCGGCGTGAATCAACCGGGCGAGCCCGGTGGTGTCGCTGTCGCCCTTGTTGCCCACGGGCTGGGTGAGCACCTGCAGCAAGGCGTGGCAGTCGACCTGTGCGCGGTGGGCGTCGTAAAACCAGCCGTGGTCGCTGGCGAGTGCACCGAGCTTGGATGAGGCGGCACCGGCGGCCTTCCAGTCGATGTCGGCAAAGGAGCAGGCCCAGGGCTTGGCCGCAAAGGCGGGAAAGCGCGCCTCCACAAAGGGCCGGTCAAAGCCGGCGTTGTGCGCCACGACGAGATCGGCCTTCGCCACCATGGCGGCCACCGCAGCGTCGTCCAGGCGCTGGCCTTTGACCATGTCGTCGCTGATGCCCGTGATCTCCTGCGCCACCGCGGGGATGGGCATGCCCGGGTCTTCAAAACCTTCGAATACGTCGCACAGGCCCGAATGGTCGACCGGTCACCGTGTCCACCGCGACCAGCAGCATCGCCAGCTCGATGATCTTGTCGGCCTGGTGCGAAAGGCCGGTGGTTTCGGTGTCAAGGATCAGCACCTGCTGCACGGTGCGGGCATCACCTGCGGGCTGAGCGCCGTTCGAATTCGCGCCGTAATCCAGACAGGGCACCAGCCGGCGCAGCACCCGGTAGTCAGCGTGTTGCGCCAGCAAGCTCGCCATGTCTTCCATGCTGAGCGCGTCGGCTGCGGGTTTGGCCGCCTTGGCGGGCTGCTCGGCGGCTGGGGGGGAATCGAATTCCAAACTGAACTGTGTCATTCAAGAAGGCTAACAGCCTTGACACCCCTCAAAAGTCGTCCAGCAAGGTGCGCAAGAACGCAAGACGAGCAGGAATGCCAGACCGCCCCAGCGTGCGACGCAGCAACAGAAAACCGCGCACCGAGACAACGCCTGAACCGGTTTGGGCATTCAGCCGATACCCATCACGGAGCTGGGTGAGCGCCCAGAGCGCAGTTGAGAAAACAGCGCTCAGGCGGCTGGCACCGTTTTTGCATGTCATCTTGGATACAAGATTGAATGCTTTGAAATGGTGCAACCTTTGAAATCTTCTTGCTCCTCCACTGCGGCGCCGCCCGAGATCGATGCGATGTGGGCGCCACAAGCCTGGCTGTTCAAGCCAGACGTACCCATGGAGGTCACGTACGGCAGCACGCTGACCGGGCTTCGGTTCGCCGTCAAAGACAACATCGATGTTGCTGGCTGGCCCACCAGCGCTGCGTGTTCAGCATTTGCGTATCAGGCAAGTGCACACGCCACCGTGGTGCAGAAGCTGCTCGATGCTGGTGCATCGCTGCTGGGCAAAACCAACCTGGACCAGTTCGCCTGCGGCTTGAACGGCACGCGCTCACCTTTTGGCGCTGTGCCCAATGCCATCAACCCGCTGTATGTCTCGGGAGGCTCCAGCTCCGGCTCGGCCTATGTGGTGGCCACGGGTCAGGTCGACTTTGCGCTGGGCACCGACACCGCTGGCTCCGGGCGAGTGCCTGCCGGGCTGAACAACGTCGTGGGTCTCAAACCTTCGCGCGGCCTCATCAGCGCGCATGGTGTTGTCCCCGCTGCACAGGCGGTGGACTGCGTGTCGATCTTCGCCAGCACGGTGGGGCTCGCCGCTCAGGTTCTGGCCGCAGCCATGGGCCACGATTCGGCCGATCCGTATTCACGGTCGATCACCATGAGCGACTCGCCGTTTGGCGCCCGCTTTCGCTTCGGCGTTCCGGCAGCTCCCGACTTCTTTGGCGATGACACAGCGCGCAGCGCTTTCGCCGATGCACTGGCTCGCCTGACGGCCATGGGCGGCGAGGCGGTCCCGGTGAACTTCGACGTCTTCTCGGCCTGCAACGACATGCTCTACGGCAGTGCGCTGGTGGCCCAGCGGTATGCGGCCATCCGGTCCTTCTTCGATGCGCATGCCGCCGAGGTGATCGAGCCGGTGCGCAGCATCGTGGCCGCGGGCCGCGATCACAGTGCCGCCGACCTTGTGGATGCGCAAACCCGGCTGGCAGCGCTGTCCCAGCGGGCGGAGCCCCTTTGGGCGGGCATCGACCTGCTGGTGGTGCCCACGGCGCCCACACACCACACGATCGAGCGCATGCGCGCCAACCCGGTGGAACTCAACCGCCAGCTGGGCGAATACACCAACTTCGTCAATCTGCTGGACTACGCCGCGCTGTCGGTGCCCAGCAGCCTGCGGGCCGACGGTCTTCCGTTCGGCATCACCCTGATCGGACGCTGTGGCAGCGACTGGCAATTGGCCGAACTGGGTCAGCGCTATCACCACGCAACCGGCCTGACACAAGGCGCAACCGGCAGGCCACTGCCTGACCCGGTAGCAATCGCCGGACTGACCCAGCGCGCAGCTGCCCGGGTTTCAGTGGCAGTCGTTGGCGCCCACCTGTCCGGGATGCCGCTCAACGGGCAACTCACCGAACGAGGCGCCACGCTGATGGCCAGCACCCACACCGCACCGGTCTACCGGCTCTACGCCCTGCCCGACACCACCCCGCCCAAGCCAGGCCTGCTCAGGGTCGCCGGCGGCGAGGGGGAAGGCATTGAAGTCGAGGTATGGGAAATGCCCCTGTCCGGCTACGGCAGCTTTGTGGCTCTGGTGCCGGCTCCCTTGTCCATCGGAACCCTTGAGCTTGCAGACGGAAGTCGGGTGCAAGGCTTTCTCTGTGAACCCCTGGCGCTTCAGGGCGCCACCGACATCACGCGACTGGGTGGCTGGCGTGCCTACATCCGGTCTCTCTCCAACATCCAACCCACGGCGACAGCGATCTAGCCCTTGCGGGCAACCCCTTTTCTTTCCACCACCAGGAGCTTTCATCATGAAGAACGATTTCACACCGACCAACGCTCAGGCCTTGCCCAAGCGACGCCAACTGCTGCAGCTGGGAGCCGCGGGTGCTGCCCTCGGCCTTCTGGGCGCGCCAGCGATTCTTCGGGCACAGACCAAACCCACCATGCGCATCGGCTACTGGCCGATTGCGGCGGGCCTGCCGTTCTACTCGGCGGTGGAACTGGGCTACTTCAAGGAAGCCGGCGTGAATGTGGAGGTGATCCGGTTCGCCGGAGCGCAGCAGATCATGGAAGCCATGCTCGTCCGACCGCTGCGACGGCAGCGCCAACGGCACAGGCTCGGCCAACATCGCCATTGGTGAACTGGCCCAGCCCGACACCTTCAAGATCTTTTGCTCCAACCCGAGCAATGTGGACAACGTGCTCGACGTGGTGATCGTGCCGGCGGCCAGCACGGCCAAGACCATTGCCGATCTCAAGGGCAAACGCATCGCTTCCGGCCAGGTATCCAGAACGTCACCCTGGCCAAGACGGTGCTGGAGCGCGGCGGCGCCACCGGGGCCACCGTGGTCGAACTGCCGATCGGGCAACATGTGGCCGCCATCGCGGCGGGCCAGATTGATGGCGCCTACACACTCGAACCCACAGGCACCATCGGACGCCTCAACGGCACCACCCGAACCCTGGAAGCGGGCGTCATCGCGCACTACGTGCTGGGCAACCCCAAAGCACCCTGGTTCGGTGGATCGGCGTCGCTGACCAGCAGCTTCATCAAGAAGTACCCGGACGAAGCGAAGAAGTACATCGCGGCCTACGGCAAGGGCGTGGCCTATGTGCGCAGCAAGAGCACCGAGTCGCGTCAGTTCCTCAAGAACTACACACCCATCGAAGGCGCGCTGGCCAGCGAAGTGCCTCTGGCGGCCTACACGATGTACAACGAATTCACGCCGGCCGACGTTGCGCATTTCCAGAAGTTCTTCGACCTGTTCTCCGACAAAGGCATCTTCTCCCGGCGCCTGATGGTCGATTCCATGCTCTACAAGGGATGAGCATGGAAAAGTCCAATGCCGCTGCCGTGCCATGGCAGCCGCCCCAGGCCGGGGCGCCTGCAACACTGCCCCCAGGCAAACCTTTGCTGGACCGCGCGCTGCCTTTCGTTGGCCCGGTGTTGCTGTTCATCGTGTGGGATCTGGTGGTGCGGCTGGGCTTCATCAAGCCCATCCTGCTGCCGTCGCCGTCAGACACCGTGATGGCGCTGGCCCAGGGGCTGGCGGGCGGCCCGCTCCTGAAGGACTTTCTGGTCACGGTCTGGCGCACGGTTCAGGCCTTTCTGATCGCTGGTCTGGTGGGTGTGCCGCTGGGTGTGCTGCTGGGCAGCGCCGAGAAGGCTTACCGAAGCGTGGAATTCCTGATCGACTTCTTTCGCTCAACGCCCTCGTCGGCGCTGATCCCGCTGTTCCTCATGATCTTCGGCGTGTCCGACGTGAACAAGGTGGCAATTGCCGCATTTGGCGCTTTGCTGATCGTGATCTTCAACAGTGCTTATGGCGTGATGAACGCGCGCAAGCAGCGGGTCATGGCGGCCAAGGTCATGGGTGCAACACGCTGGCAGGTGTTCAAGGATGTGCTGATCTGGGAAAGCCTTCAGCCCAGTTTCGTGGGCCTGCGATCGGCGGTGTCGATGGCGCTGGTGATCGTGATCGTGGCGGAAATGTTCATCGGCGCAGACAGCGGCCTGGGCAACCGCATCATCAATTCGCAACAGGTGATGAACGTGAAAGACATGTATGCGGCCATCCTGGCCGCCGGTGTCCTGGGCTATGCCTTGAACATCCTGTTCCTGCTCACCGAACGCAAGATCGTTCACTGGAGCGGACGATGAGTGCGGTTCTCAACGCCAGCGTGTTTGCCGACGTTCCGGTCGCGCCCTTCGTGCCAGGGCCGGCCGGTACGCAAATCACCATCCGCGGCCTGACCAAGTATTTCGCGGGCTGGCCGTTGTACGAGAACTTCGATCTCGACATCCCCAAGCACCGCATCACATCGGTCTTTGGTCCCAACGGATGCGGCAAAAGCACCCTGATCAACATGATCGCCGGGCTGGTGCCGATCGATGCTGGCGAGATCCTGTTTGACGGCAAGTCGCTCAAGGACACCAAGATCGGCTACGTGTTCCAGAACTACCGCGAAGCGATGTTCCCCTGGATGCGGACCATCGACAACATCGCCTACCCGCTCAAGCTCGAAGGCAAGAGCAAGGCCGAGGTCGACCGCCGCATGGCCGAGCTCGTGGCGTCGTTCGATGTGAAGTTCGATCTCAACCGCTACCCCTACGAACTCTCGCGGCGGACAGCAGCAGACCGCATCCATCATGCGGGCGCTCGCGCCCAACCCCGAGGTGCTGTTTCTCGACGAACCGTTTTCGGCACTGGACTTCGAGATGACGCTGTTCATCCGCGAGAAGCTTCAAGAAGTCTTCATGCAAACCGGCACCACCATGGTGCTGGTCTCGCACGATCTGGAAGAAGCGGTCTACCTCGCGGATCAGGTCTTGCTGCTGACCAAACGCCCCACCAAGGTGGCCGAGGTGCTCCCCTACACCGATCCGAGACCGCGCACCGTGGCCACGCTTTCGGAGCCCAGCTTCGTCAGTGCGAAGAAGCGCAGCCTGGAAATCTTTCAGCGCGAGGTGCGGCGATGACCGACGAGCAGACGCTCGCCTATGTTCAAGCCAGCGCGGTGGCCGCGGGCCTGGAACTGGGGGCCGCCCAGACGGCGCGCGTGGCCACACACCTGCAGCGCACGGCCGACATGGCGGGTCTGCTGGATGCCTTTGCGCTGGGCGATGAAGTGGAGCTGGCCGAAATTTTCTGTCCAGCGCCCTACCCCGCTGGCAAGCCAGCGACTGGACACTGACATGGTCGCGCCACCAACCCTCTCGCAAATCGCTCACGCTGTGAGCAGCGGCCAGCTGGGCGCTGCTCAGGTGCTGGAAACCTGCATTGAGCGCATCGAGGCGACCGAGGCGCGCGTGAACGCGTTCACCGGCACCCGCTTCGCAGCAGCACGCCTCAGCGCGGCGCAGATCGACGCGAGGCGCGCGCGCGGTGAGCCGCTGGGCCCCCTGGCCGGCGTGCCATTCGCGGTGAAGAATCTGTTCGACATCGCCGGCGAGGTCACGCTGGCGGGTTCCAAGGTGAACCGCAGCAACCCGCCCGCGACGGCGGATGCCACGCTGGTGCAGCGCCTTCAGGCCGCTGGCGCCGTGCTGGTGGGTTCACTCAACATGGATGAGTACGCCTACGGTTTCACCACGGAGAACAGCCACTACGGACCGGTGCACAACCCGCACCGGCCAGGCCACATCGCCGGCGGATCGTCTGGCGGTTCGGGCGCGGCGGTGGCCGCCGGACAGGTGCCGCTCACGCTGGGGTCGGACACCAACGGATCGATCCGTGTGCCTGCTTCGCTGTGTGGTGTCTGGGGCATCAAGCCGACCTTTGGTCGCCTGTCGAGGCACGGCAGCTTTCCCTTCGTCAACAGCATCGACCACCTCGGCGGTTTCGCCGACGACCTCGACGGCCTGGCCCTGGCCTACGACGCCTTGCAGGGCCCCGATCCACACGATCCCGGCTGCTTCGCCACCACCGTCCAGCCCGTTGCATCCGAGCGGGTTCAAGGGGTTGAGGGATTGCGCGTGGGGGTGCTGGGTGGCTGGTTTGAAGCGTTTGCAGGCCCTGCAGCGCGCAGCGCTGTGACCCTGGCGGGAGCGGCGCTGGGCGCGCGCGAAACCGTTGAATGGCCCTGCGCCGCAGAGGCCCGCTCGGCTGCGTTCATCGTCACCGCCAGCGAAGGCGGCGCCCTGCATCTTCAGCGCCTTCGCACGCAGGCGAGCGATTTCGAACCGCTCTCGGTAGACCGGTTCATCGCGGGCGCGCTCCAGCCGGCAGCCTGGTACCTGCGAGCGCAGCGGTTTCGGCGTGTGTACCGTGACAAGGTCACCGCCCTGTTCCGCGACTGGGATGTGCTGCTCGCACCAGCCACCCCGGTGGCGGCACCTGCCATTGGCACCGAGTGGCTGGACGTCCAGGGCCAGCGCCTTCCCTGTCGTCCGTCGATGGGGTTGCTCACCCAACCGATCTCTTTTGCTGGCTGCCCGGTGGTGACCGCACCGCTGTGGCCTGACGGCACCGGGGGCCTTCCCATCGGCGTGCAGCTGATTGCCGCGCCCTGGCGCGAAGACCTGGCGCTGCGGGCCGGCTGGGCCTTGGCTCAGGCGGGCGTGGCGCAAGTGAAAACCCCTGCTTTGTAAAGCATCGAACCATGACACCAGAAATCAACCAACCCGCTGTCCTGGCCGAAGTCACGGCGGTCTTTGAGCGCTACGAGCAAGCGTTGGTGAGCAATGACGTGGCCGTGCTGGACGAGCTGTTCTGGAACAGCCCGCACACGCTTCGCTACGGCGCCACTGAAAACCTCTACGGTTTCGAGGCGATCCGCGCTTTCCGCGCCAGCCGGCCTGCGGTCAGCCTGACACGCACGCTGGGCAAAACCGTCATCACCACCTACGGCGCTGACTTCGCCACCGCCAACACAGAGTTCGTCCGCGACGGCAGCCCCTACAGCGGCCGCCAGAGTCAGACCTGGATGCGAACCGCCGATGGATGGCGGGTTGTCGCAGCCCATGTGAGTCTGCTGTCCTGACGGTCTCCCTCACCAGCCTGCCAACCGACTTCTCCCACCACCGCAACCGCAATCTCAACCACTGGAGCTTTCACCATGAACCTCACCTTGCCCGACCGCTGCGACTCTATCAAGACGCTGGCCGCCCTCGGCGCCGCGGCGATCGAGCCCGCTTTCTTTCGCACAGAAGGCCATCACCGTCGGCGTGATTTACGTCGGCGCACGCGACGACTATGGCTACAACCAGGCACAAGCCGAGGCCGCTGCCATGCTCAAGAAGATGCCGGGCGTGAAGGTCGTCGAAGAAGAAAACGTACCGGAAACCGCCGCGGTGCAGCGCTCCATGGCCGGCATGGTCGCGCAGGATGGCGCCGAGCTGGTGTTTGCGACCTCGTTTGGCTACTTCAGCCCGCACGTGGTGGAAGATCGGCCGAAGAAATTTCCCAATGCGCGCTTTGCCCATTGCGGTGGCCTGTGGACCGACAAGGATCCGAAAAACACAGGCAGCTTCTTTGGCTATATCGACGAGTGCCAGTACCTCAACGGCGTGGTCGCCGGGCACATGAGCAAGAGCAAGAAAATCGGCTTCATTGCCGCCGAAGAAACCGATTCCGCAGGTGTTGCGCAACATCAACGCCTTCACCATGGGCGCGCGATCGGTCGATCCCGAGCATCACCACCAATGTGATCTTCACCGGGGACTGGTCCATGCCGGTCAAGGAAGCCGAGGCCACCAACAGCATGGCCGACCAGGGGGTGGACGTCTTCACCATGCACGTGGACGGGCCCAAGGTGATTGTGGAGACCGCTGCAAGACGCGGCAAGATGGTTTGCGGGTACCACGCCAGCCAGGCAAAACTGGCGCCCAATGCCTACCTCACAGGCGCCGAGTGGAACTGGCTCACCGCTTGCGCGCCCGAGTTTCTCGACGCTGCGCGCAGCGGCAGGCCGCATCCGAATTTCGTGCGCGGCGGCCTGAAAGAGGGCTTCGTGAAGTCATCTGCCTACGGCTCCATGGTCACCGATGCGGCGAAAAAGCAGGCCGACGGGATCCGCAGCCAAATGGTCGCAGGCAGTTTCGACATTTTCAAAGGCCCGCTCAAGGACAACAAGGGTGCCACCATCATCCCCGCCGGCAAGGCCTTCAAGCAGACCGATCTGGACCTGGAGAAGATGGACTACTTGGTAGAGGGCGTCCGAGGCAGCGTCTGATGAACCGCTCTCAGGCGCATCAAGCCCGGCGCGGTTTCGGCTTGCCTGCGCGAGCGCGCAGGCGTTCGCCAGACAGTTTCTTGCCGTATCTCGCCTGCTGAGCAACATCCGATGCGCGACATACTTCTGCCCATCGGCGCCATCGCATTGGCGCTGCTCCTGTTCGGCCTGATCGTCTCCTTTGCGGGGGTGAACCCGCTGGAGGTCTGGGTGCTCCTGTTCATGGGGGCTTTCGGCGACTGGTTCTCTTGGCAGAACACACTCCAGCGGTCTGCGCCGCTGATGCTCACAGCCTTGTGCGTGGCAATTCCCGCGCGCGCCGGGCTGACCGTGATCGGTGGCGAAGGTGCGCTGGTGCTCGGTGGTCTGGCCTGCGCTGCCGCCGCCCAGATGCTGCTGGTACCCACCAATCTGCTCGGCACGGTGCTGGTTTGCGCTGCCGGAGCGGTGGCAGGTGCCCTGTGGATTGCGTTGGCGGGCGCGTTGCGGCAGTACCGTGGCATCAACGAAACCATCAGCAGTCTGCTGCTGGCCTATGTGGCCATCGGCCTGTTCAATCACCTGGTAGAGGGGCCGCTGCGCGATCCGTCCAGCCTGAACAAGCCATCCACGCCGCCGTTGGATGCCGGCCTTCTGATCGGTACCTTGGGTGGTGCCGATGTGCACTGGGGCTTTGTGGTGGGCGTGGTCGCTTGCCTGGCGACCGGTTTGTGGCTGCGCCTGACCCCGTCAGGATTTTCGGTTCGCGTGGTGGGCGGCAATCCACGCGCGGCCCAACTGGTCGGTATGCCGGCAAGCCGGACTTCGTGATCCTTGCCTGCGCGCTGGAGCGCGAGCTGCCGCTGGCCTCGCGGGCGCGATCGAGGTGGCGGCTGTGCACACCAGCGCCAACTCGGCCTTGATCGCGGGCTACGGATACGCGGGCATCCTGGTGGCGTTCATGGCCAGACACAACCCGGTGGCGGTGATTCCGGTAGCCATTCTGTTCGGCGGCTTCGGCGCCGCCGGCAGCCTGCTGCAGCGCCGCCTCGGCCTGCCAGACGCCTCGGTACTGCTGCTGCAAGGCATTGCCTTCGTGCTGATCCTGGCCAGCGAGGCCTTGCGCGACACCGACTGGAAAGCGGTCTGGTCTCGCCTCAGCCGCTTGCGCCCGACCGCGCCGCCGGCCACTGGAGAGCGCCCATGACCGCAGACCAGTGGATCGTCTTCCTGGCCGGTATTGTTGGCGGCGCACTTCGCGTTGGCGTGCCGTTCCTGTTCGTGAGCCTGGGCGAGTGCCTGACCGAAAAATCCGGCCGCATCAACCTGGGTCTCGAGGGCGTGTTGGTGCTCTCGGCCATGACCGCTTTCGGTGCCTCCTACCTCAGTGGATCGCCGTGGATCGGCGTGCTGGCTGCAGCGATCGCTGGCGCCCTGCTGGCCCTGCTGCATGGCGTCCTGGTGCTCTCTGCCACGCGTCAACGACATTGCCACCGGCATTGCGCTGATGCTGCTCGGCATGGGGCTCGCGTTCTACCTGGGCAAGCCACTGATGCAACCGCAGGCCGCCCAGTTGCCCGCGATCGACCTGGGCTTCTGGAGTGACTCACCTGCCGTGCGTTCCGCCCTGAAGATCAATGTGCTGCTGCCGATCGGTCTGGTGCTGGCGCTGGTGATGGCCTGGGGCTTCGCCCGCACGCGGGCCGGCCTGCTGGTGCGGCTGGCTGGCGACTCGGCCACTGCCACGCGCGCGCTGGGCTACTCGGTCAACGGCATTCGCATCGCGGCAACCGCCGCAGGCGGACTCATCGCGGGACTGGGCGGTGCCTCGCTCACGCTCTTCTACCCCGGGAGCTGGAACGAAGGCATCTCCAGCGGCCAGGGCCTGATCGCTGTGGCGCTGGTGATCTTCGCCCGCTGGAGCCCCTTGAGATGCGTCTATTCGGCTTTGCTTTTCGGCGGTGCTGGCGCCATCGGACCTGCGCTGCAATCGATCGGCATCGGCTGGGGCTATCACCTATTCAACATCCTCCCCTATGTACTCACCTTGCTGATCCTCGTGATCACCTGTCGCCCCGGCACGGTGGTGCGTGGCGCCCCGGGGAACTGCGCAAATGAAGCCTATCAATCTCTCGAACGCAAGGCTTCGGTGTACGCACCGCACGCTGCGCAGCATCTCAATTTCTGGAGCATCACGATGACAACTGGACTGGGCGGACTCAACAAATCGAAGCATGGCGTGGTGGTGGGCCTGGTTCAGCTGAAGCTGCCTGTGGTGGAAACGCCAGCCCAACTGGCCGAGCAGACCCGGCACATCTGCGACATGGTGGCCAAAGCACGCCGAAACCAAGGGACCATGGATCTGGTGGTGTTCCCGGAGTACGCGCTGCACGGTTTGTCGATGAGCATCGCGCCCGAGTTGATGGTGTCACTCGATGGGCCGGAGGTCACCGCCTTCCAGCAGGCCTGTGTTGATCACCGCATCTGGGGCTGCTTTTCCATCATGGAAACCAATCCACACGGCAACCCTTACAACAGCGGGCTGATCATCGACGACACCGGCGCCATCCGGCTCTACTACCGCAAGCTGCACCCCTGGGTGCCAGTGGAGCCCTGGGAGCCTGGCAATCTGGGTGTGCCGGTGTGCGATGGACCCAACGGAAGCAAGCTCTCGCTGATCATTTGCCACGATGGCATGTTTCCCGAAATGGCGCGCGAGGCGGCCTACCGAGGCGCCGAGATCATCCTTCGCACAGCTGGCTACACCGCGCCGATCCGGCACGCGTGGCGCATCACCAACCAGTCCAACGCCTTCCAGAACCTCGCCATCACCGCCAGCGTGTGCCTGAGCGGAAGCGACGGCAGCTTCGACTCCATGGGCGAGGGCATGTTCTGCCAGTTTGACGGCACCGTGCTGGCCGAGGGCGGTGGACGCGTGGACGAAATCATCACCGCGAGAGTTGACTTCCACAAGGACCTCGTGCGCGAAGCACGCACGGGGTGGGGTGTGGAGAACAACATCTACCAGCTCTACCACCGCGGCTACGTGGCCGTGAAGGGCGGTGCGCAAGACTGCCCCTACACCTACATGCGCGACATGGCCGCAGGCACCTACCACCTGCCTTGGAAAGTGGATGTAACCGACGGCAGCGGTTTCGCTTTGCTCCACAACCGCCCTTACCGGAGCCAGAGGCGGTGACTGTGCTGGCAGAGCCACCTCAATCACCGCCGCAAGCCATCGGCCTAGACGATGAAACGCTTCGTCAACGCCAACCCCTACGCCTGGCCGTACAACGGCGACCTGCGCCCGCAGAACACCGCACTCATCGTGATCGACATGCAGGTTGATTTTTGCGGCGTAGGTGGGTATGTCGACAAGATGGGCTACGACATTTCGCTCACGCGAGCACCCATACAGCCTTTGCAGGGGTTGATGGCTGCGATGCGCCTCTCCGGTTTTGCGGTGATTCACACCCGGGAGGGACACCGACCCGATCTGACCGACCTGCCTGCCAACAAACGCTGGCGCTCCCGACAGATTGGCACCAATGGCGTGGGCATTGGCGACCAAGGCCCCTGCGGGCGCATCCTGGTGCGGGGCGAGCCAGGCTGGGAAATCATCCCCGGAGCTCGCTCCGTTACCGGGTGAAGCCCGTGATCGACAAGCCGGGGAAGGGGTCCTTCTACGCCACCGACCTGGAGGAGCTGCTGCTGCGCACGCGCGGCATCAGCAACCTCATCCTGGCCGGCATCACGACAGACGTGTGCGTGCACACCACGATGCGCGACGCCAACGACCGCGGATTCGAGTGCCTGCTGGTGTCAGATTGCACCGCTGCGACCGATGCTGGCAATCACGAAGCGGCACTCAAGATGATCACCATGCAAGGCGGGGTGTTTGGCGCGCATGCAAGCGCTGCGACCATACTGGAAGCCATGGCATGAACCAAATCACAGCCATCGGCGGGTTGCCGGCAACACAAGGCGCGCTGTCCCTTGACACCTACCAACTCAGCATGCGCTTTGGCAGCCTGATGGCGCTGAATCAAGTTGAGCCTGTCGGTCGCGCCCGGCACGGTGCACGCCTTGCTGGGAGAGAACGGCGCCGGCAAAAGCACCGCTGGTGAAATGTGTGGCGGGCTTCCAGCGGCCCACCTCGGGAAGCATTCTGATCGATGGTCGAGAGCAAGCCATTGCCAATCCGGTGGTTGCGCGAGCGCTGGGTATTGGTATGGTCTATCAACACTTCACGCTGGCGCCTGGCATGACCGTGGCGGAGAACCTCCTGCTGGCCAGCGGCAAGACGCCGGCGGTGATTGACTGGAAACAACAACGCGGCGACTTGACTCGGTTCTGAGTCCCACACCGTTTCGGCTTGATCTCGACGCCCGTCCCCAAGAGCTGGCGGCCGGTGAGAAGCAGAAGCTGGAGCTGCTCAAGCAGCTCTACCTGAAGCCTCGACTGCTCATATTGGACGAGCCCACCTCGGTGCTGACACCGCAAGAAGCGGACGAGGTGTTGGGACATGTGCGCGACTTTGCGCGAAGCGGACAGTGCACCGTGCTCATCATCACGCACAAATTCCGTGAGGTGATGGCCTATGCAGACGACGTGACGGTGCTTCGGCGAGGTGCCGCAGTGCACCACTGCGCAGTAGCAAGCACCCGACCCGCACAGCTGGCCGAGGCGATGGTGGGCGGTGCTGCCCTCTGCCCGACCGGACGAAGCAGCACCGCCAAACACTGGCAACTCCGCAGCGGCCGCACCGCCAGCAAGCAGCGGCGTCACTCTGGCGGTAACGGGCTTGCATGTGATGGGTGATCGCAGCACGCTAGCGGTGAAGGGTCTGAGCCTGTCTGTGGCTGCAGGCGAAATCCTGGGCGTGGCGGGCGTCTCTGGCAACGGGCAGCGCGAGCTGGTCGAGGCGCTGGTGGGTCAGCGGCCGCGCGCCAGTGGACAGGTCACGGTAGAGGGCCAGACCTACAGCGGCAAACGCGAAGAAAACCATCAACTCCAGGTGCGCAGCCTGCCCGAGGAACCGCTGCGCAACGCCTGCGTGGCCGATCTCTCGGTGGCCGAAAACATGGCCCTGCGCGACTTCGACCGACCCCCGCTGTGCAGCGGTAGCCGTTTGCGCTTTGGCCAGTGGCGCAGCCGTGCGCGCGACTGGATCACCGCCTACGGCATCAAGACACAGGACGAAGACGCACCGATCCGCAGCCTTTCAGGCGGCAACGTGCAGCGCGCGCGGTGCTGGCGCGCGAGCTGCACGGCGACATCCGGGTGCTGATTGCTGCCGACCCGGTGTTTGGGCTGGACTTTGCCGCGGTGAAAGAGATCCATACCCGGCTACGCGATGTGCGGGATCGGGGCGGAGCGGTGCTGCTCGTCAGCGAAGACCTGGACGAGCTGCTGGAGCTGGCAGACCGCATCGTGGTCATGAGCGAGGGGCGCATCGTGTTTGAGACCCCTTCGGTGGGCGCAGTAGCGCCATGTGATTGGCGGTCACATGGGTGGCGGGCATTGAAGACGCCCCATTGCCAGCGATGCGGGCTGGCCTGAACCTTTGAACATGGAAAACAGCATGAAATTGGATGCAGCACCGTTTGCCTACGAGTTTGACCTGGCACGCACCGCGCTGGTGATCATCGACATGCAGCGCGACTTCGTTGAACCCGGCGGTTTTGGCGAAAGCCTGCGGGCAACGATGTCTCGCTGCTCGCAGCCATCGTGCCTGCCTGCCAGGCGGCTGCTGGAAGCCTGGCGGCAGGCGGGTGGAACCGTGGTCCACACGCGCGAAGCCCATCGGCCAGATCTGTCCGACTGCCCGCCGCCAAGCTTGCGGCGCGGCAACCCCGAGCCTGCGCATCGGCGACCCCGGCCCCATGGGCCGCATCCTGGTGACCGGCGAGCCGGGCAACCAGATCATTCCAGACGCTCGCGCCAGCAGCGGGCGAGATCGTTCTCGACAAGCCCGGCAAGGGCGCCTTCTACGCCACCGATCTGCACGGCGACCCTCGAGCAGCCCGCGGCGTTGACCACCTGGTGTTCATGCGGCGTCACCACCGAGGTCTGCGTCCAGACCACCATGCGCGAGGCCAACGACCGCGGCTACGACTGCCTGCTGCTCGAAGACTGCACCGAGAGCTACTTCGCCCATTTCAAGGCGGCAGCGGTCGAGATGATCCGGCGCTCAGGGCGGCATCGTCGGATGGACGGCCTCCAGCTCGGCGCTGCTGGCCTCGCTCGGCCAACCGGAAACCGCTTGAGAGTGTCGCACGAAATGGCCAGGACCCGAGGCATCCAGGCCTGGCCAGAACACCGCCTAGACTTGCCCCTGCCGCCGCTTGGCGCTACAAGATCCCCCATCCAGGCCTGCGCAATACCCATGCCCTCCGCCACCAAGCCCGACACATCTGTCCCCGGATCGATGGCGCGCACCTCGCGTGCCTCAGAGGTTCTTATGACCAGCTCAAGCGCGACGTTGCGACCTTCCGGCTGGTCCCCGGTAGCCGCGTTCACTGAGCACGAGATCAGCGACCGCCTGTCCGTGTCGCGCACGCCGGTGCGGCAAGCGCTGTTTCGCATGCAGCAAGAGGGTCTGGTGGAGGTGATGTTCCGCAGCGGGTGGCGCGTGTTGCCATTCGACTTCGACAAGTTCGATCAGCTCTACGATTTGCGGATGGTGCTGGAGACCACGGCGGTCCAGCGTCTTTCGCCAACAAGAAGTGCTCAGCGCGTCTCCTCGTTGCAATCCCTGAAAGGAACGCTGGCTTGCACCGGTTGCTGATCGCAGCAGCGACCGGAACCACCGTCGCAGCCTGGGACTAGGCGTTTCACGAATCACTGGTTCAAGCTGCAGGCAATGCCCAGATGGCTCGCGTTCACCACGACGTGACCGAGCGGATTCGCATCGTTCGCCGGCTGGACTTCCTGCAGCAAAGCCGCATCGGCGCCACCTACGCTACCACGAACACGCCAAAATTCTGCGTGCCATCGTCGCCCGCAAAGCAGACCGAGCCGATCTGCTGCTGCGCTCACACTCCGGGCCAGCCAGCTGGAAGTGCGCAAAATCACGTTGCACCAGGTGTTTCTCGCCCAGCAGGTCGCACCAGCTGCCTGAGTGTTGATTCATTGCCAAAGCTGAGCCACGTTGCAACTCAATCCTGCCGGGTTTTTCAGAGTGAGGCGAGCAGGGTCAGCTGCGCCGATAGCATCAAGGACATTCCTCCTGCGGCAGGGTCGCGGCCCATTCATTCCAGGAAAGCAAACTTGGTAGAGCGTCGCGTCGAATTCGGGCATTGCCGGCGAGCCTCAGACCTCCGCGCCAAATCGGCCGCTGTCGCCATGACGAAAACGTAAAACCCGGAAGTACGCGCGCCGCAGTGCTGCGCCGGCCGTTGACGCCGGCAACGCGGTGAACAGAAAGGCGGCAAAGCCAAAGGAATACAAGGTCATGCCGCCGAACAACAGGGCGCTGCTCAAAACGGCAAGCGACAAGGTCGTGGGCAATGGTTCCGGTGGTGGATCTGAGGGTGAATTCGAAGACGAACCGGGCGGTGATGCCGCCACTGGAGCACATGGCTGCGACCGCTGACCGCGATTGGCCTGCCGCACCGCTTCAAGGCAGCGCCAATCCTTCTGCAACGGCCACGCGTTCCAGGGCTGACTCGAACAGCATTCGGGCAGTGCCAGCAACGCGCTGCAGGTGGGTGTGCAGTTCGGCGTCGGCTGGGCTGCGGTTGGCGCAACTGGCGCTGTAGCTCTCAAAGCTGGCGATCTGCATCAGCAACTCGGCCAGGTGGCTGGGGCACTCGCAGGCCACGTTCGATGCCAAGCCGGCAAACTCTGTCAGGGCGGCGTCGTCAAAACGCCGCGCCGGCAGTGCGCTGGCGCCGGCACCCATGGTCAGAACATCCAACAAACGCCGATCGATTCCATGGCCGGATGCTCCCTCGCCCTTGGCGCTGGCATTGCCCTGGCCTGGGAGCGACGGGGCCGAGCCGAAAGAGGACAACCAGGCAACGAGCGCGCCATCGTCGGCCGGCTCATGGACAACCGACGCGCCAGCATTCACCAACGCATCGCGCGCGCTGGACACAGCGAAGCGGTAGGCCACAGCCGTTTCTCGGGCCTGCCACGCATCCCGCGCCGCCTGCAACTCGGCCACTCCATCGTCTTGCAAACTGGGCGCGTGCCACAGGAGCAGGTCAATCGGCTCGCCGCCTGAGCCTGATGCCGCCTGGATTGCCTGGTGCAGCGAGTCATGCACCGCGACGATTCGCGGTGGTCTCGCCCAGCGCTCGCGGACAGCCGGCCGCCTGAGCCGACGGGCCAGGCCCTGGCCCACGACGACGATTCGAAGGGGCGCGCTGCGCACAGGCGGCTTGGCGCCTGCTTCAACCGCGTCGCGAGCGCCTGCATGGGCCAGCCCTTGCAGCTGATCAGCCGTGAGGGCGGCCAGCGAGCCGATGGCGTGTCCTTGCTGCGTGAGGCGGCGAAGCACCACGACCCGCTCCACATCGGCAGCCGAATACAGGCGATGACCCGAGGGCGCCGTGGTGGGCCCCACCGCCTGGTAGCGCTGCTCCCAGATGCGCAGAGTCGACACCGGCATGCCCGCTGCCCGCGCGACCGCACCACTGCGAAAGGTGGGCGGGGAGGGGTTGGGGCGTGACCGTGCTTTGTGGTTTTGTGCTGTGTGAGCCATTGCTTATTGGTTTTTGAGTTTGATTTTGAGTCGTTTTCTCCCAATCGTCAAGGACATTCACAGCGGAAAGCAGTTGTTGAATCGATATGCGATAGCATGACGCACGCAAAGACAATTCACCGATCGGGTGTCGCTGCAAACAGCCCCAAGCGATCCGCAAGTGCAACCAAGGCAGCGGCGCCCCACCCATTCAGAGCACGCCGAGCCCGCAAGCCCTCGGCTTTGAGTGCACTTTCCAACCGGCTTGCATGACCAGGAAGCTCCCATGAACAACTCACGACGCACTTTCATGATGACCATCGCAGCGGGCAGCGCTGCGCTGACCGCAGCGGCCCAGGCCCAGGCCAAGCTGAATGAAAAGGATCCGCAGGCGGTGGCCCTCGGCTATTTCGAAGACGCGACCAAGACCGACACGAAAAAATTCCCGAAGTACGCACCCGGCCAGGTCTGCACCAACTGTTCCCTGTACCAGGGCAAGGCCACCGATGCCTGGGGCGGCTGCCCGCTTTTCGCTGGCAAGCAGGTGGCTGGCAAAGGCTGGTGCAACGCCTGGGTCAAGAAAGGCTGATGGTGCCTGGTCCGTCCCCATCGCTCGCCAGCGCCAGCCGGGTTGCGCGAGGCGGCAGTCCGCTGGGCAGCGCCATGGCCCGAGCCAGGGCCTTGCCCTCGGAGGTCGTGGCCGATCTGCGCACCGACCACGCGGGCGAAACCGGTGCGGTGTGCATTTACCAAGGTGTCTTGCGATTTGCGCGCGATCCCGACCTGCGCGCATTTGCCCAGCGGCACCTGGTCACCGAACAAGCGCACCTGCAGCAGATCGAAGCCTGGCTGCCCCGGGCCGACCGCAGCCGCCTGCTGCCGGTGTGGCGCTTGGCGGGGTGGGTGACGGGCGCCCTGCCCGCTTTGCTGGGTCCGCGCGCGGTCTACGCCACCATTGAGGCGGTTGAGCGGTTTGTGGACCAGCACTACGAAGAGCAGGTGCGCCGCCTGGAGGCGCACCCCGAACTGCACCCGTTGCGCCAGACGCTGCTCGACTGCCAGGGCGATGAAGTGGCGCACCGCGAGGAAGCGGCGGCGGCACGCGGCCCCGGCGAACCCGGCGCCTTGCTGCGCGCCTGGTGCTGGCTGGTGGATGTCGGGTCCAAGGGCGCGGTGGCCGTGTGCCGCCACATTTGAACGAACGCCCCATGACCGCCATCACCTCTGAAATCGAGCGGTTCAACCGCCTGAGCGCCACCTGGTGGAACAGCGAAGGACCGATGCGGCCGCTGCACGTGGTCAATGCTTTGCGGCTGGATTACGTTGTCGAACAGATCGCTGGCCATTTCGGTCGCAACAAGACGAACGCGCTCGCCGGCTTGCGCATTCTGGATGTGGGCTGCGGTGGCGGCTTGATGTCCGAGCCGTTGGCGCGTCTGGGCGCGCGGGTGGTGGGCATCGACGCCTCGCCCGGCAACATTGCCGCAGCGCGACTGCATGCCGAATCGCACGGTGTGGCGGTTGACTACCGGCTGGGCGATCCCACCGATGTGCTCCGCCCCGATGAGCAATTCGACGTGGTGCTCGCGCTCGAGGTGGTGGAGCACGTGAGCGACGTACCCGCTTTTGTTGACACCGTGGCCCGCGGCGTGGCACCCGGCGGGCTGCTGTTTGCCTCCACCATCGACCGCACCTGGAAGAGCTTTGTCTTCGCCATCGTCGGGGCCGAGTATGTGTTGCGGGTGCTGCCACGCGGCACGCACCAATGGGCGCGCTTCGTGCGCCCCGCCGAGCTGGCCGCCGCCGTGGGCCGCTCGGGTTTGCAGCAGCGCGACCTGCGTGGCATGCGCTACCTGCCGGTGTTGCACAGGGCATCTTGGTGCCGAGACACGCGGGTCAACTACATCGCGTCCTACGCCCACAGCGTTCAAGCTGAGGCCAGAGGCGATCTGCGTTCGGCTTGACCGCCCCGATTCCGATGACCCCTGTGAAGACCCTGGTGCTGGTGCTGGGCGACCAGCTCGATCTGTCGGCCGCCGCCTTCGACGGTTTTGACCCCGAGCAAGACGCGGTGTGGATGGCCGAGGCGCAAGAGGAATCCACCCACGTGTGGTCGAGCAAGCAGCGCATCGCCCTCTTCCTGAGCGCCATGCGCCACTTCGCGCAAGCCCTGCGCGAGGCGGGGCGACCGTTGCACTACCGGCCGATGGAAGACGCCGGTGCCGCTGGCAACGAGCACAGCCTGGCGGCCAAGTTACAGAGCGATCTGGCCCGCCTGCAGCCGCAGCGGGTGGTGATGACCGCGCCGGGCGACTGGCGTGTGTTGCAGCAACTCAAGGGTGTGGTTGAGGCGGCGGGCCTCACGCTGACGCTCTGCGACGACCGCCACTTCTTCACCACCGTGCGCGACTTTGCCACCCACGCAAAGGGGCGCAAATCGCTGCGGCTGGAATACTTCTACCGCGAGTTGCGCCAGCGCCACGGCGTGCTGATGCAAGACGGCCAGCCGGCCGGCGGCCAGTGGAATTTCGATGCAGACAACCGCGAGTCCTTCGGTGCAAAAGGCCCTGGCCTGCTGCCCGCGCGCGCCACCTTCGAGCCCGATGCGCTCACGCTTGAGGTCATCGCGCTGGTCAACACCCGCTTCGCCCAGCACCCTGGCACGCTGGCGAGCTTTGCCTGGCCGGTCACCCGCGAGCAGGCCTTGCAGGCGCTGCAGCGCTTCATTGAAGAGCGGCTGCCGCTGTTTGGCCGGTATGAAGACGCGATGTGGCCGGGCGAGCCCTGGCTGTACCACTCACACCTGTCGGCCGCGCTGAACCTGAAGCTGCTCACCGCGCGCGAGGTGGTGCAAGCGGCTGAGTCCGCCTACCTGGCCGGCCACGCGCCTTTGCAGAGCGCCGAGGGATTCATCCGCCAGATCCTGGGCTGGCGCGAGTACGTGCGCGGCATCTACTGGACGCAGATGCCCGGCTACGTCGAGCGCAACGCCCTCGATGCGCAGGAAGACCTGCCGGCCTGGTTCTGGACCGGCAACACCGACATGGCGTGCTTGAAGGACGCCATCGACCAGACGCTGGAACACGGCTACGCCCACCACATTCAGCGACTCATGGTGACCGGCCTGTATGCCCTGCTGCTCGGCGTGCGGCCGCAACAGGTCCACGCGTGGTATCTGTCGGTCTATGTCGATGCGGTGGAGTGGGTGGAGCTGCCCAACACGCTGGGCATGAGCCAGTACGGCGACGGCGGCCTGATGGCCAGCAAGCCCTATGTGGCCACCGGCAAATACATCCAGCGCATGGGTGGCCCGTGCAAGGGCTGCCGCTACGACCCGGCATTGCGCGACGGCGAAAAAGCATGCCCGTACACCACGCTGTACTGGGACTTTTTGATGCGCCACCAACCGCTGTTGTCCAGGAACGCCCGCATGGCCTTGCAGGTGAAGAACGTCGAGCGCATGACCGAGAGCCAGCGTGAGGCTGTGGTGCAGCGCGCCGACGCCATCCGCCGTGGCGAGGTGGGCGCTGCGCCATGACACCGCTGGACCTTTTTCCACCCACGCGCGACGCGGCCCTGGCGCGCATCGCCGCGGTGCGCCCGGCCGACTACGCGCGCAGCCGCAATGCCATCGAAGGCGCGGTGACGCAGCTCTCGCCTTACATCACCCACGGCATCGTCCACCTGCCCGAGGTGCTCGCCGGTGTGGCCGCGAAACACCGGCTGGATGTGCAACACAAGTTGGTGTTCGAGCTGGGGTGGCGCGCGTACTTCCGCCATGCGTGGCACCACCTTCATGACGGCATTCTGGAATCGCTCCACGACGGCTTGTTGCCCGAAGCCGCTTACGCCACCGAGCTGCCGGCCGACATTCGCCAGGCGCGCACCGGTGTACCGGCCATCGACATGGCGGTGCGCACCCTGTACGCCACCGGCTATCTTCACAACCACGCCCGCATGTGGCTGGCCAGCTACGTGGTGCACCTGCGCAAGGTGCACTGGCGCGTGGGCGCCGATTGGCTGGTGGCGCACCTGCTCGACGGCGACCTGGCCAGCAACCACCTGAGCTGGCAGTGGGTGGCTGGCACCGGCAGCAGCAAGCCCTATTTGTTCAACGCCGACAACGTGGCGCGCTATGCCCCCGGCGCCTGGCACAGCGCGGGCTCGGCGATCGACTGCGGCTACGAGCAGCTGGACGCCATGGCACGCAGCAGCAGCCCGGTGAAAGGCGCGCCTCAAGGCGAAGGCGTTGAAGAGCCCGCGGTGTGGTCTGCTCCCCCAGACGCGTCTCGCACCGCAAGCCGCCGACGTGGCTGGCCGCGATGTCTGGCTGGTGCACCCCTGGGCCCTGGGCGAACCCCCGACCGACCTGCCCAGGACTTGCCTGCGCGTGGGGCTGTGGCTGGCCGAGTTTCATGACGCCTGGCCTTGGAACGGCGCTCGCTGGGCCTTCGTCGATGAGCGCATGGCCGAACTCACACCGCTGCGTTGGCAGACCGACCGCGAAACGCTCAGCCAGGCGCTGGCTGGCTCGCGCTCGGTGCAGACCTTTGCCGACCCTCACATCAGCGCCCTGTTGCCACCCCAGGTGGTGCAGCGCAGCTCGCCGGCGCTGTTTGCCGAAGTCAACTTGCACTGCCGCTCCTTCTCCACCTGGTGGAACCGCACCACGCGTGGCATGAAAACGCTGAACGATCTGCCGGGCCTGGCGGCGCTGGTCAGCGGCGGCTCGGCCGGTCCGCTGTTCGACACCACCCTTCCCGCACACCCCACCCCTTCCGAGCACCCCAGATGAACGACACCGCATCACCCCAGCGCATTGCCATCGTCACCGGCGCCCGAGGCGGGATCGGGCGCGAGGTGGTGGCGCAGCTGCGCGCCAGTGGCCACCTCGTGGCGGCGGTCGGACGCGATGCCGAGTCCCTGGCCTCGGTCACTGCCGAGGCCCACATCGCCGCCGACACCACCACGCCAGAGGGTGCGGCGGCAGCGGTGGCCGCCTGCAAAGACCAGCTCGGTGCGGCCCCAGCCCTGCTGGCGCATTGCGTCGGCAGCACACTGATCGCGCCGCTGCACCGCAGCACCGCGGTGCAGATTCGGGACGTGTTGCGCATCAACCTCGACAGCGCCCTCTTCATGCTGCAGGCCTGGATCGAAGCTTTGCGCGAGACCAGGCAGCCCGGCGCTGCGGTGCTGGTGTCCAGCGTGGTGGCACGCGTGGGTGTGGCGAATCACGAGGCGATTGCAGCCGCCAAAGGCGGCATCGAGGCATTGGCGCGCAGCGCCGCCGCCACCTACGCGCCGCTGGGCCTGCGCATCAACGCGGTGGCTCCGGGCATGACCGACACCCCCATGACCGCCAACATGCTGCGCGCCGACGCCATGCGCGAAGGGGCAGGCAAGCAATACCCGCTGGGCGGATTGCAAACCTCGGCGCAAGTGGCGGACACCATGGCCTGGCTGTTGTCCGACCAGGCCTCACGAATCACCGGTCAGGTCATTGCGGTGGACGGCGGCTTCACCACCGTGCGGCCACTGGTGCGATAGATCCTTGGCCGGGATGACGCGCATCTGGTGATGCCATCTCGGCCGCCGTACCCATCAAACGCAGAAAGCCCGGGTTCGAATCACCAGGGCTTGGTCAACGATTTGCCACACCAGGCCCAGGTTTCAATGCAGGCAGCCGCCCGGTCGGGTTCGGCTGCCTGCACGGATCAGTTGGCCGCGAAGCAATAGAACAGGCCGTCGCCACCGGTGGCCTTCAGCGCTTCCATGCCGCAGCCGCGCGAGGGGTGTGCCGAGCTCCACGAGGTGGGTGCAGCGCCGCCGCCCACGCGGTCGTGGTGGCCGACCAGAACCGAGCCCTCGCCGCTGCTGGTCCAGTCGTTGCACGTACCGCCTTCGAGCACGCCCATGGCGTTGGAGGCGGTCATGATGTCGTGGCGGTTGGGCGTGTCGCCGCGGCCGTTGATGACCATGCCTTTTTCGTCCAGCGCGTTGTCTTTCGTGAGGTTGTTGCTGTCGCTGAGCAGGTTGTCGACACTGGTGGCCACCACCACGCCTTTGGCGTTCATCCAGGGGCCTTTGCCGATGCGATCCCGGGCGTTTTCTTTGGTGGACGACAGGTAGGCTTTCCAGTTCTTGCCCTTGGATCCGGCGGCCTGGGCCAGCGCCGCGCAGTGGGCGTCGGCGCCCGCGAGGCCGCCCAGGTCGGCACCCTTGCCTGGGTTGACGCTGGTGACAAAAAAGCCCATGCCTTTGTTTTTCATGCCCATGGGACCTTCATGGCCCATGCCAGGGCGAGGGCCGTGTGGGCCAGCACAGGCACTCAGGGCCAGAACGGTTGAAGCGATGGCGAGGCGGTAGATCATGGTGAAATTCCTTCAGATAGGGAGTTGAGAAAAACAAGGCCGAGCGGCAGCGCTCAGCGGGGAACAGGCCCACTACCGGGCGGCAGGGGGCGGCGGTGGGCGGCGGCGTTGGGTAGCGTCACAGGTCTGGGCGTCGCCTTCCATCGCACAGCCGGACTCGGCGCTCAGGCAGGCCAGAATCGAATTGCCGCCCGGTGCGCCTGCGTGGTAGTGGTAGCCCACACCTTGCACGGTGTGCCCGTTGCAGCGGTCCAGGTCGGCGGGGGCTTTGCCGTCGGCGGCGAGTCGCGCAAAGATCGGGTAGCCGTCCATGGCCATGCCGATCTGCGCACCGTGCGCGGCGGCGGGGGCGCTTTTGTTGAGGCAGTCCGTCACGGCGTGGTAGTGGTAACCGGCATGCAGGTTCACATGGCCGCCGCAATCGTCAAAAGGCGCAATCGTGTAAGCGCCCAGGATGGCGTCGACGGGCGCGGGGCCATCGAGGCGCACGCCGTTGAAGGCCAGCCCGGCACCCCCCATGCGGACTTCACCTGTGCGCCCGGGCGCCAGAGGCTCCAGCGGAATCACATAGGTCTGGTGGTCCGACGCCAGGTATTCCGGCAGACACTGCACGCAGTAATTGCGGTACTTGGGATCCACGTCGGGACGCGCGGCGGCGTCACAGGCTTCGCGGGTATCGGTGACCTTGATCTTGCCGGTCTTGGAATCGACCATCTGCCAGTTCTTGTCCTGGTAGAGCTCGGGCAGCTTGCCCATGAAAGCGCCGTCGGCATCCAGCACCTGGCCGTCTTTGAGCCAGATGCCGCTCTTGTCCGGGCCATCGGAGGCGTGTGTCGGGCACCACGGACCGGGCGTGTAGTGTCCAGGCTGGGGTTTCACGGTGATGGAGAAGCAACGCGTTTTGGTGCCGCCCGAAAGGGTGCAATCGACCGCTGTTGGCCCCGCCACCACGGTGGCGTGCTTGAAGAACCCGGCCACGGCTTTCAGGGCTTCTTGCTCGCCGTGGGCCATGGCAGGAACAGCGAAACCCAGGCCCAGCAAGGCCACGCAGAGCGCGCGCATCAAGGTGTTCAATGTGATCAAAATTCGTTTCCTGTGGTCGTTTGGTTGAGACTGCCCCGTGGTCAAACTCACTCGGTCCCAACCCGCCGTCTGTGGTTGCACGGCTGCCGTCTCAAGGCTGCAAGCAACGCAGCGGTTTCATTCGAAGTTAGCATACTAACCAAATCATGTCCAAACAAGACTTTGCGTTTCACGCCCACCTGCATTCCGGTCACTTGCTGGAAGAGCACCTGCGCGCGCGCCTGACCGGGCTGGGCATATCGCCGCGCCAAGCCCGGGTGCTCGACGCCATGGACCGCATGGGGCCTGTGTCTCAGGTGGCGTTGGCGCAGACCTTCCACCTCACGGCGGCCAGCATGAGCACGATGACCTCCCGGCTGATCAAAGCGGGGCTGATCGAAAAAGCGCGAGACCCCGAGTCGGCCCGGGGCAACCTGCTCACGCTGAGCACCCGTGGGCGCGAGGCCTTGGCCTCCGTGTACGGCGCCTGGGCCGACATGGACCGACTGATTGAAGCTTTGCTGGGCCAGCGCAAGGCGCACAGCCTGGCGGCACTCAGCCGAGAATTGCGCGAAGCCCTGGGGGGCCGCCCGCCGGGG
Organism: uncultured beta proteobacterium; assembly: GCA_963831255.1. Taxonomy (GTDB): domain Bacteria; phylum Pseudomonadota; class Gammaproteobacteria; order Burkholderiales; family Burkholderiaceae_C; genus Hydrogenophaga. Next base: position 134,981 of record CAWHPI010000011.1, on the reverse strand, counting down.
CCGCCAGTGGAATGAAGCCGGGGACTCAAGGGCCGGTGTTGGCTATTGACCCCATACACGGCTTTCAGGCGCTGATCCGAACCATTGAAGAACGGAAGGCCATGGGGCCTGCCTCCTCAAGCGACAGGGCGACCTCCATACCCTTCCACCTCCATGCAGGGCCTGCGTTTCGGCAGACGCACTGTGTCCGATCGGCCAGGCATCTCAATCCGGCGCATCGAAGCGGTATCCCACCCCGTACACCGACGCAATGCAATGGCTGCCAGGCTCCGCCGCCTCGATCTTGCGACGCAGGTTTTTGACATGGCTGTCGATGGCGCGATCGCTCACGTCGCGCAGATCGGCATGCACGCTGTCGAGCAACTGCGCCCGCGCGAACACGCGACCCGGCCGACTCAGCAGCAGACGCAGCATGCGGAACTCCAGCGGCGTCAGTGGCAGCCATTGACCGCGCCATGAGATGCGCAGGCCTGCTTCGTCAACGACCCAGGCTGGCGGCAAGGCGCCCATGCGTCCCTCGCTGCGGCGCAGCAGCGCCCTCACACGGGCCACGATCTCTCTGGGGCTGAACGGCTTGCACACGTAGTCGTCAGCACCGGAGTCCAGGCCCAGCAGGCGGTCCACTTCATCCACCCTCGCCGTGAGCATGAGGATCGGCACGTCGCTGAACTGCCGCACGGCGCGGCACACGCCGAGGCCGTCCAGGCCGGGCAGCATCAGATCCAGGATCACCACCGCGGGCGGCGCGCGTGCGATCTGGGCAAGCGCCAGCTGCCCGTCAGCCACAGCGCTGGCCAAATAGCCCTCGCTGCGAAGGTAGTCGAGCAGCAGCTGCGCGATCTTGGCGTCGTCTTCGACGACCAGCACCTGTCTGGGTTCGGTCATGGCAGCAGGTCACCCCTGGCGGGCAATTCGATGTGAAGGCGCAGCCCGCCGAGCGAGGACGGCGCAGCCTCGATTCGGCCGCCGTGGCTGCGCACGATCGCTTCGCTGATGGCCAGCCCGAGGCCGCTGCCGCCCCGATGCCGGCTGCGCGCCGAATCGGCCCGGTAGAGCGGCTCGAACAGGCGCGAAAGGTCGGCCGCGGGCACGCCGGGGGCGCTGTCTTCGATGTCGATGGTGACCCGTATCGCCCTGGCGTTTCAGCGCCAGGGCGATACGGCCCGGCGCGTCGGTGTAGCGCAGGCTGTTCTCCAGCACATTGCCCAACAACTGTTCGATGCGCGCGCTGTCCCAGTGCACGGGCAGCGTAGTCAAAGTCCCCATCTGAACCTCCAGCTCCAGCCCCTTGGCAGCGGCCAGTGGCTGGAACCGGGCGACCGCGCGCTGGATCAGAGCCAGGAGGTCAAGATCGTCGAAGGTGCAAGGCAGCGACTGCAAGTCCGACATCGCCAGCAGATACAGGTCGTCGACGAGCTTCCCAAGGCGCAAGACGTCTTCGTGCAGCGATGCGATGGCCTCGGGCCGCAACGGCCTCACCCCATCCATCAACGCTTCGGTCTCGCCTCTGAGCACCGACAGCGGCGTGCGCAGTTCGTGCGATATCTCAGCCAGCCAGCGGCGCCGCGCGCTCTCCAGTCGTTGCAGGCCCTCTGCCATGCGATTGACGTTGCGCACCAGGTCACCAATTTCATCGGTGCGTCCCTCACCCTCGTGGCGGCCATGCAGGCGGACATCGAACTCGCCGCGCGCGATGCGATCGGTTGCTGCCTGGACAGCATGCAGGGGTCTCGCGAGGCGACGCGCCACCCACCAGGCGCTGGCCAGCGCAAGCAACAGCAATGCCAGGGAAACGGCCAGGATGCCGAGGTACTGTGAACGCAGGAATCGAGCCTCCACGGCGTCAGGAACGTGTGCGCCGGGCCGCATTCGAGCCAGTGCAATCACCTTGCCGTTCAGCGTGATCGGTCGTTCAATGAACAGGCCAAGTGGTGACGTGAGCGTGGGGCGCGGTGGCCCTGCGGGCGGGCCAAACAGGGTCTGCCCGGCGATGCCGACCACCATCACGCGCGCACCAAATCCGTCTTCGCCACCTGGCGGCGGGCCGGCGCGAGGTGGGCCATCCGGTAACGGCGGCTCTTCTAAAGGCGCAGCATGGCCATCGGCGTCGCTTCCCGCAGGTCTGGGTGGCCCGCCGGCCTCCAGACCTTGACGCTGTGCGAACTGTCGCAGCAGGTCGCGCATGTCTGTGCGCTGCTCCAGCGCCTCAAGGCTGCCAGCCTGCGCAGCCACCTCGCTCACCAGCGCTGCGAACTGCTCCAGCCGCTCAGCATCCCGTGCCTCCAGATAGTCCGCAAAACCACTCTCCAGGTTCCATGCGGTCACGGCACCCATGGCCATCACGGCCAGCAGCACAGCAGACAGCAGCAGCAACGAAAGGGTGTGAACGATACGGGTGCGCATGGGTGCATTTGATTGGGCGATTCAATTGTGGAGGCATTGAGGAGGCGCACACGCAATGCCTCCACATTCGCATCGCAGACTCCGTTGCGACGTTGGCATGGGCCGACGCCGAACCAAGGAATCAACATGAAACACACGATGCGAAAGTCGTCCTCGAAATCGAAGCTGCTCTCAACGCTGGCGCGCGGCGGGTTGGCAGGGATCGTCTTGATGACGATCGCCAGCGCGGCCTCGGCACAGGCTGGCGGTGGCGGTGGCGATGGCGATCGAAGAGGGCCGCCGCCCGAAGCAATCACCGCCTGCAAGTCGCTGGCCAGTGGCGCCGCCTGCACCTTCACCGGTCCCCAGGGAAGCGCCGCTGGGACCTGCTTCTCGCCGCGGGAAGGCCTGGCCCTGGCGTGCAGGCCGAAGGATGCGCCAGCTGGCGCAGCACCCGGATCGAAGTGACCACGCACAGCGCTTTGGAAAGATGAAGTACATCGAATTGGCGTTTGTCGTCGTCTGCGTGGTGGCAGTCCTGCAAGCGCTCGGACGCAAGGTGCCGGTTCCGATGGCCCTGCTGCAGATCGCTGCCGGTGTTGCGCTGACATCGGTTGCGGCCCTGGACGATCTGCGCGAGCAGAGCGCGCTGCTGTTTGTGATGCTGGTCCCGCCGCTGCTTTACTTCGAAGCGTGGCAGGTTCCCAAGCGGGAGCTGCTGCGCTCGATCGGCCCGGTGCTCAGCCTGGCGATCGGGCTGGTGGCGGTCACCATCGCGGTTGTCGGCTTTGGGGTGCATGCACTGCTGCCAGAAATGCCCCTGGCTGTGGCAATTGCGCTGGCCGCCGCCTTGGCGTCGACCGACACGGTGGCGGTCGGCAACTTTGTCAGCAGGTTTCCGTTGCCGCCCCAGTTGCAGGTTCTGCTCAGCGGCGAAAGCCTGCTCAACGACTCGGTGGCGCTGGTGGTGTTCAAGGTCGCGGTGGCCGCTGCGCTCACCTCGCACTTTTCGGCCGGCGAAGCCGCTCTGTCTCTTTTTACCGTCTCCGCGGGCGGCCTGGTCACCGGCGCTGCCATTGCGCTGATCGCCAATACGCTGCGCCGCGCGCTCATGTCCGGCACGCCTGAGGGCGTGAGGATCGACACCACGCTGTCGTTGCTGATTCCCTATGCGGCTTATCTGGCGGGCGACAAGCTGGGGGTCTCCGGTGTGCTCGCCGTCGTCGCGGCAGGACTGTGCGGCGGTGTGCTCGACCACCGACACCTGCGGGCCTCCACCCGGCTCAATGGCGTTGCACTGTGGAGCATGGTGACGCTGATTCTGAACGGCGCGGTGTTCGTGGTGCTGGGCCTGGAGATGCCGCAGGTGCTGCAGCGGGTCGAGGGCTACAGCCGCTGGAATCTCCTGGGCTACGTGGCGCTGCTGACGCTCGCGGTGTTTGCCGTGCGCATGGCGTGGACGCTGCTGCTCGCGTGGTGGTCGCGGCGGCGCCATTCCGACGCGGGTGACGGTCTGCCCAATCTCGGCCTGGTGATGGTCACCGTGCTGTGCGGCGTACGTGGCTCGCTGGCCCTCAGTGCAACGCTGGCAATCCCCCTCTTCACGGCCACCGGTGCCGACTTGCCAGGGCGCGATCTGGCCGTCTTCCTGGCGGCGGGAACGATCGCCGCGACCTTGTTGCTCAGTGGCGTGGCAACGGCGTTTCTGAAGGTTGGGCCAACAATCGGTGCGAGGAAATACCTGACCGTGCAAGACACCCATGTGGCGATCTCCCGTGTGGCGCTCAGGGTCTTCGAGGCCGACGCGACCGCCGCAGTCTCCAGAACCGCACGCGAATGGGCCACGACCTGGAAGCACCTGTATGAGAGCCGTGTGGCTGCCTTGCAATCGCCGAAAAATGGAGCTGCCCGCATCAGAGCGACCTTGCGGCGCAACGAACGCTGTCGATGAACGTGCTGTCGGCGCAGCGGCGCAGGCTGGCTCGCCTGCAAAAGGCCGGTGTGTTGGAACACGACATCATGCGAGAGATCGAGATCGAACTCGACCTTGCGGAGATCGCGCTGGACCGGCTCGACTGGCGGCGCCCAGAGCCAGCTTGACAGCGCGCAGCTCTCCTTAGGACGATCGGCCTGTTTCAGCTCCGTGCCCAAAGCGGGCCAGAGTTGCAGGTATTCGACGGATCTACCAATCGGCTATGTGATTGGTCACTCACTGCCGAATTGAGGCTTGGTGCGGCTGGCGGGGATCGAACCCACGACCCTTGGCTTCGGAGGCCAATACTCTATCCACTGAGCTACAGCCGCAGCCCGACGGATTCTATCAGCCATGGGTCTGAAAACGGCCCCAAAAGGGCGCGCTGGCTATAATCGCAGGCTGTCCGCCGCGGGTGTTTCCGTGGTCGGGTACCGCAGCCACTTTGGCTACGTTCCGCCATTTTTGAGGAAACCATGAGCGACCACGAGCACGACGCCCACACCGGCCCGATCAAGACGCCCGCACAGCTGATGTGGACGTCGTTTTTTGCCTTCGTGGCGCCCATCTTCATCATCATCGGCCTGGTCTATTTCGTGACATCCGGACCCAAGCCCGGCATGGGAGCGGCAGATCCGGAGCTGGCCACCGCACAGCGCATTCACCGCATCGGCTCGGTTGAGCTGCGCGATGCGAACCGGCCGCTGTCTTCGGGGCAGGAGGTTTACGCGGCCCAGTGCACAGCCTGCCATGCGGCCGGGCTGGTGGGCGCGCCCAAGTTGGGCGATGCTGGCGCGTGGGCACCGCGCATCGCCAAAGGTTACGAAACCCTGTTGAAGCACGCCTTGGAAGGCTTTGGCGCGATGGGCGCACAGGGCGGTGGCGCTTTCAGCGACATCGAGATCGGCCGCGCGGTCGTGCACATGGCCAATGCAGCTGGCGGCAAGTTCCCGGTGCCCGATGCGCCGGCGGCTGCAGGCGGTGAGGCCGCTCCGGTGGCAGCAGCAGCAGCGGCCGCGCCTGCGGCAGCACCTGCCGCCGAGGTGGTGGCTGCGGCAGCACCCGTGGCAGAAGCGGCGGCACCGGTGGTGGTGGCCTCGGCCAGCGTGGCGGCGGGTGCGGGTGCAGCGCTTTACAAGCAGGCTTGCACGGTGTGCCATGCGGCGGGTATCGCGGGTGCGCCGAAGTCGGGCGACAAAGCCGCTTGGGCTTCCCGCGTGGGCATGGGCGTTGACGGCCTCACGGCCAGCGTGATCAAGGGCAAGGGCATCATGCCCGCGCGAGGCGGCTCGTCTGCCTCGGACGCCGAGATCAAGGCGGCGGTGGAATACATGCTGGCGCAGCTGAAGTAATTCGGAACCCCCGACAGTCAAAAAGCCGGTCACTGCTGACCGGCTTTTTTGTGGGTGGCAGACAGCCTGTAGATCAGTGCTGTTGAGGGGTGCCGGCAGTGGCAGCCTGTTGAGCGCGTTGCGGGCTGCGCACGAACCCAAACTGCGCCGGCAACGCATCGCACGCCACCGGCTCGGGCGTCCAGTCACCGCGCTCCACCGCATCGGCGGCCAGTGCCATGTCGGCGCTGTGCACCAGACCAATGCCGAGATCGGTGACGAGATACAGGTGCCCCAGCTCGTCGACCAGGCTGCGCTGCACCGCGCCAGCGCTCTTCCCCGCTGTGGGCCAGCACGCGGCCATCGGGCTGCAGGCGCCAGACGAGCGGTGTGGCTTCCAGCTCCAGGTAAACCCGCTGCGGGCCGTTCTGGAAAAACCACTGGCCCGCGGCATCGCTGGCGCAATTGCGGTGGATGAAATCGATCAGCTTGTCGTGCCGCAGCAGCGAGCCCTTGCTGGCTTTGCCAGTCTCGCCGGGCGCCAGCGCAAACGGCCCAGCGGCCTGAGCGCGGTCATCGCGCATGTACCAGTTGCCTCGCGCATCCAGGCCGAGCCAGCCGAAGCAGTGCGGAACGTTGGGCCATTTGGCAATGGCGGCGATGACGATGTCGTCCATCGAGCGGTTGTATCACGCGTGCGAAAGCAGCCATTGCCCCACGGCTTCTGGCATGGCGCGCACATGGCCGGGCAGCGCGAGAAAGCCGTTGGCACTCGGAAAACCCACATGTCCGCCCTGCTCGGGCTGCCAGAGCGTCACGCTGGCGCTGACCTGTTGCGCAATGGGCAACGAACTGGCGGGCACAAAGGGATCGTTGCGCGCATTGAGTGCCAGGGCAGGCAGACGGACCGCGCCCAGCAACGGCTTGGCCGAGGCGCGCCGCCCAGTAGTCGTCGGTGTTGCGAAAACCGTGCAGCGGTGCGGTGAACAGGTTGTCGAAGGCGTACAGGTCGCGCGCGGCCAGCAGCGCCTGGCCGTCGAACAGGCCGGGGTGCTGTTCGAGTTTTTGCAAGGCCTTGGGCACCATGGTGGCAAGGAACATGCGCGTGTAAACCAACCGGTTGAAGCCTTGGCCAATGGCATGTCCGCCGGCGGCCAGATCGAGCGGCGAGCTCACCGCAGCCACCGCGCGCACCGTGCGCGCCGCGCTCTCGCCAATCTCGCCAGCCCAGCGCAACAGGGCATTGCCGCCCAGCGACACGCCCACCGCCAGCAACGGGCGCCCGGGTGCTTCGTCCGCAAGGCGCTTGAGCACCCAGTCGATCTCGTCAAAATCACCGGAGTGGTAGGCGCGCGGCGCGCAGGTTGAGTTCGCCGGAACAGCCGCGGAAATGCGGCACGGCAAAGCCCAGGCCGTGCTGGGCGGCGAAGTCGGCGAAGGCCACCGCGTAGTGGCTGGCCGACGAGCCTTCCAGCCCGTGGAACAGCACCAGCAGCGGTGCGTCTGGTGCGCTGGCGTGGGCCGCGCGGTCGACGTCGATGAAGTCGCCGTCGGGCGTGGTCCAGCGACTGCGCGGTCCAGCGCGGGGCTGCGCCAGCATGGCGGCTGCGCCGCGAGCGCGGCCCAGATGGTCTGCAGGTTGCCGCCGGGTAACCAGCGTGGTGCTCGGTACGCATGTCTGCGCGGCTTGGCTGCACAGCGTTGGCCATGGGCATCGACATCAGTGCAGCACGGGCCGCGCCGCTGCTGACTCGGCCGGCTCGCTGGCGCATGCCTGGGCTGGCATGGTGCGCGACCATGCGCCAGCCTTGCGCGGTCTTGACATACACATTGGTGGCCATCACCCAGGCATGTTGCGGGCCATCGTTGCCCAGCATCGCCACCCGCTCGACCACGCTGTGCACGCTGACAGACACCAGCGTCGAGCCGCTGCACCTTCTCGGGAAAGGCCTGCACGCTGCCGTTGGCAAACATGGCCTCGAAGGCCGCTCGAACCGCTGCGTGGCCCAGCAGTCGGGGGCCACCGGGGTGCACGCAGACGATGTCGTCCTCGTCGGTCCAGCAAGCCATGAGGCGCTCGATGTCGCCGTGTTGCAAGGCGTCGTAAAAGGCGGTCTCGGTGTCGTCGGGTGAGCCGGGCGGGATCTTGGGTTTGCGCATGGTGGGTATTCTGCCGCGCGAGCGCCTGGGCCGCCTGCCTCGCTTCTGCGCCCTGATGGCAGGGGTATAGTCTTCGCGGGGGTGCGGCGCACCCAACCCGCAACGGATCGGCCGAAATGGCCCAGGAGGATTTCATGAACACCTTGCTCAAGCGCTGTCTGACCTGGGCCACTGCCCTGCTGCTCGCCGCCGGTCTCAGCGGCTGTGGCTACAACGATTTCCAGCGACTGGACGAGCAGAGCAAGTCGGCCTGGTCCGAGGTGCTCAACCAGTACCAGCGTCGCGCCGACCTCATCCCCAACATCGTCGCCACCGTCAAGGGCGAAGCCAATTTTGAGCAGGAGACGCTGACCAAGGTGATCGAGGCGCGCAGCCGAGGCCACTTCGATTCAGGTCACGCCGGAGATGGTCAACGACCCTGCTGCGATGGCGAAATTTCAGGCCGCGCAGGGCGAGGTGAGCAGTGCGCTCAGCCGTCTGATGGTGGTGGTGGAGCAATACCCCAACCTCAAGGCCAACCAGGGGTTCAGCGACTTGCGCGTGCAGCTTGAGGGCACCGAGAACCGCATCACCGTGGCGCGCAACCGCTACATCCAGACGATCCAGGAATACAACGTGCTGCAGCGCAGTTTCCCGAGCAACCTCACCGCCATGGTGTTCAGCTACCCGGCCAAGGCCAACTTCCAGGTGGAGAACGAAGCCGCCATTTCAGCGCCACCCACGGTGGATTTCAACAAGCAATGACCGCTTCTCGCGGCGTTGGGCTTTCCTGGTTGGCGCCGATGGGTCTGTGGCGCGCCGCGCGTGCGGTGGTGTTTTTTTGTGCGCTCGGAGCGGCTTGCTCGCTCGCTGCCGCTCAGGGCGTTCAGCCCTTGCCAGACCTCGCGCCCGCGTGATCGACCAGACCGGCACGCTCGACGCCGCAGGCCTCGCCGCGCTGGAAGCCAAGCTCGCCGCATTCGAGCAGGAACGGGGTTCGCAGGTGGTGGTGTTGATGGTGGCGACCACCGCACCCGAAGACATTGCCGACTACACCCAGCGCCTGGGCGATGCATGGAAGATCGGCCGCAAAGACGTGGGCGACGGTGTGCTGTTCGTGATCGCCAAGGACGATCGCCGCCTGCGCATCGCCACCGCCAAGGCGCTGGAGGGCGCGATTCCCGACCTGATGGCGCGTCGCATCCTGGATCAGGCGGTCACACCCGCTTTCCGGCAGGGCGACTACGCCGGCGGCATCAAGGCGGGCGTCGACCAGATCCTTGCTCGTATCCGCGGCGAAGATCTGCCGCTGCCCGGCGCCAAGGCGAACCCAGCCGTGGCGGGCGATCTGAGCTGGCCGGATCTGCTGATCTTCCTGGTCTTCGCAGTGCCCATGGTGGCGGCGGTCTTGCGCGGCATTTTCGGCAACAAGCTGGGCACGCTGCTGACCGGCGTCGGCGCCGGCGGGCTGGCGTATTTGCTGACCTACGGTGTTCTGGATCGCGGTGGGTGCAGGCCTGCTGGGCATGGTGGCCGCCCTGTTCATGCAACATCTGCCCATGCAGAGCGGCACGGGGCGCAGCGGGCGCGGTGGCCCGTGGGGCGGCGGCGGCTTTGGGGGCGGCGGTCGCGGAGGTGGTTTTGGCGGCGGCGGGTTCAGCTCCGGGGGCGGTGGCAATTTCGGGGGCGGCGGCGCCTCTGGCGGCTGGTGAAGGGACGCGCGCCATGTTGAGACGAATCACCCGCCTGTGGCGCCATTGGTGGCTCGACCTGGGAGACGTGCGCCGCATCGTTCCAGACGACATGGCCGAGCGGCTGGCCCGCCGGGTAGCCGCCAGCGAACGGCGACACACGGGCGAGGTTCGCCTTTGCGTGGAGGCCTCGCTGCCGGCTGGTGAGGTTTGGCAAGCAGGCGCCGCCGGGTCGCTGAAGCACTGTGTGCGCGAGCGCGCGCTGGGCTGGTTTGGCCGACTCGGGGTGTGGGACACGGAGCACAACAACGGCGTGCTGATCCACCTGCTGCTGGCCGAGCACTCAATCGAGTTCGTGGCCGATCGCGCCCTGGCGCAGCGCGTGTCGCCAGCGCAGTGGCAGGCCATGGTGGACTCGCTTGCCGAGCGTCTGCGCGCCGGCGATGTGGAAGACGGGCTGACCCAGGCGCTGGAGGAGGTGTCGGCGGTGCTGGTGGCGCACTTCCCCGCGCCAGAGGGGTGGGAGCGGGCCAACGAACTGCCCGACTGCGTGGTACGGGTTTAGCGGCCTCCCAGCCTTGCATTGAGGCGAGGCTCTTGTGCGTCTAGCGCTTGCCCGGTGTGGTGCGGTTGTTCATCACCACCTGCAGCTCCTGCTGCAGCGCCTTGTTCATCTGGGCGAAGGTGCGCAGCTTGCGGGTGGTTTCGCGCAGGCGGTCGGCCATGCGTTTTGAAATGGCGAGCAGCAGGCGCGAGCCCACACGTGGCTCGTCTTTCAGCAGGCGCATGAGCGCGGTGCGCGACAGCACGGCAGCGTAGATCTGGTGGTGGCGGTGCAGGTGGCGGAGCGGGGGGAGCCGTCCAGCACGCCCATCTCGCCGATCAGGTGACCCGGGCCGATGATGTTGACCACCATCGACTCGTGCAGCCCGGGCAGCTCGTTTTCCACCGCGATGTCGCCTTCCAGCACCAGCAGCATGTAATCGTTCTGCTTGACCTCACCCTCCTGGATGAACACGGTGCCAGCAGCGATGCGCTTGGGGCGCATGTAGGCCACCACCTTGTAGGCGTCGGCCAGGGTGAGGTCGTCCAGCGCGCTGGGCGTCACCAGAAGTCGCGCGGCCACCTCTTCCGGCGCCATGTCCGGGCTTTCGAAAATCGAGATTGGACTCGAATCGCTCATGGAACGCCGCCGATCTCGGCGGCGACAGGCAGGCGGCCAACCGAGCGAAAAAAATCCGGCACATGGCCGGACTCGGAAAACTGCGGTGAACCACCGAAGCCCTCACTTTTTCTGACGGTACTTGCGCAGTGCAGCGATCTGCGCCGCCATCACGGCCAGCTCGGATGTGGCCTTGGCCAGATCGATGTCGCTGTTGGCGTTCTTCACCGCCTCTTCGGCCTGCTTGCGCGCGTCGGTGGCTTTGGCCTCGTCCAGGTCGTGGCCCCGGATGGCGGTGTCGGACAACACGGTGATGTGGTTGGGCTGCACCTCCAGAATGCCGCCCGCCACAAACACGAACTCCTCGCCGCCGTCGGCCTTTTCGATGCGCACAGCACCGGGCTTGATGCGGGTGATCAGCGGAATGTGGCCGGGCAGAATGCCCAGCTCGCCGGCCTCACCCGGCAGTGCCACGAACTTGGCATCGCCAGAGAAGATCGACTCTTCGGCGCTGACCACATCGACGCGGATGGTGCTCATAGTGTACTCCAATAGTGAAAGATGCGAGTTAAGCAAGCTGCGGGGTGGCTAGCTGACGCGCGGGGCCGTACCGGAATACGGCGCGCTGGCAACAAGGCGTACGCCCCGAGGCGTCGCTTTACGCCATCTTTTTGGCCTTTTCAAAGGCTTCGTCGATCGTGCCAACCATGTAGAACGCCTGCTCGGGCAGGTGATCGCACTCGCCGTTGGTGATCATCTTGAAACCGCGAATGGTTTCGGACAAAGGCACGTACTTGCCGGGCGAACCGGTGAACACCTCGGCCACGTGGAATGGCTGGCTCAGGAAACGCTGGATCTTGCGAGCGCGGGCCACGGCCAGCTTGTCGTCAGGCGCCAGTTCGTCCATGCCCAGAATGGCAATGATGTCGCGCAGTTCTTTGTAGCGCTGCAGCGTGCCCTGCACGGCGCGGGCCACTTCGTAGTGTTCCTGGCCCACGACCAGCGGGTCGAGCTGGCGGCTGGTGGAGTCCAGCGGGTCCACGGCCGGGTAGATACCCGAGCGAAGCGATTTCACGCGACAGCGCCACGGTGGAATCCAGGTGGGCGAAGGTGGTGGCGGGCGACGGATCGGTGTAATCATCGGCGGGCACGTACACAGCCTGGATCGAGGTGATCGAGCCCACCTTGGTGGAGGTGATCCGCTCTTGCAGACGGCCCATCTCTTCGGCCAGCGTGGGCTGGTAGCCCACCGCGGAAGGCATGCGGCCCAGCAGCGCGGACACTTCGGTACCGGCCAGCGTGTAGCGGTAGATGTTGTCCACGAAGAACAGCACGTCCTTGCCTTCGTCGCGGAACGACTCGGCGATGGTCAGACCGGTCAGCGCCACGCGCAGACGGTTGCCCGGTGGCTCGTTCATCTGGCCGTACACCATGGCCACTTTGGACTCTTCGAGGTTCTCCAGGTTCACGACGCCGGAGTCGGCCATCTCGTGATAGAAGTCGTTGCCCTCGCGGGTTCGCTCGCCCACACCAGCGAACACCGACACGCCCGAGTGGGCCTTGGCGATGTTGTTGATGAGTTCCATCATGTTCACGGTCTTGCCCACACCGGCACCACCGAACAGACCCACCTTGCCGCCTTTGGCGAACGGGCAAACCAGGTCGATCACCTTGATGCCGGTTTCCAGCAGCTCTTGCGACGGGCTCAGTTCGTCGTAAGCCGGGGCCTTGCGGTGGATCGACACGGTCAGAGCCTGGTCGACCGGGCCGCGCTCGTCGATCGGCGCGCCCAGCACGTCCATGATGCGGCCCAGCGTGGCCTTGCCCACGGGCACCATGATCGGGTTGTTGGTGTTGGACACCACCATGCCGCGACGCAGGCCGTCGGACGAGCCCAGCGCGATGGTGCGCACCACGCCGTCGCCCAGCTGTTGCTGGACTTCCAGCGTCAGCGCCGAGCCGTCCATCTTGAGTGCGTCGTACACGCGCGGCATCTGGTTGCGCGGAAATTCCACGTCGACCACGGCGCCGATGCATTGAACGATCTTGCCTTGTGCTTGAGACATGATGGATTACCTTCTGTTTTCTCTGAATTCTGTTGGAGCGGCTGCTTCAGACCGCGGCGGCGCCGGCGACGATTTCCGAAAGCTCTTTCGTGATCGCGGCCTGACGGGTCTTGTTGTAGACCAGCTTGAGTTCGCCGATGACGCTGCCGGCGTTGTCGGTCGCGGCCTTCATGGCCACCATGCGCGCCGACTGCTCGGACGCCATGTTCTCTGCCACGGCCTGGTAAACCTGCGCTTCGATGTAGCGCAGCAGCAGCTCGTCAATCACGGCCGCCGCGTCGGGTTCGTAGATGTAGTCCCAGTCGCGGCCGCCGGCGCCTTCCTGCAGCTCACCGGCGCTGATCGGCAGCAACTGCTCGATCACCGCTTCCTGCTTCATCGTGTTGATGAATTTGGTGTAGCAGACATAGACCGCGTTGACGCGGCCTTCGGTGTAGGCATCGAGCAGCGTCTTGACCGGGCCGATCAGCTTGTCCAGGTGTGGCGTGTCGCCCAGACCGGTGGCGCTGGAAACCACCTTGGCGCCGATGCGGTTGAGGAAACCGAGCCCCTTGTTGCCGATGGCAACGGCTCTCGACGCTCGCGTCCCGCTGGCCTGCAGCTCCTTGAGCTGGCTGGTGAGCGCACGCAACACGTTGGTGTTCATGCCGCCGCACAGTCCCTTGTCGGTCGTCACACAGCACAAAGCCTGCGGTCTTGGCGTCGTTGGACTGCATGAAGGCGTGCGTGTACTCGGGGTTTGCACGGCTCAGGTTGCCGGTGATCTCGCGCACCTTTTCCGCATAAGGCCGGGCCGCACGCATGCGGTCCTGCGCCTTGCGCATCTTGGAGGCGGCGACCATTTCCATGGCTTTGGTGATCTTCTTGGTGTTTTCCACCGATTTGATCTTGCCGCGTATTTCCTTACCTGCTGCCATTGGAGCTCCTTGTGAAGGTGGTCAATGGGCCGGATCAGTACGTGCCGGTTTTCTTGAAATCGGCGATCGCGGCAGCCAGTTGCGCCTCGGCGTCTTTGTCCATGGCGCGGTCTTTTTCGAGCTTGGCCAGCAGCGGCAGCGTGCTTGTCCTTGAGGAAGGCGTGCATGCCGGATTCGAAAGCCAACACCTTCTTGACCTCGATGTCATCCAGGTAGCCCTTGTTCACCGCGAACAGCGTGGAGGCCATGATGCTGATGGACTGCGGGCTGTACTGGGCCTGCTTGAGCAGTTCGGTCACGCGGGCACCGCGGTCGAGCTGCTTGCGGGTGGCTTCGTCCAGGTCGGAAGCGAACTGCGCAAAGGCCGCCAGTTCGCGGTACTGCGCCAGGTCGGTACGGATACCGCCAGACAGGCTCTTGATCAGCTTGGTCTGCGCTGCGCCACCGACGCGCGACACCGAAATACCGGCGTTGATGGCGGGGCGGATACCGGCGTTGAACAGGCTGGTTTCCAGGAAGATCTGGCCGTCGGTGATCGAGATCACGTTGGTGGGCACGAAAGCGGACACGTCACCGGCCTGCGTTTCGATGATGGGCAGTGCGGTCAGCGAACCGGTCTTGCCCTTGACTTCGCCCTTGGTGAACGCTTCGACGTAGTCGGCGTTCACGCGTGCAGCGCGCTCCAGCAGGCGGCTGTGGAGATAGAACACGTCGCCAGGGTAGGCTTCGCGGCCTGGCGGGCGGCGCAGCAACAGCGACACCTGGCGGTAGGCCACGGCCTGCTTGGACAGGTCGTCGTACACGATCAGCGCGTCTTGACCGCGGTCGCGGAAGTACTCGCCCATGGTGCAGCCCGAGTAGGCCGACAGGTACTGCATGGCAGCCGATTCGGCGGCCGAAGCGGCCACGACGATGGTGTACTCCATCGCGCCGGCTTGCTCCAGCGCACGCACCACGTTCTTGATCGACGAGGCCTTCTGGCCAATCGCGACGTAAACGCAGGTCATGTTCTGACCCTTCTGGTTGATGATCGCGTCGATCGCCACGGCCGTCTTGCCGGTCTGGCGGTCGCCAATGATCAGCTCGCGCTGACCACGGCCCACGGGCACCATCGAGTCGATCGACTTCAGACCGGTCTGCACCGGCTGGTCCACCGATTTGCGGGCGATCACGCCGGGCGCGACCTTTTCGATCACGTCGGTCATCTTGGCGTTGACCGGGCCTTTGCCGTCGATCGGCGCACCCAGCGCGTTGACCACGCGGCCGATCAGCTCGGGGCCAACCGGCACTTCCAGAATGCGGCCCGTGCACTTGACGGTATCGCCTTCGGAAATGTGCTCGTACTCACCCAGAATCACCGCGCCGACCGAGTCGCGCTCGAGGTTCAGCGCCAGACCGAAGGAAGGCACGCCATCCTTGTTGGCAGGAAATTCCAGCATTTCGCCCTGCATCACATCGGACAGGCCGTGCACGCGAACGATACCGTCGGTGACCGACACCACAGTGCCCTGGTTGCGCACATCGCTGGCATGCGCCCAGACCCTCGATGCGGGACTTGATCAGTTCAGAAATTTCGGCGGGATTGAGTTGCATGACTCTTTCCTTCTTTCGTTAAATGGGATGAGGGCGCGCAGGAACGAAAAGTCAGCCTGAGGCTGTCAAGCCGTCAGGGCAACTTTCATTTGCTGGAGACGGGCTTTGACCGAGGTGTCGAGCACCTCGTCGCCGACCACCACGCGGATGCCACCGATCAGCTCGGGCTGCAGTTGAACCTGCAGGTTGAGCTTGCGCGCAAATCGCTTCTCGAGCACGCCGGAGAGATCGGCCAGGCCGCACTGTCCATCTCGAACGCGCTGTAGACGACGGCGTCGAAGGCGCCCAGTTGGGCGTTCTTCAGTTCACGGAACTGCTGCGCGATTTCGGGCAAGGCGGCCAGACGGCCGTTGTCGATCACGGTGCGCAGAAAGTTCTCGCCCATGGTCGGCAGCTTGCTTTTCAGCACACCAGCGATCACGCCGAACACCTGCTCGGGCGTGGCCTTGGGGCTGTCGGCGAACTGGCGCAGCTGCTCATTGGCAGCCACCGCGGCCAGCTCGTCCAGCCAGACGGAAGCGCTGGCGGCGTCCGCGCCGGCGGCCTTGAAAAGCGCTTCGGCGTAGGGACGGGCAATGGTTGCTATTTCGGCCATGGTCTACCTGTGAATGCCTGCAGGTTTCAATCGATCGGGCAAAGGCCGCGGATCAGAGTTCGGTCTTCAGACGGCTCAGCAACTCGGCATGAACGCCGGCGTTGACTTCGCGCTTCAGAATCTGCTCTGCACCTTTGACGGCCAACGCGGCCACTTCTTCGCGCAACGACTCGCGGGCCTTGACCACTTGCTGCTCCGCCTCCTGGCGGGCGCTCGCAACGATCTTGGCGGCCTCGTCGGTGGCTCGTGCCTTGGCCTCTTCGATCACGGTCTGGGCGCGGCGTTCGGCGTCGGCCAGGCGGGTGGCGGATTCGTTGCGCGATTTGCTCAACTCTTCTTCCACGCGCTTGTTGGCCACAGCCAACTCGGACTTGGCCTTCTCGGCCGAAGCCAAGCCTTCGGAAATCTTCAACGCACGCTCATCAAGCGACTTGGCGATGGGTGGCCACACGAATTTCATCGTGAACCACACCAGGATCGCAAAGACGATGGCCTGCGCGAAGAGGGTTGCATTGATGTTCATCGCAACGCCTTTCTGTGTGTTGACAAGAGGGGAGACGCACCTGCTGTTGTCAGCGATCCACTCGCACAGGCATCAGGGTCATTGGATCCCTGCGGCCGGCCAAGCGGAGGCGCCTGCACAACGGCAAACCCGATTACAGCGTGAAGGGGTTGGCGAATGCGAACAGCAGCGCGATGGCCACGCCGATCAGGAAAGCAGCGTCGATCAGACCGGCCAAGACGAACATCTTGGTCTGCAGGTCGTTCATCAGCTCAGGCTGGCGAGCCGACGGCTTCGAGGAACTTGCCGCCCATCAAAGCGATACCGATCGATGCGCCGATGGCGCCCAGACCGACGATGAGACCGCAAGCCAGTGCGACGAGACCCAGAACGTTTTCCATGATGACTCCTTAAAATGGTCAAAGTTGAGAAAGAAACAGAGAGAAAGAGAACCAAAACTCAGGGCTGGAAGATTTCCGACCACTCAGTGAGCGTCATGCGCCTGCCCCAGATAAATCAGGGCCAACATCATGAAGATGAACGCTTGCAGCGTAATGATGAGGATGTGGAAGATGGCCCACACCGTGCCGGCAATCAGATGGCCGACAAAAAACAGACCGCCGCTGAAGGACAGCGCAGCGTAACCGCCGAGCAGCGCGATCAGCATGAACACCAGCTCGCCCGCAAACATGTTGCCGAACAGCCGCATACCGTGCGAAACGGTCTTGGCCACAAATTCGATCATCTGCATGGCGAAATTGATGATGCCCAGCAGCACAGCCCACAGGGGATTCTTGCTGGTGCCAAAGGGTGCGCTCACCAGCTCATGCGCCCAGCCGCCCAGGCCCTTGATCTTCACGTTGTAGAAGAGGCACATCAACAAAACGGAGACCGACAGACCCAGCGTGGTCGACAGATCGGCGGTGGGCACCACACGCAAATAGTCTTTGAAGCCCAGCGCAGGACCAATCGCGTGCCAAGAGGCCGGCAACAGGTCAACCGGCAGCAAGTCCATGAAGTTCATCATGAAAATCCACAGGAACACGGTGAGCGCCATGGGCGCGATCACCTTGCGGCTGGCTGCGTTGTGAATCAGCGCCTTGGCCTGGTTGTCAACCATTTCGACCAGCATCTCCACCGCTGCCTGAAAGCGCCCAGGCACGCCCGCATGGGCTTTGCTTGCTGCGCGCCACAGCACGAAACTGATGAGAATGCCGAGCACAACCGTCACGATCACCGAGTCGATGTTGATGACGGAGAAGTCAACAATGGACTCCTGCTTCTTGTTCGTCATGTGAACAAGGTGGTGGCGAATGTATTCGCCGGGCGTGGGCCCCTGACCTTCAACAGACATGTTTGTTCCCACCAATCAAACGTTTTTTACCGAGCGCCGGGACTGGATCCAGAATCCAGCCCAGTACACCTTGAGCGTCACCACCAGCCCCAGCAACAACCCCAGCCAACTCAGCTCGGGCACCACCTGGGGCGCCAGCCACAGCATTGCCACAGCCAACAAAACCTTGACCCCCTCCCAGAAGAGGAGACCCACAAAAGCCGCTTGCGGCACGCCCGCCATCAGGCGGGACCAGGCGCTGCCGGTGAGTCCATAAGCCATCAACGCCGACGGAATCACCACCGCAGCCGATCCATACAAAACCGACCAAGCCACCTGCGAGCGCTGCGTGAGCAACCAGCTCAAACCACTCAGCAGCAAACCGACCAGCAACTGCACCCCAACCAGACGCCAGACCGAGAAGCCCGGCTGGCGTGCTCGCCACCGAACCGCCTCTTCGGGCGTCAACGGCTTGAATTCGGGCTCGACCGCCTCATCTTCCCAAGCGTCTGAGGCTTGCTTCGTCGACTGAACCGGACGCATTGTCGACATGAGAAATTACAGACGGGTTACAGATGCGCAGGTTTCAGCACAGCCAAAGATTATACGTAGAAACCCGAGCTGTTCGTCAAGGCATCCCCTGACGAGGAAGGACTTTGCCGTTCTCCGTCTGATAATCCTGTTATGAACAATCCGCTCGACACCGCGCTGGCCCATCTTCCGGGCACCCCTTGTTACCTCAACGGCCACTACGGCCCGGTGCGCGACGCCAGAGTCAGCGTGTTGGATCGCGGCTTCATCTTCGGCGACGGGGTGTACGAGGTGCTGCCGGTTTACGGCGGCAAGATCTTTCGCTTTGAGCAGCACATGGCGCGTCTGCAGCGCTCGCTGGGCGAACTGCGCATTGGCAATCCCTTGACCAGTGCCGAGTGGCTGACGATTGCGCGGCGTTTGATCCAGTCGCAGATCGACGGCGGTGGTTCGGTCAACCAGCTGGTCTACATCCAGATCACACGCGGCGTGGCGGTGCGCGACCATGTGATGCCAGCCAACCTCACGCCCACCGTCTTTGTGATGGTCAGCGACATGAAGCTGCCCACGCCTGCGCAGCGTGAACAGGGCGTGGCCTGCGTCACCGCAGACGACTTCCGCTGGGAGAAAGCCCACATCAAAAGCACCAGCTTGCTGGGCGCGGTGTTCTCGCGCCAGATCAGCGCCGACGCCGGCGCGCTGGAAACCGTGATGTTTCGCGACGGCATGCTGAGCGAGGGCGCTGCCAGCAACGTCTGGGTGGTGAAAGGCGGCAAGCTGATGGGCCCCCCGAAGGACAACCTGGTGCTTGAAGGCATACGTTTCAGTTTGCTTGAAGACATCTGCCGCGAACAGGGCATCGCCTATGAGCTGCGGAGCATCACCCGCGCCGAGGTGCTGGACGCCGACGAGCTGCTGCTGTCGTCGGCCACGAAAGAGGTGTTGCCCATCACCCGGCTCGACGGCCAGCCGGTGGGCACGGGAAAACCTGGAACGGTGTATGCGCGTCTGTATGCCGGCTACCAGCAGGCCAAGGCCGCGCAGTCAATTTGAGGAAGCCCCGGTGCTCACCCCTCCCGACATTCCACCCGAGCAATCGCTGATCGAGTACCCCTGCCACTTCCCGATCAAGGTGATGGGCGCGCAGGTGGAGGGCTACGAGGCGGCAATGGTGCACATCGCGCGCTCTTTCGACCCCTCCTTCGATCCCGGCACGATCGAACGCCGACCCAGCAAGGCCGGCAACTACCTCGGCCTCACGCTGTCGGTCTACGTGACCAACCGCGAGCAGCTCGACGAGCTGTACCGCACGCTGACCACGCATCCGATGGTGAAAGTCGTTTTGTGATCCCCCCCTGCGCCGCTTCGCGGCTTCCCCCCCGGTGGGGGGGACAAGGCCTGTGGCCCGGCAAAGCCGGTTCCACTGCCTTCGCTCGGCGCTGCTTCGGCCCGCAATGTCTCAGTTCGTAGAGCCGGATATTCGGCTGCGCTCCCTGGGCCTGGTGGACTACGCGCCCACCTACGAGGCGATGCAGGCCTTCACCGCCGAGCGCGACGCCAAGACCCCTGACGAGCTCTGGATGTGTGAGCATCCGCCCGTGTTCACGCAAGGTCTGGCGGGGCGGGAAGACCACTTGCTGGCACCGGGTGACATCCCGGTGGTGCAGTCCAATCGCGGTGGGCAGGTGACCTACCACGGGCCAGGTCAGGTGGTGGCCTATCCGCTGGTCGACTTGCAGCGGGCCGGCTACTACGTGAAAGAGTACGTTTACCGCATCGAAGAGGCGGTGATTCGCACACTGGCCAGCTTCGGTGTCACCGGCCACCGCGTCGCTGGTGCGCCGGGCATTTACGTCCGGCTGGACGACCCGGGAAGCCATGCTTTGCTGCCGCAGCGGCCGCAACACCGCAAGCCGGGCGAGCTCGCTGCCGACCCCGATTTCACCGGCCTGGGCAAGATCGCTGCGCTGGGCATCAAGGTGAGCCGGCACTGCACGTATCACGGCCTTGCCCTCAACGTGGCCATGAACCTGCAACCCTTTCAGCGCATCAACCCGTGTGGCTATCGCGCCTTGCAAACGATCGACCTTTCTACAATCGGGGTTGCCGTGTCAGTCGATGAAGCGGCGAAGGTACTGAGCAAGCAGCTCACCGCCACCCTCTCCCCCTGAACCACACGCGCTGCCCGCGCGCCCGCCATGCCCAGCTCCCTCACGCCAGAAGCACCGACCGACAACACCGTGCGGCAGGCCCAGCCAGCGGCCACCTACGACGCGTCTGCCAAGCAAAAAAGCCAGGCCAAGACCGCGCGCATCCCGATCAAGATCGTGCCGGCCGAGGTGCTGAAAAAGCCCGAGTGGATCCGCGTGAAAGCGGGCTCGCCCACCACGCGCTTCTACGAGATCAAGGACGTGCTGCGCGCAAACAAGCTGGTGACCGTGTGTGAAGAGGCGAGCTGCCCCAACATCGGCGAGTGCTTCGGCAAGGGCACGGCCACCTTCATGATCATGGGCGACAAGTGCACCCGCCGCTGCCCGTTTTGCGACGTCGGCCACGGCCGGCCCGATCCGCTGGATGCCGACGAGCCGCTCAACCTTGCCAAAACGATTGCCCAGCTCAAGCTGAAGTACGTGGTGATCACCAGCGTCGACCGCGACGACCTGCGCGACGGCGGTGCCGGCCATTTTGCGGCGTGCATCCGCCAGGTGCGCGAGCTGTCACCGGGCACGCAAATCGAGGTGCTGGTGCCCGACTTTCGCGGCCGCGACGACCGTGCGCTGGAGATCCTCAAGGCCGCACCGCCCGACGTGATGAACCACAACCTGGAAACCGCGCCGCGGCTGTACAAGGAGGCGCGCCCGGGCTCGGACTATGCCTTCAGCCTCAACCTGCTGAAAAAATTCAAGGCACTGTTCCCGGACGTGCCGACCAAGAGCGGCCTGATGGTGGGCCTGGGCGAGACCGACGAAGAAATCCTGCAGGTCATGCGCGACATGCGCGAGCACGGCATCAACATGCTGACCATCGGCCAGTACCTCGCACCCAGTGGCCACCACCTGCCGGTGCGCCGCTACGTGCACCCCGATACGTTCAAGATGTTTGAAGCGGAGGCCTACAAGATGGGCTTCACCCATGCCGCCGTGGGGGCCATGGTGCGCAGCAGCTACCACGCCGACCAGCAGGCAAGCGGCGTGCTCGGTGCAGGCGCCGAATCCTGAGTCGCATACCGTCGCTCAGTTTCGGTAAGGCCCACACTTGAGTTCCGGGCTGGGGATCTCGTTGCAGTGATCAAAGGCCTCGGGCTTGAGCCCGCCTCCTACGGTGTGAAAAGGGCCAAAGCAATCCTGGCTCTCGCGATAGAGGCGCCACCAGGTTTCGCAATCGGTTGACTCTGTCACCTGCTCGACCGGGCGCTTGACCACCGGTGCTGGCACGCTGGGCACGGCGGGCTTTGGCGCTGGCGTTGCCGGTGGCTCGGGCAAATTGGGCGCGCGCGCCCGTTCGCGTGCAGCGCGCTCTGCGGCTTCGCGCTGCTGTTCAGGCGTCAACTCATGCTGGCGGGTGTCGAGGCGGGTGGCACTGCTTCGATACTTTTCAGGCACCACGTCAGCCCAATGGGTTCGCCCCTGCTCATCCACCCAACGGTAGATGTCGCCTGCCCGCACCGCTGACAGTGCGCACAGGCACAGCGCGGCGAACAACGTCCGGTGAACCGCTAACATCTTCATCTCCTTGAAGGCTCGGGGAATCACAGTACGGGCGCAGCGAATGGCATCCGTGCCCTCAACATCGCCCTCACTCACTCCCTACAGGATTCAACCTCTCCCACGCCGTCATGGCCTCTGCCGCGTACATCAGTGCTGGCCCGCCCCCCATGTAGACACACACAGCGAGCATTTCCTCCAGCTCGGCGCGCGTGCACTGCAGGCGGTGCAAAGCCTTGATGTGAAAGCCGATGCAGCCTGAGCAGCGCTGCGTGACCCCGATCGCCAGCGCGATCAGCTCCTTCTGCTTGGCGCTGAGCACGCCATCGGTGATGGCCGCTTTCGCCAGCGCACCGAAGCCCGCCATCGCCTCGGGCTGCGCTTTGCGAAACGGAGCGAGGCTTTCGTTGATGTCCTGCATCAAGCCGCTGTGATCAAAGGTTCCCATGGGGTGCTTTCCAAAAATAAACGGTGTCAAAAATGCAAATGCGTCTGCCAGTCGATTCCGTGGGGCTCACATGAGCGCCAACCTGCTGGCGCTGGGCGCCATCACGCTGTGGGCTTCGCTCGCAGCGCTGGGCGTGTCGCTCGCCCATGTGCCGCCCTTCCTGCTGACCGGGCTCGCCCTGCTCGCTGGCAGTGTGATTGCGTTGCCGCTGTCGCGCTTTGATTTTCGTCAGTGGCTTGTGCCGCCTGCGACCCTGGCGGTGGGCGTGTACGGCCTGTTCGGCTTTCATTTCCTTCTGTTCATCGCGCTGCGCAACGCACCGCCGGTTCAGGCCAACCTGATCAACTACCTTTGGCCGCTGGGCATCGTGGTGATGGCACCGCTGTTCCTGCCCGGTATGTCGCTCACAGCGCGCCACCTGTTCGCCGCCCTGCTGGGCTTTGCGGGCGCGGCGCTGGCCATTCTGGGCGGGCGCCCTGCCGACCCCGATGCGCCGCTGTGGGCCTGGGGCTACATCCCGGCGCTCATGTCGGCCTTCATCTGGGCCAGCTATTCGCTGCTCACTAAGCGCGTCAAACCGTTCCCGACCTCGGCCATCGGCAGCTTTGCGCTCGTCTCGGGGCTGCTGGCCCTGCTGTGTCATCTCTGGCTGGAGCCAGCGGTGACGCTGTCGGGCACCGACTGGGCGCTGATTGGCTTGCTGGGCCTGGGCCCGCTGGGCGGCTCATTTTTTCTGTGGGACGCGGCGCTCAAGCGCGGTGACGCGCGGCAGATCGGCGTGCTGAGCTTTCTCACGCCACTGCTCTCCACGCTGGTGCTGCTGACCACGCAGGGTGAGATCCCCAGCCTGTCGGTGGGCCTGGCCGCGCTGATGATCGTGGGCGCGGCGGTGATCGCAACGAGAAGCCACTGATGCACTGGCTCCCTGCCATCACGGCATGGGGGCGCGCACACTCCAAGGAAAGCACCGGCTGATCAGCGGCGCCAAGTGTGTCGATATTTTTTACACGCTTCAACAGGAATGGATGAGTTTGCCCCCCGAGACGCATCCTTGGTTGAGCGAAAACTATTGATTAATATGGATATTTTCTCTACTCGTTTCGAGCTGGCACGGCATTCGCTTAGTAAACAAGAATTACTTTTTTGAAAGCAGTCCACCATGAAACGCCTCACTTCCGCCGCCACCGCATTGGTCCTGATGTCTGCCAGCGCCTTGGCCAGCGCAGCACCGGTCACGATCAACTTCGCGGACATCGCAAACGCCGGAGAAAGGGGCTGGAGCACACTGGTTCTGCCGGGGATTTCAATTACGGGTACCGCTGTCGGCTCGCCAAGCGCATTTGCCTATCTGGATGCCGGAAAGGGCGGCTTGGGCGTTTGCAAGATCATCACGTCAGCGAACCAGTGCAACCCAGGTAACGATGACAACGTCACCGTTGGTGAGGCGCTTCGCCTCGTTTTCACCTCCAATGTGCTGATCGATGGTCTCTGGTTCAACAACAACCACGACGGAGGCTTCGCAAGCGGTGCCAAGATCAACATTGGCGGCACGGAAAACACTTTGGGATCACCAGTCAGTGGAACTGCGAAAGCAATGGGCACGTTTGCGGTCAACGCGGGCACCGAGTTCACCATCGCCTACAAGAACACCCAGTTCTACCTGGAAAAAATGTCCTACACCGAAGTGCCTGAGCCAACCTCTCTGGCCTTGCTGGCGCTCGGTTTGCTGGGTGTGGCCGGCGTGTCTCGCCGCGCCAAGCGCTGAGCGCTCGCTGAGCCAGATGCTGGGTTTGCCATCGAGGCAGCCCAAAGATCCCGCCCATATGGCGGGATTTTTTCGTGCAAGAGGCGCTACCTGAAGGGCTTGACGGCCAAGGCGGGGTGCCATCTCCCGATCACTGCGCTGACCCGGCTCCCACGCCGTACAGCGGGCAACTTGCCGCTGGCGCTAATCGGTCATCAACGCCGCCGGGTCTTCAGCCAGCAAGCACGCTCTGCGCCCAGGTGCTGAGCTTTTCTGTGTCGCAGCGCAGGATCTGCTGCTTCACCGCCAGAATCTGCGCCGGGTGCATCGAGAAGCTGCGCAGCCCCAGGCCCAGCAGCAGGCGCGTCATGGCCACGTCGCCCGCCATCTCGCCGCACACGGTCACCGGTTTGCCCTGCGCGCGGCTTTGCGCAATGGTGTTGGCCAGCAGGTGCAACACCGCAGGGTGCACCGGGTTGTAGAGGTGGGCCACGGCTTCGTCGGCGCGGTCGATCGCCAGCGTGTACTGGATCAGATCGTTGGTGCCGATGGACAGGAAGTCGAAGTGCCGCAGGAACATCGGCACCGTGAGCGCTGCGGCCGGGATTTCGATCATTGCGCCCAGCCGCAACGGGCCGTATTCCGCACCGCTGGCTGACAGCTGCTCGCGCGCCCGCTCGATCAGCGCCAGGGTCTGGCGAATTTCGCTCGCGTGCGCCAGCATGGGAATGAGCAGGTGAATCGGGCCAAACGCGGCAGCTCGCCAGATGGCGCGCAACTGCGCGAGAAACATGGCGGGTTCGGCCAGACTCCAGCGGATCGCACGCAGCCCCATGGCGGGGTTGATGTGGTCGTCCCCCGCGCGACCGGCACCGCGATCCAGCGGTTTGTCGGCACCCACATCGATGGTGCGTATCGTCACCGGCAACCCCTGCATGCCCTCAACGGCCCGGCGGTACGAATGAAACTGCTCCTCTTCATCGGGCAGCTTGCCGCCGCGACCCATGAACAGGAATTCGGTGCGAAACAAGCCCACGCCCACCGCGCCCGCCTTGAGGGCGCCCACCACGTCTTCGGGCTGCTCGATGTTGGCCAGCAGCTCGATGCGCTGGCCGTCGAGCGTGACCGCTGGCGTGTTACGCAGGCGAGAAAGGCGTTCGCGCTCGACCTCGCCCTGGCGCTGCTTGGCCGCCGTATTCGGCCAGCAGCATGGGCGAGGGGTCGATCAGCAACACGCCGGCGTCGCCATCGATGATCACCCAGTCGTCCTGGCGCACCAGGTGGCTGGCCGAGCGGGCGCCGACCACGGCCGGGATGTCCATGCTGCGCGCCACGATGGCGGTGTGGCTGGTCTTGCCGCCGACGTCGGTCACGAAGCCGGTGAACACGCTCTGCTTGAACTGCAGCATGTCGGCCGGCGAGAGGTCGTGCGCGATCAGCACCAGCGGCACCTCTTGCGCCGCATCCGGCGCTGGCTCACCCGGACTCGGTGCCGGCTCCGGCAGCGGCGTGGCCACCGCGGAAGGGGCGCCCTGCATGACGCGGAGAATGCGCTCGACCACCTGCTCCAGATCGGCCTTGCGTTCGCGCAGGTAGGGGTCTTCCATTTCGTCGAACTGGCGCGCAATCACCTCCAGCTGCGTGGTCAGCGCCCATTCGGCGTTGTACTGACGCTCCACGATCCAGTGCTTGACGCCGCTGGTGAGCTGCTCGTCCTGCAGCAACATGAGGTGCACGTCGAGCAAGGCGCTGAGCTCGGGGTGGGCGTCGTGCGGTGCTCGACCTCGTGCAGCCCTTGCTGCATCTTGGTGATCTCGGCGACCACCTGGTCTCGCGCATCGCGCAGACGCTCAATTTCGCCTCGGCACCTGTTCGGGTTTGACGATGTAGTGCGCCACATCGATGCGGCTGGACGCCACGATCACCGCCCGCCCGATGGCGATGCCCCGGGAGACCGCAAGGCCGTGAACGGTGAATGTCATGGAAAGTCCCCCACGCTCCACCGCTGGCGCGGGTCGCTGCCCCCCAGGGGGGCTGTTTCGCCTTGGGGCGGCCCGGCGGCGAAACGGTCTTCCTGCGCGAAGAATCCGCGATTCAAGTCACTCTCCCTCGCCGAACTTGTCGTTGATCAGCGCCAGGATCGCGTCCATCGCCTGCTGTTCATCGGCTCCGTTGGTCTCGATCTCGACCTCGCTGCCCAGCCCGGCGGCCAGCATCATCACGCCCATGATGCTTTTGGCGTTGATGCGGCGCTCGCCACGCGACATCCAGACCTCGCAGCTGTGGCTGCCCGCGATCTTGGTGAGCTTGGCCGAAGCGCGTGCATGCAGACCCAGCTTATTGCTGATGGTCACGTTGGTCTTGATCATGGATGGCTCGCTTGGCCTGGTTTTGTGGCGCGGTCACCGCCACCTGAATGACACCCTGGGTGCCGCCGATCATGGCGCGCGAGACCAGGGCTTCGAGGGATTCGTGGCGGTAGGACACGGTGCGCAGCAACATGGGCAGGTTCACGCCCGTGATCAGGCGCGCATGCACCCCGTCGCTCAGGTGCTGGGCCACGTTGCAAGGGGTGGCGCCGAACACATCGGTCAGGATCAGGTTGCTGGGCCAGCCAGCCTGGCGCACCAGCGCACGCGCCTGCGCCAGCGACTCTTCGGGCGGCACGTTGGGCTGAACATCGAGCGCCATACACCGCCGCGTCGCTGTCTGGAAAAACGTGCAGCGCGCAGGTGCGCAAGGCAGAGGCCAGTGGCGCGTGCGCGATGATAAAGATGCCGTTCATATGCCCAGTTTAGCCGTGTCGCTTTTGGCTCGACCGGCGATACGAGCGCAGGAATGCCGCGTAGGCGGCGAGACAGCACAAACCGAACAAGGCCACCGCGCCGCGAAAGCTGGCCACGGTGTTCCATCCCAGGGCGATCAGCCCGTCCACCGCCAGCCCGATCGCCCACTGCAGGCAGAAGATACCGGCAAAGATCACCAGGTTGTAGGCCGACAGCGCGCGGCCAGCCGCCTCGGGTGGCAAGGCCTGTGCCACCGCCGGTTGCGCCAGCGAAACAAAGGTGCTGCTGACGCAGAACAGCGCCCACAGCGGCCAGCCCGCCCGTGGCCCGAGCCACACGATCGCGAGCAGTGTCAGCAGACTGAGCGGCAGGCCCCAGGCAATCAGGCGTTCAGGCGCCAGGCCACGGCGCACCAGCCAGGGATTGACCAGGCCCCAGAGCCAGAAGGCCGTGAGCATCGCAGAGGTTGATGGCGAACAGGCCGAAGGCCGCGCGCTCGGGGCTGTACCCGGCCACCTGCACCATCCACGGTCCGGCCCACAGCGTCTGCACCGCGACCATGCCGCCGTAGTTGACGAATCCGATCGGCAGCATCTGGCGAAAAAACGGGTGGCGGGCGATGTCGCCGTAGCCGATGGGCGCAGCGCCGGCGGGCACCTGGGCACGCGCGCCATGGTTCCAGTCTGGCACCCGCCACCAGAGCACCGCCATCGCCACCACCAGCAGCAGCGCCAGCACCCAGAAAAGACCGCGCCAGCCGGTGACAGGCAGCAGCCACTGCACCGGCAAGGTGGCGGCCACCATGCCCAGCGAGCCGGTCATGAGCATCCAGGAGTTCACCCGCAACAGCGTGGCTGGCAGATAGCCAGCGGCGAAAGCCGGTCAGCGGCGCCATCAGGCAGGCGGCTCACGCCCATCCCGGTGAGCACGCGCGCCGCCAGCAGGCCGGCAAAGCTGGTGGCCAGCGCGAACGCCACGCAGCCGATGGACGGCCAGCGTCAGAAATCCCACGATCACCCGACGCGGGCCGTGGCGGTCGAGCCAGTTGCCCAGCGGCAGTTGCGGTCAATGCAAAGCCCAGGAAGTAGCCGCCAGCGAGCAGCCCCAGGTCGCTGGCGCTGAGGGCGAGTTCGGCGCTCAGCGTGGGCGAGAGCGTGGCGGTGATGGCGCGCACCAGCGCCGAGAGGAAATAGGCCAGCGCAAAGGCGAGAAACACCCAGACCGCGGTGCGCGGCGTGAGCCAGTCGGGATGGGTTGCGGAGCCGCCAGCAGGCTGATCAACGCTCACGGCGCGGCCAGCCGCAGGCCATCGAAAAAAGCCTCCAGCGCTTCGGGCGGCAGGCGCTCGCCGTACACGGCCGCCTGGAACACCTGTGCGTCGCGGGCGAAATACACCGCGCGCGTCTGCACTGCGCCGCCGGCCGGGTTCTGCCCGCTGGCCTGCACGCCAAGCGACTGCGCAGCGCCTGGCACCTCCGCCGCCCACGCGGTTGACGCTTCATCGCCTGGGGCCGAGCGCACCCCGATGGACTGCAGGTTCGCGCTGCGCCAGCTTGCCAGAGCCAGCGGCACCTGCGCGGCGTCAGCCATCTCGGCCCAGGCCAGCGCGAACTGCAAACCACCGGTCTCACAGGCGATCAGGTGCAGCTCGGTCGGGCTGCCCGCCAGCGGTACCGTGCGCTGCGCAGCCTCGGGCTTGCACGGCAGGAGTGCCTGCAGCGGCGCGCCGTCCAGCCGCACCTCGCGCCAGTTGAAGGTCGGGCTGCACGCGCTCAGGGCGAGCGCCAGCAGCAGCGGAATCGACAGGTGAGTCATCTGAGCAAAAAGGCAAGAAGGTGGGGCCTGCGCCGCTAGGGACAACGGACACCGGCAATGCCAAAAAATGGCTGCGATCTGGGCGACAACGAAGTGGCTTCGAGCTCGCGCACAATCGCCCCATGAACGCTCTGGATGGTATCCGCATACTCGATTTGTCCCGTGTCCTGGCCGGGCCCTGGTGTACCCAGACCCTGGCCGATCTGGGGGCCGATGTGGTGAAGGTGGAACGCCCGCCGGGCGGTGATCATCCCGGGGGCGATGACACGCGTGGCTGGGGGCCGCCGTTCCTGCGCAATCGCGACGGTACCGACAGCCAGGAAGCTGCTTACTACCTGGGCGCGAACCGCAACAAGCGCTCCATCACCTGCGACATCGCCACACCCGAGGGCCAGGCGCTGATCCGGGAGCTGGCGGCCAAGGCCCACGTGTTCGTCGAAAACTACAAGGTGGGCGACATGGCGCGCTACGGGCTCGATTTCCAGAGCCTGCAGGCGATCAACCCCAAGCTGGTCTATTGCTCCATCACCGGCTTTGGCCAGACCGGCCCCTACAAAGACCGCGCCGGCTACGACTACGCCATTCAGGGCATGGGCGGGCTGATGAGCGTGACCGGCGAGCGCGACGACCTGCCCGGCGGCGGGCCGCAAAAAGTGGGGGTGGCGGTGGCCGATCTGTTCACCGGGCTCTACGCCACGGTGGCGATCCAGGCCGCGCTGCGCCACGCTGAGCGAACCGGAGCCGGCCAGCACATCGACATGGCGCTGCTCGACACGCAGGTGGCGATGCTGGCCAACCTGGGCGCCAACTATCTGGTGCGTGGCCGCGAAGAAGACAAAGTCCCCGGTCGCGCGGGCAATGCCCACGTGAACATCGTGCCCTACCAGGTGTTCGCGGTGGCGCCCGAGGCCGACGGTCTGCCACAACACGTCATCCTCGCGGTGGGCAACGACAGCCAGTTCGCCAAGTTCTGCGAGGTGGCCGGCTGCCCCGAACTCGCTGCCGACGAGCGCTTTGCGCGCAACCAGAACCGGGTGCGCCACCGCGCCACGCTGGTGCCCATGCTGGAGGCCATCTTCAAGACGCGAACCAAGGCCGACTGGCTCGCCGCGCTGGAAGCGGCCAAGGTGCCGGGCGGCCCCATCAACAACCTCGCCGAGGTGTTCGCCGACCCGCATGTGCAGCATCGGGCCATGGTGCAGCGCTGGCAGCATCCGCTGGCCGATGCGGTCGATCTGGTGGCGAGCCCGCTCAAACTCAGCGCCACACCCGTGCGCAACGACCGCCCGCCGCCCCTGCTTGGCGAACACACCGCAGACGTGCTGACCGACTGGCTGGACGCCAGCGCCGATCGCTTGTCCGGGTTGCGCCAGCGCGGTATCGTCTGAGGGGTTCAATTCACGACCATGACCCAGAACGCACACAACACCGCCTTGCCCAGCCCAGCCTCACTGCGCGCAGCAGCCCAGGCCGCCGCCGCCAAAGGCGAACCGCTCGTGCTCATGACCACGCTGGCCGGCTGCCCTTACTGCGATCTGGTGCGAAACAATTACCTGCTTCCGATGCGCCGCGCGGGCGAGGTGCATGCGGTGCAGCTCGACATCCGCGATCGGCGCAGCAACCTGCAAGACTTCGCAGGCAACACCACCACGCCGGCCGAGCAGGTCAGCGTCTGGAAGGCGCGCTTTGCGCCCACGGTGCTGTTCTTTGGTCCGCAGGGGCAGGAACTCGCCGAGCGCCTGGTGGGCGTGGCGGTGCCCGACTTCTATGGCGAGTACCTGGAAGCCCGGCTGACCGAGGCTCGGGCCAAGCTCAAGTAGCCAAGCAGGCTTGCTGATTGCTGGCGCTCACTTCATGGCGCCAAACACCTTCTTGAGGATCGCGCTCCCGGTGCCCACCGGATCCTGGCGGATCTTGCGTTCTTCCTCGCCGATGATGGTGTACAGGCCGTCGAGAGACTTGCCGGTGACGTACTGCTGAATGTTGGCATCTTCCTTTTTGAGCAGCCCGAAGCTGGCCATCTTGCCCGCCACCCGGTTGTATTTCTCCGCCAGCCCCACCTTGGCGGTGGCCTGGGTCACCACCGGCAGAAACTTTGCCCCCAGCGGTGTGCGCGTTTTCTCGGCGAAGAACTGGGTCACCGAGTTATCGCCGCCGCTCAGGATGTTCTTGGCATCGCTGACCGACATGCTTTTCACCGCGCCCACCAGCAGGTCTTTGCCCATCGGCATGGCCGCTTCCGCCGCGCGGTTCATGCTGGTGACCAGATCGTCCACCCGCTGGCTCTGCCCGGTCATTTTGAGCAAGCCGGCGGCGTCTTCCAGAAAGCCGGGCAGGGGAATGCGCACCTTGGGGTTGCCGAGAAAACCGTCTGGCTTGCCCAGCAGCGCGACCGCCGCGAGCGCGCCCCGCTCCAGCGCGGTTTTCAGACCCTGGCTCGCGTCTTTGTCGGTGAGGTCGGACAACGAAAGCGCGAGCGCCTGCTGGTGCGCAGCGAGCAGCAGCAGGCCCACGGCGCTGGCCAGCGATTGATTAAACTGACGACGGTACATGCTGAACTCCTTGACGTGGTCCGGATCACACCGACCCGGACTGCAACGCACACTGTAGGGCCCAGCCCCGCCATCCACAATGACCCCCTCCCCGCTCGCCCCTTCGTTTCACCGCCGTGTGTTCTTTTCCACGCTGGGCACGCTGGGTGTGGTGGCAGCGCTCGGTCTCGCCGGGTGCGGTGTGCGCGACTCGGCGCCGGAATCAACCTTCGTGCTGCTCGACGGGAGCAAGGCGACCACCGCCGACATGAAGGGCAAGGTCACGCTGGTGAATTTCTGGGCCACCACTTGCGTGAGTTGTGTGAAAGAAATGCCCGCGCTGGTCGCCACCTACAACAAGTACCAACCACAGGGATTCGATACGCTGGCGGTGGCCATGGAATACGACCCGCCGGCGTGGGTACTCAACTTCGCCCAGACCCGCCAGTTGCCCTTCAAAGTGGCGCTGGACAACACGGGTGAGATTGCCAAGGCCTGGGGCGATGTCAAGCTCACACCAACCACCTACCTGGTGGACAAGCAGGGTCGCATCGTAAAGCGCTATGTGGGCGAGCCCGACATGGACGCGCTGCACCGCTTGATCGAGGACCTGCTGGCAAAGACCTGAGTCTGTCTGGGCGCTCAGGGTGTATTTTTTGCGTTGCGTTGCCGGGTCACCAACGGACTTTCCTGGTCCCCAGGTGGCGCCTTTCAGTGGCAATCTGTGGTCGCGGCTTGCGGTCGGTTCGCAGCGGTAAACTGCCCGCGTGACCCGCTTTTCTTCACCCACAATTTCGCTGCAACCGGCCCATTCCAAGGCCTCGCTGGTGCAGGTTCACACCTTGTTTCTGGAGTACCAGGCCAGCCTCGATGTCGACCTGTGCTTTCAGGGCTTTGCGGACGAGCTCGCCAGCCTGCCGGGCGACTACGCCGAGCCGTCGGGTTTGTTGTTGCTGGTTCTGGTGGATGGCGCGCTGGCCGGGTGCGGCGGCTTTCGCCCTTTGTTGCACAGCGACCACCTCAACGCCTGCGAGATGAAGCGGGTCTATGTTCGGCCGTCATTTCGGGGCTTGGGCATCGGGCGCTTGCTGGTGGATCGCCTCATGATGGACGCCCGGCAGGCGGGTTACACCACCATGTTGCTGGACACGCTGAGCGGCATGGAAACCGCACGAGCGTTGTATCGAGAGTCTGGCTTTGTTGAGGTAGCGCCCTACTACATCAACCCGATCCCCGGCGCGCACTACCTCAAGGCCCCTCTGTGAGCGGCTGAACGCTTCGCTGAATCACCCACAAAAATGCCGCCGTGGAAAAAACCGACAGCGGCATTCGCTTGCGTGAGGCGAACTCAGACGCCTTTTTGCGCCTGAGCCAGCAGCGTGCCCGCGTCGCTCACCTCAAACTTGCCCGGACCTTCGATGTTCAGGGTCTTGACCACGCCATCTTTGAGCAACATCGAATAACGGTTGCTGCGCAGACCCAGGCCTTTGCCAGTCAGGTCGAGCGTCAGACCGGTTGCCTTGGCAAACGCGGCGTCGCCGTCGGCCAGCATGCGCACCTTGCTGCCGGTTTTCTGGTCGCGTGCCCAGGCGCCCATCACAAAGGCGTCGTTCACGCTCAGGCACCAGATCTCGTCCACACCGGCCGCCTTGAAGGCCTCGGCATGCTCCACAAAGCCGGGCACGTGCTTGGCCGAGCAGGTGGGGGTGAACGCGCCGGGCAATGCAAAAATCGCGACCGTCTTGCCAGCGGTGGCCTTATGCGTATCGACCGGGTTGGGACCTATGCTGCAGCCGTTGCCCTCGGTTTCGCTGTACTCCATCAGGGTGGTGGCCGGAATTGTGTCGCCGATCTGGATCATGGTTGCTCCTCGTGTGGTGGCCTGCGGGCCGGTGATTGCATCTGGCCTCGCCAAGGCCAGAAAAAGAAAAAGCGACCGAGATTGTCGGTCGCTTCGGGGAGCTGCGCGACGCGGCGCGCAGATAAGACTCAGACCAGTGCGGCCTTTTGCACCAGGCGGGTCGCGACCCAGTTCTTGGTCTTGGACAGCGGACGGCTCTCGGTGATCTCGATCACGTCGCCCGTCTTGTACTCGCCCTTTTCGTCGTGGGCGTGGTACTTGCTGGACTTGGCCACGATCTTGTCGTAGAGCTCGTGCTTGACGCGACGCTCGACCAACACGGTCACGGTCTTGGTGCGCTTGTCGCTGACGACCTTGCCGACCAGGGTGCGCTTGAGGGATGTTTTGGCTTCCGTCATGGGTCGCTCCTTATTTGGCCGCAGGCGCAGTGCGCTGCTTCTCGGCCAGGATGGTCTTGGCGCGGGCAATGGCGCGACGGGTGTCACCCAGCGTGGCGTGTGTTGTTGAGTTGTTGCGTGGCTTTTTGCATGCGCAGGCCGAAATGGGCCTTTTGCAGCGACTTCACTTCGGCTTCCAGGCCGGCAACATCCTTCTGGCGCAATTCAGTTGTTTTCATCGTATGTTCTCCTGAATCACTGACCCAGCAAGCGCGTCACGAACGTGGTGCGCAGGGGAAGTTTGGCGGCGGCCAGGGTGAACGCTTCGCGAGCGAGCTGTTCAGGCACGCCAACGATTTCGTACAGCACCTTGCCAGGCTGGATTTCAGCCACGTAATACTCGACCGAGCCCTTGCCGTTGCCCATGCGGACCTCGGCAGGTTTCTGGGAAATCGGCTTGTCCGGGAACACACGAATCCAGATGCGGCCGCCACGCTTGACGTGACGGGAGATCGCACGGCGTGCGGCCTCGATCTGGCGCGCCGTCAGGCGACCGCGGTCGGTGGACTTGAGACCGAAGTCGCCAAAGGCCACGGTGGCGCCACTGGTGGCGACCCCCGTGTTGCGGCCTTTTTGCTCCTTGCGGTACTTGCGGCGTGCAGGTTGCAGCATGTTTATTCTCCTTTGCCGTCCGCAGGTGCCCCTGCGGGTGCGTCTTTGCGAACGCGCTTAACGGCGGGTTTGGGTTCGGTCGCTGCAGCGGTGGCTTCAGCAGGCTTGTCGCTGCCATCGGCCGGTGCGGCATTGGCGCCAGGGCGGCGCACAGCGGCGCGTGCTGGCGGGCCAGCAGGACGCTCACGGCGCGGACCGCGGGGACGGCGCTCTTCTTCGGGGCGCGGGCGTGTCGGCAGCCACTGGCGCATCGTTGCGGCCCAGCGTGTCGCCCTTGTAGACCCAGACCTTGACGCCGATGATGCCGTAGGTGGTCTTGGCTTCGGACGTGCCGTAGTCGATGTCGGCGCGCAGGGTGTGAAGCGGCACGCGACCTTCGCGGTACCACTCGCAGCGGGCAATCTCGATACCGTTCAGACGACCCGACGACATGATCTTGATGCCCTGGGCACCCAGACGCATGGCGTTCTGCATGGCGCGCTTCATGGCGCGGCGGAACATGATCCGCTTTTCCAGCTGCTGCGTGATGCTGTCGGCGATCAGCTTGGCATCGATTTCGGGCTTGCGCACTTCTTCGATGTTGACCGCGACCGGCACGCCCAGTTTGGCTGCCAGCTCCTTCTTCAGGCGTCTCGATGTCCTCGCCTTTCTTGCCGATCACCACGCCCGGACGCGCCGAGTAGATGGTGATGCGGGCGTTCTTGGCGGGGCGCTCGATCACGACGCGCGAAACGGCGGCGTTCTTCAGCTTGCCCTTGAGGTACTCACGCACCTTGATGTCTTCGGCCAGCATGCCGGCGAAATCACGGTTGCTGGCGTACCAGCGGCTGGCCCAGTTGCGCGAAATCGCGAGGCGGAAGCCGGTTGGGTTGATTTTCTGTCCCATAGTCCTCTGCCTTTGTTCAGTTGCCAACCGTCACATAGATGTGACAGGTGGGTTTGCTGATGCGGTTGCCGCGGCCTTTGGCGCGGGCCGAGAAACGCTTGAGCGTGGTGCCTTGCTCGACGTAGATGGTCGTGACCTTCAGTTCGTCGATGTCGGCGCCGTCGTTGTGCTCGGCGTTGGCGATGGCGGACTCCAGGCATTTCTTGACGATGCCGGCGGCCTTCTTCTGCGTGAACGATCAGGATGTTGAGCGCCTGATCGACTTTCTTGCCGCGAATCAGGTCGGCGACGAGGCGGCCTTTGTCCACCGACAGGCGCACGCCGCGAACGACGGCACGGGTTTCTGTACTCATGGCTGGATTACCTCTTCGCTTTCTTGTCGGCCGGGTGGCCCTTGAAGGTGCGCGTCAGCGAAAACTCGCCGAGCTTGTGGCCCACCATCTGATCGGTGATGTAGACCGGCACGTGCTGCTTGCCGTTGTGCACCGCAATCGTCAGCCCGATGAAATCGGGCAGGATCATGGAGCGACGCGACCAGGTCTTGACCGGCTTCTTGTCTTTGGTGGCAACAGCCTTTTCAACCTTGGCCATCAGGTGATGGTCAATGAAAGGGCCTTTTTTGAGTGAACGAGTCATGTTGTCAACCCTTTACTTCTTGCGACGCGAGACGATCATCGACTGCGTGCGGCGGTTGTTGCGGGTGCGATAGCCTTTGGTCAGGTTGCCCCACGGATCCACCGGAGCGCGACCTTCGCCTGTCTTGCCTTCACCACCACCGTGCGGGTGATCGATTGGGTTCATGGCGGTACCGCGCACGGTCGGGCGGATGCCCATGTGGCGCTTCACGCCAGCCTTGCCAAGCTGACGCAGGCTGTGTTCCTGGTTGGACACTTCGCCAATGGTGGCGCGGCAGTCCACATGGATCTTGCGCACTTCACCGGAGCGCATGCGCACCTGAGCGTAGATACCTTCGCGCGCCATCAACACAGCCGAGGCACCGGCGGAGCGTGCGATCTGCGCACCTTTGCCGATCTGCAACTCGATGCAGTGAATGGTCGAACCCACAGGGATGTTGCGGATCGGCAGCGTGTTGCCAACGCGGATTGGAGACTCCGAGCCCGACAACAGCGTCGCGCCCACTTCCACATTGCGCGGGGCAATGATGTAGCGGCGCTCGCCATCGGCGTAGCACAGCAACGCGATGTGAGCGGTTCGGTTTGGGTCGTACTCGATGCGCTCGACCTTGGCCGGGATGTTGTCTTTGTTGCGACGGAAATCGACCACACGGTAGTGGTGCTTGTGGCCACCACCCTTGTGGCGCACCGTGATGTGGCCGTTGTTGTTGCGACCGGCTTTCTGGAACTGAGGCTCCAGCAGCGGCGCGTAGCCCTCACCCTTGTGCAAATGGTCACGCGTGACCTTCACCATGCCGCGGCGGCCTGGTGAAGTGGGTTTCATCTTGATGACTGCCATGATTACGCCTCCCCGCCAAAGTTCAGTTCCTGACCGGGCATCAGCGTCACATACGCTTTGCGCACGTGGTCACGGCGACCCATGGTCTTGCCAAAGCGCTTGGCTTTGCCCTTTTGGTTGAGCACCGCAACACCCTTGACCTGAACCTTGAACATCAGTTCAACAGCGGCCTTGATCTCGGGCTTCGATGCATCGCGCAGCACCTTGAACAGCACCGCATTGGTTTGTTCGCCGACCATCGTGGCCTTTTCGGACACGATCGGCGCCACCAGCACCTGCATCAGACGGCCTTCGTCGTATTTTGTGACGCTCATGCGAACATCTCCTTCAACTGGTCGATGGCCGCCTTGGTGACGATCACCTTCTTGTAATGCACCAGCGACAGCGGGTCGGCGTAACGCGGCTCAACCACCAGCACATTGGGCAGGTTGCGCGAAGCCAGGTACAGGTTCTCGTCGACTTCCTCGGCGATCACCAGCACCGACTGCAGGTTCATGGCTTTGAACTTGTCGGCCAGCTGCTTGGTCTTGGGCGAGTCGACCTTGATCGAATCGACCACGGCCAGACGGCCTTCACGCACCAGCTGCGAGAAGATCGACGCCATGCCGGCGCGGTACATCTTCTTGTTGATCTTCTGGGTGAAGTTCTCGTCCGGGCTGTTGGGGAAGGCGCGACCGCCTCCACGCCAGATCGGGGAAGACGTCATACCAGCGCGGGCGCGGCCCGTGCCTTTTTGCTTGAACGGCTTCTTGGTCGAGTGCTTGACCATCTGGCGGTCTTTTTGGGCACGCGTACCCTGACGGGCATTTGCCTGGTAAGCCACCACCAGCTGGTGGATCAGCGCTTCGTTGTAGTCACGACCAAACACGGTCTCAGGCACATCCACGTTGGACGCCGCCTGGCCCTGGTCATTCAGGAGTTCGACTTGCATCAGTTAGCTCCCTGTGTGGCTGCATCGGCCGACTTGGCCTTGATGGCGGGACGCACGGTCAGGAAACCGCCGTTGGCGCCTGGCACCGCACCGCGGATCATCAGCAACTGACGGGTTTCGTCAATGCGGAAGACGTCCAGGTTCTGGATGGTCTTGGTCTGATCGCCCATGTGGCCGGTCATTTTCTTGCCCGGGAACACGCGACCAGGATCCTGGGCCATGGAGATTGAGCCCGGCACGTTGTGCGAACGGCTGTTGCCGTGCGACGCGCGCTGCGACTTGAAGTTGTGGCGCTTGATGGTGCCGGCGAAGCCTTTACCGATCGAGGTGCCTTGCACGTCCACCTTCTGGCCAGCCGCGAACACAGCAGTTGGCAGCCACCACCGCACCGGGCTGGTACTGGGCAGCGACGTCGGAGGCGACGCGAAATTCCTGGATGATCTCACCCGCTTCGACACCCGCCTTGGCCAGGTGGCCTGCGGCGGGCTTGGTAACGCGGGAAGCGCGGCGAGCACCAAAGGTGACCTGCAACGCGTCGTAGCCATCGTTGGCTTGAGTTTTGACTTGCGTCACACGGTTGTTTGACACATCGACCACCGTGACAGGGACTGCATCCCCATCATCGGTGAACAAACGCATCATGCCAACCTTGCGACCCAACAACCCGAGGGAGTTGCTAAGACTCATTGTTTTCTCCGTTCCCGACTT
Organism: uncultured beta proteobacterium; assembly: GCA_963831255.1. GTDB lineage: Bacteria > Pseudomonadota > Gammaproteobacteria > Burkholderiales > Burkholderiaceae_C > Hydrogenophaga. The sequence goes on along the minus strand of CAWHPI010000011.1, from coordinate 96,831 downwards.
CAATTGGCCGGGGCTGATGGGGCAGCGCTTCTCCCTGGACAAGTCCAGGCATTTGCGCTGCGTTTAAGGGTACGGTCACCGTTTTCGCGGGCCGCATCGGCAATGCCGAACCTTCTGACCAAGATCAGAAAAGCCTACCAGTATAACCAGTGGGCTGGCTTTGTGCAAGCCACTTGCGGTTGAAGGCAAGTGGCCTTGGTCACAAGGGCTTACTGCAGCTTGATTTCGACATCCACGCCCGCGGGCAGATCGAGCTTCATCAGGGCGTCAACCGTTTTGTCGGTTGGATCCACGATGTCCATCAGACGCTGGTGGGTGCGGATTTCGAGCTGGTCGCGGCTGGTCTTGTTGACGTGCGGCGAGCGCAGGATGTCAAAACGCTTCATGCGCGTCGGCAGAGGCACAGGGCCCTTGACGATGGCGCCGGTGCGCTTGGCGGTGTCCACGATCTCGGCAGCCGAGGTATCGATCAGTTTGTAGTCGAACGCCTTGAGGCGGATGCGGATCTTTTGCTTGGAAGACATGTTTTTTCCTCTTAGGCAATGATCTTGGCCACGACGCCGGCGCCGACGGTGCGACCGCCTTCGCGGATGGCGAAGCGCAGACCTTCTTCCATCGCGATCGGGGCGATCAGCTTGACCGTGATCGACACGTTGTCACCAGGCATCACCATCTCTTTGCCCTCAGGCAGCTCGATGGAGCCGGTCACGTCCGTGGTACGGAAGTAGAACTGCGGACGGTAGTTGTTGAAGAACGGCGTGTGACGGCCACCCTCGTCTTTGGACAAGACGTAGATCTCGCCGGTGAAGTGGGTGTGCGGCTTGATGGAGCCGGGCTTGCACAGCACCTGGCCGCGCTGCACGTCTTCGCGCTTGGTGCCGCGCAACAGGATGCCGACGTTGTCGCCCGCCTGACCCTGGTCGAGCAGCTTGCGGAACATTTCCACGCCGGTGCAGGTGGTCTTCTGGGTGTCGGAGATGCCAACGATCTCGATTTCTTCACCGACCTTGACGATGCCGCGCTCGATACGACCGGTCACCACGGTGCCGCGACCGGAGATGGAGAACACGTCTTCCACGGGCATCAGGAAGGCGCCGTCCACGGCGCGCTCTGGCAGGGGGATGTAGGTGTCCAGGGCGTCGGCCAGCTTCATGATGGCCTCTTCACCCAGGGGGCCCTTGTCGCCTTCGAGGGCGAGCTTGGCCGAGCCGTGGATGATGGGGGTGTCGTCGCCGGGGAAGTCGTATTTGTCCAGCAGCTCGCGCACTTCCATCTCGACGAGTTCGAGCAGCTCGGCGTCGTCGACCATGTCGCACTTGTTCAGGAACACGATGATGTAAGGCACGCCGACCTGGCGGGCCAGCAGGATGTGCTCGCGGGTCTGGGGCATGGGGCCGTCAGCGGCCGAGCACACCAGAATGGCGCCGTCCATCTGGGCGGCACCGGTGATCATGTTCTTCACATAGTCAGCGTGGCCGGGGCAGTCGACGTGGGCGTAGTGGCGTGTAGCCGTCTCGTATTCCACGTGGGCGGTGTTGATGGTGATGCCGCGCGCCTTCTCTTCGGGCGCTGCGTCGATCTGGTCGTAGGCCTTGGCGGCACCGCCAAACTTGGCCGCCAGCACGGTGGTGATGGCCGCCGTCAGCGTGGTCTTGCCGTGGTCCACGTGACCAATCGTGCCCACGTTCACGTGGGGCTTGGTCCGCTCAAATTTCTCTTTTGCCATTTGAAATACCTCAAAAAGAACAATGCCCGTGTGGGTTTAACGTTTCCGGCGCGGGCTGCCACGGGCAGCAAACCCACCGCTTGCGCGGCGCCGAAGACAAAGAATCTGGCCCACCCCTGCGCCGCGCTTCGCGCGTCACCCCCTCAAGGGGGCGTCGCTGGCAGGCCGGGAGACCCGGACCTGCGGCGACCTGGGGGTAAGCGCTGCGCGCTTACTTTGCGCGGCTAGCGACGATGGCTTCTGCCACGTTGCGCGGCGCTTCGGCGTAGTGCTTGAACTCCATGGAGTAGGTGGCACGGCCTTGGGTCGCGGAACGCAGCGTGGTCGAGTAGCCGAACATTTCGGACAGCGGCACCTCGGCCTTGATGGCCTTGCCACCACCGACCATGTCTTCCATGCCTTGCACCATACCGCGGCGGCTGGACAGATCGCCCATCACGTTACCGGCGTAGTCTTCAGGCGTCTCGACTTCCACGGCCATCATGGGCTCGAGGATGACCGGGCTGGCTTTGCGGCAGCCTTCCTTGAAACCAAAGATGGCGGCCATCTTGAAGGCCATTTCCGAGGAGTCAACGTCGTGGTACGAACCGAAGTGCAGCGTGACTTTCACGTCCACCACGGGATAGCCAGCCAAGACACCGGTGGTCAGGGCTTCGATCACGCCTTTCTCCACCGCAGGGATGTATTCACGAGGAACCACGCCGCCCTTGATGGCGTCGACGAACTCGAAACCCTTTCCGGGTTCGTTGGGTTCGATCTTGAACACCACGTGACCGTACTGGCCCTTGCCACCCGACTGGCGAACGAACTTGCCTTCGGAGTCTTCCACCGTCTTGCGGATGGTCTCGCGGTAGGCCACCTGGGGCTTGCCCACGTTGGCTTCCACGCCGAACTCGCGCTTCATGCGGTCGACAATGATTTCCAGGTGCAGCTCGCCCATGCCGGCGATGATGGTCTGACCCGACTCTTCGTCGGTCTTGACGCGGAACGAGGGATCTTCCGCAGCCAGACGCTGCAAGGCGATGCCCATCTTTTCCTGGTCGGCCTTGGTCTTGGGTTCCACGGCCTGCGCGATCACAGGCTCAGGGAACACCATGCGCTCGAGCATGATGATGTCGTCCGGATCGCACAGGGTTTCACCCGTGGTCACGTCTTTCAGACCCACGCAGGCCGCGATGTCGCCGGAGCGAATCTCTTCGACTTCCAGGCGGTTGTTGGCGTGCATCTGCACGATACGGCCGATGCGCTCTTTCTTGCCCTTGACAGGGTTGAACACCGAGTCGCCCTTTTTCAGCACGCCGGAGTACACGCGCACAAAGGTGAGCTGACCCACATACGGGTCGGTCATCAGCTTGAAAGCCAGCGCCGACAGCTTCTCGTCGTCGGCTGGACGGCGCGACACAGGCGCCTCGTCTTCGTCCGTGCCGCCGACGGGCGGAATGTCCACCGGCGAAGGCAGGAAGTCGACCACGGCGTCCAGCATGCGCTGCACACCCTTGTTCTTGAAGGCCGAGCCGCACAGCATGGGCTGGATTTCAGCGGCCAGCGTGCGCGTGCGGATACCGAGCTTGATTTCGTCTTCGCTCAAGTCACCTTCTTCCAGGTACTTGTTCATGAACTCTTCGCTGGCCTCGGCTGCCGCCTCGACCATCTTCTCGCGCCACTCTTCAGCTTGCGCCTGCAGTTCAGCGGGGATTTCCTTGTATTCGAACTTCATGCCCTGGGACGCTTCATCCCAGATGATGGCCTTCATCTTGATCAGGTCGACCACGCCCTTGAAGCCTTCTTCAGCGCCAATCGGAATCACGATCGCCACCGGATTGGCCTTCAGGCGCAGCTTCATCTGGTCGTAGACCTTGAAGAAGTTGGCACCGGTGCGGTCCATCTTGTTGACGAAGGCCAGACGCGGCACCTTGTACTTGTTGGCCTGGCGCCAGACGGTCTCGGACTGAGGCTGCACGCCACCCACGGCGCAATACACCATGCAGGCGCCGTCGAGCACGCGCATGGAGCGCTCCACCTCGATGGTGAAGTCCACGTGGCCGGGGGTGTCGATGATGTTGAAGCGGTGCTCCTCGTAGTTGAGCTCCATGCCCTTCCAGAAGCAGGTGGTGGCCGCGGAGGTGATCGTGATGCCACGCTCCTGCTCCTGCTCCATCCAGTCCATGGTGGCCGCGCCGTCGTGCACTTCACCAATCTTGTGGTTCACGCCGGTGTAGAAAAGAATGCGCTCGGTGGTGGTGGTCTTGCCGGCGTCGATGTGGGCGGAAATACCGATGTTGCGGTACCGCTCCAGTGGCGTGTTGCGTGCCATGGAAATACTCCTGAATGCGGCAAGCCCGCTGCCCTTTTTGAGGGCTGGCGGGCTCGCCTGAACTGACGGTTGGTAAAGGACTTAGAAGCGGAAGTGGCTGAAGGCCTTGTTGGCCTCGGCCATGCGGTGCACTTCGTCACGGCGCTTCATCGCGCCGCCGCGGCCTTCGGTGGCCTCGATCAGCTCGTTGGCCAGGCGCATGGCCATGGACTTTTCGCTGCGCTTGCGCGCGGCTTCCTTGATCCAGCGCATCGACAACGCCAGGCGACGCACCGGGCGCACTTCAACGGGCACCTGGTAGTTCGCACCACCGACACGGCGGGACTTGACCTCGACCATGGGCTTGACGTTGTTGATGGCAACCGAAAAGGCTTCGACCGGGTCTTTGCCGGTCTTTTTCTCGATCTGCTCCAGCGCACCGTAAATGATGCGCTCGGCGACTGCTTTTTTGCCGCCTTCCATGATCACGTTCATGAACTTGGAGAGCTCGACATTGCCGAACTTGGGATCCGGCAGAATTTCACGTTTAGGGACTTCGCGACGACGTGGCATTTTTTCACCTCAAATTTGCTTCAGTTGGCGCCCTTTGGGGACACCGCGAGGGCCATCAGGGCTCTCACTTACTTGACCCGACGCCGACATGGCGCTTTGGGGTCAGGGCGCTCAACCTGGCTTGCCGGCCGGTCAAACACCAAAAAACGAACCGTTTACTTTGCCTTGGGCTTCTTGGCGCCGTACTTGGAGCGCGACTGCTTGCGGTCTTTCACGCCTTGCAGGTCGAGCGAGCCACGCACGATGTGGTAACGCACACCAGGCAGATCCTTGACACGACCGCCGCGAACCAGCACCACGCTGTGTTCCTGCAGGTTGTGGCCTTCGCCGCCGATGTAGGAGATGACCTCAAAACCGTTGGTCAGACGCACCTTGGCGACTTTACGCAACGCGGAGTTGGGCTTCTTGGGGGTCGTGGTGTACACACGGGTGCACACACCGCGACGCTGCGGAGAGTTCTCCATGGCCGGGCTCTTGGATTTGGTCTTTTCGACCTCCCGGCCGTGGCGCACGAGTTGATTGATGGTTGGCATTGAACGTCCCTAAACGTCTGAAAAAAAGCGGAAACGGAAAGCTCCCCGGAAGATTCCGAAAAGCCCTCGACTGTAGCACGTGGCCACGAGCACGGCAACTTTTGGCATTGGCAGGTGAGGCGCAAGGGCCCCAGCCTTACTGAATCCAGAGTCGCAGGGCGTCCCAGGCGCGGCCGAAAACGCCGCTTTCTTCCACGGTCTCCAGCACTGTCAGCGGAATTTCGCTCACGGGCGCGCCGCTCGCCAGCGTGACACGCAACACACCCACCGACTGACCTTTGACCAGGGGCGCAACCAGCGGCTCCGGGCGCACGATCTCGGTCTTGAGCCGACTGCCCTCGCCTGCCGGCACCGACACCACCACGCCCTCTGGGTTGCCCAGCTTCACCTCGGGCGCCTTGCCTTTCCAGACACGCACCGAGGCCACCGGATCGCCAGCAGGCACCAGGCGCACAGCGTCGAATGCGGTGTAACCCCAGTTCAGCAGCTTCTGGCTTTCGGTGGCACGGGCATTCTCACTGGAGGCACCCAACAACACGCTGAGCAGGCGCCGCTCGCCCTGCGCTCCGCTGCCCAGGCTGGCAACCGGGCGGCGCGCCGTGGCCACCAGACAGTACCCAGCGGCGTTGGTGTGCCCGGTCTTCAGCCCGTCGACTGTCGGGTCGCGAAACAGCAGCAGATTGCGGTTGACGTCATTGGCGGTGGGCGTGCCGGGATAGCGGTAGCGCTGGATGGCGTAATAACCGACTTCCTTCGGGAAGTCGTGCATCAGACGCGTGGCCAGCACCCCGAGGTCGCGGGCGGTGGTGGTGTGACCGGCTTCGGTCAGTCCCTCGGGGTTCTTGAACGAAGTCTGCTTCATGCCAAGCGCCTTGGCCTGCTCATTCATCATCTGAACGAATCGCTCGACCGTTCCGCCCACCCCTTCGGCCAGCGCCACTGTGGCGTCGTTGCCCGACTGCACGATCATGCCCTTGATGAGGTCTTCAACCGGCACCTGCATCTTGGGGTCGATGAACATGCGAGAGCCCGGCATTTTCCAGGCCCGCTCGCTCACAGGCAGCGTCTGCTGCAGCGTGATTTTTCCCGCCTTGAGCGCGTCGAACACCAGGTAGGCGCTCATGAGCTTGGTCAGCGAAGCGGGCTCGACCGGGTCGTCGGGCGTGCGGGAGGCGAGCACCTGGCCCGAGGTGATGTCGATCAGCAGATAGGCCTTGGCGGCGATTTCAGGTGGCTGAGGCACTTGGGCGGCGGCAGGCAAAGCCATCCCGAGGGGCAAACAGGCCAGCAGAATTCGGAACAGGGTACGACGCAGAAGCAAAACAGGATCCTTGGGACAGAGATAAAAGAAAGGGGGCGACCGCACTCAACCACGCAGATGACGCAGCACAGCGTCACGCAGCAGGGGCAACTGGCCATGGAAAAAGTGCCCGACAGTCGGCACCACCAGCACGGGAAGCACCTGAGGTCGGGCCCAAGCCATCACCGATTCGAGCGGTACCGTGTCGTCTTGCTCGCCGTGGATGACCAAGCTGCGGCTGTGGAGTTCCGCCGGCAGATCAGCCACCGTGAACCGGCTGGCGGCCGTCCCCACCAACACCACGCGCTGCAGATCGCGCGTTGCTTGCAACCGCTGCACCGCGTGCGAGGTGACAAAAGCGCCGAACGAAAACCCGGCAAGACACAGTGGCCCGGTGGACGCCTGCGCGCCGATCACTGCCAGGAGATCGTCAAGCTCACCGCGGCCCTCGTCGTAGGTGCCCTCGCTGCGCCCGACACCGCGAAAGTTGAACCGCACGGCGGTCCAGCCGGCCAGCACGCTGGCGCGCGCCAGCGTCTGCACCACCTTGTTGCTCAAGCTGCCGCCATGCAGCGGATGAGGATGGGCAATGACCATCAGGCCGCGGGCTTCGGTCGCGCGGTCAATGGCCAGCTCCAGCACACCAGCGGGTCCGTCTTGCAACAGGTGTTCGGTTTGAGCGTTCATCAGCGATTGGGCAAACAAGTTGACCCGGCAACCGAGCCGGGCCGGCGCGTGGGCTCAGCGGCCCACATCGGGCGGGGTCAGCAAACGCTGCACCACCACCCCGTCGCGCAGGTGCGACTGCACGATTTCGTCGATGTCGGCCTGATCGACATAGGTGTACCAGACGGCCTCCGGATAAACCACCGCAATCGGGCCGCCGGCGCAGCGGTCCAGACACCCCGCCTTGTTGACCCGAACCTTGCCCGCACCCAGCAGACCCTGGGCCTTGGCTTGCGACTTGCAGCGGTCAAATGCGGCCTGCGCCAGATGCCGCGAACAGCAGTCTTCGCCACCTTCACGCTGGTTAAGGCAAAAGAAAATATGCCGCTGGTAATAAGACGGGTCTTTTTCAGGCGGGGCGACAGAAGGAAGTGCGTCGGACATGCCTGAATTCTAGTGGTCGCTCAACCACGCGGGCCCGATGACATCACCGAGCGCACCGCGAGAATCAAGGCCGCAAAAGGCCATAGCCAGCCCAGCCACTGAGACAGCCCGTGAAAACGGATGAACTGACCCTGTTCCCACACCTGCAGCGATTGCGCAAAGTATGGACTGTCAGGCGCCCGGTTGAGCAAACTGAGGGAGACGGCCAGGCACAGCAACATGAGAACGCCATACAAACGCCTCGGCAAGGCCAGCAGAAGCAGTCCAGCGATCAGGGCCGCGCCCAAGCCCAGCGCAGCCGACGGGCTGATCCAGGACCAGGCGTGGCTGGGGCCATAGGTGAGCGCCGACGACAAACCTGAGGCAGCCAGGGCACACAGAAAAAACATCACCCAGAACACAACGCGCCGACCCGTGGTGCGAATGTCTGCGTAGCCCATCAGCAGCGGCGCGAGCAGCGCAAGCGCCACGCAAAGCGCCTCGCCCAGGGGACTCAGCGGCACCGCCGCGAGCCCGCGTACTGGTAGCCAGACCAGAAAAGGCGTGTCGCTGAGCAGTGCGGTCAACCCCGCCTCCAGCCGGTCCATCACCTGCCCCAGGCCAAAAGGCACCGAGAGCGGATAGAGCAAGGCAAACGGCCACAACGCCAGCAACACCAGGCTGCCGTGGGTTTGCGGCACGAACCAGTCGGCCCGGAACTGGCTCCAGCGCCGCAGCGCGCCCAGGCGCACCAGCAGCCAGGCCGTCGCCGCGCCCAGCCACGCGCCAGCGCTGTTGAGTGCGAAGTCCAGGTTGGACGGAATGCGCATTGGAAGATGGTTCTGCAATGTTTCCACGCTCAGCGACAGCAGCACAGGCAGCACCAGCGCCACGGGCCATGTCCAGGCGGTCCAGCCCGATCGCAGCAGGGCCAGCGCCAGCAAGAAACCCAGCGGTGCATAGCCCACCAGATTGGCCAGCACATCAAAGCCAGTCCAGTACTGCGGCAGTGGCGCAAACAGAAAATCGGTGGGCGCAACGCCTTGTAGCCGCCAGCCCACGAACGGATACAGGCTCGCGTAAACAATCAGCCCGGCGTACAGCAGGGCAAGGGGCCAGGCGGATGAGCGCTGTCTCAAGCTCAGAACGGCTTGACAACCACCAGTACCACCACGGCCACCAGCATGAGAACCGGCGCCTCGTTGAACCAGCGGTACCAGACGTGCCCGCGCCGGTTGAGTCCACGCTCGAAGCGCCGCAGCATCACGCCGCAACTGTGGTGGTAGCCCAGGATGAGCAACACGAAGACCAGCTTGGCGTGCATCCAGCCATTGCCAGCGCCCAGGCCGATCCCGTAGCCGAGCCACAACCACAGACCGAGACCGATCGCCGGGACCGCCAGCAGGGTGGTGAAGCGCATGAGCTTGCGCGACATGAGCAGCAGCCGTTGGCGCTCGGCCACGCTCTCAGGCGGCACCATTGCCAGATTGACAAAGATGCGAGGCAGATAGAAGAGGCCCGCAAACCAACTGGCCACGAACACGATGTGGAAGGCTTTAACCCAGAGCATGCAGCCAGTGTAGTTCGGCACGGACCGCCTCCCGGGCCATGACCTGGCAATGCTCAGCTCCATTCAGCGCGTGAAACGGGCAAAAAAAACCCGGCCAGAGGCCGGGTTGGAAAGCCTTTTTGCTGTCACACACCAAGGCACCCGCTCAGGGAGGAAAAGCGGGGAGCTCACCAGAGGCGAACCCGATAGAGATGTTACACCAAGAAACCAATGTTTGACCTCGGCCGCCTGTCAGTTCTGACAGGTTTCGGTGCCACGTCGCTGCGAGAACCCACAAGGGTCACATCATCTTGGCCAGCTCGAACATGACAGCGGTACCGAGCGCCTCACGGATGTTTCCGCGCCCAACCTTGGCCATGGAAAACTCACCGAAACCAGACATATCGAACGAACTGTCATCCGGTGAAATTTCGACGAACGGAAACTCGAACACCTCGCGCAGCAGTTCGTCCCGAAAGGCGGTGAACCGCGGGCCATTGAGCTCGGAGTCCACCACGATGAGGTTGGGCATGCGGCTGCGCGCGGCGTCGCGCGCCTGTTCGAAATCCATCACGCTGTCGGACACGACGCCGATCTCCCGCAGCGCATCGCGCACATCGGCACGAATCTGCAGACTCGGCGAGATGGTCAGCACATAGATGCCCGAAAGCGACTTGAACATGGACGACTGGTCGTCTGAGAAAATTCAACGGCCGAAATACCGTCGAAAGCCTCGCACCGTTCTGCTGAACAACGCGGTTACGCTGACACCGTCTTCGCGGATCTCACGCTTGATTTCGACGCCGCCTGCGGCCAGCGCAATCTGGCGAATCAGCATCCAGTGCAGGTTGTCTGGGGCAAGCGTGCTGGAAGGGGGCGCGCCGTCGTGCGCGACACGCACCTGCAGCCGCGCATGCTGAGGCCAGTGATTGAGGTCCATGCGCACATCGATGCGGTTGCCGAACGCCTGCCCCCAGTCGAGCACCGCATTGACGAGGTGTGGGCCACGGTGGGGTCGATCAGCACCTCGACCGGTTTGAGTTTGCGGCGCAGCGCGATGCCCAGCAGGCCCAGCTCCGCTTGCGCTCCTGTAGCACGCCCTTCCACCAGATCGCCCATGTTGACCTTTTCGTGTGACTGGCGGATACGACCTTGGTGAAAACGGTGGATCTGCTGCGCGCTCAAGCCAGCCGCCTTCATTCGTTCGGCTGGCAGGCTGAGCGCTCGATGCTCGGCGGGGCCGATGCGCTCGCGCTGCAACAGCTGGTCGATCGCTGTTTGCAAGGTGCTGGCGCTTTCGGTGATCTGATCCGCGAGCGCGCCGATGAGCTCTGGCCAGTGATCTGCGAGCAACCAGGCTTCGCCGTCTTCTTTCGGCATGTTCTCGGCGTTGGGTGACTCGTTGAAGCTGCTCACGGGCTTGTTTTTCAGTTGCAACATGGCGACAGATGCGGGTTGTTCGGCTCGGCTCTTCAAGGAACCTGGCACGGGTTGACTTCTAGACTGGACAACGCGGGAATCGTGGAGATTCACAATTGCCGCGTGAGGTTCAATGATCGTGTCAAACCGTAACGGCAACGAAACACAAATGCTTACATTCGTGCGATTCACCACGAGGTACGGGTTAATCCGAGTGAGTCGATGCCAGACAGAGCGATCGGTCAACCCGAGCGCCCGATCAGGCAGCTTTGCCACAATACCGAACATGCAAACCCCTGCGCCCTACCCCTCTTCCCGCCCGCGCCGCCTGCGTCGCGACAGCTTCACCCGCGAGCTGGTGCGCGAGCACCGCCTGAGTCCGGCCGACCTGATCTACCCGGTGTTCGTGCTGGACGGCCAGAACCGGCGCGAAGCGGTCGGCTCGATGCCCGGCGTCGAGCGCCTCAGCCTGGACCTGCTGCTGCCCGTGGCAGAAGAATGCGTGGCACTGGGCATTCCGGTGATGGCGCTGTTCCCGGTGATCGACGCTTCTCTTAAAACGCCCGACGGCAAAGAGGCGACCAACCCGAACGGCCTGGTGCCGCGCGTGGTGCGCGAACTCAAAAAACGTTTCCCGCAACTCGGCGTGATGACCGACGTGGCGCTCGACCCGTTCACCAGCCATGGGCAGGACGGCCTGCTGGACGAGCACAACTACATCCTGAACGACCCCACGGTGGAGATCCTGGTTCAGCAGGCGCTGGTGCAGGCCGAGGCCGGCGTGGACATGGTGGCGCCCAGCGACATGATGGACGGCCGCATCGGCGCCATCCGGCGCGCGCTCGAAGCCAACGGCCTGGTGCACACGCGCATCATGGCCTACAGCGCCAAGTACGCCAGCGCGTTCTACGGCCCGTTTCGCGATGCCGTGGGCTCGGCCGCCAACCTGGGCAAGGCCGACAAAAAGGTCTACCAGATGGACCCGGGCAACAGCGACGAGGCCCTGCGCGAGGTCGCGCTGGATCTCGCCGAAGGGGCTGACATGGTGATGGTCAAGCCCGGCATGCCGTACCTGGACATCGTGCGCCGCGTGAAAGACGAATTCCGCGTGCCCACCTTCGCCTACCAGGTCAGCGGCGAATACGCGATGCTGAAAGCCGCCGCGCTCAACGGCTGGCTGGACCACGACGCGGTGATGATGGAAAGCCTGCTGGCCTTCAAACGCGCCGGGGCCGATGGCGTGCTGACCTACTTCGCGCGCGACGCGGCGCGGCTGCTGCGCGCCTGAGCAGCGCACAAACCGCATGCGTGTCTTCACCATCCAGTCGGGGGAGGTGCGCGAGACCGATGCGCTGCCGCCCGACGCTGCCGGCGCGCGGCTTCATCTGGGTCGCCTGTGACCGCAGCGAATTCGAGCGGGGCCTGGGCGAGATCCAGGCATCGCTGCAAACCCTGGCGGGCTCGACGCTGGTCGACCTGCATGTGTCCGACCTGCTGAACCAGCAGCTGCCCTCGCATTTCGACTACACCTCGCGCTACGACATCCTGGTGTTCCGTCGCCTGGCCGCTGGCCATGGCGAGTCCGATGTGCCGCCAGACCAGAAGCAGCGCCCCAAGCGTGGCGGTCCGCCGGTGCTGCGGCGCATCGACACCAGCCCGGTGGGCTTTGCGGTGTTCGACCGCGTGGTGCTCACGGTGCACCCGGCCGGCTGCACGGTGTTGGAGCAATACGCCACCCGGCTGCTGAGCACCCCCGGCGCGGGTGGGCGCGCCGCCGGCACGCACCTGCCCACGAGCCCGGCCGACCTGATGCTGCGCGTGGTCAACCAGATGGTCGATGGCTACCTGGAGTTGCGCCGCGAGCTCACGCGCCAGCTGGACCACTGGCAGACCGAGCTGCTGCACCCCAAGACCCGCTTCACCAACTGGGGCTCGCTGCTCGACGCCCGCATCGCCCTGCACCAGCTCGACGACATCTGCGAAGACCAGCGCTCGGCGGTGCTGGACTGGATCGAATCCCTGGCCAGCTGGGAGCCCGACGACGAGACCGGCGGGCAGCGCAGCCTGGAGCTGCTGCGCGTGCGCAGCCGCGATGTGCTGGAGCACATCGAGCGCGTGGTGCACCACGTGCGCCGGCTGGAGCAGAACGCCGAAACCGCGGTGCAGATGCACTTCTCGGCGCAGAGCAACCGCGCCAACGACATCATGCGCACGCTCACCGTGCTCACCGCCATTTTTCTGCCGTTGAACCTGATTGCTGGCATTTTCGGCATGAACTTCGACTTCATCCCGCTGATTCACCAGCAAGGCGGCTTCTGGTGGGCGATGGCCTCGATGGGCCTGATCGCGGTGGGCCTGAGCGTGGTTTTCTGGCGCAAGCGCTACCTGGAGCGCTCACGCGGCTGAGCAGCCTCAGATCTCAGACGTACGGTGCTTGCAGGCCTTCGGTGGCCAGCACCCGCTGCACCGCCGGGCGCGCCAGCATGCGCTGCAGAAACGGGCCCAGGTGGCGCCGCTCCCGCGCCGGCGGCGTCTGGGCGAAACCCCGTGTCCAGCGGCACAGCGTGAACACATAGGGATCGAGCGCGGTGTAGCGATCACCCAGCAGCCAGGGGCCGCCATGGCGCGCCAGCTCGGTGTCGAGCTGGTCCAGCAGCACGCGCACGCGGTGCTCCGCATGGCTTTTCACCTCGGCCTGGCCGGTCAGATTGCCCGCTTTCACCCAGCGCTCGGGGTAGAAGTAAATCATCAGCGTGGCCTGCAGGGTGTTGGTCAGCCACATGAGCCACTTGTAGAAATGTGCGCGCTGCGGCGTGCCCAAAGGCGGCGCCAGTGCCGCCCGCGGGTGGGTGTCGCAGAGGTGCAGGCAGATGGCGGCTGTTTCGTAGAGCACCAGGTCGCCGTCGGACAGCACCGGGATCAGACCATTCGGGTTGAGCCGCAGGTAGGCAGACGATTTCTGCACATCGTGCGTGCGGTCAACCAGCACGAGCTCAAACGGTGCGCCCATCTCTTCGAGCAGGATGTGCGGCACCATGCTGGCGGTGCTGGGGAAGTGGTGCAGCTGCATCATGGTTCGGCCGTGAGTGAGTCGTGTGCTGGAAGGTGCGGCGGCCCAGGGTGCCTCAGAGGTGCTTGGCGAAGAAGTCCAGCGTGCGCTGACGGGCCAGCTGGGCGGCGGCTTCGTCGTAAGAGCCACGCTGGTCGCAATTGAAGCCGTGGTTGGCGGCGTAGACCTGCACGTCCACATCCGGCTGCGCTTGCCGGAACGCCTCCACGGTGTCCAGCGGGATCCAGTGATCCTGATCGCCAAAATGCGCGAGCACCGGCACCAGTGGCTTTCGCCTGGCGTCGTCGCCGGCCGTCATGCCGCCACCGTAGTAGGGGACGGCAGCGGACAGGCCAGTGAGTGTGCAGGCGGCGCGCCAGGTGAGCAGCCCGCCCCAGCAGTAGCCGACGATGCCCACCTTGCCGCCGTGCGCGGCTTCGTCAATGGCGGCCTGTATGTCTTGCATCACGCCAGGCGCCGGCAACGCTTCGACCGCGGTCTTGTGGCCAAAGCCCTCACCCATGTCGGCTTCCGTGTAACCCAGCTCCACGCCCGCCTTGACACGGTGAAACGTGGCCGGCGCCACCACCCGGTAACCCTCGGCCGCAAAGGCGTCGGCCACCGCGCGAATGTGGCTGTTGACGCCGAAGATTTCCTGCAGCAGCACCAGGCCGCCCTTGGGGTTCTGCGCCGGCTCGGCCACGTAGGCTGGAAATGTGAGGCCGTCGGCGGCGGTGAGTTCGAGAATGTGGCTCATGGGGGGTGTCTCCTGTTGAAAATTGGGGTGTTCGGATCAGGCGCCGAGGCGGCGCTCGACAAAATCGAGCCGGTCCTGACCCCAGAACAGCTCGCCGTCGACCAGGTAGCTTGGCGCGCCGAACACACCGGCGTCGATCGCGGCCTGGGTGTTCTGAGCGTAGCGGGTTTGCACCTCGGCGCTGTCGGACTGCGCGAGCAGGTCGGCATCAAGGCCGCATTCGCTGAGCAACTGCGCCAGCGTGTCGGCCTCGGCGATGTTGCGCTCTTGGGTCCAGACAGCTGAGCCGATGGCGCCGGTGAGCCGCATGGCGGCGTCTGCCCCCAGCGCAAGATCGGCGGCCACGATCAGGCGCGCGGCCGCGTCGGCCGCCACCGGGAAGAAGCGCGGTTGCACCACCAGCGGCAAGGCCAGCGCATCGGCAAAGCGCTTCAGTTCCAGCAGCCGATAGGCCTGGCGCTGCGGCGCGCGCTTGGGCAGCGGCAGGCCGCCTGACAATGGAAAAATCTGCCCCAGGTCCATCGGCAGCACGCGAAGCGCCGCACCCGAGCGCGCCACCAGCGCGGAAAAACGCGCATGGCCGAGGTAGGTCCAGGGGCTGTTGGGCGCGAAGAAATAGTCCACTGCGTGACGCATGTCGGTACCCTCAGGTTGGTTTAATGAAGCCACGGCGTTCAGCCAGAAGCGGCCCCGGTTTGTAACCGCTTCGGCCCATTTTTGCAGGAGACGGGTGATGGAAAAAGCGAGCACCGACAACAAAAACGTCGGCCATGGCGTGCTGCTGGTCACCGGCGGCAGCCGGGGCATTGGCGCGGCCACTGCCTTGCTCGCGGCGCGCAGCGGGTGGCAGGTGGCGGTCAATTACGCGGCCAACTCGCTGGCGGCCGACGAGGTGGTTCGCGCCATCCGCGCCGAGGGCGGCACCGCGATCGCGGTGCAGGCCGATGTGGCCGACGAGGCGCAGGTGCTGGCCATGTTCGCGCGAATCGATGCCAAGTTTGGCCCGCTGACCGGGCTGGTGAACAACGCCGGCGTGGTCGACGTGACGGCGCGGCTGGACCAGATGGACTGGGCGCGCTGGCGCCGCATGTTCGACATCAACGTCTTGGGCTCGATGCTGTGCGCGCGCGAGGCGGTGCGGCGCATGAGCACACGGCATGGCGGCACGGGCGGCGCCATCGTCAACGTGTCCAGCGCAGCGTCGCGCCTGGGCGCAGCGGGTCAGTACGTGGACTACGCCGCGAGCAAGGGCGCGATCGACGCCTTCACCATCGGGCTGGCCAGGGAAGTGGCGGCCGAGGGCATTCGGGTCAACGCGGTGCGCCCGGGCCTGATCGACACCGAGATTCACGCTTCGGGCGGCCTGCCCGACCGTGTGCAAACGCTGCGGCACCAGGTGCCGATGCAGCGCGGCGGCAGCGCCGACGAGGTGGCGCAGGCCATCGTCTGGCTGCTGTCCGACGCCGCAAGCTACACCACCATGGGCCTGATCGATGTTTCTGGAGGACGCTGACATGAAACCCCCCCTGCTCCGCCGCTTCGCGTGTCGCGACCCGGCAGCCAAACCATGACCGCCACCACGCCCGAACAAAGCCCCCACATCAAGATCTGGTGGGAAGACCTGGCGGTGGGCCAGGTGCGGGATCTCGGCAGCCTGTCGCCCACGGTCGAGGAGATCGTGGGCTTTGCGCGGCAGTTCGACCCGCAGCCGTTCCACCTCGACCCCGAGGCGGCCAAAGCCTCGGTGTTCGGTGGCCTGTGCGCCAGCGGCTGGCACACCTGTAGCCTGGCCATGAAGCTCATGGTGACAAATTTCCTGCACGAGTCGTCCAGCCTGGGGTCGCCGGGTCTGGAAAACATCCGCTGGCTCAAGCCGGTGTTTCCCGGCGACACCCTGAGCCTGCGGCAAACCGTGCTGGAGACGCGTCCGATGAGCAAACGCGCCGACGTGGGTCTGGTGCGGACCACCTGGGAAATGTTCAACCAGCACGGCGA
The DNA here is from genome assembly GCA_963831255.1 of uncultured beta proteobacterium. Taxonomy (GTDB): domain Bacteria; phylum Pseudomonadota; class Gammaproteobacteria; order Burkholderiales; family Burkholderiaceae_C; genus Hydrogenophaga. The sequence goes on along the minus strand of CAWHPI010000011.1, from coordinate 80,548 downwards.
CCAGGTGCTGCACATGGAGGGCTACGGCATGTTCCGGCGGCGCCTCCCCCGAACACCGTGAGCGCGGGGCGGAGGACCGTGGTGCAATACGGCCTCGCCCGACCCACCCCATCGCCCCGCTTATGGACTTCAAACCCCTGGTGACCTTGCTGGCCATCGTCAACCCGTTGGCGATCGTGCCGTTTTTCATTCACTACACGCAGGGTTTCTCGCGCCAGCAGCGCCAGCGCACCGTGTGGGTGGCGGCCTTCAGCGCGTTTGCGGTGATCGCCATCTGCGCCCTGATCGGGCTGCAGATTCTGGAATTTTTCGGTATCTCGCTGGCCAGTTTTCAGGTGGGCGGTGGTCTGCTTCTGCTCACCTCGGCCCTGTCCATGCTGAATGCGCAGCCCGCCGAATCCCGGGTGACGCAGGGCGAGGTGGAAGACGCCTCGGCCCGCGCCTCGATTGCGGTGGTGCCGCTCACCATTCCCCTGCTCACCGGCCCGGCCACCATGTCCACCGTGGTGATCTATGCCGACCAGGCCAGCACCTTGCTGCAACACGCTGCGCTGATCGGCTACGGCGTGGTGATCGCCGTGGCCACCGCGATCTGCTTCACGCTGGCCGAACCGATCTCGCGCTTTCTGGGCCAGACCGGCATCAACGTCATGACCCGGCTGATGGGCCTGATCCTGGCCGCGCTGGCGGTCGAGGTGATGGCCACCGGGCTGATCAAGCTGTTCCCGGCGCTGGGGGCCTGAACTGGGCCTTTCGTGAGCCGCATCGCACGGATGCGACACACGGCTGCGAGGGTCCCTCAGTCGGGATAAAGCCCCAGCGTTCTCGCCTGCAACCGGCTCAGGCCCAGCAGCGCATCGGTGAACGGCGTGGCCACGCCGGTGAGCTGCCCGAGTTCGCGCACCGAGCTCACCAGCGCGTCCAGTTCCAGCGGCTTGCCCGCTTGCACATCTTGCAGCATGGAGGTCTTGAAGGCGCCCAGCTTGCGCGTGACCGCGTGGCGATCTTCGGGTTGCTGGTCGATGGGAATGCCGAGTCGCTCGCCGATGGCCTTGGCTTCGAGCATCACACTGGAGACGAAGCCGCGCACCAGATCGTCGCCCAGGATGCGGTCGGTGGTGGCACCGGTCAGCGCGCTGATGGGGTTGACCGTCATGTTGCCCCAGAGCTTGTACCAAATGTCTTTCTGAATCTGCGGTGACACGCTGGCGTTGAAGCCAGCCTGTTGCAGCAGCGTGGCCAGCGCCTGCACCCGCTCGCTGCCGCCGCCCGCCGGCTCGCCCAGGATCAGGCCGTTGCCGAAGTGGTGCCGCACCACACCGGGCGCGTCCACCGAGCAGCTCGCGTGCACCACACAGCCCACCACATGGCGCACCGGAATGTCGCGCGCGATCTGGCCAGCGGCATCGGTCGATGTCAGCCGCGTGCCGGCGAGTGCGCCGCCAAAGCCGTCGAGAAACCACCAGGGCACGCCATTCATGGCGGTGAGCACCACCGTGTGGCGGCCAATCAGCGGGCCGATCTGCCGCGTCACCTCGGCCAACGCCGGCGCCTTGACCGCCAGGATCACCAGATCCTGCACACCCAGCGCCGCGCTGCTCTGGGAAGCGTTCACTGGCGCGTGCATCGAATGCTCGGCCGAGCGCAGCTGCAAGCCATCGCGTTGCAGTGCGGCCAGCGTCTCGCCGCGTGCCAGTGCACTGAGCTCGCAGCCGCCGCGCGCCAGGTGCACGCCGAGCCAGCCGCCAATGGCGCCAGCGCCAACGATCGCCACACGGGCAAAGCTGTGTTTTTGGTGTTGGTCCATGTCTCAGTATCCCAGGCTCGATCCAGCCGCTGGCACGTCCAGCGCTGACTTGAAGCGCTCGGCCAGGGCACTGGTCTGCCGCGCCAGAATCTGGCTGTCCAGCCCCACCGCCACAAACAGCGCGCCCAGTTCAAGGTACCGACGGGCCTGCGCTTCGTTGGTGCACAAGATGCCTGGCGCCTTGCCAGCGCGGCGAATGCGGACAACGGCGTCTTCGATAGCGGCTTGCACCGTGGGATGGTCGGGGTTGCCAACATGGCCCAGCGAAGCAGAAAGATCGGCGGGTCCGATGAAAACGCCGTCCACGCCCGGGGTGGCGTTGATGGCATCCAGGTTCGTCAGCGCCTCGCGTGTCTCCACCTGCACCAGCAGACAGACCTGTGCGTTGGCGGCCTTGGCGTAGTCCGCCATGCGGCCCCAGCGCGATGCGCGCGCGCCGGCCATGCCCCGCACGCCACCCAAGCCGTCGTCCTGCGGGTAGCGGCAGGCGCTCACGCAAAGCGCCGCCTGCTCGGCGCTGTTGACCATGGGCACCAGCAGGGTCTGCACGCCTGTGTCGAGGTATTGCTTGATGAGCACCGGATCGGCCACCGGCACGCGGGCAATGGCGTGGCTCGCCGGGTAGCCGGCGATCACCTGCGCCTGCGCCAGCACATCGGCCACACCAAAGGGCGCGTGTTCACCATCGATCAACAGCCAGTCGAACCCCGCGCCCGCGCCAATTTCGGTGGCGGTGGCGCCACCCAGGCCCAGCCACAGACCGATTTGCGCGCGTTGCTCGCGCAGCGCTTGCTTGAAGGGGTTGACCGGTGTTTGCATCGCGCGCTCCGTGAAAGCCCACAGAATAGCCGGGGCCGGGCGACCGCTGGCGCTCAGGCGGGACAATGCGGCCCATGAAAAACCTGTGCGAACTGCTCCAGACCGAGCTGCCGCTGATCCAGGCCCCCATGGCGGGTGTGCAGGGTTCGGCGCTGGCGATTGCCGTTTCCGGCGCCGGCGCGCTCGGCTCGCTGCCCTGCGCCATGCTCGCGCCCGATGCCCTCGCACGCGAGCTGCAAGCGCTGCAAACCGGTACCCACCGCCCGGTGAACCTCAACTTTTTTTGCCACACGCCGCCCGAGCCAGACGCGGTGCGCGACGCCGCCTGGCGCACCGCCTTGGCACCGTTTTATGCCGAGGCCGGGCTGGACATCGCCAGCGTGCCGGCGGGCGCGGGGCGGGTGCCGTTCAGCCACGCCATCGCCGATCTGATCGAGCCGTTTCGCCCGCAAGTGCTGAGCTTTCATTTCGGGCTGCCAGCGCCCGATCTGCTGGCGCGGGTAAAGGCCTGGGGCGCGGTGGTGCTCTCCAGCGCAACCACGGTGCTTGAGGCGCGCTGGCTGCAAGACCACGGTGCCGACGCCATCGTGGTGCAAGGGCTGGAAGCGGGTGGCCACCGCGGCATGTTCCTGATGCAAGACAGCCCCCACGCGCCACCGCTGCGCGGGTCGCTGCCCTCAGAGGGGACTGATCTGCCTTGGAGCGACCCAGCGGCAGATCACCTCAGCACCCAGATGGGCACGCTGGCGCTGCTGCCGCAGGTGGTTGCGGCGGTGAATGTGCCGGTGATCGCAGCGGGCGGCATCGCCGACGCGGCGGGCGTGGCCGCGGTCATGGCGCTCGGCGCGGCCGGTGTGCAGGTGGGCACCGCCTACCTGTGCAGCGACGAGGCCAGCACCAGCGCCCTGCACCGCGCCGCCTTGCACAGCGAAGCGGCGCAACACACAGCCCTGACCACGCTGTTTTCCGGCCGCCCGGCGCGCGGCATCGTGAACCGCGTGATGCGCGAACTCGGCGCGCTCAATCCCGCAACGCCGGCCTTCCCGCTGGCCACGGCGGCGATGGCGCCGCTGCGCGCCCACTGGGAAGCCCGGGGCAGCGCCGATTTTTCACCGCTGTGGGCGGGCCAGAACACCAGCGGTTGTCACGCTTTGCCCGCCGCCGAGATCACACGCCGGCTCGCTGTGGGTTTTGCTGCCCGTCGCTGAAAGCGCAGCACACCGGGCAGTTACCCGAGCCGCTGACTGGCAGCCGCCTGGCTTCTCAGCCAGCGCTTGAAGCCGGCCTCGGTCTGGGCCAGCCGGGCGTCGGCGCGCATCAGGTCGAGCGCCATCTCCAGCTCTTCCTCCTGCTCCAGCAGCACCATCTGCAAGGTTCTGGGTGTGACCCCCAGCCCGCGCGGCACCTGAAACTCTTGCGCCAGCGCGTCCTGCCGCCCCGCCCGCTCGCGCTCCAGATCGGCCACCTGCTCTTTGAGCAGCAGCGTCATGGCGGCGATTTGCTCGTCGGCCAGCGCGCCGGTGGTCAGGGGATCGGAGAGCGCGGCGTGTTGCTGCAACTGCAGCAGGGCCAGCAGGTCTTTGCGCGCGTAGGCGGCGTTGGCCTCGCCCATGAGAGCGGTCTTGCGATCGCGCGCGACCGGGTCGGTTTCGCGGTCGGGGTGCAGCGCGCTGGCGAGCTGGCGAAACAGGCCTCGCAGCAGGTTGGCCGCGTTGAGCTGGAGCGCTTGCGCCGCGCTGGGTGCCTGGCCGGGGCGGGCCTTCTTTTTGGCCTGCCGGCGCTCGGCCCGCGAGCGCTTGTCTTCATCGGCTTGCTCTTGCTGCTCGCGCAGGCGCGCCATGCCGGCGGCCAGAATCTGCTCGGCGCTGGCGTCGGGCGGCAGCCCGTCAAGCTGGGCGCCAAGCGCAGCCTCGATGTCGGCGCGCATGGCCTGGCTTCGCTCGCGCGCCTGGGCCGCCAGGGTGGAGCGGCTGTGGCGATCGTGCAGCGCGGCCATCTCGGCATCGCCCTCGCGCGCCAGGGTGGCCGCCATGCTGCACAGAATGCTCAGCGCTGCCTGCCGCTGCGGGCTGGCCAGGGATTTGCCGCCCAGGCGCTCGTCGATCAACAGCACCATGTCGCGCAGTTGCTGGCGGTGGGCCGCCTGCAGGGGATGCACCCGCTGGTGCACCGCCACGCGATGCGCCTGCGCCAGCGTGTCAAGGTCCGCGATCTGCTGCTTCAGCTTGGTGATGCGGGTGAGCTGCAGCTGGTGGGCGCGCGAAGCGGCCGAGCCTGTGCGCGGCTGGCCGGGTTTTTCGGGTGTGACCGCCAGGGCGGTGGGCTCGGCGGGGCGGCGAAAACGGGGATCAAAGGCGTTCATGGGTCACGGTATTCTCCCTGCATGGCCAAAGACAAAACCACCTACGCCTGCAACGAATGCGGCGGCACCAGCCCCAAGTGGCTGGGCAAGTGCCCGCATTGCGGCGCCTGGAACACGCTGATCGAGTCGGTGGCCGAGTCCACCGCGCCGGCGAAAAACCGCTTTGCCTCGCTGGCCAAGACGGCGGAGGTGACCGTGCTGTCCGACATCGACGCCACCGACGTGCAGCGCACCCCCACCGGCCACGACGAGCTCGACCGGGTGCTGGGCGGCGGCATCGTGGAAGGCGGCGTGGTGCTGATCGGCGGCGACCCGGGCATCGGCAAGTCCACCCTGCTGCTGCAGGCGCTGGATTCGCTGCAGCGCGCCGGCCAGAAGACGCTGTACGTGACCGGTGAAGAAAGCGGCGCGCAGGTGGCGCTGCGCTCGCGCCGGCTGGGGCTGGACGGCTCGCAGGTCAGCGTGCTGGCCGAGATCCAGCTGGAGAAGATCCTGGCCACGCTGGACGCGCACCCGGCCCGCGATCGCGGTGATCGACTCGATCCAGACCGTGTATTCCGAGCAGCTCACCAGCGCACCGGGCTCGGTGGCCCAGGTGCGCGAATGCGCGGCCCACCTGACGCGCGCGGCCAAGGCCAGCGGCACGGCCATCGTGCTGGTCGGCCACGTGACCAAGGAAGGCGCGCTGGCCGGCCCGCGCGTGCTGGAGCACATGGTGGACACCGTGCTGTATTTCGAGGGCGACACGCACAGCAGCTTCCGCCTGATCCGCGCCATCAAGAACCGCTTTGGCGCGGTCAACGAGATCGGCGTGTTCGCCATGACCGAAAAAGGCCTGAAGGGCGTGAGCAACCCGAGCGCGATCTTTCTCAGCCAGCACAGCGAGCCGGTGCCGGGCAGCTGCGTCATGGTCACGCTCGAAGGCACGCGGCCCATGCTGGTGGAGATCCAGGCGCTGGTGGACAGCGGCGGACCAGTCGCCTCGGCGACTGTCGGTCGGCCTGGACCGCGACCGCCTGGCCATGCTGCTGGCGGTGCTGCACCGCCACGCCGGCGTGGCCTGCATGGACCAGGACGTGTTCGTCAACGCCGTGGGCGGCGTGCGCATCAGCGAGCCGGCGGCCGACCTGGCGGTGATGCTGGCGATCACCTCCAGCCTGCGCGGCAAGGCGCTGCCCAAGGGCTTCATCGCCTTTGGCGAGGTGGGCCTGGCCGGCGAGGTGCGCCCGGCGCCGCGTGGCCAGGAGCGGCTGAAAGAAGCGGCCAAGCTGGGCTTTTCCGTGGCGGTGGTGCCCAAGGCCAACGCGCCGAAGAAAAACGACAAGGCCTTTGAGGGGCTGACCATTCACCCGGTGGAGCGCATCGAAGAAGCCATGAACCTGGTGCGGGGGCTTTAACCATGTTCACCCTGCCCCCTCGACTGCGCGCGCTGCTGTTCCCGGCACTGGCGGTGGCGCTCTCTTACGCGGCCTGGCGCAGTTACGGCGCCCAGGGCCTGCTCCTGGCGGTGCTGATGCTGAGCTTCTGGCTGCTGCTGCATTTCACCAAGCTGATGCGCCTGCTGCGCACGCGTTGCGGCACGGCCGATGGGGCGGGTGCGCGACGCAGTGGCGATGCAGGCGCGCCTCAAGCGCGGCATGGCCATGGTCGACGTGATCCGCCTCACCCTGAGCCTGGGCCAGCTGCGCACGCCGCCCGACACCGAGCCCGAGCAACGCGCCTGGGCCGACGACGCCGGGCAGGCGCTGGTGGCCACCTTTGAACACGGGCGCCTGGTGAGCTGGCGCGTGGAGCCGGTTGAGGCGACGAACTCGCCCGATACCGACGCACTGTCGGCTGGCGCGCCCAGCGGGCCAGCCGGGCCGGCGCCGTAAAATCGTGGTTTTGTCCGCTCGGCCTGTCGGCCGGCTGGCGTCACGATTCACTTCAACCCCACGAGGCACTGCGCATGGCACCGATTCCTTCAATGTCCGACCGCGACGGCAAGATCTGGATGGACGGCCAGATGGTCGACTGGCGCGACGCCAAGATCCACGTGCTCACCCACACCCTGCACTACGGTTGCGGCGCCTTTGAAGGCGTGCGCGCCTACAAGACGGCCGACGGCGGCACCGCGATCTTCCGCCTGGAAGAACACACCGATCGCCTGTTCAACAGCGCCAAGATCCTGCGCATGAAGATGCCGTTCACCAAGGAAGAGGTGAACGAAGCGCAAAAGGCCGTCGTGCGCGAAAACAAGCTGGAAAGCGCTACATCCGCCCGCTGACCTGGATCGGCGACAAGAAGCTGGGCGTTTCACCCAAGGGCAACACCATCCACCTGATGGTGGCGGCCTGGCCCTGGGGTGCCTACCTGGGCGAAGAGGGTCTGAAGCGCGGCATCCGCGTCAAGACCAGCAGCTACACCCGCCACCACGTCAACATCACCATGACGCAGGCCAAGGCGGTGAGCAACTACACCAACTCCATCCTGGCCAACATGGAAGTGACCGACGAGGGCTACGACGAAGCCCTGCTGCTCGACAGCTCGGGCTTCGTGTCCGAAGGCGCGGGCGAAAACATCTTCGTGATCAAGAACGGCGTGATCTACACGCCCGACCTGTCGGCCGGTGCGCTGAACGGCATCACCCGCAACACCGTGTTCCACATCGCCAAGGACCTGGGCCTGGAGATCGTGCAAAAGCGCATCACCCGCGACGAGGTCTACATCGCCGACGAAGCCTTCTTCACCGGCACCGCCGCCGAAGTGACCCCGATCCGCGAACTCGACCGCATCGAGCTGGGCGCAGGCAGCCGCGGCCCGATCACCGAGAAGATCCAGAGCGCGTTCTTTGACATCGTCGGCGGCAAGAATCCCAAGTACGCCCACTGGCTCGTCCAAGGTCTGAGCGCGTGAACCAGCGAAGTCACCCCATGAGCCAAGCACCGATCGAACTCAAGGCCAACGACCTCAACCGCCACGGCGGTGTCTTCTGCCCCAGCCCCAAGGCCGACATGAAGCTCTGGAACACCCACCCCAAGGTCTACCTGGACGTGGCCACCACCGGCGAAGCCCGCTGCCCGTACTGCGGCACGGTCTACCGGCTCAAGGCCGGCGAGGTGGTGGCCCACGGTCACTGAACCCCGAACCGGGCCTGGACGCCCGGCTGCGCGCAGGCCAAAAAAAAGCCACCTTGCGGTGGCTTTGTAAAGTCCTTGGAAGGACGTCGTTGGGAGACCGATGTGCCGGCGCAGTGCGCCTGAAAATTCGGGTCTGTCCATCTTCTTGAGATGTTGTGACAGCAACGAAATTATTGTGCGTTGCCGCATAACTTTCGACCATCCCCTGTTTGGGGGAAAGCTGCCATGAATTTCTGGGTAATAAAACCCAAAAAATGGCTGGCGCTGTCAGACCGCGGTCAGGCTTGGCATTCGACGGACGCCATTACAAGGGCATTTCCACCACAAAGCGCGCACCGCCACCCGCGCGCGTCTTCGCAGCGCACGCTGCCGCCAGTGCCGCTCGGCAATGGTCTTGACCAGCGACAGCCCCAGACCCACACCGCCCTCGCGCTCGCTGGCGCCGGGCAGCCGGTAAAACGGCTCAAAGATGCGCTCGCGCAACTCGGCCGGCACGCCCGGGCCACGGTCTTCCACCGACACCACGGCAACAGCCGAGGACCCTGCGGCGCGACGCGCCAGCGTGAGCCGCACCGCTGGCGCCGAGCTCAGCGATCGCATCCAGGCTGCGCGGCGGCTGACCGTAGCGGCGCGCGTTCTCCAGCAGGTTGCGCAGCAGGCGCCGCAGCAGGCGGGCGTGGCCCTGCACCAGCAGCGGCGAGACGCCCGGCGCGATGTCGAGATCGGCGCCGGTGCGGGCGCACTCTTCGGCCGCCAGTCCCACCAGGTCGACCTCTTCGGTCGGTCCGAGCGCCGAGGCGTCGTTGGCGTCGCGCAGGTCCAGGCGGCTGGCCAGCAGGATTTCGTCGATCAGCTGGTCCAGCTCGTCGATGCTGCGTGCCATTTCCGGCGCGCTGGGCGCTGGCGCGCGCCGCTCGGGCCCATCAGCTCCAGCCCCATGCGGATGCGGGCCAGCGGCGAGCGCAGCTCGTGCGAAGCGTTGGCGAGCAGGGCCTTGTGCGACTGCAGCAGGGTCTGCACGCGCTCGGCAGCGGCGTTGAAACGGGTCGCCAGAAACGCCACCTCGTCTTCCCCCTGCACCGGCAGGCGCGTGGACAGATCGCCGTCGCCCCAGCGCTCCACCCCTTTTTGCAGCACCTCCAGCCGCTTGGTCAGGCGCCGCACGACCGGGTAGGCGCCCAGCGCCACCGCCAGAGCGACCAATCCGAGCAACCAGGCAAAACCCATCGGCGACTGCAGCCAGGATTGCGCCCGCTGCCCGGGTCCCGCACCGCCCGGCGGCCGATTGCGGCGCGGCAGCTTGATGTAAAGCGTCTGGCCGTCCATCATGGTGACCTGGAACTCCAGCCCCTCGCCCGGCACCCGCACCGCCCGCGCCGGTGCCTGCCCCACCACCTCGCCCGCGCTGTTGCGCAACACGATCTCGCGCGCGATGCGACGCAGCGCGCTGCTCACGGTCGCTGTCCAGCGCCACCTGCCACAACCAGCCCACCACCAGCGCCAGCACCGCCACCGCCACCACGATGGCGAGCCAGATGCGCAGGTACAGGCGCTGACCGAGCAGGCCTTTCATGCGAACGACTCAATGGCGGTGAACAACGAAGCCAACGGGTCACGACACCCCCCGCCCCGAGGGAATGGCACCAGAGCGCCGTGCCTCCACCCAGGGCACCGCGGAACCGGCTTTGCCGGGCCGCCAGTGCCGCCCCCCTGGGGGGATGACGCGCTGAAGGCGCGGCGCGGGGGGGTGTCCTCAATCCTGTTGTTTCGCAAAAACATAGCCCACCCCACGCACCGTGAGGATGCGCTTGGGCTCCTTGCTGTCGGCCTCGATGGCGTTGCGGATGCGGCCGATGTGCACGTCGATGCTGCGGTCAAACGCGTCGAGTTCGCGCCCGCGCACGGCTTCCATGATCTGGTCGCGCGTGAGCACGCGCCCGGCGCGCTCGGCCATCGCCACCAGCAGGTCGAACTGGTAAGAGGTGAGCTCGCACAGCTGCTCGCCCACCTGCACCGTGCGCGCGTCGCGGTCGATCTCCAGCGAGCCGAAGCGCAACACCGGCGTGCTGCGGCTGACCGAGCTGGTGCGCTCCGTCGCCGCGGCGGCGCAGCACCGCGCGGATGCGCGCCAGCAACTCGCGCGGCTCGAAGGGCTTGGGCAGGTAGTCGTCGGCGCCCAGCTCCAGGCCGATGATGCGGTCCATCGGGTCGCCCTTGGCGGTGAGCATGAGCACCGGCACCCGCGCCCAGGCCGCCGGGCAGTGCGCGGATGCGGCGGCACACCTCCAGCCCGTCGATGCCGGGCATCATCAGATCGAGCATCACCAGCTCCGGCTGCACCAGCGGCAGCTGCTCCAGCCCGCTTTCGCCGTCGGCCGCGTGGGTCACCGCATAGCCCGACTGGCCCAGGTACTCCACCACCATCTGCGCCAGGCGGCTGTCGTCTTCGATCATCAACAGGGCGGGCGCTGTGCTCATGGATTCAGTGTAGCGATGGGGTTCATCGTGCGATCCTCGCGCATCGGCGTGAACCGGTGCCGTGTCGGCGGTAAAGAAACGTGAAGCTGGCGCTGAGCCATTGCGCTCAGGTCTTGGCGCGGGTCGCGAGCCACACCAGCACCAGCACCGGCAGCCCCAGCAGAGCGGTGCCGGTGAAGAAGGTGGCGTAGTCATAAGCGTCGACAAACGCACCCGAGAAGCCCGCCAGCCACTTGGGCGCCAGCAGCATCATGGAGCTGAACAGCGCGTACTGCGTGGCCGAGTACTTCACGTTGGTCAGGCTGGAAAGGTAGGCAATGAACGCGGCCGAGGCCACACCGGCGCTGAGGTTGTCGGCCGAGATCACCGCGATCAGCGCGGTCACGTCGTGCCCATGCCCGGCCAGCCAGGCAAACAGCAGGTTGCTCGCCGCCGACAGCACCGCGCCCAGCATCAGCACCCGCATCACACCCAGGCGCAGCGACAGCGCGCCGCCAATGAAGGCACCCACCAGCGTCATGATGACGCCGTAGACCTTGGTGACCGCCGCCACCTCGTCCTTGGTGTAGCCCATGTCCACGTAAAACGGGTTGGCCATGATGCCCATCACCACGTCGCTGATGCGGTAGACGCCGATCAGCGCCAGGATCAGCAGCGCCTGTTTGCCGTAACGCGTCAGAAAGTCGGCAAACGGCTCGACCAGCGCGCTCTTGCAGCCACTCGGCCGCGTTGCGAGCCGGCGGCAGCTCGATGCGCGCCGGCTCGCGCGTGAAGAGCACCGTCAGCACGCCCACCAGCATGCTGGCCGACATCACAAGATACGCGGTGGTCCAGGCGGCCTGCTGGTAGAGCACGCCCGGCGCGGCGCCCACCGCCGACACCGCCGGCGCCACCTCGGCACGTGCGGCCAGCCACAGCACGCCGGCGCCGGCCCAGATCATCGCGAGGCGGTAACCGGTCTGGTAGGTCGCGGCCAGCGCGCCCTGGTGGCTGACGTCGGCCGATTCGATGCGAAACGCATCGAGCGCGATGTCCTGCGTGGCCGAGGCAAAGGCCACCGCCAGCGCGCACCACACCACCAGCGTCGAGCTGCGGTGCGCGGATCGGCCAGCGCCATGCCCACCAGCGCCGCCATGATGGCGAACTGCGACAGCAGCAACCAGCTGCGCCGCCGCCCCAGCGCCGCGCGTGAGCAGCGGGATCGGCAGCCGGTCCACCAGCGGCGCCCAGCACCACTTGAAGCCGTAAGCCAGCCCCACCCAGCTCAGGTAGCCGATGGTGGTGCGGTCCAGCCCGGCCTCGCGCAGGCGAAAGCTCAGCGTGCCCAGCACCAGCAGCAGCGGCAGCCCGGCGGAAAAGCCCAGCGCGAGCATGCGCAGGCTGGCGGGCTCCAGGTACACGCGCAGGGTGTCTCCCCAGCTGGGCCGCGCTGCGCCGGCCGGTGCGTTCGGGGCGGTACCAGGCGCGGTGTTCGGGCTGGGAAGTGCGTCGTTTTCGGGCGGCATGGAGCGGGGGTGGATGCGGCGCTGTTGTGCAGCGCCTGGCGGCTTTCTCTATTATTGACCCATGTGTTTCATCTGCGACTTCAAAACCCGGTCTGCCCTCGCTCCCGAACCGGCTGCGCCTCGCGAAGGCGCGTGGTCGGCGCGGCGGGCGTTTTTGCTTGCGGGCGCGGCCTCGGCCACCGCGGCGGCCTTGCCGGCGGCGGCCCAGGTGGACGTGGGTCGGTCATCCTCCATGCGCCAGCTGGTGCCGGCGGCCGAGCTCGAAAAGCGGCGGCCCAGCAATACAGCCAGATGATGGCCGAGGCGCGGAGCCAGGGCACGCTCATGGCGCGACGGCAATGCGCAGCTGCGGCGCCTGCGCGCCATGGCCGATCGCCTGATGCCCCACGCCGAGCCCTGGAACGAGCGCGCGAAAGGCTGGCGCTGGGAGGTCAACCTGATCAACAGCCCGCAGATCAACGCCTTTTGCATGCCCGGCGGCAAGATCGCGTTCTACACCGGCATCCTGGACAAGCTCAAGCTCAGCGACGACGAAGTCCGCCATGATCATGGGCCACGAAATGGCCCACGCGCTGCGCGAGCACGCGCGCGAGCGCCTGGCCAAAACGCAGGCCACCGGCATGGGCCTGCGGCTCGCTGTCGCAGCTGCTGGGCCTGGGCGATCTGGGCAACGTGGCGGCCAACCTGGGCACGCAATTGCTGACGCCTGCAGCTTCAGTCGCGACGACGAAACCGAGGCCGACCTGGTGGGTCTGGAGCTGGCCGCCCGCTCTGCCTTTCAGCCCGCAGGCCAGCGTGAGCCTGTGGCAAAAAATGGCCCAGGCCAACGGCAATGGCAGGCCCGGCTTTCCTCTCCACCCACCCCAGCGGCCCAGAACGCATCCGGCAACTGCAGGCCAACGTGCCCAAGGTGCAGGGGCTCTACGAGCGGGCGCGTCGCGGCTGAGCTCGCGCTCAGCGATCGCGCACGTGAGGATTGGAGCGCCGCTCGGCGCCCAACGTGCTCTCCGGTCCATGGCCGGGGATGAACACGGTGTCGTCACCCATCGGCCACAGGCGCTCGCGGATGCTGCTGATCAGCTGCGCGTGGTCGCCCTGCGGGAAATCGGTGCGGCCGATGCTGCCGGCAAACAGCACGTCGCCCACAAACGCGCGCTTGGCCTGCGGCTGAATGGAACACCACATGGCCCGGCGTGTGGCCGGGGCAGTGGCGCACGTCCAGCGTGCAGTGCCCGATCTGCACCGTGTCGCCATCGGCCAGCCAGCGCGTGGGCGTGAAATGACCGGCCGGCGGGAAGCCGAACATGGCGCTTTGCTGCGGCAGGCCGTCGATCCAGAACTGGTCGCCCGGGTGCGGGCCGATGATGGGCAAGTGCAGCCGCCCGGCCAGTTCGGCGGTGCCGCCGGCGTGGTCGATGTGGGCATGGGTGAGCCAGATGGCTTTGAGGTTCAAGCCCAGGCGCTCGACCTCGGCCAGCAGGCGATCCAGATCGCCGCCGGGGTCGATGATGGCGGCGTCCATGGTCTCGTCGCACCAGACGATGGAGCAGTTCTGGGCGAAGGCGGTGACGGGGACGGTGAGGTATTGCAGCATGCGGACTTTCGGAGGCCCGCACTGTAACCGAGCCGTTTCAAGGCCGCCGCCCGCTGGGCTTAGGCGGCCTTCGCCATCGGCCACTCGTTGACCGGCAGCAGCATCTGGCGCTGCAGCCCCCAATGCTCCACGGCCGCGTTGAGCACGCTCGACTCGCCGTCGGCAACATGTCCGTCGGCCTCGGCGACCTGCACACACAGGTGCAGCACGCGCTGGCGCAGCGCGGGCTGCGTGATCTGACCCATGAGACCGGCGATTTCGCGCTCGTCGAGCGGACACACGTCGGACCAGTTCAGCTGCGGGCTGCCCAGCATGTCCTGGCAGAAGTCTTTCATCACCGCGTGCATCTCGTCGAGCGAGAGGTTGAGCTGCTCATGCACCTTCAGATCGTCCAGGCGCTGCAACTCGGCCTCGCCAATGTGGCCGTCGGCCACCAGGGTCAACGCGACGATGCGGGCGGCGGCTTGCGGGCTGTTGTTCTCAAAGGTCTGCATGGCTGGTCTCCTGAAAAGTCCCGCCGGGGGACGGTCTGCACAGAGCGCGCCGGGAAATTTGGCCCTTTGCGCCACGGATCACTTGGCTTGCAAGCTGCACCTTAGGCGGCATCACCGGCTCGACCCAGCAGGCTGCGGCGAAAAGCAGAATCGAGAAATCGGGACAGTTCACACTCGAAACAGCTGAGAAACAAGCGGTAAAGGGACTCAATAAGCAGTATTTATCGATGTGTAAATTCGATATTGGCTGCTTTTAAAAGAAGGTTTGGCCACGCACATTGCGGCTTCCGACACACCAACTGGAGTTCTCATGGACATGCAATTCCGCTCTCCCGATCCCGAAGGCGCGCTTTGGCACCAGCGCTCCCTGGCGCGCATGCGCCGTGCGTTGCGCCGCATGCATGGCGCGGTGGCGCAGGTGCGCGTGCAGCTGGAAGACATCAACGGGCCCGACGGCGGTGTGGACAAACGCTGCCGGGTCGAGGTCGCCGTGGCTGGCCAGGAGCCGGTGGCCGTGACCGCCACGGCGCGCTCGTGGCAAGCGTCGATCGACGCCGCCGCCACGGTGCTGCGACAGCGCCTGATCAGCCGTCGCGCCCGTGCACCGCAGACCAAGCCGGATGGATCCACACGCGAAGCCGCCCGCCCGGCGGCTTCGCGCGCGCCGCTTCGCTTGCAGCCCGCAGGCTGAGGTCGTCCAGACCGGCCACACCCCATGGACATCGCCCTCTGGATCCTCGCTGGCGCTGGCGTGCTGCTCGGACTGGCCGGCCTGGTGCTGCCGCTGCTGCCAGGCACACCCTTGCTGCTGGGCGGCTTGTGGCTGGCCGCCTGGCTGGGCGATTACGCGCAGGTGGGTATTCCGGTGTTGCTGGTGCTGGCGCTGATGGCGGCACTGGCCTGGCCGGTGGACTACCTGGCGGCAGTGGTCGGGGTTCGGCGCGCGGGCGCAAGCGGGCAGGCGGTGGCTGGCGCGGGCGCCGGCGCGGTGCTGGGCCTGTTCGGCGGGCTCCCCGGCCTGCTGCTGGGGCCCATCGCGGGCGCCATGACCGGCGAGTGGGTGGCCAGGCGCAACCCCGCGCAGGCCACCCGCGCCGGTCTCGCGGCCGGCCTGGGCTTTCTGCTCGCGGCGGTGGTGAAGCTCGGGATTGGCCTGTCGATGGTGCTGGTGTTTGGCGTGGCGTATCTGGTCTGAAAGGTTGGGCTGCGTCTGCGCATGTCCGGGCTCAGCCCCGCCGCAACACCTCGGCTTCGGGCCGTTGCAGCAGCGCCTTGAGCCAGGGCGGCTCGAAATGGCGCTGCACCGTGATGGCGTAAAAGCTCTCCTGCAAATCGGGCACCACGCGCGTACTCCACCAGCGCGCCGCTGTGCAGTTCGTCCTGCACCACCACCGTGGGCAACAGGGCCACGCCGTCCGAGTCGCGCGCCAGCAGGCGCAGCAGCGCCATGTCGTCCACCTCGGCGCGCAGCGTGTAGCGAATGCCGAGCTGCTCGCACAGCAGATCGAAACTGGCGCGGATGTCGTTGTCGCGCCCGGGCAGCAGCAGCGGCACCGTCGGCCAGGTCGGCGGGAAAGCGGAACGCCCGGCGGCTCTTGCGCGGCTGGCCCGACCAGGCTGACCGGCTGGCGCGCGATGCGCCGGCAGCGCCAGGGGTCGTCGGCGCTGGCTGTGCACCCGCTGGTTGGACAGCACGATGTCCAGCGTGTGCACCCGCAAGCGCGACAGCAGCTCGGCCAGGCTGCCGGACTGCAGCACCAGCTCGACATCGTTGCGCGCCAGCAGCGGCGGTCAGAAAGTTCTCCTGGAAGTTGCGTGACAGCGTGGCCACCGCGCCGATGCGCATCACCTCGCGCTCCAGCGCGGCGCCCGTCGCGCAGCAGCGCCATGAGCTCGGTGCCCGAGGTGAAGATCGATTCGGCATAGCTCAGCGCCAGCTGGCCGGCGGCGGTGAGCACCAGCGTGCGGCCCTGGCGCTCGAACAGCGCCTGCCCGAGCTGCTCTTCGAGCTGCTTGATCTGCGTCGAGAGCGCCGATTGCGACACATGCAGGCGCGCAGCCGCGCGGGTCAGATTGCCCTCTTTGGCGACCGCCCAGAAGTAGTGCAGGTGGTGGTAGTTGAGACGTTGCATGGTGCTTATCGTTCTTTATTAAAGAACATTTTGTCAACAACAATGAATTTTACGAATGACTCAATAACCTGGGCACAGTCTGGTCATCGCGTTTTCCCCAAGTTGGCCAACCAGCGCTGCACGCATCAAATTCTCCCGACCATGACCTCAGAACTCCTGCCCACACTGCCCATGGCGCAGGCCTTGCTGCTGCTCGCACCGATCGCCACGCTGACGCTGGCGGCCCTGGCGGCAGCCCGCAGCGCCTCCCCCGCCTGGGGCCTGGCGCGCGGCGCCAGCTCGGCCGCGCTGCTGCTCAGCCTGGCCAGCGCGCTGACGCTGCTGTTTGCACCGGCCGGCCAGGCCTGGGGCCTGCGGATCGACGCGATAGGCGCCACCGTGCTGTTGCTGGTGAGCTTTGTCGGCTGGTGCATCGTGCGCTACTCGCAGACCTACCTGAACGGCTGAGCGCGGCGAAGCGCGCTACGTGCGCCTGGCTGCTGGCCACCCTGGCCGCTGTGCTGGTGGTGGTCACCAGCAACCACCTGCTGCTGCTGGCGCTGGCCTGGACAGCGACCAGCCTCGCCCTGCACCGGCTGCTCACCTTCTTTGCAGACACGGCCCGCTGCGCAGGTGGCAGCGCACAAGAAATTCATCGTCGGCCGGGTGGCCGATGTCTGCATGTTCGCCGCCGTCGGCCTGCTGTACGCCGCCTTTGGCACGCTGCAGATCGACCAGCTGCTCCAGGCCGCCACGCAGGCCGCAGGCGCTGCCCCTGACGGCGCAGCTCGCCACGCTGCTGGTGGTGGTGCGCGGCGCTGCTCAAGACGCGCGCAACTGCCGTTTCACGGCTGGCTGATCCAGGTGATGGAAGCGCCCACGCCGGTGTCGGCCCTGCTGCACGCCGGCGTGGTGAACCTGGGCGGCTTTGTGCTGATCCGGCTCGCGCCGCTGGTCGCCGAGCTGCCGCTGGCCATGGCCCTGCTGGTGGTGGCCGGCACCGCCACCGCGGTGATCGCCGCGCTGGTGATGACCACGCGCATCAGCATCAAGGTGATGCTGGCCTGGTCCACCTGCGCGCAAATGGGCTTCATGCTGATGCAGTGCGGCCTGGGGCTGTGGGAGATGGCGCTGCTGCATCTGGTGGCGCACTCGCTCTACAAGGCCCACTGCCTTTCTGGGCGCCGGCGGCACCGTGCGCCAGAACCAGGTGCGCCAGCTGGCCACCGCCGGCGCGCCGCCGCGTGCGTCGACCCTGCTGCTCGGCGCGCTGGCCGGCCTGTTGATGACCGGTGCAGCGGCGCTCGCCTTGCAGGCCAGCGGTGTGCATGGCGCAGCGACGCCCGCCCTCTGGGTGATGGGCGGCATCCTCACGCTGGCGCTGGTGCCGCTGCTGCAACCCACTGGCCAAGGCGCCTGCGGGCGTGCTGGAAACGGCCGGCAGCGCCTTCGTTGCTCGCATGCATCTACTTCGGTCTGCACGCCTGGCTGGTCACCTGGGCCAGCCCGCCCGCACAAGTCCCCGGTCTGATGGGTGTGGTGCTCGTTGGACTCGCCTTCGCCGCGCTGTTTGTCGTGCAAAGTGCGCTGGCCACGCGGCCACAGGGCGACCTCGCCGCGCGGCTGTATCCGGCGTTCTATGGCGGCCTGTTTCTGGACGAAAAGTTCAGCCGCATCGCCTTCCGCCTCTGGCCGCTGCGAGCGCCCGAGGCCAGCGCCACCGCACCCGCCTCCCTGGCAACCGCCCATTCCTGAACCCCGATCCGAGTTTCATCATGAACGCACCCGTGGACCTCCCCGTGAACACCCTGTCCGTGTCCAGCGCCATCGCCCAGGCCTGCGACCGCATCGCGCCCACCTGGCCGCTCGACCAGTTCATCGCCGTCAACCCCTACTGGGGCTGGGTCGGCAAGCCCGCGCCACAGGCCGCCGCGTCGCTCGGCGCGCTCGCCGGCACCCGCCTGACCCTGTCGCGCGCCGACTTCGTGAAGCAGTGGGCTGCTGGCGATCTGAACGTTGACCACCTGCAAGCCGCGATCGCTCGCCAGGGCAGCCAGATCACGGCCGACGAACTCATCCGCGCCATGCAGGCGCCCGAGCCAGCTTTGCGCTGCGCTGCCGCTGCTCACCGAGCGCATGCAGGCGCTGGTGCCCGCCGCGCCCCTGCCCTGGCGCGACCTCGTCACGCACCAGATCAGCCAGCACTGCGCCGCGTTCTTCGATGCCGGTCAGGCCCGCTGGGGCATGGACCGGCGCGCTGGCCTGCTCGCCACCTGGCAGCGCCAGATCGCCGCCGACCGGGGTCTGCCCTGGCACCAGCCACATCGCGACGCGGCCAGCCGCGCATCCGGACCCTGCCCAGCGATCCGCTCGCGCTGATCACGCAGGCGCTTGACGCCCTCGATGTGCCCGCGAGTGCCCACACCCACTACCTCAGCGCCCTGCTGCTGAGCATCAACGGCTGGGCCGCGTGGTGCGCGTATGAGCGCTGGCAGGCGCGGCTGAGCGGCGGGGATGACGACCAGATCGTGCACCTGCTGGCGATCCGGCTGGCCTGGGAACTGCTGCTGCGCGACGACGCTGCGGCTGCCGGCGCGCCCGCCCTCAGCGGCGACGGCTGGGCTCAGCAATGGAGCGCACGCCGACGCCGAAATTGCCCGCCACCACGCCGAGCAGCAAGTCGACTGGCTGCTGCAGGACGCGCTGGAAATTGCGCTACCAGCAGCCGCTGTGCAGCGGCCTGCTGGCCGCGCTCCAGCAGCCCGCCGTCGCAGCGCCCAAGCCCGAGGTGCAGGCGGTGTTCTGCATCGACGTGCGCTCCGAGGTGTTTCGCCGCGCCCTCGAATCCGCCTCGCCCGGCATCGCCACCCGCGGTTTCGCCGGCTTCTTTGGTCTGCCCATCGCCTACAGCCCGGCGGGCAGCGCGCATGACCCGCCCGCAGCTGCCCGGTCTGCTCGCGCCCGCCATCACGGTCAGCGAGAGCGTCACCGAAGAAAAAGGCCTGGGCCAGGCGCTCGCCGAACGCCGCCAGGGCGCGCTCGCCTGGCGCCAGCGCTGGGCCGACCTGCGCGCAGCCGCCGCCTCGGGCTTCAGCTTCGTGGAGACCTGCGGCCTGGCCTACGGCCCCAAGCTGCTGAAAGACACCCTGCCCAGCGAGGCCCCGCCCGCGCGCTGGGAAGACACGGGCCTGAGCGCCGCCGAGTCCGCCCACCGCCCGCGCCTGCCGCAGGCCAGCACCGACCCGGCAGCCGCCGCGCGTCTGGCGGCCGGCATCCTCAATGCGATGGGGATCACGAAGGACTTCGCGCCGCTGGTGATGCTGGCCGGCCACGGCAGCCAGACCGCCAACAACCCGCACGCCGCCGGCCTGGACTGCGGCGCCTGCGGCGGCCAGACCGGCGAGGTCAACGCCCGCGCGCTGGCCGACCTGCTCAACACGACGGCGGTGCGGGTCGAGCACTGGCCAAGCTGGGCCTGGATCATTCCCGAGGGCACGCACTTCCTGCCCGCGCTGCACAACACCACCACCGACGAGGTGCAGCTGTTCGACACCGACGCCGTGCCGCCCGCCCTGCACACCGCGCTGGCCGCGCTGCAAGCCGCGCTGCAAACCGCTGGCCAGCGCGCCCGCGCCGAACGCGCACCCAGCGCTCGGCCTGGCGCACCTGGTCAACGACGCACCCGCGCTGGCGCGTTCGCTGCGCGAACGCGCCAACGACTGGGCGCAGGTGCGGCCCGAGTGGGGCCTGGCCAACTGCGCCGCCTTCATCGTGGCGCCGCGCGCGCGCACCCTGGGCATGAACCTGGCCGGCCGCAGCTTTCTGCACGACTACGACTGGCGGCACGACGAGGGCTTTGGCGTGCTCACCCTGATCATGACCGCGCCCATGGTCGTCACCAACTGGATCAACCTGCAGTACCACGCCAGCGCGCTGGACAACCGGCGCTACGGCAGCGGCAACAAGCTGCTGCACAACGTGGTCGGTGGGCGTCTGGGCGTGTTCGAGGGCAACGGCGGCGACCTGCGCATCGGCCTGCCGCATGCAATCGCTGCACGACGGCGAGCGCCTGCGCCACACGCCGCTGCGCCTGTCGGTGTTCATCGAAGCGCCGCGCGCCGCCATCGACACCATCATCGAGCAGCACGCGGTGGTGCGCGACCTGGTGGGCAACGGCTGGCTGCACCTGTTCCGGCTCGATGGCGACCACCCGGCGGTGGAACGGCGCGCAGCGAATGGCTGGCAGGCGCGAACCTGATCGGGAAGACGGCGGCGCACCACGCCGCTGTCACCCAGGCACGGGCGGCGCGTGCAAGGGGCGTTCAGAATGTTTCAGGCGCCGCCTGATGCGGTGCCAGAACCATTCCAGAAACCCGGAGACAAGCCATGGAACACCGCGCCACCTTCACCCGCATGGAAGACAGCACCGCCGCCGACTGGCAAGCCATCGGCGGTGAGTTCATGCAGTTCGCAGCCAAATTGCCCGACCGCATCATCACCCACCTGCGCCTGCTGGAGAACGACTACGGCGGCTTCCCGGTGGACCGCTACACCCACTGCCTGCAGACCGCCACGCGAGCGCTCCAGGACGGACGCGACGAGGAATACGTGGTCTGCGCGCTGCTGCACGACATCGGCGACACCCTGGGCAGCTACAACCACGCCGACATCGCCGCCGCCATCCTCCAGCCCTTCGTGAGCGAAGACAACCACTGGATGGTCAAGCACCACGCGATCTTTCAGGGCTACTATTTCTTTCAGCACATCGGCCTGAACCGCGACCTGCGCGACAACTTCAAGGCCCACCCGGCGTTTGATCAGACCGCCGAGTTCTGCGCGAAGTACGACAACCCGGCGTTTGACCCGAAGGGCGAGGCACTGCCCCTGGCCGAATTCGAGCCCATGCTGCGCCGCGTGATGGCGCAGCCCAGACAGTCGATCTACAAAGCGGCGAGCGTGCTCAAGGCCTGAGGCCTGTTCATGCGACCTTGCCAGCCGCACGGCACGGCGGCAAGACGCTTCTACAACTGGAAGCCGTATTCAATCGTCAACGGCGCGTGGTCGCTGAACTTCTCGCCCTTGTAGACCGCTTCACGCTTGGCGTGCGCCGCCAGGGCCGGTGTGGCCAGGTGGTAGTCGAGCCGCCAACCGACGTTGTTGGCATAAGCCTGGCCGCGGTTGCTCCACCAGGTGTAGGCGGCATCGGTGGCCTCGGGCTGCAGCTGCCGGTAGACATCGACCAGACCGCCTTCGTCGATCAGCTTCGTCATCCAGGCGCGTTCTTCGGGTAGTGAAGCCGCTGTTTTTCTGGTTGCTGCGCCAGTTTTTCAGGTCCATCGCTTTGTGGGCAATGTTGATGTCACCACACAAAACAAATTCCCGCTCAGCCTTGAGCGCCATCAGATGCGGATACATGAGATCGAGAAAACGGAACTTCGCCGCCTGGCGTTCTTCGCCTGAGGAGCCGCTGGGAAAGTAGGCGCTGATGAGCGAGAGCTTGCGCGCCGGCGTGTCGAAACGCAGCTCGACCCAGCGGCCCTCGGCATCGAACTCACCACCGTCAAAACCGGCGATCACATCGCTGGGCTCATGCCGCGTGTAGACGCCCACACCCGAGTAGCCTTTCTTCTCGGCGAAGTGGAAATGCCCCTGCAAACCGGCCAGCGCCTCGAAGCGGCCGCTCACATCAGGCGCCTGCGCCTTCACTTCCTGCACACAAATACAATCGGGCCGGTGCGTCTCCAGCCAGCCTTCCAGCCCTTTGCTGGTCGCGGATCGAATGCCGTTGAGGTTGAGGCTGGTGAGTTTGAACAAGGGATTCCCCATGGTGTTGGATGCGGGCGTGGCCGGAGCCGACGCCAAAGATGGCGCGCTGGCGCAAGCATTTGTGCAGTTCTGCGTGGACGCCGGCGTGTTGCGCTTTGGCGAGTTCAAGACCAAGGCCGGACGCCTGTCGCCTTACTTCTTCAACGCCGGTCTGTTCGATGACGGCGCCAAGCTCGGGCGCCTGGCCCAATTTTATGCACAGGCCCTGGTGGCCAACGGCGTGCAGTTCGACATGGTGTTCGGCCCCGCCTACAAAGGCATTCCGCTGGGTGCGGCGGTGGTGATCGAGCTCGCACGGCTGGGCCGCAACGTGCCGTTTGCCTACAACCGCAAGGAAGCCAAGGACCATGGCGAGGGCGGCTCGCTGGTCGGTGCGCCGCTCAAAGGCCGGGTGCTGATCGTGGACGATGTGATGTCGGCCGGCACCGCGGTGCGCGAGTCGATCGCGCTCATCCGCGCCGCTGGCGCCACGCCACATGCGGTGGCGATCGCACTGGACCGGCAGGAGAGAGCCACCGAGGCAGGCCCCGATGGTGTCGTGCGTGATGTCGCGCACAGCGCGGTGCAATACGTGCGGCGCGAGCTCGGTTTGCAGGTGTGCGCGATTGCCACGCTGGATGATCTGCTTCAGTATCTGAACCTCCACGCGGGCGATGAACTCCAAGCCCAGCGAGACCGGGTGCTGGCCTACCGCCAGCGCTACGGCGTCAACTGAGGAAACGCCCGTGATGAATCGCTATTTCTCTCTGGCCGTTCGCCGCACCGTCACCGCACTGGGTGCGCTGCTGGCCTGCGCGCTCGCCGGCGACGCCCTCGCGCAGCCCTCGGGCCCAGGCATCTACACCTGCATCGACAGCAAAGGCCGGCGCATCACCTCGGACCGCCCGATCATGGAGTGCCTGGACCGCGAGCAGCGCGAGCTGGGTGCCACCGGCGTGACCCGGCGCGTGGTGCCGCCGAGCTACACCGCCGACGAGCGCGCCAGGCTCGACGCACAGCGCCGCGCCGAAGAAGAGGTGCAGGCGAGAATTGCAGAAGAAAAGCGGCGCGACCGCGCGCTGATGATCCGCTACCCCAATCAGGGCGTGCACGACAAGGAACGCGGCGAAGCGCTGGCCCAGATTGACGAGGTGGTGGCCGCCGTGGTGCGACGCGAGCAGTCGCTGGTGAAACAGCGCCAGGAGATCACGACCGAGCTGGAGTTTTACCAGGGCGACGTGAACCGCGCACCGAGCTGGCTCAAGCGAAAGCTCGAAGACAACGAGAGCCAGATGCAAGTCCAGAAGCGGTTTCTGGACGATCAGGCGCAGGAAAAAAAGCGCATCAACGCACGGTTCGACGAAGAGCTGGTCAAACTCCGCCAGCTCTGGCGAACCCTCGGTTCGGCCAGCACCGCGCGCTGAGCGCGGTTTGCGGCGCGAACGCGCCGCGCCCCTGCATCACCCCAGTTTCTGCCGCAGCATGTCGCCCGCCTGCTGCGGGTTGGCCTTGCCCTTGCTGGCCTTCATGACCAGGCCCACCAGCGCGTTGAAGGCCTTGTCTTTGCCGGCGCGGAACTGCTCGACCATGGGCGCGTTGGCGGCCATCACCTCGTCGATGATGGCGTCAAGCGCGCCGCTGTCGTTCATCTGCTTGAGGCCTTTGGATTCGATGATGGTCGATCCACGTGCCTACGGTCAGCTGTCAGCGAAGCTGTCCGGCACATTGGCATCCATCACGCTGCGACCACAGCGCATCCATCACCTGCTTGGCCGCGTTGTTCGACACCGTGCCATCGGCGATGCGCGAGACCAGCGCCGCCAGTTGCGCGCGCTCACGGGCGCCTCGCGCGATGTCTCTTTCCTCGGCGTTCAGCCGCCGCGATACCTCTCCCATGATCCAGTTGCTGACCAGCTTGGCCTGCCCGCTGGCCTTGGCCGCGGTCTCGAAATAGGCAGCCATCGCCGGGCTCTGCGTCAACGTGGCAGCGTCGTACTCGGGCAGACCGTAGTCGCGCACCAGGCGCTCGGCCATCTGCCGCGGCAGCTCTGGCATGGCGGCGCGCACCTGCTCCACCCACTCGCGCGACACCACCAGCGGCGGCAGGTCGGGGTCGGGGAAGTAGCGGTAGTCGGCCGCGTCTTCCTTGCTGCGCATGGCGCGCGTCTCGCCGGTGTCGGGGTTGAACAGCACGGTGGCCTGCTGGATCTCGAAACCGTCTTCGATCTGCTCGATCTGCCAGCGGATCTCGAAGTCGATCGCCTGCTGCATGAACTTGAAGCTGTTCAGGTTCTTGATCTCGCGCCGCGTGCCCAGTGGCGCGCCGGGCTTGCGCACCGACACGTTGGCGTCGCAGCGGAAACTGCCCTCTTGCATGTTGCCGTCGCAAACGCCGATCCAGGTCACGATTTTGTGCAGCTCTTTGGCGTAGGCCACGGCCTCGGCGGTCGAGCGCATGTCGGGCTCGGTCACGATCTCCAAGCAGCGGCGTGCCGGCGCGGTTGAGGTCGATGCCGGTCATGCCGTGGAATTCTTCGTGCAGCGACTTGCCCGCGTCTTCTTCGAGGTGGGCGCGCACCAGGCGCACCGTCTTCTTTTCTTCGCCCAGCAGGAACGACACCTCGCCACCTTGCACCACCGGAATCTCGAACTGGCTGATCTGGTAGCCCTTGGGCAGATCGGGATAGAAATAATTCTTGCGCGCGAACACGCTCTCTTCGGCGATGTGCGAGCCCAGCGCCAAACCGAGGCGGATGGCGTGCGCCACCGCCTCGCGGTTCATCACCGGCAGCGTGCCCGGCAACGCCAGATCGACCGCGCAGGCCTGGGTGTTGGGCTCGGCGCCAAACGCGGTGGGCGCGCGGCTGAAAATCTTGGATTGGGTGGCGAGCTGGGCGTGGGTCTCGAAGCCGATCACGACTTCGTAACCCTGCACGAGCAGCGACTTGTTTGAACTCATCGTCAAAACCCTGGAGGTGTGCGCAGGTGCCAGTCGGTCGCCTGCTGGAAGGCGTGCGCCGTGTGCAGCAGCTCGCCTTCCTTGAAGTAGTTGCCCACCAGCTGCAGGCCCACCGGCATGTGGCCAGCGCCAAAACCGGCCGGCACGCTCATGCCGGGCAGGCCGGCGAGCGAGGTGGAGAGGGTGTAGACATCGGCCAAATAGTTGGCGAGCGGGTCTTCGCTTTTCTCGCCGATCTTCCAGGCCACCGTGGGGGCCACCGGGCCGGCGATCACGTCGCACTGCGTGAAGGCCTGCTGGAAGTCCTGCGCGATCAGACGCCGGATTTTCTGCGCCTGCAGGTAGTAGGCGTCGTAATAGCCATGGCTCAACACATAGGTGCCGATCATGATGCGCCGCTGCACCTCGGGGCCGAAGCCTTCGCTGCGCGTCTTCTGGTACATGTCGGTCAGGTCGGTGTACTGCGCGGCGCGGTGGCCGAACTTCACGCCATCGAAACGGCTCAGGTTGCTCGACGCTTCGGCTGGTGCGATCACGTAGTACACGGGAATGGACAGCTCGGTGCGTGGGAGTGAGATGTCGACCAGCGTGGCGCCGAGCTTCTCGTATTCGGCGAGTGCGCTGCGCACGGCGGCCAGCACATCGGGCGCACAACCTTCACCAAAAAACTCTCTGGGCAGACCGATGCGCAAACCTTTGAGCGGCTGCGCGGCGGTCGCACCGTCCCGAGGCTTCAGCAGTGCCGCGCTGTGGTCCTCGGCCGGGTGGTCCAGGCTGGTGGAATCGCGGTCGATGTCGGGCCCGGCCATGGCGGAAAGCAACACGGCGCAGTCGGCCGCGCTGCGCGCCATGGGGCCGGCCTGGTCGAGGCTGGAGGCAAAGGCCACCATGCCGTAGCGCGAACAGCGCCCATAGGTGGGCTTGATGCCGGTGATGCCGGTGAAGCTGGCGGGCTGGCGGATCGAGCCGCCGGTGTCGGTGCCGGTGGCGGCGGGCACCAGGCGCGCGGCCACGGCGGCCGCGCTGCCACCCGACGAGCCGCCGGGAACGCGCTCAATGTCCCAGGGGTTGTGGGCTGGCGTGTAGGCCGAGTTGTCGTTGCCCGAGCCCATGGCGAACTCGTCGCAGTTGAGCTTGCCCAGCGTGACGGCGCCCGCGTCGGCCAGACGCTGCACCACGGTGGCGTTGAACGGACTCTGGTAGCCCTCAAGCATCTTCGAGCCGGCGGTGGTCGGGAAATCGGTGGTGACGAAGATGTCTTTGTGCGCGATGGGCACGCCGAGCAGCGGGCCGCGTTCGCCAGCGGCGATGCGCACGTCGGCGGCGCGTGCCTGCGCCAGGGTCGCGTCTTCGTTGAAGGCCAGATAGGCGCCCAGGCCCTGGTGTTGCCGGGCACGGGCGAGGAGGTGCTGCGCGGCTTCGACCGCCGAGGTTTTCTTGTCGCGCAATAGCGGCGGCAAGATCGGCCACGCCGAGTTGATGGAGATCCTTCATTCGATCACCTTGGGCACGAGAAACAGGCCGCGTTCGACTGCGGGCGCGCTCTTCTGGTTGGCTTCGCGGTGGTTCGGCTCGCTGGCCACATCGGGGCGCAGGCGCAAACTCACGTGATCGATCACCGCCGTGGGGTGGGCCAGCGGCTCAACGCCGGTGGTGTCGACCGCGTTCATCTGCTCGACGATGTCGAAAAAGCCGTTGAGCTGGTCCAGCATTCGCTCGCTCTGCGGCTCGGAAAGCGACAGACGCGCCAGCTTGGCGATGCGCCCGATGTCGGTGGGGGTAAGAGACATGAGGGGAAGGGGAGAAAAAGGGAGGCGCCGTGAAAGGGGCAAACGCGCCTGAAACGGGGTGTAAATAGGCAGGTTGACCCCAGAGAGCACACGGCCTTGAACGGGCGATACGTTATTATCCAAGGTTTGATGGCAGGCGCTGGCCTCAGCGATTTTTGCCATGGAATCAAACACTTAAGCCCCACCGCCGGTCTGCTGCCGGCCCCCCATTCCGGTGATGCGCGCAGCGGCCTGCGCAGCGTGCCCAAGGATTTTTTGACATGTTTGAAGCGTTCCGTCGGCAATTCTCGACCGATCTGGCCATTGACCTGGGCACCGCCAACACCCTGATTTACGTCCGAGGCAAGGGCATCGTGCTCGACGAGCCTTCGGTGGTGTCGATCCGCCACGAAGGTGGCCCGCAGGGCAAGAAGACCATCCAGGCCGTGGGCCACGAAGCCAAGGCCATGCTGGGCAAGGTGCCGGGCAACATCGAAGCGATCCGCCCGATGAAAGACGGCGTGATCGCCGACTTCACCGTCACCGAGCAGATGCTCAAGCAGTTCATCAAGATGGTGCACCCGCGCTCGATGTTCAAGCCGAGCCCGCGCATCATCATCTGCGTGCCCTGCGGCTCGACCCAGGTCGAGCGCCGCGCCATTCGTGAGTCGGCACTGGGCGCTGGCGCCTCCGAGGTCTACCTGATCGAAGAACCCATGGCCGCGGCCATCGGCGCCGGCCTGCCGGTGTCCGACGCGTCGGGCTCGATGGTGGTCGACATCGGCGGCGGCACCACCGAGGTGGGCGTCATCTCGCTGGGCGGCATGGTCTACAAAGGCAGCGTGCGCGTGGGCGGTGACCGCTTCGACGACGCCATCATTGCCTACATCCGGCGCAACTACGGCATGCTCATCGGTGAGCCCACGGCCGAATCCATCAAGAAGAACATCGGCTCGGCCTTCCCCGGCTCCGAAGTGAAGGAGATGGAAGTCAAGGGCCGCAACCTGTCCGAAGGCGTGCCGCGCAGCTTCACCATCTCCAGCAACGAAATCCTCGAAGCCCTGACCGACCCGCTGAACAACATCGTCTCGGCCGTCAAGATGGCGCTGGAGCACACGCCACCCGAGCTTGGCGCCGACATCGCCGAGCGCGGCATGATGCTGACCGGCGGCGGCGCCCTGCTGCGCGACCTGGACCGCCTGCTGGCCGAAGAAACCGGCCTGCCGGTGCTGGTGGCCGAAGAGCCGCTGACCTGCGTGGTGCGAGGCTGTGGCATGGCCCTGGAGCGCATGGAGCGCCTGGGCACCATCTTCACCAGCGAATAAACCGTGCGGTCCACCGGACCCGCCCACCCCCACGACGAGCGCCCAACACCATGCCCCTGGGCACCCTGGACCGGACACCGCCCCCCATTCTTCAAGCAGGGGCCATCCGCCCTGTCCAAGCTGATGGTGTTCAGCGCCCTGGCGCTGTTTCTGATGGTGGCGGACGCGCGGTTCAAGGTCACTGCGCCGCTGCGCATGGCGATGGCGGCGGTGCTCTACCCGGTGCAGTGGCTGGTGTTGCAGCCACTGCAAGCCATGGGCCAGGCGGGCAGTTATTTCCAGTCGCTGCACCAGGCGCAAACCAGCGAGGCGCAGGCGCTGGAGCGGCTGGCAACTCAGGCTGGCCGCAGCCTCCAGGTGGAGCAACTCAGGCTGGAGAACCAGCGCCTGCGCGAGCTGCTGACCATGCGCGAACGCATCACCACCCAGGCCACCGGTGCCCAGGTGCTGTACGACACGGCCGACCCTTACACCCGCAAGGTGGTGATCGACCGCGGCCAGACCCACGGCATCCTGCCCGGCTCGCCGGTGATCGACGACAGCGGGGTGCTGGGCCAGGTGACACGGGTCTACCCACTGGTCTCCGAGGTCACGCTGCTGGTCGACCGCGACCAGGCCATTCCCGTGCTCAATGTGCGCACCGGCGTGCGCGGCGTGGCCTATGGCCAGCCCTCGGCCAGCGGCGATGGCCTGGAGCTTCGTTACACGCTGGCCAACGCCGACATCGAGAAGGGCGACCTGCTGACCACCAGCGGTGTCGACGGCGTCTACCCGCCCGGTCTGCCGGTGGCACGCGTGCGCGACGTGGAGCGCCGCGCCGAATCGTCCTTCACCCGCATCGGCTGCGAGCCGCTGGCGCGGATGCTCGGGCGCCTTGCATGTGCTGGTGCTCACACCGGTCGACGCCAAGTTGCCACCGTCACCGCTGCCTGCGGCTGGCCCGGGCCGAGGCTTGCGCCCTGGCATCGGGCCGGTCGATCGCCCGGGGAGTGCGCCATGATCATGCGCCCCGGTCAGCAGCTGCTGCTGCCCGCCAACCCGCTCTTCATCTGGTTCAGCCTGCTCAGCGCGCTGGCGCTCAACATGGTGATGAACATGGGCCTGTGGGGGCGCGCGGCCTGGGTGCCCGACCTGCTGGCCGTGGTGCTGCTGTTCTGGAGCGTGCACCAGCCACTGCGCATTGGCGTGGGCGTGGCGTTTTTCTTTGGCCTCGCGATGGATATCCACCAGGGCGCGCTGCTCGGCCAGCATGCGCTGGCCTACACCGTGCTGGGCTTTCTCGCCATCTCCATGCACCGGCGCCTGCTGTGGTTTCCGGTGCCGACGCAGGCGGTGCAGGTGCTGCCGCTGCTGATGGCGATGCAGTTGCTGGAGTTGCTGGTGCGCATGATCGCCGGCGGTACCTGGCCGGGCTGGCCGGTGTTGCTCGCGCCTGTGTTTGCGGCGGCGCTGTGGCCGTTGGTCAGCGTGCTGCTGCTGGTGCCACAGCGACGCGCGCCCAACCCGGACGACAACAGGCCGATATGAGACTCCCCCCGCGCCGCTTCGCGTCACCCCCCAGGGGGCGACGCTGGTCGTCCGGCGAAGCCGGCCCGACGGCGTCTTGGGATCAAGCGGCCTGCGCGTTCGACTTGATCCCAGGGCACAGCGGAACCGGCTGCGCCGGGCCGCCAGTGCCGCCCCCTGGGGGGTGACGCGAAGCGGCGCGGGGGGAGCAGGTCTTGACCGAGATCCGCAACGTCGAAGCCGATCTGGCGCACTTTCGCACCCGCGTGCTGGTGGCGGGTTTGCTGGTGGTGTTTGCCTTCGGGCTGGTGGCAGCGCGCATGGTGTACCTGCAGGTGGTGCGCCACGAAGACCTGGCGGCGCAGGCCGAGAGCAACCGCACGGCGGTGTTGCCGGTGGTGCCCAACCGCGGCCAGATCGTGGACCGCAAGGCCGGGTGCTGGCCACCAACTTCTCGGCCTACACGCTGGAGATCACGCCCTCCAAGGTCGAAGAGCTGGACGCCACCATCGAAGCGCTCGACCAGGTGGTGGAGATCTCCGCCGCGCGACAAGCGCCGCTTTCGCAAGCTGATGGAAGAGTCGCGCCGTTTCGACTCGCTGCCCATCCGCACCCGCCTGAGCGACGAAGAGGTGGCCCGCTTCGCGGTGCAGCGCTACCGCTTCCCCGGCGTCGAGGTGCGCGCGCGGCTGATCCGCCACTACCCCAATGGCGAGGTCGCCAGCCACGTGGTCGGCTACATCGGCCGCATCAACCAGCGCGAGAAAGAAGCCATTGAAGAGTGGCCGGAAGAAGATCAGGCCAACTACCGAGGCACCGAGCACATCGGCAAACTCGGCGCCGAGCAGCGCTATGAGCGCGAGCTGCACGGCGTGACCGGTTTCGAGCAGGTCGAGACATCGGCCGGCGGGCGGGCGGTGCGCTCGCTGGCCAACACGCCGGCCACGCCTGGGCAACACCATGGTGCTTGTCCATCGACATCCAGCTGCAAAAGCTGATCGAGGACATGTTCGGCGAGCGGCGCGGCGCGCTGGTGGCGATCGATCCGCGCAACGGCGAGGTGCTGGCCTTTGTGAGCAAGCCCACGTTCGACCCCAACCTGTTCGTCGAAGGCATCGACGTGGAGAGCTGGAAGGCGCTCAACGAGTCGCTGGACAAGCCGCTGCTCAACCGCGCCCTGCGCGGCACCTACCCGCCCGGCTCCACCTACAAGCCCTTCATGGCGCTGGCCGCGCTGGAGACCGGCACGCGCAGCGCCAGCACCGATCGTCAACGACCCCGGCTTCTGGATGTTCGGCAACCACCGCTTCCGCAGCCACGGCGACGGCGGCCTGGGTGCGGTGGACATGTGCGCGCAGCATCGTCAAGTCGAGCAACGTCTACTACTACTCGCTGGCCAACGAGCATGGGCGTGGACGCCATGCACGACTTCATGGCGCCGCTGGGTTTTGGCCAGATCACCGGCATCGACCTGCGCGGCGAGGTGCGCGGCGTGCTGCCCAGCCAGGCCTGGAAACGCGACGAACTACAAGCGGCCCGAGCAGCAGACGCTGGTACGCCGGTGAAACCATCTCGCTGGGCATCGGCCAGGGCTACAACAGCTTCACCATGCTGCAGCTGGCGCAGGCCATGGCCACCCTGGCCAACGGTGGTATCGAGCACACAGCCCCACCTGGCGCTGGCCACCGACAGCGCTGCTCACCAAAGAGCGCACGGTCCTGGCGCCACAGGAACCACCGGTCTCCATGGGCTACAAGCCCGAACACGTGCAGACCATTCTGCGGGCCATGCACGGCGTGACCACCGAAGGCACCTCCACCCGCGTGTTCGCTGGCGCGGGCTACCAGAGTGGCGGCAAAACCGGCACGGCACAGGCGGTGACCATTGGCCAGAAAGACAAATACGACGCGCGCAAGCTCGAAGAGCACCAGCGCGACCACTCGCTGTACGTCGCCTTCGCCCCGCTGGAGGCGCCCACGGTGGCGCTGGCGGTGGTGGTCGAAAACGCCGGCTTCGGCTCAGCCGCTGCCGCCCCCATCGTGCGGCGCGTGTTTGACTACCTGCTGATGGACCAGTACCCCAACCCGCAAGACCTGGCGGCGGTGCAAAAAGGCGAAGCGTCCGCCCCCATCGGCACGCCACTCAAAGCCAGCGAAATGCCCTGGCCGAATCAGTAGGTCCCCGCGCGCGCTGCGCGCACCCCCGGGGCGCCTGCGGCCGGCAGCCGCCCTCCTGGGGAGCGGCCTGCGGCCCGGCAGAGCCGGTTCCGCGATGCCTGAGCGTGACGCGTGCCTGCCGAGCGGTCCGAAGGCCGCTGATCTCAGGACGCCGCGGACCGGCTCTGCCGGGCCGCCAGCGTCGCCCCCTGGGGGGTGACGCGCGCAGCCGGCGCGGGGGGGCCTACCACCAGGCGTCGTAACCCGTCTTCAGAATCAGCGCGCCCACCACCAGAATGAAAGCCCCGCGCACAAAGCCGCTGCCGTGCTTGAGCGCCAGCCGCGTGCCGATCAGGCTGCCCACCACATTGGCCACAGCCATGGCCAGCGCGAAGTGCCACCACACGTGGCCTTTGGCGGCAAACAGCAGCAAGGCGGCGAGGTTGGACGTGGTGTTGAGCAGCTTGGCGCTGGCGCTGGCATGCAGGAAGTCGTAACCCAGCCAGCGCACGAACAGAAAGACAAAAAAGCTGCCCGTGCCGGGGCCAAAAAAACCGTCGTAAAAGCCGATGGTCACGCCCAGCGTGGCCGCGGCCATCGCTTCCTGGCGGCCTTTGAAGCGCGGCGCATGGTGTCTGCCCAGCTCTTTGCGCGCCAGCGTGTAGATCAGCACGCCCAGCAGGATCAGCGGCAACAGCCGGCGCAGGAAATCGGGCGAGATCATGCGTCACGGTCCAGGCGCCGAGCATGGAGCCCAGCAAAACACACGATGGCTGCAGGCCAGCAGGGCGTGCCAGGGCATCTGCACGCGCTGCGCGTATTGCCATGCGGCAGCAGCCGTGCCCCAGATGGACGCACTCTTGTTCACGCCAAACAGGGTGGCCGGCGGTGCGTTGGGAAACACGGCGAACAGCGCGGGCACCAGGATGAGCCCGCCACCGCCGACGATGGAATCGACAAAGCCGGCAAAAAACGAGGCGATGGAGACCAGCAGCAATTCCATGCGCTGAATTGTCGCTGCGGACTGCGCCCGCCATGGTCTGGCCTGTCACATCGGATCGGAAACGCCCAAAACAAAACCGACCCTTGTGGGGTCGGCTGTGGTGTGTTGCATCTCTTGGGACGCGGCGGCTGGGGTGGCGCCTGGACAGGGTTTGTCTCCTCGGTCCTCCCGCGGTCGTCAGCGCTGGGCGCTGCTGCGAGTCCGGCCAATGTAACGGCGCGCACCAGGCCTGTGCATCCGGACTTTCCCTTGGTGAGCGGTGGTTCGCTGGCGATGAGCGGCGGGATCACGCCGCGCATCTCACTCGCCCTGCAGGATCCAGCGCGCGGCCTTCTCCGCGATCATCAGCGTGGGGCTGTTGGTGTTGCCGCTGGTGATGGTGGGCATGACGCCGGCATCGACCACGCGCAGCCCCGCCACGCCGCGCACGCGCAGGTGGCTGTCGACCACCGCCAGCGGGTCGTCGGCGCGGCCCATGCGGGTGGTGCCCACCGGGTGGAAGATGGTGCTGGCGATGTCGCCGGCCAGGCGCGCAAGCTCTTCGTCGCTCTGGAACTGCACGCCGGGCTTGAATTCTTCGGGCTGGTACTTCGTCAGCGCCGGCTGGGCCACGATGCGCCGCGTCACGCGCAGGCTGTCGGCGGCGACCTGCCGGTCTTGCGGCGTGCTCAGGTAGCTGCGGCGCGATGGCGGGCGCGTCTTCAAAGCGCGGGCTGCGGATGCGCACATGGCCGCGGCTGGTCGGGTTGAGGTTGCACACGCTGGCGGTGAAGGCCGGGAAACTGTGCAGCGGCTCGCCGAAAGCGTCCAGGCTCAGCGGCTGCACGTGGTACTCGATGTTGGGGTAGGGCTGGTCGGGGCTGCTGCGGGTGAAGGCGCCGAGCTGGCTGGGCGCCATGCTCATGGGGCCGGTGCGCTTGAGCGCGTACTCCAGCCCGATCATGGCCTTGCCCCAGAGCGAGTTGGCCAGGGTGTTGAGCGTTTTGGCGCCCTGTCACCTTGAACACGGTGCGAATCTGCAAATGGTCTTGCAGGTTTTCGCCCACGCCGCTCAATTCGTGTTGCGGCGCGATGCCGTGCTCGCGCAGCAGCGCCGCCGGGCCGATGCCCGAGAGCTGCAGGATCTGCGGCGAGTTCATGCTGCCGGCGCTCAGCACCACCTCGCGCGCCGCGCTCACGCTCACCGCCTGGCCGGCTGCGCACCAGCTCGGCACCGGTGCAGCGCAGCGCGCCGCTGGCGTCGCGCGCCAGGGTCAGCTTCTTCACGCGCGTCTCGGTCCACACCGTCAGGTTGCGGCCGCTGCGCGATCGGCCGCAGAAAGGCCTTGCTCGCGTTCCAGCGCCAGCCGGCTTTCTGGTTCACCTCGAAGTAGCCCACGCCCTCGTTGTCGCCGGTGTTGAAGTCGCTGCTGGCCGGCAGGCCGGCCTGCTTGCGCGGCCAGCGCAAAGGCGTCGAGCACGTCCCAGCGCAGGCGCTGTTTTTCGATGCGCCACTCGCCGGTGCTGCCGCGTCGGCCGTTGCCGTGCAGCGCGGCGAAGGCGGGGTCGGCCTGGCGCATCGAGCCGGTGGTGGTCTTCGTGCGCTTTGAAGTCGGGCAGGCAGTGGTCCCAGGTCCAGGCGTCGTCGCCGCAGGCCTGCGCCCAGCCGTCGTAGTCGCGCGCCTGGCCGCGCATGTAAATCATGCCGTTGATGCTGGAGCAGCCGCCCAGCGCCGAGCCCCGCGGGTAGCGCAGGCGCCGGCCGTTGAGCCCGGCGTCGGGCTCGGTCTGGTACAGCCAGTCGGTGCGCGGGTTGCCGATGCAATACAGGTAGCCCACCGGGATGTGGATCCAGTGGTAATCGTCCTTGCGACCGGCCTCGACCAGCAGCACGCGCCTGGCCGGATCGGCGCTGAGCCGGTTGGCCAGCAGGCAGCCGGCGGTGCCGGCGCCGATGACGATGAAATCAAACGTGAGGTCGTTCATGGCGGCGTTCATTCCAGGATTTCGTCTTCGCTCAGTCCGTAGTCGCCGCGCTCGAATGCGGCCAGCACTTGCTTGCCTTGGTCGATGCGCTGTTCGGGTACCTGCACCCGCACCGGAATTGCAGGCGCGAGCAGGCCGTGCGCTTGCACCAGGTGCGCATCGGCCACCGCCGCCGGCACGCCCGCAGCCTGCAACATGCCCCGGAGCATGTAGGCCTCGGTCGGGCTGAACACGGTGATCAAGGTTGTCCAGTCGCCAAGCTGCGGATCGTATGGGCTGTTTCCGTCATCCATTCGAAGACCCGGCCGCATGAAGTGACCCGAGCCCAAGGCCGCCGCGGAACCGGCTTTGCCGGGTCGCCAGCGGTGTCCCCCTGGGGGGTAGCGCCGAAGGCTCGCGGGGGGATCGTCATTTCGCCGTGGGCATCACGAACTCGGCGCCCTTCTCGATCGACTCCGGCCAGCGCTGCATGATCGATTTCTGCTTGGTGTAGAAACGCACACCCTCTTCGCCGTAGGCGTGCATGTCGCCAAACAGGCTCTTCTTCCAGCCGCCAAAGCCCTGCCAGGCCATGGGCACGGGGATCGGCACGTTGATGCCCACCATGCCGACCTGGATGCGCCGCGCGAACTCGCGCGCCACGTTGCCGTCGCGGGTGAAGCAGCTGGTGCCGTTGCCGAACTCGTGGTCGTTGATGAGCTGCACCGCTTCGGCGAAGTCCTTGGCGCGCACGCAGCTGAGCACCGGGCCGAAGATCTCTTCCTTGTAGATGCGCATGCTGGGCGTGACGTTGTCGAACAGCGTGCCGCCCATCCAGAAGCCGCTCTCGCAGCCCTCGCCCGCATCCTGGCCGGTGAATTTTCGGCCGTCGACCAGCAGGTCGGCGCCCTGCATCACGCCGGCCTCGATGTAGCCGGTGATGCGGTCGTAGCGCGACGCGGGTGACGATGGGGCCCATCTCGGCGTCGAGTTCCAGGCCGTTCTTGATCTTCAGCGCCTCGGCGCGCTTCTTCAGCAGCGGCATGATCTTGTCGCCCACGTCGCCCACCAGCACCGCCACGCTGATGGCCATGCAGCGCTCGCCGGCCGAGCCGTAGGCCGCGCCGATCAGCGCGTCCACCGCCTGGTCGAGGTCGGCGTCGGGCATCACCACCATGTGGTTCTTGGCGCCGCCCAGGGCCTGCACGCGTTTGCCGTGGTGGGCGCCGGTCTCGTAGATGTAGTTCGCGATCGGCGTGGAGCCGACGAAGCTGATGGCCTTCACGTCCGGGTGCACCAGCAGCGCGTCCACCGCCTCCTTGTCGCCCTGCACCACGTTGAACACGCCGTCGGGCAGGCCGGCCTGCTTGAGCAGCTCGCCCATGAGCAGCGCCGGCGAGGGGTCGATCGGGCTGGGTTTGAGCACGAAGCTGTTGCCCGCGGCGATCGCCACCGGGAACATCCACATGGGCACCATGACGGGGAAGTTGAACGGCGTGATGCCGGCCACCACGCCCAGCGGCTGGCGGATGGTCCAGTTGTCCATGCCGGTGGAGACCTGGTCGGTGAAGTCGCCCTTGAGCAGCTGCGGGATGCCGCAGGCGAATTCGATGATGTCGATGCCGCGCGCCACCTCGCCTTGCGCGTCGGTGAACACCTTGCCGTGCTCCAGCGTGATCAGGCGCGCGAGCTCGTCCTTGTGCTGGTTGACCAGCTCGAGAAACTTGAACATGACGCGCGCGCGGCGGATCGGCGGCGTGTCGGCCCAGGCCGGGAAACGCAGCCTGGGCGGCGGCCACGGCCGCATCCACATCGGCGGCGTTGGCCAGCGCCACGCGGGCACTGACGGCGCCGGTGGCGGGGTTGAACACGTCTTGCGCGCGCTGGGCGCTGCCGGCGGCGGTCTGGCCGTTGATGAAGTGGGGAATGTTGGCGGTGGGCATGGGGGTCTCCGGGTTGGCCGGCTCTGTCGGATACAGGGTGGCGGGTACGCCTCCCATTTTCACCGCAGTCGCCCGAACCCCGGCAGTCCCAGCCCGATGGCCGCCAAACCCCGCTCGGTTCGCCCCAGGTTCACAGCGCTACCGCCGCGGTCCCGCCAGCGGGCGCCACAAGCCAGGGCGACCGTTGCGCCAGGACGCTTTGCCGGACAACCCTGTCCCGCTGCTCAAGGCTTGCCGGACTTCACCCGCCCGCGAATCTCCACCTCAACCCGACGGTTGTCTTGCAGGCAGGCGATCAGCGCGCCGCGGGCCAGGTTGTCGGCGCAGGTCTTGACCGGCTCGGCACTGCCCCGGCCCTCGACCGTGAACAGGCTGGCGGCCAGGCCTTGCGACACCAGGTAGTCGCGCACCGCGGTGGCGCGCTGCAGCGACAGCGGCTGGTTGTAGGCATCGCTGCCCAGGCGATCGGTGTGTCCGACCAGCGCGATGCGCTCAATGTCTTGCAGGCCCTGGGCGCGTTTGGCCAGCATGTCGAGGCGGGCGCGGCCCGCGGCGCGGATGTCGTTCAGGCCGGAACGGTCGAACTCGAACAGCGCGTCGGTGGCGATCACCAGACGCTCGACCTCGCGCTCGATCACCACCGGCGCCGCAGCGGGCGCGGCGGCCACCGGCCCGGCGCAGGCGGCCTGATCGGCCTCCATGCGGCTGGCCATTTTTTCGGCCATGCCGATGTAGGGGTTGGCGTGGCGCCAGCCGCCCTCGGCGTATTCGTGGCCCATCCAGACCAGCTGCACTTCCAGGCAGGCGGCCTGAGCCGCCACGCAGGCAGCGCCAGGGCCGGTGCGGCCGCGCTCGGCGCGGGCCCAGAGGTCGTCGCGCAGGCGCACGCTGCTGCCGATCAGGGGGGTGCTCACCGCAGGCGTCTTGCCCTGCTCCAGCACATCGATGAGCTTGACCGACTCTTGCAACGCCTCGCCGATCACGCCACTGCGGTCGTTCTCGTGGTAGTTCTGGCGCGCCATGTCGAGCCAGCATTGCGACTTGGCCCAGGCGTAGCTGTTTTGCGCCACGCGGCCGTCTTTGTTCAGGATGGCCAGACGGTCTTGCGCCGACTGCAGCACCCGGTGATCGGCGCGCTGCGCTTCGTCGGTGTAGCGCGCGGGCTCGGCAAACGGCGGCACGGCGCCGGGGGCGCGGTCGGTGGCGCGCGGGTCGGTCACGGCGCAACCGCCGAGAACGCTGAGGGCCAGGAGGGAAAGCAGCAGGGGTTTGTGGTTCATGGCAACAACCTCGAAGGGGGAAGGTGATCGGCGCGGGTGGGCGTCGATCAGGGGCGGGTGGCCGAGGCCATCGGGTTGAGCGCCCGGTTGGTCTCGGGCTGGTCGCCACGGAACAGGGTTTCGTCGAACTTGAAGCGCAGGCGCAGGTAAACGCCCTGGCGGGTGTAGGCAGCGCCCACCAGCTCGTCGTCTGAGAAGCCAACGTGGTTGTAGCCCAGGGAGAGCCACAGATTGGACTTCAGCAGGTAGCCGGCTTCCACGCCAAAGGAGCTTTGGCGCGAGCCGCCGCGTGGTGACCACAACACATGGTTCTGCACGCCCACATCCCAGCGCTCGGTCAGGTCCCAGGTGACGCGACCACCGGCGAGGTAGGCGACGTAGCTGGACTGCACACCGCCCAGGAACCGCTCGGACACCTGCTTGCCAGCCAGCCGCCCGGTGAGCCACCAGGGCCGGCTGGGGTGGTAGTCGGCGTGCAACGAGACCGCGTGCGAGGTGCGGCGGTAATCAACGCCGGGGTTCTCGTCTTTCTCGCTGCGCAGTTCGTAAAGCGCCAGCGCATTGATGCGGTTGAGATCGGTTTGCCGGTAAGCCGCGCCGACCTGGAACCGGTCTTGCCACTGGTCGTACACGGCCGCGTTGCGCGCGTTTTGCAGCAACAGCGTGTTGCGAACCAGCAGCGACCAGTCGCGATCGATCTTCACCGTGGTGCCCAGGGTGGAAATCCAGGCGTCGTAGTTGCGGTCGCGGCGCCACTCCAGCCGGCCGGTGGCGCGCCAGGTGGGGTCGTAGGCGAGCTCGATGCCGCCGGCCAGCGCGGTGGCCGAGGTGGCCTGGCCCGCGAGCGCCTTCTGGTACTCGGCGCTGGCGCTGTAGCGCACGCCCTCGGAGACGCGGAAGGTCTGGCGCAGGCCGATCGCGTTGACCGCGTCTTTGCCTGAAATGGCATCGCGCAACCGGTATTCGTTGAAGATCTCGCCATCGCGAATGGTCTCGCTGGAGACGCCAGCCACCAGCGCGGTTTCGCGCCCGGTGACGGCCAGACCATTGACACCGCCCAGCCCGTTGGCCACTTCGGCACGGCCATAAGCCCTGAAGCGCTCGTTCAGCCGGTAGTCGGCGCCGACCGTGATGCGCTGACCGCGCGCGTTTTCCAGGTCCTGCTCCAGTTCGCCGAGCACGCTCAGGCGGTCGGTGAGCTGGCCTTGGGCGTTGACCGAAATCGCATCGAAGCTGCGGGTCTGCCCCGGCGTGGCGGCGAACAGCGGCGCGTTGATCTGGAACGGGGTGAAGCCGGTCTGCTGCGGAATGTTCACGCCCGAGGCCGAGGCCGCGTTGGGCACGCCACCG
Organism: uncultured beta proteobacterium; assembly: GCA_963831255.1. GTDB lineage: Bacteria > Pseudomonadota > Gammaproteobacteria > Burkholderiales > Burkholderiaceae_C > Hydrogenophaga. The sequence continues at coordinate 41,219 of CAWHPI010000011.1, read as the reverse complement.
TCGTCGCTCACATGGCGCAGGCCCACACCCACGGTCCAGGCCGAGGAGAGCCGGTACAGCACGCCGACATAGGCGGTTTCGCGCACGGCGTCGATGGTTTTGTCCTGCGAGCGAATCGCATCCACCTTGAACGACCACCTGTCGTCGATCTTCCAGTTGGCCACCGCGCCGGCTTCGCTGCGCCCGCCGTTGTAGGACGATGAGAGATTGGAAAATTCGCGGTCGGTGGCGCCGGCCCAGAGCCGGGCGTCGAGCTTTTCGCCTTCGTGGCGCAGCTCCACACGGGCGCCTTCGCCCTTGCCCTTGTCACCCAGCGCCTCACGCTCGGAGCGGGCCAGCTCCACCAGCGCCCAGCTCTTCTCGCCGAGGCGCAGCGTGGCATTCACGCCGCTCAGTCGGTAGGGGTTGGACGGGTCTTGCGACTCGATGTGGCTGCCGCCGATCTCCAGCGCTGGCGTGATGCGGAAGTTGCCATCCACGCCACCCAGCCAGTACTTCGGCCCGCCCTGCTCCACCTCGTAGGTGACGCGCACCGACAGGGGGTTGAGGTTGGCATCCACCGAGGGCACCGGCGCGCGGAACAGGATGCTGCCGGCGAACGGCTCGAACTCGTAGTCGACAAAGCGCACCATCGGATCCACGCGCAGGATGATGGACGGCTGGTTGCGATCACGGGTGAGGATTTCGACCTTTTCCGAACCCGAAATGCCTTCGCTGCTGCTGAGGCGGTAGGGGCCGGAGACGCCGCGCGCGGGCTGCTCGTCGATCACCTGGGCCACGTTGTCGCGCACCACCCAGGCGTTGGCCTCGTAGCGTTCGCCCTCGCCGTGCACCTGTAGGCCAGAGACCGAGCGGTTGAGTCGGCTCAGCTCGCGGGCCGGACCACCGGCACCGGTGTTGAAATCGCCAAACAGGACGAAAGAGCGGCCCTGATCGACCCGCACATACAGGCGCTGGCGCGATTGCGCATCAAACCCGCGCAGCGAGGAGTCGCCGTAGATCGGGTAGTACTGATCGGGCTGGATGTCGCGGAACAGGCGGCCGCGCGACTCTTTCTCGGAGTCGTAGGCCAGGGTCAGCAGGGTCTCGCCCTTGACCACACCCTTGAGGAAGAACGCGGTGCGCGCGCCGAGTGAGCCCTTGCCGTTGTCGAAGTCGGTGCCGTGACGGCGCAGCTCCAGCTCGAAGCCGTCGTCTTCGCGCGCCGGGCTGATCTGCGAGGCATCGAGCCGGTTCAGGTTGATGGTGCCCTCGATCACGCCGACCGCGATCATGGGCCGGCGCTCGGTCACCATGCCGACGCGCCCGCGCACCACCACGTTGCCCGACTGCACCTGCAGATCGGCATCGCCCGGCTCATAGGAAGAGACGAGCTCCACAGTGGCCTCACCGTCGCGCACATTCAGGCGCAGCGTTTGGCGCGGTGGCTCGTCGATGGCGGCGTCTTGCAGGCGCACGCGGCCCCGGTTGGTGCTGACCGACACCTCGGTCGGTGTGGTGACCTTCTTGCCGTCGCGATCAAACAGACGCAGCGTGAGCAGCACCACCGAGCGACCGTCTGCGCTGACCTGGTCGCGCGCCACCTCAAGCACCAGCTGGCCGTTGTCGGCCAGGCTGGTGGCCCGCCAGCTCGCTGCCAGGGGGAGCGAGACGGTGGGCGAAGGCAAGGCGGTTTCACCCGGGCCGCGGGCCGGGTCGCTGCCTGGTGCCAAGGGCGTGAAGCGCGGTGCCAGCGGCGCCGTCTGCGCCAGCGCGGCGGACAAGGGCAACAGGAGCAGCGCCGAGGTCAGGGCCCGGGCAATCGGGCGGCGAGCGCCCGGAAAAGTGGCGGTTCGCATGGCGTGACGGCGGTTCATTGCGCACCTCCCAAACCAGCGGGCGGGCCGGATCGGAACACGCGGGGCGGTGATATCGGTGGATTGACCAGGGGCGACACCACCTGGCCGGTGCGGCGGCGCTCGAACACCTGGTCCAGCACCTCGCGCGAGCAGCTGCCTTCGATGAAGTCGGCGCGGTGCAGCTCACCAAACTTCAGGTCCAGGAAGAGGCTGCCGGCGTCCAGCGCGTTGCGGTTGCTGCTGGTGACCAGCTCGCTGCCAGCAGGCAGCGTGGTGGTGTCGACCCGCATCACCGAGGTGCGCGCAGGCAGGCCGCAAATGCTGTATTTGCCTTCGCTGTCGGACACCAGGTGCGTGCCGTCCTGCAAATAGAAGCGCACGCCCGGAATACCGACTTCCTCGGCGTCCTGGATGCGGTTGCGGTTGCAGTCGACAAACACCTTGCCCAGCACGCAGGCTTCCTGGAAGAAGACGCCGCCGGTGATCCGGATGCGCGCCTGCGCGCGGTTCGACTGCACCGGCACGCCGCCCACCAGCCCGTTGGCCAGCGCGCGGTTGATGCCATCGCCCTGCTGCGAGCCCACACCCACACGCACCCGGTAGGTGATGGTCACCGGCGTGTTGGCGGCAAAGTTGCCCACCGCGAAGTTCAGCACCGGGCCGGGCGAACCGGCCGGGTCGGCCACCAGCGCGCCATCCTGCGTGACCGTGCCCGGGATCAGGCGCAAGCCCGCGGGCAGGTTGTCGGTGATGACCACGCTGGTTGCCGCGCCGTTGGGGCTCAGCAGGCGCAGCGTGTACTGCACCGAATCACCGATTTCAACCACGCTGCGCTGCACCTGCTTTTGCAGGAACAGGCCAGCACCGGTGAACGGATCCAGCGGGATGTGGTTGTGGATCAGGTCGGGCATGCCCGGCGCCAGATTGAGCCGCACGTAGTAAGTGGTCGGCTGGCCAATGGCGGGCGGGCCGGCCTGGGCCTGAACCAGCAGCGGCGAAGGGCCCGAAGGTGTGAAGGTGCCTGGCGCGGGCGGGATCGAGCCACTGGGCGCCGGCGCGTAGTTGGGTGCCGAAGCCTCCAGCGAGTAGGCGCCTGACGGTGCGCCGGGTGCCAGCAGGAACTGGTAGAAGCCTTGCGGGCCGGTGACCATTTGCGCGCAGTTGCCCACCGCGGTGTAGCTCGCGCCACCCACCAGCATGGTGGCGGGGTTGAAACCGGCCGGGCCGCAGAAGCGCACCTGCGAGCCATCGATCGGCGCACGGGTCACCGAGTCGTAGATCACGCCCGAGGGGTCGAGCGGCAGGTCTTGCTGCTTGAGGCTGGCGCCGGGTAACAGGCTGACCTTGAGCGAGTCGCGCTCGGCCGACAGGCTGGAACTGGTGTCCCCGCCGGTGTTCTGCGGCGTGGCGTAAATCACGTTGTTTGCCGGGTCGCGGAAGAACACCTTGTAGTCACCGGGCACCAGCCCGATCACGCCATAGGAGCCATCGGCACCGGTGCGGAACAGGGAGCGGCCGTCCGGCATGGCAATGCAACCTTGCGCGCTGTTCGATGGCGCGGTACGGCAGGCCACGGTCTGGCCGCTGCTGTCAACCAGCTCGACCGCCCAGTCGGGGATCGGTGTGTCGCCCGAATCGCGTTGGCGGTCGCTGTTGTTGTCGCGCCAGACCGAGCCGGACAGCGAAGCAGGCAGGGCCGACAGCGGCACGCCGGTGGGGTCGAGCCCGGCGGTCTGGAACGGTGTTTGCGGCAGGCTGTCGGGCGGGATCACGCCGGCCGGGGGCTGGCCGACACCGCCGGTGGGCGTTGAAGGGTCCACGGTGTCGGTGCGAACGCCGGCGCCATCGGTGCGGGCCTGGTTGAACCGGGTCGTGGTGGCACCGGTGGTGACGATCACGGGAATGTTCACCGCGACCCAGGCGCCTGCCGGCAGGCTGGCCGCGCCAAGCAGATCACCGCCGGCGGCGCCGGTGAAACCCGCATTGGGCGTGAACAGGCCACCGTTGCCGGTGCTGCTGCTGATCGCGGGCGCGCCGGTGCGCGTCATGAAATCGGGCAGGGTGTCGCGCAGATCAAGCGCAACCGGATAGGCGGTGTCGTTCTTGTAAATGACCTGCCAGACCACCTCGGCCCGGGCGAACGCCCACGCTGCGGCCGGCGTCACGATGCGCACCGACTTGAAGCCGTACACACCGCCACCGCTGTGTCGGCAGGGATCACCCTGCAGGCGGGCTGTTCGCGCCTCCCGTGGGTGTGGTTGCGTCCACCGTGTCGGTGAGAACACCACTGCCATCGGTACGCGCCTGGTTGAATCGGTCAGCTCACGCCCGCAGTGACGATCACCGGCACATTCACCGCCACCCACGCACCAGCGGGCAGGCTGGCCGCTCCAGCAGATCAGCACCAGACAGGCCAGTAGACCCCGCATTGGGTGTGAACACGCCACCGCCACCGCTGCTGCTGGTGATCGCCGGCGCGCCGCTGCGCGTCATGAAACCAGGCAGGGTGTCGCGCAGATCCAGCGAGACCGGGAACGCTGTATCATTTTTGTAGATCACCTGCCAGACCACCTGGGATCCGCCAGAAGCGATGCTCGCGCCAGCCGGAAAAGCGATGCGCGCTGATTTGAAGCCGAAGACACCACCACCAACGGCCGTTTCGCCGAAGTTACCTGCAACGCTGCGCCAGGCGTTGCGTTGAAGCTGAGTGAAAGAGTTTCAACCGCGCCACCCAGCGGGCCCACCGAGGCCCGCGCTACCGCCGGCAACAGAGCCAGTGGTGTTGGCCACGCTTTTGTAGCCAGAAGGTTGCGTTTGGCGCACGGTGTAGTTGCCCGGCGGCAAGCCGTTGAAGCTGTATTGGCCGGTGCCGTCGGTGACGGTGGTGCGGCTGATGGCGTTGCCAAAGGTATCTGTCCCCACCAGGCCAATCGTGCCTCCAGGCAGACCAACGTCGGCGGCGTCGAACTGGCCGTCGAAGTTTCGGTCCTCGTACACGCGGCCGGCGATTCGGATGTCGGCCACCAGTGGGAAGTTGTGGTTGGCGCTGGTCTGGTCGACACCCACGGCGATACCGCTGATCGCGGCCGGCGCTACGCCGGGTGCGGTGGCGGTGCCGTTGGCGGCGCCGCCCAAGGTCCCGGGACTCGTGATGCCGTGGCGGGTGCCAGACGGCAGAACCGGCATCACGACGCGGTAGTTGCCTGGGGCGATACCAACAAATCGATAACCGCCATCGGCGCCTGTGGTGGCCGTGGCCACCAGGGCATTGGTGGCGTTGTCGCGCAGCTCGATGGTCTGGGTCGGCACGGGCAGGTCATCTGGCGTGACGCCGCCGCCACTGTTGTTGGGATCAAAGTAGACCGAGCCTGAAATCTGGGCGCCTGGCGGCGTCTTGGTGAAGCGGTTGTTCACAGAAACGCTGTTACTGCCATTGAGGTTGATGCCCGTGATGGCCGGCACCGCCTGCGTCCCTGCGGGCGCGCCCCCGGTGCTGCCCGGATAGGCCAGCGGTGCTGCGCTGTTGATGAAACCGGTGGGCGGCAAGCAAGTGGTGCAGGTCACCGTGTAATTGCTGCCTGGAGGCACGCCGTCGAAGCGGTAGTTGCCGCTGGCGTCGGTGGTGGTGGTCAAGAGACAGGATTGCCGTTGGCATCTGCGCCGGTCAGGGTCAGCGTTTGGGGCTGGTTGTTCACCCCAGTTGCACCAGTGCCCACGCCGGCATCACTGCCATTCAAGACGCCATCGCCATTGCCGTCGGTGAACACCTGACCGCTCACGCTGCGGTTGCTGCCGAGTTCACCAAAGTTGTTGTTGGCAGAGCGCGCGTTGGAGGGCAGGACGATGCCGGCAATCCGGCTGGTGCCTTCCGGTGCACCGTTTGCCGCTGGCGCGTTGTTAGAACCGGTTCCCGCCACGCCGATCGCAGCGCCACTGCTGAGGTCACTGACGGAACCGGCCGTGGCGATGCCGTTGGCCGTGTTAGCGGGCTGGGTGCCTTCGGTGATCACGTAACCCGGGCAGGCTGGTGCCGCCAATGGACTGCAACTGGGACGCAAGCCGGTGAAGCTGTAGTTGCCGTTGGCATCGGTGGTGGTACTCAGCAACACCGTCTGACCCAGATCGTCCAGACCAGACAGCGTCACGGGGACGCCCGCCAGACCCGGCTCGGTGCCGTTGACCAAGCCGTTGTTGTTGTCGTCGCGATAGACCTTGCCGCTGATTTCCGACGCACGCAACTCGCCGAAATTGACGCCGACCGCGCTGGCCACGTTGCCGCTGGCCTAGGCTCAAAACGATGCCGTCGCGGCGCGAGATCCTGTCAAGCGCACTGTTGGCTGGCGTACCGATCGCGCCGGTGCCGCCAACGATGGTGGTCTCGCCCGGAGTCGCTGCGGTCACGCGACCCTGGAAGCTGTTGCTCGACGCGTTCAGGCACGGGCGATAGCGTCACGCCAGCGCTGCCAATTGTGTCGCTGCCCGAGCGCAGGTAGCGTACGCCATAGGTGCCGGCCGGGAGGTCTTTGAAGGTGTAGAAGCCACCGGCATCGGTGGTGGTTTTTTGGAGCACCACACCAGCCGCGTCCACCAGGCTAACCGACTGACCGGCCAGCGGCGCTTCACCGGCGCTGAACGTACCGCTGTTGTTGCCATCGAGGTAAATGCGGCCTGAGACCGAGCCCAGCGGGCTGACCGTGAGGTCGGCGGTGGCGGGCGAGGCGTTGCTGCCCGCGTTGGTGAGCAGCGCAGCCGGCCAAGATCTGGTTCGGGTAGGTGCCGGCCACGCTGGCTGTCACGCTCACCTCAATCGTGCAGCCGCCAGCTGGAATGCTGGCGCCACTGGCATAGCGCACCAGGCCCGTGCCCGCGGCCGCGGTGACCGCGCCGGGGCAGGTTTTCACAACGTTCGGCGTTGCTGCCACCAGCACGCCCGCGGGCAGGTTGTCGTCCAGCGCCTGCGACAGGGTCTGCGCGGCGGCGTTGGCATTGCCCAGGGTGATCGTGAGGCGCGAGACGCCATTGGGCGAAATCGTGGGCGGCACAAAAGTCTTGGCGACCGTTGGCGGCTCAAGCACGCGCACCGGCGCTGTGGCCGGGTCGGCGTTGGTCACGCCCTGCTGGCTGGTGAGTGCACCAGTCGGGATGGTGTTGGTGTACAGTCCCTGGCACGTTGGACACGGTGTCAAACGCGAAGGTACAAGAGCCGCTGGCCGGCACGGTGGCGCCGGCCACCTGGGCGCTGACGGCTGAGGCGATGGCGCTGACAGTGCCACCCGCGCAGGTGGTGCTTGGCATTGGGCACCTGGGCCACAAACAGACCGCTGGGCAGGTTGTCGCGCAGGGCCACGCCGGTCAGTGGCGTGGGGTTGGGGTTGGCGATCGTCACCGTGAGTCGGTTGGACGCGCCGGGTGCCACCACCGCAGCAGCAAACGCCTTGGCCACCGTGGGTGGCGCCAGCACATTCAGGGTGGCGGTGGTGCCGGGTGGCGGGTTGGTCACCGCGCCATCGTTGGCCACCACGGCGCCGCCGGGGATGGTGTTCACGTAGGCGCCGGCAGCTGCGGCCACCACATTCACTCGAATTTCACAAACGCTCGGCCCGACCGCCAGTTGCGCGCCACTGAATGAGACGCTGTTGCCTGGGGTGGTAACCACTGCGCCCGTGCAGGTCGTGCTGACATTGGCCGGCACCGCCACCACCAAGCCGGCCGGCAGGTTGTCGGTGGCGGAGATGTTGTTCAGCGCCTGATTCAAGCGCGTTGCGCACCCGGATCACCAGCACGGCTGGCTGTCCAGCAGTCACAGCGGCAGGGCTCAAAGATTTCTCCACACCCAACCCGGCCAGCGCAGCCAGGTTGGCGGTGAAGGCGGCTGGCGTTGGTTACGCCCTGGCTGTTGGTGACCGCGCCGACAGGCAGGGTGTTGTTCAGCGTGCCGACGTCGAAGGCGGTGACATCCACCGAAACCGTGCAACTGGCGGTGGCAGCCACACTGCCGCCAGCCAGACTCACCGAGCTGGCGCCTGCGACCGCGTCAACGATGCCGCCAGCACAGGTGGTGGCGGCATTGGGCTGAGCGGCCAGCACCATGCCGGCAGGCAGGTTGTCGGTCACGGCGAGGTCGGTCAACGGGTTGGCGCTGTTGTTGCCGATGGTGATGGTCAGGCGCGACACCGTGCCGGGACTGGGCAACGTGGTAGGAACAAACGCCTTGGTCAGGCTCAAGCTGCTGGTGATTTTGTTCAGCGTGGCGCTGGTGGCTGGTGGTGGTGGCCACGCCGCCATCGGCCGAGACGGCGCCCGGCGCCAGCGTGTTCACCGACGGTGTGCCGGTGCTGGTGACCACGTCGAACAGGAAATCGCAGGTGCTGGTGCCAGCCAGGGTGGCGCCGGTGATGTCGGCGGTGTCGCCACCGGCGGGTACGTTGAGCACGGTGGGGCCCGCGCAGGTGGTGCTGGCGTTGGCTGGCGTTGCGATCAGCAGACCGGTGCCGGCCAGCGGGTCGGTGACGCGCACGCCCGTGAGCTGACCAGTGCCGTTGTTGCCGAGCGTGATGCGCACGCGGCTGGTACCGCCGATCTGAACCGGGTTGGTGAGGAAGGTCTTGGCGACGGTCAGCGCGGGCAGGTATTGCAGCGTGGCCGTGGTGGCGTTCAGGTTGAACAGGGGCGTGTTGGGCTGATTGGCCACGGTGCCCGTGGCTTGCACCGCGGCATCCGGGTTGCTGCCGTTGTAGGCCGGAATGGTGTTCGAGTGAACGCCGACGGTGCCGCCCACCACGTTGACCCGCACGCTGCATTCACCGGCAGCAAACGGCGTGGTGGCGCCGCGTGCAGGCAAGCTGCCACCGCTCAAGCTGAAGCTGGTGCCGCCCGGGTTGGCGGTCACGGTGCCGCCGCACGTGGAGACGGCGTTGGCCGGGTCGGCGACGCGAATCTGACCCGGCGTGCTGGGCAGCGTGTCGGTGAAGCTGACGTTGCTGAGCGGCGAGAAGTTGTTGTTGGTGAGCACGATCTGGGCCACCGACGGCGAACCCTGGAAGCGCTGGCGTGCCGTGACACCGTCAAAGGTCTTGGTGACCACCAGCGGGTTGACCGCCGTCAAACTGACCGTGCCAGACGAGCCGGTCACCGTGCCACCGCTGCCCGTGTTTCCTGCACTGAAGCTGCCATTGGTCAACACCGTGTTGGGCGCGGCGTTGGCGGGCACCCGCGCTGTGAACCGCACCACACAGGTGGTGCCGCCGGGCGCAGCGCCAGGGAAATCAAAACCAAAGGTCGGCGCCGTCACCAGCGGGGCGGGCAACGGAGCGGAGAAGGTGCATCCCCCGCTGATTGTGGGCGCGACGCCACCTTCAGAGACGTCTACATAGACCATGCCCGCAGGCAAGGTGTCGGTGAAGGTGACGCTGGTCTGCGGCGCGATATTGAACGAGGTGACCGCGACTGCAAAGGTGGCAATGTCGCCCGGCGCCACGGTGTTCGGGCTGATGGTCTTGGCGACCGTCAGCGCGTTGTTGCGCACGTTCAAAGAGGCCGCGCTGGCGGGGGAAGTGAAACCCTGCGCGTTGGTGACCGCGGCAGCCGGCAGGCTGTTGGTCCAGGTGCCGACGGTGGTTGAGGTGACGTCAAAGGAGATGACGCATTCGCCACCGTTGGCCGCAATCTCGGCCCCAGCCAATACGAAGCCCGTCCCATTGGGCCCACCAGCGCCCGCGGAAAGCGTCGCACCGGCGCCACAAGCCGCGAGGTTGCCAGCGCCGATGGAGCCAGCGTTAAGCACCTCGGCCGGCCAGGCTCCGCCGACCACATCGCTCAAGCCCACACCGGTCAAAGGAGCGGCGCTTCGGTTGGTGATGCGCACCGTCATTCGGGAATTGGAGCCGGCCGTCAGCGGTGTCACAGAAAAGCCTTTGCTCAACGCAATCGGGCTGTTCACGGCGATGTTGGTGTTGTTGAGCGGCGACGTCAGCCCGCGGGTGTTGCCGACCGCACCGGCCGGCAAGCTGTTGACGCCCGCCTGAGAGGGCGTGTTCAAAGGCAACACGCCGCGCACCGTGAACCGCAGGTTGCAGGTGCCGGGTGAGCCGGCCGGAATGGCTCCGCCCGTGAGCGTCACGCTGCTGGGGGTGGAACTCCCGGCGCCACCGCAGCTGTTATCAATGACACCCACCACCTCCAGGTTCGCCGGCAGGTTGTCGGTGAATGTGGTCAGGGGGATATTGACACCGCTGTTGGGGTTGCTGAAGGTAACGGTGGCGGTGGTGGTGAGACCCTGCGTCAGCGGACTGTTGACAAACGCCTTGCTCACGGTGGGGTTCTGCAAGGCAGTGACCAGCACGCTTTGCTGCGCGTCGCTCACCGCTGCTGGCGTGAGATTGTTGGCCGCGATGACGTTGATCCAGGTGCCAGCCGTCACCGAGGTGATGTCAAACGAAATGGTGCAAGAACCGTTGACTACGCCAGATTGAGCAGGGATGCTCAGGCTGGTTGCGGAAAACTGGTCGGTACCGCCTGGCAGTGGCGTGAGGATGGCGCCTGTGCAGGTGCTCGCAGGCGCAACGTAGCCTGGGAAGCTGGGGTTGTACAGGCGCAGCTCGGGTGGTAGCGTGTTGGTCAAAGCAGCGCCGTCTTCCTGGACGCTGCTGTTGCTGAGCGTGATGGTGAGGCGCGTTCGCTCCCCCACCACGATGCTGCCGCTGCTAACCCCCTGGCTGACTGTCAGGGTGGCGTGAGCCGACACAGCAGCGAACACGGTGGTCGCCAAGCCCAGCGCAAGGGCGCGGGCGGTTCGAAGCCAGCGCGGTGTGGCGGACTGGACGCGTGACACCGGGCCGCTGGCATCGCTCAAAAACGTTTCGACCATGTTTTCTCTCTTCAACGGGAGCACCGGGAAGGCGCGCAACCACCAACAGGGTGGCCAAGCTGAATACTTTCAGACGACATCAATGTAAGAGAGAGTCGGCGACGAATACGGTGGTGTTAGCCAAAGAATCGGGAAATCCCCGACGAATTCACGAGCCCGCCTGCAGGCATCCGGGAACTGTCTCGTTTCCGGCCAGGTTCATTCAGCCCAAACCAGGCCTTTCGCCAAGTACTTTGCGAGATCTTGAGCTCTTTTAGGTCAAAGTTCGCGCATTTTGGAGGCCGGAAATGCCCATTCGCCGAATCAGCTCGAAAAATGCAAATGTTGTCAAATCGCAACATTGAGCAAAACAAGCCGAGCGCACAAGTAACCCTGACGGCTGGCAGACCGTCACCAGGCGTCGGGGAACTCGTAGTTCGGGTCGATCACCCGGGCCGCCATGGCCGGCAGCATCTGGGCCAGGCACACCTCGCCGACCCAGCGCCGCACGGCGGCCGGGTCGTCGGTCTTCAGGATCAGGCAGCAGAAGCGGACGATGCCAGCCTCGGCGCTCAGGCCAGGCGGCACGTGCGAGGCGCCCGGCGCGGTGTCGCTGCGGGCCTGGGTTTCGAGCTGCCAGGCGCTCAGAAAGCGCTCGAAGCTGCCAACCGAGCCCGCCCGCCAGACCTCGGGCAGGTAGACCGCCCAGCCGTCATCCGTTTCGGTCACGAAACCCCAAGGGAACTCGTGCACCGCCTCAGGCGCTTCGTCGAACACCCCGATTTCGCGCACATCCTCGCGCGCGCAAAACTCGGCAAACAGCGGGCCGGGGCCGGTGGCCTGACCGGCCACGAAGCGGGCGATCTGCTGCGCGTCGGTGGCAAACAGCGGGCCGGGTTCGGTCCAGGCCGGGCGGGCGCGGTTGAGCAGGCGGGCCGTGGCGTCGGCACTTTTCTGGGCGTTGATGCACCAGTCCATGAAGGTCTTTCGGCCTTGCTCGGTGGCCACCTGCAGCAGCATCTTGTCGAACGCAGCTTCTTCCTGCAGATAACCGTCTTCGCGCAGGCGCAGGATCAGGTCGAGCATGGCATTGCGGGTGACGTGCTCCAGCGTGTAGGCCATGTCGCCGCCTTCGAACTCGGCCATGGCGCGCTGGGTCCAGGCCACGTTTTCTTCCGGTGTGAGTCCGGGTGGTGCGTGCGGCATGTCGTGAAAGAGCGCGCGCAGCACGCGCACGGTGTCGAGATCGCTGGCCATGTTGTCGTGTCGGTGTGTGCAGGGTCTTGGAACAGGGCGCAGCCGCGTGGCGACCGCAGAGGCTGACAAGCATAGTGCCCTACCGCCGCCGGCCCTGTCTTTGATTCGGGCACGCCGTGAGCAAGTGCGCAGCTTGATCCGCGTCATGGCGCTGGCCGGTCACCGCGATAGGATGGTCTTCAGGTGCTCGCTGCGGTGGCGGGCCCGCGCGAATAACGCAACCCAAGGAGACCACCATGCGCAAGACCCTCATCACTCTCTCACTGGTCGCTGCCAGTTTCGCCACCTGGTCACAGGCACCAGCGGCCACGTTTGAGATCAAGGCCCTAACCCCGGAAACCGCGCTCAAGGCAGCCCAGGCGGCGCTGGCAAGCTGCCGCGCCCAGGGCTTTCAGATCGGCGTGGCCGTGGTCGACCGCTCGGGGCTGACCCAGGTGTTTCTGCGCGACCGCTTTGCCGGCGCCCACACGCTGCCAGTGGCGACCGACAAGGCCTGGACGGCGGTGAGTTTTCGCACCTCCACGCTGGCCCTCGCCGACGAAACCCAGGCCGGCAAGGCCATGAGCGGCATTCGCCAAACCCCGCGCATGCTGGCAGCGGGCGGCGGCGTGGTGATTGAAGGCGGGGGTTCGATCTTCGGCGCCATAGGCGTCTCGGGCGCACCCGGCGGCGAGGCGGACGACGCCTGCGCCAAAGCGGGCATTCAGGCCATCGCCGACGACATCGCCTTCTGAAGCCGCGGCGCACAAACAACAAAGGCTCCCGAGGGAGCCTTTGTTGTTTGTGGCAGCAGCCCGAAGGCTGTTGTCATTGCGGTGCTCAGGCGGCTTTCGCGGCCTTCTTGGCCACATCAGCGGCTTGCTTGGTCACGTTGTCGAAGTTGGCCTGGGCGGTTGCCGTGGCTTTCTTGATCGCGGCCTGAGCGGTTTCGACGGCCTTCTGGCCGTTGCTCATGGCGCTCTGGAAAGCGGCCACAGCGGCTTCGGAGCCGGCGGGCGCGTTCTTGCTCATTTGCTCGATGCTGTCGCCAAAGGCTTTCTGGGCATCGGCCATCTGAGCTTCCAGCTTGGCGGTGAAGTCGCCCTGGCCTTCGGTGGCGATGCTCTGCACGTGCTGGAAGTAGGCCATGGACTTGGCGCCCATCGGCTTCAGAAATTCGGTCTGCAGCGCGACCAGTGCCTGCGGGTCCTTGGCAGCCATCACGGCCTTCAGGTGACCAAAGGACTCGCCCAGAGCAGCCTTGGTGGCGGCCATGTTGAGCTCAACCAGCTTCTCCATGCCGGCGTAGGCCTGGTTGAAGGTGCCTTCGAAGGCTTCCACGTTGGCTTTGTTGCTGGCGATCATTTGTTCGGCGGGGTTTTTCATGGTGATTTCCTTGAGATTTGAGACGAGAAGACGGTTGTCGGCGGGGTGTCGATCAACACAACGGTGCTGTTCTGCGCTGTTATGTTGCAGTGCAGCATAAACGCGATTGTACGGAGATCTGCGAATCGATCAAGTGTTTTGTTGCAGTGCAGCAAAAATTAGGGGCGCACGCCAAGTTCCAGCCGCCAGGCCGCCCGCACAAGCCGTCAGGCCTCGGCGGCTTTCAACAGACGCTGCACCAGCGGGTGCTGCACCTTGCGCGCGGTGCCGATTGCGTAGTGGTGCTCCTGCACCCCTTCGCAAGCCGCAAACCCGTGCAGCCCGTAGCCTTGCGACAGCTTGTCGCGCATCTGCTCGGACGCCGGGAACACGCCCATGCCAGAGGCGCCGAAGGTGGCAAGCAGGGCACTGTCCTGGAACTCGCCCACCAGATTGGGCCGCACGCTGTGCTGCTCGAACCACTGGTCGATGGCGCAGGCGCACCGAGGCCTGCGCGCTGGGCAGCAGCACCGGCACCTTGGCCAGGCTGTGCGGGAAATCGTCCATGGCCGCTTCCAGCAGCGCCGGCGGCGCGTACCAGCCCAGCGGCGAGGTGCCCAGCGGCGTGGCTGTAAAGCTTGAGGTTGGGGTTGGCCGGCGCGGGCCGGTCGGAGAGCACCACGTCGAGCCGGTGCAGGGCCAGGTCGGCCAGCAGGTCTTCGAAGTCGCCCTCGTGGCACACCAGGCGCAAGCGCGGCTCGGTCAGCGTGGGCGCCAGCAGCTCGCGCACCGCGAGCTTGGCCAGCCCATCGGAAATGCCCACCACCAGCCGCACACCGCCTTGGCTGGTGGCGTCGCGCACGGCGGTGTGCAGTTGCTCGCCCAGATGAAAGATCTGCTCGGCCACCTGCAACGCCGACTGACCGGCCTCGGTCAGCACCAGGCCGCGCCCGGCTGGCTTGAACAGCGCGTGACCCAGCGACTGCTCCAGCAAACGCACCTGCGCGCTCACCGTCTGCACCGCCATGCCCAGGCGGGCCGCCGCGTGCGACATGCCGCCTTCCTTGGCCGTTACCCAAAAGTAATACAGATGCTTGTAGTTGAGATCCTGGCTCATGCTCACTTTTAAATGGAATGAAAGTCAGCCATTATCTGCTTTTAGAGGAACCTGTGTGCGCCTATCTTCGGTTTTCGCCGACGGAACCGTCCCCTTGTTTCAACAGGAGCCTCGCCATGAACATCCTCATCGACTCGCCCCAGACCGAGGGCGCTCCCGCCGACCTGCAGGCCTGGCGTGGCCTTGCCGAGCGCCGGCTGCGCTTCGCCATGCGCCGGCTGCGCGGCGAGGTGCTGCAAGCCCATGTTCGGCTGGTGGATGTGAACGGGCCGCGCGGCGGCATCGACCAGCGCTGCCAGATCCAGCTCACCACCGATGGCCTGGGCACGGTGGTGGTGCACGCCACCCGCCGCCACGCGGTGCAGGCGCTGGAGGCGGCCCTGAAACGCGCCACCACGGCACTGGTGCGGCAGTGGCAAAAGCAGCGCCGCACCCTGCGCCAGCCGGCCAGGTCGCTGGCGCCGCAGCCAACCCTGTGAGCGCGAGCCGATCCCGCGTCACACCCCGGACACATTCCACCCAATCCCGAACGACACAAAGAGCCATCACCATGAACGACTCGCCCCGCACCATTGCCCTTCCCCGCGACCAGCGCCTGCCCGGCGCCGGCGGCGCGCTGCAACAAGACCGCCCAGACGTCACGCGGGTACTGAAAAACACCTACGCGCTGCTCTCGCTCACCCTGCTGTGGAGCGCGGGCGTGGCCGCCACCGGCGTGGCGCTGCAGCTGCCGGCGCCCGGCCTGATCGTGACGCTGGCCGGCTTCTTTGGCCTGCTGTTCGCGATTCACAAGACGCAGAACAGCGTCTGGGCGCTGCCGCTGGTGTTCGCGCTGACCGGCTTCATGGGCTACACCCTGGGCCCGCTGCTCACCCACACGCTGGCCTTGCCCGGCGGCGCGCAGACCATCGTGACCGCGCTGGTCGCCACCGGCGCCACCTTCGTGGCGCTGTCGGCCTACGTGCTGACCACCCGGCGCGATTTCAGCTTCATGGGCGGCTTCCTGTTTGCCGGCATCGTGGTCGCGATCATGCTGGCCCTGGGCGCCATGTTCTTCCAGATGCCGGCGCTGGCGCTGGCGGTCTCGGGGCTGGTGGCGCTGCTGTCGGTGGGCCTGATCCTGTTCGAGACCAGCCGCATCGTCAACGGCGGCGAGACCAACTACGTGCTGGCAACCGTGGGCCTGTATGTGTCGGTGTTCAACCTGTTCACCAGCCTGCTGAGCCTGCTCGGCATGGGTGGCGGTGACGAATAGAAACCGCACACGAAACCACAACCCTCGGCCGGAGACACACCATGCGCACCTACCCCACCGACAGCCCCGAAGCCGCAGCCCGGCTGCTGGCCATGGCCCTGGTGGCCGACGGCCACTACGCGATCAGCGAGATCAAGGCCCTGGACCGCCTGAGCGCGCCAGCGCGCCTGGGGCTGGCGCCAGAGGCTTTCAAGCAGGTGATCGATCACTTCTGCGAAGACCTGCTGCTGGCCTCACATGGCGAATGGCTGGGCTCGGCCGCCATCGACACCGCCACACGAACGCCGCCTGTTTGGCGAGGTGCAAGACCCGGCGCTGGGCGCCGAAGTGAGGACGCTGTGCGAAGCGGTGATGCTGTCTGACGGCCACCTGGCCGACGGCGAAACCGCCATGCTCGACGAACTGGCCCGCGCCTGGCCGCACACACCCAACCCACACGCCGCCGCCAACCCGGCGGCGCGGCTGGCGGTCTGAGACCGCCAGCGATTTTTCGCCCCCTTTTTTGGAACCCATCATGAAAATCGCCCTCTGGATCGTCTTCGCCCTTCTTGCGGCGTTGTGGACCGGCACCGCGCTGGTCTCGGCCGAGCTCACCGGCTGGCTGGCCACCACGGTGGCCTCCGGCCAGGCCGGCGATGTCATCAACAACGTGGGCCAGTGGCCAGTGCCGGCCTGGCTGGCGCTGTGGATCGACCCGGCCTGGGTCCAGGGTATTCAAGCCGCCTGGGTGCAGGTGATGGGCTGGCTGGGCCAGAGCGGCCCGGCGCTGGGCAGCGTGGTGAGCTGGCTGATCCCGCTGATCTGGGTGGTGTGGGGCGTGGTCTTGCTGCTGATGCTGGCCGCCACGGTTGCCGGGCATTTTCTGCTGGGCAAATTCACCCGGCCGAGCAGCCTGAAGCGCATGCCCGCATGAACCGCGCACTGGCGCACACACTGCGCCAGGCGGCGCAGCCATCCGGCACACCCGCCGGCTCCAGCGAGCCGGCGGGCTTGCGTTTGAGCATGGCCGAGCTGGTGAGGCTGCATGGCGATGCGTCCGGCCCGGTGCTGCTGATGCTGATGGCGGTGCTGGCCACGCTGCCGGTGGCGGGCGCCGGCATGGTGCTCAGTCTGGGCATTTTTTTGCTGGCCTGGACCTGGCTGCGCGGCAAGGACCACATGCCGCTGCCCGAGCGCCTGGGCCGCGTCACCCTCAATGAAACCTGGACCCGGCGCTGTCTGCACGGCCTGGCCTGGATTTACGAGCAGGCCGACCGATGGCTGAGTCCCGCGCTGGACCCACTGGAGTCACCGCCGCCTGCGTCCGGTCTGGGGCGTCTGGATCGCGCTCATGGCGGCGCTCATCTTCATTCCGCTGCCGTTTGGTAACGTGCTGCCGGCCATCAGCCTGGTGCTGCTGAGCCTGGGCTGGATGTTCCGCGACGGGCTGGCGCTGCTGCTGGCCGGTGTGGCTGGCGTGGCAGCCACGGCATACGCAGTTTCCCTGTCGCACCTGGTGATTGAACTGGTGCAACGGGGTTGGGGCCAGCTGATGGTTTGAAGCATCGGCCAGTTCCCAATGGCCGCCTGGACCCTCGGCCAGTTCCGCCGCACCGGGCCAGCGGCAAGCCATACCCAGAATGACAAGCACCACTCGAGGAAGACCATGAAACAAGACACCGCCTTCGACCCAACGCAACGCCCCTGGTTCGCCACGTACGACAGCGTGGGCATCGCGCCCGAGCTGCCGGCGCCAGCCCATGCCTCGCTCGCCGAGCTGGTGCAGGAACGCTGCACCCATTTCGCCGCCGAGCAGGCCGCCAAGCGCCTCAAACACCCGGCCTTCAGCTGTGTCATGCCCAACGGCATGAACGGGCGCCTGAGCTTCGCGCAGGTCAACCAGCTATCCGACGCTTTCGCCGGCTACCTGCGCCAGACGCTCAAGCTGCAGGCTGGCGACCGGGTGGCGGTGCAGATGCCCAACTGCCTGGCCTACCCGGTGGTGGCGTTTGGTGTGCTCAAGGCCGGCTGCGTGCTGGTCAACACCAACCCGCTCTACACCGAGAGCGAAATGGTTCACCAGTTCAACGACGCCGGCGCGCGCGCGCTGGTGGTGATGGACATGTTTGCCGACAAGCTGCCGGGCGTGCTCAAGCGCAGCGGTATCGAGCACGTGGTACTGGCCAAGGTGAGCGAGTTTTTTCCGGCCGTGCCGGGCGCGGTGATCCGCGGCGTGCAAAAGGTCTGGAGCAAGGTGCTGCCGCCGGTGACGGTGCCGCATGTGCGCCTGGCAGACGCGCTGGCGCAAGGCCGTGCCACGCTGGCCGCTGCGCCCGCCAAGACCTACTGGCAGGGCCTCACGCACGCCGACCTGGCCGCCCTGCAGTACACCGGTGGCACCACCGGCGTGAGCAAGGGCGCCATGCTCAGCCACGGCAACCTGCTCAACAACGTCAACCAGATGCTGGCCATGGGCGCCACCCACATGGAGCAAGGCCGCGAGTGTGTGCTCACCGCCTTGCCGCTGTATCACATCTTTGCGTTCACGGCCAACCTGCTGGGCTTCCTGGCCATCGGCGCACACAACGTGCTGGTGCCCAGCCCGCGCCCGGTGCAGAACCTCCAACGCGCGGTGGAAAACTTCCCCATCACCTGGATGACCGGGGTCAACACCCTGTTCAACGGCCTGCTCAACGAAGAGTGGTTCACCGCCTACCCGCCCAAGCAGCTCAAGGCCTCGATTGCCGGCGGCACCGCCTTGCACGGCGCGGTCGCGCAGCGCTGGGTGGAGGTGACGCGCACGCCGATCGCCGAGGGCTATGGCCTGACCGAGACCTCACCCGTGGTCAGCTTCAACCCGCTGCGCGGCACGCCGCGCCTGGGCAGCATCGGCATTCCGGCGCCGGGCACCGAGCTGCGCCTGATGGGCCACGACGGCATGCCAGTGGCGCCGGGCGAGCCGGGCGAGATCTGCGTGCGCGGCCCGCAGGTGATGCAGGGCTACTGGAACAACGAGGTGGAAACCGCCGGCGTGCTGAACGACGGCTGGCTGGCCACCGGCGACGTGGCGGTGATGGAGCCTGATGGCTTTCTGCGCATCGTCGACCGCAAGAAAGATCTGGTGCTGGTGTCGGGCTTCAACGTCTACCCCAACGAGGTGGAAGACACCATCGCCCAGCTGGACACGGTGTTGGAAGTGGCGGTGATCGGTGTGCCCGACGCCAAGACCGGCGAGGCGGTGCGCGCCTACGTGGTGCCGCATCCGGACCACGCCGCGAAGCTCACGACCGAGCAGGTGATCGCGCATTGCCGACAGCAGCTCACCGCCTACAAGGTGCCGCGCATCGTGGTGCTGCGCGACGAGCTGCCCAAGAGCCCGATCGGCAAGGTGCTGCGCAAGACGCTGAAAGCAGAAGTGCAGAGCGAAACCCAGGCCAAGGCCTGAATCCAGAACAACACGAAGAGGCAACAACCATGATCACCGAATTCGAAACCCGCCTGCTGGGCATCATGATGATGGTCATCATGCTGGGCATGGGCGCTTCCCTCACCTGGCGCGATTTCCTCATCGCTTTTCGCAAACCCAAGGGCGTGCTGGTCGGCATGCTGTGCCAGTTCGGCATCATGCCGCTGCTGGGCTTTGCGCTGGCCATGGCGCTGGACCTCTCGCCCGGCCTCACCGTGGGCCTGATCCTCATGGCCTGCATGCCCGGCGGCACCACCTCCAACATCTTCAGCTACTTCAGCAAAGGCGTGCTGGCGCTGTCCATCCTCATGACCACGGTCTGCACGCTGCTCGCGCTGGTGATGGTGCCGCTGCTGCTGGAGTTCTATTCGTCGCTGGCGGGGCTCTCCAGCGAGTTCAAGATTCCGGCGTCCAACGTGGCGCAGGTGCTGGTGGTGTTGCTGGTGCCGACCGTGCTGGGCATGGTGCTGCGCAAGCTCAACCCCAACATCGGCGCCACCATCGAACTGCTGGGCGGCTTCATGGGCATCGTGGTCATCGTCTTCCTGGTCGCCACCTGGGTGCCGCGCAACCACCAGCTGCTGGCCGAAACCGCGTGGCCGGTGTACTTCGCCGCCATCGGTCTGGGACTGATCGGCATGGCGCTGGGTTACGTGATGGCGCGGCTGCTGCGCCAGGACAACAACCGCAGCCGCACGATCGCGCTGGAGACCGGCATTCAGAACGGCCCGCTGGCGGTGCTCATCGTCACGCTCAGCATTGCCACCACCATCCAGCAAGAGGTGTTGCTGATCCCGGTGCTGTACTCGCTGTTCATCGTGCTCAGCAGCAGCGTGGTCACCATCTTCTTCCGCCGCTGGGCCACGCGCGAGGCTCTGGCGCGCGACCGCATGAAGGCCGGCGCGCTGGTCGCTGGTTGACGGACGCCGCTCACCGCGCGCCTTGGCGCGCCGTGAGCAGAAACTCACGCAGAAAGCCGCGGATCGGGAGCTGGCCCAGGTGCGAGGCAACCGGGCTGCGGGAGCCATGGCGGGTGGGCTCCTAGAATCGCCCCATCATGCGCCCCCCCGAACCGACACCGACCGATCCCGATCTGCCCGTCATGCCGCTGTATGTGGACATGGACGGCACGCTCACGCCGAGCGACACGCTCTACGAGTCGGTGATGCTGTTCTTGCGGCAAAGCCCGCTGAACCTGCTGCGCTTGCTGGCCTGGCTGGCGCTGGGCAAGGCCGGCTTCAAGCGCCGCCTGGCCGATGCGGTTCGTCCCGACCCGGCGCGTCTGCCGTATCGCGACGACTTTTTGCAGTACCTCCGCAGTGAGCATGCCCGCGGGCGAATGCTGGTGCTCGCCAGCGCGGCCGACGGGCGCATCGTGCGCGAGGTGGCCGACCACATCGGCGTGTTCAGCGACAGCCTGGGTACCGATGGCAGTGCAAACCTGAGCCAGGACAACAAGCGCGCGGCGATTGCCGCCCATGCGCAGGCCGCCGGCCACGCCCAGTGGGCCTATGCCGGCAACAGCCGCGACGATCTGGCGGTGTGGCAAGGCAGCGCGCAAGCGGTGGCGGTCAACACCCCGGCCTCGGTGCTCGCCCAGCTGCGCCAGCAGCACCCCCAGGCGCAGGTGTTCGAGCGCCAGCCGCTGCGCCTGCGCACCGTGCTGCGTGCGATCCGGCTCAAGCAATGGGCCAAAAACGCGCTGCTGTTCATTCCGCTGATTGCCGCGCACGCCACCGCAGCGCAGGCCTGGGGCGCGGTGGCGCTGGGGTTTGTGGCCTTCGGCCTTTGCGCTTCGGCCACCTACTTGTTCAACGATCTGCTCGATCTGCCCAGCGACCGGGTGCACCGCATCAAGCGGCTGCGCCCGCTGGCCGCTGGCACCCTTTCCATTCCCGCGGCGGTGCTGCTGGGCGCGGCGATGCTGGCGCTGGCGTTCGCACTCGCGCTCGCGGTGTCCACCGGGTTCGCGGCCATGTTGCTGCTTTACACCGTGATCACGCTCGCCTATTCCATCCACCTCAAGCGCTTGCCGCTGGTGGATGTGCTGGTGCTGGCCGCGCTCTACACGCTGCGCATCGGCGCTGGCGCGATTGCCGCGCAGGTGGTGCCGTCGAACTGGTTGCTGGCGATATCCATGTTCCTGTTCCTGAGCCTGGCGCTGGTCAAGCGCTGCGCTGAGCTGGAAGAGATCTGTGCAGAGGAAGACGCCAAGCTCGCTCCCGGGCGCGGCTACCAGCCACGCGACCTGGCCTCGCTGCGCGGCATGGGCATGTCCAGCGGTTTTCTCTCGGTGATGGTGCTCACGCTCTACATCGACAGCCAGCATGGCCGCACGCAATACGCCGAGCCCGAGTGGCTCTGGGCGGCCGCGCCGCTGCTGCTGCTGTGGATCATGCGGATCTGGCTCAAGACCGGGCGCCGCGAACTGCATGGCGAAGACCCGCTGCAATTTGCATTGAAAGACTATTTCAGCTGGCTGACCGTGGCACTGCTGGTGGGCGTGGGCCTGTTGGCCATCATCGGGCCCACCGCATGAAATCGATCGCGCTCAGCCTGGCTGTTTTTTGTGTGCTGCTGTCGTCGGCGGCGCAGATCGCGATGAAGCGCGGCATGGGTGGCCCGGCTGGCGGCGACCTCGCCAGCACCTACGGCCACGCGCTCACCAGCCCGCTGGTGTGGCTCGGCCTGGTGCTCTACGGCACGAGCGCGGTGCTCTGGCTGTGGGTGCTGTCGCGGCTGCACGTGAGCGTGGCCTATCCGCTGGTGAGCCTGGGCTTTGTCGTCACGCTCGTGGTGGGCGTGGTGTGGCTGGGTGAGCCGTTTTCCTGGTTGCGCGTGTTCGCCTGCGGGCTGATCGTGGTGGGCGTTTGCTTGCTTGCGCTGGAGGCTTGACCCACCCCCGCGCCGCCTACGGCGTCACCCCCTCAAGGGGGCTGCACCGGCGGACCGGCGGAGCCGGTTCCGCGGTGCGCTGGATCAAGGCATTTCGCGCCCGGACATGCTGGGCAGTTCGACGCCTTGTTTTCGCTATTTGAACCTTCATGAACGCTTTCGATTTCCCCACCGCCGACGCCCGGCGTCTGTTCTGGCTCACCTTCTGGGGCACGTTGCTGCTCAAACTCGTGATCGCGGCGGGCTTTCCGATCACGGGCGACGAGGCGTTTTTCTACCAGTGGGGTGTGCGCCCGGCCTGGGGCTATTCGGACCATCCGCCGATGGTGGGCTGGCTGCTGGCGCTGCTGCACGGCATCGGCGATGCGCCGCTGGTGCTGCGCAGCGTCACCTTGCTGGTGACCAGCGTGATTGGCCTGGGTCTGGTGGACGCGCTGCGGCGCGTCCTGCCGGCCGAGCGCGAAGCCAGCGCCTGGGCGGCGGGCGCGGTGTACCTGGCGCTGCCGTGGTCGTGGATGTTCGTGCTGGTCACCACCGACACGCCGCTGCTCCTGTTCATGGCGCTGTCGGCCTGGGCCTATCTTCGGGCCGACACCGCGCCGGGCAGAAGCGCCGGCTGGTACGCATTGGCCGGCGGCTTCGTCGGTCTGGCGTTTCTCTCCAAGTACTTTGCGGTGCTGCTCGGCGTGGGCTACGCGGTGCACATCCTGGGCTGGCGGCGCGAGCGCTGGTGGGCGCTGCCGCTGATGTTTGCCACCGCCTTGCCATCGATCGCTCTCAACGTGGCCTTCAACGCCACGCACGGCTGGACCAATGTGATGTTCAACGTGTTCAACCGCAACGAAGGCGGTCACTGGAACCTGACCACGCCAGCGGTGTACGCGGCCATGGTGGCTTATCTGCTCACGCCCTGGCTGCTCTGGCAGGCGGGGCGCGCGCCGCGCGGACATGATGGGGTATCGGTGCAAACGCGTCGAACGCTGGCGGTGCTGTGGCTGTTCCCGCTGCTGCTGTTCGCATTCATCAGCCTGCGCCGCAGCATCGGCCTGCACTGGGTGCTGGGTTTCGTGCCGCTGTTTGTGGCCTGGGCGGCGCTGTCGCTGGACGCGAACGCGCTGCGCCGCTCGTGGCGCTGGACCCTGTGGCTCGGCGTGCCGCACCTGCTGCTCGTGGCCGCGATCGCCTGGGCGCCGCTGAGCTGGTGGCAACCCACCAAGCTGCACGACCGCGCGGTGTTTCTGCGCGAGACCCCGGCGCTGGTGGCCGCGCTGCAGCAAGACATGCCGGCTGGCGCCACGCTGATGGCGCGCACCTACAACCCCGCCGCCATGCTGGCGTTTCACCACAAGCGCTATGTGCCGGTGTTCGGCGTCGGGCGCCACCACGCGCGGCAGGACGACCTGCAGGTGGACTTCCGCCAGTTTGACGGTCAGACGCTGCGCATCTTCGACTACAACCCACCCGATCTCGGCGACTTCGCGCCCTACTTCGAGCGCGTGAGCAGCCGGCAGTGGATGATCGATGGCGTGGCTTTTTACGCGGTGGACGGTGTGGGTTTTCGCTACGCGCCGTACCGCGAAACCGTGCTCACCACCATCGCCCGCGAGTTCCATCAGGTGCCGCCCTGGCTGCCGCTGCTGAGCAGCCCGTTCTGCGAACGCTACGGGTTGACCGAGTGCTCATCTGGAGGCGCTGGGCAATAGGTCGCGCAGCGGGGTGGCGGAGGGCAACGGGCCAGCCGCCGGGCCGCCCCAAGGCAGGCCCAGCCCCCTCGGGCTGCAGCAGACCTCGTCCAGCGGGGCAGCGTGGGGGCTCCCGATTTCCCGCCGGGCCGCCCCAAGGGAAATCAGCCCCCTCGGGGGGCAGCGACCCGCGACAGCGGCGGAGCGTGGGGGCAACATCCAGCTACCGCGACCGCCCCAGCCGGCTCTGCAACCGGTCCAGCACCTCGCTCACCGGCGGCAGCTCGCCGCCACGCGCACCGTGCAGCTCGGCCTCGGCCAGCGAGAGGTTCAGGCGCACATAGGTGCTGTCCAGCGCATGGCGCGTGGCCAGCAGCTGCTGCGCGATGCGGGCGCAGTCGGCGCCGTCTTCCAGCAAGCGCAGCAGGCCGCGCATCTGACCTTCGGCGCGGCGCAGGCGGTTGACCAGATCGACCCGGCGCGCCTCGGGCAGGCACTCGACCGATGGGCTGGTCGGCGGCTTTGGTTCGTCGCTCATCCCGCTCCCCAGGGCTCGCTCAAGCCGACACCGGCTGGATGTTGGCCAGCGGCTCGGGCGCCAGCAGCGAGCCGTCGCGCAGACCGCGCACCGTGGCAAAGGCCAGCCACAGGATCACCATCGAGGTCACGGCCAGCAGCAGCACGCCAGCGCTTTGCAAGCCCGCGGCGTCGGGGAACAGGTCGCCCACGCGCAGCGTGAGCGTGGCCAAGCGCCGCCAGCGGGAACGACAAAGCCCAGTAGCTCAAACCAAACGGCTGGCTCGCGATGCGCTTGGCGATCGGCAGCAGCCACAGCAGAAAGAACACCGACACGCCCCACAGCGCCAACACCAGCACCGGCGGCGCCTGCCACTGCGCCAGCACGCATGCCGATCACCGCCGGCGGCGCCAGCGTGATGAACCAGGCGGGCAGGATGCGGTCGGGCAGCGGGCTGTGGGCCATGCGCCGCGCCAGCACCAGCGCCAGCACGATGGGCCAGAAAAAAGCACCAATGCCCATCTGCGCGGCCGACCACACGGTGTGCCCAAGCGGCAGACCCGCCAGCGGCACCACCACGTTGCCCACCACCGGAATCAGCAGCACGGGCGTGACCGCCGGCCACAGCCCCGTGTTGCCCGGCCCCTGCCCCGGCGTGGCGGGCGCCAGCCAGCGCCCCAGCACCCACACCGTGGCCCAGAGCTGGGTCAGCGCGCCCAGCCACCACAACGCGTTCCAGCCCAGCGCTCGGCCCCACGAGCGCCACGCCGACGGTCGCCAGCAGCAGCACCGACACCGGGAACGCGGCCACGAAGGCGTGGCGCACCGGATGCCGGAGGTCTTCGGCCAGCGCTGCCGGGTAGCGCACCGCACGCAGCACAGACGCCACCAGCAGCACCACAAACACCAGCGCCGCCAGCGCCGCCATCACCAGCGCCACGCCATCGGCCATGTCGCCGAACACCCGCTGCCCGCGGTGCCAGGCCAGCGAGAGCCCACACAGCCCCATGACGAGCGAGAACCAGCCGGGCATGAGAAATTTGAGCGGGGTTGGTGATGTCATGGCGTGGTCGGTTGGTAGGAACGGGAAGGGCAGCCGGATTTCAACGGCCGCAGCTGCCGCCCTCGGGCACACCCAGCTTGCGCAACAGGATGCCGGGCGGGCAGAAGCCGGTGATGCCGGACTGGAACAGGTTGAAGCCGACGAAGGCGGTGCAGCGCGAGGAACCAGGCGCTCACGAAGATCGGGCTGGCCGTCGTAACCCAGGGCCAGCGAGAGCATCACGACGAAAGCCGGCCATGATGCGGATGTAGCGTTCAACGGTCATGTCAATCTCCTTAAAAAAACACAGGGTTGGAAAAACTCAGGGCAGCAACCGCAGCGCCTTCATGGCGCTTGCGGTAGGTGGCGAAATAGAGAACGGGAATCACCACCAGGGTGAGCAGGGTCGACACGGCGATGCCGAAGATCAGCGAGACGGCGAGGCCGTTGAAGATCGGGTCGTCCAGGATGAAGAAGGCGCCCATCATGGCGGCCAGGCCGGTGAGCGCGATGGGCTGCGCGCGCACCGCGGCAGACTGCACCACGGCCTCGCGCAAACGGCACGCCGCGCTTCGTTTCCAGCTCGATGAAGTCCACCAGCAGGATGGAGTTGCGCACGATGATGCCGGCCAGCGCGATCATGCCGATCATGGAAGTGGCGGTGTACTGCGCATTCAGCAGCGCGTGGCCCGGCATCACGCCGATGATGGTGAGCGGGATCGGCGCCATGATGATCAGCGGCGTGACATAGCTCTTGAACTGCGCCACCACCAGCAGGTAGATCAGGATCAGGCCCACGCCGTAGGCCGCGCCCATGTCGCGGAAGGTCTCGTAGGTGATCTGCCATTCGCCGTCCCACTTCACCGCGTACTGGCGGTACGGGTCTTTGGGCTGGCTGATCCAGTACTCGCCGAGCTCGCCAGCGTTGGGCAGTGCAGCGGCCTTCATCTGGCTGCGAATCTCGAACAGGCCATAGAGCGGTGAATCGAGCTTGCCCGCCATGTCGCCCAGCACGTAGATCACCGGCAGCATGTTCTTGGTGAACGCGGCTGGTCGATCACGCCCCGCTCCACCGTCACCAGCTCCGACAGCGGCACCATCGCACCATTGGCCGCCTGCATCGGTAACGCAAGCAGGCTGGTCAGGCCCACCTGCTGGTCCAGCGGCAGTTGCAGCCGCACCGGCACCGGGTACTTGGCGTGGCCGTCGTGCAGGTAGGCGGCGTCCGATCCCGAGAGCGCGGCGTTGACGGTTTGCGCAATCACCTGCACCGGAATGCCCAGCGACTCGGCGCGCTGGCGCTGGATGCGCAGGAAGGCGCGCGGTGCGTTCTCTTTCAGCGTGGTGTCCACGCCCACGATGTCGGGCGTGTCGCGGTAGGCCTGGGCCACGCGCAGCGCGAGCTCGGCGCGGCCGGCTTCATCGGGCCCGTAGACCTCGGCCACGATGGGCGAGAGCACGGGCGGGCCCGGGGGCACTTCGACCACCTTGATGCGCGCGCCGTGGCGCGCCGCAATGGCTTCCAGCGGCAGCCGGTGGCGCTGCGCGATGGCGTGGCTTTTTTCGCTGCGATGGTGGGCGTCGACCAGGTTCACCTGCAGGTCGCCGCTCTCGGCCTCGGCGCGCAGGTAGTACTGACGCACCAGGCCGTTGAAGGTGATCGGGCTGGCGGTGCCGGCGTAGCCTTGCACATCGGCCACTTCGGGTTGCTGCGCGAGAAAGGCTGTCATGTCTTGCAAGGCAGCGGCCGTGTCTTCGAGCGGCGTGCCGGCTGGCATGTCGAGCACCACCTGGTACTCGCTCTTGTTGTCAAACGGCAGCATCTTCAGCACCACCCACTGCACCACGCGCGAGGCCCACCGAAAGCAGCAGCGCGATCAGGATGCCGGCCAGCAGCAGCCAGCGTTTTTTCGCGCTGGCCAGCAGGGGCGTGAGCACGCGGGTGAAGAAACCTTGCAGCGCGTTCGTGACCTTGCTCGGGCCGTGCGCGGCGTGGCCGGCGCCGGTCTTGGTGAGCTTGAGGGCCAGCCACGGCGTGACCGTGAACGCGATCGCCAGCGAAATCGCCATGCCCATGCTGGCGTTGATCGGGATCGGGCTCATGTACGGGCCCATCAGGCCGCTCACGAACGCCATCGGCAGCAGCGCGGCGATGACGGTGAAGGTGGCCAGGATGGTGGGGCCGCCCACCTCGTCCACCGCGCGCGGGATGATCACCGACAAAGGCACGTCGGGCGTGAGGCTCCGGTGGCGGTGGATGTTTTCCACCACCACGATGGCGTCGTCCACCAGGATGCCGATGGAGAAGATGAGCGCGAACAGCGAAACCCGGTTGAGCGTGAAGCCCCAGGCCCAGGACGCGAACAGCGTGGCCGTGAGCGTGAGGATCACCGCGGCGCCAACGATGACCGCCTCGCGCCGGCCCAGCGCCAGACCCACCAGAATGATCACGCTGGCGGTGGCGAAGATCAGCTTCTGAATCAGCTTGTTGGCCTTGTCGGCGGCGGTCTGGCCGTAGTCGCGCGTGATCGAGACTTCGACGTCATCGGGAATCACGGTGTTGTGCAGCACGTCCAGCCGCTCGCGCACGCCGCGCGCCACATCCACCGCGTTCTCGCCGGGCTTCTTGGTCACGGTGATGGTCACGGCCGGGTGACTCTGACCCTGCTGTTCAGCGTGCGCCACATCGGCCGCGCCGGGGGTGAACCACACATAGCGCTGCGGCAGCTGCGCGCCGGCTTCCACCCGCGCCACCTCGCGCAGGTAGATCGGCCGGCCCTGGCTCACACCCACCACGATGTCGCCCACGTCTTTCGCGTTTTGCAGAAATTCGCCGGTCTGCACGCTGAGCATGCCGGGCTCGCCCGCTGCCGCCGCCGGGTTGATCACCGAGCCCGAAGGCAGGCCCAGATTGGCCGACGCGATCGCGCCATTCAGCGCCTGCACGCTCACGCCGCGCTCGCGCAGCCGGTTCGGCTCCAGCCACACATGCACCGCGCGGCCCGGGCCGCCGATGGTGACCACTTCGCGCGTGCCGGGCACGCGCTTGAGCTCAGCTTCCACCGAGTGCGCCACACGCTCCAGGTCGAGCGCGCTGGCGGCGTCTTTGGTCCACAGCGTGGCGGCAAGCACGGGCACGTCGTCGATGCCCTTGGGCTTGACGATCGGTGTCAGCACGCCCAAGCCTTGCGGCAACCAGTCCTGGTTGGCGTTGAGCACGTCGTAGAGCCGCACCAGCGCCTCGGTGCGCGGCACGCCCACCTGGAACTGCACGGTCAGCACCGCCACGCCGGGGCGCGAGACCGAGTAGGTGTGCTCGATGCCCTGAATCTGCGACAGCACCTGCTCGGCCGGCGCCCGCCACCATCTGCTGCACGTCAGCGCTCGATGCCCCGGGGAAGGGGATCAGCACGTTGGCCATGGTCACGTTGATCTGCGGCTCTTCCTCGCGCGGCGTCACCAGCACGGCAAACAGGCCCAGCAACAAAGCCACGATGGCCAGCAGCGGCGTGATGGCGTTGCCCTGAAAGGCGCGTGCGATCGAGCCAGAAAAGCCGAGCTTCTCGGGCGCGCTGGTCGACGCGGGGTCGGTGTGTGGGGCGCTCATGCTGACTCGCTCACTGTGCAGCGGGCTCTGCGCCACTCAGACCTGCGCGCACCGGGTCGAGCGCCACACGGTCGCCCGACTTCAGGCCGGACAGCACCTCCACGCCAGCCTCGCCATGGCCCGAGCCCGTGCGCACCGCACGCAGCGAAAAGCCCGAAGGCTGCCCCTCGCCGCGCGGCGACACCAGGTACACCGCGGTCAGCTCGCCGCGGCGCACCAGCGCCGAGGCTGGCACGGTGAGGCGCTGCTGCTCGCTGTTGCCAACAAAGCGCACCCGCACCTGCCGCCCCGGCACCTGGTTTGCGCCGTCGGCCGCGCTCAAGTCGAGCCGCCACTCCACCGTCTGCGACACCGGATCGGCGGCGGGCAGGCTGGTGCTGGCCACCGGCTTGACCCATCGCTCCGAGCCCGGCAGCCGCACCTCGGCCAGTTGGGCTTGCTGCGCCGCGCCTTGCAGCGAAGCAGGCACATGGACCACGGCGCGAATCGGTTGCGGCGCGTAAACGGTCAACACCGGCGTGCCCGGCATCGCCAGCGCGCCGGCCTCGGCGTGCGTCTGCAAGCACCCAGCCGTCGTAGGGCGCGGTCAGGCGCGTGAAGCCCTGCGCCAAGGAAGACTGCGTCTGGCCGGCGCGCGCCGCAGCCAGCCCGGCCTGCGCTGCCTTGAGCTGCGATTGCGCCGTGTCCAGCGCCGCCTGCGCCACGAAGCCCTGGGCGCGCAAATCGCGCGTGCGTTCGAATTGCGCCTGGGCATTGACCAGCTGCGCATCGGCCTGCGCCACACCGGCCTGCGCCTGCGCCACACCGGCCTGGGTGGCGCGGTCGTCGATCACCGCCAACACCTGCCCAGCCTTGACCCGGTCACCCGCTTTCACCTGCAGCTGCGCGATGCGGCCGCTGGCCTGCGCCGACAGCGTGCTCTGGCGCACCGCCTGCAGGCTGCCGTCCAGCTCCAGTCCCGCGCCCACCGACTGGGCCCCCACCGTCATGGTGGGGACCTGCGGCACCTGCGCGGTCTGAGCGAACAACGCGGACGTGCCCAGCAGCAAGCCAACAGCCAGCGCCCACTGGGCGGTGGGTTGGAGGCGGCGTGAGGGGGGAAATGCTTGGGACGACATGGTGGGGCTCCTATACCTGGCGCAGTATAGCTGCATACCCCATGGGGTACAAGACTTCCCCTTGTCGTTCGCTTATGCCGTGAAGAAATTTCTTGCTGAGTAGGCCGGGTCTCGGCCCGGCCTACTCAGCAAGAAAAAACAAAAAGACAAAGAAATCAGACAACAGCAAACGGCACCCGCTGCGCCACCGCACAAAACAACTCATACGAAATCGTGCCCGCCGCCTGCGCCACCTCATCGGCCGCCAGCAAGGCGCCCGAAGAAGCCTGCCCCCACAAAACCACCTCCGCCCCCACCCCCACACCGTCACCACAGGGCGAGAGGTCGACCGTGATCATGTCCATGCTGACCCGGCCCACGATGCGGGTGCGCACGCCGTCCACCAGCACCGGCGTGCCGGTCGGTGCGTGGCGCGGATAACCATCGGCGTAGCCACAGGCAATCACACCGATGCGCATGGGCTGCCCGGCGGTGAAGGCAGAGCCGTAGCCCACGGTGTCGCCGGCCTGCAGCGACTGCACGCCGATGACCCGGGTGGAGAGCGTCATCGCGGGCTGCAGGCCCCAGCCGGCAGCGGTCTGGGCGGGGTGGTCGGGCGCGCCGCCGTAGAGCGCGATGCCCTCGCGCACCCAGTCGGCTGCCAGCGTGGTCACGCCCTCGCCGCGCAGCGGGCTGTCTGCGTGGCGCAGGATGGCGGCGCTGTTGCACAGGGTGCGCTCGCCGGGCAGGTCTTCCGTGGCGGCTTCGAACGCCGCCACCTGATGGGCGATGCCGCGCGGGCCGTCGGCGTCGCTGAAGTGGGTCATGAGCGAAATTTCTTCCACCTGCGGCAGTGCGTTGAGCCGCGCCCAGGCGGCGCGGAACGCGGTGGGCGTGAAGCCCAGGCGGTTCATGCCGCTGTTGAGCTTGAGGAAGACCCGGTGCGGCAGCTGCGTTTTGTGGGCCGCAAGCCAGTCGATCTGCTCGTTGCAGTGCACCGTGTGCCACAGGTGCAGCCGGGAGCACAGCTCCAGATCGCGCGGCTCAAAAGCACCTTCGAGCAGCAAAACGGGGCCGCGCCAGTCGAGCGCGCGGATGCGCTGCGCCTCGTCAAGATCGAGCAGGGCAAAGCCGTCGGCACTGCGCAAGCCATCAAAACAGCGCTCGATGCCGTGGCCGTAGGCGTTGGCCTTGACCACCGCCCAGACATGGGCATCGGGCGCGCGTGCGCGGGCCTGGTTCAGGTTGTGGCGCAGGGCCTCGGGGTGCACGGTGGCAAGAATCGGACGGGGCATGGCAGCAGAAAAATGGGTGGCCGGGAGACGGGTGCCGGGGTGGCCATGCAGGATCTGGCCAAAGCCGTGGCGCCCCGCACGGATTGCGGGGCGGGTATTCACATCCGGTCACAACCGCCGTGCTATAACCCGCCATCGTTGGAGACAACCGCCGAACTTTCGCACAAAACCCAGGCGCCCCGCCGCGCGATCAGCCACAGCCGCTGAGACGCCATGCCGGAGCCGACCCGGGTCCCACGGGCCTCTGCCGAGGCTGCCCTGCCGGGCTCTGGGAACGCACACCACACACCCCATGAAGCGCGGCTTCTACACCATCATGACGGCGCAGTTTTTCAGCTCGCTGGCTGACAACGCGCTGTTCGTGGTGGCGATCGAGCTGCTGCGCACCCAGCGCGCGCCAAGCTGGCAGGCAGCGGCGCTGGTGCCGCTGTTCGCGCTGTTCTATGTGATCCTGGCGCCCTTCGTGGGCGCCTTCGCCGACGCCCGGCCCAAGGGCCAGGTCATGTTCATCAGCAACGCGATCAAGGTGGTGGGCTGCCTCCTGATGCTCTGGGGGGTGCACCCGCTGCTGGCCTACACCGTGGTCGGGCTGGGCGCGGCGGCGTACTCGCCAGCCAAATACGGCATCCTCACCGAGCTGCTGCCGCCCTCGCAGCTGGTCAAGGCCAACGGCTGGATCGAGGGACTCACCATCAGCTCCATCATCCTGGGCGTGCTGTTCGGTGGCCAGCTGATCGCACCCTACGTGTCGCAACGGCTGCTCGCGCTCGACCTGCCGTTCATGCACACCGGCATCAACACCCCGCCCGAGTCGGCGATCGCGGTGCTGGTGGTGGTGTATGCGGTGGCGGCCTGGTTCAACACCCGCATTCCGCTGACCGGTGTGACGCCGCGCCCGATGCCGCGCAACCCGATCGAGCTGCTGCCCGATTTCTGGCGCTGCAACCAGCGCCTGTGGCGCGACCGGCTGGGCCAGATTTCGCTGGCCACCACCACCCTGTTCTGGGGCGTCTCGGGCAACCTGCGCTACATCGTGCTGGCCTGGGCGGCGGCGGCGCTGGGTTACAGCACGTCGCAAGCCTCGACGCTGGTGGGCGTGGTGGCGGTGGGCACCGCCGTGGGCGCGGTGGTGGCCTCCATGCGCATGAAGCTCGACCAGGCCACGCGGGTGATGCCGCTGGGCATTGCCATGGGCGTGCTGGTGATCGCCATGAACTTCATCGACAACGTGTGGGTGGCCGCGCCGTTCCTGATTCTGCTCGGCGGTCTCGGCGGCTTCCTGGTGGTGCCCATGAACGCCTTGCTGCAACACCGCGGCCACAACCTGATGGGTGCCGGCCGCTCGATTGCGGTGCAGAACTTCAACGAGCAGGCCTGCATCCTGGGCCTGGGCGCGCTCTACAGTTTTTCGACTGCGGCCGGCGTCTCAGCCTTCATCGCCATCACGCTGTTCGGCCTGGTGGTCGCCGGCTTCATGGGCGTCATCGCCATGTGGCACCGCCACAACCAGCGCCACCACGGCCCGGAGCTGGAGCGGCTGCTGGAGATTGCGCGGCGCGACGATCTGCACGGCTGATTGGCTCCCCCCGCGCCGCCTGCGGCGCGGGGGGGGTCACATACCGATGTTCGTTTTGGCAAACGCGTCGAGATTGACCAGACGGTGCTGGGCCAGCACCTTGTAAAGATCCGCTTCGGCCACCGCGCGCGACAGATAGGCGTCGCAGCCCGCCAGACCGGCCTTCATGCGGTCCATGCTGCCGGCGATCGCGGCAAACATGACCACCACCGGCGCCCGCCCGCCGTGCTTTTCCTGCTTGGCGGCACGGCAGACCTGAAACGCATCGGGCTGGCCGCTCAGGCGGTCGATCACCACCATTCGGTAGGGGTGTGCCTTGAGCATCACCAAGGCCTGCGCCGGCTCTCGCGACCAGTCGACCGAGAGCCCGTATTTCTTGAACCGCTTCAGCAGGATGCGCCCCTCCACCAGACTTTCGGCCACCAGCAGCACCTCGCCACGTGGCAGCTCTGGCGCCTGGCGCTGGCTCGCGGGCAGCAGCGAATCACCACTGCGCCGGCCGGACGGCTGGCGGGCCGACGGCAACGGCAGGTCGTCGATGCCGCCGAAGTCGGTCATGCGCATCACGCCAGCGCGCTGGGATGCCGCTGGCGGCATGCGTCGCACCGTGGGCATGGGCGCTGGCTCGGCCGACGCAGCGGCGGAAGATGGCGGCACCGCATCGGTCCGGCGCATGGGCCGGGTCGCCGGGAACTCGGAATCGCGCGAACGACGCCGCGGGCCTGCCGCTGGCGCCATGGGCGGTGCCGAGGCAGCGCGCGGCGCCTGAACGGCGGTGCGGTGGCGGATGGGCCCGCGGCCAGCGCTGGCTCTGGCGCCAGCGGGGCCTTGATGCCCACGAGACGGTCGAGCTCGTCGAGCACGGCGACCAGCTTCACCGGCTTGCGTTGCAGCGGCCAGCCGGTGCCCCCATCGGCCGAGCCAATCAGCAGCACGCGCCCGGGCAGTTCGGCGTGGCGCACCAGGTGCAGGGCCTGCGGGTTGTCGGCGTTGACGATCAAGATCTGAGCGTCCATGACCTCGTCCTGAACCACGTAACCGGGCGGGCGCCGCGCGGCGAGGCGCAGGAACGACTCCAGCGTGGAAGCCTCTTGTTGAGAGAAGCCCACCAGGGCCACGGTGTAGGAGCCACGCATCAGGATCACCCAATCAAGGTCACAGAAAATCGGCGCTCGCCAGTATGCCCGCGCCGCATGAGCGCGCGGCATGCCAACGCCGCGTTTTGTCAGAGACCGCACACTGGCATCTGGCGCAAGCCACAATCCGTGACTTGTATCGCCCCC
Source organism: uncultured beta proteobacterium (assembly GCA_963831255.1). Classification (GTDB taxonomy): domain Bacteria; phylum Pseudomonadota; class Gammaproteobacteria; order Burkholderiales; family Burkholderiaceae_C; genus Hydrogenophaga. Next base: position 7,124 of record CAWHPI010000011.1, on the reverse strand, counting down.
AGGAGCCGCCCATGTCCAGCCTCTACGATTTCGAAGCCCTGTCCATTGACGGTCAGCCCGTCAGCCTGGACCAGTACCGCGGCCAACCCCTGTTGATCGTCAACACGGCCAGCGCATGCGGCTTCACGCCGCAGTTCGGTGGCCTGGAAAAACTGCACCAGACTTACGGTGAACGAGGCCTCGTGGTACTGGGCTTCCCGTGCAACCAGTTTGGCAGCCAGGACGCCGGGACCAACGCCGAAATAGCCACGTTTTGCCAGCGCAATTTCGGCGTGAGCTTCCCGATGATGAGCAAGATCGACGTCAACGGCGCCGAGGCACACCCGCTTTACCAGTGGCTCAGCGCAGAAGCCCCAGGCCTGCTGGGCAGCAAAGCCATCAAGTGGAATTTCACCAAGTTTCTGGTGGGCAAAGACGGTCGCGTGATCAAGCGCTACGCGCCGCAGGACGCGCCGGAAAAGCTGGCCAAAGACATCGAAGCCGCGTTGGCATAGCCCCCCCGCGCCGGCTGCGCCGTCACCCCCCAGGGGGCGGCACTGGCGGCCCGGCAAAGCCGGTTCCGCGGTGCCCTGAAACAACTTCCCCTCAGGCGCGGCGTGTCTTGACCCAGGATGCCGTGGAACCGGCTTTGCCGGGCCGCCAGCATCGCCCCCTGGGGGGTGACGGCGCAGCCGGCGCGGGGGGGGTGCATCCCCACGACGCGGGGGGTATCTAAATCCACCGCAGCAACAAGCCCGCCACCAGCGGCAGCGCCACCGCGCTGAACAGGGCGCACAGCCCCATGGCCAAGCCGGCAAAGGCGCCGGCCTCTTCGCTCACCTGAAACGCGCGCGCAGTGCCGATGCCGTGCGCGGCGGTGCCGAGCGCGAAGCCGCGCACCATGGGGTCGTGAATGCGCAGGGCATCGAACAGAAAACGTGCGCTGGCTGCGCCCACGATGCCGGTGCTCACCACCAGCACCGCGGTGAGCGAAGGCAGGCCGCCGATCTTTTCGGCAATGCCCATGGCCACCGGCGTGGTGACCGACTTGGGCGCCAGCGAAGCCAGCGTGGCTTTGGACGCGCCCAGGGCCCAGCCGATGCCGATGGCGCTCACGGTGGCCGCCAGCGTGCCGACCACCAGCGCGCCAAGCATCGGGAGCCACAGGCGCTTCAAGCGAGCGAGCTGTTCGAACAGGGGGACGGCCAGCGCCACCGTGGCAGGGCCGAGCAGAAAGTGCACAAACTGCGCGCCTTCGAAATAGGTGGCGTAGGGCGTGCCGGTGGCCCAGAGCAGCGTACCGAGCGCGATCACCGCCATGGCGACCGGGTTGGCCAGCGGGTGAAAGCCGCTGCGCTGGTAGATGAGAAAAGCACCGTGGTAAACCAGCAGCGTGGCGGTCAGGCCCAGCAGCGGCGTGGCGGTGAGGTAAACCCAGACCTCGTTGAGTGCCAACGGCAGCCCCGGCGTCATGCTGCGTCCTCGTGGCGGCTCACGCGCTTCATCAGCCAGGCCATGGTGAGCGCGGCACTCGCCAGCCCCACCCAGGTGCTGAGCACCAGCGCCACCCCGATGGCCAGCGCCTCATCACCCAGGCGCTGCAGGTGCAGCATCACGCCCACGCCCGCCGGCACGAACAGCAGCGACAGGTGTTGCAGCAAGGTCTGCGCGGTGAGCTTGAGGCCGCTGATGGCGCTGGGGCGCAGCACAAGCGTGAGCAGCAGCAAGGCCAGCCCCACCACCGGCCCAGGCACCGGCGCGCCGGAGGCAAACACCAGCGCCTCGCCCAGCAACTGGAAAACGAGCAGGGTGGCGAGCGCGGGGATCACACCCTGCAGCGCGTCGTCCAGCACCTCGACCCAATGCCGCACCGGGGTCTCGGTGCCGCTTTGCAGGTGGGTGATGCAGCCGATGTTGGCGCTGGTGATCACCGCGGGTTTCAGCTCGTTCAGGTGCTCGAGCTTGCGATCGCGCAGCTGGTAAGACAGCTTGGGGTTGAGCACCGAGTAGGTGCCGGCCGAGCCGCAGCACAGGTTGGCTTCCGTTTTCGCCACCAGGACGGTGAAGCCGAGCGCACCCAGGTGCTGCTCGACGCCGCCCCTGAGCTGCTGGCCGTGCTGCAGCGTGCAGGGCGGGTGAAAGCCCACCACCTTGCTGGCGTCGGGCGCTTTCGCGAGTTTGGGCTTGAGCACCGGCACCAGGGCGGGCAGCAGCTCGCTCAAATCCTGGGTGAGTTCGCTGATGCGCGCGGCCTTGGCCGCGTAGGCCGGGTCGTCGGCAAGGATGTGGCCGTATTCCTTGATGGTCACACCGCAGCCCGAGGCGTTCATCACGATCGCCTCCACGCCCGCTTCAACGTGGGGCCACCAGGCGTCGATGTTGCGGCGCATTTCCGCTTTGCCGCCGTCCTGGTCGTTCAGGTGGAACTTCACCGCGCCGCAACAGCCGGCCTTGGGCGCGATCACGGTCTGGATGCCGGCCGCATCGAGCACGCGCGCGGTGGCGCTGTTGATGTTGGGCATCATGCTCGGCTGCACGCAACCGGCCAGCATGAGCACCTTGCGCGCATGGGTTTGCGTGGGCCAGGCGCCAGCATCTTGTTTGGCTGGCACCTTGTTCTTCAACACCGCCGGCATGAGCGGACGCACCAGCTGACCCAGCTTCATGGCGGGGCCAAACAGCGGCGAGGGCAGGCCTTCTTTCAGCAACCAGCGCACGGCTTTTTCGGCAGCGGGGCGCGGCACCTTTTCGTCCACGATTTTGCGGCCGATGTCGATCAGGTGGCCGTAATCGACACCGCTGGGGCAGGTGGTTTCGCAGTTGCGGCAGGTCAGGCAGCGGTCCAGGTGCATCTGGGTCTTGCGCGTCGGCTCGGCACCTTCGAGCACCTGCTTCATCAGATAGATGCGACCACGCGGACCATCGAGCTCGTCGCCCAGCAGCTGGTAGGTTGGGCAGGTGGCGGTGCAGAAGCCGCAATGCACACACTTGCGCAGAATCGCCTCGGCCGCCTGGCCGTCGGCGGTGTTCTTGTACTGGGGAGCGAGGTTGGTTTGCATGGCGTTCAGTCCGTCGGTTCGGAGCGGGGATGCCCTGCACCGGGCCGGCCCTCGGGAAAGTTGGCGGCGCGCGCCTCGGCGGGTGCGTGGGCGATCATGCCCGCCCAGAATTGAAGATGCCAGCCGGATCGAACGCTGCGCGCAGACGCTGCGTGATGGTGTCGATGGCGCTGCTCTGGCGATCGAAACGCGGCACGCCGGGTGCGCCATCCGAACCAGCGCGAAACAGGGTGGCGTGGCCGTTCACCGCTGCGCTGGCCGAGCGAATCTCGCCAGCCGCCGCGGCTGGCGCCCACAGCCAGCGTTGTGCGCCCTGCCATTCGACCAGCTGCGCATAGGGCAGTGAGAGCACCGGCGCCGTTTGCGGCAGGGCGAGACGCCACAGGCACAGATCTGGCGCAGGTGGCTGAAAGAACGGGAGCGTCTGGTCGCGGCAGGCGGTCCAGTCGCCGGCGGCCTGGGCCTGGTCCATGCGCTGGCCATGGGCTTCGCGGGTCATGCGTTCGCTGGCGGCGTCCACCGCCGCCACGGCGCCGCGCAGGCGCACATACAAGCGCTCCTCGCTGCCATCGCGCACCCAGCAACTGGCGTTGATCGGCAGCGGCTGGCCGCCCCAGCGGTGCAGTTGCTCCAGCGCGTCGTGCTGGCCCAGGGGAAACACCAACGTGGCCTCGGCCGTGGCCACCGGCAAGACCTTGAGCGAAATGTCGGTGATCACACCCAGCGTGCCCAGGCTGCCCGCCATGACGCGGCTGACGTCGTAGCCGGCCACGTTCTTCATGACCTGGCCACCAAAGGTGAGCCACTCGCCACGCCCGTCGATGAAACGCAGGCCCAGCACATAGTCGCGCACACCGCCCGCTGCGGCCCGCGCGGGCCCAGCCAGGCCCGCCGCCACCACACCGCCGATGGTGGACGCCGGACCGAAGCGCGGCGGCTCAAACGGCAGGCACTGGCCCTTTTCCAGCAACACGGCCTCCAGCTCGGCCAGCGGCGTGCCGGCGCGCACCGTCACCACCAGTTCGGTGGGCTCGTGGCTCACGATGCCTTGCCAGTCGGCGGTGCTCAGCGTGTCGCCGGTGACCGGCTCGCCATAAAAGGCCTTGGTGTCGCCGCCCACAATGCGCAGCGGCTGGCGTGCGGCGCTGGCTGCGCGCACCCGATCGATGAGGGTCTGGGGAGCGGTTTCAGGGTGGGAAGACATGCCGGCCATGGTAGCGAGCACGCGGCCGCTCGCATTGACTTTTTTTCAAGGCCACGTGCAATCCCGTGCCCGCCAGGCACCACAGCGCCGCTGGCCAGGGGCGCGCGACGGGGGTATGCCCTCGTTCAGCTGGCGTGGCCCATGCACATGCCGGCATTGGGCCGGCCCTTGCATTCGCGCTTGAGGCGCTTGGCGCGGTCTGCCGGCTTTTCCGCCGAAGGGGCGTCGCGGAATTTCACCTTGCCCGGCAGCTTCTTGGCTGGCGCGGCAGCGCCCGGTTGCGCCTTCGAGCTGGCGGCGGCGGGCTGAACGGCGGCCAGGCCGAAGACGAGCAGCCCGGCGGCCACAGCCAGCGCGAGGTGGGATGACGGGCTTGTGGACATGGCGGCTCCCTGAACGGTCTGGTAGGGGTGTGGTTGGCACCGGACACCCAATCTACCCTGGGTTGCGCGAGCCTGTCAGTGACGCATTGCCCAACGAAAAAACCCCGCGGGCCAGCGGCCTCGCGGGGTTTTCAGAATGGCGCTGTGGGAGATCAGCGGCCGTAGGCGGTCTCACCGTGGGAGGTGATGTCCAGACCTTCGCGCTCTGCTTCTTCCGTCACACGCAGACCCATGACCATGTCAACGATCTTGTAGCAGATGAAGGCCACGACACCCGACCACACCATGGTGATCAGCACACCCTCGGCCTGGATCAGCAGCTGGCCGCCGATGGAGAAGTCCTCGCCACCCGTGCCACCCAGACCTGGGGCGCCGAACACACCGATCAGCAGTGCGCCGATGATGCCGCCAACGCCGTGGATGCCGAACACGTCGAGCGAGTCGTCAGCACCGAGCATCCGCTTCAGACCACCCACACCCCACAGGCACAGGAAGCCGGCGAGCAGGCCGATGACGATGGCGCCCATGGGGCCCACCGAGCCGCAGGCCGGGGTGATGGCCACCAGACCTGCCACGGCACCAGAAGCAGCACCCAGCATCGAGGCCTTGCCTTTGCTCAGGGACTCGGCAACACACCAGGCCAGCACGGCAGCGGCGGTGGCCACCAGGGTGTTGATGAACGGCAGACCCACGAAGGTGTTGGCTTCCAGGTTGGAGCCGGCGTTGAAGCCGAACCAGCCCACCCACAGCATCGCAGCACCCACCATGGTCAGCGTCAGGCTGTGAGGTGCCATCGATTCCTTGCCGTAGCCAATGCGCTTGCCGATCACGTAGGCACCCACCAGGCCGGCCATGGCCGCGTTGATGTGCACCACGGTGCCGCCGGCGAAGTCCAGCGCGCCTTTGTCGAGCAGGTAACCACCGGCGCCCCACACCATGTGAGCGATTGGGATGTAGCTGAAGGTGAACCACAGCGCGCAGAACAGCAGCACAGCGCCGAACTTGATGCGCTCGGCGAACGAGCCCACGATCAGCGCGCAGGTGATGCCGGCAAAGGTGCACTGGAACGCGATGAAGATGTATTCGGGGATCTTCACGCCGTCGGTAAAGGTGTCGGCCAGCGACTCCGGCGTGACGCCCATCAGGAACACCTTGCTCAGGTTCCCGATGATCAGTCCCTCGCCACCGAACGCCAGGCTGTAGCCGTACACGGCCCACAGCACGGTGATCATGGAGAACACCACCATCACCTGCATCAGCACCGACAGCATGTTCTTGCTGCGGACCAGGCCGCCATAGAACAGGGCCAGGCCCGGAATGACCATCATGACCACGAGGATGGTGGAGACCATCATCCAGGCCACGTCGCCTTTGTCCACGGTGGGCGCGGGCGCTGCGGCTTCTGCCGCAGGAGCGGCCTCCGCTGCCATGGCAGGTGCGGCCATGGCAGCCTCGGCCGGGGCCGTGACAGCGGGCGGCGCTTCGGTAGCGGTCTGCGCGATGGCGCTCAGACCGCCCAGGGCCAGGCTCAGGCCCAGCGTGAGAGAAACAATCAACTTTTTCATGGTGGTGCTCTTTTCTGTTCGGTCGGAGTTCAAAGGGCTTCCTGGCCGGTCTCGCCGGTGCGGATGCGAACCACCTGCTCCAGCGATGTGACGAAAATCTTGCCGTCGCCGATCTTTCCGGTGCGCGCGGCGCCTTCAATGGCCTCGATCACGCGGTCGACCAGGTCGTCTGACACGGCGGCTTCGAGCTTGACCTTGGGCAGAAAGTCGACCACGTACTCCGCGCCGCGGTACAGCTCGGTATGGCCCTTCTGGCGGCCAAAACCCTTGACCTCGGTCACGGTGATGCCTTGCACGCCCATGCTGGACAAGGCTTCACGCACCTCGTCGAGCTTGAACGGTTTGATAACGGCTGAAACCATCTTCATGGTGGGATTCCTCTTCTGGATCGAAAGGGACGCCGGACCCGAAGGACGCGGCGCCAAGACAAAAACGTACGCTTTGTCACCCAAGCAGGGTTCGTGCCAGCCGCCTTGAAGCCTGCGTGCACCCGCCCGCAACCTGTGGCCGATACGCCGCAGACCGCCGGCCAGCGCGCATCGCATCCCCCATCGGGGTGCAACCCGCCGCGCTGCGCTGTGCCATGATTTCCACCTTTGCGCGCGGTTCTGGCCGGCCACCCAGGGGCAAAAACGACGCGCGCACCGAAGTTGTGCATAAAAAGGGCGGGGGCCGCGGCGATGGCGCCGGGGCTTTTGCACCAAAACAGGGAATCCCAACGCCATGAGTCTCTCGCTGGTGCACAGCCGCGCGCTGATCGGCCTCGACGCGCGCCCGGTGCAGGTCGAAGTTCACCTGGCCAATGGCCTGCCCAGCTTCACGCTGGTGGGTCTCGCCGACACAGAAGTCAAAGAGGCGCGCGAACGCGTGCGCTCGGCGATCGCCAACGCCGGGCTGGATTTCCCTTCCAACAAAAGGATCACGGTCAACCTGG
>CAWHPI010000010.1:0-26879 GCA_963831255.1 uncultured beta proteobacterium | reverse complement strand
GGGGGTTACTCGCGTTCTGCGGATTCCAGGGTGTTCACCATCAGCATGGTGATGGTCATGGGGCCGACGCCGCCGGGCACCGGCGTGATGTAGCCCGCCACTTCTTTCACGCCCGCGAAATCCACGTCGCCACACAGCTTGCCTTCGTCGTTGCGGTTCATGCCGACGTCGATCACCACCGCGCCGGGCTTGACCATGTCGGCGGTGAGCACGTTGCGCCGGCCCACGGCGGCCACCACCACATCGGCCTGGCGGGTGATGGCCTGTCAGGTCCGGCGTGCCGCTGTGGCAGATGGTGACGGTGGCGTTGGCCTGCAGCAGCAGCAAGGCCATGGGCTTGCCCACGGTGTTGCTGCGCCCGATCACCACCGCGTGTTTGCCCTTGAGGTCGATGCCGGTGGATCTCGATCAGCTTCATGCAGCCGTAGGGCGTGCACGGGCGAAAGCCGGGCAGGCCGGCCATGAGGTCGCCCGCGCTTTGCACCGAATAGCCGTCGACGTCTTTGGCGGTGGAGATGGTCTCGATCACGCGCTGTGGGTTGATGTGTCTGGGCAGCGGCATCTGCACCAGGATGCCGTGGATGCTGGCGTCGTGCGTTGAGCGCGTCGACGCGCGCCAGCAGCTCGGCTTCGCTCATGCGTGGCGTCGGATTTCTCGAGCACCGAGTGCATGCCGGTGTCGTCACAGGCCTTGACCTTGTTGCGCACATAGACCGCGAGGCCGGGTCTTCGCCGACCAGAATCACCGCCAGACCCGGCGTGACGCCGCGGGCCTTGAGTGCTGCGACGCGGGCGGCGACGTCGGTTCGGAGCTGGCGGGAGAGGGCGTTGCCGTCGATCAGTTGGGCGGTCATGGTGGTGGCGGTGGGGGGTTGAAACAGAAACGCCCGCCGGAACAGGTCGGCGGGCGTTGGGTGAGGGGTCTGGGGGTCAGGCCTTGGCGGCGGTGGGGCCGAGCGCGATCTTGAGCAGGTCGGCCACGGTGTTGGCGCCGAGTTTTTCCATGATGTTGGCGCGGTGCGCCTCCACCGTCTTGATGCTGATGCCCAGGTCGTCGGCGATCTGCTTGTTGAGCCGGCCGGCGACGATGCGTTCAAGCACCTGGGCTTCGCGGCTGGTCAGCTTGGACAGCAGGGCGTCGCGGCTGGCGGCCTGCTGGTGGCTCGCAAAGGCCTCCTTGGCGGTGTCGAGCATGCGCTCGACCAGGGCCACCAGCTGGTCTTCCTTGAACGGCTTCTGGATGAAATCCAGCGCGCCCTTTTTCATCGACTCGACCGCCATCGGCACATCGCCATGGCCGGTGATGAAGACGATGGGCAGGGGCGACTGGCGTTCCATCAGCTTTTCCTGCAGCTCCATGCCGGTCATGCCGCCCATGCGGATGTCGGCGATCAGGCAGGCAACCTCTCGCGCGTCGTAGCGGCTGAGGAACGCTTCGGCGGATTCGAAGCAGCGCACCCGGTAGTCTTTGCCTTCCAGCAGCCACTGCAGAGAATCGCGCACGGCTTCGTCGTCGTCGACGACGTAGACCGTGCCTTTTTTGGGAATCAAACTCATCTCGCTCTTTCGGTTCCGACAACGACGCCGAGGTCGCAGTCGGCTGCTCCGCCTCGCGTCGCAGCCGTGAGACCACGGGAATCCAGAAACTGAAGCAGCAACCCACCACCTCGTCCCATTGTAGATGTTCTGCACCTGCATCCTGCCGTGGTGCGACTCGACGATGCTGCGGCACAGCTTGAGGCCGATGCCCATGCCTTCGCTCTTGGTGCTGTAGAAGGCTTCGTAGATGCGCTCGATCAGCTCGTCGGGCACGCCGTTGCCCGAGTCGCGCACCGAGAACTCGACCACCTCGTCATCGTCGATCCGGGCGCGGGCCCACGCGCAACTCGATGTACCGCTCGCCCGTCGGCCGAGCGGCCTGCGCGATCGCTTCGCCGGCGTTGCGCAGCAGGTTGATCAGCACCTGCTCGATCAGGATCGGGTCGACCATCAGTCTGGGCAGGCGCGCGGCCACATACGAGCGTCAGGCGCACCTGCTGGCGGCGCAGTTCGATGTCGGCCAGCTCGATCGCGTTGCTCACCATCGGCGCCACGTCAGACAGCGTGGGGTTGGGTTCGCTGCGTTTCACGAAGGCACGGATGCGCTGGATGATCTGGCCGGCGCGCTGGGCCTGGCGTGCGGTTTTGTCCAGCGCGCCGAGCAGCTCTTCTTGCGTGATGCGCTGCTCCTGCACGCGCGAGATCATGCCGTTGCAGTAGTTGCTGATGGCGGTCAGCGGCTGGTTGAGTTCGTGCGCCACGCTCGACGCCATCTCGCCCATGGTGATCAGCCGGCTGGCGGTCTGTGCCCGCTCGGCCTGGCGCGCGGCCTGCGTCTCGGCGTTGCGCCGTGCGGTGATGTCGCTGGCGATCACCATCTGCGCCAGCCGGCCGTCGACCCAGGTGAGGTAGCGCGTGCGCACCTCCAGCCAGAGATCGAGCTCCTCGACGAACACCTCGGCGTTTTCCGATCCGGCGTCGGTGAGCGTGTCGGTGGGCATGCCGGCAAAGGCATCGACCGCGTCGCCCTCGTCCGGGCTGGGGCTGGGCTGGCTGCCGGCCAGATCCACCAGCTGGCGGTGGCCCTGGCCGCGGGTGCCGAACCAGAGCCGGTACATCTTGTTGGCGAACAGCATCTCGTCGCTGCCCAACGGCGCCACCGAGACCGCCGAGTCCAGGCTTTCCAGCACGGTGGTGAAACGCTCGTAGGAAGCGGAGAGCTCTTCGCGGATGCGCTTGGGCTCGGTGATGTCGGTCATCGAGGTCATCCAGCCGCTCTGGTGTCCCTTGGGGTCGATCAGCGGCGAGACATACATGCGGGCATCGAAAACGCTGCCGTCGCGGCGTTGCACCCGTACCTCGAAGCCGCCGGGGGTCGAGCGGCCCCGCAGCTCGTCCTCCAGCCGCGCGGCCAGCATGTCGTGGTCGGCGTCGGGCCAGTAGGGGAACGGTGCGGTGCGTCCGACCAGCTCGCCTTCGGTCCAGCCGGTCATGGAGCAAAACGCCGGGTTGACATAGGTGATGCGCCCTTGCAGATCGAGTGCCCGCATGCCGGTGAGCATGGAGTTCTCCATCGCCCGGCGGAAGTTGGTTTCTGACAGCAGGGCCTGCTGCGCCTGCACGCGGCGCCGGGTGTGGCGCCAGGTGCCCAGCAACATCCAGACGGTGAGCGCGCTCAGTGCGCCGATGACCCAGAAGAAGCCGCTGCCCACGATGTCCTTGGAGGTGCGGTAACCCTGGGCCTTGATGATCAGCCCGTTGCCCACCGGCGAGACCGGTACATCGTGCTCCAGCGGCTGGGTGGACCAGGGCAGCAGCTGCGCGGCAGTCGCTTGTGTCTTGAAGGCTGCCTGCCAGCACCCGATCACGGTCGTCCACCAGGGCCACGGCGTAGCGCGACATGATCTCGGGCGGCATGCCAAAGCGCATCAGCCCGTCGACCGAGTATTCGCCCATGACGGTGCCGGCAAAGCGTCCCTGTTCGCTCAGCGGGACCTGCAGCATGAAGCGTGGCATTGCGCGGGTTTTCGCCCAGCGGACGCGAATAGACCGGCTGTCGAAGGTCGCGCGCCAGATCGAAAGAACCATCGGTGTCCTCGTGGCTCAGCACCGTGCCCGGCTGCCGAACGAGACCAGGGGGTGTGCTCGGCGAGGCGTAGGTGGCCAGCACCGTGCGCCGCGCATCGACCCAGCTGATCGCCAGCAACTCGGGAAACTGGCTGATCAGCGACTCGACCTGAAACTCGAACTCGGCTGTGGCGATCTCCTTGTTGTCGATGTCGCGCGCCAGCCGCATCAGCTGCTCCTGGCGCTCCAGCAGGCGCAGGCGCAGGCGCTGCTGCGCGTATTCCACGTCGCGTGTCACGGCTTCCTGCTCCCGCTCCAGTTCTTCGTAGCGCAGGTAGGTGATGGCGACCACGATGGCGGCGAGAAACAGCAGCACCGACAGCAGCGGCGCGAGCGTGGCCACGCGGTCCTGACGCGAGGGCGGGAGGCGGCGCCACCAGCGCTTCCACCAGGCGCTTGATGGCGTCGCGGAGGCGGGGGCAGCAGCGGGGGCCGGAGACGGTTTCATGGGGTTTCGAGTCTACGTGAGAGCGTGTCACGGTCGCTCGAATGCCATCAAAGTTCGCATATTTCATAATAAAACAAAAGCATATGTTGAAATATCAGGTTGGCTGTGGGAAAATTCGCGACCGAGGCGGCACAGCCCGCTTTAAGCTTGTTTTCAAACCAACCGGAGACAAACATGTCAGCGTCGGACGCTCTCAATGGCCGTGGTGCCGGTGACCTGGACGCCCAGGAAACCCGCGAATGGATGGAGGCGCTGGTCGCCGTGATTGAGCGAGAGGGCCCCGAGCGCGCGCACTTTCTGCTGGAACAGTTGCTGGAAGAAGCCCGTCAGAACAGCGTCGACCTGCCGTTTTCGGCCAACACCGGCTACGTCAACACCATCGAGCCCGGCCAGGAAGCCCGCTCGCCCGGCAACCTGGAAATCGAGCAGCGCCTGCGCGCCTACATGCGCTGGAACGCCATGGCCATGGTGGTCAAGGCCAACCGCCACAACCCCGAGGACGGTGGTGACCTGGGTGGCCACATCGGCTCGTTTGCCTCGCTGGCCAGCCTGTTTGGCGCCGGTTTCAACCATTTCTGGCACGCCGAGAGCGAAAACCACGGCGGCGACTGCCTCTTCATCCAGGGCCACGTGTCGCCCGGCGTCTACGCCCGCGCCTACATGGAAGGCCGCCTGACCGAAGAGCAGTTGCTCAACTTCCGCCAGGAAGTGGACGGCAAGGGCCTGTCCAGCTACCCGCATCCCAAGCTGATGCCCAACTTCTGGCAGTTCCCAACCGTGTCGATGGGCCTGGGCCCGCTCATGGCGATCTACCAGGCGCGCTTCCTGAAGTACCTGCATGCCCGCGGCATCGCCAACACCGAAAACCGCAAGGTCTGGGTGTTCTGCGGTGACGGCGAGATGGACGAGGTGGAATCGCTGGGCGCCATCGGCCTGGCCGCGCGCGAAAAGCTGGACAACCTGATCTTCGTGATCAACTGCAACCTGCAGCGCCTGGACGGCCCGGTGCGCGGCAACGGCAAGATCATCCAGGAGCTCGAAGGCGAGTTCCGCGGTTCGGGCTGGAACGTGATCAAGCTGATCTGGGGCAGCCAGTGGGATCCGCTGCTGGCCGCCGACAAGGACGGCGCGCTGCGCAAGATCATGATGGAGTGCAACGACGGCGACTACCAGGCCTTCAAGGCCAACGACGGCGCCTATGTGCGCAAGCATTTCTTCGGTCGCGATCCTCGCACGCTGGAGATGGTGGCCCACATGAGCGACGACGAGATCGGCGACCTGCGCCGTGGCGGTCACGACTCCAAGAAGGTCTACGCCGCGTTTGACGCGGCCGTGAAAACCACCGGCCAGCCGACCGTGTTGCTGATCAAGACCGTCAAGGGTTTTGGCATGGGCAAGGTGGGCGAGGGCAAGAACACCGTTCACCAGACCAAGAAGCTCAGCGCCGAAGACATCAAGTTCTTCCGCGACCGCTTCAACATCCCGATCCCCGACAGCCAGCTGGACGAACTGCCGTTCTACAAGCCGGCCGACGACACGCCGGAGATGAAGTACCTGCACGAGCGCCGCAAAGCGCTGGGCGGCTACCTGCCGCACCGCCGCACCAAGGCCGATGAGAGCTTCACCGTGCCGCCGATCGAGACCTTCAAGGCCGTGATCGAGCCGACCGCCGAAGGCCGCGAGATCTCCACCACCCAGGCCTATGTGCGCTTCCTGACGCAGCTGCTGCGCGAAAAGGAAATCGGCCCGCGCGTGGTGCCGATTCTGGTCGACGAGGCGCGCACCTTCGGCATGGAAGGCCTGTTCCGCCAGATCGGCATCTACAACCCGGCGGGCCAGCAATACACCCCGGTCGACAAAGACCAGGTCATGTACTACAAGGAAGACAAGGCCGGTCAGATCCTGCAGGAAGGCATCAACGAAGCGGGCGGCATGAGCAGCTGGATCGCTGCGGCCACCAGCTACAGCACGAGCAACCGGATCATGATTCCGTTCTACGTGTACTACTCCATGTTCGGCTTCCAGCGCATCGGCGATCTGGCCTGGGCAGCGGGCGACATGCAGGCGCGCGGCTTCCTGCTGGGTGGCACCTCGGGCCGCACCACGCTGAACGGCGAAGGCCTGCAGCACGAAGACGGCCACAGCCACATCCTGGCCGGCACCATCCCCAACTGCATTTCCTACGACCCGACCTTTGCGCACGAAGTGGGCGTGATCCTGCACCACGGTTTGAAGCGCATGGTGGAAACGCAAGACAACGTCTTCTATTACCTGACGCTGCTGAACGAAAACTACCCCATGCCAGGCCTCACGCCCGGCACCGAAGACCAGATCATCAAAGGCATGTATCTCTGCAAGCCGGGCGCCAAGCTCAAGCAGCGTGTCCAGCTGCTGGGCTCGGGCACGATTCTTCGCGAGTCGATTGCTGCGCAGGAACTGCTGGAGAAAGACTGGGGCATTGCGGCCGACGTGTGGAGCTGCCCGAGCTTCAACGAACTGACCCGCGACGGCCAGGACGCCGAGCGCTGGAACCTGCTGCATCCGCTGGAGACGCCGCGTGTGCCGTTCGTGGGCCAGCAGCTGGACAAGCACGACCGGCCCGGTGGTCGCGTCCACCGACTACATGAAAGCCTACGCCGAGCAGATTCGTCCGTTCATTCCCAAGGGCCGCACCTACAAGGTGCTGGGCACCGACGGTTTTGGACGCTCCGACTTCCGCGTCAAGCTGCGCGAGCACTTCGAGATCAACCGCCACTACATCGTGGTGGCCGCTTTGAAGGCGCTGAGCGAAGAGGGCACCTTGCCGGTCGCGAAGGTCGCCGAAGCGATTCAGAAGTACGGCATCAAGGTGGACAAGATCAACCCGCTGTACGCCTGAACTTGACTACCCCCGCAGCGCCTTTGGCGCTACCCCCTCAAGGGGGCGAGACCCTGCCGACTGGCAAAGCCAGATCGGCGGTCTCCTGGGTTTGAAGTCTCGCGCTCTGCGCTCTGAATATCTGATTGGAGACAAACATGGCATTGGTAGAAGTACAGGTCCCGGACATCGGTGACTTCGATGAGGTGGCGGTGATCGAGCTGATGGTGAAGGTGGGCGACACGGTCGCGGCCGAGCAGTCGCTGATCACGGTCGAGTCGGACAAAGCCTCGATGGAGATTCCGTCAAGCACGGCGGGCGTGGTGAAAGAGCTGCGTGTCGCCGTTGGCGACAAGGTCAAGCAAGGCTCGGTGGTGCTGGTGGTGGAAGCCGCTGGCGAAGCCGCCGCAGCGCCTGCCGCTGCGGCAGCGCCCACGCCGGCTGCTGCGCCGGTCGCGGCTCCGGTGCTCGCGTCTGCCGCACCTGCCGCGAGCGGTCCGGTCAACGTGATGGTGCCCGACATCGGTGACTTCAAGGACGTGGCGGTGATCGAGGTGTTCGTCAAGCCTGGCGACACCATTAAAGTGGAGCAAAGCCTGATCACGGTCGAGTCCGACAAGGCCTCGATGGAGATTCCGTCGAGCCATGCTGGTGTGCTGAAAGAGCTCAAGGTCAAGGTGGGTGACACAGTCAACATCGGTGACCTGCTGGCCGTGCTCGAAGGCGCAGCAGGAGCGGCTGCCCCTGCTGCTGCAGCGTCGGCACCTGCTGCCGCTCCGGTGGCCGCAGCGCCAGCAGCCGCCGCTGCCGCGCCTGCCGCGACCAGCGTGGCGGCGCCTGCCCACAACCCAACGGCGACGCCTGCCGTCGGCCTGCCACATGCTTCGCCGTCGGTGCGCAAGTTCGCGCGCGAACTTGGCGTGCCCCTGGCCGAGGTCAAGGGTTCGGGTCTCAAGGGCCGCATCACCGCGCTGGACATTCAGGCATTCACCAAGTCCATCATGAGTGGCGCGGCGCAAACGGTGGCGCAAGCCGCCAAGGCGCCTGCCGGCGGCGGTGGCTCCGAGCTGGGCCTGATCCCATGGCCGAAAGTGGACTTCACCAAGTTCGGCCCGATCGAGCGCAAGGAGATGGGCCGCATCAAGAAGATCAGCGGTGCCAACCTGTTGCGCAACGCGGTCATGATCCCGGCCGTCACCAACTTTGATGACGCCGACATCACCGATCTCGAAGCCTTCCGCGTGTCCACCAACAAGGAAAACGAGAAGAGCGGCGCCAAGGTGACCATGCTGGCGTTTCCTGATCAAGGCTTGCGTCTCCGCACTGAAGAAATTCCCCGACTTCAACAGCTCGCTCGATGGCGATGCGCTGATCTACAAGCAGTATTTCCACATTGGTTTTGCCGCCGATACGCCGAATGGCCTGGTGGTGCCCGTGATCAAGGACGCTGACAAAAAGGGTGTGCTGCAGATCAGCCTGGAAATGGGCGAGCTGGCCAAGAAGGCGCGCGACGGCAAGCTGGGCCCGGCCGACATGTCCGGCGCCTGCTTCACGATCTCCTCGCTGGGCGGCATTGGTGGGCGCTATTTCACGCCCATCATCAACGCGCCCGAGGTGGCCATCCTCGGCGTTTGCCGCAGCAACATGGAACCGGTGTGGGACGGCAAGCAGTTCGTGCCGCGCCTGATGCTGCCGCTGTCGCTCACCTGGGACCACCGGGTGATCGATGGTGCGGCCGCGGCGCGCTTCAACGCCTACCTGGGTCAGATCCTCGGCGACTTCCGTCGCGTCCTGCTCTAAACCTGGGCGGCAGCCCCGCGCTCAGCGTGGTGCTGCCCCCGACTGAATTGGAAAAACGATGGCAATCATGGATATCAAGGTTCCCGACATTGGCGACTTCGACGAAGTTGCGGTGATCGAACTGCTGGTCAAGCCTGGTGACACGGTGTCGGCCGAGCAAAGCCTGATCACGGTGGAGAGCGACAAGGCTTCGATGGAAATTCCCTCGTCACACGCTGGCGTGGTGAAGGCCATCACGGTCAAGATTGGCGACAAGGTCAAGCAAGGCTCGGTGGTGTTGTCGCTGGAGGCGGCGGGTGATGGCATTGCTCCCGCACCGGCCCCTGTGGCTGCGCCGACCGCTGCGCCTGCGGCTGCTGCTCCACCGGTGGCTGCTGCCACAGCGCCCAGCGCCGGCGCTGCCTACGCGGGTTCGGCTGACGTGGAGTGCGATCTGCTCGTGCTCGGCGCTGGACCCGGTGGCTATTCGGCCGCTTTCCGCGCCGCCGATCTGGGCCTCAAGGTTGTGATCGTGGAGCGGTACGCGCAGATCGGTGGCGTCTGCCTCAACGTGGGTTGCATTCCGTCCAAGGCGCTGCTGCATGTGGCCGCCGTGATGGACGAGGTGAGCCACATGGCCGACCTGGGCGTGGATTTCGGTGCACCCAAGGTGGACATCAACAAGCTGCGTACCCACAAAGAAAAGGTGATCGGCAAGCTGACTGGCGGCTTGGCCGCCATGGCCAAAATGCGCAAGGTCACCATCGTGCGCGGCTACGGGGCGTTCGTGGGCGCGAACCATGTTGAAGTGGAGGAGACCACGGGCACAGGCCAGGAAAAGACCGGCAAGAAGCAGGTGGTGTCATTCAAGAAGTGCATCATTGCCGCCGGTTCGCAGGCGGTGCGTTTGCCCTTCATGCCCAATGATCCGCGCGTGGTCGATTCCACCGGGGCTCTGGCCCTGAAGGAAGTGCCCAAGCGCATGCTGATCCTGGGCGGCGGCATCATCGGGCTGGAGATGGGCACGGTCTACAGCACGCTGGGCTCACGCCTGGACGTGGTGGAGATGCTCGATGGCCTGATGCAGGGCGCCGACCGCGACCTGGTGAAGGTCTGGCAGAAGATGAACGCCAAGCGCTTCGACAACATCATGCTCAAGACCAAGACGGTGGGGGCCAAGGCCACGCCCGAAGGCATCGAAGTCACGTTCGAGAGCGCAGAGCCAGGCGGCAAGGCGCCCGAGCCGCAGGTCTACGACCTGGTGTTGCAGGCGGTGGGCCGCTCGCCCAACGGAAAAAAGATCGCCGCTGACAAGGCGGGTGTGGCGGTGACGGATCGTGGCTTCATCAATGTCGATATCCAGATGCGCACCAACGTGCCGCACATCTTCGCCATCGGCGACATCGTGGGCCAGCCCATGCTGGCGCACAAGGCCGTGCACGAGGCGCACGTGGCGGCCGAAGTGATCGCCGGTGAACTGCAAGGCAACGCCGAGCTGGCGGCTGCGGCATTCAATGCCCGCGTGATCCCCAGCGTGGCCTACACCGACCCCGAAGTGGCCTGGGTCGGCCTCACCGAAGACCAGGCCAAGGCGCAAGGCATCAAGGTCAAGAAGGGCCTGTTCCCCTGGACGGCATCGGGCCGCGCCATTGCCAACGGCCGCGACGAGGGTGTCACCAAACTGCTGTTCGACGATTCACCCGAAGCCCATGGCCACGGCAAGATTCTGGGCGGCGGCATGGTCGGCACCCACGCCGGTGACATGATTGGCGAGGTGGCCCTGGCGATCGAGATGGGCGCCGACGCGGTCGACATCGGCAAAACCATCCACCCGCACCCCACGCTGGGCGAGAGCATCGGCATGGCGGCGGAGGTGGCGCACGGGTCTTGTACCGACTTGCCGCCCGCCAAGAAGTAAACGCGTTTCAGCGATCCTCGAAAAAAAGCCCGAACCGCTGGCGGTTCGGGCTTTTTGCTGCGCGCTTCTCCCAGCGGGTTCGGAGAGATGCGCTGCGATCTCTTGGTGCGCGCTCGGTTACGCCACGCTCAGGCCTGGCTGGAGGCCTTTTCCCAGCGTTCCTTGCAGGCCACGCAGTGCTCGGTCTGTGGCTCGATCTTCAGGCGTTCAAAGGGAATGTCGCAGCCGCATTCACCGCACTGGCCGTAGCTGCCGTCGGCCATCGCCTTGAGTGCGCGGTCGATGCGTGTGAGGTCGGCTGCGTCGATGTCGGTCAGGGCCTGGTCGACTTCGCGGGCCACATTGCGCTGGACCATGGCGCCTTCGTCGGCGGTGGGTGGCGAGAGGTTTTCCCGGTTCTGCTGCATTTCCTGTTGCAGGCCAGCGCGACGTTGTAGCAGCAATGCCTTGAGTTCTTCGCGTTGAGCGGGGGTCAGTGTCTGGGTCATGGCATTCCTTGCGGGTAGGGTGGTGGGTAGAAAACCGGCGTGTTCAGCGCGGGTCGTGGGCAGACTGAACCCGCATGCGCAGGCTCAGATCGGTGCGGGAATCGGCGTTCTCCAAGGCGGTTTCCTGGTGGATGCGTCCCGCCTGAACCAGCTGCAGCAGCACCTGGTCGAAGCTCTGCATGCCGACCACGCCGCTTTTCTCGATGGCCTGCTTCAGGCTGTCGACAGCGCCGCGCGCGATGAGATCGCCCACATAGGCGGAATGCAGCAGCACCTCTGCCGCCAGCACGCGCCCGCCCCGCAGACCTGGCAGCAGGCGTTGCGAGATCACGCCCTGCAGGTTGCTGGCGAGATCAAGGTGCACTTGCGCGTGCATGATTTCGGGAAAGAAGCTGACGATGCGGCGTATCGCCTGCGTGGCGTTGGCGGCGTGCAGGGTGGAGACGCAGAGTTGTCCGGTTTCAGCGTAGGCAAGGGCATGTTCCATGGTCTCACGATCGCGAATCTCGCCGATCATGATCACGTTGGGTGCCTGGCGCATGGCATTTCGCAGGGCGTGCGCGAAGCTCATCGTGTCGATACCCACCTCCCGCTGGTCGACCGTGCAACGCTGGTGCGAGAAGAGGTATTCGATCGGGTCCTCTACCGTGAGGATGTGGCCCTCGCTGTGTTGCGCGCGGTGATTCAGCATGGCGGCCAGCGTGGTGCTTTTGCCAGAACCCGCTGCACCGACCACCAGCACCAGCCCCCGTTGCGCCATCGCCAGCGCCTGCACCGCAGGCGGCAGGCCCAGTGCGTCGAAACCGGGTATCTGGTGGTTGATGCGGCGCGCCACCATCGCCACATCGCCCCGCTGGCGGTAGACGTTGATGCGGAAGCGACCGATCTCGGGCGCGTTGTGCGCCAGGTTGCATTCGAGTGTCTTTTCGAACTCGGCAATTTGCTCGGCGCTCATCACGGAATACGCCAGAGCACCTGCCTCACCCTGCTGCAGCGCCGGCAATGGCAAAGGCAATGAACGGCCCTGTACCTTGATGTGCGGTGGCGCGCCTGTGGTCAGAAAAAGATCGGACGCCTGATGCTGCGCCATTTGGCCCAACAGGCGATGCAGTTGCGTTTTCTCCATGCTCGGTTCCTCGTCGAATGGTCGTGCCAGATCGGCACCTCACTGCGCTGCGGCATACCCCCATCCGCATCCATGCATGTTGACATGCTAGCGCGAGCCGCAACGGCATGTCGGCTCGAATCGACAAGGTTTGACCCAAGGCAAACCGCGTTCCGATGCGCCACAAAAGCATGGGCAGCAACGACGACGGCATCTGCACGGTGACGGGGCTCATGCCCGCACAGTTGCGGCTTCCAAATGAAAAAACCGGTCGGCGACCGGTTTCTTCTTGGCGCGCAGTGCGCTCAGGCCAGCTTGTCCAGTGTGCTGGTGGCTTGCGCCAGCAGGTAATAGAAGGTCACCCGATTTTTGCGGTTCACCCCTTTCAGTTGCGCCAGCACCTTCGTGAGGCCAGCATCTGCCGCCTCGGCGGCCAGCCCCAGTTTTTTCGCTGCAAAGCCATCGCGCACGGTGGCCAGTTCCTTCGGGTCGCTGCCCGAGACCAGAGCGGAGTCGGCGTTGCGCAAGGCGATGCCGCAGTACTTGACGATCGCGTTCACATGGGCTTCGCTGGCTTGGGGCGCGTACTTGCGGACATCGGCGAGGTGATCAGACATGGATTCTCCTTTTGAGGACGGTTGAACGGCTTGGGTGGTGGACCGGGTGCCGGCTGTTGGGTGCCGACACACGCCAGTGTGCCGCAGCACAGCGATGAATGGAAGCTGAAAGTAGTCGTTTTCTTGCGCCAGCCGGGTGACATACTGCCCAATCCGACGTTGGTGCCCCTGCCGACGCGCTCGCCTGGAGACTCCATTGAACACCCTGGACACCGACTACCTGGTGGTTGGCAGCGGCGCTGTCGGCCTGGCTTTTGCCGACACCTTGCTGCAGGAAACCGACGCGCGCATCACCATCGTCGACCGCCACGGCAAGCCCGGCGGCCACTGGAACGATGCGTACGCGTTTGTGGCCTTGCACCAGCCCTCGGCGTTTTACGGCGTGAACTCGCTGCCGCTGGGGAGCAACCGAAAAGACACCATTGGCGTCAACCAGGGGCTGTACGAACTGGCGTCGGGCCCCGAGGTCAGTGGCTATTTCGACGCCGTGATGCGCCAGCGCTTGCTGCCCAGCGGCCGGGTGAGCTACCACCCCATGTGCGACCACCTGGGCGGCGGCCGGTTTGTGTCGATGCTGTCGGGCGAAGAAACCCAGGTGCGCGTGGCCCGCAAAACCGTGGACGCCACCTTTTTTGGCACCTCCGTGCCTGCCACCCACACGCCACGCTTCGAGGTCTTCGCCGACGTGAACCTGGTGCCGCCCAACGCCTTGCCTCAGCTGTGGATGAAGCCCGCTGAGCAGCGCCCCAAGCGGTTTGTGATCGTGGGCGCGGGCAAGACCGCGATGGATGTGGGCGTGTGGCTGCTGGGCAGCGGCGCCAGGCCCGAGAGCATCCACTGGGTGGTGCCGCGCGACTCGTGGCTGCTCAACCGGCTGCACACCCAGCCCGGGCTGGAGTTCTTCCACGAGACCCTGGGCGGACAGGCCGCGCAGATGGAAGCGTTTGCCGCAGCGAGCTCGCTGGACGATCTGTTCGAGCGGCTGGAGGCGGCCGGCATCATGCTGCGCATCGACCGCACGGTGCGTCCCAGCATGTTTCATTTCGCCACCATGTCCACCGGCGAGATCGAGGCCTTGCGCCGCATCACCCAGGTGATCCGGCTGGGCCGGGTGAGGGCGATCGATGGCCAGGGACTCACGCTGGAGCAAGGCCGGGTCGAGATGCCAGAAGGCACGATCTACATCGATTGCACCGCCTCGGCGGTGGAGCCGCGGCCGGGCAGCGCCATCTTTCAGGGCGATCGCATCGTGCCGCAGCTGGTGCGCGCGCCGCAGCCTGCGTTCAGTGCCGCGCTGATCGCCTACGTGGAGGCGCACTACCCGGACGACGC
Organism: uncultured beta proteobacterium; assembly: GCA_963831255.1. Classification (GTDB taxonomy): domain Bacteria; phylum Pseudomonadota; class Gammaproteobacteria; order Burkholderiales; family Burkholderiaceae_C; genus Hydrogenophaga. The sequence continues at coordinate 12,669 of CAWHPI010000010.1, read as the reverse complement.
GACCAAGAACGCGCTGTGCGCCACGGTGCCGTTTCCCCATCAGCTGCACGAATACCTGCACTGCAACATGGCCAACATGGCCAACCAGTTTCGCTGGGGCCAGGACAAAGTGCTCAGCCGCTGGATCCGCGAGTGCCGGCTCGATGGCTTTGGCAAGGTGATCGCAGCGATCGCGCCGGACGACACCGACAAGCTGGCGGTGCTCGGTCGCATGCGCGCCGCCGCCATGCCAGCCATGGCCAACCTGCAGAAGCTGGCGGCGCAGGGCGTCCTGATCAGCGCGTGATCAGCGTGGTGCCAGGCGGATGGCGCCGTCCAGGCGAATCACCTCGCCGTTGAGCATGTCGTTTTCGATGATGTGTTTGGCCAGCTTGGCGTAGTCGGTCGGCGTGCCCAGGCGGCTGGGGAAGGGCACGCTGGCGGCCAGCGCGTCTTGCACCTCTTGCGGCATGCCAAACAGCATGGGCGTGCCAAAGATGCCGGGGGCGATCGTCATGTTGCGGATGCCGTTGCGCGAGAGGTCGCGCGCGATCGGCAGCGTCATGCCAACGATGCCGCCCTTGCTGGCGGCGTAGGCCGCCTGGCCAATCTGGCCGTCGTAGGCCGCCACGCTGGCGGTGGAGATCATCACGCCGCGCTCGCCGGTGGCTTCCGGCTCGTTCTTGCACATGGCTTCCGAGGCCAGCCGGATCATGTTGAAGCTGCCGACCAGATTGACCATGATGGTCTTGGTGTAGACCGACAGCGAATGCGCGCCGTTCTTGCCCACGGTTTTCTCCGCTGGTGCGATGCCGGCGCAGTTGATCAGGCCCATGAGCTTGCCCATGGAGACGGCTTTGGCCACCACCGCCTGGCCATCGGCCTCCTGGCTCACGTCGCATTTCACGAAAGCACCGCCAATGTCCTTGGCCACGGCCTCGCCTTTGTCGGCCTGCATGTCGGCGATCACCACCGTGGCGCCGTTGGCTGCCAGCATGCGCGCCGTGCCTTCACCCAGGCCCGATGCGCCGCCGGTGACGATGAATACCTTGCCTTGAATGTCCATGGAATGCTCCTTCGGGGAATGGGTCGGAATTGACGTTGACGTAAACGTCAACCAGAGCGTCGATTATGGCCGACGCGCTGGGCCCGCTCAGGCTGCCGGTAGCGCCAGCGTCACCACCGTGCCTGCGCCGGGTGTGCTCGCCACCGAGAGCTGGCCGCCGTGCAGTTCGGCGATGCGCTTGACGATGGCCAGACCCAGGCCTTTGCCGCCCTCGCCGGTGGCCGGCGCAACATGGTGGCGGCTCTGGTAGAAGCGGTCGAAGAGGTGGGGCAGGTCGTCGGCGGCGATGCCCGGGCCGTGGTCGCCTACCGTGACCACAGCCTGTGCGCCGCCAGGGCCGTCGATCCGTTGCGCGCACAGCGCGATGACACCGCCCGCGCCGCCGTACTTGAGCGCGTTGTCGATCAGGTTGGCCACCGCGCGTTCGATGAGCTGCACATCCACCCGGGCCAGGGCCGCGGTGTGGGGCTGTCCCGGCGGGTCGCCTGTGGACAGGGTCACGCCCAGCTGGCGCGAGCGCTCGGCAAAGCGGATCGCCACGTCGTCCAGCAGCTCGCCCAGGTCCAGCACCTCGGTCTTCAGTTCAAACGCCGGCTCGTCCAGCCGCGCCAGATCGCCCATGCTTTGCACCAGACGCGCTGCGTTGTGTGTGTTGCGCAGCGCCACCGCCAGCAGTTCGCGGTCGGCGTCGCGGCCAGGGTCGCCTTGCCAGCGGTTGTCCAGCGTTTCCAGGCAGGCGCTGGTGGCGGTGAGCGGCGAGCGCAGGTCGTGCGACAGGTTGCTCACGCCTTCGCGGCGGAAGTGGTCCAGCCGGCGCAGCGTGGCCCATTGCTGTCGCAGCGTCTGCAGCATGGCGCCGATGCCGCGCGCGAGCTGGCCAAACTCGTTGTGATCGTCGCGTGCATCGGGTTGATTCCACGGCGCGTCGGCGTCGTTGGCGGCCAGCGGCACCATGTCTTGCAGGCCTTCGTCGCGGATGCGGCTGACCGAGGTGGTGAGGCGGGTGAGCGGGCGCGTGACGGTGGCGGTGATCCAGGCGGCCAGCCCGGTGGTCAGGGCCACCACCGCCAGCATCAGCAGCACAAACGGTTGCGACAGCGCGCTGTGCAGCGCGGCGCTGCGGCTTTCGGTGAAACCGCGCGGGCGGGTCACGAGGTAGAGGTAGCCGTCCACCGGCGGGTCGGGCGCGATCGACATCGGTTTGAGTGCGCGCGCCGCCACCACCACCCGCGCGTCCATGCGCTCGGGGTTGTCGCCCAGCACGTAGGGCATGGGTTCCTTGCCCGAGGCCTGCATCACCGGACCCATGCTGACCCGGAAATCGGCCGCCAGCGGGTTCTGGCCGGTGGAGCTGAGCACCTGGCCTTGCGGGTTGAGCAGATAGAGCTGGGTGTCTGGCTCGTAGAGCACCAGGTTGGCCAGAAAGCTGTCGAAGTCTTCGCCGAAACGCTCGCGCATGCCCAGCAGGTCGCTGTGCTGCTCGGTCACGCGCTTGAGAAACGCGTCGGCCCGGTAGTAGCTGGACTCGTGCTCGAAACGCTCGTAGGCCAGCACCAGCGCCAGCACCACACCCAGCGCGGTGAGCAGGCCGGTGAACAGGATGGTGAGGGCAATCTTGGCGCGAACCGTCATGGGGCGCTGCCCGGGCGCTCGCGCATCTTGTAGCCCGCACCGCGCACCGTGAGGATGAACTCGGGCTTGAGCGGATCGTCTTCCAGCTTGGCGCGCAGGCGGTTGATGTGGGTGGTGACGGTGTGCTCGTAGCCGTCGTGGCTGTAGCCCCACACCGCGCTCAGCAATTGGCTGCGCGAGTACACGTGGCCCGGGTGCTGGGCGAAATGCATCAGCAGATCAAACTCCAGTGCGGTGAAATCCAGCGCCCGGCCGCGCACTGTGGCCTGGCGCTTGACGGGCTGGATCGCCAGCTCGCCGTTGACCAGCGCCGCGCCGGTGTCGGTGGGTGCGGCCTGCGCTGCCAGCGCCGCGCGCAGCTGCTCGGCGCGGCGCAGCAAGACCTTGACCCGCGCCATCAGCTCGGCGAGCGAAAACGGCTTGGTCAGGTAGTCGTCTGCGCCCAGCTCCAGGCCCAGCACGCGGTCGAGCTCGGTGGATTTGGCGGTGAGCATGAGGATGGGCGTGGTGTCGCCGCGGGCACGCAGCGTCTTGCAAAGCTCCAGTCCGTCCAGGCCCGGCATCATCAGGTCGAGCACCAGCACATCGCAGGGCGCCTCGGTCTGCAAGGCCAGAGCCGACAGCCCATCGCGGGTTTCGCTCACCGCGTAGCCGGCCGCGCGCAGGTTGAGCACCAGCAGGTCCCGGATGTCGGTCTGGTCTTCGGCCACCAGGATGCGTTTGGGCTCGGTCATGGGCTTGGGTCGGTGGTCACGCACCATTCTTACGCCGAACCTGGGCGCGATGTGATGCAAATGTGAGGTTTCGAGAGGTTGGTGTGATGCCGGGCTTGCAAAGTGGAGCCATCGCCACCCGCCACGGACCCTCTCATGACCACAGCCGCACTGCTTTCACCTTCCCTCACCCAGCCTGCCGGTCTGTGCTGGCACGAGGTGCTGGCACACCGCGACTACCTGGTGCGCTTTGCCCGGCGAAAGCTGCACGATCCGGCGCTGGCCGAAGACGTGGTGCACGACGTGTTCGAAGCCGTGCTCGGCGGCCGTGCCCAGTTTGCCGGGCGCAGCGCGCTGCGCAGCTGGCTGGTGGGCATTTTGAAGAACAAGGTGGTTGACCTGATCCGGGACCGCGTGCGCTACAGCGCGCTGGACAGCGACGAAGACGAAAGCGGCGAATCGAGCAGCCAGCCTGTCTGCGGCGGCCCCGGCCCTGACGATCTGGCCGAGCAGCGCGAACGCCTGGCGCTGGTGATGGCCCGCATTCAACAGTTGCCCGAGGGCTTGCGCGACGCGATGGAGTGGCGTGTGCTCAACGACGAACCGACCGAGGTGGTCTGCAAGCGACTGGGCATCAGCCAGGACAGCCTGTTTGTCCGGCTGCATCGGGCGCGCAAGCGGCTAGCCACTTGACTCTCCCCCCCGCGCCGCAGGACGCGGTCCCCCCCCCCCGCGCCGCCTTCGGCGTCACCCCCCCGGGGGCGATGCGAGTGGCCCGGCAAAGCCGGTTCCACCGCATCCTGGACCAAGACATTTCGCGCCGGAGACAGCCTTTGAGGATCGAGAGGAAGTTAACCAAGGGCACCGCGGAACCGGCTCTGCCGGGCCGCCAGTGCCGCCCCCTTGAGGGGGTGACGGCCCGAGCATCGGGCCGGCGCGGGGGTGGTCACCGATACCCGGTGCGGTCCAGCATCTGTTGCACCTTCGTCATGTTCTTGGCCACCACGCTCAACGGGATGGTCTCGGCCTTGAAGCCGTCGCCGCCCAGGGCACGCAGCGCCGGGTTGTCGATCTTCACGCCCTTGGCCGCCGGGAACTCGTTGTTGCCGTTGGCGAAGTAGTCCTGTGCGAACGGGCTGGCCAGGAATTCCATGAACAGAATGGCGTTGTCGCGGTGCTTGGCGTGCTTGGCCACGGCGGCGCCGGCGATGTTGACGTGGGTGCCGCTGGTGCCCTGGTTGGGAAACACGACGCGCACCTTGTCCATCACCGCCTTGTCTTCGGCCTTGTCCGATTTCAGCAGGCGGGCGGCGTAGTAGGTGTTGGTGATGGCCACGCCGCATTCGCCTGAGGCCACTGCCCTGATCTGGTCGGTGTCGCCGCCCTTCGGTGAACGCGCCATGTTGTTCACCAGGCCCTGCAGCCAGGCTTCGCCCTTCGCATCACCCAGGCGTTCGACCACGGTGGAGAACAGCGAGAGGTTGTAGGGGTGCGAGCCCGAGCGCGTGCACAGCAGGCCTTTGAGTTTGGGGTCGGCCAGCTGCTCGTAGGTGGCCACGTCTTCGGCCTTGACGCGCTTGGGGTCGTACACGACCACGCGGGCGCGGGTGGAGAAGCCGGTCCAGGTCACGCCATCGGCTGTGGCGTTGGCGCGCAGCTTGGCCGGGATGGCTGCGTCCAGCTTGGCCGATTTGATCGGCTGGAACAGGCCCAGTGCATCGGCCGAGACGATGCGCGCCGCGTCCACCATCAGGACCACATCGGCTGGCGACGCCGAGCCCTCGGCGCGCAGGCGTGCCACGATGCCGGCGTCATCCGCGTCAACCCGGTTGATCTTGATGCCGGTCGTTCGCGTGAAGGTGTCGTACATCACCTCATCGGTCTGGTAATGGCGGGCCGAATACAGGTTCAGCACCTTCTCCTGGGCCAGGGCGGGCAGGGCGGTGCACAGGGCCAGCGCTGCCACGATCGGCAGGCGGGTGAATGTGGATGCGAGGGAGGGGACAATCGATGGCATGGTGGCTTTCAGGAGGAAAGGCGCTGCGTTCCCGGAGCCGCGGGGCTGGCTCCAAAACACGCCGCAATGAACATGAGCGCGATGCTAACAGAAATGCGAATGGTTCTCAATAAACAAATTGGCCGCTGGCTCTTTGGCGCCTTGCTGGGGCTGCTTTCGGGCTGTTCTTTGCTGCCCACCCAGACCCAGGCGCCGCCCGTGTTGGCTCCGACCGTGGTGTTGCCGCCGGTGGCCGAGCCGGTGCGTCGACCACCGCGTCTGGGCCTGGTGCTTGGCGGCGGCGCGGCGCGCGGCTTTGCCCACGTGGGCGTGATCCAGGTGTTGGAGCAAAGCGGGATTCGACCCGATCTGGTGGTGGGAACGTCGGCCGGCAGCCTGGTGGCGGCCTTGTATGCCAGCGGCATGGACGGCGCAGCGCTTGAGCGCGCCGCGCTGAGCATGGACGAGGCTGCGCTGACCGACTGGATGCTGCCACTGCTGAGCCGCGGCATGCTGCGCGGTGAGGCACTGGCGCGCTACGTGCGTCAGGCCGTGGGCGGTCGGCAGTTGCAAGACATGTCGCCGCCTCTTGGCGTGCTGGCCACCGACCTGGCCAGTGGGCAGGGCGTGCTGTTTCGCCGCGGCGACGCCGCCCAGGCGGTGCGCGCGTCCAGTGCGGTGCCAGGCGTGTTCGCGCCGGTGGCGATCGCCGGGCGGGAGTATGTGGACGGCGGCCTGATCGCGCCGGTGCCGGTGGGTCAGGCGCGGGCCATGGGAGCCGAGGTGGTGCTGGCGGTGGACATTTCGGCCGACCCGCAGGGCAATGACGCCAGCGGCCTGCTGGGCCTGCTGCTGCAGACCACCGCCATCATGGGCCAGAGCATCAACCGCTTCGAACTGGGCAGTGCCGAGGTGGTGGTGCGCCCGGCCCTCAGCGGGGTGGGCAGCGCCGATTTCGCAGCGCGCAAGCGCTCGATCGAGGCCGGGCGAGCGGCCATGCAGGCGGCCTTGCCCCGGCTCAGGGTCGAACTGGCCAGGTTGCGGCCGGGGACCGATGCCGGGCGTTGAAAGCCGGGCGGGCCCGCGCTGAGTGAAAAGGCGTGATCAGCGCCGCCGCCCAAATGGCAGCTGGCCGCGCCAATAGCGCATCACCAGCCAGCCGCCCAGCAAACCGCCCAAGTGGGCGAAATGGGCGATGCCGGTGGCGCTGCCGGTCACACCCAGGGTGATTTCGAGCGCGCCGTAGAGCGCCACGAAAACCGGTGCTGGCATGGGAATGGGTGGCAACAGCGGGGTGATGCGGCGCTGGGGAAAAACCATGGCAAAGCCGATCAGCAGACCGAACAGGCCGCCCGAGGCACCCACGGTGGGGGCGCCGCTGCCCAGCCACGCCGTCACAACGAGCTGGGCCACGGCCGCCACCAGCACGCTCACAAAATAGAAAGCGGCGAAGCGCCGCGCGCCCCAGACCCGCTCCAGTTCGCTGCCGAACAGCCACACGCCGTACATGTTGAAGGCCAGGTGCATGAGTCCGCCGTGCAGAAACGCGTAGCTGCCCAGCTGCCATGGCATGAAAAATTCGCTGGCCAGCGGCCACAGCGCAAACCACTGCACCAGCTGGTTACCCATCACCTGTTGCAAGGCAAAGGCCAGGACGTTGACGACGAGCAGGGCTTGGGTCATGGGTGGCATGGACAGACTTTTCGAAAAGCAGCAGATGAGATCGGGGTGGTGCTGGAGTGGACTGTGATCGCCTGGCTTTGGTTCTTGCGCAAGCGCAGAACAAAAAAAGCCCTCACGTTGCGGTGAGGGCTTGAAGGGGTCCGATGAAACCGAATTTCGAAAAGGACCCGAGGAGACAACCAAAGAAACTGGGAGGACTGTGTGTCGGCCGTCGGCTCTCTTGGGAGTCCGTCGGGCCGACGCCCTGAGAAGCACAGTGTGAACGCCTTGCCCTGAGGCAAAACGTTCATCAGCGGGGTGAACCCGCTGCAGTTCAGCGCTTCTTGCTGCTGGACTTGACGGCGCTGGTGGCCTGGGCGGTCACCGTGTTGATGTTGGCTTCAGCCATTTCGGTGGCTTGCTTGACGGCCTTCTGCACCGATTCCATCGCGTTGTTGGCGGCAGACACAGCGGTCTTCATCATGGTCACGGCGGTCTCGGAACCAGCTGGTGCGTTCTTGGCGGCGTTATCAACCACGGCCATGAACTTCTTCTGGGCGTCGGTGGACTGCGCTTCAGCTGCCTTGGTGAACTCGGCGCCGGTGCCCGATGCGATGTCGTACAGGTGGCGGCTGTAGGCCACGGTCTTTTCGGCCAGGGGCTGCATCAGGCTGGCTTGCAGGGTCAGCAATTCCTGCGCGTCTTTCACGCTCAGCATGGCTTGGGCGCTGTTGGCACCTTCGGCCATGGCGGCCTTGGTGGCTTGCAGGTTGAGCTCAACCAGCTTTTCCACGCCTTCGAAGGCTTTTTGGGTCAGACCAAACATGGTCTCGATGTTGGCTTTGTGGGCAGCGGCGATTTGTTCAGCGGTCAGCATGGGGAACTCCAATGAAAGGTCTGTTTAAAAGAGGATGGTCAACACTTGTTGAGGGCTGCTCCCGAACCTGCGCTGTCTCGGCGCTTTTGTTATTGTTCGCTTTGCTGCACTGCAACACGAGTTTGATTATAGGGATTACCCGAATTGGTGCAAGTGCTTTTTGCTGCGCCGCAACATTTTAGATGGATCACTCCAGCGCCCGGCTGACAAGCTCAGCACCCAGGCGACGCGACAATCGGCTGTTGATTTCGTTTTGACGCTCACCGTGCACGCCTTCTACGCCGATCATTTTGTTCTGCCGCTGCCCACTGGCCACCGCTTTCCCATGGCGAAGTACGGGCGTCTGCGCCAGCGCCTGGCGGCCGAACTGCCCGCCGTGGTGATGCAGGAGGCCTTGCCGGCAAGCAACGGCGAGCTGGCCCTGGTGCACACGCCGGCCTACATCGCCGCGGTGGCGGCTGGCACGCTGACCCCGCCCGAGCAACGCGAGATCGGCTTCCCCTGGAGCCCCGCCATGGCCGAGCGCGCACGACGCTCGGTGGGCGCCACCTTGCAGGCCTGCCGCCGGGTGATGGCGGCGGACGAAGGCCTGGCCGCCAACCTCGCCGGTGGCACGCACCACGCCTACGCAGACAAAGGCAGCGGTTTCTGTGTCTTCAACGACGCGGCGGTGGCGGCCCGAATGCTGCAGGCCGAGCACACGCGGCGCTGGGGCGAGGGCCGCCCGCTTCGTGTGGCGGTGATCGACCTCGATGTGCACCAGGGCAATGGCACGGCGCGCATCTTTGCCCACGACCCTTCGGTGTTCACGCTCTCGCTGCACGGCGCGCGCAATTTCCCGTTTCGCAAAGAACCGAGCGACCTTGATGTGGAGCTGCCAGACGGCTGTGGTGACACCGAATACCTCGAAGCGCTGGAGCGCGCGCTGGAAACGCTGGAGCAGCGCTTCGAGCCCGGGCTGGTGATTTATCTGGCGGGCGCCGATCCGCACGAAGGCGACCGTCTGGGCCGCCTCAAGCTCAGTTTCGACGGTCTGGAGGCGCGCGACCGCCGGGTGATGGACTGGGCCTGGCAGCGGCGGGTGCCGCTGGCGTTCTGCATGGCCGGCGGCTACGGCACCGATCTGGAGACCACGGTGCAGGTGCAGGTGAACACCTACCGCGTGGCGCTGGAATACCACGCCCGCTGGCAGCGCCTGGTGCGCGGCTGCGCGACAGGCTTGGCTTGAGTGCGCTGGCACAATGCCGCGCCATGAGTGAAGTTCCCGACAGCGCGCGACCCCAGGCCCACCCCCGCGATCACTACCGTGTGTTTCGCGACATCGCCACCCGCTGGATGGACAACGATGTGTATGGCCATGTCAACAACGTCGTCTACTACAGCTGGTTCGACACCGCAGTCAACGCGCACCTGATCGAGCAGGGCGCGCTCGACATTCACCACGGCGCGGTCATCGGCCTCGTGGTGGAAACCCACTGCAACTACTTCGCGCCGCTGGCGTTTCCGCAAACCGTGCAGGCCGGCATCCGCGTGGCGCAGCTGGGCCGCTCCAGCGTTCGCTACGAAATCGGTCTTTTTGCGCAGGGCAGCGAGACAGCGGCCGCCTGCGGGCACTTTGTGCATGTGTACGTGGACCGCGAAACGCGCCGTCCCGTGCCCTTGCCCGACCACCTGAAGAACACCCTGGAGAAACTCACATGATCCACACCCCCGAAGCGCTCGCGGTCGACGCCGCCATCACCAGCCGCATGTCGGCGCGCGCCTTCCTGCCCAAGCCGGTACCGCGCGAAACCATCGAACACCTGCTGCAACTGGCCAGCCGCGCGCCTTCGGGCACCAACACCCAGCCGTGGAAGGTCTACGTGTTGCAGGGCGCGAGCCGCGATGGCCTGGTGGACAAGGTCTGCGCCGCGCACGACGCCCTTCGCGCCGACCCGTCGCTGGCCGGCGAGTACCGCGAGGCCTACGACTACTACCCCGAGCAGTGGGTCAGCCCCTACATCGACCGCCGGCGCGAAAACGGCTGGAGCCTGTACGGCCTGCTGGGCATCACCAAGGGCGACAAGGACAAGATGCACGCCCAGCACCAGCGCAATTTCCGCTTCTTCGATGCGCCGGTGGGGCTGATGTTCACGCTCGACAAGGTCATGGGCCGCGGCTCGCTGGTCGACTACGGCATGTTTCTGGAAAACCTCATGGTTGCCGCGCGCGGCCACGGTCTGCACACCTGCCCGCAGGCGGCCTGGAACGGCTTTGCCAAGATCATCCTGCCCCACATCGGCGCGGCCGACAACGAGATGCTGGTCTGCGGCATGTCGCTGGGCTACGCCGATCCCGCCGACAAGGTCAACGGCTTTCACACGCCGCGCGAGCCCGTGGCCAGCTTCACCCAGTGGCTGGAATAATTCATTTCTTTCGCTCAACCCTTCAACCAAGGACACAACCATGATCACCACCCCCAGCGGCCTGCAATTTGAGGACACCACGGTCGGCAACGGCGAAGTCGCCCAGGCCGGGCGCCCGGTGCAGGTGCACTACACCGGCTGGCTGTTCAACGACGGCGTGCAGGGCGCCAAGTTTGATTCCAGCAAGGACCGTGGCCAGCCGTTTGAATTCCCGCTGGGCGCCGGTCACGTCATCAAGGGCTGGGACGAAGGCGTGCAAGGCATGGCCGTGGGCGGCACGCGCCGTCTGGTCATCCCGGCCGCGCTGGGTTACGGCGCGCGCGGCGCTGGCGGCGTGATCCCGCCCAACGCCACGCTGCTGTTTGAAGTGGACCTGCTCGCGGTGTAGAAACGCCCCCCTGCGCCGCTTCGCGTCTTCCCCCCTGGGGGACCACAGCTGTGGCCCGGCGGAGCCGGTTCCACGCTGTGTGCTGAAACGGGGCACGCTGGCCTGAGGGGTCGCTGTTTTCACATCGAAAAGGCATTTGAAATGAACACCCGCCCCGCCATCCTGATCGCGCGCGCCGTCTTCCCCGAGATCGTGGCGCGCTGCGCGAGCACTTTGAAGTCGACACCAACGACGCCGACGCACCGTTCACCCCCGCCGAGTTGATCGGGCGGCTGCAGGGCAAGGTGGGCGTGCTCACCACCGGCAGTGAGCGCATTGATGGGGCCTTGCTGGCGGCCTGTCCAGACCTGCGGGTGGTGGCCAACATCGCGGTGGGCTTCAACAACTTCGACGTGCCGGCGCATGACGGCCGCTGGCGTGCTCGGCACCAACACGCCCGACGTGCTGACCGAGACCACCGCCGACTTCGGCTTTGCGTTGCTCATGGCCACGGCGCGACGCCTGACCGAGAGTGAACATTTCCTGCGCGCAGGCCAGTGGAACAGTGGGCGCTGGACATGTTCGCCGGCGCCGATGTGCACGGCAGCACGCTGGGCATCCTGGGCATGGGTCGCATCGGCCAGGCCATTGCGCGCAGAGGCGCGCACGGCTTCGGCATGAAGGTGATCTACCACAACCGCTCGCGGCTCGACGCCGGCATCGAGGCCGATCTGCGCGCGAGCTACGTGAGCAAGACGAGCTGCTGCAGCAGGCCGATCACCTGATCCTGGTGTTGCCCTACAGCGCCGATCGCACCACGCCATCGGCGCGGCCGAAATCGCGCAGATGAAACCCACGGCCACGCTGGTGAACATCGCGCGCGGCGGCATCGTGGACGACGCGGCCCTGGCCGTGGCGCTGCGCGAACGCCGCATCGCGGCCGCGGGCCTGGACGTGTTCGAAGGTGAGCCCCGGGTGCACCCCGACCTGCTCACCGTGCCCAACGTGGTGCTCACGCCCCACATTGCCAGCGCCACCCTGACGACGCGCCGCGCCATGGCGGATGCTCGCGGCCGACAACCTCATCGCCTACCTGACCCGCGGCGAGGCGCTCACGCCACTGAACCCGGAAGTGATCCGCGCATGAGCGCCGCTGGGCCGTTCCCAAGGTGTTCAGCCCCGCAGTGCGCAGCACGGAGGGCCATCCAGTGACCACCGGGACGCTGATCTGGGCCCTGCTGATCGGCGTCGCGCTCAATCTGCTGCTGGCGCTGTGGTTGCTGCTGCGCCCGCGCCAGCCCGCCGCCGACGAGCTGGCTCACCGCCAGCTGCTGCAGAGCCAGAACCAGCAGATCGCCCTGCGCGTGGAACGGGTGGAGACCGAGCTGCGGCGCGAGATCGGCGACAGCGCGCGCATCGGCCGCCAGGAAATCCAGCAAACCCTGGGCAGCTTTCAGGAAGCGGTCTCGCGCCAGAGCGCCGAAGCACTACGCGCACACAGAACGCGCAGCTGGATGCCTTCGCGCAGCAACTGGTGCAGTTGCGCACGACGCTTGTCCGAACCCTGGTGCGGCAATTGCAGGACATGAGCGAGAGCAACGCGCGCCGCCTGGCCGAGGTGCGCACCACGCTCGACGCGCAACTGACCCAGCTGCAGCAAAGCAACGCCGCCAAGCTCGACGAGATGCGTGCCACGGTGGACGAAAAGCTGCAGAGCACGCTGCAGGCGCGCCTGGGCGAGAGCTTAAAGCAGGTGGCCGATCGGCTGGAGCAGGTGCACAAAGGTTTGGGCGAGATGCAGACCCTGGCGCAGGGCGTGGGCGATCTGAAGCACCTGCTGACCAATGTGAAAACGCGCGGCATGTTTGGCGAGGCCCAGCTCGGTGCCTTGCTGGAGCAGGTGTTTGCGCCGACCAGTACGCGACCCAGGTCGCCACGCGCCCAGGCGGGCGCAATGTGGTCGACTTCGCCA
>CAWHPI010000009.1:0-357328 GCA_963831255.1 uncultured beta proteobacterium | reverse complement strand
GGTAGGTGGCGTAGAAGATGTACTTGGGCTTGAAGTAGGTGTAGGCCTTGGTCTTGCGCAGCGCGCCCAGGTCGATGCCCAGACCGAAGTCCTTCAGCGACTGGTTGATGAAGCCGGCGTGGCGCGATTCGTCGCGCGCCATGTAGGCCATGAGCTGCTTGATATCGGGGTTGCTGATGTTCTTGCGGATCTCGTTGTAGAGGATGCAGCCGGAGAACTCGGAGGTGCAGGAGCTGATGAGGAAATCCAGGAACTCCTGGCGCAGCTCGGGCGAGAGCTGGGGCATCAAGACCTTGAGCTCTTCGGCAAACGCCGCGTCGCGCTTGAAGTGGTCCTGGTTGTTGTCGCCTTCGTACTCGGCCATCATCTTGTCCCACTCGGCGCGCACCGGTGACACATCCAGCGCGTCCATCGCCTTGAAATCGGTGGTGTAGAAGCGCGGCGTGAGCATGGTGTTTTTCGCGGCGCGCGCGGTGGCGTCTTCGGGCGCGTCCATGGCGTCCATCAGCAGGGCGACGTGGTCGGTCTGCGTGTCGGTGCGGGCGGTGTCGAGAACGGTGGTCATGGCTTCACTCCTTGGGTGGGATGGGCCCAGCGCAGCTGGCTGAAAACCGCTGCGTTGGTCGGGCCGAAGGATTCGAGGTTGATGCGTTCGCCGGTGGCGGTGTCGCGCAAGGTGACGCGGCCGTCCACATGGCCGATCAGTTCAAACGGGGCCTGCGGGCCCAGCTGGCGCATGGCGCGCTCCCGGGCCAGCGCGCGCAGGCTGCCGCGCACGAAGCCCTGCTCGCCCTGGAACCGCGCCACCTCCTGACCGCTGGCGGCATCGATGGCCGCCACGTCGCCGTTGGGGCGGTCTTCAAAGCGCAGTGTCTGCTGCCAGGCAACAGCGGGCAGGTTCTGGGCAATCACGCCGCCGCTGGCGTAGCGCTCCCAGGCGACACCGCCCAGGGTGACGACCAGCAGCGCACCGATCAGCCAGATGGGCCAAGGGGTGCCAGTGCCCAGGGGGGCTGAATACTGCGCGCTCATACCGCCGCCGTGTGCGTTGGGCAGAACCTGATCGCGCACCGGGCGCACGCGAGCCGGCACTGGCATCGCAACCGGCATCTGCTCGGCGTCGGCGCCCAGCACCACCCGCTCGGCGGGATTGGCCATCTGCCAGGCCGTTTGCAGCCGCTCAGCAACCTGTTTTGCATTCGGCAGGCAGCGCAGGCTGGGCTCGGGTCGCTTGAGCTGCCAGGGGCGCGCGTGCGGCCAGAGGTTGAGCCAGGCGATCCGGTCTTCACCCTTGAGCGACAGCGCGATGTCACCCGCGCCAGCGGCGTAGGGCTTGATGGACGCACCGGCAATCTGGCGCAGCGGCAGGTTGAAGGTGAGCGTGAGCACGATGCCCACGCGCATGATGACCCGGCGATCGGTCAGGGTGTAGAGCGTGGTGCGGGCAGAGAACCAGGCAATGGTGGTGAGCAGCACCAGCGCCAGCGAGGCCAGGATGGCGCTGGTGAGCAGGGGCCGCAGCAAGGCGGCCTGGGGATCGCCCAGCAGATACAGCCACTGCACCAGCAGCATGGCCGTGAAGTACACCGCGAGCTTGCGCACATGGAAGGCGTGGATCGCCAGCCGCTTCCAGTCCGGCGTTCCCTGCCACAGCATGCGCTCGCCTCGCGGCAGCGGTTCGGGCAGGCCGGGGGCCGCCTCGAACTCGTGCTCGTGGTGGGCGTTCATACCAGGGGCTCCTGGCGCTCGGGGGTTGCGTAGAGCAGGCCGGCGCCGAAGTAGGCCATGATTTTTTCTTCTTCCAGAAAGGTGATCTGGTTGGGTGTGCGCACCCCTGGCACGTTGGCGAACTGCTTGGCCAGCAAAGCGTGGACGTAAATGCCGGTCTTCTTGATGCGCGCAAAGTTCATCGGCATCAGCACCGTGCCACCTGCGGGCAGATCGAGCTCGATGTAACGGAACATCATTTCCGAGCGGTCGACCCAGAGGTCTTTCACCGTGCCCGCCACCTCGCCGTCGGCACCGAACACCGACAGGCCGCGCGGATCGGTGTCTTGCACCGCCACGCCGTGGTCGTCGGCCACGCGCAGCGGCACGATCTTGAGCTCGCCCTCGAAGGTCATGTCGGGGTGGTCGGCCCGCGCCGCCCAGGCGCCAGGCCCCACGCCGGCCAGCAGCGGATCGCCCACGGGCTCCAGCGGTGCGCCGATCCAGCCGTGACTCGGTTGACCGTGGTAGGTGCCGTCGACACGATCCGGGTCTGGGCTGAGCACCTCGCTGCCGTCGGCCATGAGGTAGGTCTTCGATTCCACCGTGGGCCAGCCCGTGATCACCGGCCCGTTTTCGCGGCCCGAGTCCATCGGATAACCCTCTCGGTGGCTTTCGCGCACGAGGTAGTAGATGAGGCCAAAAAAGAAGGCCCAGAACGCGTACAGCACAAGCTGCGCGACGTCGACATATTGGGTAATGGCGCCTGTTTCCATGGTGATACTCCTTCGGTGGGTGCGGGGCTCGGTGAGAGAAAAATGGGGGTGGGGTCAGCCTGGCATCTCGGCCAGACCGATCGGGCGCACGGGACGCGATGCCGCGACGTTGCTGCGCCGGACCAGGGGCCCGAGCGCAATCAGCACGATGAACAGCAAATAGATTTCGAGGTGGAACACGAAGCTGTAGCCGGTGACCTGGGAGTTCAGCACCTCGCCCAGCCAGCCACCCGTGGCCAGACTCGACACCACATCGCGCAGCACGCCGCCCAGCGCCATCGACACGCCGGCGGCGGTGGCCTGCACCGCGCCCCAGGCGCCCAGCACCAGGCCGGTGAGTTCGCGCTCTGGGAACTCCATGGCGGTCAGCAGCATGCCGACCGAAAACAGGCCGCCAGAGAAGCCGATCAGGGCGGCGCCAAACTGAAACATCAGCGGCGAAGCCAGCGGTGCGGAGAAGATCACGCAGGCAAAAGCAGGCAGGCCCAGCAGCGCGCCCACCGCCGCCAGGCGAATGGTGTCCATGCCCTTGGCCAGGATGCGGGCCGACAGCGCGAACGCCAGCAAGGCGCCGCCTGCGCTCATGGCGGTCAACGCGCTGGTGAGGCCCACATTCATGCCGAGCACCTGGCCGCCGTAGGGCTCCAGAATCACGTCCTGCATGCTGAAGGCCACGGTGCCCAGGCCAACGGTCCACAGGAAACGGCGAATCTTGGGAATCGCCATCATCCGGGCCCAGCTCTGGCTGAAGCCATTGGCGGCGCGCGCGCCGCGCCTGGGTTGCCGCGGCTCCTGCTTCCACAGCGAGGTGACATTGAGCACCGCCACCAGCACCGCCGCGCCCTGCACCACCTGCACCAGGCGCGTGGGGCTGAAGTCTTGCAGCACCCAGCCCAGCAAGCCGCTGCCCAGGATCATGCCGACCAGCAGCGTGCCGTACAGCAGCGCCACGACACGTGGGCGCTTGTCTTCGGGCGAGATGTCGCTGGCCAGCGCCAGGCCGGCGGTCTGCGTGACCTGCATGCCCGCGCCCACCAGCAAGAAGGCCAGCGCCGCACCGATGCGGCCAGCCCAGACCTCGATGCCATGGCCCGCAGGCAACGAGAGGAGCAGCAAGGCAAACGGCATGATGGCCAGGCCACCAAACATGAGCAGCGTGCCGATCCACATGTAGGGCATGCGCTTGAGCCCCATGCGCCGAAGGGTGGGTGTCGCTGCGGTAGCCGATGAGGGCGCGCAGCGGTGCAAACACCAGCGGCAGCGCCACCGACAGCGCGACCCACCAGGCGGGAACCCCGAGCTCGACGATCATCACGCGGTTCAGCGTGCCCACCAGCAGGGCCATGGTCATGCCGATGGACAGCTGGAACAAAGACAAACGCAGCAAGCGACCCAGCGGCAGTTCGCTCGACGCGGCGTCGGCGAACGGCACGAAACGCTGGGTGACTTTCGTCGCCCAGGCGGGTGAGAGCAGCTTGGTGAGGTTCACCGCGTCCATTCCCAGGCTTGTGAGGTGTAGAACCCCTTGGACACCCGCTGACTGCGGCCCTCTTGCCAGGCGCTGCCCGCCAGCCCTTGCTGCAGCGACTGGCGCAAGGCGGCTTGCGACACCGGCGTCAAGGCCGGCGAGCGGTCGCTGCGGGGAAACAGCCGGCCCATGCGGTGCATGGCGGAGAGCATCGGGCTGCTGGGCGCGATGGTGAACAGCACGCTGGCGCGCGTGCGGGCGGCCAGGCGCTGGATCGCGCGGGCGATGTCGGGCGTGTCGTAGTGGATCACCGAGTCCATCGCCACCACATGATCAAAGTGGCCCAGCGCATCGTCCAGCATGTCGCCCGAGAGGAACTGCACGCTGCCACCGTTGCCGTTGGGCGCCAGCGTGGTGCTGCGGTCGCGGGCGAGTTGCACCAGCGTGGGCGAGAGGTCGATGGCGACCACCTCGGCGCCGCGCTGCATGGCTTCCATGGCCAGCGCGCCGGTGCCGCAACCAGCGTCGAGCAGGCGCAGGCCGCGCATGTCGGCTGGCAGCCAGCCCAGCAAGGTGTGGCGCATCTGGTCGCGCCCGGCGCGCACCGAGGCGCGGATGCGGCCAACCGGCGCGGTGGAGGTCAGGCGCTCCCAGGCTTGCGCGGCGGTGCGATCGAAGTAGTTTTCGATCTCGGAGCGCCGCTCCAGGTAGTTGGCATTCGAGGTTTTCATGGGTGTGCCTTGATCAGTCAAAACCCAGCAGGTCGAAGATGTCGCGGTCTTTCATGGGCACGGCCGCCAGCGGCTCCACACCCAGCCAGAGCGACGCGGCCAGGCGCATGTACTCGGCCTTCACCAGCTCCAGCTCGGGCGAGCTTTCCATTTCGAACAGGGTCGACTTCTTGAGGCGGCTGCGGCGGATCACGTCCAGGTCGGGGAAGTGGGCCGCGAGCTTGAGGCCGATCTGGTTGTTGTACTTGTCGATCTGGTCGGTGGCCGCGCTGCGGTTGGCGATCACGCCGCCCAGGCGCACGTTGTAGTTTTTCGCCTTGGCGCCAATCGCCTGCACGATGCGGTTCATGGCGAAAATCGAATCGAAATCGTTGGCGGTGACGATGAGCGCGCGGTCGGCGTGCTGCAGCGGCGCGGCAAAGCCGCCGCACACCACGTCGCCCAACACGTCAAAAATGACGACGTCGGTGTCTTCCAGCAGGTGGTGCTCTTTCAAGAGCTTGACCGTCTGGCCGACCACGTAACCACCACAACCGGTGCCGGCTGGCGGGCCGCCTGCCTCCACACACATCACGCCGTTGTAGCCGGGGAACACGAAGTCTTCCACGCGCAATTCCTCGGCGTGGAAGTCCACCGTTTCCAGCACGTCG
Organism: uncultured beta proteobacterium; assembly: GCA_963831255.1. Classification (GTDB taxonomy): domain Bacteria; phylum Pseudomonadota; class Gammaproteobacteria; order Burkholderiales; family Burkholderiaceae_C; genus Hydrogenophaga. The sequence continues at coordinate 351,996 of CAWHPI010000009.1, read as the reverse complement.
ATCACGGTCGGCAGCATCTTCTTGGTCAGGGTGAAGGTGCTGTCGTGCTTGGGGTCGCAGCCGATCTGCAGCACCCGCTTGCCCAGGTGGGAAAACGCGGCGGACAGGTTGGAGCTGGTGGTGCTCTTGCCGATGCCGCCTTTGCCGTAAATGGCGAACACCTTGGCATTGCCAATCTTGACGGACGGGTCGAGCTGCACCTGCAGGCTGCCCTCGCCGTCGGTTCGGCTGGCGCGGCCGGAGGCGCGCCTCAGGTCGGTCAGCGGGACGGTGGATTCGGTGATCATGCGGGCGCTCCTTCAAAGATGCCTTCAAGCCGGTCTTCCAGCTCTTCGCTGGCCAACCGAAGCGCCTTCAGCACCTCGGGATCGGGTTGCCAGAACTGGCGTTCCGACGCCTCGATCAGGCGGCTGGCCACACGCGCGGACGCGGTGGGGTTGAGTTTGGCCAGACGCTCGCGCATGGCGGGGTCGAGCACAAAGGCCTGGGTGAGTTGCTCGTAGACCCAGGGCTGGACCTGGCCCGTGGTGGCCGACCAGCCCATGGTGTTGGTGAGGTGCACCTCGATCTGGCGCACGCCCTCGAAGCCGTGCTTGAGCATGCCCTCGGTCCACTTGGGGTTGAGCATGCGGGTGCGGGTTTCGAGCGCCACCTGTTCGCCCAGCGTGCGCACCGTGCCGCCGCCGTGGCTGTCACGCGTCTGGTCACCGATGTAGACCGGCGCCACCTCGGCCGCGCTGCCGTGTTCGCGGGTCTTGGCGCGCTGGATGGCGCGGCTCACACCACCCAGGGTGTCGAAATAGGTGTCGACCGTGGTCACGCCCAGCTCCACCGAATCGAGGTTCTGGTAGGCCAGGTTCACGTCGGCCAGCACGCTGCTGAGCAGCTGGCTGTGCTGCACCGGTCGGCCACCGCGACCATAGGCAAAACCTTTGCGGCGGCTGTAGGTTTCGGCCAGCTCGTCGGGGTCTTCCCAGCGGCTGTTGTCGATCAGGCTGTTGACGTTGGAGCCGTAGGCGCCTTCGGCGTTGCCGAACACGCGCAGCGAGGCGGTTTCCAGATCGACGCCGTGTTCCTTTTGGTAGGCCAGTGCGTGGCGGCGGATGGCGTTGTCCGCCACCGGCTCGTCGGCACTGGCGCAAAGGAAAGCGGCCTCGGCCAGCAAGCGGATCTGCAGCGGCAGCAGGTCGCGGAAGATGCCCGAGAGCGAGATCACCACATCCACCCGCGGGCGACCGAGTTCGGCCAGGGCGATGAGTTCGGCGCCGGCCAGGCGGCCGTAACTGTCGAAGCGCGGGCGGGCCCCCATCAGCGCCAGCGCCTGGCCAATCGGACCGCCTTCGCTCTTGAGGTTGTCTGTGCCCCAGAGCACCATGGCGATGGATTCGGGGAAGGCGTTGCCGTCGGCCATGTGGCGCGCCAGCAGCCGCTCGGCCTGGCGCGCGCCGTCTTTCACCGCGTAGGCGCTGGGGATGCGGAACGGGTCGAAGCCGTGCACATTGCGCCCGGTGGGCAGAATGGCCGGCGTGCGCAGCAAGTCACCGCCCGGCGCGGGCCGCAGGAAGCGGCCGTCGAGTGCGCGAAGAATGCCCTCGATTTCGTGGTCCTGCACCAGCATGCCGTCGATGCGGGCGAGCTCGTTCATCAACGCCGACACGGAGGCCGCTTCGACCGGCGCCGAACTGGCCGACTGCAGACTGGCCAGTGTGTGCGCTGCCGCCTGCTCGGCGCTCGCGCCCGCGACCAGTTGCTGAACGCCTTCGCGCAGCGCGCTGCTCTGGCCGATCAGGCCGTGGCTGGCCTCGGCGCAGGACAGCAGCATGTCAATGCGCTCGTTCGCGCTCGGTGCCTGACCAACGACGTGCAGGCCGCAGGGAATGAGCGTGTATTCCAGCTCCAGCACGGCGGCGTTCAGGCGAACCAGGCAGGCGTCGCGGTCGCCGGCCCAGCCGTCGTTTTCGTCGCACAGGTCCAGCGCCTGCGCCTGCGTGTGAATCAGCTCGGCCAGCTCGTTGCGCTCGTCGGCGGCCTCGGGCTCCAGGCTGCGGAAACGCTCCAGCAGGTCCTTGAGTTCCAGCAGCCCCTGGTAGAGCCCTGCCTGCGCCACCGGCGGCGTGAGGTAGCTGATGAGGGTGGCCGCGGCGCGGCGCTTGGCGATCGTGCCCTCCGACGGGTTGTTCGACGCGTAGAGGTACATGTTGGGCAGATCGCCGATCAGGCGGTCGGGCCAGCACAGGGCGCTCAGGCCGTTCTGTTTGCCGGGCATGAACTCCAGCGCGCCATGGGTGCCGAAGTGCAGCGCGGCGTGGGCGCCGAAGTCTTCGCGGATCCAGCGGTAAAAGGCAGAAAACGCGTGGGTCGGTGCAAAGCCGTGTTCGAACAGCAGGCGCATCGGGTCGCCTTCGTAGCCCATGCCGGGCTGGATGCCGACGAACACATTGCCGAAGCGCTCACCCATCACGAAGATGCGGCTGCCATCGCTTTGCTGCTGGCCTGGCGCGGGGCCCCACTGGGCCTCGATCTCGCGCAGGTGGCGTTCGCGCCGCACATGGTCGTCCACGCCGATGAGCGCGTGCACATTGGCGGGCGCACCGTATTGCGCGGCGTTGCCGGTGATGAGGCGTTCGCGCAGCGCATCCACATTGGCGGGCAGCTCCACCGTGTAGCCCTCGCGCTGCATGGCCGCCAGCGTGTTGTAGAGCGACTCGAACACCGCCAGGTGGGCCGCAGTGCCGGTGTTGCCGGCGTTGGGCGGGAAATTGAAGATGACGGCGGCCACCTTGCGCTCGCTGCGCGCCGAGCGACGCAGGTCCACCAGACGGCCGACGCGAGCGGCCAGCGCATCGGCGCGCTCGCTGCAGGTCTGCATGTCGTGCACGTCTTGCGGGTTGTCGAAATGGCAGCCCTTGTTGCAGCCGCTGCACTGCACCGAAGCGGCGCCACCGCGCCCGCCGTAGACCATGGAGCCGGTGGCGCCATCGAGCTCGGGGATGGCGATCATCATGGTGGACTCGACCGGCAGCAGACCGCGGGCCGAGCCGCCCCAGTGGTCCAGCGTCTGGAACTCCACCGGCGTCACCGCGAGGTAAGGCACGTCGAGCTTGGCGAGCACTTCTTCGGCGGCGTGGGCGTCGTTGTAGGCCGGTCCGCCAATCAGCGAGAAACCGGTGAGCGAGACCAGCGCGTCGATCACCGGGCGGCCTTCTTTCAGGAAGTAGCCTTCGATGGCAGGCCGGTTGTCCAGCCCGGTGGCAAAGGCCGGGATCACGCGCAGGCCGCGCGCTTCCAGCGCGGTGATCACGCCGTCGTAGTGGCCGGTGTTGCCCGCCAGCAAATACGAGCGCATCACCAGCAGGCCCACCGTGCCGCGCTGGCCGGTGATGGCCACGCTCGGCAGCGCCGACACATCAGCCGACAGGCGCGCCTTCATGCGCGGGTGGTACACGCCCACCTCGGGGTAGTCCAGCGGCGCGACCACGCTGGCAGCGGGCCTTGAGGCCAGCGCGCGAACCCACTGCGTAACGCGACACCAGAAACTGCACCAGGCTCACCATGTTCTCTTCGGAACCGGCCAGCCAGTACTGCATGGAGACGAAATAGGCGCGCACGTCTTGCGCGGTGCCCGGGATGAAACGCAGGATCTTGGGCAGGCGGCGCAGCATGCGCATCTGGCGCGCGCCGGCGGTGCTCTTGTCTTCGGCGAGGTGTTGGCGTCGGCCGTGCCACTTCCACCGGTTTTGCCGCGCAGCTTTTTCAGAAACGCCATCGGGTCCGCTCACCGGGCCGCTCATGTCGAAACGACCCATGCGCGTGAGACGCGTGACCTCGGTGGCCGACATCAGGCAGACCATGGCATCGCAGGCGTCGCGCCGCGCCTGCAGCGCGGGCAGCACCGGCAGGAAGTGGTCTTCCATGAACAGCATGGTGCAGATCACGATGTCGGCGCGCGCGATGTCGTCGGTGCAGCGGCGCAGCGCCTCAGGTTCGTCGGTCCATTCGGCAGCGGCGTGCACGCTGAGCGACAGGCCGGGCAAGGCGCGCGCCAGCTGGCGATGCGCCCGTGCGGCGGCACTGGCCAGGTGGCTGTCCATGGTGACCAGCACCACGCGCATCGCTGGTGCACCCGTGCGGTCAGCGGCTGAAATGGGCTTTGGCATCGTAGAGGGTCTCTAACGTGATGACGGGCAGGCCCTTGTCCCTGGCGTAGTGCTCGGTGTTGCGGCGGGCCTTGCCGCGAACAAAAAATGGAATCTTGCGAAGCTCTTTTTCGGCATCGGCCGACCAGGTGGCCACCGCCTGTGCCGAGCTGCTGGCGGCCGCGGCAATGGCCTGATCGGCCTCTGCGGTGGCGAGGTCGTCTGGCGCATCGGCGAACTCTTCCACCGCTGTCTGAACAGGGGCTGCGGGACGCGACACCGAGTCCGCCCAGGTGCGACGGCGCGGCATCTTCGTGGAACTCGGCGTCACCCCGGAACATGCCGATCAGGTGCTCTTCCAGGCCCATCATCAGCGGGTGCACCCAGGTGTCGAACAGCACGTTGGCGCCTTCGAAACCCATCTGGGGCGAGTAGCGCGCCGGGAAGTCCTGCACATGCACCGGCGCCGAAATCACGGCGCAGGGAATGCCCAGGCGCTTGGCGATGTGGCGCTCCATCTGCGTGCCCAGCACCAGCTCGGGCTGCAGCTCGGCGATGCGCGCCTCGACGTCCAGGTAGTCGTCGCAGATCAGGGCCTCCACGCCATACAGCTTGGCCGCGTCGCGCACCTCGCGCGCAAATTCGCGGCTGTAGGTGCCCAGGCCGACCACGGTGAAGCCCATCTCGTCCTGCGCGATGCGGGCGGCGGCGACCACGTGGGTGGCGTCGCCAAACACGAAGACCCGCTTGCTGGTGAGGTAGGTGGAATCCACCGAGCGCGCGTACCAGGGGGCGCGGGCGTCGGCGCAGTTCAGCACCGGCTCGGCGTCAACGCCGGCCAGCGCCGCCACTTCGCGGATGAAGTCGAGCGTGGCGCCGGTGCCGATGGGCACGGTGCGGGTGGCGGGCTGCCCGAAGGTGCGCTGCAGCCAGCCGGCCGCCACGCTGGCGATTTCGGGGTAGAGCACGACGTTGAAGTCGGCATCGCCCAGGCGCGCCAGGTCGGCGGGCGTGGCGCTTTGCGGTGCCACCACGTTGATGTCCACGCCCATCTGCGTCAGCAGGCCGGTGATTTCGCGCAGATCGTCGCGATGCCGGAAGCCCAGCGCGGTCGGGCCCAGGATGTTGCAGCGGGCGCGCTGGCCCGCCTCGCGTGGCGCGCGCTTCACCGAGGTGTCGGCGAGGTGGCGCACGAGTTGATAAAAGGTTTCGGCCGCGCCCCAGTTTTCCTTGCGCTGGTAGGACGGCAGTTCCAGCGCCACCACCGGCACCGGCAGGTCCAGCGCCTTGCACAGACCGCCCGGATCGTCCTGGATCAGCTCGGCGGTGCACGAGGCGCCGACGATCATGGCCTGCGGCTGGAAGCGCTCGAAGGCTTCTTTGGCCGCGTTCTTGAACAGCTCGGCCGTGTCGCCACCGAGGTCGCGCGCCTGGAAGGTGGTGTAGGTGACCGGCGGGCGCTTGGCGTCGCGCTGGATCATGGTGAACAGCAAATCGGCGTAGGTGTCGCCCTGCGGCGCGTGCAACACGTAGTGCACGCCCTGCATGGCGGTGGCGACGCGCATGGCGCCCACATGAGGCGGTCCTTCGTAGGTCCAGAGCGTGAGTTGCATGGTCAGACTCCCCCGGCGCTGGTCGTCAGCGTGTCACCCCGTGACATCGCGACGGGTGGGGGATTGATTTTTTGCCGGCGCAGCAGCGGCCGGCTGAACAGTTCGGCCAGATCGGCGGCCTGCTCGTAGCCCTGGATGGGCGTGAACACGAGTTCGATCGCCCACTTGGTGGTGAAGCCCTCGGCCTCCAGCGGATTGGCCAGGCCCAGGCCGCAGACGACGATGTCGGGCTGCGCGGCGCGGCAGCGGTCGAGCTGGTTTTCAACGTGCTGGCCTTCGGACAGCACGGTGCCCGCCGGCAGCAAGGCCAGCTCGGGCGCGAGGTGCTGGCGGTGCAGATACGGCGTGCCGACTTCGGTCGAGCAACATGCCCAGTTCGCGCGACAGAAACCGCGCCAGCGGGATTTCGAGCTGCGAGTCGGGAAAGAAAAAGATCTGCTTGCCGGCCAGCTGGGTGCGCTGGCGCGCCAGGGCGCTTTGCGCGCGCTCGCGGGCGGGCAAGGTCACTTCGTCAAAGCGCTCAGCCGCAACACCCATGGCGTCGGCGGCGGCGCGCAACCAGGCCGTGGTGCCTTCGACGCCCAGCGGAAAAGGTGCGCTCAGGCGCTGGGCGCCGCGCGCTTCCAGCGCGGCCGCGGTATCGGCCAGGAACGGCTGGGCCAGCAAAAAGCGGGTGTTCGGGCCGACAGCAGGCAGGCGGTCGGCATGGCGCGGCGGAAAAAACGCCACCGGGCCCAGACCCATCGCAGCGAAGAGCCGGGCGAACTGGTCTTCGACCACATCGGCCAGTGCACCCACCACCATCAGCGCTGGTGCGGCGTCGGCTCTTGCGGGAGGCAGGCTGGGCACCAGTGAGGCGAGGCAAGCGTCTTCGCCCTGGGTAAAGGTGGTCTCGATGCCGCTGCCCGAGTAGTTCAGCACCCGCACGCTGGGCAGGAACTGGCTTGAGAGGCGCTGGGCCGCACGCGAGAGGTCAAGCTTGATGACTTCCGACGGGCAGGAGCCCACCAGGAACAGCAGTTTGATTTCCGGGCGGCGCGCCAGCAGCCGGGTCACCACCCGGTCCAGCTCGTCGTTGCAATCGGCCAGGCCGGCCAGGTCGCGCTCGTCGATGATGGCGGTGGCGAAACGCGGCTCGGCAAAAATCATCACGCCGGCGGCGGACTGGATCAGGTGCGCGCAGGTGCGCGAGCCGACCACGAGAAAAAACGCGTCCTGGATCTTGCGGTGCAGCCAGATGATGCCGGTCAGACCGCAAAACACCTCGCGCTGACCCCGCTCGCGCAGCACCGGCGCGTCGGTGCAGCCGATGGAGGCTGACTGGATCGGGATCACCGCGTTCATGCTGTGGCTCCAGAAGAGCCCAGGGAGGAAGCGTCAGCGGCCTGCTGAAGACGTGCCGCGCGCAACTTGAGCAGAAACTGCGCAGCGTTGATCACATACGCCGCATAGGCAGCAAGGGCCAGCAGCATCAGGCCTTGCGGCGAGAGCCAGCCGAAATAAAGCGCCAGCAGATAGCCGGTGTGCAAGGCCAGCACGGCCATGCTGAACACGTCTTCCCAGTAAAAAGCGGGGGCGAACAGGTAGCGACCGAACACCACCTTTTCCCAGATGCAGCCGGTGACCATGATGGCGTAGAGCGCCAGCGTCTTGACCACCACCGAGGCGGTCGCAGCGCCCTGCCCTTCGCCCGAGACAAGGAATCGCAGCACCAGTACCAGACTCACCAGGAAGATCAGGAACTGCACAGGCGCCAGCACACCCTGCACCAGCGTCCACACCGTGGCGTCGCGGCGCTGCCGCTCCTGCGGGGTGTAAAGCGGGCGCGCAACCGGGGTGCGCAGCGTCTGAGAATGCATCGGGCCTGTCTCCGTGGTTTGTTCTGAATGCCAATTTAGAGCGTCCGCCCGAAAGTGTCAACTTTTATTGACGTATATTTTTATTGACATTTACGCCGAGCATAGTAAAGTTTTTTGTACGGGATATGAAAGACCTTTGACGCTTGCGGTTGACACCTGTAAAAATGGACTGGCTTTCAGGCAAACGCAGTTGCAACACCTGAACGCCAGACAACTCACCCAAGCAAACCAGCATGGCGTAAGAAAGCACCGGCTAAGACCGTGGCCCCTGCGCAAGTAGGCAGAAGCGCATCAGCGCCAAGGAGACACGGATCATGGGTTCTTCCTCGCGGCAAACAACGCCTCCGGCACTCGATCAGGCGATGCCTGGGGTGATGGAAAGCTGGGAACCCAGCCCATCAGCACCGCCCAATTCCCCGCCCGATATCGGCGATCTGCTGGGCACCACGGCCGACCCCGCTTCCAACGACGATGGCCTGCGCGCCGTGTTGCTCGCCAAGGCCGTGGAATACGAGATCATTCCGCGCCTGATGCTTGCGCATCGGGTGCCGCAGGAGTGCGCGGAACACCCTCTCACCAGCAACCAGCGCGTCACGGCCGAAGACGTGGCCCTGTTCGCCGAGCTGGTGCTGCACGAAGACGACTTTGTGGTGCGCGACTGCGTGATTTCGCTGCGCGATCGCGGCGTGCCGGTGGAGTCGATCTTTCTGGACCTGCTCGCACCCGTCGCGCGGCATCTGGGCGAGATGTGGGAACGCGATCTCTGCACCTTCACCGAAGTCACGGTCGGGCTGGGTCGCTTGCAAAAGGTATTGCGCGAAAACAGCGCGGCGTTCGGACAGTTCAACGGCTCGCACCACAGCGAGGAAGGCCGTCGCATCCTGCTGATGCCGTGCCCGGGCGAGCAGCACACGTTCGGACTCTCGGTGGTGGCAGAATTTTTTCACCGCGCCGGCTGGGACGTTGTCACCAGCTTTCTCGCCACGGATGCAGCGGCGGTCATGGTGAAAAAGGACTGGTACGACGTGGTGGGGTTTTCGCTGGGCAGCGCAGCCGGTGCAGCCCGCTTGGGCGCAGCGATACGGCTGGTGCGCGAGGTCAGTCAAAACACCCGTATCTCCATCATCTGCGGCGGTCCGGCATTCCAGTTGCATCCCGAAACCGCCGCCGAAGTAACGGCCGATGCCATCATCATCAATGGCCACGAGGCACCCGATCAAGCGGACAAGCTGGTCGAAAGCAGTCGTTTACGTATATAAGCATGAAAAGTTGAATCAGTTCCCGCCGTTTTGGCGAAGTCCTGTTCCACCCTTCCTAGAAAGCTCCCCATGACGCAGGCCCTGCACGCCTCCGCCCCGCGCCTCCTCCAGATGCCGGAAGCGTTTCTCGCTCAACTGAGCGCCGACGCGGCCGCCGAGCTGATCACCACGGCGGCAGATGTCGTGTTGATCCTGGACGAAGCCGGTGTGATCCAGGACATTTCGCTGGCCAGCGAAGATCTGGCAGCCAGCGGTTGCCAGGCCTGGGTGGGCCAGCGCTGGACCGATACCGTCAACCAGGAGAGCCACAGCAAGGTCGAGGCCCTGCTGAAGAGCCAGGGCGAGCCCACGAGCGACGGCGTTCGCTGGCGCCATGTGAACCACCCTTTGAGCAACGGCAGCGAGCTGCCTCTGTCCTATGCGCTGGTGCCCGTGCGCCGCGTGGACGATGGCAAACTGGCCAGGCATTCGGTGGCATTCGGCCGCGATCTGCGTCCACAGGTGGCCCTGCAGCAGCGTCTGGTCAACGCCCAGCAGTCCATGGAGCGGGACTACTGGCGCCTGCGCCAGGTGGAAACCCGTTATCGCCTGCTGTTTCAGATGGCCTCCGAGCCGGTCATCATTCTGGAAGGTTCGATCGACAAGCTCGAAGAGGCCAACCCGGCTGCCTACGAGCTGTTCGGCGAACGTGCCCAAGCCCCCGGCTGGACGCTCAACCAGAGCCTGGAACCCACCAGCCAGCAGGTGGTTCGCGAGATGCTCGAACGGCTGCGGGCCAGTGGACGCACCGACCCCGTCGGAGTTCGCCTGATCGATGGCAACGAAGACTTGGTGCTGTCCGCCTCCCAATTTCGTCAGGAGAATGCCCAGCATTTCCTGCTGCGTTTTTCGCGGCCGCAGCAAGCGGTTCCCACCAACGCCTCGCGCGCCCGTCAGCAACTGCTGCAGGTGATGGAAAGCGCGCCCGATGCGCTCGTGGTGACCGACCCCGATGGACGAATCCTGAGTGCCAACCGGTCGTTTCTCGATCTTGGCCAACTCGGCAGCGAAGACCAGGCACGGGGCGAGCTGCTCGACAAGTGGCTTGGCCGTACCGGTGTCGATTTCCGCGTGCTTCTCTCCAACTTGCGCCAGCATGGCGCGGTTCGCCTGTTTGCCACCCAGCTGCGCGGTGAATACGGCGCCACGGCAGAAGTCGAGATTTCGGCCGTGGCCGTGACCACGGGCAGCGAACGGTGCATGGGTTTCACCATCCGCGACATGGGACGCCGCCTGGGCATGGAAACCCGCAGCAAAGAGCTGCCGCGCTCGGCCAGCCAGATGACCGAGCTGGTCGGTCGCCTGCCGCTGAAGGACATCGTGCGCGAAACCACCGACCTGATCGAGCAGCTGTGCATCGAGGCCGCACTCGAACTCACAGGCGACAACCGCGCTTCGGCTGCCGAGATGCTGGGCCTTTCGCGCCAGAGCCTCTACATCAAGCTGCGCCGGTTCGGCATCCTCGAAGGCACCAACGAAGACGTGCATTGAGCCGCTGAGCGCGCGCGGCCGCCGAGTCGCCGCGCCAGCGGTCGCAAGTGGCGCCAGCCCAAGGCGCCGGAAACCCGTTTTTCACCGTCGAATGCCTCGCACAGCGAGCGCTTCGTATGGGTTTTTTGCGCGACACACGCTCAGACCAGCGCACTTGCCCCCTTCCGGGCACCGACATTTGTCACTTTTAATTGACACTTAAAAGTGTCAGGTGTACAAGCTCGGCATGGCCCGCCCTGCACTGTCAGCCGTCACCGAGCTGTTCAAACCCATCACCTGGTTCCCACCCATGTGGGCCTTCGCCTGTGGCGTGGTCGCGTCTGGGGTGGCGATGGACGGCCGCTGGCTGCTGGCCATCGTGGGGGTGGCGCTGGCAGGCCCTCTGGTCTGTGCCACCAGCCAGGCGGTGAACGACTGGTTTGACCGCCACGTCGACGCCATCAACGAACCCCAGCGCCCCATTCCTTCAGGTCGCATGCCTGGCCAATGGGGCCTCTACCTCGCCATTCTCTGGACCGCCGTTTCGCTCGCCGTGGCCACCGTGCTCGGGCCCTGGGGCTTCGGCGCGGCAGCGGTGGGTTTGCTGCTGGCCTGGGCCTACAGCGCACCGCCGGTGCGGTTGAAAGAAAACGGCTGGTGGGGCAATGCCGCCTGCGGCATCAGCTACGAAGGCATCGCCTGGGTGACCGGCGCGGCGGTGATGGCCGGCGGCGCCATGCCCGGTGGCGAGTCGCTGGCGCTGGCGGCGCTCTACAGCGCCGGTACCCACGGCATCATGACGCTCAACGATTTCAAGGCGGTGGCGGGCGACCGGCAAATGGGCGTGCGCTCGCTGCCGGTGCAACTCGGCGTGGACCGCGCCGCGCGCGTGGCCTGCTGGTTCATGGCGGCTGCCGCAGCTGGTGGTGATTGCGCTGCTGCTGGTGTGGGGTCAGGGCTGGCATGCGCTGGCGGTGGTCGGCCTGCTCGTCGGGCAGGGCGTGATGATGCGGCGCTTCCTGGGCGACCCGACCGCGCGGGCTCTCTGGTACAGCGGCTTTGGCGTGCCGCTGTTCGTGGCCGGCATGATGGTGAGTGCCTTCGCCCTGCGCGGACTGGGAGGCGGCGCATGAAACCCTTTGGCTGGAGCAGTGTGGCGCGGCTGGGCGTGGTGCAGGCCTGTCTGGGCGCCATCGTGGTGCTGACCACTTCCACGCTGAACCGGGTGATGGTGGTCGAACTCGCCCTGCCGGCCCTGCTGCCTGGCCTGCTGGTGGCGCTGCACTACGCGGTGCAGATCGCGCGGCCGCGCATGGGTCATGGCTCGGACGTGGGCGGGCGGCGCACGCCCTGGATCTTGGGTGGCATGGCGGTGCTGGCGGCGGGCGGCGTGCTGTCGGCACTGGCCACGGTCTGGATGGCGAGCAACCACGCCGCCGGTCTGGCGCTGGCGGTGCTCGGGTTTTCGCTGGTGGGCCTGGGCGTGAGTGCCAGCGGCACCTCGCTGCTGGTGTTGCTGGCCAAGCGGGTGCCCGAAGACCGGCGCGGGGGCGCTGCCACGATGGTCTGGATGATGATGATTGCGGGCTTTGCCCTGACCGCCGGACTGGCGGGTCACTTTCTCGATCCCTACTCGCCGCAGCGCCTGCTGCTCGTCACCGCCACGGTCTCGGCCATCGCGTTGGTGATCAGCGGCATTGCGGTGCGTGGCCTGGAAGGCAACGGCGTGGACGCTGTGTCGGTCAGCGCCGTGGTCAAGCCAAGCTTCCGCGAAGCGCTGGCGCAGGTCTGGGACGAACCGGTGGCGCGCCGCTTCACCATCTTTGTCTTCGTCTCGATGCTGGCCTACAGCGCGCAGGATCTGATCCTGGAGCCCTTCGCCGGTGCCGTACACGGTTACACGCCCGGCGCCTCCACGCAGCTGGCCGGCGTGCAGCATGGCGGCGTGCTGCTGGGCATGGTGCTGGTGGCGCTCTCAGGGGCACTGGCAGCGCGCTTTCCGAGCCACCCGCTGCTGCGCCAGCTCGGTTCGCTGCGCGCCTGGACGGTCGGTGGTTGCGTGGCCTCGGCACTGGCCCTGTTTGGTCTCATGCTGGCCGGGCTGCAAGGTGCAGGCTGGCCACTCAAGTTCAATGTGTTTTTGCTCGGCGTGGCCAACGGCGCGTTTTCCATTGGCGCCATCGGCTCCATGATGCGGCTCGCACACGAAGGCGGCCCGGCGCGCGCCGGCATTCGCATGGGCCTGTGGGGTGCGGCGCAGGCGCTGGCCTTTGGCATCGGCGGCCTGGTGGGCACCGGTGCGAGCGACATCGCACACCATTTGCTGGCGCTGCCCGGCAGCGCCTACGCCACGGTGTTCGGTCTGGAGGGCATGGTGTTCCTCTTGTCGGCCGTGCTGGCCTGGCGCATCTCCCAGCCAACTTCCACCAACGCGGCGGCCAACAGCCCAAGCGCCGCTTTCCACCCCGGCACGCCACTGGGCGTGGCCAATCACCCGAGGCAAGCCTGATGAGCACACAAGACGAGATTTTCGACGTGGTGGTGGTGGGTGGCGGGCCTTCAGGCGCCACCGCGGCGCAAGAGCTGGCGCGCCAGGGCCATTCCGTGCTGCTGCTGGATCGCGGCGGCCGCGTCAAGCCCTGTGGTGGCGCGATTCCGCCGCGTCTGATCCAGGACTTTGAAATCCCCGACGCAGCTGATCGTGGCCAAAGCGCGCTGCGCGCGCATGATCGCGCCCTCTCACAAACAGGTCGACATTCCCATCGACAACGGTTTTGTGGGCATGGTGAACCGCGAAGCGTTTGACGAATGGCTGCGCGAGCGGGCCGAAGCAGCGGGCGCGGTGCGCCGCACCGGCCACTTCGAGTCACTGAGCCGCGATGCCGACGGCGTGAGCGTGGTGCACTACACAACGCGCGAGGACAAGCGCGGCGAGGCCACGCAGGCAAAGGTGCGCGCGCGCAGCATCGTGGGTGCCGATGGTGCCCGCTCGGTGGTGGCGCGCCAGGGTGGCGTGCCCGGTGCCGAGCGCACGCGCTACGTGTTCGCGTACCACGAGATCATTCGCACACCAGAGGCAGACCAGCGCCCGGCAGGCTATGACGGCGCCCGCTGCGATGTGTACTACCAGGGGCGTTTCTCACCCGATTTTTACGGCTGGGTCTTCCCGCACGGCGACACGATGAGTGTGGGCACAGGCAGCGCAGACAAAGGCTTTTCGCTGCGGGGCTCGGTGCAGCGCATGCGCGAGGCCAGCGGCTTGGCTGGCACGGAAACGCTGCGCCGCGAGGGTGCGCCGATTCCCATGAAACCGCTGCCGCGCTGGGACAACGGGCGCGATCTGGTGCTGGCCGGCGATGCGGCGGGCGTGGTGGCGCCCGCTTCCGGCGAGGGCATCTACTACGCGATGGTGGGCGGCCAGCTGGCGGCGGAGGCCATTCACGCGCTGCTGCTCACCGGCGAGGTGCAGTCGCTCAAGCTGGCCCGCAAACGCTTCATGAAGCTGCATGGCCAGGTGTTCTGGGTGCTGGGCATCCTGCAGTGGTTCTGGTACGGCAGCGAAAAGCGGCGCGAGCGCTTCGTCAAAATTTGCGAGGACCGCGATGTGCAGCAGCTCACGTTCGATTCCTACATGAACAAGCGCCTCACCCGCAAGAAACCCATGGCGCATGTGCGCATCTTCTTCAAAGACCTGGGCCATCTGCTCGGCCTGGCTCGGGTCTGAGCACCGAAAGCGCACGCCATGCAAGAGCTCTGGAGCAGCGGCAAATGGGTGGATCTGGCACTGGCCATCACCCTGGCCGAGGTGCTGCTGCTCGCACTGTGGGTGCACATCACCGGGCGCCACGCCTGGTTTCGCGCCTACCTGCTCAACTTGGGCTCGGGTTTGTGCCTGATGTTTGCCCTGCGCACCAGCCTGGGTGACAGCGGCTGGCAGGCGCCTGCCATGTGGCTGGCTCTGTCAGGCGTGCTGCATGGCGCCGACCTCTGGGTGAGGTGGCGCCAGCGGGACCACGGCAGGCCGGTCAGGCCCGCGTGATCGCCAAATCAAACAATCAAGCCTTCTTGGCGTAGGCCGAGCACCAGCCCTTGGCGGCCACGTGCTTGCCGGGGAAGATGCCGCAGGGGCCGGAAGCTTCGCCGGCCTTGCCGGTGTAAAGCGCGCAGTTGCTGCACAGCTGCGTGGCCGCATGCTTGGGAAACTTCTTGGCATCGACCTTGGTGGAGTCGGCGGCATAGCCCAGCGCCATGGCCTGGCCGTCTTTTTCGTTGACCATCGGTGCGGCCTGGGCGTGGGCCACCTTGGCCAGCGCCAAGGCTGAACCACCGGCAGCGACCTGAAGCATGAAGACGCGACGATTGGAATTTGTCATGGGGAGCACCTCGTGAGGGTTGTTGTTGCGGGTTCGCAGCGCGATTGTTGCGCTGTCAGACTTAAGGGAGGCTGACCTGGGTCAACGCCCGACGAGCGCAGTCACCTATTGGCGGGCCTCTCTCGGGCAAGTCCGCCACCGCACAGGCGGTAGGCCGGGCTGATTACACTCACCCGAGCCCATGACGCCACAAGACTACGTTCAACAAAAAGCCGCCGCCTCGGGCAGCAGTTTTTACTACGCTTTCCTCTTCCTGCCGCCCGAACGCAGGGCGGCGATCACCGCGTTCTACGCCTTCTGCCGCGAGGTGGACGATGTGGTCGACGAGGTGAGCGATGTCGGCGTGGCGCAGACCAAGCTGGCCTGGTGGCGCAGCGAGGTGGCCCAGGCCTACACCGGACAAAAAAACCACCCGGTGATGCAGGCGCTGATGCCGCACACCGACCGTTTTGGCATCGAGGCCCGGCACCTGCTGGCCGTGATCGACGGCTGCCAGATGGACCTGGAGCAGAACCGCTACTTCGACTTCGCCAACCTGCAGCAGTACTGCCACCTGGTGGCCGGCGTGGTGGGCGAGGTGGCGGCGCGCATCTTCGGCCAGAGCCAGCCAGAGACCACCGAATATGCCCACCGGCTTGGGCTGGCGTTTCAGCTCACCAACATCGTGCGCGACGTGGGGGAAGACGCGGTGCGCGGGCGCATCTATTTGCCCGTCAGCGAGTTGCAGCAATTCGACGTCAAAGCCCATGAACTCATCAAACGGGGCCAGGCGCCCGGCATGGATGCGGCCGATTTTCAGCGCCGGTTCACCGAGCTCATGCGTTTTCAGTGCGAGCGCGCCCTGCGCACCTATGCCGAGGCACTGGCCATGCTTCCCGAAGCCGACCGGCGCACCCAGAAACCCGGCCTGATGATGGCCAGCATCTACCGCACCCTGCTGCAGGAAATCGCCGCCGACCCGGCGCTGGTGCTCACGCAGCGCGTCGGCCTCACGCCACTGCGCAAGTTCTGGCTGGCCTGGAAGGTGCAGGCGCTGGGCCGGTTGTGAGTGGAATAGCCCCCACGCTCCGCCGCTGCGCGGGTCGCTGCCCCCCGAGGGGGCTGGGCCTGCCTTGGGGCGGCCCGGCGGCTGGCCCGTTGCCCCCACGCTCCGCCGCTGCGCGGGGCTTTCTCCCCCGTGAACCGTGAATTCCAGCCCATGAGACTGGCTGTGGTCGGTGGCGGCTGGGCGGGCATGGCGGCGGCGGTGGCGGCGGCCGAGCGGGGGATCGACGTCACCGTATTCGAGTCGGCGCGCGTGCTGGGCGGTCGCGCGCGCGGTCTGACCGCCACGCGGCCCGACGGTGTGGCGCTCACGCTCGACAACGGCCAGCACATTCTGATCGGCGCGTACAGCGAAACCCTGGCGCTGATGCGGCGCATCGGCATCGACCCCGAGCCGGCGCTGATGGCCTTGCCGCTGGGCCTTCCCTACCCCGACGGTGCGGGTCTGCAAACACCCGCCTGGGCCGCCCGGTGGCCTGCGCCACTGGACGCCATGGCGGCAATCGCCACCGCGCGCGGCTGGTCCTGGGGCGAGCGGCTGGCGCTGGTGCGCGCCTCGCTGGCATGGCGCCGCTCGGGGTTCGTTTGCGCGCCCGAACTCACCGTGGGTGATGTGTGTGGCGACCTGCCCCGCCGGGTGATGGACGAGCTGATCGAACCCCTGTGTGTCTCCGCGCTCAACCTGCCCGCCAATCAGGCCAGCGGAGCGGTGTTTCTGCGCGTGATGCGCGACGCCCTGTTTGGCCCCCGTGTGGGCCGCTGGTCGGCCTCCAGCCTGCTGTTGCCACGGGTCAATCTCAGCGAACTGTTTCCGCAGGCGGCCGTGCGCTGGCTGCAGACCAAGCACCCGGGCAGCAGCCGCGTGCACCTGGGCGCTCGCATCACGGCACTGAGCCCGACCCAGCGCGGCTGGCAGCTGCAATGCCAGCACGGTGGCGAGACGGTGCTGCAAGACTTTGACGCGGTGATCTGGGCCAGCGGCCCTGCGCCAGCCGCGCTGGCCATGCAGCAGGCGGGCCGCGGTCTGCCCGCGGATCAAGCCGGCGCCGGCGCGGCGCTCCTGCTGGCCTGGGCCGATCGGGCGGCGGCGCTCGACTTCGCCGCCATCACCACCGTCTACGCCTGGGCAGCCGGCGCGCGATTGCCGGCGCCCATGCTGGCGCTGCGCAGCACGGCCCACGCGCCCGCGCAGTTTGTCTTCGACCGCGGCCAGCTCAGCCCGGGCGATGCCTCAGCGCAAGGCGTGCTGGCCTTTGTCATCAGTGCCAGCCTGGGCGAGCGCGAGGCGCTGGAGGCCGCGGTGCTGCGCCAGGCGCGCGATCAGCTGGGGCTGGCATTGCAGCCGATCCAGACCGTGGTGGAAAAACGCGCCACCTTCGCCTGCACGCCCAACCTGCAGCGACCCGCTCAGGCGATCGCGCCCGGCCTGTGGGCCGCCGGGGACTATGTCGCCGGGCCCTACCCAGCCACGCTGGAGGGCGCGGTGCGCAGCGGCCTTGACGCGGCGGCCCGCCTCTGAACGCTGCAGCACCGGGGGAAAAACGCGCGCCTGCACGGCACCAAAAAGCACGGGCGGTACCATAGCGGCTGAGATTCGGTGCCGGTGATGCCTTTGCGCTCACCCACCGAACCGATCGGGGAACCTGCGCCAGCGCACGCGTTCTCATCGATAAAACCCTCCCCAAACCAGGAAAAGGATTCCCAGCGGATGACATGGACCACCCACACCCGAAAAATCGTGACCCTGCTCACCACCTGCGCACTGGCGCTGGCCGTTCCCGCGGCGACGGCACAACCTGCCAAGCAGATGGTCAGCGTCAAGGGCAGCATTCTCAACATGCGCTCTGGGCCGAGCACGAACACCGAGGTGTTGTGGGAACTCCAGCGTGGCTACCCGCTGCAGGTGGTGCAGCGCAAGAACCGGTGGGTGCGCGTCAAGGACTTCGAGGGCGACACAGGCTGGGTGGCGGCATCGCTCACCGGTCGCACGCCGCACCACATCGTGAAGGTGCGCCATGCCAACGTGCGCAGCGGTCCGGGCACACAGAACCGGATCGTCGGCAAGGCCGAATACGGCGAACTGATGCGCACCCGCGAAAAGCGCGGCGGGTGGGTGCGGGTGGAGAGGGCCCAGGGCAAGAGCGGCTGGATCTCCAAGAAGCTGCTGTGGGGCTGGTGAGCCTCCACACCTTTTGAGCTGAGGCTCAGGCCGGCAAAATCAGCCGGCGGCCTTCACGGCGAGGTGCGCCGGTCGCTCGATGCAGCGCACGATCCAGTCGTGGGTGAGCGGGTGGGTTTGCATGAGCGCGCGGGCCGGGCGGGCCCAGTTCAGCACGCTCGCCACACACAGATCGGCCACGGTGAAACGCGCCGCGGCCAGATGGGCCTGCCCGCGCGCTTGCTGCGCCGCCAGGTGCTGCTCGATCACGCGCAGAGGCACTGCCAGGCGCCGCTCGGCGGCCTCGGCCAGCTCGGGTCTGCGGCGCTCTGACGGCATCGCCAGCCGATGCATCAGCACCGTGAGCGCGTCGCTCTCGCATTCGCTCACAGCCCAGAAACTCCAGCGCAGCGCCTCGGCGTCTTCGCGCGGGCTGGCCGGCGTGATGCTCAGACCATCGGCCTGGCCGTGATGACGCGCGATGTAGAGCGCGCCGGCCATGCTTTCCCACACCACCACCTCGCCGCCGGCTTCGCTGGTGCGTTGATCCACCACCACCGGAATATGGCCGTTCGGGTTGATCGCCAGAAACGCCGGCGTGCGTGTGGCGCCGGTCTGGTAATTCAGCGCGATGTGCTCGAAACGCAAACCCAGCTCGGTCGCGGCCCAGAGCGGGCGCACAGCGCGGGAGGCGGCAATGCCGTAGATGGTGAGACTCATGTTGGCAAGACAGATTTCATGACAGGGCGCGACACAAGACCAGCAGGTCGGTCACGTTGAGGTGGGGTTGCAGCGGCGCGTGTTCCCATGGCTGCTCGCTGCGGTTCAGCCACGCCAGCTGCATGCCGGCGTTGAGCGCGCCCACGCCGTCCAGGTGCGCGTCGTCGCCGATGTGCAGCACCTGACCGGCGTTCACGCCGGCGGCCGCTGCGCCCGCATGAAAAATGCGCGCATCGGGTTTGGCCACGCCGAACTCACGCGCGCTGATGCTGGCCCGGAAATGCGCGCCCAGGCCCACCCGGTGCACATCGGCGTTGCCATTGGACAGCGCCACCACCGGAAAGCGGCTGGCGAGGAATTCAAGCGCCGGCAAGGCATCGTCAAACAGGTCCACCCGCTGGCGCTCGGCAAAAAACACCTCGAAGGCGGGCTCAGCCAGGGCCGGGTCGTCACCGGCTCGCTGCAGCAGCAGGCGAATCGACTCCCGGCGCAGCGCACTCATGTCGTGCGCCAGGTCGGGGCGCAGGGTTTGCATCTGGTTGCGCACCGCGCGCAGCGTGTCCTTGTCGCGGCCCAGCGCGGCGGTGGCGGGTGCGTTGGCATCCAGCCACCGCTGCAACACCCCCTCGGCGCGGGCGATGGTGGGCCAGATCGGCCACAGCGTGTCGTCGAGATCGAGGGTGATGGCCCGGATGCGCTGCGGGTCGAACTCAGCGGGCGTTGCCGCGAAATCGGTGGGGCTGCGTGGCGTGTTGGCGTCGTGGGGGTTCATGTCTGCGGGAGAATAGCGCATGCCTTTCCAAAAAGAACCGCCCTTCTCCCATGGCCAGTCGCCCCGCACGGCCGTGGTGTATTGCAACCTCGGCACGCCCGACGAGCCCACCGCGCCCGCCCTGCGGCGCTACCTCGCCGAGTTCCTGAGCGACCACCGCGTGGTGGAAATCCCAAGGGCGCTGTGGTGGCTGATCCTGCACGGCATCATCCTGCGCGTGCGGCCCAAGAAATCGGCCGCCAAATACGCCAGCGTCTGGACACCCGAAGGCTCGCCGCTCAAGGTCTGGACCGAAAAGCAAGCCACCCTGCTGCGCGGCTACCTGGGCGAGCGCGGGCACCAGGTCACGGTGCGCTACGCCATGCGCTATGGCAACCCATCCATTGCCTCCGTGCTCGACGAACTCAAGGCCCAGGGCGTGACCCGCATCCTGATCGCCTCGGCCTACCCGCAGTACAGCGGCACCACCACCGCCAGCGTGTTCGATGCGGTCGCCCACTGGGCACTCAACACCCGCCAGCTGCCCGAGCTGCGCTTCATCAACCGCTACCACGACGAGCGCGGCTACATCGAGGCCCTGGCCAAGAAAATCCGTGCTCACTGGATGCACCACGGCCAGAGCGAGCAGCTGGTGATGAGTTTTCACGGCGTGCCCGAGCGCACGCTCGACCTCGGCGACCCCTACCACTGCGAGTGCCACAAGACCGGCCGCCTGCTGGCGGAACACCTGGGGCTGTCCAAAGACCGCTACAAGGTCACCTTCCAGTCGCGCTTCGGCAAGGCCAAGTGGCTGGAGCCCTACACCGAGCCATCGCTGATCGCGCTGGCCCAGGCCGGCACCAAGAGCGTCGACCTGGTCTGCCCCGGCTTCACCAGCGACTGCCTGGAAACCCTGGAAGAAATCAACATGGAGGCGCGCGAAGCCTTCCTGCACGCCGGCGGCGAACAGTTCCAGTACATCGAGTGCCTGAACGACAGCCCCGACTGGATCCGCGCCCTGACCGACCTCACCGAACGCCACCTGCAAGGCTGGCCCACAAAAGTGGCTGACGACCCGATGGAACTCAAGGCCAGTCGCGAGCGGGCGCTGGCGCTGGGCGCCAAAGACTGAAGCGCTGGGTAGGCCTGGCGCTGCGCCCGTTCAGGCGCCCGCCAGAAACCGCTGCACCAGCGCCAGCTGCTCCGGTACGTTCAGGGCCGGCGCGTGGCCGCAGCCCTCGATGGTGACCACCCGCGCACGAGGACCGCGGACGCGCATGGCCTCTGCGGTCTCGGCCAGCAGCAGATCGGACTCGGCGCCGCGCAGGCACAGCACCGGCGCCGCAATGCGGTCGTAGACATCCCACAGATGCGTAGTCGTCGGGATGGTGGCTGAACTGCATCACCATCGCCGGGTCGTAGTGCGGCGTGACCCGGCCACTGGGCAGGCGGCGCGTGGAGCTTTCTGTCAGCGGCTGTCCACTGCGCCTCGCTCAGAAAACCGTAGGGCTTGTAGATGGTGCGGAAATACCGCTCCAGCTCGCTCACGGTGGCAAACGAGGCTGGGCTGCCCGCGTAGCGACCGGATGCGATCCACCGCCACCGTGGCCAGCTCCGGACCGATGTCGTTGAGCACCAGTCGCTCCACACGGCCTTTTAGCGCGCCGGCGGCACACACCATGCCGATCGCGCCGCCCATGGAGGTACCCACCCAGTGAAATTGCGGCAGGTCCAGCTGGTCGACCAGTTCGCTGGCGATGCGCGCGTAGAACGCCAGGCAGTACTCCAGCTCGGGTTGCGGGCTCCATTCGGAGAGACCGCGGCCAACCGTGTCCGGGCAGATCACGCGGTGGCCGAGTGCGCTGAGGTGGGCCGCCAGCGGGTCCATGTCGCGGCCGGTGCGCGCCAGACCGTGCCAGGCGATCACGGGCGCCAGCTCGGGCACATCGGGCGCAGGCGCCCAGTCGAGGCAATGGATTTCGCGCCCGGCACACGACAGGTAGCGCGACCGCACCAGCGCAGGAACAGGGAGGCTCATTTCAGCGCCCTCAGTCTGGCCAGCACGGCGCGCTCGCGCAGCTTGCCAACGATGCCTGTGGGAAAGTAATAGACCGACAAGACAAACAGCACACCCAGCCAGAGCAGCCAGCGGTCTGGCGTGAGCAGGGCCGGCAGCAATGGAATGCCTGCAGCCATCTCGCCGGCAGCGCGCAGCAGGTCTTGCAGGTAGCTTTGTGCCAGCACGAACAGCACACTGCCGATCAGCGCACCGTAGACCGTGCCCATACCGCCGATGACGACGATGAGCAACACGTCGAGCATGATCTCGAACGACAGCGATGTGTCGGGTCCGTTGTAGCGCAACCAGAGCGCGAGCAGGCAGCCGGCCAGCGTGGCGAAGAGAGCGGAGAGCACGTTGGACAGCGTGCGGTAAATGACGGTTCGGTAGCCCAGCGCCTCGGCGCGGAAATCGTTCTCGCGAATCGCCTGCAACACGCGACCAAACGGCGAGTTCACGATGCGCAGAATGGTCAGAAAGATCGCGGTGACCACTCCGAACAGCAGGTAGTAGCTGATCAGCTTGCCGTCCAGGTACGACCTCGCCCAGCGGCGTGGTGATCGGCTCTTCCATGAGCTCAAACGAGGGTGAGAGCAAAGCGGGCACAGAAAACGTCAGCCCGTCTTCGCCGCCGGTGAATGACGAGAGTTGCGACGCCAGCGTGAGAAAAGCCGAGGCCACGGCCAGCGTGATCATGGCAAAAAAGATGGCGCGCACCCGCAATGAAAACAGGCCAACCAGCAGCGACAACAACAGCGACACCAGCAAGGCAGCCGCCACACCCAGCGCCAGCGCGCCCCAGCCGGGCGCTTCCACGCTGGAGAGCGAAATCGCCACGCCGTACGCGCCAATGCCAAAGAACATGGTGTGGGCAAAGCTCACGATGCCGGTGTAACCCAGCAGCAGGTCGAAGCTTGCGACCAGAGCCACGAAGATCAGCACCTTGGCCGCCACGTTGAGCGCCTTGACACCCGGGAACAGGAACGGCGCCAAGGCCAGCCCCAGGAACAGGATCACCAGCAGCGCAGCCAGCCAGCGGCTGCGCGGCAGATCGTTGGAGAGGAGTCGTCGAATCATGGGGCGCTCCGGTTCATCGGCTGGTGACGGGGTACACACCCTGCGGTCGCCACAGCAGGATGGCGACCATCAATGCGATGTTGGAAAACAGCGCGACCTTGGGCACCAGGAAGCCGGTGTAGTTCGCCATCAGCCCCACCAGCAGGGCGCCGATCAGCGCACCCAGGGTGGAGCCCAGGCCGCCGATGATGATGACGATGAAGATCAGCACATTGACCTGGGCGCCCATCTGCGGGATCACGCTTTGCTGGTACAGGCCCCACATCACGCCGCCCAGGCCGGCCAGCGCGCTGCCAACCACGAACACGCCGACAAACAGGCGCCGGATGCGGTAGCCCAGCGACTCGACCATTTCGCGGTCTTGCACGCCGGCGCGGATCAGCACACCCACCTTGGTGCGGTTCAGCGTCCAGACCATGGCCGCAAACACCGCGCCGCCCACCACCACCGCAAGAATGCGGTATTTCTCCACCGCCGCATCGCCCAGGATGAAGGAGCCGCGCAGCGCTTCGGGCAAGGGCAGCGGAATCTGCTGCGGGCCCCAGATCACCTTGATCAGCTCCTCGCCGATGATCATGCCGCCCATGGTGATCAGGATCTGCTTGAGGTGCATGCCGTACACCGGACGGATGATCACGCGCTCGAACACCAGCCCCAGCGCGCCCGCCACCGCCATCGCCGCCAGCATGGCAGGAAACAGCGCCACGAGGTTGAGCCAGAGGCTGTCCGCGGTGGTGTAGCTGCCCATGCTGCCCAGCACCGTGGTGGCCACGAAGGCGCCCAGCGCGATGAACACGCCATGGCCGAAATTGAGCACGTCCATCAGGCCGAAAATCAGCGTCAGGCCCGAGGCGATGATGAAGATGATCATGCCCATGGCCAGGCCGGCGACGGTGAGCGTGAGCCAGGTGGAGGCGCTGCCGGTCAGCGGCAACGCGATCAGCGCCAGCACCGGCACCAGCGCCAGCGGTTTCCAGTCGAGTTCTTTGAGGGTGATCATTGGTGCGCTCCGAGTGAGAGTCCGAGCAGTCTGGACTGCAGCGATTCATCAGCAGCCAGCTCGGCCATGGAGCCGCTGTGAACCACGCGGCCGTCATCCATCACCGCCACGGAGTCGCCCAGCTGCCTGGCAAAGTGGAAGTTCTGCTCGACCAGCAGAACCGTGGTCTGCGCCGCCTTGAGCTGGCGGAAGGCCTCGATCATGTTCTGGATGATGGCCGGCGCCAGGCCCTTGCTGGGCTCGTCGATCAGCAGCAGCTGGCGCGGCTCGACGATGGCGCGCGAGACCGCGAGCATCTGTTTCTGTCCGCCACTGAGCTTGCCGGCGGGGTGGTTCCAGAACTTCTTCATGGCCGGAAACAGGCCGAAGATCCACTCCAGCCGATTCGTGTCGATGTCGTCCAGCGTGCGCGCGCCGCGCGCAGCCAGCAGCATGTTTTCCTTCACCGACAGGTCGGAAAAAATCCCCATGCTCTCGGGCACATAAGCCACACCGCTCTGCGCGATATCGGGTGTCGGGCGCTGCGTGATGTCCTGCCCATCGAGCACCACCCTGCCCTGGCTGGCGTGCCAAAGGCCCATGATGGTGCGCAGCGTGGTCGTCTTGCCCGCACCGTTGCGGCCCAGCAGCAGGGTGAGTTCGCCACGCGGCACGGTTAGGTTCACGCCGTGCAGGATGTGGTACGCGCCAATGTGGGTGTGCACCCCTTCAAGGGTCAGCAGTGCGGTGCTCATGCGTCCGCCTCTTCCGGATAGATACCGAGGTAGGCCTGCTGCACCACCGGTGACGCGATCACCGCGGCGGGTTCGCCATCGGCCACGAGTTCGCCGTTGTGCAGCACGATGATGCGGTCCGAGAGCTCGCGCACCACGTCCATCTTGTGTTCGACCAGCAGGATGGTTTTGGTCCGGTCGGCCTTGAGGTTGCGGATCAGGTTGAGGATCACCGGCGCCTCATCGACGCTCATGCCGGCCGTGGGCTCGTCGAACATGAAGACCTGCGGCTCCAGCGCCATCAGAATGCCGACCTCCAGCTTGCGCTGGTCGCCGTGCGGCAGGCTGCTGGCGAGCTGATCGCCCTTCTCTGCCAGCGCCACGGCCTCCAGCACCTCGTCTGCCCGAACCACGAGGTCGCGGCGATCGCTCCAGATGCGCCAGAGATTGAGTCCGGCACCTGCACGCGCCTGCACGGCCAGCCGCACGTTCTCGCGCACCGTGAGGTTGGGAAACAGGTTGGTGAGCTGAAACGCGCGGCCCAGCCCGGCCTGCGCACGCGCCGGCGCACTGAGCGTCGAGATATCCACTCCGTTGAGCCTGACGCGGCCGGCCGAGGCCTTGATCTGCCCCGAGATCAGGTTGAAGTAGGTGGTCTTGCCCGCCCCGTTGGGACCAACGATGGCGGTCAGCGTGCCCGGCTTGAAAGCGCAGGACACGGCATTCACCGCCACGTGCCCGCCAAAGCGGACCGTGAGATCAGAAGTTTCAAGCATGAGGTCTCCGGGCGCCACACCACCGAAGCGCAGCGCAAGTGCGCGAGCAGTCGCCGCAGCGCGACGACAACCGAAAACACCGCGGAACCGGCTTTGCCGGGCCGCAGGTGTTGCCCCCTTGAGGGGGTGACGCGCCGCGGGCGCGGCGCGGGGGTGGGTCAAATTCAGCGCTTGTTGCGGATCGGCACGTCCATTTCCGAGGCCTTGATTTCCCGCACCAGCTCTGGCACGCCCCAGGCAAAGGCCGGGTCGACCTTGATCTTGAAGTGGTACATGCTTTGCATCGCCTGGTGGTCTTCCTTGCGGAAGGTCATGGTGCCTTTGGGCGTCTCGAAACTCATGCCTTCCATGGTCTGGATCAGCTTGTTGGTGTTGGTGTCGCCATTGGTTTTCTTCAGCGCGGTCACCACCGCCATCGCCGCCGAGAAACCACCGGCGGTGAAGAAGTCGGGCGGGCTCTTGAACTGCTTGTAGTGGTTGGCCACCATCGCATCGTTCACCGGGTTCTTCGGAATGCCGAAGTAGTAATAGGCAGCGCCTTCCATGCCGGGGAAGTTCTTGTAGGCAGCCATGGCGGGCAGGATGTTGCCGCCAGTGGCGATCTCGATGCCATAGCGCTTCAGATCCAGGTCGGCAATCTTGAACGGATTGCCGGCGCCGGCCCAGATGATGAAGATCACCTTGCGGCCTGGCTGGTCCTTGAGCTTGTCGATCAGACGCTGAGCACCGGCGGTGAAGTCGGTGGTGCTGGTGGGCAGATATTCCTCGTGCACCAGCTTGGCATTCTTGAGCGCGCCCTTGAAGGCAGACACGCCGTCGCGGCCAAACGCGTAGTCTTGCGCCAGCGTGGCGATGCTCACACCGGCCTTGTCGAGCGCCACGGCGTTGGAGATTGCGTCCTGGCTGCTGTTGCGACCGGTGCGGAAGATGTACCTGTTCCACTTCTCGCCGGTGATGGAGTCGGCCACGGCGGGCTCGACCACCAGGATCTTCTTGTACTCCTGGGCGACCGGCAACATGGCCAGTGCCACGCCCGACGAGGTCGGGCCGACCGCGATGTCGGCCTTGTCATCCGAATAGGCCGTGGCCAGCAGGCTGCGTGCCCAGATCGGGCTTGCCCTGGTCGTCTTTTTCGATCACCACCAGCTTCTTGCCCGCCACCATCATGGTGCCGCCGGTGGCGTATTCGAGCCCCATCTGGAAGCCGGTGCTGGTCTGCTTGCCATAGGCCTCCAGTGGGCCGGTCAGGCTGTGCACATGGGCGATGCGGATTTCGCCGCCGGACTGGGCCAGCGCGACGGTGGACGCAAGGGCTGCCGAACAGGCAAGGGCAATCACCGCGAAGCGGCGGGTGGTCTGGGTCATGTCTTGTCTCCTGGTTGGATGGGTCACAGCGCTGCGATCCCCACCCTGGCATACGCAGGCTTCGTGCCAGACAGAGACACCTTGATTTCACAGGGTTTTTTGCATCAACCCAGACAAATTCGTCTGAATATCAGACACATAAGATGTTATTCACGTCTGTTGTTCAGACAAATGTCTGTTTTTCAGGCGTTTTCGCCAACCGATCGTAAAGACTGGCGCGCGATATGCCCAGCAGCCGGGCAGCACGCCGCGCGGTTGCCGCCGGTGTGCGCAAGGGCCTCGGCAATGGCTGCATGTTCCAGCGCGGCAATGCGGTTCGGCGAGCGGCTGGATCGGCGCGCTCCCCGCTGCCAGCAACCCCGAGACAGGTGGCACGTCGGCCAAAACGGGGGGCGCTGGCGCCACCTCGCCGGAAGCGGCCAGGACCGCGCGCACCTGGTCCGCATCGATCTGTGCCGAGTCGCTGCGCAAGGCCAGTTGCTCCAGCACGTTGCGCAGCTCGCGGATGTTGCCGCGCCAGGGCTGCACCGCCAGCAACGCCTGCGCCGGAGCGGTGAATTCCATGTGTGGCCCGCCGCCACGCGCGGTGATGTCCTCGCACAGCGTCTCGGTCAGCAAGGCAATGTCGCCCTGGCGCTCGCGCAGCGGCGGCACGCGGATTGGCAACACGTTGAGCCGGTAAAACAGGTCTTCACGAAAGCCGCCGGCGCGCACCATCTGCTGCAGGTCGCGCGACGTGGCCGCGACCACGCGCACGTCGAACGACACCAGCTTGTTCGAGCCCAGGGGTTCGATCTCGCCCTCCTGCAACGCGCGCAACAGCTTGACCTGCATGGCCATCGGCATGTCACCCAGCTCGTCGAGAAACAGGGTGCCACCGTCGGCCAGCTTGAACTTGCCGTCGCGGCCCTTTTTCTCGGCGCCGGTGTAGGCCCCTGGCGCCACGCCGAAGAACTCGGCCTCCAGCAGCGTCTCGGGCACGGCGGCCATGTTCACGCTCACGAACGGCCGCCCGGCGCGCGGCGAGGCGGCGTGGATCGCGTGCGCCAGCAACTCCTTGCCGGTGCCGGTTTCGCCCAGCAGCAGCACCGGGCTGCTCGACTGCGCCGCACGCCTCGCCTGGCGTTTGACCTCAACGGCGCTCGCGCTGGTGCCAACGAAACTGGCGAAGGTGTATTTGCTGCGGCGCTGGGTGGCCAGCTCGCGGCGGGCATCGTTCAGGTCCTGCTCCAGACCGCGCGAACTTGGCGATCAGCGGTTGCAGCGTGGTCTCAGGATGGTCAAACAACACGATGCCCAGCACGCCGATCACCTCGCCTGCATCGTCGCGCAGTGGAATGCGACTGACCACAAACGTCCCAGCCTTGTTGGTCAGCAGGTCGATCAGGATCGGTTTGCCGGTGGCCAGCACCTGGTGCATCTGCGTGTTCTGCACCACGCTGGAGACCGGATGCCCGACGAAATCGGATTCCCGCTCATAGCCCAGCGCGGGAAGGAAGCGGCGGTACTGGTCGTTGATCCAGACCACGCGGCCCGCACGGTCAACCAGCATCATGCCCTCGCTGGCATTCGCAAACAGGTCGAACATCGACCTTGCAGCGAGTTCAAGAATGCTTTGCGCGTCGCGGGGAAGGCGGTTGTCCCGGATCATGGCGGGATGGTAACCGTGCCATGCGGCCCCGCTCTGGTCAGGCGCGTCGGTGCCAGGCCAGCAGGCGCGGCGTGACCAGCACAATCAGCACCACCGCCAGCAGCGTGGCCGACATCGGGCGCTGGACAGAACACCAGCCAGCTGCCCTCGCCGATCGACAAGGCGTTGCGCATCTGCGCTTCGGCCAGCGGGCCGAGGATCAGGCCGACGATGACGGGCGCGGTCGGGAAGTCGTAGCGCCGCATCAGCACGCCGAGCAGGCCCAGGCCGTACATCAGGAACAGGTCGAACGCGCTCTGGCGCATGCCGTACACGCCCACGGTGGCGAAGATCAGGATGCCGGCGTACAGCTGCGGCTTGGGAATCTTGAGCAGCTTGACCCACAGGCCCACCAGCGGCAGGTTGAGCACCAGCAGCATCACGTTGCCGATGTAGAGCGAGGCGATCAGCGCCCACACCAGATCGCCCGAGGTCTGGAACAGCTGCGGCCCGGCGTTGATGCCGTAGTTCTGCAGCGCGCTGAGCAGGATGGCAGCGGTGACCGAGGTCGGGATGCCCAGCGTCAGCAGGGGCACCAGCGTGGCGGTGACGGCGGCGTTGTTGGCGGCTTCGGGGCCGGCCACGCCTTCGATGGCGCCGACCGTGCCGAACTCTGCCTCGTGCTCGGGTTTGGCGAGCTTTCGCTCGGTCGCGTAGCTCAGGAAGGTCGGGAATCTCGGAGCCTCCGGCCGGAATGCAGCCAAACGGAAACCCGATGGCCGTGCCGCGCAGCCAGGCTGGCCAGGAGCGCCGCCACTCGGTGCGCGTCATGTGCACCTTGTTCATCTTGTTCAGGTCGTTGGCGGCTGCGGCCCTCGTAGAGCGCGTTGTACAGCGCCTCGGTCACCGCAAACAGACCCACCGCCACCAGCACCACCTCGACGCCGTCCATGAACTCCAGCACGCCGCCGGTGTAGCGCACCTGGGCCGGTGATCTGGTCGATGCCGACCAGGCCCAGCGCCAGGCCAAAGAACAGCGCGGTGAGGCCGCGCAGCGTGCTCTGGCCCAGCACGGCGCTCACCGTGGTGAAGGCCAGCAGCATCAGGCAGAAATACTCGGGCGGGCCGAGCTGCACCGCGAACTTGGCCAGGATGGGCGCGAACAGCGTGACCAGGATGGTGGCGATGCGTGCCGGCCACGAAGGAGCCGATGGCCGAGGTGGCGAGCGCGGCACCGGCGCGCCCGTGCTTGGCCATCTTGAAGCCTTCGAGCGCGGTCACCATGGTGCCGGTCTCGCCCGGCGTGTTGAGCAGGATGGAGGTGGTCGAGCCGCCGTACATCGCGCCGTAGTAGATGCCGGCGAAGAAGATCATCGAGGCGGTGGGCTCGACCTGGCCGGTGATCGGCAGCAGCATGGCCACCGTCACCGCCGGGCCCAGGCCAGGCAACACGCCGATGGCCGTGCCCAGCGCGCAGCCGGCCAGCGCCCACAGCAGGTTGATGGGGGTGCCCGCGGTGGCGAAGCCGCCGAGCAACTGGTTGAGGATGTCCATCATGGATCAACTCGACCGCCGGGCCGCCCCAAGGTCGAGCTGCACCCCCTCGGGGGGCAGCGATTGAGCGAAGCGAAGAGCGTGGATGCGCATGGTTTCAGATCCATCCACTGCCGGTGAGTCCGGGCAGGTTCACGGCCAGCAGCTTGGTGAACAGCCAGTACACGGGCGCGGCGATCAGCATGCCGGTCACCGCGTCGATCACCGTCTGCCGCAGATTGCCCGCCGGCTTGCCCTCGCTGGCGCGCAGGCCGCGCACCGCCAGCGTGAAACACAGGGCGCAGCTGAGGATGAAACCGATGGTGGTGATGAGCGTGGCATTGAGCAGCACGCCGGCCGACACCCATGCCAGCGCGCCCCAGTCGCCGCGCGGCGCACCCGATGGCGTTTCCATGTGGCGGTAACCGCCGGTCAGCGCTTCGAAGATCAGCAGGCTGCCGCAAATGGCCATGGCCGCGCTGATGACCCAGGGCAGGAAATTCGGCCCCACGCCTGCATAACCGGCCTCGGACGAAATCGAGGTGGCGCCATAGGCCAGCACCGCGGCCACGCCCAGTGCGCCCACGCCCACCAGCAACTGGCCGGACTGGCGCCCAACAGGGGCGGGCACACCCGAGCCGGGCGGCGAAGTTTCAGGGGAAGCACTCGGGTTCATGTAGGGTCTCCATGCAGCAGCCCCGCCCGGCGCTGTGGGCGCTCAGGCGGGTGAGTCATGTTGATGGGTGGCGGCCACAAGCATGCAGGCTCGGACCGCCGGAGGAGCAGGGTCAGACCATGCCGGCGCGCACCATGGTCGCGCGCAGGGCGGAGAAGTCGCGGTCCACGAAGTCGTCGAAGGCCTTGCCGGTGAGCAGCGCGGCGGTCCAGTTGTTCTTGGTCAGGGCTTCGGCCCAGGCCGCGCTCTTGGTCGCCTTGACCACCAGGTCCGTCAGTGCATCGCGCTCGGCCGGGGTGATGCCGGCAGCGCCAAACACGCCGCGCCAGTTGCCGATCTCGACATCGATGCCCTGCTCTTTCAGCGTGGGGATGTTGATGCCCGGACAGGCGCTGGCCCGAGGTGACGGCGATCGGGCGCATCTTGCCGCTCTCGATGTACTGCTGGAACTCGCTGTAACCGCTGCCGCCCACGGTGACGTTGCCACCCAGAATCGCCGCGGTTGCCTCACCGCCGCCACGGAACGGCACGTAGTTGATCTTCGATGGCTGCACGCCCACCGCCTGCGCGATCTGCGCCGCCGCGATGTGCTCGGTGGAGCCGCGCGAACCGCCGCCCCACTTGACGCTGCCCGGGTCCTTCTTGAGCTGCTCGACCACGTCCTTCATGGTCTTGAACGGCGAGTCGGCCGGCAGCACGAACACGTTGTATTCGGTGGTCAGGCGCGCAATCGGGGTGAGCTGCGTGACCGACACCGGCGGCTTGCCGGTGATGATGCCGCCGAGCATGACGGCGCCCATGACCATCAGCGCGTTGGGGTCGCCCTTGCTGGCGTTGAAGAACTGCGCCAGGCCGATCGCGCCGGCGGCGCCGCCCTTGTTCTCGAACGTCACCGAAGACGCCGCGCCGGCGTCCTGCAAGGCCTTGCCCAGCGCGCGGCCGGTGCTGTCCCAGCCGCCACCCGGGTTGGCGGGGATCATCATCTTGATGTTGGCATTGGCCCAGGCCACCGAGGGCAAGGCGCCGGCAGCCGCCAGAGCGGCCAGGGATTTGAGGAAGGTGTCGCGACGCATGGTTGTCTCCGGGGTCTTGTGGCGGGAGTTGTCATGTTCGGGCGCCACGCTGTCATTCGGCTGTCGATTCGACTGGTGCAAACCCTGAGCGCTGAAGATGGGCGCAGGCTGTCCATAATTGCGCTCGCATGAAACTGCTCCTGGTCGAAGACAACCCCGCCATGCAGACCACGCTGCAGCGCACGCTGGAGCGCCGTGGCATGCAGGTGCTGACCTGTGGCGACGGCCTGCGTGCGCTGGCCTTGTGGCAGGCCAGCCTGCCCGATGCGGTCCTGCTTGATCTGAGCCTGCCCGGGCGCGATGGCCTGCAGGTGCTCGGCGATGCCCGCGCCGCTGGTCTGCGCACGCCGGTGATCATCCTGACCGCGCGCGGCACCGTGGGCGACCGCATCATCGGCCTGAACACCGGCGCCGACGACTACCTGCCCAAACCCTTTGACCTCGACGAGCTGGAAGCCCGCCTGCGCGCCCTGGTGCGGCGAAGTGTCCCGGCCACCGACGGGGCCCGAGACCTGTCGAAAAACCAGGCCACCTGGTGCGGGTTGCGGGTGGACCGGGACAGCGGCGCGGTCTACGCCGAGGGCTCGCCGCTGGAGCTGCCACCGCGCGAAATGGCCTTGCTGCGTGCCCTGCTGGAGCGGCCGGGGCACGCGATCGGCAAGGAGCGTTTGTTCGACGCCGTGTTCCCTGGCGACACCACAGCGCAGATCGAGGCGATCGAAGTGGTTGCCTACCGGCTGCGCAAAAAACTGGCTCACACCAGCGTGCAGCTGGTCACCCTGCGCGGCCTGGGCTACCTGCTGAAGGCGGGCATCGCTTGACGGCGAGCGCCAGCCCGCTGTCGCTGCGCCGCACGCTGCTGCTGGGCATCCTGCTGCCGGTGTTCGCCTTTCTGCTCATCAACACGGTGGTGCTGTACCGGCAGGCGCTGCTCGCCGCCGACACGGCCTACGACCGCACCCTGCTGGCCACCGCGAAATCGCTTGGCGAACAGCTGCAGGTGGTGGGCACGGCGCAAGCGCCGCGGCTGCAAGCCACCCTGCTTTACTCCGCGCTTGAGGCGTTTGAGGCCGACAACCGAAGCCGTCTCTTCTACCGGGTGAACGGCTTCTCGGGCGAGATGGTGTCGGGCTTTGACGACCTGCCGGCGATTCGCGCCCGGCTGCCCGAGCAACAGATCTACGCCGCGCTGGTCCATTTTTACGAGGACAGCTACCGCGGTGAACCGGTGCGCATGGCGGTGCTGCTGCAGCCAGTGGTCGGCACAACAGGCAGTGGCATGGCCACCATCCAGGTGGCCGAAACGCTGGAGCTGCGGGAGACGCTGGCGCGCCAGATTCTGGTCGACACGCTGTGGCGCCAGGCCGCGCTGGTGCTCATGATCGTGCTGGTGGTGGTGCTGGTGGTGCAGCGCGCCACCCGCCCGGTGCGCGATCTCAGCCGCGCGCTGCGCAGCCGCGGTGACAACGATCTCTCGCCCCTGCCACGCGCCGGCGCGCCGCGAGAACTGCTGCCGCTGGTGGACGCGACCAACCAGCACATGGCGCGCCTCTCGCAACTGCTCGATCAGCAAAAGCGGTTTGTTCGCGACACCTCGCACCAACTGCGCACACCCCTGGCGGTGCTCAAGACACAGCTGCAGTCGGCTCAGCGCGGCGACGTGGCACCGCAGCAGGCGTTCACCGAAATCGCCCACACGGTGGAGCGCGCCACCGAACTGGCGAACCAGATGCTGGCGCTGGCCAAGGTCGAGCAACTGAAGCAAGACACCGACGCGCCCGTGACCGACTGGGCCGAGGTGGTGCGCACGGTGGCGCTCGACCTGGCGCCGCTGATCGCCGACCGCGCGATCGACTTTTCCATCACCACCCAGAGCGCGCCGGTGCGCTCCCACGTCTGGGCGCTGCGCGAACTCAGCCGCAACCTGCTGCACAACGCCGTCAAGCACACGCCGCCAGGGGCTGCACTCACCATCACCCTGGGCATCGAAGCGGGCCAGGCCACCCTGTGCGTGAGCGACAGCGGGCCCGGCATTTCCAGCAGCGCTGCGCCAGCGCCTGTTTCAGCCGTTTGCCACCGAAGCCGGCCACAGCAACGCCGAGAGCGTGGGCCTGGGGCTGGCGATCTGCCATGGCATCGCGCAATCGCTGGGCGGTCGCATCGCGCTCGACAACCGCGAGCAGGCCGGCTGCATCGTGGGGCTGGACGCGTGGGTGCAACTGCCCATCGCCAGCCCCCCGCCCCACGGCCTCGAACCTTCTGTCTCATCTCAGCCCGCGTCATGACACCCAACGCCCCCGCCGACAAAGTGCGCCTGGACAAATGGCTGTGGGCCGCGCGCTTCTACAAAACACGCAGTCTGGCCAGCGAAGCGATCGACAAGGGCCGGGTGCGACTCAACGGCCAGCCCACCAAGCCCGCGCGCGAGCCCAAACCGGGCGATACGCTGGAGCTGCGCAACGGCCCGGCGCTGCGCACCGTGACCGTGAAGGCAGTGAGCAACGCGCGTGGCCCCGCGCCCGTGGCCGCCCTGCTGTACGAGGAAACCCCGGAATCCCTGGCCCAGCGGCTGGCCGCCGCCGAGCTGCGCCGCCTGGCACCGGAGCCGGCGCAGACCCTCACTCAGGGACGACCCACCAAACGCGACCGCCGCGACCTGCAGCAAACGCGCGAACCCGGCGCCTGGAACGACCGCTGGAGCGCCTCGCTCGACGGCGATTGAGCAGCCGCCCTTGCCTCAGCGTCCCGAACGCCGCAGCCCGAGCCACATCACCGTGGCCACCACCAGCAGGCCACCGGCCACCTGCACCGGCGCGATCGTCTGCCCCAGCAACGCCCAGGCCAGCAGCAACGCAAAGATCGGCTCCACATTCATGATGGCCGAATTGCCCACCACGCCCAGGCGCGGCAACACGGTGAACATGATGGTGAACGCGGTGCCGTACAGCACGGTCAGCCCGAGCAGTCCGGCCCAGCCCAGCGGCGCCTGCGGCAGGTGAAAGCCGCCCTGCGTGCCCACGCCCACCAGGGCCAGCACCGCCACCATGCCCATGGTGGTCGCGGTGCGCAGGCGGCCATCGAGATCGGCTGCTTCGTGCTGGGTCAGCACCAGCGCCAGCCCGAACGTGGCCGCAGCCGCCAGCGCAAACGCCACCCCGGCACCAATCTCGGACCAGTGCGCCGCCGCACTGATGCCAGAGGCGGCACCAAACACATCGAGCGCCAGCGCCAGCCCGAGCAGCAACACCGGCATCGCGCGCAGCACCTTCGGTTCTGGGCGGTGGGCGTAGATCAGCCGTGCCCACAGCGCCGTCCACAGTGGATAGGTGTTGAACGCCAGCAAGGCCAGCGCCACCGGCAAACGCGCCACCGACGAATACAGGCACAGGCTCTGCACCGCCACCAGCACACCAATGGCGGGCAACACCCTGCGGTGTCGCGCCGTGAGCCGCACAGGCACTCGCTGCCAGCGCAGCAGGACGGTGACCGCCAGCGCGGTGATGCCGCTGCGAAAGGCCACCGCCGTGGCCACATCCACCCCGTGATCAAACGCCAGCCGCGCCGCCACGTGGTTGGCGCCCATCATGAAAGCGATGAGCAGCAGCGTGGCAAATGCGGTGGTGGTGAGCGGGGTTGTGGTGCTCGCTGGAGAAGTCATGGCGGCATTGTCGGCCCGGCGAGACCACAGGTCATGCACCTCGATGACTCGACGTGCGCGTGCCTGCAAGCGGCCGCGCTAAGAGCAAGAGCGCGGAAACGCAAATCCAAAGAAAAAACCCGCGCAGTCGGGTGACTGCGCGGGTTGATCTTGGCGGAGCGAGAGGGATTCGAACCCTCGATGAGGCTCTACACCCCATACTCCCTTAGCAGGGGAGCACCTTCGGCCACTCGGTCATCGCTCCAAAGCCTTTGATTATGCCTCAACTCACTGGCCAGCCCAGTGGAGCGCACGGCGAGAAAGCGTCACGCAGAAATCGTGTCGGCACTCTGATCCAGATCGAACTCGCGGTGCAGTGCACGCACCGCAAGCTCCATGTATTTCTCGTCGATCACCACCGAGGTCTTGATCTCCGAGGTGGAGATCATCTGGATGTTGATGCCCTCATCGCTCAGGCACTTGAACATGCGGCTGGCCACGCCCACGTGGCTGCGCATGCCGATGCCGACGATGCTCACCTTGCAGATGCGCGAGTCGCCCACCACCTCGGCCGCCCCCAGTTTGGGCAGCACCTGGTCCTTGAGAAGGTCCATGGCCTTCTGGTGGTCGTTGCGATGCACGGTGAAGCTGAAGTCGGTCAGGCCACCCTTGCTCACGTTCTGGATGATCACGTCCACCTCGATGTTGGCGTCTGCTACCGCACCGAGGATCTGGTAAGCGATACCTGGGGTATCGGGCACGCCCAGCACGGCGATTTTGGCTTCATCGCGGTTGAACGCAATGCCGGAAACAACAGCTCGTTCCATGTCTTCCTCGTCTTCAAAAGTGATCAGGGTGCCGGAGGCGGCTTCTTCATTCAGGTCGATGTCCCAGGGCGTGAAGCTGGAAAGCACACGCAGCGGAACCTTGTATTTGCCGGCGAATTCCACCGAACGGATCTGCAGCACCTTGCTGCCCAGGCTGGCCATTTCCAGCATTTCTTCGAAGCTCACGCGCAGCAGGCGCCGGGCTTCTGGCACCACCCGTGGGTCGGTGGTGTAGACGCCGTCAACATCGGTGTAGATCAGACACTCGGCCGCTTTGAGCGCGGCGGCGACGGCCACCGCCGAGGTGTCACTTCCACCACGACCCAGCGTGGTGATGTTGCCTTGCGGGTCGATGCCCTGAAAGCCGGTCACAACCACCACCTTGCCGGCATCGAGATCGGCGCGCACACGCGCGTCGTCGATCGATTCGATTCGCGCCTTGGTGAACGCGCTGTTGGTCTTGATCGGTACCTGCCAGCCGGCGTAGCTCACCGCCTGCAGGCCCTCCGCCTGCAGCGCAATCGCCAGCAGCGCAGAGGAGGCCTGCTCACCGGTGGCGGCCAGCATGTCAAGCTCGCGATCGTGGGCGTTGCTGCTACCAGCTGGCGCCAGCTCCTTGGCCAGACCCAGCAGGCGGTTGGTTTCGCCGCTCATGGCGCTGGGCACGACCACCATCTGGTGACCCGCGCGGTGCCATTTGGCAACGCGGCGCGCCACGTTGCGAATGCGCTCGGTCGACCCCATGGAGGTGCCGCCGTATTTGTGAACGATCAAGGCCATTGAAGAATTTCGGGGGATTGGGAAGATTCAGGTTTGCCGCGTCAGCCAGGACGCACCGCACATGCTGCAACAGCCCAAAGGGCCACAGACAACCCAAAATTATATCGACGGCGTGTATCGCAGGCGATCGCCTTCGCGCATCAGCGTGCCGCTGGCAAGCCGCATGTGAATGCTGTGGCCGCGCGTGCGGCAGTCGGCGATCTGGGCCAGCAGCTCGGTCAACTGCGCTTCACTGGGCGCCACCTGGGCACTGCGGCGCAGCCAGCGCCGCAGTGCGTTGCCCTGGCGCGAAGCGCTGAGCGCTTGCAGTTGCGCAATGGCGGGCGGCTCGCCGGTTCGAGCCAGGTCGAGGTCGGCCAGCTCGTCGAGCAGGGTCTGCGCCTGGGCGGCGTGACGTGCGCTGCGCGCCAGCATCGGCTGAAAGCCCGGAAAGCAGTTTGCCCAGGCTGGGCTCAGCAGAGACCGCATGCGGTTGCGCGTGTAGCGGTTGTCGGCATTGCTGGGGTCGACGACGAAGGGCTGGCCAACTGCGTGCAACCAGTCGCGCAGCGCGACGGCAGGCAGATCCAGCAGCGGGCGACCGAAGCGCGCGCCGTGCCGCTCGAAAGCGTCGCCCATCGCCGCCAGGCCTGGCAGGCCGGCACCGCGGCTGAGCGCGAGCAACAGCGTCTCGGCCTGATCGTCCGCGTGGTGCCCGAGCAGCACACCGGCAGCGCCCACTTGGTCCGCCATGTTCGCCAAGGCTCGGTAACGCGCCCGACGCGCCGCGTCTTCCGGGCTTTGCCCGGGCGCATGGGCCGCATCGACCCGCTGCACCAGAAAATCGATTCCCAGCGCCAGACATGTCGCGCGTGCGGTTGCTTCAAACGCATCTGCGGCGGCCTGAAGGCCGTGGTTCACGTGCAGCGCCACCACGCGAGAGGGCCAGCGAGCATGGGCCGCGAGCAGCAAGGCGGTGGAGTCGGCGCCGGCGCTGAAGGCCACCGCAATGGGCTTTCGCCCCGGCTCCATCCAGGGCTGCCGAACAGCCCAGCGTTCAAGCGCCTGCGCAGCTGGGTTGGCGAGTGCAGGCTGGCCAGGCACCTCAGCGCTTGTCGCTCTTGGTGTCGGCCTTGGTGTCGGTGAAGCGGCCGTAGCTGTTCAGGCGCGCGTAACGCCGATCCACCAGTTCCTGGGTCTTGAGATCGGCCAGCTGTCGCCAGGCATCGTTGAGCGCTCGTTTCAGAAAGGCCGCCATCTGCTTGTGGTCGCGATGGGCACCACCCACAGGTTCGCTCACGATCTTGTCCACCAGGCCCAGCGCCTTGAGGCGGTGTGCTGTGATGCCCAGGGCGTCGGCGGCATCGCTGGCGCGGTCGCTGGTTTTCCAGAGAATCGAGGCGCAGCCTTCCGGGCTGATGACCGAATACACCGAGTACTGCAGCATCAGCACCTGATCGGCCACCGAAATGGCCAGCGCGCCGCCGGAGCCGCCCTCACCGATGATGGTGGAGATGATGGGTACCTCCAGCTGCGCCATCTCGAAAATGTTGCGGCCAATCGCTTCCGACTGGCTTCGCTCCTCGGCGTCGATGCCCGGGTAGGCGCCCGGCGTGTCGACAAAGGTGAACACCGGCAACCCAAACTTTTCGGCCAGCTTCATCAGGCGCAGCGCCTTGCGGTAGCCCTCGGGCTTGGTCATGCCGAAGTTGCGCAGGCTGCGCTCCTTGGTGTCGCGTCCTTTCTGGTGGCCCAGCACCATGCAGGGCTGGCCATTGAAGCGCGCCAGGCCACCCACGATGGCGAGGTCGTCGGCGAAATGCCGGTCGCCGTGCAGCTCCTGAAAATGCGTGAAGATCTCGCGCACATAGTCCAGCGTGTAAGGCCGGTCGGCGTGGCGCGCGATCTTGGTGATCTGCCACGGCGTGAGGTTGCTGTAGATGTCTTTGGTGAGCTGCAGGCTCTTGCCGGCCAGCTGATCGATTTCGGCGGAAATGTCGACCGCGGACTCGGTCTGCACGTACCGAAGCTCATCGATCTTTCCTTCAAGCTCCGCAATCGGCTGCTCGAAATCGAGAAATGTTTTCTTGGCCAAGATGGGGCTCTCCTGTGGTCTTGGTCGACCCGGTTGCGCGCGATGCCCTGGCGCTTTCCCGGTCTGGGGGCGCTGGGTCGGCCCAGAACCTGTTTTCAACGACGTCTTGTGGTGCTCAGTACGATACGGGCGTGGGGTCCAGCGAGCGCCAAATATACCAAGTCGCCACGCTGCAAAACGGCGCCCAGGGTGCAGCGAGTTCGCGGATTTCGCTTCGGCTGACCGGCTCGCCCGAAAAATAGCGTTGGCTGATGCCGTTCTGCAAACCCACATCGTCCAGCGGCAGCACGTTGGGGCGCAGCAGATGGAACAGCAGAAACATCTCGGCGGTCCAGCGGCCAATGCCGCGAATCGCCACCAGCTCGGTGATGATGGCCTCGTCGTCCATCTCGTTCCAGGCGTCCACATGCACCTGGTGGTTGGCAAAATGCAGCGCGAGGTCCACCAGGTACTCCACCTTGCGGGCCGACAAGCCCGCTGCGCGCATGTCGTCCACCTTGAGCTTGAGCACCTGGGCCGGCGCCATCTGCCTGGGCAGCGCCTCGAAGCGGTCCCACACCGACTGCGCCGCCTTCACCGAAATCTGCTGACCGACGATGCTGCGCGCGAGCGTGACGAACGCGTCTCCCCGCGACTGCAGGCAGACGCCAGCGTGTTGCGGGATCAGCTTCTTCATCACGCGGTCGCGTTTCATCAGGTGGCGGCAGGCGTCAGCCCAGTAGGCTGGCGCGCCCGCTCCGAATTCGAGTGCGACGGCCGGCGGCATCAGGTGCGCTCCCAGGTGGTGCCGGCCGCGCTGTCCTTCAGGGTCACGCCCTGGGTCAGCAGCGCCTGACGGATGCGGTCGGCCTCGGCAAAATTCTTCGCCGCTTTCGCAGCAGCGCGCGCGGTGATCTGCACCGCAATCCCCGCCTCGTCGATGGCCTGCGTACGCCCAGCGCCCTGCAAATAGCCTGCAGGGTCACTCTGCAGCAGGCCCAGCGTGCCGCCGAGGGCACACAGCAAACCCGAGAGCGCCGGCGACTGGCTGCGGTTGACCTCGCTGGCCAGATCGAACAGCACCGCGATCGCCTCCGGCGTGCCGAAGTCCTCGTCCATCGCGGCGCGAAAGCGCTGGGCGAACGGCTGGGCCCAGTCGATTTCAAGCGGTGCCGACGGCGGCACCGAGGCGAGCGCGGTGTAGAGGCGCTTCAAGGCGCTGCGGGCGTCGTCCAGGTGGGCATCGCTGTAATTCAGCGGGCTGCGGTAGTGGGTACGCACCATGAAGAAACGC
This sequence comes from uncultured beta proteobacterium, assembly GCA_963831255.1. Taxonomy (GTDB): domain Bacteria; phylum Pseudomonadota; class Gammaproteobacteria; order Burkholderiales; family Burkholderiaceae_C; genus Hydrogenophaga. The sequence continues at coordinate 312,081 of CAWHPI010000009.1, read as the reverse complement.
AGCGTTTCAGCATCGTATTTCTCCAGTACCTCGCGGATGGTGAAGAAGTTGCCCAGGCTCTTGGACATCTTCTCGTTGTCCACGCGCACAAAGCCGTTGTGCACCCAGAAGCGCGCCAGCGGCTGACCGTTGGCGCCTTCCGACTGCGCGATCTCGTTCTCGTGGTGCGGAAACTGCAGATCGGCACCGCCGCCGTGAATGTCGAAGGTCTCGCCCAGCAACGCGCCGCACATGGCCGAGCACTCGATGTGCCAGCCAGGCCGCCCCGGGCCGTAAGCGCTGGCCCATTGCGCCTCGGCCGGCTCGTCCGGCTTGGCTGCCTTCCAGAGCACGAAATCCAGCGGGTCGTGCTTGTCGCTGTCCACCGCCACCCGCTCGCCCGCGCGCAGATCGTCCAGCGACTTGCCCGAGAGCTTTCCGTAGCCCGGAAACTTGCGCACCGCAAAGTTCACATCGCCGCCATCGGCGCGGTAGGCCAGGCCCTTGGCTTCGAGCCGCTCGATCAGGCCCAGCATGTGCGACACGTGGTCGGTGGCGCGCGGCTCCAGTGTGGGTGGCTCCATGCCGAGCGCCGCGATGTCCCGGTGCATGGCCTGGGTCATTTCGGTGGTCAGCGCACGCAGCGTGATGCCGCGCTCCAGCGCGCGCCGGATGATCTTGTCGTCGATGTCGGTGATGTTGCGCACGTAGGTCACGCGGTAGCCGCTCACCTTGAGCCAGCGCTGCACGATGTCAAACGCCATCATCATCCGCGCGTGGCCGATGTGGCAGAGATCGTAAATGGTCATGCCGCACACATACATGCGCACATGACCGGGCTCCAGCGGCTCGAACGCCTCCAGACGCCGAGCCAGGGTGTTGTAGATTTTCAGCGTCATCTCGGGTGGGTGGGTGCGGTCTCGGTCAGCTGCCCCGCACCGCGCCGGGATGGGCAAAAGCCCCCTGCCGCAGGCCGTGCCGAACGAGCGGGGCCAAGCCCCTCAGATACAATCCGGCAGTATAGCCAGCGCGCAGCTGACGACCCGCCGCAACCAAGCTGTGGGTGGCTGCAATGCCCGCCAGACGCTGGGCCGCACAGCGGTTTTGCATGACAACCGAGGTCTTATGTTGCCACCCCCTACCGCACTGCTTCAACATCCCGCTCACCGCGCATCGCGCTCTTCCGGCTGGCGCCGAATTGCCTTGGCAACGACCCTGATCTGCGCCGCCCTGGGAAGCCCGGCCGCTTGGGCTCAAGCGGACGAATACGCGGAAGTCAACCGACTGGTGCGAGCCGGCCAGCTCAGCGAAGCGCTGGGCAAGGTCGACCAGTACCTCGCCACAAAGCCGCGTGACCCGCAGATGCGGTTCATGAAAGGCGTGATCCAGACCGAAAGCGGCAAACCGGCAGACGCCATCGCCACCTTCAGCAAGCTCACCGAAGACTTCCCCGAGCTGCCCGAGCCGTACAACAACCTGGCCGTGCTCTACGCGGGCCAGAGCCAGTTCGACAAGGCGCGCGCCGCACTCGAAATGGCGATTCGGACCAACCCGAGCTACGCGACCGCCCACGAAAATCTGGGCGATGTTTACGCCAAGCTGGCCAGCCAGGCCTACAGCAAGGCCCTGCAGCTTGATACCGGCAATACAGGCGTGCAGCCCAAGCTGAGCCTGATCCGAAACATATTCACCACCACCGCGGGTGGCTCGGCACCTGTCGTCGCCAGCAACGCGACCAAAGCCGCTGCGCCCGTGGCCGCGGCCGCACCCGCCACCGCGGCGAAACCAGGCATTCCCGCAGCGGCAGCACCAGCAGCCCCTGCCCCGCCAACAGCCACCGCCAGCAGCGCCGCCGGTGAGCCCGAGGTGCGTGCCGCGGTGGCTGCCTGGGCCAAGGCCTGGTCCAGCCGGGACATGGCGGCCTACCTGGGCGCTTACGGGCCCGGCTTCGACCCAGCGGGCGGCCAGAGCCGCAGCGCGTGGGAGGCCGATCGCAAGGCGCGCATCGTGCCGCGCAGCCGCATCGAGGTGGAGGTGAGCGACCTGTCTGTCGAGGTCGATGGCGACCGCGCCACCGCCCGCTTCCAGCAGGCCTACAGCTCCGACACGCTCAATGTGTCCAGCCGCAAGACGCTGCAGTTGGCGCGCAGCGGTGGGCGCTGGCTGATCGTGCGCGAATCCACAGGGTCCTGATGGGCGGTCGACGGTCCTCTCAGCGCGGACACGCTGGGGTTTCCCCTCCGGTACAGGCTCAGGGCGCCGCCATGGCGCGCCCGATCTGGATGGCCCTGCTGCTGGGCGCTGCGCTGGTGGGGGCGGTCTCGGTGTCGTCCTGGGTCAATCGCGAGGGTTCCGACAGCGGTGTGCATTCGAGCAACACATCGATCGCAGAGTCGCCATCGCTGATCACCAGCGCGCTGGCCAGCTTGGGCCCGAGCGCCACGCCGGAAACGGCCGCGGCAAGAGCCGGCCTTGAGCGCCAGCTGCTGTCCGACACCGCGCTGAGCCGTACCCTTCCGCTGATGGGGCAGGCAGAGGCGCGGCTGATCGGGATCTATCGCCTGATCCATCAGGCCGCGCCACGCGAGGCCTTGCGAGAGGCCGAGGCGCTGGTGCGCGACCATCCCAACTTTCAGCTTGCGCAGCTGGTGCTCGGCGATCTGCTCAGCATGCAGGTGCGCCCGGTCAGCCAGCTCGGTGACATGGGTGATGACCAGGCGCTGGCAGCTGCCCAACCCTTGCAGGAACTGCGCGAGCAATCGCGCCGACGGCTGGCTGCACTCACCGAACGCCCGCCCGAGGGCAGCGTGCCGAGCCAGTTCCTCACGCTGGCGGCAAGCAGCCGGCACGCGATCGCGGTCGACGCGTCGCGCTCGCGCCTGTACCTGTTCGAGAACTCGGCCACACCCGCAGCCGGCAACGATGGTCTGGCGCCACCCGCCCGCATGAAACTGGTGGCCGACTACTACATTTCGGTCGGCCAGGCCGGGGTGGACAAGCGCCTGGAAGGCGACCTGCGCACCCCGCTCGGCGTCTACTACATCACCAGCAGCCTCGACGCAGACAAGCTGCCCGATCTCTACGGCACGGGTGCGCTGCCAATCAACTACCCGAATGTGCTGGACAACAAACGCGGCAACACCGGCAGCGGCATCTGGCTGCACGGCTCGCCCAGCGACCAATTCGCGCGCGCCCCGCAGGCCTCCGAAGGCTGTGTGGTGCTCTCCAACCCCGATCTCGACAGCCTGCTGGCGCGCGTCAGCGTGCGCACCACGCCCGTGGTGATCGCCAGCGAGCTGCAGTGGGTGCGCCCCGAGGCGCTGGACGTTGAGCGATCGGGCTTTGAGGCCACGCTGGCGAACTGGCGCGCGCTCAAGAGCGCCGGCGATCTGGGCCAGCTGCAACAGCTCTATTCCCCGCATTTCGACAACCAGGGCAAGACCTTGGCCGACTGGTGGCCGCGGGTGGAAGGCGAGGTGAAGGCCAAGGGCGATCGCGCGCTGCAGGTCAAAGACCTCTCGGTCTTGCGCTGGCGCGACCAGGACGACACCCTTGTGGTGACCTTCGGCGAAGTCGCTGAGGGGCAGCGCCGGGGCGTGACCAAGCGCCAGTACTGGATGCGCGAAAACGACCAGTGGAAAATCATTTTTGAAGGTGCTGTCTGATGAAATCCCTTGCCCCTCTGTCGGCCCTGCGCCGCCGCACTGCGCTGCTGCTGGCCGGCGCCACCCTGGCTTTGAGCCTGCCGATGGCGGCTGCGGCGGCCGATTCGCCAAAGGTCAGGCTCACCACCTCGGCCGGTGATGTCGTGCTGGAGCTCTACCCTGACAAGGCACCGAAGTCGGTCGAGAACTTCCTGCAGTATGTGCGCGACAAGCACTACGACGGCACCGTGTTCCACCGCGTGATGGACGGCTTCATGATCCAGGGCGGTGGCTTCACCGCCGATCTGAATCAAAAGCCCACCCGCGCACCGATCCCGCTGGAAGCCAGCAACGGCCTGAAAAACGACCGCGGCACCATCGCCATGGCACGCACCGCCAACCCGAATTCCGCCACCGCCCAGTTCTTCATCAACCTGGTGAACAACGCCCTGCTCAACGCCCCCAGCCCGGATGGCCACGGCTACGCCGTGTTCGGCAAGGTCGTGGCCGGCATGGACGTGGTCGACAAGATCAAGGGCGTGGCGGTCGGCAACCAGGGCCCGCACCAGAACGTGCCCAAAACCCCTGTCACCATCCTCAAAGCCACACTGGAGAAATGAACCCATGGCCAATCCAAAAGTCGAACTGCACATCGCCAACCACGGCGTGATCACCCTGGAACTCGACGCCGAGAAGGCGCCGCTGTCCACCGCCAACTTTCTGTCGTACGTGAACAAGGGCCACTACAACAACACCGTGTTTCACCGCGTCATCCCCGGTTTCATGGTGCAGGGCGGCGGCTTCGAGCCCGGCATGAACCAGAAGTCGGCTGACGCACCGATCAAGAACGAAGCCAACAACGGCCTGAAAAACGACCTCTACACCGTGGCCATGGCGCGCACCAGCGACCCGCACTCCGCCAGCGCCCAGTTCTTCATCAACGTGTCCAACAACGGCTTCCTCAACCACACCGCGCCCAGCGCCCAGGGCTGGGGCTACGCCGTGTTCGGCAAGGTGGTGGACGGCACCGACATCGTGAAGAAGATCGAAGGCGTGCCCACCGGCCGCAAAGGCTTCCACGACGATGTGCCGAAAGACGATGTGGTGATCGAAAAGGCCGTGGCCCTCTGATCGCGCCGGGCGTGCCGCGCCCGCCCCCATGACCGACTACACCGTCGATCCCACCGTCGACCGCTTCGCCGAATGTTGCGCGCCCGCGCACTGGCAAGCGGTCGATTTCATTTCCGATCTGCACCTGCACAGCGCCGACCCGGACACCTTCGCCGGCTTGCGCCGCTACCTGCAAACGCCGCCCGCGCAGCGCGCCGATGCGCTGTTCATCCTGGGCGATCTGTTCGAGGTCTGGGTGGGCGACGACACGCTCGCGCCGCAGGCGGATGACGCGCAGCAGCCCGAGCGGGCCTTTGTGCGCGAATGCATCGCCCTGCTGAACAGCCACAGCCGCCACACGCCCACCTTCTTCATGGCCGGGAATCGGGACTTCCTGCTCGGCCCTGCCGCCTGCGCTGCTGCCGGCATGACCGCCCTCAGCGACCCCACCGCGTTGCTCTTTCTGGGCCAGCGCTGGCTGCTCAGCCACGGCGACGCGCTGTGCCTGGAAGACACCGATTACCAGCGCTTTCGCCGCGAGGTTCGCGGCAACGCCTGGCAGCAGGCGTTTCTGGCGCGCCCGCTGGCCGAGCGCGAAGCGCTGGCGGCCGACATGCGCGCACGCAGCGAGGCGCGCAAACGCGCGCTGGGCAGCGACCCCGCGCTCTGGGCCGATCTCGATCCCGACGCGACACGCCAGACCCTGCGGCATGCGGGTGCCCACACGCTGATCCACGGCCACACCCACCGCCCGGGTGAACACCTGCTGGGATCGGACGAGCATGGCGCCAGTTGGCGGCGTGTCGTGCTCAGCGACTGGGATCTGCGCGCAACGCCACCGCGCGCCGAGGTGCTGCGCCTGGACGCCAGGGGCTTGAATCGCCGGCCCCTGGCCACCATGTGTCCAGCCTGACACCTTGGGCCCCGCCACATGACAACCCCCTTGACCGCGCGCCTGCCGCGCTTTGCCCAGGCCTGGCTGCCCCGGCGCTGGCGCGACACCGCTGCCGGTGCCCGAACGCCTGTGGCGCCAGACGCTGGCCCGCCACCGCTTTTTGCAGGCACTCAGCGGCGCCGAGCAGCAGCGCCTGCGCCAGCTGTGTCGCCACTTCCTGACCGAAAAGGAATTCCACGGCGCACACGGGCTGGTCATCAGCGACGCCATCGCGCTGGCGATTGCGGCGCAGGCCTGCCTGCCCTGCTGCACCTCGGTGGCGTCGGGCGAGTTGCCAGGGCTCGATCCACTCCAGGCACTGGACTGGTACGACGACTTCGTGGGCATCGTGGTGCAGCCCGGCGCCGCGGTGGCGCAGCGCGAGGTGACCGATGCGGCCGGCGTGGTGCACCGCTACCGTGAGGTGCTGGCCGGTGAGGCGATGGACCGCGGGCCCGATCATGCTGAGCTGGGAAGCGGTGGACCAGGCCGACGCGGGCGCCGAAAGCGGGCACAACGTGGTGATCCACGAGTTTGTTCACAAGATGGACATGCGTGGCATTGCCATGGGCCAGCACCCGGGCGGCGCCCCGCCGCTGCCGCCGGGTTTCCTCGGCACGCGCAGCGACAGCGCGGCGCGCAGCCGCTGGCAGGCCAGCATGCAACCGGCCTACACGGCGTTTCGGGAAGCGGTGGCAATGGCCGAGCGCTTCGGCGAAGCGGCGCCCTGGCTGGACAGCTACGCCGCCAAGGACCCGGCCGAGTTTTTCGCGGTGACCTGCGAGGCCTACTTCGTCAACCGCGAGCGCTTCGCCGCCGAGTTCCCGGCGCTGCTGGTGCTGTACGACGGCTTCTTCCGCCCGGCGCTGAAGCGGCTGGGCAGCTCCACCGGCCGCCAGAGCGAGCGCTCTCTGAGCGTGCTGCTCAGCGCTTGAGCAACTGCTTGAGCACCTGCTGCAGGCGCCGCGCCTGGGCAGCATCAAAGGCACCGCCCAACACGCGGGCCACGTCCTCGCCCCAGGTCTGTGCCGGGCCGGGATCGTTGCGGCGGGTCAGCAGCTGAAGCTGCAACATGCGCCGCTCGCTCAGCGCCTCGGCCGGACTCGGCAGCTCGGCCGCCATCTCCAGCCGCAACAGCGCGTCGGCCGGTGCCGCAGCCGCCGGCTTGGCCAGCGCCGACACCCAGGCGCCACGGGCCGCCGGACTGAGCCGCCCGCCCAGGGCCTGCGTGGCGGGCAGCTGCTCGCTATCGCGCTGCTCCCAGGCGCTCATGAGCTGCGTCAACACCTCGCCGTGCGCCTGCTCGGCCAGCTTGCGCAGGCTGTGCTGCGGCGCATCAATCGCCTGGCGCTGGGCGCGAAACGCCGCATCGCCCAGGCGCGGGCCGCGCTGGCTCGCGCTCCTCGCGGCCGCCACGGGCGTCGCGCCAGTCGCCACCACCGGCGCCATCGCGGCGCGGGCCAGGCCGGTCGCCCCGGCGGTCATCGCGCCCGGCGGGTTCGGCTTTCTTCATGCCCGGGCGGTCGTCACCGCGCACGGCCACCAGCTTCTTCGGTGGCGGGGCGGGCTTGGCGGGCGACCGCAGGCAGCGGCGTCAGCGGCCTCGCCGGCTGCGTCGGCTCAGCCCCGGTATCGCCGTCTGCACTGGGTGCCGTCTCGGCGGGCGCATCGGCTGGGGCCTCGGATGCGGCTGGCGCAGCCGGCACCGGTGCGCTGGCCGGGGGCCGCGCGCCGCCGTTGCTCGACCTGGCCCGCAAGCGCCGCCTCCAGCGCGGCCATGGCGGCGCGAATGCGCTGCGCGTCGCCGCTCGGCGCTGGCCGCTTCCACCGCGCGTGAAGCATCGAGCACGCGCTGGTCGTGCGCATTCAGCGCCATCGCGGCCGCGCTCACGCTCGCTGCTCTTGCGGGCAAACGCCTCGTCGATCGGCTCGCGGAAGGCGTCCCACAGCTTCTGTTCCTGCTTGCGATCCAGCGGCACCGCTTGCGCCTCGGCCTGCCAGCGCTGCCTGCAGGGCCTTGACCGCATCGATGCGCAGCTGCGGCGCAGCGCCCAGCGTCTGCGCCTCTTCGATCAGCGCGCGGCGGCGCGCCAGGCTCTCGGCCTGCGCGGCTTCCAGCGGGCCGTGGGCCGCGTGCATCGCGTCTTTCCACTGGGGCTGGAGATCGGCAAAGGCTTTCTCGCTCAGGTGGCCGGCCTCGCGCCAACGCTCAGAGAAACGCATGCAACTCGCGCACCTGGGCTTTCCAGTCGGCCTGTTGCCGGCGTGGGCGGCGGTCCAGGCCTTGAGCTCTTCGATCATGCGCCAGGCGCTGCGCCTTGTGCGCATCGGCCTGCTGGCGCACCTGAGTCAGCCAGACTTCAACGCACCTTGTGGGCCTCGTTGCAGGCTTCGTCGAAACGCTTCCACAGCGCGTGGTTGGCCTGTCCGCCCTGGTCGGTGGTTTTCCACTGCTCGCGCAGACCGCGCAGGGTTTCCTGCAACTTGCGCCCGCCCATGCGCTGGCCCTCTGGCACCGACACCTGCGCCTGCACCAGCGCCTCGGCCTTGGCCACCAGCTCTTCGCGCAGCTGATCGGCGCGCCAGCGCTGCCAGCCTTCCAGTTCGCCAGCCTGCGACAGCGCAGCATGGGCGCGCGCCTCCAGCTCGGGGCCGATCAGGCGGCCCTGGCTCTTGAGCACATTGCGCACATCGGCAGCCGCCTTTGGCGTGGCCTTGCCGTGGCCTTCGGCCAGCTCGCGCTCCAGCACGGCCAGCAGCCGGTCCAGCTCGGCGGCCACCTGGGCGCGCCGTTCCTGCTGCGGCCTGCGCTGTTTTGCGCCTGCTTCTCGGCTGCGGCCAGCGCTGGCTCGCCGCGCGCCTGACGCAGCTCGTCGGCCCACACCGGCACCGCGGGCAAGCGCGCCTTGGCATCGGCATCGGCCGCCACCGCCTGTGCCAGCGCGGCGTCAAACGCCTCCCACACCAGCTGCAGCTGCTGGCGCGATCCGTCCAGCATGGGCGGAAACTTCGCCTCCACACACAACCACTGGGCGTCGTCCTGCAATGCCTGCGCTTGCTGCTGCCACAGCGCCACATCGGCACGCAGCCCGTCAACGCTTCGCTGCGCTTCGCGCCAGGATTTGGTGGACAACACCTCAATGCGCTGCGCCAGCAACACCGCGGCCTCGCGCTCCACCTGCACCCGGTGCTGCAGATCTTCGATCGCCTTGATGCGATCGGCCAGCGCCTGCCGCAGCGTGGTCAGCGGCTCGCGCGAGAGCGGCGCGCCGGCGCGTGCCGCATCGCGCTGCCAGGCCAGCGCGTCGGCCAGGTTCATGCGGCTCTGGTCAAGCAAGGCCTGGGCTTTTTGCGCCCAGTCCACCGCGATCTGTTCCTGGGTTTTCTGCCGTTTTTGTTCGTCCAGCTTCTCTTTCAGCGGCTTGGCCGCACCGCGGTCGCGCTGCGAGATGTCTTTGTAAACCTCGGCCATCTGCTCGGAGGTGGGCTCGGTGGCCAGCCACTCGCGCAAACGCGCGGCGCGCTCACCCGAGGTGGGCGCGGAAAATGCGCCACCGGTCAGGGCGTCCAGTGGGTGGTTGCTGGCGGCGGACTTGGCGGTATCGGACGGGTTCACGGCGGGCTCGGCAGGTTGAGATTGGGGGGTGGACTTGCGCAGGGAGAAAATCGACATGGCAACGGGGCAGCGGGCGGACGGCAAAATGCCCGCGCCAACAGGGCGCGAGCCAAAGCGCTATTGTCGCCGCCTTTGGAGCGCCCTTCCCGAGCGCAGCACCGCGTTCAGCGCGGCGCGAGCTTGAGCTCGGCCTGCGGCCGCCAGGCGTCGCCTTCACGGGACAACACAGGCGCGCCGAGGAACATGCGGGATTCGGGCAGCGCCCGCGTGGCCAGATAATCTTTCACCGCCACGCCGCGCGCCACCGCCAGCTCGCGCATCGCATCCGCGCTCACCGGCTGCGCAGCCAGCAGCAGCGCCTCCATCTCGGGCACCGGAATGTCTTTGGCGATGCCGATGGCATTGCGCGGCTTGGGCATGTCGGCCCGCCGGTACACCGATTTGAGCAAGGCGGGCGCCTCCTCGGGCGCCACGACCAGCTCGCCGACGATGTTCGCACCGCTGCGCGCAAGCTCGCGCCGCTTCTCCGCCAGCAGCAGCCGCTGAAGCTGGGCGCGCTGGTAGGCGCTGCGTTCGACAGCCAGGTCGGCCTGCCCGATCACCGTGAGCTGCAGCGCAGGGCGATCGGCCAGCGCCTTGGCCACCGTGTCCAGGCGCTTGCGTCCCGCTTCGTCCAGCACCGACCCTCCCGGCGCGAAATCCACCCGACTGAGCTCATCGCCGCCACCCAGCGCACTTGCGATCAGGGAAAAAGGCGCGGTGATGGCCTTGCCAATCAGGTTGAGCACCAGCCGCCAGATGATGGGACCGAGGCGGAACTGCGGGTCGTTGATCGAGCCGCTGACCGGCAGATTGATGTCGATCACGCCCTGTCGGTCTGCCAGCAGCGCCACCGCCAGCTTCACCGGCAGGTTGGGCGCTTCGCTACCCGCCACCCGGTCACCGAAGCTGAGCTGGTTGAGCACGATCTGGTTGCTGGCGCTGAGCTGGCCGCTCGGGTCGATCTGGTAGGCCACGTTCACGCTGAGCTTGCCGCGCTCGATGCCGTAGCCGGCGTACTTGGCGCTGTAGGGCGAGAGCGGTGGCAGCTCCAGATCGCGCACCTTGCCCTGGATATCCAATGCCAGCGGGCGCGCCAGCGGGTTGAGCTTGCCGCTGATGTCAAGCTGGGCCGTGCCCTCGGCGCGGCCCTTGAGCGTGAGATCGGCCAGCGCGGGCGCGGCACCGCCCGGGGGTACGGCATTGGCAAAAGCGCTGATACCGCCAGTGAGCTCGCTCAGATTGGCCGAGTAGTTGGGCTGGATGAAGCGGTCCGAGAAAAAGACACGGCCGTTGACCAGGCCGATGGGCCCGAAGCGGATGTCTGGACTGACCCATCGAAGGTGCTACCGTTTGCGGCGCCGACACCGCAGCGGCCGGCGTTTCGGTCGGCGCCACCGCATCGTCTTCCTTGACCAGACCCTGAAGATTGAGCCTGCCGTTGGCCTGCACGATCACGCGGGCGAAGTAGTCGCTCAGCACCGTCTCGCTCACCGACAGCCGCAGCGGTTTGGCCGGCGAGATGTCCAGCGCCAGTCCGCGCAGGTTCAGGCTCTTCCAGTTCAGCAGCTCCTCGCTGGGCGCCAGGGTGTTGGCGCGGAAATCCTCCAGCGCGAGATCGCCCGCCAGCGCCAGCGTCAGACCCGATGCGAGACCGACATTCAGCGAGCCGCGGTAGCTGGCGTCTGCGCGCAGCAGTTCGAGATTCAACCGATCGCCAAAGTAGGGCTCCAGCGCGTGCAGGGGCAGGCGCTCGGCCTCAAGCTCGCCCCTCAGCAACAAACCCGGATCGCTGGCCGAATCCACTGCCGGCAGCCGGAGTGCGCCCCGAAAAGCCAGACGCGCAGGATCGCCCTGCTGCGCCTGCACAGCAGCCAGGCGGAGCTGCAGCTTCAGCGGCATCTGCGCCTGTTTCGCCGCCAGCGGCTTGAGGTCCCTGAGGTCCAGCTGCACGCCGGTGAGCTGCAAAGCGACCGCGGGCGCAGGCTGCTGGTCTTCCCAGCCCAGCTCACCGTTGTTCAGAGTGAGCCGGGAAATGGCCAGCGCCCAAGGTGCTGATTTTTCGGGGGATGGCTCGGCAGGCTTGAGCCACCGTTGCGCCATCAAGCCACCGTCTTTCTCCCGCACCACCTTGATGCGCGGGCGCTCCAGCAGCACCTCTCCCAGCTCCACCGAGCGCGCCGCGAGATCCACCGACACATCGGCCAGCCGCAGTTGCTTCAGGCTGGCCAGCGGCGCGCGCGGCGGGCCCAGAGCCAGTTCATCCAGGGCGATGCGCTCGGCGCTCAGGCCCAGACCCATGGGTTTGTCGCCGGTGGGCGCTTGCCAGCGCAAGGCCAGCTCGGTGGTCAGGCGCCCTGCGAGCGCAGGCACCAGGGTCTCGGCGAGGTACGGCGCCGCCAGGGAAAGCGGGAAGTCGACCAGCGAGAGCATCGCATTCGCCTGCGCGTCGGTGGCGCTGCCTTGCAGGCGGATCGGCGTGTCGCCCAGCCGCGCCGAGGCCTCGAACGGGACAGGCTCGCGCACCGGCCAGGCGATGGCCTTCGCTGAAATGTTCAGTTGATCGACCGAGAGTGAGGCGGCAGGCTGGACCGCGGCGTCGCGCCAGGCGATGACGCCATCGGCAACCGTGAGCGCACCGAGCTCGACCGCCCAGGCGGGTACGGTCGCCGCGGATTGCGCGGGCTGAGGTGCCTTTTTCGCCTCCGCCGGCCAGGCGTCGAGCAAGGCCTGCAGATTCGTGCGCCCATCGGGTCCGCGTGACACCGCCGCGCGCGGGCCTTGGAGCGCAATCGACTCCATGTCGATTCGCCTCGCCAGCGGCTCGGCTCGGCGCACCGCCACCGCCAACCTGTCCCAGGCCAGCAGCTCGGTGGGCGAGCCGCCGTTGCGGTTCTGTTCCACCCGCAGCTTCGCCAACGCTGCCGTGCCCGACAGCACCACCTGCGGCCGCTCGTGTTGCTCGAACGCCAGCTTGAGCGAGAGCTCCAGCACGCCTGCCGTCGGCCGAACCGGCCAGGCCGCGGGCCAGTAAGGCAAATACGGCGCCAGATCGAGCGCAGGTATGTCCAGCGACGCCTCGGTCTGGCGATCCTCGGCAAACGGGGTGCTGCTGGCCCGCGAGTCGAATGCGCTGCCGTTGAGCACGAAAGACAGCTGCGGTTGCGTCACCACGTCGCGGCGCGACGGCAGGTTGCTCAAAAACGGCAACGCCAGCGCCAGCTGGTCCAACCGGTGCGTGAGCGCAAGCGGCTCGTCAACAAAATTGACTTCCCCGCCGGAGACCCGAATGTTGTACAGCGCAAAGCGCGAAGGATCGCCTGGCTCGGCTGATGCGGGCTGGGCCAGCCGCTGCAGGATATCGTCCACGTCGTAGCGGCCGCCGCCCAGGTGCCGCAGATTCAGCGAGGGCCGCTCGATGGCGATGGCGTCGACCACCGGGGCCAGGCGCAACACAGACTGGAGCTCCGCATCTATATAAAGACGTTGCAGCGTGAACTGGTCCCCTGCACCGCTTGCTTGGGCCACCCGAAGGCCCTCGATGGTCAGGGCCAGCGCCCAGGGCTCGAACGCCACCCGCTCCACCGAGACTGTGCGCCCCAGTTGAGCGCTCCCCTGCTTCTCCAGCTGCCATTTCAGCAACGGTGGCAAGCCCAGCCAGCCGATCAACCACAGCGCCAGCACGCCGGCAATGGCCATCAGCAGGCGCCTCCCCCAGCGGTGTCGTGGTGTGGCGGGTGCTGGGCTGGCGTTGGCTGAAGGCATGTCTTGAGTGTCGCGCAACGCACCGGCGCGCAGCCAAAGAGCTTGGTTCAAAAATGAAGAAACCCCGGCAGGCTGAACCCACCGGGGTTGATGGCGGGCAAATTGCACTTGCCATCGGGTTCGGCGAAGAGAGTTGGATGTCTCCGTCGCCGAGGTGCAAGAGATTGCACCTGAGGTTTGCCGGTTGCACAGGCCTGAGCCTGTTGGCCGACGATGCGAATCTTCACGAAACGCCAGTGCAGGTTACGCCCGTGCGACCGTGGAATCAAGCCCCAGGCAGGCCGACCCGATGGAGATTTCCAATCACAAAACCGCGGTGGATTCAACAAGTCGCGTCGGGGTTTTTGCCACGCAAGCGGTCGCTTCCGGGCGACGAACGGCCGGCCGCCTTGCGCCGCGTCGCAAGCCCCGCCGTTGCTGGGCTGAGCGCTAGGAAAGTCGGAAGATGCGGCCCGAGAGCCACTTTTAATATACGATTTTGTTATTTTAAACGCCAGCTCAAAGCATTGACTTGGTATTTGCCAGCCCATAACATCCGGCAACTTTTGTATTTGGGGTAAACCCGTACACCGCTGCGCGATCTCGCAGCACCCTCCCCTCAACGGTGGAGTTTGGACTGCACACCCGACCTGTGCACACACAAGGCCTCGCGGCCAAACTGGAGCCAGACCATGAAACAAGTCAACCACACCCTGCGCGAGCGAGCGGATTGCCTCAGCAGGGCCGCGCGGTCCTCGCTGAGCGACGCTTACCAAGGTTTCATTGCCATCACCCACAACAGCGTGGCCCTGCTCGGCATGCTGCTGGCCGTCGGCCTGATCACCCTGAGCCTGAATGCCGACTGGCGCAGCGCTGGCGAGCAAAAGCTGCTGGGCTGGCTGATGGACCGCCAGGAAGCCCTGGCCGCCGCCAACGACCAAGACACCGATCCCACGGCCCTCGCCTTTGAACCCGAGCCGACCGCGGCCGACCGCGTGACCGTGGCACTGCCGAACGAACTGCCCAAGCAACAGGCTTCGGTGGCGATGTGGCTGAGCCGCAAGTACCGCGTGGCGCCCGAGCCCTTGGGTGCGCTGGTGGCCGAAGCCTTTGAGATCGGAGAACGGGCCAAGCTCGACCCCACCCTGTTGCTGGCCATCATGGCAATCGAGTCTCGCTTCAACCCGTTCGCCCAAAGCCCGGTCGGCGCGCAAGGGCTGATGCAGGTGCTCACGCGGGTTCACACCGACAAATACGAAGACTTCGGCGGCAAGCTGGCCGCGTTCGACCCGCTGACCAACCTGCGCGTGGGCGCCAAGGTGCTGCAGGACTGCATCAAGCGCGCGGGCTCGATCGAGGGTGGCCTGCGGCTGTATGTGGGCGCGGTCACCACCGATGGCAACTGGTACGTGGACCGCGTGATCGCCGAGCACCTGCGCATCCAGAGCGTGGCGCTGGGCAAGCCCATGCCCACCACCTTCCCCAAAGCCACCGCCATTCCCGTGGCTGCGCCCGCCGAAGTGGCGCCTCAGCCACCAGCAACCCCGGTGGCTGGTGATGCCGCCATTGAGGCGGAGGCGCGCAAGGTGCCTACCACCGGCGCTGAGGCGCCAATGCTGCAGTCCTGAGCGGCCGGCTTTCCGCCCGTCCATCACCCGATCAGACCGCAGGCGGCTGAAAGCCTCGGGTAAAATTCAGCCGTGCGCAACTGGCGATAGGCGACTTCCCCAATCTGGTTCTGAACACCATGGGTGGAGTCCGCTGACGTGGCCCCCCGACCCAGCCGATTTGAAGGTGGTGGTCTGGACAACCACTTGGAAGCGCACCGTCGCCGTCCCAGCAAATGTGGGCGGCGCCGTTCAGCCGTTCGCCTGGGCAGCCCGAGATCAAGGGATTGACGTCGGGATCACGCCACCAAGCACTGCCACCATGTACGACCGCAACATCCTCATTGAGCAAACCGATCCCGAACTGTTTGCCGCCATCCAGCTTGAGAACGCTCGCCAGGAACACCACATCGAGCTGATCGCCAGCGAAAACTACGCCTCGCCCGCCGTGATGGCCGCGCAAGGTACCCAGCTCACCAACAAATACGCCGAAGGCTATCCAGGCCGCCGCTACTACGGCGGCTGTGAGCACGTTGACGTGGCCGAGCAACTCGCCATCGACCGCGTGAAGCAGCTGTTCGGTGCCGACGCTGCCAACGTGCAACCCCATTGCGGCGCATCGGCCAACGAGGCCGTGTTTCTCGCCTTTCTGAAGCCCGGCGACACCATCATGGGCATGAGCCTGGCCGAAGGCGGCCACCTCACCCACGGCATGCCGCTGAACATGAGCGGCAAGTGGTTCAACGTGGTCAGCTACGGGCTGGACGCCAACGAAGCCATCGACTACGACGCGATGGAGAAAAAGGCCCACGAAACCAAGCCCAAGCTGATCATCGCCGGCGCCTCGGCCTACAGCCTGCGCATCGATTTCGAGCGTTTCGCCAAGGTGGCCAAAGACGTGGGCGCGATCTTCCTGGTGGACATGGCGCACTACGCCGGCCTGATCGCCGCCGGCGTCTACCCCAACCCCGTGCCCCACGCCGACGTGGTCACCTCCACCACCCACAAGAGCCTGCGCGGCCCGCGCGGCGGCATCATCCTGATGAAGGTCGCAACACGAAAAAGCCATCAACAGCGCCATCTTCCCTGGCCTGCAAGGCGGCCCGCTGATGCATGTGATCGCCGCCAAGGCGATCGCCTTCAAGGAAGCGCTGGCGCCGCAATTCAAGGTCTACCAGCAGCAAGTGCTGACAAATGCGCGCATCGTGGCGGAAACACTCACCGAACGCGGCCTGCGCATCGTCAGCGGCCGCACCGAGAGCCATGTCATGCTGGTCGATCTGCGCGCCAAAGGCATCACCGGCAAGGAAGCCGAGGCCGTGCTGGGCAACGCCCACATGACCATCAACAAAAACGCGATCCCGAACGACCCGGAAAAACCCATGGTCACCAGCGGCGTGCGCATTGGCACCCCAGCCATGACCACCCGTGGCTTCAAAGACGCAGAAGCCCGCGCCACCGCCCACCTGATCGCCGACGTGCTGGACAACCCGCGCGACCCGGCCAACATCGAGGCGGTGCGCGCCAAAGTCAACGCGTTGACCGCCCGCTTCCCCGTGTACAAGTGACCCCCACGCTCCGCCGCTCTGCGGGTCGCTGCCCCCCGAGGGGGCTGAGCCTGCCTTGGGGCGGCCCGGCGGCTGGCCCGGTGACCCTCACGCTCCGCCGCTCTGCGGGTCGCCATCTGCGCGGTGGCTGACCCAATGAAATGTCCGTTCTGCGGTCATCTGGAAACCCAGGTTGTGGAAACCCGGGTATCGGAAGAAGCCGACTTCGTGCGGCGCCGGCGCCAGTGCGGGCATTGCGAAAAGCGCTTCACCACCTATGAGCGTCCGGAGGTCAACTTCCCAGCGGTGGTGAAGAAAGATGGCCGTCGGATGGACTATGCGCCCACCAAAGTTGCGCGCCTCGTTCGCACTCGCGCTGCGCAAGCGGCCAGTCAGCACCGAACAGGTTGATGCGGCCATCGAACGCATTGAAGAAAAGCTGCTCAACCTCGGCCTACGCGAAGTGCCCGCCACGCGCCTTGGCGAAATGGTCATGCGCGAACTGAAAAAGCTCGACAAAGTGGCCTATATCCGCTTCGCCAGCGTCTACCGCAGCTTTGAAGACATCGACGACTTCCGGGCGCTGGTGGACGAAGTGCGGCGCTAGAAGCTGCACCGATCACACACAGGATGGGTCCGTTGCACGCTCGCTGCGGGGACGGCCTGCACCCAGACTGATCACGATCCGGACCACCTCTGTCGGCGCTGCGGCTGTTCGGCAGATGGTCAGGGTGCCGCCCTGCATGCCCCCGCTGACAAGCTGGGAGCGACCACTCGGATGGTAAGAAACATAGTGCGCTCCGCTGAAAGTGCCTTTGATCGTCCACCCCGCCGGCTGCGGTTCCACCACCGAAATTCGCGTTTCTGCAGCCTCTCGCAAGCCGTTGTTGTTCGTATCCGCGAATACCAGCCAACCCTGGCTCCATTGCCCGGCGGAAGTACACGACTGGCCGTCACCCGACTTGCAAAGCACCACCCGCGTCCCGCGCTTGATGGCTTCGGAGCGTGCGTTCGCCAAGTCGGCCAGAAACTGATTGCTCAGCATCGACATGCGCGCCTCGTGAAAGAACCGGACCAGACCCGGCACGGCCACCACGACCATCACCCCCAGCACCGCGAGCGACACCAACAGTTCGACCAAGGTGAATCCAGCAGTCTTTCGATGCGCCATGACAAGTTCCCCTGTTGAATGCTTTGGAAGCATTTTTGTGCGGAAACCGTGAAAAAATCATCCCCTGAATGGGGTAGCTTCACAGGCAAATAAAACCCAAAACCGCTCATCCTGCGGAATCGACTGTCTGGCGTCGAGCCAGCACACCCGAACCGCTCGCCGGGCAAAATCGGCCTGTGAAAAATCCGCCCAGACTTTATTTGTGCCTTGCGCATCGGCGCCAGAAGGGTTTCACCCTGATCGAGCTGCTGGTGGCAATGGCCGTGGCCGCCGTGCTGCTGGCGGTGGGCGTGCCGAGTTTTCAATCGGCGATCGTCTCCAACCGCTTGACCAGCGCCACCAACGACCTGGTCGGCACGCTGGCTCAAGCGCGATCTGAAGCAATCAAGCGCGGCGAACGCATCACGGTCTGCATCAGCAGCAATGGCACTTCGTGTGCCGCCTCAGGCGGCTGGCAACAGGGTTGGATCACTTTTGTCGATACAACCAGATCAGGCACCGCCGCCGCAGTAGACACGGGCGAGACCGTGCTTGCTGTCACACAACGCGCCAGCAGCAGCACCCAGATTCAAGGCAGCACAGCGGTAGAGCAATATGTCTCGTTTTCTTCCGACGGCACGGCCAGAAGAATGTCAGGTGCCACCCAAGCCGGTACGTTGCGTACTTGCGAGCCTTCAACTGCATTGAGCAACGACAAGCGCGCTCGCGATATTGACATTGCTTCCGTAGGCCGCTTGTCCACAAGTACCCCTGCCTCTATCGCCGCCACCTGTCCAGCACCATGAACCCGCAATCCTCAACCGCCTCAAATGCAGCAATGCGCGCACGCCGATCGCGGCAGCGCGGCGTCGGCCTCATTGAAGTCCTGGTGGCCGTGCTCATTCTTGCCCTTGGCTTGCTTGGAATGGCCGGGCTTCAGTCGAAGTCACTGCGAGCCAGCCAAAGCAGCTACGCGCGAACCCAAGCGGTGATGTTGAGCTACTACATGCTGGATGCCATGCGCGCAGATCGCAATGCCGCGTTGGGTGGCAACTACAACACGCCCAACCTGTGCAGCTCTGGGCGCTGTCACCGGAACCGCGCTGCCCGACAACAACCGCAAGCACTGGATCGACAGCATGAAAACGAGCCTTGGCGACATCAACAGCACCTGTGGCGCCATCGATTGCGACGCCGCCGGCCTGTGCAAAGTCAAGATCATCTGGAATGACGAGCGCGCTGGCGGCCTTGGAAGTCAGACCTTCGAAACCGAGAGCCGCCTATGACCGCGCAAATCAAAGCGGCTCCACGGCAAAAGTTTGGGCGCGTCCGGCGCCAGGCGGGTTTCAGCCTGGTCGAACTCATGGTCGCGCTTACCCTCGGTCTCATCATCGTGGGTGGGGTCATCAGCATTTTCGTCAGCAACCAGCAAGCCTTCAGATCCACCGAAGCGCTGGGTCGACTGCAGGAAAACGCCCGACTTTCTTTTGAGTTGATGGCCCGTGAGGTACGTCAAGCCGGCGGCAACCCCTGCGGCACACCCCTCGTCGGCAACGTTCTGAAAAGCACGAGCTGGTCAAACGACTGGCTGGCTGGCCCGATCATTGGATACACCGGCGCCACCAACATCCCGGCAATCCAGGCATTTGGCACGGCCTCCGCCGACCGTGTTGCTGGCACGGACGCCGTGAAAGTTCTGGGCAGCGCCGTTGGTTTTGCCGCCGGTATCGAGTCACACGACACAGCCACAGCCAGAATCAAGCTCACCACGCTCGCGGCGAGTCTGGCCAGTCCCACCATCGTGCTGGCTTGCGATGGAACATCCGGTGCGATCGCCCAGGTCAGTAACCTCGTTGGTACCGACACGATCGAGTTCGACACCCTCGGCACCATTCCTGGCAACTGCTCCACAGGCTTTGCGTACACATCGAACTGCGTCACACCGGTCAATCGGACCCTGGCGCCTGGCGGATTCGTGGCACCGCTCAGCGCTGGTTTCTGGTATGTCGGCTACAACAGCCGCGGTGGAAAGTCGCTGTACCGGAAGAGCCTCAACGGTGCGGAAGAAATTGCCGAAAACGTGGTGGGCATGCAAATTCGCTATCTTTTGCGCAATGAAGCCACAGGCGTTCTGGATTCGGATTGGGTGGAGGCGGATGCCGTCACCAACTGGACCAGTACCGCCGCCAAAAAGCTGGTCGCTCTTCGGTTCACGCTGGAACTGGAAACCCTGAGCAAAGTCGGTACCAGCCAAAACGTGATCACAAGAGAATTGATCCACGTCGTCAACCTTCGCAACCGGCCCGACTGATGAAACCCCTTTTGATCCAACGCGGCAAAACGCCGCAAAGGCGAAAGCAGCAAACCGGTATTGCACTGGTTGTGGCCTTGATTCTGCTGGTCATCATGACGCTTCTTGGGCTGGGTGCCATGCGTTCGGTCACGCTGGAGGAAAAAATGGCGGCCAACACATTTGATCGCAGCGTCTCGTTCCAGGCAGCTGAAGCGGCACTTCGCGAAGCTGAAAGCCTGCTCGACATTGCCAGCCCGCCCACGCCTGCAGCCGGTAGCGGTTGCACGGGAGGCATTTGCGGCGCGCCCGCAGTCACCGGCACACCCCGCTGGCTCGACAGCGCGTTTACCGGCTGGCAAGCAGCCACTGCCGTGGTGAGCGGCCCCATTACGGTCACGCCTGAGTACTTCATCGAGTACCTGGGTGACACATTTCCATGCCAGCCAAACGATCTGGCTGGCGCGATTGACTGCAAACGCTATCGCGTCACAGTCCGCAGCAACGCTGGCACAGACCGGGCCGCCGTCATGCTGCAGTCGATTTACGCAGCCCCCTGAAAATTTCGCAGCGCCTAGATTCCACCGGGAGTAACCCATGAAAATCCGCCACACCTTGAACAAGACCGTGCAACTGCTTCTGCTTGGTACCAGCGTCGCTTTTACGCTGGCGGTGAATGCCGTGACCTGGCCGAATGTTCCATTGGGCTCCACCACCAGCGCAACCCCAATGACCATGCTGGTTGCGGGCAAAGACCACAAGTTCTTCTACGAAGCGTACAACGACGCCAGCGACATCGGCGGTGGCGCAAACGGCGAACCCGACGGCAAACTCGATATCCGCTTCGATCCGAAAATCACCTACTACGGCCTATTTGCCTCTGAGCTTTGCTACGAATACGACGATGGTGCAAGCGAGGAAATGTTCAAGCCCAGAGCGCTGGCCGGTGCCCTCAACACCTGCAGCACCGCAAATCACTGGTCTGGCAATTGGCTCAACTACCAGACCACGAGCCGCATTGATGCATTGCGCAAAGTACTCTACGGTGGCTTTCGCGAAATCGATACCACCTCTAGAACAGTTCTTCGCCGCGCCTACATTCCGCAAGACGCACACAGCTGGGGCAAGGAATACCACAGCGTCGCCACCGATGGCTATGACATCGCCGACTACACCGACCTGACCGCGCCTACGAACACCACCCACCGTATTTTCTTCGGTAGCCTGACAGCAACAGCCGGCGTAAATTGCGCCGTTCTAGACGACTGCAGTGTCAAGCAACCACCAGTGTTGAGAATCCGCGACAAAGTTAACAACGATCGGAGAATATGGCAATGGGCATCCACAGAACGTCCCGTCCTTAACAATTCGTTTAACGGCGGTCCAACCAATGCCAACTCCTCTGAACTGCATGTTCGGGTAGAAGTTTGCACGTCGTTAAATAATTACAAGGATTGCACGCAATACCCCAACAATGGGAGCCCAATTTACAAGCCGACTGGTTTGTTGCACCAGTACGGTGAAAACAACTCGATGCTGTTTGGCTTGATGACAGGCAGCTACGACAACAACATGTCGGGCGGTCGCCTGCGCAAGGTGATCAGCAGTTTCGCCGATGAAATTGATGCAAACACAGGCATTTTCAAGTCCAAATTGTCACCGGCCGGAGCCTCACCCATCGTCAGCACGTTTGACAACTTGCGCATCCGGGATTTCAACAACGGCAGGACCGACAACGCTTATCGCGGTGGCTGGGTCACCAACCGTGCCATGAACCAGGGAGAATTTGTCGACTGGGGAAATCCCATTGGCGAAATAATGTACGAAGCCACGCGCTATTTCGCCGGCAAAAAAGCCGCAACAACCGCGTTCGGCGGTACGAACAACGCGATAGACGGCCAAGTGGGCCTGCCACTCGCAACCTGGGACGACCCCTTCATCAACCCAAGTCAGCCCGGTGTCGCCTACTGCTCACGCCCTAACTTTCTCACGATTTCTGACATCAACCCGTCATTTGACTCTGATCAGCTTCCCGGCAGTTATTTCAGCTCTGCCCTCCCTGGCGATCTGAGTGGATTGAATGTAACAACACGTGCCACAACCATCTCGAACGTTGAATCAACAATCACGGGCCAGAGATTTTTCATTGGTGAATCCGACGGCTTCGCGGACTCGGCGCCCACTGCAAAAATCGTGAATTCGTTGGGCAGGATCAGAGGATTGGCACCAGAAGAGCCAACCAAACAGGGCAGCTATTACTCGGCATCGGTTGCCTATTACGCAAAGACAACCGATCTCCGAAGCGATCTTCAAGGAAATCAATCGATTGACAACTATGTGGTAGCTTTAAGCTCACCATTGCCACGAATTGAAATCAATCTCGGTGTTGGTGCAAGCAAAAGGCTGGTTACCATGGTACCTTTTGCCAAATCGGTGAGCGGTGCCGGCATTTCCTCCACCGCAGCCTTTCAACCAACCAATCAAATCGTGGACTTCTATGTCCAGAAACTTGTCAATCAGACACCCAACGAAAAGCCGGCGGAGAATGGCGGCCGCTATTCAGCAGAGTTTCAAATCAACTTTGAAGATGTCGAACAAGGCGCAGACCATGACATGGATGCGATTGCCAAATATGTCGTCAAAGAAAACGCCGATGGCACAATCTCGGTAAAGGTTGAGCCCACCTATCAGGCAGGGGGCATTCAACAGCACATGGGGTATATCATTTCCGGAACCACTGCCGATGGCATCTACCTGGTTGCCCGCGATGAAACCAATTCTCCAGCCTACCGTTTGAATGTGCCAGCTGGACAAACAGCTGGTTACTGCGATCCCCTGATCCCGGCACGGCTGGCCGATTGCCAAAATATTCCTGCGATCACGACCACGCAACCTACGTTCACATTCACGCCCGGAAACACACTTGGCGCCACTGTGCTCAAAGACCCACTCTGGTATGCAGCCAAATACGGCAACTTCAACGACCGAAACAACAGCAACACCCCAGATATCAAACTCGAATGGGACGTAGACAACAACAACGTCCCCGACAGTTACTTCCTGGTCCAGAACCCTCTCAAACTGCGCGAAGCGCTTATCAAGGCTTTTGAGGGAATCATCACGACAAAGGGCAGCGGCGGCAATGTGATTGCCAACAGCACAACACAATCCAATGACACCACTGTTTTCCAGGGAACGTTCAACAGGGAAACCTGGTCGGGCGACCTTGAAGCGTACGCAGTGAACCCCACAGGCGTTAGCACAAACGTGTCATGGAGAGCGTCAGAGAATATTCCGGCACCGGACTCTCGCAGGATCACCTTTTGGTCACCTGCCGTCGCCGCCTTGCCAGCGACAGTGCCGGCCACGTCTCCTGCACGCAACTTTGTCTGGGCGGCAATGCCCGTCGCCGACCGTGGACTGTTGGGCGATGATGAAGCTGTTTTGAAATATGTTCGTGGCGATCGATCCAATGAAATCCAGAAATCGACGCCGACTTTCACCGGTGTGTTCCGAAACCGCGAGCTCAACAATGTCTTGGGCGATATTGCACACTCCTCGCCCTTTTATGTGAAGGACACCGACACAGTCTATGTTGGCGCCAACGACGGCATGCTCCATGCCTTCAATGCAAAGACCGGCGTGGAGGTGTTTGCCCACATTCCGAGCCCGATGTTGCCGAAGCTCAAAGCGTTGACCAACCCAGGCTACAACTTCCTTCACCAGTATTTCGTGGATGGTGACACCGTGGTGTCTTCGGTTGCACAAACCACCCGGAACTACTTGGTGACCTCCATGGGTCGCGGGGCCAAGGGTCTGTTTGGTCTGGACGTCACAGACCCGGCGAATTTTGACGCAAGCAAGGTGCTTTGGGAGTACGCAGATGGCGCGGCAGATGGCGAGCTGGGCCACATGCTGGGCCGCCCCGTGCTTGCCAAAATGAAAAATGGAGACTGGGCGGTGATTGTGGGCAATGGCTACAACAGCAACACCAAGAAAGCCGTACTTTACATATTCAAGCTGTCCACTGGCGATGTCCTCGCCAAGATCGACACTGGCGTTGCCGGCGACAACGGCATGGCGACACCAGGGGTGCACCTCGATGCAAACGGTTTTGCTGAAACAATCTTTGCGGGTGACCTGAAAGGCAACGTCTGGAAGTTTGATGTTTCCAGCGCAAATAAGGCCGATTGGAAAATTTCAAGCTCGCTCGGTGGTAGCCCATTATTCCAGGCGAAAGATGCAAATGGCAACCCCCAGCCGATCACCGCCCCGATCCGCTCGGTCATCAATCCAGTCGCATCCGATCCCAATCAAAACCAGGGAAAACTGTTCCTGCATTTTGGAACTGGAAGTGATTTCCAGACAGGCGATTCGGCGAATACCGACCCGCAGAGCTGGTACGGCCTGATCGACCAAACCACCGCAATTCCGGGACGCAGCGCGCTTGTGACCCGCGTAATGGGTTCCGAGACAGTCGTAACTGGCCAACCAACACTCCGTAGCATGGGTACTGCTGTTGGTGGAGACATGACGGGCAAATCGGGCTTTGTGATTGATCTGCCTAAGCGACTCGATACCAACGGTCAACCAAAGCCGGCAGAACGTATCGTAACGGCGTCCAATTACTATCTGTTGGCAGAGCCTGTGCTGATCGTCAGCTCACTCATCCCAACGTTGGATTTGTGCGATCCGGGTGGCGTCGGTTTCTTGAACGCCATCAACCCATTCACCGGTGCGAAACTGGCCAAGGGTTTCTTCGATGTGGATGGAGATGGTCAATTTGACGACGATATTGCGGTCAGCTCGATCGACTTGGGCGTCGGAAAGCCGGGAGAAGCAATTCTGATCGGCAGGCAGTTGGTGGTTGGTGGATCCAAGGCTGTGATTAAAAGTATTGTTGTCAATCTGGGACTTCCTTCCGTGAAGGGCCGAATTTCCTGGCGCGAAATCATCCGTGACTAATTTCGGCACCCCTGAGGAAACCAACCCATGATCCGAATGCACTACTTACAACAAAGCGGGCGCGGTGACCAGCGCGGCTTCACGCTCATCGAACTGATGATTACGGTGGCCATCATTGGCATCCTCGCGGCCATCGCGTTCCCGAGTTACACCAAGTACGTGATTGACACCCGCCGAGCCACCGGTGCGGGTTGCCTGATGGAGTTGTCGCAGTGGATGGAGCGCAACTACACCACCTGCCTGCGCTACGACAAGACAGGGGCCGCTTGCACGACAGATGTTGACAGCAGCCAACTCCCCTAGCTCTGCAGTGCCGCACCGATCTGGGAACCGCCTACACCTTTACCGTTGCAGCCTCACCCGCCATTTCAACCAACACGTTCCGCTTGGAAGCAGCGCCGGGCGGCGCCCAAGCGGCCGACACCCAATGCGGCACGCTGTCGATCAATCAGCAGGGCATCAAAGGTGTCTCGGGTGCAACGCCGGCTACCGACTGCTGGCAGTGAGCCCGAAGCCCAGTGACGGGCCTTGGGTTCACGCACTGGGCTTGGCCGAGTCGGCCCTTCGGCTCTCAAACCCCAACCCCCGCGTTGGCTGCGTCATCACCACGGCAGACGGTGGCGTCCTCGGCCAAGGCCACACCCAGCAGGCAGGCGGACCACACGCCGAGGTGATGGCGCTGCGAGATGCGCAGGCCCGAGACAACTCGGTTCAAGGCGCCACGGCCCACGTCACGCTGGAGCCTTGTTCACACCACGGCCGCACCCCGCCCTGTTGCGACGCGCTGATCGCCGCCGGCATTGCCCGCGTGGTCGATCGCCACGCTGGACCCGAACCCCAAGGTGGCGGGGCAAGGTGTGGTGCGCTTGCGCGCGGCGGGCATCGAGGTGGAGGTTCTGCCGCCAGACAGCGACCAGCCCGCGCCTCGCGCGAGCTCAACATCGGTTTCTTCAGCCGCATGATCCGCTGGCACGCCCTGGGTGCGGATGAAGATGGCGGCGTCGCTTGACGGCACCTCGGCGCTGGACAACGGCGCGAGCCAGTGGATCACCGGGCGCCGAGGCGCGGGCCGATGGCCATGCCTGGCGGGCGCGGGCCTGCGCGGTGCTCACGGGCATTGGCACGGTGCTGGAAGACCAGCCGATGCTCGATGTGCGCGAGGTGCCGGTGCAGCGGCAGCCGCATCTGGTGATTGTGGACAGCCGCTTGCAAACGCCGCCAGATGCGCGCCTGTTCAACCCGCCGGCCCAGGGTTTGACGCGGCAGATCTGGATCTACACCGCCAGCGAAGACACCACTCGCCGCCAGGCGCTGGAGGCACGCGGTGCTACCGTGATCCCGCTACCCGGCGCCGGGCAGCCAGGCGAGCGCAAGGTGGACCTGGCTGCCATGCTGCGCGATCTGGCTCTGCGCGAGGTGAACGAGCTGCACCTGGAGGCGGGCCACAAGCTCAATGGCTCGTTCGTTCGCGAGGGTCTGGTGGACGAATGCCTGCTCTACCTGGCGCCGCGCCTGCTCGGCCCTGGGCAGGGGCTGGCTGGCTTTGGGCCTTTGCAGTCGCTGGCCGAAGGCGTTCAGCTGGCCTACCAATCGGTCGATCGGGTGGGTGACGACCTGCGCATCGTCGCGCGCGTGACGGGTCGCGACGCGTTTCTGGCCGGCTGAGCGGCTGAAAACCCCAGTCCAACCGAGCGCCCGCGCGCCCCGACAGAAGCAGGCCGCGCAAACCCTGCGAAAATAGCCCGATGTTCACCGGCATCATCACCGGCGTGGGGCGCATCGCCGCCCTCCACGCCCTCGGCAGTTCTTTGCACCATGGCAAGCGCCTGCACATCGAGGCGCCGCCCGGCTACCTCGACGACGTGGGGCTGGGCGACAGCATCGCGCTCAACGGCGCCTGCATGACGGTCACCTCGCTGGACCTGCCCCAGCGCCAGTTCACCATCGACATTTCCGCCGAGTCGCTGGCCCGAACCACCGGCCTGGCCGACATCGGCCACCGCATCAACCTGGAAAAAGCGCTGCGGGCCAACGACCGGCTGGGCGGCCACATCGTCTCGGGCCATGTGGACGGCATCGGCCGCGTGACCCGCTTCGCGCAGGTGGGCGAGAGCTGGGAGCTCTGTGTGATGGCGCCGCCCGAGCTGGGCAAGTACCTGGCCTACAAAGGCTCGATCACGGTCAACGGCGTGAGCCTGACCGTGAACCGGGTGGAAGACAGCGCCCAGGGCTGCAGCTTCAGCATCAACCTCATTCCCCACACCGTGGACAACACCGCGCTGGGCTCGCTGGCCGATGGCGCGGCGGTGAATCTGGAAATCGACACCGTGGCGCGCTACGTGGAGCGCATGCTCCAGCCCACGCCAACAACCATTCAAACCCCTGCTCAGGAATCTGCTGCATGAACGCCCCCAACACCCTGGCAACGGTTCACCTGGCGCCGGTTGCCATTTCTCCGGTTGAAGACATCGTGGCCGACATGCGCGCCGGGCGCATCGTCATCCTGGTCGACGAAGAAGACCGCGAGAACGAAGGCGACCTGGTGCTGGCCGGCGACCATGTCACGCCCGAGGCCATCAATTTCATGGCGCGCTTCGGTCGCGGCCTGATCTGCCTGACGCTCACCCGCGAACGCTGCGAGCAGCTGCATCTGCCGCCCATGGTGGCGCGCAACGGCGACAAGAAAGGCACGGCGTTCACCGTGTCGATCGAAGCCGCCGAGGGCGTGACCACCGGCATTTCGGCCGCCGACCGCTCGCACACCGTGGCGGTGGCGGTGGCGCGCAACGCCGGGCCAGACGACCTGGTGCAGCCGGGCCACATTTTTCCGCTGCAGGCGGTGGACGGCGGCGTGCTCATGCGCGCCGGCCACACCGAAGCCGGCTGTGATCTCGCTGCCATGGCCGGTTGCTCGCCGGCGGCGGTGATCTGCGAGATCATGAAGGACGACGGCACCATGGCGCGCCTGCCCGACCTGCAGCTGTTTGCCGCCGAACACGGGCTGAAGATTGGCACCATCGCCGACCTGATCGAGTACCGCAGCCGCACCGAATCGCTGGTGACGAAACTGGGCTCGCGCCCGCTGCAAACCGCCTTTGGCGAGTTCACCGCCACCGCCTTTCGCGACCAGCCCAGCGGCGCCCTGCACCTGGCGCTGGTGAAGGGCCAGTGGGCACCGAGCGACTGCGTGGCGGTGCGGGTTCACGAACCGCTGTCGGTGCTCGACGCGCTGGAAGTCGGCCGCTCCATGCACAGCTGGAGCCTGGAGGCCAGCCTGCGCCACATTCACAACGCCGGCGCCGGGGTGGCGGTGCTGCTCAACTGCGGCGAAAGCGCCGAACAGCTGCTGGCGCAGTTTGAAGGCACTGCGCGCTCGGCGCAGGCGCCGGTGCGCGGCCGCATGGACCTGCGCACCTACGGCGTGGGCGCGCAGATTCTGCGCGAGTGCGGCGTGCAGAAAATGCAACTCATGGGCACGCCGCGGCGCATGCCCAGCATGACCGGCTACGGTCTGGAAATCACCGGCTACCTCGGTCGCAGCGAATAGGCTGCAAGCCCACCGACCCCCACACACTTTCAGAACGGAATCGACCATGTTCGGCGCAGACAAAGGCGCGGCCCCCTCGCTCGATGGCAAAAAACTCGCCATCGGTATCGTGCAGGCCCGCTTCAACGAAACCATCACCAACGCCCTGTTTCAGGCCTGCCACACGGAACTGCTGGCGCTGGGCGTGAGCGAGAAACACATCACCCATGTGACGGTGCCAGGCGCGCTGGAGGTGCCGCTGGCGCTGCAGGCGCTGGCCGAGCGCGACGAGTTCGACGCGCTGATCGCGCTGGGCTGCATCATCCGCGGCGAAACCTACCACTTCGAGCTGGTCGCCAACGAATCGGGCGCCGGTGTGACCCGTCTGGCGCTCGACTATCAAATGCCGATCGCGAACGCGATCCTGACGGTCGAAAACGAGGCTCAGGCCGTCGCGCGCCAGGAAGACAAAGGCCGCGACGCTGCGCGGGTGGCGGTGGAAATGGCGCACCTTCTCGCGCAGATCGAATGACCATGACCGAATCCCAACCCACCCAGAACGCCGCCGCCAAGCCCCGCAAAGCAGCCGACAAATCGGGCCGCACCCGAGCGCGCGAGTTCGCGCTGCAAGCGCTGTATCAACACCTGGTGGGCCGCAACGCGGCCGAAGACATCGACAGCTTCACCCGCGATCTCGCCGGCTTTCACAAGGCCGACAGCGTGCACTACGACGCCCTGCTGCATGGCTGCATTGCGCAGAGCAGCGCGCTCGACGCGCTCATCACACCGCTGCTCGACCGCCCGCTGGTCGAGCTTTCGCCCATCGAACACGGCGTGTTGTGGATCGGCGCCTACGAATTCCAGCATTGCCTGGACGTGCCGTGGCGCGTGGTGCTCAACGAATGCATCGAGCTGGCCAAGGCCTTTGGCGGCACCGACGGTCACAAGTATGTGAACGGCGTGCTGCACGGCCTGGCGGCGCAGCTGCGCGCGCTCGAGGTGGCGGCCGGCACCACGGGCCCGGCCCGAAAGCCCCGGCCCACCGCAACATGAGGATTGCCCAGCGCGCGCAGCGCGTCGAGCCGTTTTACGTGTTGGAGCTGGCCAAGGCCGCAGCCGACATGGCGGCCCAGGGCGGGCCTTCGCAGCGGCCCATGATTTACCTCAACATCGGCGAGCCCGATTTCACTGCGCCGCCGCTGGTGCAGGCAGCCGCCGAACGCGCCATTCGCGACGGCCGCAGCCAGTACACCCAAGCCACCGGCCTGCCCGCGCTGCGCCGCGCCATCAGTGGCTGGTATGCGCAGCGGTTTTCGCTCGACATCGACCCTGCGCGCATCGTCATCACCGCTGGCGCCTCGGCCGCGCTGCAGCTGGCCTGCCTGGCGCTGATCGAGGCGGGCGACGAGGTGCTGATGCCCGACCCGAGCTACCCCTGCAACCGGCAGTTTGTGCAGGCCGCCGAGGGCCGCGCGGTGCTGATCCCGTCCGGGCCAGCACAACGCTTCCAGCTCAGCGCCGAACAGGTGCAAGCCGCCTGGGGCCCGGCCACCCGCGGCGTGCTGCTGGCCTCACCGTCCAACCCCACCGGCACCAGCATCGCGCGCGACGAGCTGGAGCGCATCGCACGCCTGGTGCGCGAGCGCGGCGGCGTGACCATGGTCGATGAAATCTACCTCGGCCTCAGCTATGAGGATGCCTACGGCCACAGCGCGCTGGGTCTGCCCGATGGGCTGGGCGAGCAGGTCATCAGCATCAACAGCTTCTCGAAATACTTCAACATGACCGGCTGGCGCCTGGGCTGGCTGGTGCTGCCGCCCGCGCTGGTGCCGGTGGTCGAGCGGCTGGCGCAAAACCTGTTCATCTGCGCCAGCACCATCGCGCAACACGCCGCGCTCGCCTGCTTCGAGCCCGACAGCCTGGCCGAGTACGAGCGGCGCCGCGCCGAGTTCCGGGCGCGCCGCGACTTCTTCATTCCCGAGCTCAACCGCCTGGGCCTCACGGTGCCGGTGATGCCCGACGGCGCGTTCTACGCCTGGGCCGATGTGCGCAGCCTGTGCGATCGCTGGGGCATTGCACCGGCTGGCGCGCAACCCGACCAGGGCGGCAGCTGGGCGCTGGCGTTTGAGCTCATGCGACGCTGCCAGCTGGCCACCACGCCCGGACGCGATTTCGGCCTGGCCGAGCCCGGCCACTACCTGCGCTTTTCCACCGCCAACTCGATGGCGCAACTGCGCGAAGCGGTGCAGCGGCTGGAGCAGGCGCTTTGAGCGCAGCGGCAGGGCGTGGGAGCCACATTCCAGTGGCCCGTGCGCGTCTACTGGGAAGACACCGACGCGGGCGGCATCGTTTTCTACGCCAACCACCTGAAGTTTTTCGAGCGGGCGCGCACCGAATGGCTGCGCTCGCTGGGGCTGGCGCAGCAGCGTCTGCGCGAAGACGGCGCGGGCATGTTCGTGGTCACCCACAGCGACCTGCGCTACCTGCGCCCGGCGCGGCTGGACGATTTGCTTTTGGTTACCGCACGCATTCTGGAAGCGGGCCGCGCCTCGCTCACAATTGAACAGCAGGTGTTGTTGTCACCCTCGGCGGCCGATGCAGCGCCCACGCTGCTTTGCGAAGGCCGCATCCGCATCGGCTGGGTGAGCACCGACGGCCTGCGACCCCAACGCATCCCCGCCCACCTGCTGGCCTTGCTGGCCGGTCACGGCTGACACCGCGAAACCTTTCGCCATTCTTTGCATCCGATCGTTCCATGACCCACGACCTCTCCATTGTTCAACTGATGCTCAACGCGAGTTGGGTGGTGCAAGCCGTCGTGCTGCTGCTGGTGGTGATGTCCGTGATCAGCTGGGCGGCCATCTTTCGCAAGGTGTTCGCGATCCGCCGCGTGCGCGCCCACAACGAAATCTTCGAGCGCGAGTTCTGGTCGGGCGCCAACCTGAACGAGCTCTACCTGGCCGCAGCCCAGAGCGCGCGCCACGGCGGGCCGATGGAGCGGATTTTTGCCAGCGGCATGCGCGAATACCAGAAACTGCGCGAGCGCCGAATCACCGACAGCGGCGCTTTGCTCGACGGCGCGCGGCGCGCCATGCGTGCCAGTTTCCAGCGCGAGCTGGACGCGCTGGAAACCAACCTCTCGTTCCTGGGTACGGTCGGTTCGGTGGCACCGTATGTGGGCCTGTTCGGCACGGTCTGGGGCATCATGCACGCGTTCACGGGCCTGGCCTCGCTGGTTCAGGTGACGCTGGCTGCGGTGGCGCCCGGCATTGCCGAGGCGCTGGTGGCCACCGCGATTGGCCTGTTTGCTGCCATTCCCGCGGTGGTGGCCTACAACCGCTTTGCCCACGACATCGACCGCGTGGCCAACGCCATGGAGACCTTCATGGAGGAGTTTTCCAACATCCTTCAGCGCAACCTGGGTCAACAGGGGTCGAGCGAAAAATGACGCTGCGCTTGAACGCCACCCGTTACCCGGCAGCCCGAGCGCCAGCGGCAGCCGCTGCGTTTTTCACACCGGTGCACTGACATGGCATCGACTGCCCCACGCGGCCGCGGACGCCGGCGCACCATCAGCGAAATCAACATGGTGCCGTTCATCGACGTCATGCTGGTGCTTCTGATCATCTTCATGGTCACCGCGCCGCTCATCACGCCGAGTCAGATTGCGCTGCCCAGCGTGGGACAGGCCGGGCGCCAGCCGGACCGGTTTGTGCAGGTCGTGATCGACCGCGATGAGCAGGTGCAGGTGAAGCTGGGCAACGCGACTGGCGAGCCACCCGTGGTGCCCCTGAACCGGCTGGCTGCCAGCGTGCGCGAACTGCAAGGTGGGGGCACCGAAGGCGGCGCCAACACGCCCGTGGTGATCAGCGCCGACAAGAATGTGAAGTACGAAACCGTGGTGAAGGTGATGGACACCTTGCAGCGCGCCGGTGTGGCCCGTGTCGGCCTGGCCGTGCAGACCAGCCCCTGACCCGCCGATAACAGCGTCATCAGCAGCGTGCCCAACTCCTCGGTTCTTCCCTCGGCTTTTCCCTCGCGCCTGAGCGAGTCGGAACGGCCCGACCTGATGCCGCCGCGTCAGGGGCGCTGGGGCCGCCCGCTCGGCCTGGCGCTGGTGGTGCACGCCTTGCTGGTCCTGGCGCTCACCTGGGGCGTGGGCTGGAAGCGCGACGCCACGCCGGCGGTGTTTGAAGCCGAGCTGTGGTCCAGCCTGCCGCAAGCGGCCGCGCCGCGCGCGGTGGAGCCACCGCCGCCCCCCGCGCCAAAACCAGCGCCCAAGCCCGAACCCAAGCCAGAGCCGCCGGCACCCAAACCAGAACCGGCGCCACCGCCCTCGCCCACCCAGGCCGAAATTGCCACCGCACAGGCGAAAAAGCAGGCCGAATTGCAACGGCTGGAGAAGGCCAGGCAGGACGCGGCGCGCAAGGCCGCCGCCGACAAGGCTGCGGCGGAAAAGAAGCGGTTGGCCGAGAAGCAGCAAGCGGACAAGCTCGCTGCAGAGAAAAAAGCCGCCGAAAAAGCGGCCGAACAGAAGGCAGCGCAGGCCCGACAGGAAGAGGCGCGACAGGCCGCCGCAGCGGCCAAGGCGCGCGACGATCAGATGCGACGCATCATGGGCCAGGCCGGCGCCACCGGCGGGCCGCAAGCCACCGGCACGGCGCAGCGCGCCAGCGGCCCAACCGCCGGCTACGGTTCGCGCGTGGCGGCCCGCATCAAGCCCAATGTGGTGTTCACCGACGCCATCAGCGGCAACCCCCAGGCCGAGATCGAGGTGCGCACCCAGCCCGACGGCACCATCACCAGCCGCCGCCTGGTCAAAAGCAGCGGCAACGCCGCCTGGGACGAGGCGGTGCTTCGTGCCATCGACCGCACCGGCTCACTTCCCCGCGACACCGACGGCAAGGTACCGTCACCCATGATCGTGGTGCTGCGCCCGCAAGACTGAATCGGCGGCGCGGCCGGGCCGCATGGTCAGGCGCTGGCCTGGGCGTGCTGGCGCAGCCAGTCGGCAAATGCGGCCTCGGGGATGTCGCCGC
The DNA here is from genome assembly GCA_963831255.1 of uncultured beta proteobacterium. GTDB lineage: Bacteria > Pseudomonadota > Gammaproteobacteria > Burkholderiales > Burkholderiaceae_C > Hydrogenophaga. The sequence continues at coordinate 278,891 of CAWHPI010000009.1, read as the reverse complement.
TGGCCACGGCGAGCATGGTCAGCGTGGCATCTGCCTGGCTGGCTCGCAAACGGTAGCCATTGAGGTACAAAAACAAGCCGACCGCCAGAAAGGCGACGCGCTTGTTGCCATCCACGAAGGCATGATTTTTCGCCAGACCCACGCCATAGCTCGCAGCCAAGTCGGCGAAATCGGGCTCGCCATAGCTCTGCAGATGGAGCGGGCGATTCAAAGCCGACTCCAGCAGGCCAGCATCGCGCAGGCCCGCTCGCCCGCCGTGCTCGCTCAGGCTTTCGTCGTGCAAGAGCAGCAACGCCTCTTTGCTGACCCAGCGCCAGCTCATTTCGCGAGCTGGTGGAAGGTGTCTCGGAAGTCGCGCATGAAGGCACGCCCTGCCTGGATCTGGTCGTCCAGCGCCGGGTCGTAGGGCGTCAACACCAAGCCCTCGGGTGTCTCGGTCAGGAACACCGACTGACCCTTTTCAAGCCGCAGTCGGGCCAGCGCTTCTTTCGGCAAGATCACGCCCACGGAGTTGCCGATCTGGGTGAGTTTGAGGGTGTGCATGCTGTGCTCCTGCGGCTGTTATTACGTTCGTAATAATAACCAAGCGGGAGCGGGGTGGCGAGGTTTTCTGCTTCGGGCACAGGACAGGACCGCTCAGACAGCGGTGATCGCGCCCGCCGGATACCGGGCGCCAGTCGCCCTGGAAGTGGCCTGTTAACAGACCTCGGCCAGCACCCGAAACAGCGCATCGGGATCGACCGGCTTGTGCAGCACCGCGACAAAATCGGTTCGCGTGAGCAGTTCTGCGTCCTGAGGGCTTACATTGCCACTCATCAAAATGACCGGGGGCGGCGAATCGGAGGCTCGGATGCGTTTGGCCAGGCTGGCGCCATCCAGCCTGGGCATGGACAGATCGGTCAGCACCACATCGAAACGGGGCATGCCTCGCAGCAGCAGAGCCCACGCCTCCTCCCCATCTCGCGCCGCCGTCACGACCCAGCCCTGACGTTCTAGCAATGAGGCCCAGGCGTGGCGCACCGATTGATCGTCTTCGACAAACAGCAGTTGCCTGGTGGCAGCCACGGTTCGAGATGCCTGAACGCTGGCCGATTCCACAGGTGGCGAAGCCTCAGGCATGTAGACATGAAATGTGGCGCCCGCGCCCAGTGCCGAGGTGATGCCAATTGCGCCGCCATGGCGCGCCAGGATGCCGTAGGCCACGGAAAGCCCCAGACCGGTTCCCTTGCCCACGGTTTTGGTGGTGAAGAAGGGGTCAAACACCCTGGCGATGTGTTCCGTCGGAATCCCGGGGCCGTGATCTTTCACGCTGAAACAAACATAGGCTCCGGGTGACAAACCTGTGGCGTTACCCGCTGCCAAGACGGGATCCAGCGGGGAAAGCACGATGCGCTCGACCCGGAGTTCAACCCTCCCCCGGCCGCCCATTGCATCTACCGCATTCATCATCAGGTTCACCAACACCTGCTGCATTTGCGTGAGATCCGCCTTGACCCAAATCGGGTCAGGCGGGCATTCCATCACCAGATTGCATTCCCGGAGCAGGCCAGACGCCACCAGGTTGCGCGACTCCTCAACGATGCGCCAGGCCTGCAAGTGCTCGAGCTTGGGCGGTGACTGGCGGCTGTAGGCAAGCAGCTGGCGCATCAGCCCGTCGGCATAACGCGTGGCCTTCAGCGCTTGCTGCAGCGCTTCGTGGCTGGGGTGCTGGGGGTCAATGTCTTCGTCGGCCAAACGCAACCAGCCACCAATGGCTGCCAACGAGTTGTTGAAGTCATGGGCAATACCGCTGGTGAACCGTCCCAGCGCTTCGGTTTTCTGGCTTTGCATGAGCTGCAACTGCAGTGCCTCCTGCCGTTCGCTGGCAGCCTTCTGCACACCAGAGTCATCGCGAACCCGTGTCAACAGCCGATTGATGCCTTCACCCAGATGCGACAGTTCGTCATTGCCCTCGCACGCAACCGCGGTGGCAAGCGTCGGGCCCTGCTCGGTGATGCGCTGCACGTCGCCGTGCAGCCGCTGTAAACGCTGAAGAATCAGGCGGTCAAGCAACCACAGCAGCAATGCGCTGCCCAGCAGGCCCGCAAGACCTGCGAGACCCATGCCTTGCCAGGTCAGTTCCCGTGCTTTGCTCTGCAGCTGCCGATCAAGCGTGAGCACCAGCGCGGCCACCTGCTGCCCGCGGTGATCTCTGAGCACCGCGTAAAGCTCGCTGTTGTCCGCATCAACCAGCTCCAGATGGGTGTCTTCGCCGGTAGGGGCGGCGGATTCGAACGACAGCCGGACGGGCGTCATCAGCACCTCGGCCAGCCCAGTCAGCTCCTTTGAATCAAAGAAGCGCACCATCATGATCGCGCCATGAATCTGCGCGCTCGCATCGTCAGGGTCGTGGATGGCAGTCGCAACGACCAGCTCAAGCTGTCCGTCTGTCACCCGCAAGGTCCGCACCACTTGCTTCGCGTCACCCGCAGCCACCACCGACATGGCCAGTTCGCGTAAGTTGGCCACCCGGTCAGGGCTGACATCGCGCAACGCATCCTCGCCTTCTCGTGCAGCACTGGCATGCAAAAGACCCTTGGAATCGAAAACCAACACCTCGGAAACGCGCAGGTAGCCCAGGTTTTCAGCGTCGAAGTTGTCGTCCATGAAGTTGGGCCGAGTTCCCGCCAAAAACTGTACGGTATCGAGCCAATAGGCGTAGTCGCGCGTGCTGGCGACCAATGCTTCGTGCTGCTGGTTGAGCACACGGCGGGCCCGCTCCCCCTCGCGCAGGGCGCGCTCGCCCTCCAGGCGATCAAAGGCCTGGCCGACGAGGTAGCGGGTGCCGAACATGGCGCTGCCAACACCGATGGCCACCACGATGAGAACGAGGACCCAGGCCTTGTGTTGCAGTTTCATGTTGTTCGGTTCATCGGCTTCCAGGAACCGAAGTTGAACACGGGCAGCTCAGCCACTGTGAGAATTTCACTGCTGCACGGCTACGCCAAGCGGTGGCACCCCTGCGCAGCAGTCACTCGAAAACGATTTCCGCCTGCTGCCCGTGCGCCTGCGCCATCCAGCTGGCCAGCGCCGCGTCGGTGGGGAAGAACAGGGCCCGGTCGTCAAGCTGCAGCTCGCATTGCGCACCCTCGCGCAACACGGCCAGGCGCACCGGCAGGCCGCGCAGCAACTCGCCCTGCTCTGTCACCTCCCGCCTGGGCGGGAACTCGCGCACCAGCTGGGCAATGGCCGGCGTCTGGCCGTTGACCGCCACGCGCAGAAACTTGCCGAAGCGGCAGCGCGCTGCGGCCAGATCCCAGATCGCCTGCACCTTGATGCGCAGCCCGCCTGAGAAGCGATCGGGCTGGGCGGTGGCCTGAACGATCAGCAGCTCGTCGTCTTTCAGCAGCGAGCGGTGCTGGTTGATCAGGTGCTCGTCCACCGAGACCTCGGGCGAGGCGGTGTTGTCATCGAGCCGGAAGATGGCGACCTTGCCGCGCTGGCCGTTGATCATGCGCAGATCGGAGACGATGCCCGCCAGAATCACCGGGTCTCGGCTCTCCTTCACGTCGGCCATGGCGGTGCGCGCAAAGCGCCGCACCTCGGGCGCCAATTCGTCAAACAGGTGGCCCGAGAAATAGAAACCGATGGCAGTTTTCTCCAGCGTGAGCCGCTCCTTCACGCCCCAGGGCGTGGTGGCCACCAGCTCGGGCTCCTGGGTGCTGGAGCCCTGATCGTCCCCGCCCAGCATGTCGAACAGGCCGCCCTGGTTGGCATTGGCCTGCTGCGCGGCCGCGAAGTCAAAGGCGCGCTCCACCGAGGCCATCACCTCGGCGCGGTTCAGGTGCAGCGAATCGAAAGCGCCGGCCTTGATGAGCGCCTCCACCGTGCGCTTGTTGAGGCGCGTGCGGTCGACCCGGCGGCAGAAGTCGAACAGACTTTTGAACGGCCCACGTCTCCGAACCGTTGGGCCCTTCACCACGGCCCTCGCGCGCCGCCACAATGGCCTCGATCGCCTGCTGGCCCGTGCCCTTGATGGCGCCCAGACCGTAGCGGATCGACTGGTCGGTGATGGGTTCGAAGCGGTGGAAGCCGCGGTTGACATCGGGCGCCTCGAAGACCATGCCCATCTTCTGCGCGTCTTCCCACAAGACCTTGAGCTTGTCGGTGTCGTCCATCTCCACCGTCATGTTGGCGCAGAAGAACTCGGCCGTGTAGTGCACCTTCAGCCAGCCGGTGTGGTACGCCAGCAGCGAGTAGGCGGCGGCGTGCGACTTGTTGAAGCCGTAGCCGGCGAACTTCTCCATCAGGTCGAAGATTTCGTCGGCCTTCTTCTCGTCGATGTTGTTCTTGGCTGCACCGTCGCGGAAGATGGCGCGCTGCTTGGCCATTTCCTCGGCATTCTTCTTGCCCATGGCGCGGCGCAGCATGTCGGCGCCACCGAGCGAGTAGCCGCCCAGGATCTGCGCGGTCTGCATCACCTGCTCCTGGTAGACCATGATCCCGTAGGTCTCGGAGAGCATCTCGGCCACCAGCGGGTGCGGGTACTCGATGGTCTCGCGGCCGTGCTTGCGCGCGACGAAGCTGGGGATCAGGTCCATCGGACCCGGCCGGTACAGGGCGTTGAGCGCGATCAGGTCTTCCAGGCGCGACGGCTTGGCATCGCGCAACATGCCCTGCATGCCGCGGCTTTCAAACTGGAACACGGCCTCGGTCTGGCCGCGCGAGAACAGCGCGTAAACCTTGGCGTCGTCCAGCGGCACGTTCTCGAAGCAGAAGTCTTCCTGGCCCTTGTGGCGCCTGGCGATGAACTCGCGCGCGATCTCCAGGATGGTCAGCGTGGCCAGGCCCAGAAAGTCGAACTTCACCAGGCCGATCGCCTCCACATCGTCCTTGTCGTACTGGCTCACCGCCGACTCGCTGCCCGGCTGCGCATACAGCGGGCAGAAATCGGTGAGCTTGCCCGGTGCGATCAACACGCCGCCGGCGTGCATGCCGATGTTGCGCGTCATGCCTTCGAGCTTTTGCGCCAGCTCGATCAGGGTCTTGACGTCGTCTTCCTTCTGGATGCGCTCGGCCAGCACCGGCTCCATCTCGATCGCATAGTTGTTCTTGTCGCCCTCTTTTTTGGGCACCGGCGGATACTGCAGCGTGACCGACATGCCCGGCTTGTTCGGGATCAGCTTGGAGATGCCGTCGCAAAAACCGTAGGGAAAGTCGAGCACACGGCCCACGTCGCGGATGGCAGCGCGCGCGGCCAGCGTGCCGAAGGTGGCGATCTGGCTCACCGCGTCCTTGCCGTATTTGTCCTTGACGTAGTCGATCACGCGGTCGCGGTTGGTCTGGCAGAAATCGATGTCGAAGTCGGGCATGGACACCCGCTCGGGGTTCAGAAACCGCTCGAACAGCAGCTTGTATTGCAGCGGATCCAGGTCGGTGATCTTGCAGCGCATACGCCACCAGCGAACCGGCACCCGAGCCGCGGCCCGGGCCCACCGGGCAGCCGTTTTTCTTGGCCCAGTTGATGAAGTCGCCCACGATCAGGAAGTAGCCCGGAAAGCCCATGTTCAGGATCGTGTTGATCTCGAACTCCAGCCGCTCCACGTAGCGGGGCCGCTCGGCATCGCGCTTGGCCGCGTCGGGGTACAGGTGCGCCAGCCGCTCTTCAAGCCCTTCAAACGACGACTGGCGGAAAAAATCCGCCATCGGCATCGGCACGCCGTCGATCAGGGGCGTGGGGAAATCGGGCAGCTGCGGCTTGCCCAGCACCAGGCTCAGGTTGCAGCGCCGGGCGATCTCCACCGTGTTGGCAACCGCCGAGGGCACGTCGGCAAACAGCGCCGCCATCTGCTCTGCGCTCTTGAAATACTGCTCGCGGGTGAACCGGCGCACGCGGCGCCGGTTGCCCAGAATTTCGCCGTCGGCAATGCAAACGCGCGCCTCGTGGGCCTCGTAGTCGTCTTGCTTCCAGGAACTGCACCGGGTGCGTGGCCACCACCGGCAGCTTCAGCCGCGCGGCCAGTTGCACCGCCGCCAGCACATGGCGCTCGTCGTCGGCGCGGCCGGCGCGCTGCAGCTCGATGTAGAAGCGGTGCGGGAACACGCTGGCGAGCTGCAAGGCGAGGTCGGCTGCGCGTTGCGGGTCGCCCTGCATCAGCGCCTGACCCACCGGGCCGGCTTGCGCGCCGGCCAGCAAAATCAGGCCGCCGTTGAGTTCGGTCAGCCACTCGCGCTGCATCACCGCGCCGCCGCGGCCATCGTTGCGCGTCCAGGCGCGGGCCAGCAGCTCGCTCAGGTTCAGGTAGCCCTGCTGTGTCCTGCACCAGCAGCACCACGCGCGGCGCGGCCGGCTGGTGGCTGCCCGGCATGGCGCCCGGCGTGTCCTCGGCGAAGCCTTGCAGCATGACCTCGGCGCCCAGCAGCGGCTTGACGCCGGCACCGCGTGCGGCCTTGTAGAACTTGACCGCGCCGAACAGGTTGTTCAGGTCGGTGATGGCCAGCGCGGGCTGGCCGTTGGCGGCCGCCGCGGCCACCACCTCGTCGATGCGGTTGGTGCCGTCGACGACGGAAAATTCGGTGTGCAGGCGCAGGTGAACAAACATCGCCCCATTTTAGGAGGCTGTGCCTGTGCCTCTACGATCCGGGACTGGCGTCGTCGCGCAGGATGTTGAGCACCTCTGAATGAAATTCGCGGGTGTAAAGAATCGTGGCAACCACCGCGGTGGCAACCACCATGGCCAGCGGTGAGAAGAACCAGGCAATGGCGGCAAACGAAAAATAGTAGGCCCGCAGGCCGTCGTTGAACGACTCGGCGGCGGCGCCCACCATCGCCGCGGCCCGGTCGGCGTAGCGCCGCTGGTCGAACTTGCCGGAGAGGAAGTCTTCAGGCGGCGGCATGGCACCGATCACCAGCGCCACGAAGGTGTACTGCCGCATGCACCAGGAAAAACGGAAAAAGGCGTAGACGAAGATGCCCACCAGCACCAGCACCTTGAACTCGAACACCACCAGCGTCGTGGTCTGGGCGAACGGGATCTCGCTCATCAGCTCGGCCGCCTTGTCGGTGGTCCCGAGCAAGGCAAACAGGCCGCCGATGACGAGGATGGACGTGGACGAAAAGAACGCTGGCGTGTTGGACAGCGTCTGCGTGATCAGGCCGTCGAGCATGCGCGGGTCGCGCATGGCGGCCTGGCGCATCCAGTAGGCGCGGTAGCGGTTCGTGGTCTGGATCAACGAGCCCTTCTTGATGCCCCAGACCCGCGCAAACCAGGCGTAGCCGATCCACAGGGCCAGAAAACCGACCAGCGCCAGCCAGTCGGCCCAGGGAAGAATGCTGATGATTTTCATGCCCGGATGGTAGTCGCCATCGAGCGAGAAAGGCGGGTGAACCATTCCTGGCCACCCGCCCACAGACCCGGACGCAGGTCTGTTCTACCGCGAGTTCAGAACTGGCTCAGCCCTTGAACTTCGCTGTCACCTCGGCCACGCGGGCACCGAACAGGCGCGCCGTTTCCAGATCGCCCGGCAGCATTTCGTTGGCACCGGCGTCCGACGGGCTTTGCGCCATGGCGCCGCTGGAAGAGGCCAGGTAATTGACGTCGTTGCGCTGAGCGGCCTTGCTGTTGCTGGGCATCAGGCCCGTGCCCACCCAGATGCCGCCGTGCTGCATGGCCAGGGTGAACAGGTAGTGCAGGGTCGAGAGCTTGTCGCCGTTCATGCTGGCGCTGTTGGTGAAGCCGGCAAACACCTTGTCTTTCCACTGCTGGCTGAACCAGGGCTTGCTGGAGGCGTCGGCGAACTTCTTGAACTGCCAGCTCACGCTGCCCATGTAGGTCGGGCGTGCCCATGATGATGGCGTCGGCCGCGGCCAGCGTTTCCCAGCCGCCTTCGGGCAGATTGCCTTCTGCGTCGATGGCCAGCAGCTCGGCGCCTGCACCGTCGGCCACCGATTGCGCCATGCGCTGGGTGTGACCGTAACCCGAGTGAAAAACCACCACGATGTGTGCCATGTTGAAGATGCTCCTGAAGAAGCTGCGCCGCAGCGCGGGTTGATGAAACAAACGGGAGAAAAACAGAGGCGGCTCAGGCCGCGAGATCGAACACCAGCACCTCGGCATCGGCGCCCTGGCTCAACGCCAGACGCGATTCGCCGTTCCAGCGCCAGCGGCGTCGCCCGCGTGCAAGCGTCTCGCCGTTCACATCGAGCGCGCCGCGCACCAGATGCACATAGGCCTTGCGCGCCGGGTCGAGGCCAGCTCGGCGCTTTCGCTCGCGTCCAGCAGGCCGGCGTAGATCGACGCGTCGGCATGCAGCGTCACCGATGCCTCGCGCCCATCGGGAGAGGCCACCAGCCTGAGGCGGCCGCGTTTCTCGGCGTCGGCAAAGGTCTTCTGCTCGTAGCCCGGCGCGATGCCGCGCTGGCTTGGGTTCGATCCAGATCTGCAGGAAATGGGTGGTCTGGTCGGGCGCGTGGTTGAACTCGCTGTGGCGCACGCCGGTGCCCGCGCTCATGCGCTGCACATCGCCGGGCGGAATGCCCTTGACGTTGCCCATGCTGTCCTTGTGCGCCAGGTTGCCCTGCAGCACGTAGCTGATGATTTCCATGTCGCGGTGGCCGTGGGTGCCGAAGCCGGTGCCGGGTGCGATGCGGTCTTCGTTGATCACGCGCAGATTGCCCCAGCCCATCCAGGCCGGGTCGTGGTAATCGGCGAACGAAAACGAGTGCTGGCTCTTGAGCCAGCCGTGATCGGCCTGACCACGGGCCTGGGAGCGTCGAATCTGCATCATGGTGAGTTCCTTTCTGGTGTGCGCCAGCGCTTGGCTGGCATGGGGAAATTGTGGGCATGTCCCGAGCGCGCCACGGGCGGCACGGTTTTGATGGCATCATTCAAATCGTATTGAACAAAGCAGAGCACCAATCACCATGCCCAGCTCAAGTCCCCGCGCCGCCCTCTCGCCCGACAACCTGGGTCTGATCGAGGCGGTGGCCCGCCTGGGCAGCATGGCGGCAGCGGCGCGCGAGCTGGGCATGGTGCCCAGTGCACTGACCTACCGGGTGCGCCAGGTCGAGGACGCGCTGGACGTGCTGCTGTTCGACCGCAGCAGCGCGCCGCGCCCAGCTCACCCCGGCCGGCGCCGAGCTGCTGCGCTCCGGGCAGCACCTGCTGAGCGAACTCGACGCCGTGGCCGAGCGCGTCAAGCGCGTGGCCACCGGCTGGGAACCGCAGCTCACCATCGCGGCCGACGACCATCATGGCGCGCAGCACCCTGTTCGAGCTGTGCGAGGCGTTTTACGCGGAGGGTGCGCCGACCCGCCTGAAGCTGCGCGACGAAACGCTTTCCGGCACGCTCGAATCGCTGCTGCAACGGCCAGGCCGATCTGGTGCTCGGCGTGGCCGACACGGTGGCGCAGGCCGGCATTCAGATCGCTCCACTGGGCTCGGTCGAGTTCGTGTTCGCGGTCGCACCGCACCACCCGCTGGCCTCGGCCACGCACAAGCTCAGCGACGGCCGAACGCGCGCAGCACCGCGCGGTGGCGGTGGCCGACTCGACCCGGCGCGGGCGCGGTGTGTCGCACAACCTCACGCCAGGGCAAGACCTGCTCACCGTGCCCACCATGCACCACAAGCTGGAAGCGCAGCTGCGCGGCCTGGGGTGCCGGTTTTCTGCCGCTGCCACTGGCGCAGCCCTACATCACAGGCGGGCCGGCTGGTGGTCAAGCCGGTGCAGAACCCCAACCCGGTGGTGCGCATGCAGTACGCCTGGCGCCGACCCGCGCACACCGGGTGACACCGGGCGCGCGCTGCGCTGGTGGCTGGATCGCCTGCAGAGCCCGACCACCCGCGCCGCCCTGCTCGAACCGGCACCTGCAGCTCTGAGCCTGGCGCGCGGCATGCAGCACCCGTGCACCAGGGGGCAGATCAAGGCGCCGGCGGGCTGCTACATTCAACCACGACCCGAGCCATCACACAACAAACGCCATGACCACCAGCCCAAAACGCAGCAAGCCCGCAAGTCCTCCCAAACCGCGCGCGGTGTCCAAGCCCAGGACAGTCCTGCACATTGCGGTGGTCGGTGGTGGCATGGCGGGCATGGCCTGCGCGCGCACCTTGGTGCAGGCGGGGCACCGCGTGACGGTGTTCGAAAAGAGCCGCGGTTTTGGCGGCCGCATGTCGACCCGCCGCACCGAATTCGGCGGCTTCGACCACGGCTCGCAGTACTTCACCGTGCGCGACGCGCGCTTTGCCCAGGCCTTGCTCACCGCGCGCGACGTGGTGCGCGCCTGGAGCGTGAGCACGGTGCGCGTGCTCGACGAGTTCGGTCACGTGCTGGCCAGCGCGCCGCCGCCCACCGAGCCCCATTTCGTGGCCATCCCCGGCATGAACGCGCTGGTGAGCCATTGGGCGCAACCCCTGCTCAAGCCCGAGCTGCATGGCGTGAGCGGCGCCCGCGCGCTGCTGGAAACCCGCGTCACCCACATCGAGCGCGATGCGCTGCACCCCGAGCAGTGGCAGCTGCGCGCCGAAGACAGCGCTGGCGGGCAACTGGTAGCGGGTGGTTTCGACCGCGTGGTGCTGGCCCAGCCCCATCTGCAGGCGCACGATCTGCTGCTGGCCTCGGGCCACGCGCCGCACCTGCGCCAGGCGCTGAACCCGGTGCAGGTCGCCCCCTGCTGGACGCTGATGGTGGCCTACCCCAACGCCATGCAGCCCGGCCTGCCGCACATCGGCCCGCAATGGAACGCCGCGCGCAGCACGCACCACCGCATCAGCTGGCTGGCGCGCGAAAACAGCAAGCCCGGGCGCGAACGCGTCGAGCGCTGGACCGCGCAGGCCAGCCCGGCCTGGTCGGCCAAGCACCTCGAAGACGATGCCGAGCGTGTCAAGGCCAAGCTGCTCAAAGGCTTTGCCGAGATCACCGGCATCCGTGCCACGCCGGCCCACGCCGTGGTGCACCGCTGGCGCTTCGCCCAGACCCAGCAGCCGCTGGGCCGCCCCTTCATTTACGACGATGAGCTCGGCATCGGCCTGTGCGGCGACTGGTGTCTGGGGCACCGGGTGGAAGACGCGTTTGTGTCGGGCCTGGAGATGGCGTTGAGGATCGCGTAACCCCGCTGCGCCGCTTCGCCTCTTCCCCCGAAGGTGAGACCACACCAGCGGCCCGGCGAAGCCGGTTCCACGGTGTGTGCTGGGCTGAACGCCCCTGCCCGTGACGGCAGCCATCAAATGCGGATCCCGCCCGTCACCGGAAACACCTGGCCGGTGATCCACTCCGCCGCTGGGCTGCACAGGTAGGCAATCATTTGCGCGATGTCGCGCGGCTGGCCGATGCGGCCCAGGGGCGTGCGCTCGATCAGGTAGGCCTCGGCCGCCTTGCCGCTGGCGGCGTACATGTCGGTCTCCACCGCGCCCGGCGCGACCGCGTTGACCCGAATGCCCTTGGCGCCGAGTTCGTGCGCCCAGCCCACGGTGAGCGTCTCCACCGCCGCCTTGGTGGCGCAGTACATGAGGGCGCCCGCCATGGCTTGCTGGCCGGTGATGAAGGTGGCCAGGTTCACGATGCGGCCGTCGCCGCCGGCAAACTGCTCGACGAATCCCTTGGCCACCAGGGCCGGCGCTCGCACGTTGAGCGCAAACTGGCTGTCGATGTGTTCCGCGGTCACTTCGTGCATGGGCGCACCGGCGAGCACACCGGCGTTGTTCACCAACAAATCGATTGGGCCGGCCAGCTTCGCCGCGCGATCAACCAGCGAAGCGGCCTGGTCGACCTGCGACAGGTCGGCTTGCAGCAGGTGGGCGGTGCCGCCGGCCTGAGCGATGGCGTCGGCCACGCGCTGAGCCGCCTCTTTCGATTGGCCGTAGTGCACCACCACGGCAGCGCCGCGATCGGCCAGGGTGCGGGCGGTTTCCGCGCCAATGCCGCGCGAGGCGCCCGTGACGAGGGCGGTGCGGCCAGCGAGGTCTTGTGGAAGCGAAGTCATGAAAGTCCTTTGACGGGTTGAAAAGCAGAAGCTGCCCATGGTGCAGGCGCATAGGGCTGCCACACAGACCCCTAAAATCGCTCAACTCCTTCGAAACCGCCGAATATGTTGACCCCCGACGATTTGCAACTGCTGCGCGCCGTGCAGGCGGGCGGCAGCCTGTCGCACGCGGCGCGCGCGCTGGGGCGGGCGGTGTCCACCGTGTCGCATGCAGCGCGCCAGCTGGAAGAGCGCATGGACGCCCTGCTGTTCGACCGGCGCGGCTACCGCATTGCGCTGACCGAAGCGGGCCGCTTGCTGGTCGACGAAGGTGCGCGGCTGCACCGGGACACCGAACGCCTGGCGCAGCGCGTGCAGCAGGTGGCGCGCGGTTGGGAATCGCAGCTGCACATCGTGGTCGACGAACTGGCCGATTTTTCAGCCCTCCTCTCGCTGGTGAGCGCGTTTGATGCGCTGAACAGCGGCGTGCAGCTGCGCTTCACGCAAGAGAGCGTCGGTGGCACCTGGGAGGCGCTGGGCGATGGCCGGGCCGACATTGTGGTGGCCGCGACCAACGAACCGCCGACGCTGGCGCGCCTGCAGTGGTTTGAGCTGGGTCGCCTGGACTGGGTGTTTGCGGTGTCGCCGCACCACCCGCTGGCGCGCCAACCCGAGCCGCTGAACGCCGCGCAGATCGAAGCGCACCGCGCCGTGGTGGTGGCCGACAGCGCGCGCCGCAGCAACCAGCGCAGCTACGGCCTGCAGCCGGGGCAAGCGGTGCTGGCTGTGCCGGGCATGCGCGAAAAAATGGCGTCTCAGCTCGCAGGGCTGGGTTGCGGCTGGCTGCCTCGCCACCTGGCCGAGCCCCATCTGCGCTCGGGTGCCTTGGAGGCGCGCCGCACCGAGACGCTGCGCGAACCCAATGTGCTCTACACCGGCTGGATCGAGCGCCCGGGCAAGGGCTTGCAATGGTGGACGCAGCAGCTGCGCGACCCGGCCCTGGCCAGCGCCTTGCTGCACGCGCCCTATCGCAACGCGTCGCGAGGTGTGCGAGGGTGACCTACCGTGGCCGCTTTGCCCCCTCCCCCACCGGCCCGCTGCACGCTGGCTCTCTGGTGGCGGCCCTGGCCAGCTGGCTCGACGCCCGCGCCCACGGCGGCACCTGGCTGGTGCGCGTCGAAGACGTGGACACGCCGCGCTGCATCCCCGGTGCCGATCGCCTCATCCTGGATCAGCTCGCTGTCTGTGGCCTGGTGAGTGACGAGCCGGTGGTGTGGCAGTCGCAGCGCGGCGATCGGTACCAGGCTGCGCTCGACCGTTTGATCGCCCATGGCCAGGCCTACCCGTGCGCCTGCTCGCGCAAGGACATCGAAGCCGCGCTGACCGCGCAAGGCCTGACGCGCGAACGCCACCACGCTGCCGTGTACCCCGGCACCTGTCGGCCCGAGCGCGGCGGTTTGCAAGGCCGCGCCGCGCGCGCCTGGCGTTTCGCGTTGCCACCCGATTCGACGGTGCGCTGGGCCGACGAGCGCCTGGGGCCGCAAGCGCAGAACGTGGCCCATGAGGTGGGCGACTTCGTGCTGAAACGCGCCGATGGGCTGTGGGCCTACCAGCTCGCGGTGGTGGTGGACGATGCGGCGCAAGGCATCAGCCACGTGGTGCGTGGTGAAGACCTGGCCGACAACACCGCGCGCCAGATCCTGCTGCAACGCGCGCTGGGCCTGCCCACGCCGAACCACCACCACACGCCGCTGGTGCGCGGCGCCAACGGTGAGAAGCTGAGCAAGCAAAACGGCGCAGAGGCCCTCCGGCTCGAAGAACCGCTGGCCGCCCTGAACCAGGCCGCCAGCGTGCTCGGTCTGCCGCCGGCGCAGGGGCCGGTGCCACAGGCGCTGGCGAGCTGGGTCGGGCACTGGGCTTCTACAATCAGCGCCCCGCCCCACGCCACCGCGCCCGAGCCGCCGCCATGACCGATCCCCGCCACGCCGCGCCCCGCGCTCAGCCCGAAGACGGCACATTTTTGCGTCAGACCAAAAGCTATGTGCTGCGCGCGGGCCGCGTCGGTCCGGGGCAGCAGCGCGCGGTCGAGCAGTTCGGCCCGCGCTTTCTGCTGGCCTATGCGCCGCAAGCGCTGGACGTCGGCGCCGCCTTCGGTCGCACCGCCCCGCTCATTCTCGAAATCGGCTTCGGCATGGGCACCGCCACCGCTCACATCGCCCAGCAGCGCCCGGGCGACAACTTCCTGGCCTGTGAGGTGCACGAGCCCGGCGTGGGTGCGCTGCTCAAGCTGATCGGCGAGGGCAGCATCGAGAACATCCGCATCCTGCGGCACGACGCGGTGGAGGTGCTGGATCACATGCTGCCCGAGCAAAGCCTGGACGGTGTGCACATCTTCTTCCCCGACCCCTGGCACAAGAGCCGCCACCACAAGCGCCGCCTGATCCAGGGCCCGTTCGTGAACCGCCTCGCGCGCCACATCAAACCCGGTGGCTACCTGCACCTGGCAACAGACTGGGAGCCCTACGCCGAGCAGATGCACGCGGTGCTGAGCGCCGAGCCGCTGCTGGCGAACGCCGCCACCGAACCCGGCCCTCACGGCTGCGCGCCCAAGCCAGACTACCGCCCGCTGACCAAGTTCGAAAACCGAGGCCTCAAGCTCGGCCACGGCGTGTGGGACCTGGTGTACCGGCGGATCTGACCGCCCGGCCCAACGCACCAACGCCTGCCCGGCGATCACGCCATGTCTCGCAGACCAGGCAACCCCGACATCCCGGCGCTTCACGGTGTGGCCGCCAGCTGCGTGACCCTGCCCACCAGCAAGTCCGCGCCATGGGCCACGGTGCTCGACTACCTGGCCCAGCGCATGCCATCGGTCGCGCGCGCCGATTGGGTCGAGCGCTTCGCACGCGGGCAGGTGTTGTCGGAAGATGGCCAGGCGCTGGCGCCACAGGCGCCGTATCTTGGCGGACACCGCGTCTATTACTACCGCGAACTGCCGAACGAACAAACCGTGCCGTTCGAGGAAACCGTGCTGTTTCAAGACGCGCATCTGGTGGTGGCCGACAAGCCCCACTTCCTGCCCGTCACACCCGGCGGGCGCTATGTGCAGCAAACGCTGCTGGTGCGCCTGCAAAAGCGCCTGGCGCTGCCCCGGCTGGCTCCGCTGCACCGCATCGACCGGGAAACCGCCGGGCTTGTGCTGTTTGCAGTGAACCCCACGGAGCGCGGTGCCTACCACGCGCTGTTCAGCGGGCGCGAAATGCACAAAACCTACGAAGCGATCGCGCCAGCAACGCACACTCTCGCCTGGCCGCACACCCGCCAGAGCCGCCTGGTGGAACACCCCAGCGATTTCTATCGCATGTGCGAGGCAGACGACGCCGCACCCAACAGCGAAACACAAATTGACCTGCTGGAGCAGCAAGGTGACTGGGCCCGCTATCGCCTGACGCCGGTGACCGGCAAACGGCACCAGCTCCGGGTACACATGAACGCCCTGGGCTTGCCCATTGCGGGCGACCAGCTGTACCCAACCGTGCTGCACGGGCCCGATGAACCCGAGGATTTCCAGCATCCGCTGCGCCTGCTGGCTCAAGCCATTGCGTTCACCGACCCGGTCACCGGTGAGGCTCGGCGCTTCCAAAGTGGGCTGGTGCTGACCTGGCCGGGAGACCGATGAACGCCCGCAGCCAACAGCGTTCTCGATCTTGGCAACACCCTGCCGGTCACCGGCAGACACCAAGGCTCTCGCTCGGTGACGACACCAAACTGAGGGGTATTCGAATGTCCAACCCACCGAAACCGGTTTCCCTTCTGCCCCGCGTGCTTTGCACCCTGGCCGCTGCATTCCTGGCAGGTCTGGGCTGGCTCGCCATCGCGACCGAAACGCACAGCGGCTATGCCCGATTCAAGGGCTACGTGACGCTGCAGGGCGATCAGGCCGTGTCGATGGGTTTCGTGCTCATCTGCATGGCGTTGTTGCCACTGGTGGTCTGGGTCCCCAAGCGCTGGGTCGGCTGGACCCTGGCAGGCTGGTGGGTGCTCTTGATGGGCACCATCTTCCAGGGTGCTTTCGGCTTTTTCTGAAATCCCTTCAGGCTGGCAGCAAATCGGCCAGCAGCCGGCTCACATGCACCGCCTCGCGCTGCGCGCCGTCGTGGATCTGATGCCGGCAGCTGGTGCCGTCGGCCACCACGATGGCGTCGGGCTCGGCGCGCACCGCAGGCAAAAGGCTGAGCTCGGCCATCTGCATCGACACGGCGTGGTGCGCCGCCTCGTAGCCGAAGCTGCCCGCCATGCCGCAACAGCTGCTCTCGATCAGCCGCGGCTTGGCACCCGGGATCCAGCCCAGCACGGTGAGGATGGGCGAGACGGCGTCAAACGCCTTCTGGTGGCAGTGCCCGTGCAGCAGCACCGGCTGGCTCACCGGCTGGAGCTGGGCCTTGAGCGAATCGAGCCGCCCGGCGCGGTCTTCGCGGGCCAGGAACTCCTCGAACAGCAGGGCCTGCTCCGCGATCTGCTGCGGTCCTGAGCCCAGGCCCATCACCTGCAGCTCGTCGCGCAGGGTCAGCAGGCACGAGGGCTCCAGGCCGACGATGGCAATGCCGCGCTCGGCAAACGGCAGCAGGCTGTGCACCACCTCTTGCGCCTTCTCGCGCGCCCGCTCCACCATGCCCGAGGCCAGGTAGGTGCGCCCGCAGCACAGGTGCTGACCATCGGGCTGGAGCTTGGTGGCCACGTGCACCGTGTAGCCGGCAGCCTGCAAGACCTTGACCGCCGCGCTGGCGTTGTCGGCTTCGAAGTAGCCGTTGAAGGTGTCGACAAACAGCACCACGCCGCGCTCGGCGGTCAGCACCTGCTCGCGCGTGGCGGTCTGGGCGGGCTGGTTGAAGAAGTGCCGGCTCTGCCACTCGGGCAGGCTGCGCTGGGCCGAGAAGCCGATCAGCTTTTCCGCCAGGCTCGCCAGCAGCGGGATGCGGTTGCGCAGATTGAGCAGCGGCGCCAGGCGGGCTGCGGTGCGCGCGTAGTCGGGCAGCTGCGCGACCAGCCGGTCTTTCAGCGTGAAGCCGTGTTTCGCCTTGTAGTGGTGCAGGAACTCGACCTTCATCTTGGCCATGTCCACGCCGGTGGGGCAGTCGCGCTTGCAGCCTTTGCAGCCCACGCACAGGTCCATCGCCTCGCGCACCACCTCGCTGGTGAGCGCGTCTTCGCCCGCCAGGCCCTCGATCTGCCCGCTGAGCGCCAGGCGCAAGGTGTTGGCGCGGCCGCGCGTGAGGTGCTGCTCGTCGCGCGTGACGCGGTAGCTCGGGCACATGGTGCCGGCGTCGAACTTGCGGCAGTGGCCGTTGTTGTTGCACATCTCCACCGCCTTGGCCAGGCCCTGCGCCGGGTCGCCGCCGGTGCCTGGCTCGGTGGTCTGCTCGGTGACGGGGTCGTTCTGCACGTCCCAGGCGCGCCAGTCGAGCACCGGCTTGATCGGCACCACCTTGTAGGCGGGCGGGAAGCGCATCAGGCGCGCGTCGTCCATCTTCGGCGGGTCGATCATGCGGTTGGGGGAGAACAGCCCGTCCGGGTCCAGCCGGGTCTTGATGCGCGCAAACGCCTCGTTGATGCGCGGACCAAACTGCCACTCGACCCACTCGCCGCGGCACAGGCCGTCGCCGTGTTCACCGCTGTAGGCGCCCTTGTACTTGCGCACCAGCTCGCTGGCCTCTTCGGCGATCGCGCGCATCTTGCTCGCGCCACCGCGTCGCATGTCGAGAATGGGCCGCACGTGCAGCGTGCCGACCGAGGCGTGTGCGTACCAGGTGCCGCGGCTGCCGTGGCGGTGAAACACCTCGGTGAGCGCATCGGTGTACTCGGCCAGGTGCACCAGTGGCACCGCGCAGTCTTCGATGAAGCTCACCGGCTTGCCGTCGCCGCGCAGGCTCATCATGATGTTGAGGCCGGCCTTGCGCACTTCCCACAGGTTCTTCTGCGGCGCGTCGTCCACCATCTCGACCACGCTGCCGGGCAGGCCCAGCTCGCCCATGAGGTCGACCAGCTCGCGCAGCTTGTGCGTGAGGTCGGTCTTGCTGGCGCCCGAAAATTCCACCAGCAGCACCGCCGCGGGCTTGCCGCCGTTGATGTGGGGCGAGAGCGCGGTGCGGATGGTGGGCGCAAACGCGGGGTTCTTGAGCGAGAGCTCGATCATGGTGCGGTCGACCAGCTCCACCGCGCTCAGGCATCCGCCGCTCATGCCCTCGCCCAGCTTGACGATGTGCTGCGCGCTGTCCATCGCCTGGTAGAACGTGGGGAAGTTCACCACGCCGAGCACCTTGGCGCGCGGCAGTTCGCTCAGCCGCAGCGTGAGCGAGCGGGTCAGCGCCAGCGTGCCTTCGCTGCCCACCAGCAGATGCGCCAGGTTGACCGAGCCGTCGGTGGTGTACGGCTTTTCATTCTGGTTGCGAAAGATGTCGAGGTTGTAGCCCGCCACGCGGCGCAGCACCTTGGGCCAGCGCGCGTCGATTTCGTCGGCGTGCTCCATCGCCAGATCGCGCACGAAGTCGCCGATGGCCAATGCGTCTGGCGAGGCCTGGTCGTAGGCGCCAAATTCCACCAGGTTGCCGTCGGCCATCCAGGCTTCGGCGCCCAGCACGTTGTGCACCATGTTGCCGTAGGCAATCGAGCGGCTGCCGCAGGAGTTGTTGCCGGCCATGCCGCCCAGCGTGGCCTGCGCGCTGGTGGACACGTCCACCGGGTACCACAGCCCATGGGGTTTGAGCTGGGCGTTGAGGTGGTCGAGCACCAGGCCGGGCTCCACCTTGGCGGTGCGCTCGGCGGGATTGACGTCGAGCACGCGGCGCATGTGCGGGCTGTGGTCGATGACCAGCCCGGCGCCCACGGTCTGGCCGCACTGGCTGGTACCGCCGCCGCGCGGCACGATGGGCACCGCCAGATCTCGGCAGATGTCGATCGCCAGGCGCACATCGGCCGCATCGGTGGGCACGAACACGCCCACCGGCATCTGCTGGTAGATCGATGCATCGGTGGCGTAGCGGCCGCGGTCGGCCGGGCTGAACAGCACCTCGCCCCGGGTCTGTACCGACAGGCGCTTGGCCAGCTTGCCGGCCACTTCGTTGCTCACGCCGGCGACCCGGTCGTACACCGCCTCGGGGGCGTCTCGCGTCACATTCAAAGGCAGGGGGGCATTCATTCGACGGTTCCAGAACGGCCCTCGGGCCCGGCGTCGACCGAGCGCAACTGCTCCATCACCACGTCGCGCTTGTTGTTCAAGTGATTCAGCAGCACCCGGCTCAGGGCGGCGCTGTCGCGGGCCTCCAGCGCCTGGATCATGGCTTCGTGCTCCTGCACCGCGCGGCTCCACTTTTCGCCGTCCTGGTTGGAACGAAAACGCAGCGCCTGCAAGCGGGCATTGACCTGGTTGTAGGTGCTGGTGAGCACCGGGTTCTTGGCCGCGAGGTTCATCTGGCGGTGGATGGCGGCGTTGAGCGGGTAATAGGCCGAGAGGTCGCGCCGGGTGAAGGCCGCCATCATTTCAAAGTGCAAGGCCTTGATCTCGGCCAGCTCGGCGTCGGTGACACGCTGCGCAGCGAGTTCGCCGGACAGCGCTTCCAGCCCGGCCATGACCTCGAAGGTGTCGCGCACCGCGGCCTCGCTCAGCTGCACCGCCACCGAACCGCGGTTGGGCAGCAGCTCGACCAGGCCTTCGGCAGCCAGCATCTTGATGGCCTCGCGCAAGGGGGTGCGCGAAATGCGCAGCTCTTCGCACAGGGTGCGTTCGTTGAGCTTGGCGCCGGGCGCAATGCGGCCTTCCACCAGCATCTGGCGCAGCCGGCGCGCCACCTGCTCGTGCAACACCGGACGCTCGATGGACAAGATATCTGCGGTCATGCAATCGGTTCTGTATGCAAAAAAGAATCGCGTTCGAGACCATTCTAGGGTGTTTGCCCTTGACATTTGTATTTTGAATACAAAAATGGGGGCACTCAAGAAAGGTTGCTCCGCATGCTGACGATCAACGCCCACCCCACCGGCCGGCACTTCCTGCAAATTCCTGGCCCCTCGCCTGTTCCGGACCGCATCCTGCGTGCCATCAGCTCGCCCACCATCGACCACCGCGGCCCGGAATTCGGCCGCCTGGGTCTGAAGGTGCTGGCCGACATGCAGGCCATCTTCAAGACCGAACACCCGGTGATGATTTACCCGGCCTCGGGCACCGGCGCCTGGGAAGCGGCGCTGGTCAACACGCTCAACGCGGGGGACCACGTGCTGATGTACGAGACCGGTCATTTCGCCTTCTTGTGGAACCGCCTGGCCACCCAACTCGGTCTGAAGACCGAGGTGCTGAGCCTGCCGGACATGGAGGGCTGGCGTCACGGCGTGCAGGCCGACCTGATCGAGCAGCGCCTGAAGGCCGACAGCCGGCCACAGCATCAAGGCGGTGTGCGTGGTGCACAACGAAACCTCCACCGGCGTGACCAGCGACATCGCCGCCGTGCGCCGCGCCATGGACGCCGCGAAACACCCGGCCCTGCTGCTGGTCGACACCATCTCCGGCCTGGCCGGTGCCGATTTCCAGCACGATGCCTGGGGCATTGACGTGTCCATCAGCGGCTCGCAAAAAGGCCTGATGCTGCCACCCGGCATCAGCTTCAACGCGCTGTCGCCCAAGGCGATCGAGGCCAGCAAGGCCTGCCAGACACCGCGCAGCTACTGGGGCTGGGGCGAAATGCTGGAGATGAACAAGACCGGCTACTGGCCCTCCACCCCCAACACCAACCTGCTGTACGGCCTGAGCGAAGCCTGCGACATGCTGCTGGCCGACGGCCTTGAGAACGTCTTCGCCCGTCACCAGCGCTGGGCCGCGGGCGTTCGCGCCGCGGTCAACGCCTGGGGTCTGGCGATCCAGTGCGCCGACCCGGCGGTCTACTCGCCCATCCTCACCGGCGTGATGACGCCCGACGGGGTGGACGCCGATGCGGTGCGCAAGGTGATCTACGAGCGCTTCGACTGCTCGCTGGGTACCGGCCTGGGCAAGGTCAAGGGCCGCATGTTTCGCATCGGCCACCTCGGCGACAGCAACGACCTGACGCTGGTGGCCACCGTGGCCGGCTGTGAAATGGGTCTGAAGCTGGCTGGCGTGAAGCTGGCTGGCTCGGGCGTGCAGGCCATCATGGACCATTTCAGCAGCCACCCCGGAGGCCTTGCCAAGGCCTGAGTCTTTCTGCCTTCCCGTGCCCCGTGTCGTCCGTGCAAGGGGTGCTCTTTTTCAGCGGACACAACGACCAAGGAGACAGACATGCCGATCCACACCCTCAAGTTCCCAACCTTCACCGGTCCGCTGCGCCAGGTGGCCGCGGCCGCCATCCTGGGCGCCAGCACGCTGCTGCTGGGCACCAGCATGGCCCATGCCCAGGTCGAGATCAAGCTCGGCCACGTGGGCGGCCCAGGCTCGCTGTTCGAGCGCTCGGCCAACGAGTACGCGCGCCTGGCCAACGAGCGCCTGGGCACCAAGGGCAAGGTGGTGGTGTTTGGCTCCAGCCAGCTCGGCAGCGATGCCGAGATGATGCAGAAGCTGCGCCTGGGCACGCTGGAGATGGCGCTGCCTTCGTCCGTGATGTCGTCCACCGTGCCGGCCTTCGGCATGTTCGAGATGCCGTATCTGGTCAAGAACCGCGATCACATGAAGAAGATCGAAAGCGATGTGATGCGCCCCGGGATGATGGCGATGGCCGAGGAAAAGGGCTACAAGATCCTGGGCGTGTGGGAAAACGGCTTCCGCCATGTGACGAACAACGTCAAGCCGGTGGTGAAGCCCGAAGACCTCAAGGGCATGAAGCTGCGCGTACCGCAAGGCGTGTGGCGCGTGAAGATGTTCCAGGCCTACGGCGCGAACCCCTCGCCCATGGCCTTGTCAGAGGTGTTCGTGGCGCTGCAGACCGGCGTGATGGACGGCCAGGAAAATCCGCTCACCCAGATCTACTCGTCCAAGTTCCAGGAGGTGCAGAAGTTCCTGTCGATGACGGGCCACGTCTACACCCCGGCCTACCTCACCGCGGGCGCGCGCAAGTTCAACTCGCTGCCGGCTGATGTGCGCGAAATTCTGGAAAAAACCGCGCGCGATGTGCAGCCCTACGTCTACAAGACCGCAGCCGAGCTCGACGGCGAGCTGGTGAGCAAGATCAAGGCCGCCGGCACCGTGGTGAACGACCCGGACAAGAACGCCTTCATCGCCGCCAGCAAGGCGGTGTACGCCGAGTTCGACAAGGAAGTGCCTGGTGGCGGTGCTCTGGTCGACAAGGCGGTGGCCCTGGGCGCTGCGTTCTAAGCGCCGCAGTTGGCCCCCTGTCCATGCGCCTCGGTTCGGCGCATGGACGCCCCTTTCTCACCCGCTGGCCCCGCCAGCTCCAAGGATGATCCACTGTGTTCTTCACCCTGAGAACCGCGTTTGAACGCGCGCTGACGGCGTTCGTCATCTTTCTGCTGACCTCGCTGGCGGTCATCGTCCTGATGGGGGTCGTTTACCGCAAGCTGGGCCTGGCCATGGTCTGGTATGACGAGGTCGCCTCCATCGCGCTGGCCTGGCTCACCTACTACGGTGCGGCGCTGGCCGCCCTCAAAAGGGCACACATCGGGTTTCCGGGGCTGGTCAACGCCATGCCGCCCGCCCTGCGCGTCTCCGTGGTGTTGGTGGCCGAGGCGATCGTGATCACCTTCTTCGCGGTGCTCGCCTGGTATGGCACCCAGGTGCTGATCATTCTGGAAGGCGACGCCATGGTGAGCCTGCCTTGGGTACCAACGCGACTCACCCAGTCGGTGATCCCGATCGGCGCTGCGCTGTTCATCCTGGCCCAGCTCTTCAGCCTGCCCGAGCTGCTGGCGCAAGCGCGCGGCGCGGGCGTGATCGATGCCGAGAAACAGGAAATGGAAAAAGAACTTCTCAAGGCGGAGAAAGATCTCCAGAAGGCGATGCAGAAATGACCTCGATCTTCATGTTCCTGGGCCTGTTGGTCCTCATCCTCATCAACGTGCCGATCGGTGTGGCCCTGGGTGTGGTGGCCATGGCCGCCATGGTGATTCTGGGCAGCCCCGACGACCTGCTGAGCGCCGCCATCACCATGTTCTCGGGCGCCACCAGCTTCCCGCTGCTGGCCATTCCGCTGTTCATCCTGGCCGGCGCCATCATGAACTCGTCGAGCCTGTCGCGGCGCCTGATCGCGTTTGCCTCGGCGCTGTTCGGCTTCATCAAGGGCGGCCTGGCGATGGTGAACATCGGCACCTCGCTGTTCTTCGCGGAGATTTCCGGCTCGGCCGTGGCCGACGTGGCCGCCATGGGCTCGATCCTGATCCCGGCGATGAAGAAGAAGGGCTACCCGAAGGAGTTCGCGGCGGCCATCACCTCGTCTTCTGCCACGCTGGCCATCATCATCCCGCCATCGATCCCGATGATCCTCTATGCGGTGATGGCCGAGGCCTCGGTGGTGCAGATCTTCGTGGCCGGCATCATCCCCGGCATTCTGGGCGGCGGCGGCATGATGGCGCTGGCTTACTGGTACGCCAAGCGCTACAACTACCCCGTCGAAGAGGTGTTCAGCAAGGCCAAGCTCTGGTCCACCTTCAAGGACGCGGCCTGGGCCTTCCTGCTGCCCATGATCATCCTGGGCGGCATCTTCGGCGGCGTGGTCACCGCCACCGAAGGCGCTGCGCTGGCCGTGCTGGCTGCACTGTTCATTGGCGGCGTGATCTACCGCGAACTCAACTTCAAGCACCTCTACGAGTGCATGGTCGAGGGCGCGGTGCAAACGGCGGTGGTGATGCTGCTGGTGGCGGCGTCTGCCCTGCTCGGCACATTGCTCACCGAGCAGCAAATGCCGCAGCAGCTGGCCAACTGGATCTCTGATCTGACCCAGAACAAATACGCGGTGCTGGCCATCCTCAACGTGTTCTTCCTGGTCTGCGGCCTGTTCCTGCACTCGGCCGCCGCCATCATTCTGGTGGTGCCGATCGTCATGCCGCTCGTGAAGGCGGTGGGCATTGACCCGGTGCATTTCGGCCTGATCGTCACGCTGAACCTGGGCATCGGCCAGCAGACGCCGCCGGTGGCCAGCGTGCTGGCCACCGCCTGCTCGATTGCCAAGGCCGACATGTGGAAGGTGACGCGCGTCAACCTGCCCTTCATCGGCGTGTTGTTTGCGCTGCTGATGATGGTCACGTACGTGCCGGCGATTCCGATGTTCCTGGTCGAGTACTTCTACCGCTGACCATGAGCACCGACACGGGTGAAGTGACTTTGAGCATCGAGGCCGGCGTGGCCTCGGTGGTGTTCAACCGGTCGCAGGCGCGCAACGCCATGACCTGGGCCATGTACGAGCAGCTGGTCACGATCGCGCGCCAGCTGACCGACGACCGTGGCGTGCGCGCGGTGGTGTTCCGCGGCGCGGGTGGCCAGGCCTTTGTGGCCGGCACCGACATCGAGCAGTTCACCGCGTTCCAGACGGCCGAGGACGGTGTGGCCTACGAGCGGCAGATCGAAGCCTGCATTGAGCTGCTGTGTGGCCTGCCCATGCCCACCGTGGCGGTGATAGATGGCTGGTGCGTGGGCGGTGGCTTGGCGATTGCCACGGCCTGCGACTTTCGGCTGGCCACACCGGGTGCCAAGTTTGGTGTGCCCATCGCAAAAACCTTGGGCAACTGCCTGTCGATCCAAAACGTGGCTCGGCTGAGCGCGGCCTTCGGTGCTCAGCGCGTGAAACGCATGTTGATGCTGGCCGAATTCATCGGAGCCGAGGAGGCACTGGCCTGCGGCTACCTGCACGCCGTTGAAGCGCCTGAGAGCATCGACACCGCAACCCATGCAATGACTCAGAAACTCGGTGCGCTCGCACCCGTCACCCAGCGCGTGAGCAAGGCAGCCCTGGAGCGCCTGAGCACACACGACCTGGCGGCGTCTGACGACTTGATCCGCGCCGCCTATGGCAGCGCCGACTTTCACGAGGGTGTGGCCGCCTTCGTGGCCAAACGCAGCCCTGTCTGGAGCGGCCGATGAAGACATCGACCGGCCCGCTGGCCGGCCTGCGGGTGCTGGAGATCACGCAGATCATGTCGGGGCCGACCTGCGGTCTGCTGCTGGCCGACATGGGGGCCGACGTGGTGAAGCTGGAGAAGCTGGAAGGCGGCGACGACGCGCGCGGCTACCGCGACCCGCAGGTGAACGGTGTCTCGGCGCCGTTCATGATGATGAACCGCAACAAGCGCGGGCTGGCGCTCGACCTCAAACACGCCGAGGGGCGCGCCCTGCTGCTGCGCATGGTGAAACACGCCGACGTGCTGGTGGAGAACTTCCGCGGCGGCACCATGGACAAGCTGGGCCTGGGCTTTGAGACGCTCAAGGCTGAAAACCCGGGCCTGATCTACTGCGCCATCAGCGGCTACGGTCGCACCGGCCCCTACGCCGACAAGGGTGGTTTCGACCTGATCGCGCAAGGGTTTGCAGGTCTGATGTCGATCACCGGCGAGCCGGGCCGGCCACCGGCGAAAAGCGGCAGCGCGGTGTCGGACATGAACGCCGGCATCCTGGGCGCACTCGGCATCCTCGCCGCCTACATCCACAAGCTCAAGACCGGCGAAGGCCAGCTGGTCGACACCTCGCTGGCCGACGCCGCGCTGCAGCAGACCTACTGGCACGCCGCGGTCTGGTTCGCCACCCAACAAACGCCGCAGCCCACCGGCTCGGCCCACATCCTCACCGCGCCCTATCAGGCGTTTGAAGCCAGCGACGGCTGGATCAACATCGGCGGCGCCAACCAGGCCAACTGGGAACGCATCTGCACCGTGCTGGGCCACCCGGAGTGGCGCGAAGACCCGCGCTTCGCCACCAACCGCGACCGCATGGCGCACCTTGACACGCTGGTGGAACTGATGAATGGCGTGGTGCGCCAGCGCACGCGCGCCACCTGGCAGGCTGCGTTCGACGCCGCTGGCGTGCCCGCCGGCCCGGTGCACACCATCGGCGAAGCGCTGTCGCACCCGCAGACGCTGGCGCGGGGCATGGTGCTGGAACTGCAACACCCAGAGGCCGGCACCACCCACGCCATCGGCTGCCCGATCCAGTTCTCCGCCACGCCCACCGAGAGCCGCGCACCGGCGCCGCTGCTCGGGCAGCACACGCGCGAGCTGCTGGCCGAATACGGCCTCGGCGATGACGAAATCGACGCGCTGATCGAGCGCGGCGTGGTCTCCCAGGCCGCCTGAGGGAACCGCCTGCCAACACCCTCGCTTGCTAGCGCGCCAAAGTGCATCCTGCCGGCGCCACTTTTGCCAAGCTCGTGGGCCAGATGCTCTCCCCGAAGGGTGCCTTGACGATGCAAATTCCTTACTTTAAAGTAAGGATCACAAGGAGTCGCCCATGTCCACCGCCACACTCACCTCCAAAGGCCAGATCACCATTCCCGTCGCTGTTCGCCAGGCCATGCAAGTGGACACAGGCGATCGCGTCGAGTTTGTCGAGGTCGGGCCGGGTCGCTACGAATTCGTCGCGGCCACGCGCCATGCCAGCGAGCTCAAAGGCATGTTTGGCAAGCCGGCGAGGAAAGTATCGATTGAGGACATGAACGCCGCCATTGCGGCGCGTGCGGCGACTGCCAAATGATCGGTCTGGACACCAATGTGCTGGTGCGCTACATCATGCAGGACGACCCAAAACAGTCGCCCAAGGCGAGCGAGCTGATCGACGCGCTGGACGACATGAACCGGGGCTTTGTTTCGCTGGTCTCGGTGGTCGAGCTGGTGTGGGTGCTGTCAGCTTGCTACGACCTGAAGCGTGAGCAAATCGCGAAGGTTCTGGACGTGATGTTGCGCACCCGGCAGTTTGCCGTGGAGCAAACCGATCAGGTGCTGCGAGCCTTGCGCGTGTTTGTTAGCAGCAAGGCCGATTTTGCCGATTGCCTGATCGAGCGCTCTGCGGCTCAGGCCGGTTGTGAAAAGACCCTGACCTTTGATGTGGGCGCAGCCAAGCACGCGGGCATGTCCCTCATTCCCTGACGGGCAGACCACAGCGAACTCAGACCCGCTCGGCCACCCAGGCCTGCACCGAGGCCAGCGCCTTGCGCAGACCCGACGCATCGGTGCCGCCGGCCATGGCCATGTCGGGCTTGCCGCCGCCCTTGCCGCCGACCTGCTGGGCGACGAAGTTGACCAGCTCGCCGGCCTTGACCTTGCCCACGCTGTCGGCGGTGACGCCGGCGGCCATCTGCACCTTGTCGCCGTCCACCGCGGCCAGCACGATGGCCGCGGTCTTGAGCTTGTCCTTGAGCTTGTCCATGGTCTCGCGCAGGCTCTTGGCGTCGGCGCCCGGCAGCACCGCGGCCAGCACCTTGATGCCCTTGACGTCCACCGCCTGGTTCACCAGCTCGTCGCCCTGGGCCGAGGCCAGGCGGCCCTTGAGCGCGGTCATTTCTTTTTCCAGATCGCGCATCTGGTCGAGCAGACCGCTGCACGCGCGCCGGCACCTCGGCCGGTGCCACCTTGAGCGTGCCGGCCACGCCGCCCAGCGTGGCCTCCATGCCCTGCACATAGGTCAGCGCGTTCAGGCCCGTCACGGCCTCGACGCGGCGCACGCCAGCGGCCACGCCGCCTTCGGCGGTGATGGTGAACAAGCCGATGTCGCCGGTGCGCGCCACGTGGGTGCCGCCGCAAAGCTCGCGGCTGGAGCCGATGTCGAGCACGCGCACCGTCTCGCCGTACTTCTCGCCAAACAGCATCATGGCGCCGGTCTTCTGGGCCGACTCGATGTCCATCACGCGCGCCTGCGTGGCGGCGTTGGCCACGATCTCGGCGTTCACGCGCTGCTCGATCTCGCGGATCTGCGCGTCGGTCACCGGCGCGTTGTGCGTGAAGTCAAAGCGCGTCTTGTCGGCATCGACCAGCGAGCCCTTTTGCTGCACGTGGTCGCCCAGCACCTCGCGCAACGCCTTGTGCATCAGGTGGGTGACCGAGTGGTTGCGCATGGTGCGGCGCGCCGCTCCAGGTTCGACCTGGGCGTCAACCGCATCGCCCACCGCGCAGCGTGCCCTGATGCACGTTGCCGTGGTGGCCGAACACATCGGACTTGATCTTTTGCGTGTCGACGCACCGCGAAAACACCGCCCTGAGCGCCATGAATCACACCCTCGTCGCCCACCTGACCGCCGCTCTCGGCGTAGAACGGCGTCGTGTCCAGCACCACCACACCTTGCTGCCCGGCCTTCAGCTCGGCCACCGGCCGTGCCTTCGAGGTACAGCGCCACCACCTTGGCCGGCGCCTCCAGCTGCTCGTAGCCCACAAAGGCATTGCCAGCGCCGCTGTAATCCAGCGCCTTGTCCATCTTGAACTTGCCGGCCGCGCGGCCAGCGGCTTTTTGCTTGTCCATGGCGGCGTGGAAACCGGCTTCGTCCACCGACAGGCCACGCTCGCGGCACACGTCGGCCGACAGGTCGAGCGGGAAGCCATAGGTGTCGTGCAGCTTGAAGGCCACGTCGCCCGGCAACTGCTGCACGCCACCCGCCAGGGCGTCGTCCAGAATCTCCATGCCGGTGGCCAGCGTTTCGAAGAAGCGCTCTTCTTCGGTCTTGAGCACGTCGGTGATGCGCTGCTCTTGCGAAGCCAGACTGGGGTAAGCCTCGCCCATGAGCTTCACCAGATCGGCCACCAGCTTGTGGAAAAACGGCGTCTTCTTGCCCAGCTTGTAGCCGTGGCGAATCGCGCGGCGGATGATGCGGCGCTGCACGTAGCCGCGGCCTTCGTTGCTCGGGATCACGCCGTCGCTCACCAGGAAGGCGGTGGCGCGGATGTGGTCGGCGATCACCTTCAGCGAGGGGTTGGCCAGATCGGTGCAGCCGGTCTCGCGCGCGGCGGCCTTGATCAGCGCTGCAAAGATGTCGATCTCGTAGTTGCTGTGCACGTGCTGCAGGATGGCGGCCAGGCGCTCCAGGCCCATGCCGGTGTCCACGCAGGGCGCGGGCAGCGGGTTTGACCGAGCCGTCCTCGGCCATGTCGAACTGCATGAACACGTTGTTCCAGATTTCGATGAAGCGGTCGCCGTCTTCATCCGGGCTGCCGGGCGGGCCGCCGGGGATGTGGTCGCCGTGGTCGTAGAAGATTTCCGAGCACGGGCCGCACGGGCCGGTGTCGGCCATCATCCAGAAGTTGTCGCTCTTGTAGCGACCGCCCTTGTTGTCGCCGATGCGGATCACGCGCTCGGGCGGCAGGCCGATTTCCTTGGTCCAGATGTCGTAGGCCTCGTCGTCTTCTTCGTAGACCGTGGCCAGCAGGCGCTCGGCCGGCAGCTTGTAGACCTCGGTCAGCAGCTCCCAGGCCCACTTCAGGCTTTCGCGCTTGAAGTAGTCGCCAAAGCTCCAGTTGCCCAGCATCTCGAAGAAGGTGTGGTGGCGCGCGGTGTAGCCCACGTTTTCCAGATCGTTGTGCTTGCCGCCGGCACGCAGGCAGGCCTGCACCGAGGCGGCGCGCACGTAGGGGCGCTTGTCGGTGCCCAGGAACACGTCCTTGAACTGCACCATGCCCGAGTTGGTGAACATCAGCGTGGGGTCGTTGCCCGGCACCAGGCCGGCTGGACGGCCACCACGGTGTGGCCCTTGGAGGCGAAGAAGTCCAGAAAGGTCTTGCGGATATCGGCAACGGAGGCCACGGGGGCGGTGGCGGTGTCGGGGCGGGTCATGGTGGCCTTCGGAGGTTCGAGTCGGTCTGGAAATGGGCAAATAGCGGGCTGGCCGCTCAACCCGCTATTTTCCAACACTTCCCGACCTGGCTTTCGTCGGCCACAAGTGGCTCAACCCGGACAGGACAGTCCTCGCATTGGTTCCCGCCGCACGGTCGCTGGCGGCACCGCCAGCGTGCGGGCAAAGGGCTATGCTCAAAAGCTGCGCGCAACCGTTCCAATGGAGCGGCGGCCATCCCACATTCCCCACCGGAGACGCACCATGGACGTGAAAACCTCGCCCCTTTCCCTGCTCAAAGACGCCACCCTGCTGAAAACCGACGCCCTGATCAATGGGGAATGGGTCAAGGGCAGCAGCCGCTTCGACGTGCTCGACCCCGCCACCGGCCACAAGCTGGCCGATGTCGCCAACCTGGGCCCAGCCGACGCTGAAAAAGCCATTGCGGCGGCCAACGCGGCCTGGCCCGCCTGGCGCACGAAGACGGCCAAGGAACGCAGCATCATCCTGCGCAAGTGGTACGACCTGATCATGGCCAACCAGGACGACCTGGGCCGCATCATGACCGCCGAACAAGGCAAGCCGTTGCCCGAGGCCAAAGGCGAAGTGGCCTATGGCGCCAGCTTCGTGGAATGGTTCGCCGAAGAAGCCAAGCGCGTCAACGGCGAGACCCTGCCGCAGTTCGACAACAACCGCCGCCTGATGGTGCTCAAGCAGCCCATCGGCGTGTGCGCCGCGATCACGCCCTGGAACTTCCCGCTCGCCATGATCACGCGCAAGGTGGCGCCAGCCCTGGCCGCCGGCTGCCCGGTGATCATCAAACCGGCCGAGCTGACGCCGCTGACCGCGCTGGCCGCGGTGGAGCTGGCGATTCGCGCCGGCATTCCCGCTGGCGTGCTCAACATGATCACCGCCGATGCCGACAACTCGATCGCCGTGGGCAAGGTGCTGTGCGCCAGCGACGTGGTGCGCCACATTTCCTTCACCGGCTCCACCGAAGTGGGCCGCATCCTGATGGCGCAGAGCGCGCCCACCGTCAAGAAGATGTCGCTGGAACTGGGCGGCAACGCGCCCTTCATCGTGTTCAACGACGCCGACATTGACAGCGCCGTCGAAGGCGCCTTTGCCAGCAAGTACCGCAACGCCGGCCAGACCTGCGTCTGCTCCAACCGCCTCTATGTGCAGAGCGGCGTGTACGACGAGTTCGTGAAGAAGTTCGCCGCCAAGGTCGCCGACCGCCAAGGTGGGCAACGGCTTTGAAGACGGCGTGAACCAGGGCCCGCTGATCGAAGAAGCGGCGCTGGAAAAGGTGCAGCGCCATGTGGACGACGCGGTGGCCAAGGGCGCGCGCGTGGTCACCGGCGGCAAGCGACTGGCCGGGCCAGTTCTTCGAGCCCACCGTGGTGGCCGACGCCACCGCCGACATGCTGTGCGCCAAGGAAGAAACCTTTGGCCCGTTCGCGCCGGTGTTCAAGTTTGAAGAAGAGCAGGAAGCGATCGACGCGGCCAACAACACCGAGTTCGGCCTGGCCAGCTACTTCTACAGCCGCGACATGGGCCGCATCTTCCGCGTCGCCGAAGCGCTGGAGTACGGCATGGTGGGCATCAACGTCGGCATCCTGGCCACCGAACACGTGCCGTTTGGTGGCGTCAAGCAATCCGGCCTGGGCCGCGAAGGCTCGCACCACGGCATGGACGACTACGTGGAAATCAAGTACCTCTGCCTTGGGGACATCCTGAAATGAAGAGGCTGCGCCTCGCGCTCACGCTGCTGCTGGCGGTTCTGTTGAGCGCCTGCGCCAGCCTGCTGCCCGGCGACGCGCCGCAGGTCGACGTGGTCGGCGTGCAGCCCGTGCCCGGCCAGGGCATGGAACTGCGTCTGCTGGTCAAGCTGCGGGTGATGAACCCGAACGACACGAGCAATCGATTACGACGGCCTCTTCGTCGAACATCGACGTGGCCGGCAAGCGCTTTGCCAGCGGCGTGAGCGATGCGCAGGGCGCCGTGCCGCGCTTTGGCGAAACGGTGATCAGCGTGCCGGTGTCAGTACCAGCCTTTGCCCTTTTGCGCCAAGCCATGAGCGTGGCGCAAGGCGACGACATGAGCCGCGTGCGCTACGTGGTGCGCGGCAAGCTCTCCGGTCCGCAATGGCGCAACCTGCGCTTCAGCTCGGAGGGCGAATTCGCGCTGCCGCAGAACTTGCGCTGAGCCCCGCCAACCGGCCGGGATAGAATCCGCGCCAGAGATGGCGGGTGTAGCTCAATGGCAGAGCTGTTGCTTCCCAAGCAACTGACGAGGGTTCGATTCCCTTCACCCGCTCCACATCTCGATAAAGCCTTGATTGAGTTCAATTTCTGGCTTTTTTTCGATCGCAATGCAGCACCCTCATACAAAGGCGTGCCGCGCAGACGCTGCTCCGACGCCCAAGCGGCACCTGCATTTTTCGCCTCTCCGTTCAGGCAGTACAACGCCGCCAACGCATTCTCGATACAGCTCGCCTGCTCTCCCCAAGCGGCCCACCACCGCCAATTGGCCAAAGACAGCATTGAGACAGCCCGGACGAGGGAAGTGCGGGCCAGATGGACAGGAAATTCCAACTCCAGTTCATCTTGTTCTGCGCAAGTACCCGTCCGACCTGGCCGATGTGGCGGTGGAGCCGGTGTTGCAGCAGGCGGAGAGGTTGGACGAGAGCTGCGCGGTGTGAGTGGATCGTGATCCCTTGACATCGGCGCCTGCGGTTGATGGAGAACATCAAGGACAAGCCAGCAATGCCCGCGACGCCGTCGGCTTCCCACCGGTCAGCGGGGACGCCCACGCGTCACAGGCGGCCACTGGATCGTCGGTACCATCTGCGCCACCCATTCAAAAGGAGACCGCATGTTCAGCACCGCCATCGCCGGCAGCCTGCCCAAGCCATCGTGGCTGGCCGAGACCGAAAAACTCTGGCCGCAATGGAAAGCACAAGGCCCTGAACTGCAGCAGGCCAAGGCCGACGCCACGCTGCTGTGGATCAAGGCGCAGGAAGACGCGGGCCTGGACGTGATCGGCGACGGCGAGCAGGCGCGCCAGCATTTCGTGCACGGCTTTGTGGAGCAGGTCGAGGGCATCGACTTCGTGAACAAGGTCAAGATGGGCATCCGCAACAACCGCTACGACGCCATGGTGCCGCAGGTGGTCGCGCCCCTGAAGCTCAAGGGCCGGGTGCACGCCTTCGAGGCGCAACTGGCGCGCGCCCACACCCAGCGCAAGCTCAAGTTCACCCTGCCCGGCCCCATGACCATCGTCGACACCGTGGCCGACCGCTTCTATGGCGACAAGGTCAAGATGGCGATGGCCTTTGCCGAGCTGCTGAACCAGGAAGCGCTGGCGCTGCAGGCCGATGGCGTGGACATCATCCAGTTCGACGAACCGGCGTTCAACGTCTACATGGCCGAGGCGGCCGACTGGGGCGTTAAGGCGCTGGAGCGCGCCGCGCAGGGCCTCACCTGCACGACCGCCGTGCACATCTGCTACGGCTACGGCATCGAGGCCAACGTGAAATGGAAAGAGACCCTGGGTGACCAGTGGCGCCAGTACGAGCAGGTGTTCCCCGCGCTGGCCAGGAGCAGCATCCAGCAGGTCAGCCTGGAGTGTTTTCACTCCCACGTGCCGCCCGAGCTGATGGCGCTGCTTGAAGGCAAGGACGTGATGGTGGGCGTGATCGACGTCGCCAACCCCGAGATCGAAACCCCCGAGCAGGTGGCCGACACCATCGGCCTGGCGCTCAAGTACGTGCCGCGCGAGCGCCTGATCGCCTGCACCAATTGCGGCCTGGCGCCCATGAGCCGCGAAGTGGCCATGGCCAAACTGGAGGCGCTGGGCAAGGGCGCCGCACTGGCACGCCAGCGTTACGGCGGCTGAGCCAGGAGACCTCCCGCATGAGCGCACGACAAAACCTCTCCTCCGCCGAACCGGCCGACCTTGGCCTGTGTCCCG
The DNA here is from genome assembly GCA_963831255.1 of uncultured beta proteobacterium. Taxonomy (GTDB): domain Bacteria; phylum Pseudomonadota; class Gammaproteobacteria; order Burkholderiales; family Burkholderiaceae_C; genus Hydrogenophaga. Next base: position 245,265 of record CAWHPI010000009.1, on the reverse strand, counting down.
ATCGCACGCAGCGCCTGATTGACGTGCTGCAAGCCGAGGTCGACCGCGGTTACATCCCGGGCGCCGTGGTGCTGCTGGCGCGCCACGGTCAGCTGGCGCTGCACCAGGCCATCGGCCAGCGGAATCCCGGCACCGGCGCCGCCATGACCACCGATTCGGTGTTCCGCATCTATTCCATGACCAAGCCCGTGGTGTCGGTCGCGGTCATGATGCTGGTCGAGCAAGGTCGCCTGCTGCTGACCGACCCGGTGGCCAAGCACCTGCCCGAGTTTGCCAATCAACAGGTGGCGGTGGAGCGCGATGGGCAAGTGAGCCTGGAGCCCGTGGCGCAACCCGCCACGGTGCAAGACCTGTTGCGCCACACCGCCGGCCTCACCTACGAGTTCCTCGGCAGCGCGCATGTGCAGCGCCTGTACGCGCAGGCGCAGATCGGCTCGCGCTCGCGCAGCAACGCCGCGTTTTGCGAAACGCTGGCCGCACTGCCGCTGTTTCACCAGCCCGGCAGCCAGTGGGCCTACAGCCGCGCCACCGACGTGCTCGGCCGGCTGCTGGAGGTGGTCACCGGCCAGGCGCTGGGCGAGCACCTGAAGCAAGCCATCTTCGCGCCGCTGGGCATGCGCGACACCGCGTTCAGCGTGCCCGAGGCCGACCACGCGCGCATCGCCGAGCCGTTTGCACACGACCCCGATGGCGGCATCCCCATGCGCGTGCTCGATCCGCGCGAAGTGCCGGCGCTGGAAGCCGGCGGTGGTGGGCTGATGTCGACCACGCGCGACTACGCGCGCTTTCTGCAGTGCCTGCTCAACCGCGGCCAACTCGACGGTGTGCGCCTGCTGGGTACCCACACGGTCGATTTCATGACGGCCGACCACCTGGGCGACATCCCCAGCCACGACAGCCTGCTGCCGCCCGGCCACGGTTTTGGCCTGGGCTTTGCGGTGCGCACCCACGCCGGTGTGTCACCGATGCCCGGCTCGGTCGGCACCTACCACTGGGGCGGCATCGCCGGCACCACCTTCTTCGTCGATCCCGCTGAAGACTTCTTCGGCATCCTCATGACCCAGGCGCCCAATCAGCGCGACCACGTGCGCAACCTGTTCCGCAATCTGGCCTACGCCACGCTGGTGGATTAGGGCTGCCGGTGCTATTCACAGCACAAACGGCCCCTCGGGGCCGTTTGTTTTCGGGTTCTGTGCGAGGCTGATTCAGATCAGCGGCACGCCGGTCTTGGACTGGACGAATTCGCGCGTAACCTCCGGCGCGAGCTCCACCAGCTTCAGCCCTTCGGGCGTCACGTCCATCACGGCCAGGTCGGTGATGATGCGGTCGACCACGCCCTTGCCGGTCAGCGGCAGGGTGCAGGCGGGCAGGATTTTCAGGTCTTCGGTACCGTCTTTCTTCTTGGCCACGTGTTCCATCAGGATGATGACGCGCTTGACGCCTGCCACCAGATCCATGGCGCCGCCCATGCCTTTGACCATCTTGCCCGGGATCATCCAGTTGGCCAGATCGCCCTCGTGCGGTCACCTGCATGGCGCCCAGGATCGAGAGGTTGATCTTGCCGCCGCGAATCATGGCGAACGACTGGTCGCTGCCGAAAATCGCCGAGCCCTTGATGGTGGTCACGGTCTGCTTGCCGGCGTTGATGAGGTCGGCGTCCACCTCGTCTTCATACGGAAACGGGCCGATGCCGAGCATGCCGTTTTCGCTTTGCAGCCACACCTCGACATGGTCGGGCACGTGGTTGGCCACCAGCGTCGGGATGCCGATGCCGAGGTTCACGTAAAAGCCGTCTTGCAGTTCTTGGGCCGCACGCGCAGCCATTTGGTCTTGGGTCCAGGGCATCTCGAATTCCTTAATCGGTTGAGGACAGGGCTGAAGGTCTGTCCCGCAAGTCTCTGATCAGTTGGGGACAGAGCTGAAGATCCGTCCCGCAAGCCATTTATTTGCGGTCGCGGGTGGTGCGCTTCTCGATGCGCTTTTCCGGGGTCGGGTTGACGACGATGCGATGCACATAGATGCCCGGCAGGTGCACATCGTCCGGTGCAATCTCGCCGGTGGCCACGATGCGTTCCACTTCCACGATACACAGCTTGCCTGCGGTTGCCGCGGCGGGGTTGAAGTTGCGCGCGGTCATGTTGAAGCGCAGGTTGCCAGACTTGTCGGCCACATCGGCCTTGATCAGGGCCACGTCGGGCATCAGGGCACGCTCCATCACATAGGTCTCGCCGTCGAACTCGCGCAGTTCCTTGCCATCGGCCACCAGCGTGCCGACACCGGTCTTGGTGAAAAACGCCGGAATGCCAGCGCCGCCGGCGCGCAGCTTCTCGGCCAGCGTGCCCTGCGGCGTGAACTCAAGCTCGAGCTCGCCCGCCAGGTACTGGCGCTCGAACTCCTTGTTCTCGCCCACATAGCTGGAAATCATTTTCTTGATCTGACGCGTCTGCAGCAGCTTGCCCAGACCGAAATCATCCACGCCAGCGTTGTTGGAGATGGCGGTGAGGTTCTTCACGCCCGAGTCGCGCAGGGCATCGATCAGGGCCTCGGGAATGCCGCACAGGCCGAAGCCGCCCACGGCGATCAGTTGTCCGTCGGCCACGACGCCCTTCAAGGCTTCGGCCGCACTGGGGTAAATCTTGTTCACGTGGTTTGCTCCATGAATTGAAAACAGCAGGGAATACGATACTACGTAACCGCATACGTAGTTTGACCTAATGGCCAACCCTGATCATCCCGCGCACACGCCAGCGCCCGATATTGACTACCGGCTCGCTTTCGAGCTGGCGCCGCTGGGCCTGGCGCTGTCGCGCCAGCGCACCATGATCGACTGCAACCAGGCGCTGTGTGACATGTTCGGTGCCAGCCGCGAGCAGCTGGTGGGCCAGAGCTTTCGAGATCCTTTACCCGAGCGCCGACGAATACGAGCGCACCGGCGCCCGCATCGAGCCCATCATTGGCCGCACTGGTCGCTATGCCGACGACCGGATCATGAAGCGCCTGGACGGTCGCTTCGCGGGCGAGGCCTTCTGGTGCCATGTGACCGGCCGAGCGCTGCGCCGCGAATCCCCGCACGAGGCGGGCATCTGGAGTTTTGAAGACCTGAGCTCGCGCCGGGTGGTGCGCGCCGAGCTCACCCCGCGCGAGCGCGAGGTGGCGGCGCTGCTGATGCAAGGCCAGACCAGCAAGGAAATTGGCAAGGCGCTGGCCATCAGCCACCGCACGGTGGAGATTCACCGCGCCCGGCTGATGCGCAAGTACCAGGCGCACAGCACGCCGGATCTCATGCATCGCTTGCTCGCCGGGTGAGCTGGTGCCCCCACGCTCCGCCGCTGCGCGGGCCCTGCGACAACGCTCAGGCCGACGGCTGGACTTCCGCGGCGTGGGCCTGGCTTTGGAGAGGCACATCGGCAGCCCGTCCGCCCGACGCTCCGCCCCCGGCGCGGATCACTCAGCTCACTGCGGCTGGAAGCCGCTGTCTTTGATGATCTTTGCCCACACCTTGCTGTAGGCCTGCTCGCGGGTGGCGAGCTGGTCGCTGCTCATGTAGCCCACGGTCAGGCCCATGGCAGTGAGGCGGTCGTGCACATCGGGCTGTGCAATCGCCTTCTGGATGGCCGCACCCAGTTTGTCGAGTGTGGCCTTGGGTGTGCCGGCGGGTGCGAAGACACCGTAGTAAGGCACGTCCTCGAAGCCGGCCAGGCCGAGCTCGGCGAGCGTGGGCACATCGGGCATGGCGGCCTGGCGCTGGGTGCCCATCACCGCCACCACGCGCAGCTTGCCAGCCTTGTGGTTCTCGATGAAATCGGGCACGGAGGCCACACCGGCCGGTATCTGGTTGCCCAGCATGTCGGTCATCATCGGCGCACTGCCGCGGTAGGGCACCGAGATCAGATCGAGTCCGTTTTTCTTCGCAATTTCCTGCACCAGAAACTGTGGCACCGAGTTCGGCGCCGGGATGCCGACCGAGCCCTTGCCGCCAGTCTGCTTCACCGCCGCCACGTAGTCCTTGAACGACGCGGCGGGCGTGCCGCTGGAGAGCGCAAACGCGTTGACGAAGGTGGCGAAACCCGCCACTGGCACAAAGTCTCTGGCCGACTCGTAGCCGGGGTTCTTGGTCACCATGGGCAGGATGGTGATGCTGTGGTCGTGGCTCAGAAACAGCGTGTGGCCATCGGGCGCGGCGGCCTTCAAGGTCTGCGCGGCGATCTGGCCGCCCGCACCGGGCTTGTTCTCCACCACCACCGGCGCGCCGAGTTCCTGCTGCAAGCGCTCGGCCAGGATGCGTGCGATCGCATCGGTGCCGCCGCCGGCGGGGAAACCGACCAACAGCTTGGTGACGGTACCGCTTTGCGCGGCCGCCCAGCCGGAAGCGGTGAGCGCGGCGGCGATGGCCACACCGCGCAGGGTGCGGGTCAGGAAAGAACGGCGATGGGTCATGTTGCGCTCCAGAGAATTGAAGGGGTTGAAAGTGAAAGGAAAAGGGCTTGCAAGCGAAGATCAGCCGGCGGGCTTGTCCACCACCTCGGCAGCGGTGCGAAACGCATCCACGGCGGTGGGAATGCCACAGTACACCGCGGCATGCAACAGCACCTCCTGGATTTCCTGCACCGTGGCACCGTTGTTGAGCGCGCCGCGCACGTGGCCGCGCAGCTCGTGCTGCTTGCCCAGCGCGGTGAGCATGGCCACGGTGATCAGGCTGCGGGTCTTGCGGTCGAGCCCGTCGCGCTGCCAGACATCGCCCCAGGCGTTGCGCGAGATGTGGTCCTGAATGGGCTGGGTGAAGTCGGTCGCGCCGGCCAGCGCCCGCGCCACGAAATCTTCCCCCATGACGGCGCGGCGCGTGGCCAGACCTACTCTGTACTGATCGTCTTGCATGCGGGACTCCTGGATGTTGGGAAGAACTGGCGCGAAGGATAAACTCGTTTTCAATGCCATTTGTCAAACGCCAGGAGACCACAACATGACCAGCCCCCGATACCCCCTGCCCGATCTCAACAGCTTGCCCGAAGACATCAAGACCCAGGTGATGGCAGTGCAGGAGAAGGCCGGGTTCATTCCCAACGTGTTTCTGGCCTTTGCGCGTCGTCCGGCGGAATGGCGGGCTTTTTTCGCGTATCACGACGCGCTCATGACGCCTGAAACGGTGGGTCGAACCTCGGGCCTCACCAAGGGCGATCGCGAAATGATCGTCACCACCACCAGCGCGGCCAACCAGTGCCTTTACTGCGTGGTGGCACACGGCGCGATCCTGCGCATTTACGAAAAGAAGCCGATGGTGGCCGATCAGGTGGCGGTGAACCACCGCAAGGCAGACATCACGCCGCGCCAGCGCGCCATGCTCGACTTCGCCATGAAGGTCTGCAAAGCCTCGCAGGAAATCGAAGACGCCGACTTCAAGGCCTTGCACGAACACGGCTTCGACGACGAAGACGCCTGGGACATCGCCGCCATCACCGCCTTCTTCGGGCTGTCGAACCGCATGGCCAACGCCACCGGCATGCTGCCCAACCCCGAGTTCTATCTGATGGGTCGGGTGCCCAAGCAGAGGTAAGCGAAACGCCCGCTCAGCCGAAGAGCGCTCGGATCGGTGCCGGCAGTGGCACCGACTTTTGCTGCGGAAAATTCACCCACACGGTGGTGGCGCCGCCGCTGGCGTAAACCGTCTGCGGGTCGTCTTCTCGCGAGAGCGTGCACCAGCTCTCGAAGCTGCTGCGGCCGGGGTCGCTCACGTACAGGGTGGCGACCACGGTGCCCGGGTACTCCAGCTGTTTGTGAAAGTTGCAGAACGCGTTGACGATCACCGGCCCCTCGCCGCGCGGGTCGGGCTCGCAGCCGATGGCGCGCATCCAGTCGATGCGCACGATCTCCAGATAGCGGAAATACACCGTGTTGTTCACGTGCCCCATGGCGTCCATGTCGCCCCACCGAATCGGGATCGTCATGGCGAACACCTGGCGTTTGATGGCGGGAAGTTCAAGTTTCATCGACTGGTCCTGATCGGCACACTGTCTCGGCCGCAAACAGGGCGCATGCCCAGCACGGGTTCCATCGCGGTCCCGTCACGCACCAAACCCGTCGTCGGCCGCGATCACCGCGCCGTTGATGAAGTGGCTCTCGCTGGCGCACAGCATGACCAGCAAGGCATCGAGATCGGCCGGCTGCGCCGACGCGCTTGCGCGGCAGCATGCTGATGAGCTTCTGCCCCTGCTCGGTCTGCCAGTGGGCGTGGTTGATTTCGGTGTCGATGTAGCCGGGGCAGATGGCATTCACGTTGATGCCGAACCGGCCCCACTCCACCGCCATCGCCTTGGTCATCTGCACCACCGCCGCCTTGCTCATGCAGTACACGCCGATCTGCGGCAACACCTTCAAGCCCGCCATCGAGGCGATGTTGATGATGCGTCCACCCACGTAGGTGCCCGGCGCGGCGCCCTTGGCGCGCGCCAGCATGCGCTTGGCCACCTCCTGCGCGACGAAAAAAGCGCCCTTGGTGTTGGTGTTGAAGATGAAGTCGTAGTCGTCTTCGGTCACATCCTGCAGCCGCTGCGTGGTGCTCACACCAGAGTTGTTGACCAGGATGTCGATCGCGCCCACCTCGGTTTCGGCGTGGGCCACGGCCGCCTTGATCGAGGCTGGTGTCGGTCACGTCGAGCGCGACCACATGCGCGTCGCCGCCGTCGGCCTCGATGTGCGCGCGCAGCGCCATCAGGCGGTCGGTGCGGCGGCTGGCCAGCACCACGGCCGCGCCGGCCTTGGCCAGGGTCTTGGCAAACTGCTCGCCCAGACCGCCCGAAGCACCGGTGATCAGCGCCACGCGACCCGACAAATCCAGGCTGTATGCCATTAGAGAATCTCCTCGAAAGTGGAGCAGCGCCGCCGCGGCGCGCCTTGCATGACAGGGATTGTGCGCGCATAGCCCCCTAAAATCGTTTCACACTGCGGTCGCCGTGACGACAACGGCAACCGTTCCCGATTGCGCTGCAGCGCCAGCCAAGACCCCCTTGGCAAGGACATCCAACATGACCCCAAGACGAGATCCTCAGCACCTACGGCCCACGCGAAGCGATGGAATACGACGTGGTCGATCGTCGGTGGCGGCCCGGCCGGCCTGGCCACCGCCATCCGCCTCAAGCAACTGGCCGCCGAGAAGGGCAGCGAGGTCAACGTGTGCGTGCTGGAGAAAGGCTCCGAGCCCGGCGCCCACATCCTCAGCGGCGCGGTGATGGACCCCAAGGCGCATCACCGAGCTGTTCCCCGACTGGAAAGAACTCGGCGCGCCGCTGAACCAGCCGGTGACGCAGCGACGACCTGCTGGTGCTCAACGAAACCGGCGCACAAGCGCACGCCCGACTGGCTGGTGCCGCGCAACTTCCACAACCACGGCTGCTACGTCATCAGCCTGGGCGCGGTCACCAAGTGGCTCGGCGAACAGGCCGAAGCGCCTGGGCGTGGAAATCTTCCCCGGCTTCGCGGCCGCCGAGGTGCTCTACAACGAGCGAGGGCTCGGTCAAGGGCGTGGCCACCGGCAACCTGGGCGTGGGCAAAGACGGCGAGCCCACCGACAGCTTCCAGATCGGCATGGAGCTGCACGCCAAGTACACCGTGTTCGCCGAAGGCGCACGCGGCCACCTGGGCAAGCAGCTGATCGCGAAGTTCAAGCTCGACGAAGGCAAGGACCCGCAGAGCTTCGCCATCGGCATCAAGGAACTGTGGGAAGTGCCGGCCGACAAGGCCAAGCCCGGCCTGGTGGTGCACACCGCCGGCTGGCCGATGGACGACGACACCTACGGCGGCGGTTTCCTCTACCACCTCGAAGGCAACAAGGTCACGCTGGGCTATCGTGATCGGCCTGGACTACCAGAACCCGTGGATGAGCCCGTTCGAAGAGATGCAGCGCTGGAAGACCCACCCCGGCAATCAAGGCCCACATCGAAGGCGGCAAGCGCCTGGGCTACGGCGCGCGCGCGATCAACCGCGGCGGCCTGCAGCCCTGCCCAAGACCGTGTTCCCGGGCGGCGCCCTGGTGGGCTGCAACGCCGGCTTCCTGAACGCCGCGCGCATCAAGGGCAGCCACGCCGCCATCAAGAGCGGCATGCTGGCGCCGAAGCCGCGTTTGAGGCGGTGACCGCAGGCCGCAGCGGCGACGAACTCAGCGCCTTCCCGCGGCGTTCGAAGACAGCTGGCTGCACGACGAACTGCACCTACCGCAACTTCAAGAAGCTGGTTCAAGAAGAGCCCGCTCATGGGCACGCTCATGACCGGCATCGAGCAGTGGTTCCTGCCCAAGGTCGGCATGAGCACCCCGCCCTGGACCTGCACCGCACGACAGGCCGACCACACCTAGCTGCAGCCCGGCCGCCGAGATGCCGCAGATCAGCTACCCCAAGCCCGACGGCATGCTCACCTTCGACCGCCTCTCCAGCGTGTTCGTCTCCAACACCAACCACGAAGAGCAGCAGCCGGCGCACCTGACGCTCAAGGACGCGAGCGTGCCGGTGCAGCATCAACCTGGCGAAGTACGCCGGGCCCGAGAGCCGCTACTGCCCGGCCGGCGTGTACGAATTCGTGAAGACCGAAGACGGCGCGGACCGCTTGCAGATCAACGCGCAGAACTGCGTGCACTGCAAGACCTGCGACATCAAGGACCCGACGCAGAACATCGTCTGGGTCACGCCCGAAGGCGGTGGCGGGCCGAACTACGCGGGCATGTAGCGGGAAAGCCCCCACGCTCCACCGCTGCGCGGGTCGCTGCCCCCAGGGCTGGGCCTGCCTGGGCCGCCCGACGGCTGGCCCGTCGCGGACCCGGTTCCTCCCAAGTCCCGGGGCTGGGCCTGCCTTGGGGCGGCCCGGTGGCTGGCCCGTCGCCCCCACGCTCCGCCGCTGGCGCGGGTCGCTGCCCCCGTTCCACACCCAGGCCAGCTGATTTAGAATTCGCCGGGTCAGGAGAGAGCCCACAACCGGGCCGCCGAAGGCGCAGGAGGTCCGCGTTGCAGCAGCAAGCGGGCCCTGAACGCTCAGGCAAAAGGACTGACAAACACCGCCTTCACCGGCGGTGTACCCCACTGGAGAGAGGTCTGCCCCCGAGGCAGGCCCACCGAAGGAGCAAACGCGGCATCGCCCGCGCGAATCTCTCAGGTAAAGCGGACAGGGGGGCAGCACACGGATGCACCGTGTCACGCTCATGGCTCACGCCCTGGGCTTTGCCCCAACGCCACCTGAAAGCGCGCCGTGTCCATCGCTCCCGCTCCTGCCGAACTGCTCCAGACCCCGCTGAACGCCCTGCACCTTGAACTGGGTGCCCGCATGGTGCCTTTTGCCGGCTACAGCATGCCGGTGCAGTACCCCGCGGGTCTGATGGCCGAACACCAGCACACGCGCACCGCCGCCGGCCTGTTCGACGTCTCGCACATGGGCCAGCTTCGCCTGGTCGGCCCCGATGCCGCCGCCGCGTTTGAGACCCTGATGCCGGTGGACGTGATCGACCTGCCGGTGGGCAAGCAGCGCTACGGCCTGCTGCTCAACGACGAGGGCGGCATCATCGACGACCTGATGTTCGTCAACCGGGGCGAAGACATTTTTGTCATCGTCAACGGCGCCTGCAAGCACGGCGACCTGGCCCACATTCACGCCACGCATCGGCCAGCTGCTGCCATGTCGATGCCCAGTTCGACCGCGCCCTGCTCGCGCTGCAAGGTCCGCAGGCCGTGACCGCGCTGCAGCGCCTGCTGCCCGGCGTGGAGAAACTGGTGTTCATGACCGGCGCCGCGTTCGACTGGGCCGGTGCCGACCTGTTCGTCACCCGCAGCGGCTACACCGGCGAAGACGGTTTCGAGATTTCCCTGCCCGCCGACCAGCGCAGATGCCTTTGCCCGCGCCCTGCTGGCGCAGCCCGAGGTCAAGCCCGTCGGCCTGGGCGCGCGCAACTCGCTGCGCCTGGAAGCCGGGCTGTGCCTGTACGGCAACGACATCGACACCACCACCACGCCGGTGGAAGCCGCGCTGAACTGGGCCATGCAGAAGGTGCGCCGCACCGGTGGTGCACGCGCTGGTGGCTTCCCGGGTGCTGACCGCGTGCTCGCCCAGCTGGACGGCACGCGAGCCGCTGGCCAGGAAGCGCGTCGGCCTGATGGCGCTGGAGCGTGTGCCGGTGCGTGAACACGTCGAACTGCAGAACGCTGCAACGGCTCGACCATCGGCGAAGTCACCAGCGGCCTGCTCGGGCCCACCGCCGACCAACCCGTGGCCATGGGCTACGTCAGCGCCGAGCATTCGGCAGCGCCGGCACGCGGCTGCAGGCCATGGTGCGCGGCAAGGCCGTGCCGATGGAAGTGGCCGCCATGCCGTTTGTGCCCAACCGCTATTTCCGCGGCTAGAGATTTTCATTCGGGCAGAGCCTGTCGCAGCCCTTCCAACCGTCTCGCAGCCCTTCGACAGGCTCAGGCGAACGGAATGACCATCTTCGCAAGGATCACATGACCACCAAGTACACCGAAGACCACGAATGGATCACCGTTGAGGCGACATCGCCACCGTCGGCATCACCCACCACGCGCAGGACGCGCTGGGCGATGTGGTGTTTGTCGACCTGCCCGAAGTGGGCAAGTCGTTCGACCAGAAGGAAGTGGCCGGCGTGGTGGAGTCGGTCAAGGCCGCGGCCGACGTGTACATGCCCGTCAGCGGCGAGGTCACCGAGGTCAACGAAGCCCTGCGCGACGACCCGTCGCTGGCCAACAGCGACCCGCTGGGCGCCGGCTGGTTCTTCAAGGTCAAGCTGTCGGCGCCGGCCGAGGTGGACGCGCTGCTGGACGAGACCGCCTACACCGCGTTCTCTGCTGGCGCCTGATCGCGCCATTTCGTTCGGGCTGAGCCTGTCGAAGCCCTCGACACTTGATACCGTTTCGCTGCCCTTCGACAGGCTCAGGGCGAACGGTCTGAGAGCACCCGCCATGCTGATGCCGTCCGCCAAACCCCTGGACGAACTCGAAAACGCCAGCGAATTCATCGCCCGCCACATCGGCATCAGCGAAGCCGACGAAGCGCTGATGCTGTCGGTCATCGGCGAGGCCTCGCGCCGCGCGCTGATCGACAGCATCGTGCCGCGCTGCATCGCGCGCAGCAGCCGGCATGGACCTGCCGCCGCGGCCAGACCGAGGCGGCCGCGCTGGCCGAGCTCAAGACCATCGCGGGCAAAAACCAGGTGCTCAAGAGCTTCATCGGCCAGGGCTACTACGGCACCCACACGCCGGGCGTGATCCTGCGCAACATCCTGGAAAACCCCGCCTGGTACACCGCCTACACGCCCTACCAGGCCGAGATTTCGCAGGGCCGCATGGAAGCGCTGGTCGAACTTCCAGACCATGGTGACCGACCTCACCGGCATGGACATCGCCAACGCGTCCATGCTGGACGAAGCCACCGCCGCCGCCGAGGCCATGACGCTGGCGATGCGCTCGGTCAAGAGCCAAGAGCCACACCTTCGTGGTGGCCGGCGACTGCCATCCGCAAACCATCGAGGTGATCCAGACCCGCGCCGCGCCGCTGGGCATCGACAGTGGTGATCGCCAACTCGGCGGCCGAATGGGACGCCGCACTGGCGGCGACGACTATTTCGCCGTGCTCATCCAGTACCCCGCCAGCAGCGGCTGGATCGACGACCTGGGCGCCGATGTGCAGCGCATCCACGGCAAGCAGGCCGCCGTCATCGTGGCCGCCGACCTGCTGGCCCTCACGCTGCTGGTCCCGCCCGGTGAATTGGGCGCCGACATCGTGGTCGGCACCACGCAGCGCTTCGGCATGCCCATGGGCGCGGGCGGCCCGCACGCCGCCTACATGGCCTGCCGCGACGACTTCAAGCGCTCGCTGCCCGGCCGCCTGGTCGGCGTGAGCGTGGACGCGCACGGCAACCCGGCCTACCGGCTGGCGCTGCAGACGCGCGAGCAGCACATCCGCCGCGAAAAGGCCACCTGCAACATCTGCACCGCGCAGGTGCTGCCGGCCGTGGTGGCCAGCATGTACGCCGTGTACCACGGCCCGCAGGGCTTGAAGCGCATCGCGCAGCGCGTGGCCGCCTACACCGCCATCCTGGCCAAGGGCCTGGCAGCAACTGGGCCACACCCAGACGCACCACGACACCGCCTTCGACACGCTGTCCGTCAAGACCGGTGACGCAGACCACCGCCCTGATGGCCCGCGCCGTCGCCCGCGGCGCCAACCTGCGCCGCGCCTGGGGCGAGTACCTCTGCATCTCGCTGGACGAAACCACCACCCGCGCCGACGTCGAGCTGCTGTGGTCCATCTTCGCCAAGGAGGGCCAGACGCTGCCGAGCTTCGATGCGTTCGAAAAAGGCATCGAGCCGCTGATCCCCGCCGAACTGCGCCGCACCAGCGCCTTCCTGACGCACCCGGTGTTCAACAGCCACCACTCCGAAACCGGCATGCTGCGCTACATCCGCTGCCTGAGCGACAAAGACCTGGCGCTGGACCGCAGCATGATCCCGCTGGGCAGCTGCACCATGAAGCTCAACGCCACCAGCGAGATGATTCCCATCACCTGGCCCGAGTTCGCCAACGTGCACCCGTTCGCGCCGGCCGACCAGCAACGGGGCTACCAGGAGCTCGACGAGCAGCTGCGCGCCTGGCTCTGCCAGGCCACCGGTTACGCCGGCATCAGCCTGCAGCCCAACGCCGGCTCGCAGGGCGAATACGCCGGCCTGCTGGTCATCAAGGCCTTGCACGCCTCGCGCGGCGAAGGCCACCGCAACATCTGCCTGATCCCCAGCAGCGCCCACGGCACCAACCCGGCCAGCGCGCAGATGGTCGGGCATGACGGTGGTGGTGACCAAGTGCGACGAGAACGGCAACGTCGACATGGCCGACCTGCAAGGCCAAGTGCGAACAGCACAGCGCCAACCTGGCCGCCGTCATGATCACCTACCCCAGCACGCACGGCGTGTTCGAGACCACGGTGAAAGAACTCTGCGCGCTGGTGCACCAGCACGGCGGGCGCGTGTATGTGGACGGCGCCAACATGAACGCCCTGGTGGGCGTGGCCGCGCCCGGCGAGTTCGGCGGCGACGTGAGCCACCTCAACCTGCACAAGACCTTCTGCATCCCGCACGGCGGTGGCGGCCCGGGCGTGGGCCCGGTCTGCGTGGTGGAAGACCTGGTGCCGTTCCTGCCCGGTCACGCGACCGGCGGCATCCCGGTCAACGGCGTCGGTGCGGTCAGCGCGGCGCCGCTGGGCAATGCGGCCGTGCTGCCCATCAGCTGGATGTACATCCGCATGATGGGCGCCGATGGCCTGAAGCACGCCACCGAGGCCGCCATCCTGAGCGCCAACTACATCAGCAAGCGCCTGAAAGACCACTACCCCACGCTGTACGCGTCAAGCAACGGCCACGTCGCGCACGAGTGCATCCTGGACCTGCGCCACCTCAAGGAAACCAGCGGCGTCATGGCCGAGGACGTGGCCAAGCGCCTGATGGACTACGGCTTCCACGCCCCCACGCTGAGCTTCCCGGTGGCCAACACCCTGATGGTCGAGCCGACCGAGAGCGAAACGCTGGAAGAGCTCGACCGCTTCATCGACGCCATGATCGCCATCCGCGAAGAGATCCGCCTGATCGAAAACGGCGACCTGGCCGCAGGACGACAACCCGCTGAAAAACGCGCCACACACGGCCGCCAGCCTGCTGACCAGCGAATGGGACCACCCCTATTCCCGCGAAGTCGGCGCGGCCAGCAGCGGCTCGCGCGCCAATCAGAAATACTGGCCGCCCGTGGGCCGGGTGGACAACGTGTACGGCGACCGCAACCTGTTCTGCAGCTGCGTACCGATCAGCGAACTGGCCTGAAGGGTCAAACAGGGCTTGGTCGAAATCGAGGCCTGGCCGATAATCGCGCATCGATCGGGAGAGACTGCGTTGAATCGCAGCGCCGAAGGAGCAACCGCCCCGGAAACTCTCAGGCAAAAGGACCGGTCGACGGTTTTCTGCATCTCTGAAGAGCAGCCGGATGTCGTCCACCGGCTCACCGCAGGAGCAAGCCGCGCCTCACACGGTGCCGGTGAATCTCTCAGGTCCAAACAGAGGGGGCGTGTGCCGCGCATGGTGTGCGGAGCGCACCCCATCCTTCTGACGGCTTTGAGAGCCTTTCCCATGCAAAAGCAATCAATCGCCGTCATCGGCGGCGGCATCACCGGCGTCACCAGCGCCTACGCCCTGGCCAAGCGCGGCTTCGCCGGTCACCCTGATCGAGCAGCACCGCTACGCCGCGATGGAAACCTCGCTTCGCCAACGGCGGCCAGCTCTCGGCCTCCAACGCCGAGGTCTGGACCCACCCGTCCACCATCCTCAAGGGCCTGAAGTGGATGCTCAAGAGCCGACGCGCCGCTGCTGGTCAACCCCAAGCCCAGCTGGCACAAGACTTCAGCTGGTTCGCCGAGTTCGTGGCGCCACATCCCGAACTACCGCGACAACACCATCGCCACCACCCGGCTGGCCATCGCCGCGCGCGAGCACCTGTTCGGCTGGGCCGAGGCCGAAGGCATGGACTTCGACCTGAAGCGCCAGGGCATCCTGCACATCTACCGCGACAAGAAAGGCTTCGACCACGCGGCCGAGGTGTCCAAGCTGCTGGCCGCAGGGCGGCCTGCGCGCGCCGCGCCGTCACGCCCGACGAGATGCGCGCCATCGAACCCACGCTGGCCGGCGACTACTACGGTGGCTTCTACACCGAGAGCGACGCACCGGCGACATCCACAAGTTCACCCTCGGCCTGGCCGCCGCCTGCGAGCGCCTGGGCGTGAAGCTGCTCTACGGCCAAGACGTGGCGCGCCTGCACAGCGACGGTCAGCACGCGCACCGTCACCTGTCCAGACGACGCGGGTGGACACACGCGCCGTTCGACGGCCGTGGTCGTCTGCGCCGGCGTGCACAGCCGCGACCTGGCCGCGCAACTGGGCGACCGCCTCAACGTCTACCCGGTCAAGGGCTACTCCATCACCGTGAACCTGCCCGACGCCGCCAGCCAGCAAGCCGCGCCCAGGTCAGCCTGCTGGACGACGAAACCAAGCTGGTCACCAGCCGCCTGGGCGCCGACCGCTTCCGCGTCGCCGGCACGGCCGAGTTCAACGGCGTCAACCGCGACATCCGCGCCGACCGCATCCGCCCGCTGGTGGACTGGGTCAACCAGTGCTTCCCCGGCGTCAACACGCGCCACGTCGATGCCCTGGGCCGGCCTGCGCCCGATGATGCCGAACATGCTGCCGCGCGTGGGCGCGGGCAAGCGCGCCAACGTGTTCTACAACACCGGTCACGGCCACCTGGGCTGGACGCTCTCGGCCATCACGGCCGACATGGTGGCCGAGCAGGTGGTGCAGTGGCACGCGCCAAGTCGGCGGGCAAGCGCGATGCCAGCCCCCGCCATCGCCTGAGCGCGCGGGGCACATGTCGTTGCCGCCGTAAGATCGGCAGGTGAACTCAACGCCAGCCGCCAGTCCCAGCCACACCGTGCGCGTGTTGAGCCTCATCCCCCCGATGACGCAGCTCAACACGCCCTACCCCTCCACCGCCTACCTCACCGGCTTCCTGCGCTCGCGCGGCATCGCGGCGGTGCAGGAAGACCTGGCGCTGGCGCTGGTGTTGCGGCTGTTCACGCCCGCCGGGCTGGACGCCGTGCAGGCCCGCGCGCTGGCGCTCGCCGAGGCCGATCGCTCGGCCAGCGTGCACGCCTTTATCGACCAGTTCGACGACCTACCGCGCCACCATCGGCCCGGCGATCCGCTTCCTGCAAGGCGGCGACTCCACGCTGGCGCACCGCATCGCCGCGCGCGGCCTGCTGCCCGAGGGCCCGCGCTTCTGCCGCGCTCGATGCGTATGAAGATGCCGAGCTTGGCGACGAGGGCGGCGACCCACTGGCCTGGGCCTTTGGTGCGCTCGGCGTGCAGGACAAAGCGCGCCACCTCGCCACGCTCTACCTCAACGATCTGGCCGATGTGCTGCGCGACGCGGTGGACGAGCGCTTCGAATTCGTGCGCTACGCCGAGTCGCTGGCCAGCAGCCAGCCCACGCTTCGAGCCGCTGGCCACCGCGCTCGCCGCGCCGCCCACGCTGATCGACGACCTGCTGACCGACCTGACGCTGCGCCGCCATCGACCGCAACACCAGCCCACGCTGGTGCTGCTCTCGGTGCCCTTTCCCGGCTCGGTCTACGCCGCGCTGCGCATCGGCCAGACCATCAAGGCGCACAACCCGCACGTCAAGCATCGCGCTCGGCGGCGGCTATGTGAACACCGAGCTGCGCGAGCTCACCGAGCCGCGTGTCTTCGACTTCGTGGACTACGTGACGCTCGACGCCGGCGAGCGCCCGGTGCTCTCGCTGATCGAACACCTGCAGCGGCCAGCGCGGCCGCAGCGCCTGCGTGCGCACCTTTGTGCGCAACGGCGAAGGCGAGGTGAAGTACGTCAACCTCGCCGAGCCCGACATCCCGTTCGAAGACGTGGGCACCGCCCACCTGGGACGGCCTGCCGCTGGCGACCGCTACCTGAGCCTGCTCGACATGCTCAACCCCATGCACCGCCTGTGGAGCGACGGCCGCTGGAACAAGCTCACCGTGGCCCACGGCTGCTACTGGAAGAAGTGCAGCTTCTGCGATGTGAGCCTGGACTACATCGGCCGCTACGAGACCGCCACCGCCGAAAAGCTGGCCGACCGCATCCAGCAGATCGTGGAAGAAACCGGTCAGACCGGCTTTCATTTTGTCGACGAAGCCGCGCCGCCCAAAGCGCTCAAGGCGCTGGCGCGAAGAGCTGATCCGCCGCGATCTGCAACATCAGCTGGTGGGGCAACATCCGGTTCGAAAAAACCTTCACGCCCGAACTCGCCGAGCTGCTGGCACAAAGCGGCTGCATCGCCATGAGCGGCGGCCTGGAAGTGGCGAGCGACCGGCTGCTCACGCTGATGAAAAAAGGCGTGAGCGTGGAACAGGTGGCGCGGGTGACCAAGGGCTTTTCACGACGCCGGCATCCTGGTGCACGCCTACCTGATGTACGGCTTTCCCACCCAGACGGTGCAAGACACGGTGGACGCGCTCGAATACGTGCGCCAGCTGTTCGAAGCACGGCTGCATCCAGAGCGGCTTCTTCCACCGCTTCAGCTGCACCGTGCACTCACCCGTCGGCCTAAACCCGGCGGACTACGGCGTCGAACTCATCCCGCTGCCGCCGAGTCACCTTCGCCAAGAACGACATCGGCTTCATCGACCCCACCGGCGTCGACCACGACGCGCTGGGCATGGGCCTGCGCAAGGCGCTCTACAACTACATGCACGGCCTGTGCGTGGAAGACGATGTGCGGCGCTGGTTTGAGCACCTGCCGGGCAAGGTGCCAAAGCCCACCGTGAGCCGACACCGCATCGGCAAGGCGTTGCAGCAGCCCACTTGAAGCCAGTGGGCTCGCTCAGCCGGCTGCGATCTGGCGCAGCGCCTGCTCAAACACCGCCGCTGGCTGGCCGCCGGAGATCAGGTGGCGGTCGTTGATGATCACGGCGGGCACCGAGTGGATGCCGTGGCTGGTCCAGAACTGTTCTCGACCGCGCACCTCGGCGGCAAACTCTTCGCTGGCCAGAATGGCCTGGGCGCGCTTGCCGTCCAGCCCCACCGATTCGACAGCTGCGACCAGCACCTCGGGAGATGACATGTTTTCTGCGCGGCCGTGGCAGGCTTCCAGCAAGGCCTTCTTCAACGCGTATTGCTGACCGGGTTCGCCTTCCACCTCGGCCCAGTGCAGCAGGCGGTGGGCATCGAAGGTGTTCCACACGCGCCCGCGCCCTTCGGCCTTGAAGGTGAAGCCCACCTCGGCGCCGCGCTGGCGGATGGTCTCGCGGATCTGCGACTGTTGCGCCGGCGTGGAGCCGTACTTTTGCGTCAGGTGTTCGCTCGCGTCCTGGCCTTGCGCGCCCATCTGCGGGTTGAGTTCAAACGGCTGGAAATGCAGGTCGGCGCTCACCGTGCCCTGCAGGTTGTGCAAGGCCTGTTCCAGCGCGCCCAGCCCGACCGCGCACCAGGGGCAGGTGACGTCGGACACGAAATCGATTTTGAGTGAAGTGGTCATGCCCCGAATGGTAGGCAAGTTTTCCGCGAGGGTGCTGCGGGACAATGGCGGTTTGCTCATTGCGCTGACCCAAAATTCCATGACCGACCGCTACGCCGTCATTGGCCACCCCATCGCACACAGCCAGTCGCCGCTGATCCATCGCCTGTTTGCCGAGGCCACCGGGCAGGCGCTGACCTACACCGCCATCGAAGCGCCGCTCGACGGATTTGCCGCAACCGTGCAAGCGTTTCAGCGCGAAGGCGGCCTTGGCGTAAATGTCACGCTGCCCTTCAAGCTGCAGGCGTTTGACATCGCCACAGACCCGATGGAGCGCGCCCGCATGGCTGGCGCAGCCAACGCGCTGAAATTCGAGGGCGATCGCATCTGGGCCGAGAACTTCGACGGCGTGGGCCTGGCACGCGACATCGAGCACAACCTGGGCATGGCGCTGGCAGGCAAACGCGTGCTGATCTGCGGCGCCGGCGGCGCCACGCGCGGCGCCATCCTGCCGCTGGCCGCTGTGGCCCGGCCGTGCTGGCCGTGGCCAACCGCACCGCCGACACCGCGCACCGCCTGAAGCAGGATTTCGCGGCCCACGTGGCCCTGCAGACCGGCGGCTATGAGGCGCTGGCCGGCGAGACTTTCGACCTGGTGATCAACGCCACCTCAACCGGTCTGTCAGAAGCGGGCCTCCCCCTGCCGGCGGGCGTGTTCGCGCCCGGCGCACTGGCCTACGAGATGGTCTACGGCAAAGGGCTCACACCGTTCCTGAAACAGGCGCAGGCCGCCGGCGCCGCGCGCCTGGCCGACGGCGTGGGCATGCTGGTGGAGCAGGCGGCCGAGGCGTTTGCCTGGTGGCGCGGCGTGCGCCCCGAGACGCGCCCGGTGATCCAGCGGCTCAGCGTGCCGCTGGTCTGAGGGCCCGCCCCGGCCCGTGGCTCAGGCCTGGCGGCGGCGCTGCACGCCCACCAGCACCACCAAGGCCAGGCCCATGAGCGCCAGCGTGCCAGGCAGGGGGATGCCATAGACAGCCAGCGCGGCCTGGCCGATCAGCAGGTGAGCGTAAGCCGAGGGATGCAGCGCATCCGAGAACAGCGAGGTCGCGCAGCTCGCACCAGCGCTGAAGGCAAAGCCGGCGCAAGGCAGGCTGGTGTTGGTCACGCCGAAGTCATCCGGGTTGGCGTTCGACATTGGCGGCGACGCCAGCCATGTCGAGCAGTTCGATGTCGAGACCGGCGAAGACACCTTCCAGCGCAAGCAACGAGGGCACCAAGGCATTGAAGTAACCAGAAACCTGAGTGGATACCGTCGTCAGGCCGAGGAAAGCAGCCTCCGGGGTAGCGCCGAGATCGGGCAGGGTGGAGATCAGCACATTGCGCGCGCCGTTGAGCGCCAACACGGAAATGGCACTGGCCAAGTTGTTGATCGCGGCTTGCGCAGCGGCCTGGCGGCCGGCATCGTCAAGCAAGACATCGCTGCGCGCGTCGCGCATGTCGTTGCCGCCGCCCACCACCACGTAGAGCGCGTTGGGGTCTGCCGGCACCCGGCCCGGCTGAACACCCCATATGCCGGCCACCTGGGCAAGCACGCCGGGTGGGGCACCGACCGCACCGGTGCGCGCGCCGCCGAAGGCGTAATTGTTGCCACCCAACAGATACGGATTGGCCTGCCCGGCCAAACCCAGGCCAGAAGCGAGCGTTTCGACCCAAAGTGGCCCGTCGGAAAAACGGCCTGGCGCGTAGGGTTCGGCCGTGCCCGGGGCTGCGCCACCAGTCACGATGCTGACATTGCCGGTGTCCGACAAGCTGTCGCCAAACACAAAGAGGCTGGAAAACGGGCCGGCCTGAGCCGACACGGAAACCGCAACGAGTGCGGGCAGCAACACGAGGCGCAAGGCAGAACGAAGGCGCTTGGAAATCATCTTTTGTCTCCGAGAGTGGTTTTGTTTGTGCCCATCGGCACGCTGATACGGGGAACCCAACGTTGGGCCCTTCAATCGGCCCACTCCGCATCGCATGCAAGATTCACGCCCCAGTAAAAATAGGATTCAGAAACAACCACTTGCGGAAAATTCGCTGAAATTGAGCAGCACCGGGCGCTCACTTTTGTCAATTTTCTCGACACCGGGTAAGCCCTTGGTTGCGCAACGGCAGCAGCCAGGCGTGGCAGCATCGGCTCGCCAGCAGCACCCTATACTGACCCCGCTTTTTCCTCGCTCTCCGCAACCTCCGACGCGCATGAAAACCCTGCTCATCCTCAACGGCCCCAACCTCAATCTGCTGGGCACGCGCGAGCCCGGCGTGTACGGCGCCACCACGCTGGCCGATCTGCAAACGCAGTGCGAGGCCGACGCACAGCGCCTGGGCTTTGCGGCCGAGTGTTTTCAGAGCAACCATGAGGGCGAGCTGATCGACAAGATCCACGAAGCCGGCCGGCGCTTTGCGGCGGGAGAGGTGGCGGGCGTGGTGTTCAACCCGGGTGCCTTCACCCACACCTCGGTGGCGCTGTTCGACGCGATTGCCGGCGTCAAGCCCTTGCCGGTGATCGAGGTGCACATCTCCAACGTGCACGCGCGCGAGACGTTCCGCCACCACTCGTACATTTCGCCCGCCGCCGCCGGCATCGTGGTGGGGTTTGGCGTGGACGGCTATCGGCTCGCCATCGAAGGCCTGGCGCGCAAGGCCGGCTGAGTCCGGTCGGTGACAGCGACGGCGTCGAGCGCCGACAAGCGCCAATAGGCGCAGCCACACAATGTGGCGGTGAACACGCGCCACTTCTTTCAGCTGATCGGCCTCTCCGCCTTGTGGGGCGCGTCGTTCATGTTCCTGCGCCTGGCCAGTCCCTTGCTCGGGCCCTGGGTGCTGGCGGGTTTGCGGCTGACGCTGGCCGCGGGCACGCTGGTGGTGCTGATGAAGTTGTTGCGCCACGACTGGCCCTGGACCCATTGGCGCGAGCTGCTGTTGCTCGGCCTGCTGTCCACCACCCTGCCCTTCCTGCTGTTCGCCTTCGCAGCGCTCCAGCTGCCGGCCGGCTACAGCGCCCTGCTCAACACCACCGCGGTGCTGTTCGGCACCCTGGCTTCGGCCTGGTTCGGCGAAGACACGCTGACACGGCGCAAGCTGACCGGCTGCGTGTTCGGGTTCCTGGGCGTGGCGCTGATCGTGCGGCTGGGCCCGGTGAGCCCCGACGCCGCCACCCTGGGCGCCGCCCTGGCCTGCATCACGGCCGCCGCCTGTTTCGGCATCGTCACGCCGCTCATGAAGCGCGCCACCACGCGCATGCAGCCGCTGGCCATCGCCGCCGGCATCCATCTCGCTGCGCTGCCGATGGTGTTGCCCGGTGCGTTGTGGACACTGCCGCAGGCTCGCTTCACGCCCACGGCGCTGGCGGCGGTGGCGGTGCTGGGGATCGTCACCTCGGGGCTGGCCTACTGGGCCCACCTGCGCATCATCCGGCAGGTGAGCCCGGTGGCGGCCATGAGCCCCTCGTTCATGATTCCGGTTTTTGGCGTGATCTGGGGCAACCTGTTTCTGAACGAGGCGCTGTCACCCGGTCTGCTGAGCGGTGGTGTGCTGATCCTGGTGGCCACCGCGCTGGTGACCGGCTTCAACCCGCTGCGCCGCCCCGCGATTGCCACCACCGCGCCCTGAGCGCGCACAGCAGCGCCAAAGCGGCGCAGGCCGCCGCCAGCCAGAACACGCTGGCCAATCCCAGCGCCGAACTGAGCAAGCCACCGCCCAGCCCGCCGATCACACCCGGCAGGCCGTAGCCGATCACGGTGTAGAGCGCCTGGCCACGGCCGCGAAGCCGACCGGGAAAGTGGTGCGACAGCAGCGCGATGCAGGCGGTGTGGTGCGCGGCGAAGGTGATGGCGTGCAGGGCCTGCGCAAACAGCAAGACGGGCCACACCAGCGGCAGGCCGGCGGTCAGCCCCATGCGCAGCACCATCAGCGCGGCGGCCAGCACCAGCCAGCCGGTCGAGCGAGAGGCGCGGCAGCCAGCGACCCTGGCTGAAGAACCAGGCGATCTCGATCACCACCGACACCGCCCACAGCAGCCCGATCACGGTCTTGCTGTAGCCCAGCGCATCGAGGTAGAGCGACAGGAAGACATAGATGAAGATGTGCGCCAGCACGTGGCAGAACACCGCCGCAAAGAACCAGCGCACCGGCGGCTGGCGCAGCACCGGCCAGACATCGGGGTGGCGCTCGTCGGCGTGGGGCGCCTCCTTGAAATCGGGCAGCAGCCACACGCTGATCACCACCGCGCCCAGGGTGAGCAGCGTCCAGGCCGGGAAATGCCCGAGACCAAAGCGCTCGAACCACCAGCCCGCGATCACCACCGTCACCAGAAAACCCAGCGAGCCCCAGAGCCGCACGCGGCCGTAGCGCCGGGCATCAAACGCGCCGCCCTGGCTCACCAGGTGCGCCAGCGCCGCCTCGCTCATGGGCATCATGGCGCTGGTGTGGGTGAACATCAGCAGCAGCACCACGAACAGCGCCACACCACTGAGCGGGAACCACAGCGCGAAAGACAGCAGCAGCGCAATCGTGGCGCCATAGCGCAGCAGCTTGACGCGCTCACCGGTGCGGTCGGAGAGCGTGCCCCAGGCGTAGGGCGCAAACAGGCGCGTGGCCGATTGCACCGATGTCAGCACGGCGATGGCAATCAGGCCAAAGCCGAGCTCCTTGAGCCACAGCGGCAGGTAGGGGTTGAAAAACCCGATGTGGGCGAAGTAGCTGGCCGACAGCGCGGCAAACGGCAACAGACGCTGCTTCGCAGCCAGCGAACCGCCCGACAACTCATCCGCCATGGGCTGGTCGGGCGATGGTGGCCCGGATCGACTCACACCGGCTTCTGGCGGCTCGGGTCGCTCCACAGCAGGCCGCCGGAGGCCCAGTTGGACTTGCTCACATCCGTGATCACCACCTGAACCGAATCAGGCGAGCCGCCCAGGGTGTTCACCGTGGCCTCGGTGATGGCCTTGACGAAGGCCTGCTTTTGCTCAGGCGTGCGGCCTTCGAACATTTCAACGCGGATGGTGGGCATGGGAGTTTCCAGCAAGGAAGCGGGGAATCACAAGGCACGCTGCGGCGCCTGGTGCGGGAAATCAGCTGCCGGACCCAGTGGAGCCGGGAATGGGCGCCAGCGGCGGCACCACATCGCCACACTGCGCGCGGTGGCGCAGCGCGTGGTCCATCACCACCAGCGCCAGCAGCGCTTCGATGATGGGTGCGGCGCGAATGCCCACGCAGGGGTCGTGTCGGCCCTTGGTGATCAGCTCCGTGGGCTGGCCGGTGGTGTCGATGGAGGCGCGCGGGATCAGGATGGAGCTGGTGGGCTTGATGGCAATCGACACATCCAGGTCTTGCCCGGTGCTGATGCCGCCGAGCACGCCGCCCGCCTTGTTGCCTCGAAGCCCTCGGGCGTGAGCGAATCGCCGTGGGTGCTTCCCTTGTCGGTCACGCTGGCAAAACCCGCGCCAATCTCCACGCCCTTGACCGCGTTCAGACCCATCATGGCGTGGGCAATGTCGGCATCGAGCTTGTCGTACAGCGGCTGGCCCAGGCCCACCGGCATGTGGCGCGCCACCACCCGCAGCCGGGCGCCGCAGGAGTCGCCGCTTTTGCGCAGCGCCTCCATGTAGGCCTCCAGGGCCGAAACATCGGCCACCGGTGCAAAAAACGGGTTGTTCGCCACATGGTCCCAGCTCTCGAAACCAATCACCTCGTCGCCAATCTGGGTCATGCAGGCGTGGAACGTGGTGCCGAATTTCTCTTTCAACCACTTCTTCGCCACCGCGCCGGCGGCCACCGTGGGCGCGGTCAGGCGGGCCGAGCTTCGGCCACCGCCGCGCGGGTCGCGGATGCCGAACTTCTGCCAGTAGGTGTAGTCGGCGTGGCCGGGACGGAAGGTCTGGACGATGTTGCCGTAGTCTTTGCTGCGCTGGTCGGTGTTGCGGATCAGCAGGGCGATCGGGGTGCCGGTGGTCTTGCCCTCGTACACGCCCGAGAGGATTTCCACCGCGTCGGGCTCGTTGCGCTGGGTCACAAACTTGCTGGTGCCGGGCCGGCGGCGGTCCAGATCGGTCTGAATGTCGGCCTCGCTGAGCGCCATGCCCGGCGGGCAGCCGTCGATCACGCAGCCAATGGCTGGGCCGTGAGATTCACCAAAATTGGTGACGCAAAACAGGGTGCCGAAGGTGTTGCCGCTCATATGCGCCAGATTATCCCAGACCACCTGCCACGCACTGGCACGGCTGGCGCTGGCGATCGCTGGCAAGGGACGCGAATCTGCTTTACGCTGCACCGCAGCAAATCCGCTGACACCATCTGCAGGAGTTCAACATGCTGGACAAAACCGCCACCCAGTTTTCCCACGTCAAACCCGCCGACACCGAGTATCTGCCGGGCGGCCTGCGCGACTTTTTCCTGTACCGGGACCTGGGCATCGCCGCCGCCACCCAGGGCAAGGTGGTGGCCCACCTGGTGAAAGCCAACCAGCCGCCCGATCACGGCACCGGCTGGCACCGCCACGAGGCCGACTTTCAAATCGTGATCATGGTCAAAGGCTGGGCCAAGTTCATGTACGAAGACCAGGTGACGCTGGTGGAAGCCGGCGACTGCGTGCACCAGCGCCCGGGCATTCGCCACTTCCTGTTCGACTACTCACCCGACATGGAATACCTGGAAATCGTCTCGCCGGCCGATTTCAAAACGGTGGACGTGGAACCTCCCGCCTGTGTGGTGCCCGAGCCCACACCTTGGGCTGCAAGCTGACCCACTGCGTTCGCCGGGCTGGCGTGGCCGAGGTGGCCCAAGGCGCCCAGAGCTGTCGAGATGGGGTCAAAACAAATGCCCCGGGACTCGGGGCATTTTTCATCGGGTGTCCACAGGCTCAGGGCAGGTTGGGCTCGCTTTTGCCGCTCTCTTCCTCCGGCCAGTCGCGGATATAGGCCTTGAGCATCTTGTTCTCGAAATTCTGGCCGTCCACCACCGCGCGGGCCACGTCGTAAAAGCTGATCACGCCCATGAGCATGCGGTTGTCCATCACCGGCATGTAGCGCGTGTGGCGCTCCAGCATGAGCGGGCGCACCTGCTCCAGCTCGGTCTCGGGCGTGCAGCTGATCGGGTGGTCGTCCATCACCGCGCGAACCGAACGGTTGCTCACCGTGCCGCCGCTGCTGGCCAGCGTGTGGATGAGCTCGCGAAAGGTCAGCATGCCGACCAGATCGCCGTGTTCCATCACGGCCAGCGAGCCGATGTCGTAAGCCGCCATGGTTTCAACCGCTTGCGTCAGCGCATCGTTGGGATGGCAGGTGTAAAGCGTGCCGCCTTTCACACGCAGGATGTCGCTGACTCGCATGGCTGTTCTCCTCATTGGTCCGGGTGTCGCCGGCTGGGCTGGTCTTGCTGGGAATATAGCCCACAATAATTGGCCATTGCGCTGGCTGTCGGCGCGTGAAACCCAGGAGACAAAACCCATGGCCGGTTACGCCGATCCAGGCTTCGACACCCTCGCGCTGCACGCCGGCTTCACACCAGACGCCACCGGCGCGCGCGCGGTGCCGATCCACCTCTCCACCTCCTTCGTTTTCGAGTCCAGCGACCACGCCGCCGCCCTGTTCAACCTGGAGCGCGCCGGCCACGTCTACAGCCGCATCAGCAACCCGACCAACGCGGTGTTTGAGCAGCGCATGGCCGCACTCGAAGGCGGCATCGGCGCCATCAGCACCGCCAGCGGCCAGGCCGCGCTGCACCTGGCCGTGGCCACGCTCATGGGCGCTGGTTCGCACATTGTGGCCAGCACCGCGCTCTACGGCGGCAGCCAGAACCTGCTGCACTACACGCTGCGCCGCTTCGGCATCGAGACCACGTTTGTGAAGCCGGGCGACATCGACGGCTGGAAAGCCGCCGTGCGGCCCAACACCAAGCTGTTTTTTGGCGAGACCGTGGGCAACCCGGGGCTGGACGTGCTGGACATCCCGACCATTTCGCAGATCGCACACGAAGCGAAAGTGCCGCTGCTGGTGGACAGCACGCTCACCACGCCCTACCTCATCCAGCCGCTGTCGCACGGCGCCGACATCGTCTACCACTCGGCCACCAAGTTCCTCAGTGGCCACGGCACCGTGATCGGTGGCGTGCTGGTGGACGGCGGCAGTTTCGACTGGGAGCATTCGGGGAAATTTCCCGAGCTGACCGAAGCCTATGACGGCTTTCACAACATGGTGTTCAGCGAGGAGAGCACGGTGGGCGCCTTCCTGCTGCGCGCGCGGCGCGAGGGCCTGCGCGACTTCGGTGCTTGCCTCTCGCCGCACAGCGCCTGGCTGATTTTGCAAGGTATCGAAACGCTCTCACTGCGCATGGACCGCCACATGGCCAACACCGAAAAGGTGGTGCAGTTCCTCGCCAGCCACCCGCTGGTGGGCCGCGTCGGTCACCCGCTGCTGGAGAGTCGCACCCCAGCCACGCGCTGGCTGCAAAAGCTGCTGCGGTTCGGCGCGAAAGGTGCGGGCTCGGTGTTCAGCTTCGACATCAAAGGTTCGCGCGAACAGGGCAAGGCCTTCATCGAAGCGCTCAAGATCTTCAGCCACCTGGCCAACGTGGGCGACTGCCGCTCGCTGGTGATCCACCCGGCCAGCACCACGCACTTCCGCATGAGCGACGAAGCGCTGGCGGGCGCGGGCATTGGCCCGGGCACGATCCGTCTGTCCATCGGCCTGGAAGGGGCCGACGATCTGATCGACGATCTGAAGCGCGCGCTCAAGGCCGCGGAAAAGGCAGGTGTGTGATGTACATCGACGTTCAAGGCGCGCAGCACCTATTGCTACACCGGCGGCAAGGCCTTCGATGCTGCCCAGCCCACCGTGGTCTTCATCCACGGCGTGCTCAACGACCACAGCGTCTGGATTCTGCAAAGCCGCTACCTGGCCCACCACGGCTGGAACGTGCTGGCGGTTGACCTGCCCGGGCACTGCAAGAGCGGCGGCGAAGCGCCCGCGACCGTGGAGGCAGCAGCCGATTTCGTGGCCGCCTTGCTGGATGCGGCCGGCGTGCAAAAGGCCGCGCTGGTGGGCCACAGCTGGGGTTCGCTGATTGCGCTGGAAGCAGCCGCGCGGTTGAAGGAGCGGGTGAGCCACCTGGCTCTGGTGGGCACGGCCTACCCGATGAAGGTCTCGCCGGCGTTGATCGAGGCCTCGCTGAACGAGCCCGAGAAGGCGCTCACCATGGTCAACGTGTTCTCGCGCTCGACGCTGGCCGCACCACCCTCGGCGCTCGGCCCTGGCACCTGGGTTTACGGCGCGGGCATGGCGCTGGGCCGGCGCGTGTTGCGCAGCAACCCTGCGGTCAACGTGTTCCACCGGGGCTTCGTGGCCTGCGACCGCTACGCCAACGGCGAACAGGCCGCAGCGCAGATCACCTGCCCGGTGCTGTTCCTGCTCGGCAGCGCCGACCAGATGACACAGCCCAAGGCGGCGCAGGGTCTGATCCAGGCCGCCAAGGGCGCCGGGAAATCGGTGCAGGTGGTCAGGCTGCCGGTGGGCCACCACCAGATGACCGAGGCCCCCGAACAGACCCTGGCCGCGCTGCGCGATTTTCTGAACGCATGAGTGCCGCTGCTCCCGAGGCGCTGACTGCCGCCGAACAGTCCCGGGTGGTGGAAATGGCGTGGGAAGACCGCACGCCGTTTGAGGCCATCGAACGGCAGTTCGGGCTCAACGAATCGGCCGTGGTGGCACTGATGCGGCGCACGCTGAAACCGCGCTCATTCAAGATGTGGCGCGAGCGCATGGCGGGCCGCGTCACCAAACACGCCGCCTTGCGGCACCCAGACACACAGCGGCACCGCGCCAGCCACACGCGGCAAGCCTAAAAATCAGGTCACGATACCGATTCGGTCTGGCGCCTTGGGCCAGGCTTGTCCAGCGGGGGCATGTGAACGCGGCTGCGGTCTGGCGTGGTGCGCGCTCTGGTGGGGATGGTGCTGCGGCAACTGCACCGCGCAGAAAGGCGGCTGCTCGAATGGCGAGGCGTGTGGAAACAGCTGCTGCAAGACGGCCTGCGCCTGGGTCAGCCGAGGGTCCTGGCCATGCGCGTCGTCGGTGGTGTCGTTGATGCAGAAAAAATCCAGCTGACCGTTGGCGTTCAGCAGTTCGGCGAGCGCCGCCGACGGGTCCCGCTCGCCCGTGGCCAGGTACAGATGCGTGTGGTCGCGGACCTGGGCCAGCCCGTGGGCCAGCGCCCAGCGCAGCACAAAGTCGGACACCAGCGTGGGGTTGTCCCAGGTTCGGAATACGCCGGAGCGCACCCGCTCAAACAGTTCTGGTGCCTCGTCTTCGAGTCGAAACAACAAGGATTTCAGCAAAGGCCTCGGTGAATGGGCAAAGGTGCGCGGCGTGTGGCGGTAGCCGGCTGGCTTGAGCGAGGGCTGCCCCTTGAGCCACTCGGCAGACAGGCGGCTGGCGTTCTCCAGCGAGTTGTCCCCTGGCCGCATCGGGCCTCCATCCACCGCCTGGTCATCGGACCAGGCCACATAAAACCCGCCCGGCCAGAACCAGCGGTCCAGCCGCACCGGGGCACCGAAAAACACGTCGTCGTTGAAGTAGAAAAAGCGTTCCGACAACCCAGGGATGCGGTGGATGTAGGACTCGATGTTCCCGGAGTCGAACGTGGGCAAGCGCTCGGCAGGCAACAGGTCCTGGTGGCTGATCACCGTGAGGCGGGCGGAGGCCTTGAGCCAGGGCGGCGTCTGGCCGTCGGTGACGATGTACACATGGCCATGATCGGGAAAGAACCGCTCCAGCGCCCGCAGGCTGTACCGCAGTTCGTCGTTGTCCCGAAAGCGGCCTTCTACATTGCCGTGGGGCGCCATGGACTGGGCCTCTTCGGCACCCAGGCCCAAGGCTGCAGCGTGCCGCTTGGCGCGCCACACCGGGTCGCTGCCGTCCACCCACAGGTAAACGATGTCAACGGGCGAATCAGCAGGGAAAGAAGGCATGGCGCACAGCGGGTGATGAAGGGGAATGGCTTTCACCACGGGAAGGCGCCCGGACTG
Organism: uncultured beta proteobacterium; assembly: GCA_963831255.1. Taxonomy (GTDB): domain Bacteria; phylum Pseudomonadota; class Gammaproteobacteria; order Burkholderiales; family Burkholderiaceae_C; genus Hydrogenophaga. The sequence goes on along the minus strand of CAWHPI010000009.1, from coordinate 216,114 downwards.
GCAAACGGGGTGGAGTCTAGGGTGCTCAGCCAGACTCGGCGTGTTGACAGGGTATCGGCGTGGCCTGTCGCTCGGACGAGCAGGCGTGTCACGTCCGCCACCGGCGGGGTGATTCGCCCAACACGCGCTGCCAGAATGCCAGCATGACCGCACCCATCCATCCCCAAGCCATCACGCCCGCCATGGCCGCCGAACGCGCCCAGGCCATTGCCGCCGTTTTCGATCTGCGCGCCCTTCCCGCCGATTTTCTGGCCAACCCCTACCCGGTTTACGACGCGTTGCGCGAGAACGCTCCGGTACGCCAGATGCCCGATGGCTCGGTGTTTCTCACGCGGTACGCCGATCTGGTGGCGGTCTACCGGGATGCGCAGACCTTCAGCTCGGACAAACAGGTGGAGTTCGCACCCAAGTACGGCGCCGGCTCACCACTCTTTGAGCACCACACCACCAGCCTGGTGTTCAACGATCCGCCGCTGCACACCCGGGTGCGCAAGCTGATCATGGGCGCGCTCACCCGGCGCGCCATCGCCGACATGGAGCCCGGCCTGATCACGCTGGTCGACGGGTTGCTGGACCGGATGGGCGCACAAGGCGGCGGCGATCTGATTGAAGACTTCGCCTCTGCGATTCCGGTGGAGATCATCGGCAACCTGCTCGGCGTGCCGCACACCGAGCGCGGGCCGCTGCGCGACTGGTCACTCGCCATCCTGGGCGCGCTGGAACCGGTGGTCACACCACAGCAGCAGGCGCTGGGCGACCGCAGCGTGACCGAGATGCTCGACTACCTGCGCGGCCTGGTGGCCGAGCGCCGCCAGCGGCCGGGCGACCCCGAGCGCGATGTGCTCACGCGGCTGATCCAGGGCGAGGTCGAGGGTGAGCGCCTGAGCGAAATCGAGTTGCTGCAAAACTGCATCTTTCTGCTCAACGCCGGCCACGAGACCACCACCAACCTGATTGGCAACGCCCTGATCTGCCTGCAAGAGCACCCGGCACAGCGCATCGCCCTGGCCGCCGCGCTGCAGGCCAGCAACGGCGACGCGGCTAGGCAAGAGGCCCTGCTCACGCTGGCGGTCGACGAGTTCCTGCGCTTCGAGTCATCCAACCAGCTGGGCAACCGGCGCGCCGTCAAAGCCACCCGGATCGGCGATGTGAACCTGCCCGCCGGCACCCTGGTCACCCTGGGCATCGGCGCGGCCAACCGCGACCCCGCGGTGTTTGATCACCCTGACGAACTGCGCCTGGACCGCGCGAACAACAAACACCTGGCCTTCGGTTTTGGCATTCACCAGTGCGCCGGCCTGAGCCTCGCGAGACTCGAAGGCCGCATTGCCATCGGGCGCTTTTTGCAGCGCTTTCCCGCGTACCGCCTCACCGAAGCCCCGCAGCGTGGCGGCCGCGCGCGCTTTCGGGGGTTTTTGCGCGCGCCGTTTTCGACCAGCTAGCCCGGTACGCCGGGCGCATCAGAAGGCAGGGCCAGGTCGGGGGCCACCGATGGCGTGCGCGCCGCCAGCGCCTGCCCCAGGGTCAACCGTTCCCACCCGCTGGCCGCCCACATCGCCTCGGTGTGCAGCGTGCGCCGCAGCAGCAGGCTGTTGGCCAGTGGTGCCAGCGGCGTGGTGGCGGGGTCGACCAGCAAGCACCCAGCGCGCCTGCTCTTCATCCAAAGAGCCTGCCCAGTCGAGCTGGCGCAGCACGCGCAGCGGCTCCTCCAGCTGCAGACCGTCCACCCGCAAGGCTCGGGCCAGGTGCTCCAGGCTCAGGCCGCGTGCATCGGTTTCGGCTGAGAGCGTGTCGGCTGAGCGAGCGGCTTGCAGCTGGTCCACCAGCTCCAGCGCGAGCTGGTAGTTCCAGCCGGGCGTGTCGCCGCGCCGCGCAATGCCGCTGAGCAAGCTGGGCAGGTAGGCCGCGACCACCGCGCCCAGCAACACGATCACCCAGGCCAGGTAAATCCACACCAGCAGGATCGGCACGATCGCAAACGTGCCGTAGACCATCGAGTAGGTGGGCACGCTCAGCAGGTACCAGGCCAGCAGTTTCTTGGCCAGCTCCAGCCCGGCGGCCACAAACAGGCCGCCCAGCAGCGCGTGACCCCAGCGCACCCGGGTGTTGGGCACATAGCGGTAAAGCGCGGCCATGCCAGCGGTCATGAGCGTGAACTGCAGGGTATCGATCAGCAGCTTGCAGCGCATCGGGCATCGAACTCACCAGGCCTTTGGAGGCGGAGAGCGCGTAGGACGTCACGGCCAGGCTACCGGCCAGGAACAGCGGGCCCAGCGTGAGCACGGCCCAGTACACCAGCACGCGCTGCGTCAGCGGGCGGCTTTCGCGCACACGCCAGATGTCGTTGAGCTTGCGGTCGATGGTGAGAATGAGCGCCAGCGCCGTGACCAGCAGCGCCAGCGCGCCAGCCCACCCCATCTCCCCGGCCTTGGCCGCGAACTGGTTGAGGTAGCTCAGCACCGGGCGGGCGATGTTGTCGGGCACCAGGCTGTCGACCAGCCAGCGCTGCAGGTTGGTCTGCAGGCGCGAAAACATGGGAAAGGCACTGAAGATCGCCAGCGCCACCGTGAACAGCGGCACCAAGCGAGATGGTGGTGGTGAAGGTGAGGCTGCTGGCGGTCACGCCCAGGCGGTCTTCGCGGAAGCGCTCGCGCAGCGTCACCGCCGTGTTGCGCCACGGAAAGTTCAGCGTGTCGTGCCACAGGGTTTGCAGCAGGGCTTCCAGCTGGCGCCAGCGCTCGTTGAGGGTCATGTCGGTATCATCCCAGAAGCTCAGAACACCCCGGTCACACCGCCCGGCAATGGCTCAGGCCTGACCCGCCGGCGCGCCCGATCAGGCCGGGCAACACGCCCCATCCAACCGCTTCGCACCCTCGCTGCCATGTCAGACACGACCTCTCTTCCTCCCGGCGCCAACGTGCGCTGGACCCGCGATCTCGCCGTGGGCAGCCTGCTCGGGCTGATCGTGCTCGGGCTGGCATGGGAGCTCTGGCTGGCGCCGCTGCGGCCCGGCGGCTCGTGGCTGGTGCTCAAGGTGCTGCCGCTCACCATCCCGCTGGCCGGCCTGCTCAAGAACCGCATGTACACCTACCGCTGGGTCAGCCTGCTGATCTGGCTCTATTTCACCGAGGGCGTGGTGCGCGCCACCAGCGACGGCGGACTCTCGGCCGGGCTGGCTGCGCTGCAGGTGCTGCTGTGCACGCTGCTTTTTGTGGCCTGCGCCATGCATGTGAGACTGCGCCTGCGGGCCGCCGGCAAAGACGCGGTAGAAGCCGACAAACTGCGCCACGCCGCGGCGATTGGCGCGGCCGCCGACCCGGTGCCACCGGCCTCGAAAGGATGAGCTGCGCTGCTGCTCGCGCTGCGCGCCGCGGTCGGCCCGGCGCAGGTGCTCACCCACGACGACCCCGGCGCCGACCTCAGCGCCTGGGAGGCCGACTGGCGCGGCCGCGCACGTGGCCGCGCGCTGGCGGTGGTGCGGCCGGGGAACACGGCCGAGGTGGCTGCGGTGGTCAAGGCCTGCGCAGCGGCCGGCGCCAGCCTGGTGCCGCAGGGCGGCAACACCGGCCTGGTGGTGGGCTCGGTGCCCGACGGCAGCGGCACCCAGGTGCTGCTCAGCCTGACCCGCCTGAACGCGGTGCGCGCCCTGGACGCCGCCAACCTCACGCTCACGGTCGAAGCCGGCTGCGTGTTGCAAACAGTTCAACAGACAGCCGATCAGGCGGGTTTGCTGTTTCCGCTCAGTCTCGCCGCCGAGGGCAGTTGCACCATCGGCGGCAACCTCGCCACCAACGCTGGCGGCACCCAGGTGCTGCGCTACGGCAATGCGCGCGATCTGTGCCTGGGCCTTGAAGTGGTCACCGCCCAGGGCGACATCTGGCACGGGCTCAGCGGCCTGCGCAAGGACAACACCGGCTACGACCTGCGAGACCTGTTCATTGGCAGCGAAGGCACGCTGGGTGTGATCACCGCCGCCACGCTCAAGCTATTTCCGCAGCCGCTGGCCCGCCTGACCGCCTGGGCTGCCCTGCCCTCGCTGGACGCTGCCGTTGCCTTGCTCGGCCTGGCGCAACGGCACCTCGGCGCTGGCCTCACCGGCTTTGAGGTGATGGGCCAGTTTGCACTCGGCCTGGTGGACAAGCACTTCCCTGCCCTGCGCGTGCCGCTGTGGCGCGACAGCCCGTTCTGCGTGTTGCTGGAGAACAGCGACAGCGAGTCGGAAGCACATGCGCGCCAGCAGTTCGAGCGCTTGCTGGAGGTCGCGCTGGAACAGGGTCTGGTGAGCGACGCCGTGGTGGCCGAGAGCCTGGCGCAGGCGCGCGGCCTGTGGCACATCCGCGAGAGCATTCCGCTGGCGCAGGCCCAGGAAGGGCTCAACATCAAGCACGACATCAGCATTCCGGTGTCGCGCATTCCCGCCTTCTGCGCAGAGACAGACGCGCTGCTGGCGCGCGAGATCCCCGGCGTGCGGCTGGTGAACTTCGGCCACCTGGGTGACGGCAACCTGCACTACAACGTGCAGGCGCCCGAACACGCCGATGCCGCCGAGTTTTTGCGCACGCAGGAGAGCCAGGTGAACCATCTGGTGTTCGACGCGGTGTCGCGCTACCATGGTTCGATCAGCGCCGAACACGGCGTGGGCAGCCTCAAGGTGGATACCTTGCCGCAGCACAAAGACCCGGTGGCGCTCGCGCTGATGCGCACCATCAAACAAGCCCTGGACCCGCTCAACACCATGAACCCCGGCCGCGTGCTCACCCCATGACCCTGCGCTTGCGCCTCCGCCATTCCTTGGCCGCCATCGTGGGCCTGCTGCTCGTCTCTGCGCTGCCAGCCCAGGCGGCCACCGCCGAGCAAGCCGTGGCGTGGCGCGAGCAAGCCCGCGCGCTGGAGCATGGCGAAGGCGTGGCGCGCGACACGCAAGCAGCGGTCGCGCTGTACTGCCAGGCGGCGGTGGCTGGCGACACACTGGCGCGCTACAACCTCGGCTGGATGTACGCCAACGGCCGCGGCGTGGCGCGTGACGACGCCCTGGCCGCCTACCTGTTTCAGCTCGCGGCCGATCAGGGCGACGAGCCGTCGCGCAACCTGCTGGCCATCGTAGGTAAGCAAACTCGCAAGCCGGCGTGTGTGGCACGCATCGAAGCCGAGCTGGCTGCCGAACAGCAGGCGACTGCCCAGCTGGCCGCCGAGGTGGCCGATCGCGAGGCACTTGAGAGCCGCTACAAGGCGCTGATCGACAACGCACAGCGGCGCCAGATTGACGCCATCGTGCAACGCCTGGCACCCGAGTACGGCATCCACCCGGCGCTGGCGGTGGCGCTGATTCGCGCCGAATCCAATTTCGATCCGCTGGCGGTGTCGGAGAAAAACGCCCAGGGTCTGATGCAGCTGATTCCCGAAACGGCGGCCCGCTTCCGGGTGAAAAAGCCCTTCGATCCCGAGCAGAACATCCGTGGCGGCATGGCCTATCTGCGCTGGTTGCTCGCGTACTTCCAGGGCGATGTGGACCTTGCCGTGGCGGCCTACAACGCGGGCGAAGGCGCGGTCGATCGTTTCGGTGGCGTGCCACCCTTCCCCGAAACCCGCGGCTACCTCAAACGCATCCGCGAGGTGTTTCACCTGCCCAGGCACCCGTTCGACCAGCGCATCACCGCGCCCTCACCCATGCTGCAAACGGCGCTGACCCAGCCACGCACCTGAACCGCGCCAAGCCGACGCAGCCGCCTGGCGCGCGTGTGTCGCCGCCCCGGCACAATCCCCAATCGCCCGTGTATCCGCCTCCAACGACATGACCCAGCCCGCTCACGCCCGCCCCGTTCGCTCGCAGTACGAAGATTTCATGCGCCATGTGTTCACCTCCGGTGTGCAGAAAGGCGACCGCACCGGCACCGGCACCACCAGCGTGTTCGGCCACCAGATGCGCTTTGACCTGAGCGAAGGCTTCCCGCTGGTCACGACCAAGAAGGTGTTTCTCAAAGCCATCATCGTCGAGCTGCTGTGGTTTCTGCGCGGCGACAGCAACGTGAGGTGGCTGCAGGAACGCGGTTGCACCATCTGGGACGAATGGGCGCGCGAAGACGGCAGCCTGGGCCCGGTCTACGGCGTGCAATGGCGCAGCTGGCCCACGCCCGACGGCGGTCACATCGACCAGATCGAAGAGGTGATGCAGACGCTTAAAGTCAACCCCGATTCGCGCCGCATCATCGTGAGCGCCTGGAACGTCGCCGAGCTCTCTCAGATGGCACTCATGCCGTGTCACGCTTTCTTCCAGTTCTACGTGGCGCCGCCCACCGAGGCAGGCGGCAAAGGCAAGCTCAGCTGCCAGCTCTACCAGCGCAGCGCAGACATTTTCCTCGGCGTGCCGTTCAACATCGCGAGTTACGCGCTGCTCACCCACATGGTGGCGCAGCAATGCGATCTGGACGTGGGCGATTTCATCTGGACCGGCGGCGACTGCCACATCTACAGCAACCACCACGAACAGGTGGCGCTGCAACTCAGCCGCACACCGTTCGCCTACCCCACGTTGCACATCAAACGCCGGCCGGCGTCCATCTTCGACTTTGAGTACGAAGACTTCGAGGTGCAAGGCTACGAATGCCACCCGGCGATCAAGGCACCGGTGGCGGTCTAGGCATATGGCCCCCACGCTCCACCGCTGCGCGGGTCGCTGCCCCTCAAGGGGGCTGACCTTGCTCTGGGCGGCCCTTCGCTGCGGTCGCCAGCCAGCATGATCTCCCGCAAACAAGCCTGGGCGCTGCTCGCCCTCACGCTGATGTGGGGTGTGAACTGGCCCATGATGAAGCTCTCGCTGCAGGAAACCACGCCGCTGATGTTCCGCGCCAGCACCATGCTGCTGGGTGCGAGCTGGCTGTTTTTCTACGTGGCGCGCAAGGGCGAGCGCATGTGGCCGGCCGGGCGCGAGTGGGCGGCGATCGCGGTGCTGGGTCTGCCCAACGTGCTGGGCTGGCACACCCTGTCGATCCTCGGTGTGCAGGAGCTGGCCTCGGGCCGTGCCGCCATTCTGGGTTTCACCATGCCCATCTTCACCGTGCTGCTCGGCGCGGCCTTCTTTGGGGAGCGCATCACCCCGCGCATCCGTGTGGCGGTGGTGTGCGCGGCGCTGGCGATTGGCCTGCTGCTGTGGCACGAGCTGGCGCGCCTGAGCGGGCGGCCTCAGGGCATTGCCTGGATGATCGGCGCGGCTTTGAGCTGGGCCCTGGGCACGCTCATGTTTCGCCGCGCCAAGCTCACCCTCTCACCGCTGGTGGTCACGGTCTGGATGCTGCTGCTGGGCAGTGTGGTGGTGGGCGCCTTGGCGATCGCCCTGGAACCGCTGCCCGATCCGGCCCGCTTCTCGCTGCCCATGTGGACCAGCCTGGCCTACGGCGTGGTGATCAACTACGGCTTTGCGCAACTGATCTGGTTCGGCATGGCGCGCGATCTGCCACCAGCCACCAGCGCCATGAGCATCATGGCGATTCCCCTGGTGGGCACGCTCAGCGCCGCAGTGATCATCGGCGAGATTCCGCACTGGCAGGACTGGCTCGCCATGGGCTTCGTGATGATGGCGATTGCCAGCGTGCTCTGGCCTGCGCGCCGGCCAGCGCCGGCAGTCGGCGCGGCACAATCGCGTCATGTCTGACCAAGTACCGACCGCCACTGGGCCCGCCCGGCTGCACCTGATCTACGCCCGCGCCGCCAACGGCGTGATCGGCCAAAATGGCGCCCTGCCCTGGCACCTGCCCGAAGACCTGGCGCATTTCAAACGCACCACGCTGGGCTGCCCGGTCATCATGGGTCGCAAAACCTGGGACTCGCTGCCACCACGCTTTCGCCCGCTGCCCGGCAGGGCGAACATCGTCATCACGCGCGACGCGGCGTGGGCCGCCGAGGGCGCGCTGGTTGCCCATTCGCTGGAAGCCGCGCGTGCGCTGTGTCCACCCGACAGCGACGCCTGGGTGATTGGCGGCGCGCAAATCTATGCGCAAGCCTTGCCGTTGGCCAGCCAGGTGGTGGTGACCGAGATCGACCAGGTTTTTGAAGGCGATGCTCTCGCACCTGAACTCGGTTTGGCGTGGCGCGAAACGGAGCGCGAAGCCCACGTTTCGGCCAGTGGCCTGCCCTTTGCTTTTGTGAAATTCACGCGGACGAACTGACATGCAAGTTGCCACCTGGAACGTCAACTCCCTCAATGTCCGGCTGCCGCAGGTGATCGACTGGCTCGCCAGCAACCCGGTCGATGTGCTGGCCCTGCAAGAGCTCAAGCTCACAGACGACAAGTTTCCCGCGCTCGCCCTGGGCGAGGTCGGCTACCAGGCGCAGTGGTTTGGCCAGAAGACCTACAACGGTGTGGCCTTGCTGAGCAAAAAACCGGCGCAGGACGTGGTGAAGAACATTCCCGGCTTTGCCGACGAACAGTCGCGCGTGTTGTGCGCCACGTTTGACGGCATGCGGGTGATCGGCGCCTATTTTCCGAATGGTCAGGCGCCAGGCAGCGACAAGTTCGCCTACAAGATGCGCTGGCTGGATGCGCTGCGCGAATGGGTGCGGGCTGAGATGGCGGCGCATCCGCGCTTGGTGCTCATGGGCGACTACAACATCACCTTCGACGATGCCGATGTGTGGGACCCGGATGGCCTGCGCGACACCATTCACTGCACCGCCGAGGAGCGCACGCATTTGCAGGCGTTGGTGGCGCTGGGGCTGCACGATGCGCACCGCCTCTTTGAACAGCCACCCAAGAGCTTCAGCTGGTGGGACTACCGCATGCTCGGGTTTCAGAAAAACCGCGGCATGCGGATCGATCACATCCTGGTCAGCGACGCGCTCAAAGCGAGCGCCACCGCCTGCTCCATCGATCGCACACCGCGCAAGAACCCCCAGCCAAGCGACCACGCACCGGTGGTACTCACGCTGGCCGACTGAGCCGCCCAGATCAACGAGTCAACGCTCAGGCCCAGGCCCAGGCGCGGGGCGTGGTGCAACCGGCCAGCCGCCGGGCCGCCCCAAGGCAAGCCCAGCCAACTGGGGGCGCAGCGAACCGCGAAGTGGCGGAGCGTGGGGGCACCACCTCTACTCCAGACCCAGGTCCTGAATTTTTCGGGTGATGGTGTTGCGGCCAATACCCAGCTTCTGCGCGGCTTCGATGCGGCGCCCGCGCGTGTTGCCCAGGGCGGCCAGAATCAGCGCGGTCTCGAAACGACGACCGAGAGCGTCCCACACATCGGTGCGGCCCGCATCGAGCAGCGCCAACGGCCTCGGCTCGCAGATCGGTCTCCCAGGCGGCGGTGGAAGGGTCGGAAACCGGTATCTGCGGCTGGCCCGGCGCCTGCTCGACCACTGGCATCGCAGCACCCACCATCGCTGGCGCTGGCGTGGGCTCAGCAACCGAGCCCGCCGAAGAACCCGCGTTTGCCTTCACCAACTCCGGCATTGCACCTGCGTTCAACAAAACCTCGGGCGGCAGGTCTTTCACCTCGATCACCTGCGCCGGCGCCATCACGGTCAACCAATGGCAGATGTTCTCCAGCTGGCGCACGTTGCCCGGAAAGTCGAATGTGCCCAGCAGCTGCAAGGCGCTCACCGAAATGCGCTTGGGCTCCACATCGAGCTGTTTGGCACTTTGCTGCAAAAAGAAGCGGGTCAGCATGGGCACGTCTTCGATGCGTTCGCGCAGCGCCGGCAGTCGCAGGCGAATCACATTGAGGCGGTGAAACAGGTCTTCCCGAAACACGCCCTCTTTCACGCGCTGCTCCAGGTGCTGGTGCGTGGCGGCGATCACGCGAACATTCGAGCGCACCGCGCTGTGCCCACCCACCCGGTAGAAGCTGCCGTCCGACAGCACCCGCAAAAGCCGTGTCTGAAGGTCGAACGGCATGTCACCAATCTCGTCCAGAAACAGCGTGCCGCCATCGGCCTGCTCGAAGCGTCCCCTGCGCATGGCCTGGGCGCCGGTGAAGGCGCCACGCTCGTGGCCAAACAGCTCGCTCTCCAGCAGATCTTTGGGGATCGCTGCGGTGTTGATCGCCACAAAAGGGCCGCTGGCACGCGGCGAGTGCTTGTGCAGCGCGCGCGCCACCAATTCCTTGCCCGAACCCGACTCGCCGGTGATCAGCACCGTGACCTGGCTCTGGCTGAGGCGGCCGATGGCGCGAAACACATCCTGCATGGCAGGCGCCTGGCCCAGCATTTCGGGCATGTCGCCCATGCGCTCTTCGGCCACCGCCTCGCGCTGGCTCTCGGCCACCGCGCGGTGGATCAGCTCGACCGCCTTGTGCAGATCGAACGGTTTGGGCAGGTACTCGAATGCGCCGCCCTGAAAGGCCGACACCGCGCTGTCGAGATCGGAGTAGGCGGTCATGATGATGACCGGCAGGCCAGGCAGGCGCTCTTTCACCTTGTCCAGCAGATCCAGACCCGAGCCACCCGGCATTCGGATGTCGCTCACCAGAATCTGCGGGCCTTCGTTTTCAGGCGTTTCGTTCAGCGCCTTGAGAACTTCGAGCGGGTGGGTGAAACTGCGCGTGGGCAGGCTCTCTCGCAGCAAAGCCTTCTCAAGTACGAACCGGATCGATGGGTCGTCATCGACTATCCAGATCGGCTTCATGTGTTGTTCTTCCCTTCATCGGATGCGTACGGTGGTCGGACTCAGGGCAGCGGAATCAACAATTTGAAGTCCGTCTGCCCAGGCTGGCTTTCGCACTCGATCAGGCCATGGTGTTGCTGCACAAAGGTCTGCGCCAAGGTGAGCCCCAGGCCAGAGCCGCCATCGCGCCCCGACACCAGCGGGAAAAAAATTCGGTCCTTGATCGAGTCGGGCACGCCAGGCCCGTTGTCGATCACATGCAATTCCAATGCCAGGCGGTAGCGCTGCTTGCCAAACGTGACCTGCCGGTTCACCCGCGTGCGCAGCACGATGCGCGCATCGCCGGCCTGAATGCGCTCGCCCAGCGCCTGCGCGGCGTTGTGGGCAATGTTGAGCACCGCCTGAATCAGCTGCTCGCGATCGCCGCGGAACTCGGGAATCGAGGTGTCGTAGTCGCGGACCACACGCAAGCCCTTGGGGAACTCGGCCAGGATCAGCGTGCGGACCCGCTCGCACACCTCGTGAATGTTGACGTCGCCCACCACATGCGGGCGGCGGTGCGGCGCCAGCAACCGATCGACCAGCAACTGCAGACGATCCGCCTCGTGAATGATCACCTGCGTGTACTCCCGCAGCTCGCGCGTCTCCAGCTCCATCTGCAGCAGCTGTGCGGCGCCGCGGATGCCGCCCAGCGGATTCTTGATCTCGTGCGCCAGGTTGCGAATCAGCTCCTTGTTGGCCTGGGCCTGGTCGAGCAAACGCTCCTCGCGCTCCTGGCGTGTCTGCTGCTCCAGCGGCAGCAGCTCCACCACCACTTCTTCGGGCCGGTCGGTCTGCGCCACCACCACGTGCACCGGCAGCGGTTCGTGGCCATTGCGTTTGAGCCAGGCGTCGTAGCGCAGCGCGGCGTACTGGTTGTCGCGTGCGCCACCCAAGGCGGTATCCAGCAGGCTTGGCTCGGTGAAACAGTCCTGCAACGGTGTGCCCGTGATGCTGCGGCGGGATGTACCCAGCGCGTCTTCCAGCGTTGCGTTGGCAAACAAGACGACGCCCTCGGCGCTCACCACAGCCACCAGGGTGGCGAGCAGATCAAGCGCATGGAAGCGGGCAGCACCCGCCTTGACTTGGGCGCGTGGCGCGCGCACAGACTTTCGGGCAGCGCTTGCCGAAGAACTGGAAGGGGTTTTCAAGCTGCCTATTGTCCCGCAGCGGGCAGACGGCCAAGCTCGCGGCGAATGCCTTCAACATCGCTTTCAGCACGCCCCACGGCCGCCTTGAGCTCGGCCACGCGGTCGAGGTAGCGCTGGTAGTTGCGCGATTCGATGCCCTGCTTTTCGGGCTCGCCGTTGGCGTAGGCCTTTCGCGCTTCGGTGAGCCGCTCTTCTGCCTTGCGCAACTCGCCCTCAAGAATGGCGCGCGCATCGGAGTCACGCTGCCGTTGGGCGACGCCATCCACGCGCTCGTTGCCGTTGCGCGCCGCTCCCGCAGGCGCACTGCGTGGCGGACTGCTGGCCTGAGGCTTGGTGCCCTGCACGATCGTGATATTGCCGCCTTCCATCAACTTGCAGCCGCGGGTTTTGGCGATCTCGGCGTTGTTGATGTACTCAACCGGCTTGCCCTCGCAGCGGTACACCCGCTCCTGGGCCTGTGCCGGCAACACACACAGGGCAGCACCAGCCGCCAGACAGGCAGAGAGTTTGAAGAAGAACTGGCTTGAAATAGTCACACACACCCCACTGGCTGTTTCACATAGAAGCAATCCCCGGACCGCTCACTTTTCAGTATGACCGATCCTCAGCGTGAAAGTGCTGGCGAACGCCGTCGAGCCCGGCAAAAACACCATCCATCGCAAAAAAAAGGGACAGCCTTTGCTGTCCCTTTTTTGATCCTGACCCGGCGCATTGACCGGGTACGCAACCGCTTACAGGCTGAAGTACATGTCGAATTCGACCGGGTGCGGCGCCATGCGGAACCGCGTGACTTCGCCCATCTTCAGTTCGATGTAGGCGTCGAGCATGGAGTCGGAGAACACACCGCCCTTGGTCAGAAACGCGCGGTCCTTGTCCAGATGCTCCAGCGCCTGGTCGAGGCTGTGGCAGACGGTGGGGATCAACTTGTCTTCTTCCGGCGGCAGGTGGTACAGATCCTTGGTCGCTGCTTCGCCCGGATGAATCTTGTTTTCCACGCCGTCCAGGCCGGCCATCATCAGCGCCGAGAAGCACAGGTAGGGGTTGGCCGAAGGATCGGGGAAACGCGCTTCAATGCGGCGACCCTTGGGGTTGGCCACGTAAGGAATGCGGATCGAGGCCGAGCGGTTGCGTGCCGAGTAGGCGAGCTTCACCGGAGCTTCGAAACCGGGCACCAGGCGCTTGTAAGAGTTGGTGCCGGGGTTGGTGATGGCGTTCAGGGCGCGGGCGTGCTTGATGATGCCGCCCACGTAGTACAGCGCGAAGTCCGACAGACCGGCGTAGCCGTCACCGGCAAACAGGTTCTTGCCGTCTTTCCAGATCGACTGGTGCACGTGCATGCCCGAGCCGTTGTCGCCGGCGTAGGGCTTGGGCATGAAGGTGGCGGTCTTGCCGTAGGCATTGGCCACGTTCTGCACCACGTATTTCAGGACCTGGGTCCAGTCGGCGCGCTCGACCAGCGTGCTGAATTTGGTGCCGATTTCGTTCTGACCGGCGCCCGCCACTTCGTGGTGGAACACCTCGACCGGGATGCCCAGGGATTCGAGAATCAGCGACATTTCGGCGCGCATGTCTTGCGTGCTGTCGACCGGAGGCACGGGGAAGTAGCCGCCCTTGACGGTGGGACGGTGGCCGCGGTTGCCGCCTTCGAGCTTGGCGCCGCTGTTCCAGGGCGCTTCGTACTCTTCAATCTCGTACATCACACGGCCGGGCTCGTTGCTCCAGCGCACGCCGTCAAAGATGAAAAACTCGGGCTCTGGTCCGAAGTAAGCGGTGTCGCCCAGGCCAGAGGCCTTGAGGAAGGCTTCGGCGCGCTTGGCGATGGAACGCGGATCGCGGTCGTAGGCCTTGCCATCGCCCGGCTCGATCACATCGCACTGCATGAACAGCGTGGTTTCTTCGAAGAATGGATCGATGTTGGCGGTGTTGGAGTCGGGCATGAGCTGCATGTCCGAGGCTTCAATGCCCTTCCAGCCAGCCACCGAAGAACCGTCGAACGCATGGCCCGAAACGAATTTGTCTTCGTCAAAGTGCGAAATCGGCACGGTCACGTGCTGCTCTTTGCCTCGGGTGTCGGTGAAGCGGAAGTCAACGAACTTGACCTCGCTGTCTTTCACCATTTGCATCACGTCTGCGACGGTCTTGGCCATCAAATACTCCTGTAGCTGGGTGGGTGGATAAAAGTTACGAACAACGGATTTAAGCAGGTTCTGTGCCATTGGTTAGACCGTTCACCGGCAACAACCAAATTTTCAACCAGAGCTTGAAGCGGATTATCTGCCAGCGAAGGAGAGCCCAGACCAAGCCCAAGGTGTCGATCCACCAAAACGCACCTCGACGGTGCGCTTCAATTCGAATGCACCGTTTTAATGCATTTCAGCGTCGCACCATTTCAGGGCCCAGGCGCGCACCGCGCTGGCGCAATCCGTCAAGCAACTGAGCGAAAGCCATCCCGACCGCCGCTGGCGCGCCTTTGACGCCCAGCTCGATATGGCGTCCAAACTGGGGGTGGTCCACACTGGGCAGACTGAATACCTTGACAGCATGATCGCGCTCAATGCCTTCCATCAGGGGCGTGAGCGCCGCCTCCATGGCGCCCATCACGACAACCGACTGCTCCAGCCAGGCGCCCTGCCGCTGCCAAGACTGATATTGCTCGTCGAGCACCGACTCGATCATGGGCCAGGCCATGACTGGAAAGCCAGGCACGAAATGCACCGCACCGCCACCCGAACCTTCGCAGCTGAAGCCCGGAATTTTGTTGTAAGGGTTCTGGATCAGGCTTGCGCCGAGCGGGAACACACCCATGTTGTAGCGGTGCACGTTGTCGGGGCGCGCCGGATCAAACACCTCACCCTGCTCGGTGGCCACATCGCGCATGCGCTGCTCAATGAGCAGCTTGGCCTGCGGGTGCAGCACGAGCTCAACACCCAGCGCCGCCGCTGCGCACTGACGTGTGTGATCGTCTGGCGTGGCGCCGATGCCACCACACGAAAACACCACGTCACCGCCCGAAAAGGCCTCGCGCAACGCGGCGGTAATGCGGGTGCGGTCGTCGCCCACACAGCGAGCCCAGGCCAGCGACAAACCGCGAGCAGCCAGCATCTCGGCCACCTTGGGCAGGTGTTTGTCGACCCGTTTGCCAGAGAGAATCTCGTCTCCAATGATCAGCAGCCCGAATGCGGGCGGCTGAGACGGGTGGGGGGCGGAGGTGAGGGAATCTGTCATGGTGAATCGGGCACATTGCCCGTGTGAGGCAAAGCGGGCGGCGTTGCCGAGCGGCTGGACGCCGGAACCAACAGCGCGGGCTCGCGGCCATCTTTGACAAAGCTGTCTTTGACCAACGCTTCCTCGCGCAGAGCGTGCAGGCAGTTCAGGGCATAGTGAGCGAACCAAAGGGAAGCAAAGGCAAACACCAGGGTGTAGATCCAGATGGCAACAGGCACCAGCAGCGGCGCCATGGCAATGAACATGGCACCCGATGCCCAGAGCAGGCTGGGTGCAGCCCCCAGGTAGCCGCTCGCCACCCCCATGACGAGCAAGGAACCCCGGCGCTCGCGCAAGATGCGCTTGCGCTCCTCAGCACTCGCGTGCACCGCCAGCGCGTCAAACGCAAACACCCGGTAGGTCAGCCAGCCCCATATGAGCGGCGGAAGAATCAGCACCAGAGGCGGAATAAGCCACAGCGGCATCGACAGAACCAGGGCCACGACGGCCAGCAAGGTCGACCCCAGCGACCACAAAACGCTCACCAGCATGGAGCCACCATGCTTTCGCTCCATCGCCGGGAAGCGGCGCTGCCCCACCATCTCCACCATGGCAGGCGTCATGAACACCGCCACCAGCAACAGACACAGCAACACGATCACCGGCGTTGCCAACACCAGCACCAGCAGCGGCCCAAACACCGCGCGCAAACCACCCATGCCCAGTCGATCGAGCCAGCCCAGGAAAGCCTGCATCAGCTCGAAGCTCTGCAGCCCGGCGGTCACCCACGCCACCGCACCTTCCCAGAAAAAGTACCCCAGACCGAACGACAGCACCACCATCAGGATCAGCGGCAGAAAAGACAGTGCGATCACACGCGGGTGCATGCAGTACGCCACTGCGCGCCAGAACGAATCGAACAATGGCCTCATGCCGGCAAGAATAGCGGTTTTCTTTTTGCGAACCGCGAGCGCCAAGGCCGCAGCCGCTGGCCAGTCGATTCATCCCCCATCTGCGGGATGCCCCGATGGGCAGGGTATGTGCACAATGCGAGGACTCGGCGCGGGTCATGCTCTTACCTGCCTCAAAACCGCTTATCGGCCGATTGAACCGCCCATTCGTACCATCAAGTCCCCATCGGCGCGCATCAATCGTCAATTCCGTGAAATTCCCCAAGCAGTTCACGCTCGACGTGTCCCGCGCCGTGACACGCGCAACCGCGATCTGCCCAGATTGCGTACACTTTGATACAAAGCCGATTCTGCTCGCCCCATGACCCCTCCCCTTTCCACCTGGCTGATCATCGCCCTCGTGCCAGTCTGTCTGGCACTGGGCGTTTTGGCGCATCAGCAGTGGGTGGAGCGCCGCAACAGAGAGCAACGCCGCATTCCCAAGCACTGGCCGCTGGGGACGCGCCCTCTGATCAACAGCGAAGAAGCACGCGCCTGGAACTGGCTTTCAAGGGCCTTCTACGATCACCACATCATGATCAAGCTGCCGGTCACGCGGTTCACGCTGCCGCGGGACAAAGAGCAAGGCATGCATTGGTACCGCCTGCTTGGCAGCGTTTACTGCACCTTCACGATCTGCAAAGCAGACGGTCGCGTGGTGGGATGCCTGGACGTCCCCGGACAGGCCGGCCTGCCGCGAAGCACGCGCGCCCTGAAGCAGTCTCTGCTCACGCAATGCGGGTTGCCCTACTGGATTCTGCGCCCCGATGCGCTGCCCACAGTGGCGGAAATCCGCGCCGAATTCCTCGGCGAGTCCCTGACCGCACAAGGCATGCGAGAACGCGAGCAAGAAGAACGCGCCATCATCGCCGCCAAGGTCAATCTGCGTACCGCTCTCAATCGACAGCGCAGCAGCAGAAACAGCGATTTCGGCCCACTGTCGAACTGGCCCAACAGCAGCCCAAGCGGTTTGCGCCAGGCCGACGGCAGCAGCGAGTGGCAGGACAACTCGTTCCTGGTTCCGCTGGACAGCCGGCGCGGCGATCTGCTGTAGGTCGAGTCAGACCTCAACTCAAGCCGAGAGTTTCAGAGGCGAGGCTTTCTGGGTCAATGCCACAACCTCCCCCTCGGTCAGCCAGCGCCACTGGCCGGGCAGCAGATCTGGCGGCAAACAGACCGCTCCGATGCGCGATCGGTGTAAACCCTCCACCCTGTTCCCCACCGCGGCCACCATGCGCTTCACCTGGTGATACTTCCCTTCGGTCAGGGTCAACTCGAGATCAAAGTCGCCGTGAGCCGCACACGCCGCTGCGCGCACCGGCTTGGGGTCGTCATCGAGCACCACACCCGCGCGCAAACGGTCGAGCTGATCCGAATCCAGCGGATGCTTGACCCGCACCTCATACACCTTGGGCACATGGTGTCTCGGCGAGGTCATGCGATGGATGAACTTACCGTCATCCGACATCAGCAAAAGCCCGGTGGTGTCGTGATCAAGCCGACCGACCGCCTGAACACCGGCAGCAGCACCGCCACCGCGGCTGCGCAAAGGGCCAGGCAGCAGCGTGTAAATGCTCGGATGGGCGCCTGGCTTGTGCGAACACTCAAAGCCGGCCGGCTTGTGCAGCATCAGAAATGCCTGCTCCTGGTAAGCCCAGCGCACACCCTGCACCTCAAACACCAGCCGCTGCGCCTCCAGAATCTCAGTGGGATCGCTGACAACCACCATGCCAGGACCCACCTGCACTTTTACCAAGCCTTGCTGTACCAGACCGCAGCAAACCCGCCGTGTACCGAAACCCTGCGAAAAAAGAATGTCCTGAATCTGCATCATGTGGTGTGATTGTCGCCGCACATCCGGGCCAACAAGGCGCATCGGCGAGAATCCACGGTTGACCTTCTTCATCAACCCTTTGCCGGATGAAATCCCAGTTCAAACAGTGGCTACCCGATCCCGAGACGGTGCGCACCAACCGGTGGCTGCGCTGGATGGGGCCGTTGCTGAAGCACCCGCGCCTCTGGCATTTCAGTCGTAAGGGAATCGCCATGGGTCTGGCGCTGGGGATTTTTTTTGGGCTTCTGATTCCAGTCGCACAAATCCCGTTCGCTGCCGCCACGGCTGTGCTGCTGAGAGCCAACCTGCCGA
Source organism: uncultured beta proteobacterium (assembly GCA_963831255.1). GTDB lineage: Bacteria > Pseudomonadota > Gammaproteobacteria > Burkholderiales > Burkholderiaceae_C > Hydrogenophaga. The sequence goes on along the minus strand of CAWHPI010000009.1, from coordinate 198,033 downwards.
TGGCAGTGGCCAGCACCCTGGTCACCAACCCTGTGACATTCGGGCCGGTCTACTACGGCGCCTACCGGTTGGGAAAGGTGGTTCTTGGTCAAGAGGCGTTGCCCGAAGAAGATGCTCTCAGGGCTTTGAACAAGGCACACACGGCACCCAGCGCGAGCGACAAAGGCTGGGGCGACCGGATGGCGCTCTGGCTCAAACAGTTCGGCAAGATTGGCAAGCCGCTCGTGGTCGGACTTGCCATCGTAGCGACCGGCAGCGGATTGCTCGTCTATTTTCTGGCCAGTGGCGCGTGGGCTCTCAGAACCCGCTGGGCGCGCAGGCAACGCATCCGAAAACGGGCCAAAGGCGTTGCTGCGACCGCCAACGCCAGGACATCATCTGAAGACGAGTCCAAAGCGAAAGGTCACGACACGAGTGCATGAAAAAGGCCGCCAACTAGCTATGTTCCTAGCGGCCTTTGTCATGGTCATATGGTGGAGCTGGGGGGATTCGAACCCCCGTCCGCAAGCCTTCTTCGCGCAGTTCTACATGTGTAGTCGTCTGATTTGAGTCTTACTTTCCGAGCCGCGCAGCGACACGCTGCAAGGAAAGCCAGCAACCTTGAGTCTTACCGCGCGCCAAGTTGCCCGACGCACGACCAGCCTATTGAATTATCTTTGCAGCCTGGACTCGCGCGGCTTTCGCCGTTTGAACCCTTGCCCAGCCCATAGGCCTGCTGTTGCAAAGCTCACCGGCAATTAAGCGGCGAGTGCGAAACGTTCGTCGTTTGCAGTTAGTTTTTTTCTGCGGATTTACGAGGTGACAGAACCTCGACATGCCCTGCTGCGTGTCCGAACCCACGTCGAAACCAGTGCAGCCCCTCACCCCGTAGTTTAAGGCAACTCCAGCAAATTCAAGACCTCTTCGGGAGAGTCCACCTCGGCGTCCGCCCCCCAACAGGTAACGTCAGAACCAACTCCGAGGTACCCGTATCGTGCAGCAACGGTGACCATACCGGCAGCCCGGCCCGCCAGGACGTCTCGGGCGTCGTCACCAACGTAAAGACAATCCGATGGAGCAAGGCCCAGTTGACGGGCGGCTTCCAGCAAGGGCGCCGGGTGGGGTTTGGTGTGCGGCGTCGTATCGCCGCTGACGATGGTGGAGGCAGAAGCAAAGAGCGGCATGGCGCGGGTCAGGGGGGCACTGAATCGCTTGGCCTTGTTGGTAACGACACCCCAGCGAAGTCCGCGATCAAGCAAGGCATCCAGCATCCCGGATACACCGGCAAAGGCACGGGTCTGCTCGGTGAGACAGGCGTCGTACTGGCAGTAAAACTCTTCCCGAAAGGCCTCGTAATTCGCGTGGTCTGGCGTGATGCCAAACGCTACACCGAGCATGCCGCGAGCACCCGATCCCGCATGGGGACGGTAGCCATCGGCCGGGAGCGAGGGCAGACCCCGAAGAAGGCGCATGCGATCGGCCGCCAAACCGAGATCGGGCGCGCTGTCGACCAGGGTGCCGTCCAGATCGAACAGCACGGCGCGAATATTGCGAAATCGCAGCGCACTCATGGCTTGCGCGTGGCAAACATGTAGTTGACGCTGACGTCCTGACTGAGCCAGTAGCGCCGTGTGAGCGGGTTGTATTCGAGGCCCCTGGTATCCACCAGCTCCAAGCCCGCGGCACGTCCGTGGCCGGCCAGTTCGCTGGGGCGAATCAGCTTGGCGTACTCATGCGTGCCTTTGGGCAACATCTGCAGCAAGTACTCGGCGCCCACGATGGCAAACAGGAACGATTTTGGGCTGCGATTGATGGTCGAGAAAAAGACCCACCCGCCCGGCTTGACCAGCTCGGAGCAGGCCTTGACCACTGAGGCGGGATCGGGCACGTGCTCAAGCATCTCCATGCAGGTGACCACGTCAAAGCTGCCCGGTTGCTCCAAGGCCATGGCCTCGGCACTGATTTCGCGGTAGCTCACATTCGCCGTATTGGCTTCCAGCGCGTGCAACTGAGCGACGCGAAGCGCCTTCGTGGAAAGATCGATGCCGGTCACCTCGGCGCCCTTGCGCGCCATCGAGTCGGACAGGATGCCGCCACCGCAGCCCACGTCCAGCACCGACTTGCCTCCGAGGGGCACAAGGGCGTGAATCCACTCAAGTCGCAGCGGGTTGATCTGATGCAGGGGACGAAACTCACTTTCCGGATCCCACCAGCGATGGGCAAGATCGGAAAATTTGGCTAGTTCTGCGGGATCGGCGTTGATGGTTTTCATGCGCAGATTTTCCCACGCTCAAGCGACCTGCTGCGCCTCGTGGTCAAAAACGGCAGCTTGATGAACCCCGTTGAGGAAACGAAAAAAGCCCCACCGGCTTGGGCCGGTGGGGCTCTTGATCCAATCTGCTCAGCAGAATTACTTGTTGGTACGGGTACCAACCACTTCCACTTCCACGCGACGGTTCTTGGAGCGGCCTTCGCGGGTGCTGTTGTCAGCGATTGGCTGGGTCAGGCCCTTGCCTTCGGTGTAGATGCGGTTGCTTTCAATGCCCTTGCTGACCAGATAGGCCTTAACAGCTTCAGCGCGGCGGTTGGACAGCGCTTGGTTGTAGCCTGCAGGACCGGTCGAGTCGGTGTGGCCAACTGCGATCACAACTTCCAGGTTGATACCGCCGACCTTGCTGGCCAGGTCATCAAGCTTGGCTTTGCCTTCAGGCTTGAGCACGGCCTTGTCGAAGTCAAAGAAGGCGTCGGCCGCGTAGGTCACTTTGGACGCAGCAGGTGCAGGAGCTGCGGCTGGCGCTGGAGCTGGCGTTGCGGCAGGTGCAGCAGCTGGAGCTGCGGCAGGTGCGGGTGCGGCAGCGGCAGGTGCAGCCGCTTTCGGCACGATGGCGCCATCGCAGCCAACGGCAGCGGTTGCTGGTGTCCACGATGCATCGCGCCAGCAGAGTTCGTTGGTGCCGTTCTTCCACACGGTGCCATCGGCAGCGCGCCAGTTGTCCACGGTCTGCGCGCCAGCGGCAGTGGCCAAGACGGCAGTTGCGAACAGCATTGCCACTTTATTCAATTTTTTCATGGTATTCCTCTTGGTAAGCCGCGGTCGGGCTAAAAATCAACAATGACGCTTTAAGTGACCACCACTAGAAACGTTGCAAATTATTGTGCCACAAGCCGATGTGGCCCACGGCAAGCACCGGCTGCGTGCTTCGAGAGCGGCACAGGCGCGTCTGGATTCGTTGCCAATCCACAACAAAGTGCTTTGAACAGCCTCACTGGCACATCCCATTAAAATGGTGAGTTGCCTTTTTGGCCTCTCCCACGCATCACGCCGCCGCACATGACACAGTTCGCCAAAGAGACATTGCCCATCAGCCTGGAAGAGGAGATGCGCCGCAGTTACCTGGACTACGCGATGAGCGTGATCGTGGGGCGCGCACTGCCCGATGCACGCGATGGTCTGAAGCCGGTGCACCGGCGTGTGCTGTTTGCGATGCACGAGCTCAACAACGACTGGAACCGGCCATACAAAAAGTCGGCTCGTATCGTGGGCGACGTGATTGGTAAATACCACCCGCATGGCGACAGCGCGGTGTACGACACCATCGTGCGCATGGCGCAAGACTTCTCTTTGCGCCACATGCTGGTCGATGGTCAGGGCAACTTCGGTTCGGTCGACGGCGACAACGCGGCGGCCATGCGTTACACGGAAATCCGCCTGTCGAAGATCGCGCACGAGATGCTGGCCGACATCGACAAGGAAACGGTCAACTTCGGCCCCAACTACGACGGCAGCGAAAAAGAACCGCTGGTGCTGCCCAGCCGCCTGCCCAACCTGCTGGTCAACGGCTCGGCCGGTATCGCGGTGGGCATGGCCACCAACATCCCGCCGCACAACCTCAACGAGGTGGTCGACGCCTGTCTTCATCTGCTGAAAAACCCGGAAGCGACCATCGACGAGCTGATGGAGATCATTCCGGCGCCCGACTTCCCCACCGCCGGCATCATCTACGGCATCAATGGCGTCAAGGACGGCTACCGCACCGGCCGCGGTCGCGTGGTGATGCGCGCCAAATGCCATTTTGAAGACATCGACAAGGGCCAGCGTCAGTCCATCATCGTGGACGAGCTGCCCTACCAGGTGAACAAGAAGACGCTGCAGGAGCGCATTGCCGAGCTGGTGCACGAGAAGAAGATCGAAGGCATCAGCCACATCCAGGACGAGTCCGACAAGTCGGGCATGCGCCTGGTGATCGAGCTCAAGCGCGGCGAAGTGCCCGAGGTGGTGCTCAACAACCTGTACAAGCAGACCCAGCTGCAGGACACCTTTGGCATCAACATGGTGGCGCTGATCGACGGCCAGCCCAAGTTGTGCAATCTGATGGACCTGATCCAGGTGTTCCTGGAGCACCGCCGCGAGGTGGTGACGCGCCGCACCGTGTTCAACCTGCGCAAGGCGCGCGAGCGCGGCCACGTGCTCGAAGGCCTGGCGGTGGCGCTGGCCAACATCGACGAGTTCATTCGCATCATCCGCGAGTCGCCCACGCCGCCGGTGGCCAAGGCCGAGCTGATGGCTCGCCCCTGGGACAGCGCCATGGTGCGCGAGATGCTCACGCGCGCCAAAGCCGATGGCGGCGTGATCAATGCCGACGACTACCGCCCCGAAGGGCTGGAGCGCGAGTTCGGCATGGGTGGCGACGGGCTGTATCGCCTGTCCGAAACGCAGGCGCAGGAAATCCTGCAGATGCGGCTGCAGCGCCTGACGGGCCTGGAGCAAGACAAGATCGTGGCCGAGTACAAGGAAGTCATGGGCGTGATCGACGACCTGCTCGACATCCTGTCCAAGCCCGAGCGCGTGTCGACCATCATCGGCGAAGAGCTCACCGAGGTGAAGCAGGAGTTTGGCCAGACCAAGCTCGGCGCGCGCCGCAGCCTGGTGGAACACAGTTCGTTCGACCTGTCGCACCGAAGACCTGATCACGCCGACCGACATGGTGGTGACGCTCAGCCACAGCGGCTACATCAAGAGCCAGCCGCTCTCGGAATACCGGGCGCAGAAGCGCGGCGGTCGCGGCAAGCAGGCCACCGCCACCAAAGAAGACGACTGGGTCGACCAGCTCTTCATCGCCAACACGCACGACTACATCCTGTGCTTCTCCAACCGCGGCCGTCTCTACTGGCTCAAGGTGTGGGAAGTGCCGGCCGGTTCGCGCGGCTCGCGCGGGCGCCCCATCGTCAACATGTTCCCGCTGGAAGAAGGCGAGAAGATCAACGTGGTGCTGGCGCTCACCGGCGAGGCGCGCAAGCTTCCCCGAGGACCAGTATGTCTTCATGGCGACCTCGCATGGGCACCGTGAAGAAAACCGCGCTGAACGAATTCAGCAACCCGCGCAAGGCCGGCATCATCGCGGTCGGGCTGGACGAAGGCGACTACCTGATTGGTGCTGCCCTCACCGACGGCCAGCACGACGTGATGCTGTTCAGCGACGGCGGCAAGGCCGTGCGCTTCGACGAAAACGATGTGCGCCCCATGGGCCGCAATGCGCGCGGCGTGCGCGGCATGGCCATTGAAGACACCCAAAACGTGATCGCCATGCTGGTGGCCGAAGACGAAGCAGCAGAGCGTGCTCACCGCCACCATCAACGGCTACGGCAAGCGCACGCCGATTGGTGAATACACCCGCCACGGCCGCGGCACCAAAGGCATGATCGCCATCCAGCAAAGCGAGCGCAACGGCAAGGTGGTGGCTGCCACGCTGGTGCGCAGCGAGGACGAGATCATGCTGATCACCGACACTGGCGTGCTGGTGCGCACCCGCGTGAGCGAGATCCGCGAAATGGGCCGCGCCACGCAAGGCGTGACCCTGATCGCCCTGGACGATGGCTCCGAACTCTCCGGCCTGCAGCGCATCGTGGAGAACGACGCCAACATTGTTGGCCCCGCTGAAGAACCTGGCGACGGCGAAAGCGCAGACGCGGCATGACGCCTCCCGCCGCGCGTCCCTACAACTTCTCCGCCGGCCCGGCGGCCATGCCCGTCGAGGTGCTGCAACAGGCGGCGGCCGAAATGCTGGACTGGCAGGGCAGGGCATGAGCGTGATGGAAATGAGCCATCGCGGCAAAGCCTTCATGTCGATCTGCGAGGCAGCCGAGCGAGATTTGCGCGAGCTTTTGGAAGTACCGCCGCACTTCCGCATCCTGTTCATGCAGGGTGGCGGCCTGGCCGAGAACGCCATCGTGCCGATGAACCTCTCGCGCGGCGGTGTCGGTGGATTTCATCGTGACCGGCAGCTGGAGTCAGAAGTCGGCCCAGGAAGCCCGCAAGTACGGCCAGGCCCGGATCGGCGCCAGCAACGAAGCCGACGGCCACACATCCCTGCCCTCACCTGCCGGCTGGCAACTCAGCGCTGATGCCCAGTACGTGCATCTCTGCAGCAACGAAACCATCCACGGCGTGGAGTTCCACGAACTGCCCGATCTCGCGGCCCTGGGCAGCCAGGCACCGCTGGTGATCGATTTTTCGTCGCACGTGGCTTCGCGTCCGGTGGACTGGTCGCGGGTCGGGCTGGCCTTTGGTGGCGCGCAGAAAAACCTTGGCCCTGCCGGCCTCACCCTGGTGGTCGTGCGCGAAGACCTGCTGGGCCACGCGCTGCCCATCTGCCCCAGCGCATTCAACTACCAAGACGGTGGCCAGACAACGCGTCGATGTACAACACACCGCCCACCTACGCCATCTACATGGCTGGTCTTACCTTTCAGTGGCTCAAACGCCAGACCGAGGGCGACGCTGAAGGGCATCGCTGCGATGGAGCAGCGCAACATCGCCAAGGCCAGCCTGCTGTACGACTTCATCGACGGTTCACAGCTCTACGTGAACAAGGTGGCCAAGGACTGCCGCTCGCGCATGAACATTCCTTTCTTCCTGCGCGACGAGTCGCGCAACGAAGCCTTTCTGGCCGGCGCGCAAGCAGCAGGCCTGCTGCAGCTCAAGGGCCACAAGTCGGTCGGGGGCATGCGTGCCAGCCTCTACAACGCCATGCCGTTGGCTGGTGTGCAGGCGCTGGTAGACCACCTGCGCGACTTTGAGAAGACACAGGCCTGAGACCATGACCCAGCCCACCCAGTCCGACGCCCTGGCCGCACTGCGCGTGCAGATCGATTCGCTCGACCAGCAACTGCTCTCCCTGCTGAACCAGCGCGCGCTTGTGGCCGAGCAGGTGGGCGAGATCAAGCGCGTGGAGGGGTCGCCGTTCTTCCGCCCGGACCGCGTGGCCCAGGTGATCGACAAGATCCAGGGCAACAACGAAGGCCCCTTGCTCAACCAGCATGTGGCGTCCATCTGGCGCGAAATCATGTCGGCCTGCCTGGCGCTGGAAGCGCCGCAGCGCGTGGCGGTGCTGGGGCCGGCGGGTACGTTTTGCGAACAGGCGGCGATCGAGTTTTTCGGTGGTGCGGCCAATCTCATTTACTGCGCCAACTTCGACGAGGTGTTCCACGCCACCGCGGCTGGCACCGCTCAATACGGCGTGGTCGGCATGGAGAACTCCACCGAAGGCGTGGTGGCCCGTTCGCTGGACCTGTTTCTGCGCTCGCCGGTGCATGTGGTCGGCGAAGTGAGTCTTCTGATCCGCCACAACCTGCTGCGCCAGGTCAATTCGCCTGGACGGTGTGGAGGTGGTGATGGCCCACCCCCAGGCACTGGCCCAGTGCCAGAACTGGCTGACCCAGCACCTGCCCAACGCCGAGCGCCGCGCTGTTTCCAGCAACGCCGAAGGCGCTCGCCTCGCAGCGACCAACCCGGCCTGGGCGGCCCTGGCGAGCGAACGCGCCGCTGGCCAGTTTGCGCTTGCACATCGTCTCGCACGCGGTGCAGGACGAGGCCTACAACCGCACGCGCTTTGCCGTCATCAGCCTGCCGCAGACCATGGCCATGCCACCAGCGTCTGGGCGCGACTGCACCAGCCTGGTGGTCTCGGTGCCCAACCGGCCGGGCGCGGTGCACGACCTGCTGGTGCCGCTGAAAAACAACGGCGTGTCCATGACCCGCTTCGAATCACGCCCCGCCAAGTCCGGCCAGTGGGAATACTATTTCTACATCGACCTGGCCGGGCACCCTTCGCAGCCCAACGTGGCGGCCGCCCTGCAAGGAACTGCAAGGCCTGTGTGCCTTCTACAAGGTGCTGGGTGCCTACCCGGTGAACGAATGATTGTCAAAGTGACGCCACACGGCCGCAGCCCGCGCCCAGCGAACAAGCCAGAAACGGCCAGCGATGTTTGAACAACTTGGTTTGATCGGCTGCGGCCTCATGGGCGGCTCGTTTGCACTGGCCCTGAAAAAGGCCGGCTTGGTGAAACGCGTGGTGGGCTACAGCAAATCGCCCTCCACCACCGAGCGCGCGCGCCAGTTGGGCGTGATCGATGTGGAGGCGCCCTCTGCGCTGCTCGCGGTTTCGGGCGCCGATCTGGTGCTGCTGGCGGTACCGGTGTCGGCCACCGAGGCCACCTTCAAGGCGATACGGCACCTGGTGACCAAGAACACGCTGGTGATGGACGTGGGATCGACCAAGCGCGAGGTGGTGGATGCGGCGCGCCGCGTGCTGAAGGACCAGGTGGGCGTGTTTGTGCCGGCACATCCGATTGCGGGCAAAGAGCTGGCGGGTGTCGAACACGCCGATGCCGATCTCTACACCGGGCGCCAGGTGATCCTCACACCCATCGAGCGAACCTTCACTGCCCAGCTCGCCAAGGCCGAGCAGGTCTGGACCGCGCTCGGTTGCCATGTGCAGCAAATGGCGCCCGAAGCGCACGACGCTGCCTATGCCGCGGTCAGCCACCTGCCCCACCTGCTCGCGTTTGCGCTGATGAATGCCGTATCCGGACAGGACGAAGGCCAGACCTTTCTGAGCCTGGCGGGTCCCGGGTTTCGCGACTTCACGCGCATCGCCGCGAGCGACCCCAACGTCTGGCGCGACATCCTGGTTTCCAACCGCGAGGAGCTGCTGACGCAGTCGCGCCATTTCCAGCGGGCGCTGCACGCACTGGAATCGGCGATTGCCATCGGCGACCCAGACGCGCTGGAAGCCCTGATCGACCAGGCCAGCAACACCCGCGCCAGCTGGCGCATGACCGCTGTCAAATCCCCGCGCTGAATCCAACGCGCGGTCGCCAGGCGACAACGCGTTCCACCCCATGTACGCCACCCCGTTTCTCGACATCCCTCCTCTGCTGAGCGCTGGCGGCACGCGTTCGCCTGCCCGGCTCGAAGAGCATTTCCAACCGCGTGCTGCTGCTCGCAGCGCTGAGCGATGGCGCCACCGAGGTGGTGGACCTGCTCGACTCGGACGACACCCAGGTGATGCTGAAAGCCCTGGCGCAACTGGGTTGTCGCCTCGAACCCCTGGCCGATGGCGCGCTGCGGGTGCACGGCTTGGGCGGCCAGCTGAAAGAAAAGAACGCCGCGCTGTTCCTGGGCAACGCCGGCACCGCGATGCGTCCACTGACCGCGGCGCTGGCCTTGCTAGCAAGCCAGCAGGGCGGGCAGTTCGAACTCAGTGGTGTGCCTCGCATGCACGAGCGTCCGATCGGCGATCTGGTCGATGCGCTGCGCCAGCTGGGTTGCCCGATCACCTGCCTCGCGGCAGAACGGCTACCCGCCACTTCGCCTCGGCGATGGTGCGGTGCATGGCCTGAAGTTGAGCGAGCCGATCCGGGTGCGGGGCGACGTGTCGAGCCAGTTCCTGACCGCGCTCCTGCTGGCGCTGCCGCTGGTGGCCACCACGCAGGCTGTGGTGATCGAGGTGGTGGGCGAGCTGATTTCGCGACCCTATGTCGAGATCACGCTCAAGCTGCTGCGGCGTTTTGGCGTGAACGTGGCCTGCGACGGCTGGTCTCGTTTCACCATTGCCGCAGGCAGCGGGTACACATCGCCCGGTCGCATTGCGGTTGAGGGCGACGCCTCTTCAGCCAGCTACTTCATCGCACTCGGTGCGCTGGCCCCGCCCAGCCCGGGCTGCAAGGGCATCACCGTTGAGGGTGTGGGCCTGTCGTCCATCCAGGGCGACATCGCCTTTGTTGAAGCGGCGCGCGCCATGGGTGCACAGATCGAGGGCGAAGCGAATCGCCTGCACATCCGTCGCGGTGCCTGGCCACTCAAGGCAATCGACCTCGACTGCAACCACATCCCCGACGCCGCCATGACACTCGCGACGATGGCACTGTATGCAGACGGCACGACCACGCTGCGCAACATCGCCAGCTGGCGCGTGAAAGAAACCGACCGCATCGCCGCCATGGCCAACGAATGCCGAAAACTCGGTGCCACCGTGGAAGAAGGCGACGACTTCATCCGCATCACGCCCCCCGCGAACAGCAGGGCATGGCAACCCGCATCGATCCACACCTATGACGACCACCGGGTGGCCATGTGCTTCTCGCTCGCGGCCTTCAACCCGGCCGGCTTGCCGGTTCGCATCGAAGATCCGAAGTGCGTCGGCAAAACCTTTCCCGACTACTTCGAAACCCTGTTTTCGGTTTGCCAGACCAGCCCGACCCAGATCCCGGTGATCTGCATCGACGGCCCCACCGCCTCCGGCAAGGGCACGCTTTCTGCCGAAATCGCGCGCGCGCTCGGCTATCACCTGCTCGATTCGGGCGCGCTCTACCGTCTGGTCGGCCTGGCTGCCGAGCGCGGGGGCATCGCCACCGGCGAGTCCGATCTGGCCGATCCCGTGCAGGCCAGTCGCCTGGGTGCGCTGGCCGCCGGCCTGCGGGTACGGTTCACAGGCGAACAGATCTTGCTGGATGGGGAAGACGTTTCCGGCGCCTTGCGCACCGAAGCCGCCGGCATGGCTGCCTCGCGCGTGTCAGCGGTACCCGAAGTGCGCGCGGCGCTGATCGGTCTGCAGCAGGGCTTTCGCCAACTGCCCGGGCTGGTGGCCGACGGGCGCGACATGGGCACCGTGCTGTTCCCAGACGCACCGCTCAAGGTGTTTCTCACCGCGAGCGCCGAGCAACGCGCCCAACGGCGCCATAAGCAATTGATTTCAAAAGGAATTGCTGCTAATATCGACAGTCTTTTGGCCGACCTAAAGGCGCGGGATGAGCGGGATTCAAACCGATCTCTTGCGCCACTCAAGCCGGCCGAAGATGCCCTGATGCTGGACAACTCCGGCCTGAATATCGAGCAATCGGTGCAGCAGGTCTTGAGCTGGTGGCAGGGCAAAACGGCGTTTTCAGCGGTTTGAACCATTGAAACGCCACATTGATGGCCCAGACGGCACCGCCGGGCGTTCACAGCCCGCAGGCCTTATGGATCTTGCAACCCAACCCCGCGGTGTTTCACACCGCATCGTCAACACCACCCACCCGTCGCATCCTGCCCAGTGTCTTCATGGCATTGCCGCAACCGACGCCAAGTGGTTCTAGGAAACCGAATGTCCGAATCTTTTGCCGCCCTGTTTGAAGAGTCCCTGAAACGCGCCGAAATGCGCTCTGGCGAGGTCATCACCGCCGAGGTGGTGCGTATCGAGCACAGCCACGTGGTGGTCAACGCCGGCCTCAAGTCCGAGGCCTATGTGCCACTGGCCGAATTCAAGAACGATCTGGGTGAACTCGAAGTGCAGGTGGGCGACTTTGTTGCCGTGGCCATCGACTCGGTCGAAAACGGCTTTGGCGACACCCTGCTCTCGCGCGACAAGGCCAAGCGCCTCGCGTCCTGGATGTCGCTGGAGAAAGCGCTGGAATCCGGCGAATTCGTCACCGGCACAACCGGCAACAAGGTCAAGGGTGGCCTCAAGGTCATGGTCAACGGCATCAGCGCCTTCCTGCCTGGCTCGCTGGTCGACAGCCGTCCCACCAAGGACCTCACGCCCTACGAAAACAAGACCCTGGAATTCAAGGTCATCAAGCTCGACCGCAAGCGCAACAACGTGGTGCTGAGCCGCCGCGCCGTGGTGGAAGCCTCGATGGGCGAAGAGCGCGCCAAGCTGATGGAAACGCTGAAAGAAGGCGCCATCGTCAACGGCGTGGTCAAGAACATCACCGAATATGGTGCGTTTGTCGATCTCGGCGGCATCGACGGCCTGCTGCACATCACCGACATGGCCTGGCGTCGCGTGCGCCACCCATCCGAGGTGGTCACGGCTGGTCAGGAAATCACCGCCAAGATTCTCAAGTTCGATACCGAGAAGCACCGCGTCTCGCTGGGCTTGAAGCAGATGGGCGACGACCCGTGGATGGGCGTTTCGCGCCGTTACCCACAGAGCACGCGCATGTTCGGCAAGATCACCAACATCGCTGACTACGGCGCGTTCGTGGAACTCGAGCCAGGTATCGAAGGTCTGGTGCACGTGTCCGAAATGGACTGGACCAACAAGAACGTGGCCCCATCCAAGCTGGTCACGCTGGGCCAGGAAGTCGAAGTCATGGTGCTCGACATCGACGAAGACAAGCGCCGCATTTCCCTGGGCATGAAGCAGTGCCGCGCCAACCCGTGGCACGAGTTTGCCGAACAGACCAAGCGCGGCGACCGCGTCAAGGGTCCGATCAAGTCGATCACCGACTTCGGCGTGTTCGTCGGTCTGGCTGCCGGCATCGACGGTCTGGTGCACCTGTCCGACCTGTCCTGGAACGAGCCCGGCGAGGCCGCCGTGCGCAACTTCAAGAAGGGCCAGGAAGTGGACGCCATCGTGTTGGCGATCGACGTCGAGCGCGAGCGCATCTCCCTGGGCATCAAGCAGCTTGATGGCGATCCGTTCACCACCTTCGTGTCGATCAACGACAAGGGCTCCATCGTGACCGGCAAGGTCAAGACCGTGGATGCCAAGGGCGCCGAGATCGACCTGGGCGAAGACGTGCTGGGCTACCTGCGCGCCTCCGAAATCAGCCGTGACCGCGTGGAAGACGCGCGCAACGTGCTGAAAGAGGGTGACGAGGTGAATGCGGTGGTGGTCAACATCGACCGCAAGACCCGCAACATCCAGCTGTCGATCAAGGCCAAGGACGCCGCCGATCAGCAGGAAGCCATGGCGTCGCTCAGCCAGCAATCGTCGCGCGAAAACGCCGGTACCACCAGCCTGGGCGCTCTGTTGCGCGCCAAGCTCGACAACAACAACTGATCGTGTCCAGAGCCCCGCTCGGGGTCGGTACTGAGGCGGTGAACAAGCTGCTGAAGCACCGGATACCGAGCGCTCTGTTCACCCTCTGCTGTCTGCGAAGATGACCCGATCCGATCTTGTCGAAGCGCTGGCCACCCGGTTCAGCCAGCTCACCCACCGCGATGCCGAGTTCGCCGTCAAGGCGATCCTGGACGCGATGGGGGACGCGCTGGTCAAGGGCCATCGCATCGAAATTCGCGGTTTCGGGAGTTTTTCGGTCAATCACCGTTCGCCTCGCGTCGGGCGCAACCCGCGTTCTGGCGAAAGCGTGATGATTCCCGAGAAGCGCGTTCCGCACTTCAAACCCGGCAAGGCTTTGCGAGAGCAGGTCGACAAGAAAACCGCCGAGTTGCTGGCACAGCAGCAGGCCAAGCCGGGTTGAGGCGCAGACCCTGATCGCTACAATCGTCCCACCACGGAAAGGGACGACTTGAAATACCTGATGTGGCTGCTCAATGCAGCCATTTTTTTTGTGTTGTTCGCGTTCGCGCTCAACAACCAGGAGCCCATCACCCTGCGGCTGTTCTTCGGCGCGCAATGGCAGGCACCACTGGTGCTGATCTTGTTGCTGACCTTGCTGCTCGGCGTGGTGCTGGGCGTGATCGTGATGCTGCCGCTGTGGCTGCGCGCGCGCAAAGCCCGCCACACCAAGCCAGACGCGTTGGCCAGCACCCAGGCAGAGGGCGACTCCACCCTGCTGCCCGATACGCGCGACATCCGAAATGGACTTTGACTTCACCTGGCTGCTCTGGGGCCTGCCGATCGCGTTCGCGCTCGGCTGGGTGGCCTCTCGGCTGGATCTGCGGCAATGGCGTGTCGCCAGCCGCCAGGCACCCAAGGCCTATTTCCGTGGTCTGAACCACCTGCTCAACGAGCAGCAAGACCAGGCGATCGACGCTTTCATTGAAGCGGTACAAAGCGACCCCGACACCGCTGAACTCCATTTCGCGCTGGGCAACCTGTTTCGCCGCCGGGGCGACTACGACCGCGCGGTGCGGGTCCATGAACACCTGCTGTCGCGTGGTGACCTGAGCCGAAAGGACCGCGATCGCGCACAGCACGCGCTGGCACTGGACTTTCTCAAGGCGGGCTTGCTGGATCGCGCCGAAGCGGCGCTGCGCAAGCTGGAAGGGTCGGACTTCGAGGGCGAAGCCCTGCTGGCCTTGCTCTCGATCGCCGAGCGCTCGCGCGACTGGGTCCAGGCCAGCCAGATCGCCAAGCGGCTGGAGGGCACCGGCCAAGGCAGCTTTGCCTCCCGAATCGCGCACTACCTGTGCGAGCAGGCCGAACAGGCGCAGCGCCAGGGTGATTCGGCGCGGGCACTGAGCTTGCTGGCAGAAGCCACACGCCAGGCGCCGGCCTTGGGGCGCGGCTGGCTTGAGCTGGCCCAGCTGCAAACCCAGGTGGGACACAGCGCAGAGGCGCTGGATGCTCTGCTCTCGCTGGCACGCGGCGCGCCGCTGTGCCTGCCGCTGGCGGCTGCGCGCATGGTGGAGGCTGCGCGCGCCACCGGGCGCGAGACGCAGGTGCTGGCCGTCTTGCAGGCCGCAGACACACAAGCCCCCTCGCTGGACGTGACCGAAGCGCTGGCCAGTCTCAGCCACAGCGACAACGAGGCACGCCAGCACTACCTGAGCCACCTGGCACGAGAGCGTTCGCTGGTGATCGCGGGTCGGTGGCTGGCGGGCGAGCCCCTGTCCAACCCGGACGCACAAACGCAGATTCGTGCGTCCATCGCCCAGGCCAGCGGGCCGCTCAAGCGCTACCGCTGCGCTGCCTGCGGTTTTGAAGCGCAGCAACACTTCTGGCAGTGCCCGGGCTGCCAGAGCTGGGACAGCTACCCGGCGCGGCGGGTTGAGGAGCTCTGAATTTGGCCCACCCCTGCGTCGCCTCCGGCCTCACCCCTCAAGGGGGCGGCACTGGCGGCCTGGCAGAGCCAGTTCCGCGGTGCCCCTGGATCAGTCATCTCGCGCCGGACAGATAGACACCTTTATTTCGCGCCAAATCCGCCGCCGCCCGGGGTGTGGATTTCGAACACGTCACCGGCCTGCATCTCCACCTGCGCGATGTGCTGAAGTTCCTCGGTGCTGCCATCGGCGCGCACCACCCGGTTGATGCCCAGCTCGCCCGTGGTGCCGCCCGCCATCCCGAAGGCAGGATGCACGCGGCCGTTGGACAAGATGCTGGCGGTCATCGGCTCCAGGAATTGCACGCGACGCACGCCGCCGTCGCCACCCCGCCAGCGACCGGCGCCGCCCGAGTCCTTGCGCAAGGCAAAACCCAGCAGGCGCACCGGATACCGGAACTCGAACACCTCCGGATCGGTCAGGCGCGAATTGGTCATGTGGGTTTGCACCACCGACGTGCCGTTGAAACCATCCACCAGCGCACCCGCCTCGTCGAACACGCCGCCGGCACCACTGCCGCCCGCAATCGTCTCGTAGTACTGGTGCGTGGCGTTACCGAAGGTGAAGTTGTTCATGGTCGGCTGCGAGCCAGCCGACACACCCAGCGCGCCCAGCAGCGCATTGGTGATGCAGCTGGAGGTCTCCACGTTGCCCGCGACCACGGAGGCTGGCGGATTCGGGTTGAGCATGGAGCCGGGCGGAATGATCACCTCGATCGGCTTCAGGCAGCCCGCGTTGAGCGGAATGTCGTCGTCCACCAGGGTGCGGAACACATAGAGCACGGCCGCCATGCAGACCGCGGTGGGCGCGTTGAAGTTGTTGGCCTGCTGCTCGGAGGTGCCGGTGAAGTCCACCACGGCGCTGCGCGTTGTCGCGTCGATGCGTACAGAAACGCGAATTTGCGCGCCGTTGTCCAGCGGCAGGGTGAACTGGCCGTCTTTCAGCCGGTTCGAGAGCTTGGTGATGGCGCGGCGCACCGACTCCTCGGCGTTGTCCTGCACATGGCCCATGTAGGCCAGCACCACGTCAAGGCCGAACTGATCGACCATCTTGCGCAGTTCCTGCACGCCCTTCTCATTGGCCGCGATCTGCGCCTTGAGATCGGCCATGTTCTGCTGGGGGTTGCGCGAAGGGTGTTGCTCCGCTCTTGCGCAGCACCAGCATCTCGGCCTCGCGCAGCACACCGCGATCCACCAGTTTCACGTTGTTGAGCTGCACGCCCTCTTCCTCGATGCGGGTCGAGAACGGCGGCATCGAGCCCGGCGTGGTGCCGCCGATGTCGGCGTGGTGTCCACGCGAGCCCACGTAGAAGGTGGGCGGGTCGGCCGGGTTCAGGTAGACCGGGGTGATCACGGTCACATCGGGCAGGTGGGTGCCGCCGTGATACGGGTCGTTGAGCACGTACACATCGCCGGGCTGCATTCGCCCGGCGTTCTCGCGGATCACGGTCTTGATGCTCTCGCCCATGGAGCCCAGGTGCACCGGCATGTGGGGTGCGTTGGCGATCAGGTTGCCAGCGGTGTCGAACAGCGCGCAGCTGAAATCGAGCCGTTCCTTGATGTTCACCGAGTAGGCGGTGTTCTGAAGCTGCAACCCCATTTGCTCGGCGATGTTCATGAACAGGTTGTTGAACACCTCCAGCAACACCGGATCGGCCTGGGTGCCGGCGGCGTAGGTCACCACGCGCGCCACGCGGCGCTCCAGCAGCAGATGGTCGAGGGCGGTCAGCTGCGCCTCCCAGCCGGGCTCCACCACGGTCGTTGCGTTCTTCTCGGCAATGATGGCCGGACCGGGAATCACGTCGCCCGGGCGCAGGTCTTCGCGCACGATGAGCGCGGTCTCAAACCACTGGCCACCGCTGAACATGCGCACCGTTTCGCGGCGAGGCACCTCGCGCGCCGGGTGCAGGGTGTGACCGGGCCTCGGCCGGGGCATCGCCCGCCACCACCGCCTCGACCGACACCGCTTCCACCACCAGCCGCTTGCCCTGCATCAGAAACGCGAAGCGCTGCCGGTAGGCCGTCTCAAAACCGCTCTGGATTTGGGCGCAGGCCGGGCCGCCCGCAGGTCTTGCGCCAGGGAGCCAGGCGCCCCGTCAAACGCCAGCGGCACGACCAGAGCCGCGTCGCTGCCCTCATAGCGCACATGCACACGGTGCATCACCTGGACTTGGCCCGCGCTCACCTGCTGGCGTTGCAGTTCCCCATGGGCATCGGTGGCCAGGGCGTCTAACTGGGCCGCCACCTCGGGCAGGGCCTCCGGCGAGAGAGGCAGCTCCACCGCCTGTTCGCGGATCACATTCTGGTCGGCCAGACCCATGCCGTAAGCGCTCAGCACACCGGCCAGCGGATGCACAAACACCTGTGTCATGCCCAGCGCGTCGGCCACGCGGCAGGCATGCTGGCCACCGGCGCCACCGAAACACTGCAGGGTGTAGCGGGTCACGTCGTAACCGCGTGCCACGGAGATTTTCTTGATGGCGTTGGCCATCTGCTGCACCGCGATGTCGATGAAGCCCTCGGCCACGGCCTCGGCGCTGCGACCGGTCTGTCCGGCCAGTTCGCCGAAACGCTGCGCCACCACCTCGCGGCTCAGGCGTTCGTTGGCCTGCGGGCCGAACACCGCCGGAAAGTGATCGGGCTGGATCTTGCCCGTCATCACGTTGGCATCGGTCACGGTGAGCGGACCACCGCGCCGGTAGCTGGCCGGGCCCGGGTTGGCGCCAGCGCTCTCGGGCCCCACGCGAAAACGCGAGCCATCAAACGCCAGCACCGAGCCGCCGCCGGCCGCCACGGTGTGGATGCTCATCATGGGCGCGCGCATGCGCACACCCGCCACCTGGGTTTCGAACTCGCGCTCGAAGCTGCCGGCGAAATGGGAGACGTCGGTGGAGGTGCCACCCATGTCGAAACCGATCACCTTGGCGTGACCAGCCAGCGCTGCCGTGCGCGCCATGCCGACGATGCCGCCGGCCGGGCCGGAAAGGATGGCGTCTTTGCCGGCGAACGCGTGCGCGTCGGTCAGGCCGCCCGAAGACTGCATGAAGAACAGTTTCACACCCGGCATCTCGGCCGCCACCTGGTCCACATAGCGGCGCAGGATGGGCGAGAGGTAGGCATCGACCACGGTGGTGTCGCCCCGGCTCACCAGTTTCATCATCGGGCTGGTCTGGTGCGAGGTGCTGATCTGGGTGAAACCGACCTCGCGCGCAATCGCCGCCGCTGCCTGTTCGTGCGCCGGGTAGCGGTAGGCGTGCATGAACACCACCGCCACGCTGCGCAGACCGGCATCGAAGGCGGCCCAGAGCCGCTCGCGCAGGTGCGCCTCGTCCAGCGCTTGCACCACCTCGCCGTGCGCGCCCAGGCGCTCCTGGGCTTCAATCACACGGCTGTACAGCAGCTCGGGCAACACGATGTGGCGGTCGAACAGGCGCGGCCGGTTTTGGTATGCGATGCGCAACGCATCGCGAAAACCGGCCGTGGTGACCAGCAGCGTGGGCTCGCCCTTGCGCTCCAGCAGCGCATTGGTCGCCACCGTGGTGCCCATCTTCACGCACTCGACCTGCTCGGGTGTGATCGACGCGCCAGGGGCAAGGCCCAGCAGATGTCGAATGCCCGCCACCGCCGCATCGCGGTACTGCTCCGGATTTTCAGACAGCAGCTTGTGGGTGACGAGCGCGCCATCGGGCTGGCGCCCGACGATGTCGGTGAAGGTACCGCCGCGGTCGATCCAGAACTGCCAGCGTTTGGCGTCAGAAGGGGAGTTGGGGTGGTTCATGTTTTGAAAAGTCTGAAAAGTCGGCTCTAGCGCAGCGGGTGCGCACGACAGGCGGACTGGGCGCTGGCTACATGTTGCGAGGCAACCAGAGCACCAGGTCCGGGAAGAAGTAAAGAATGAGCACCGCGCTGAGCATCAGCAAGAACATCGGCAGTGCGGCGCGGGCCAGATAGGTGATCTGGTGCCCGGTGAGGCCTTGCAAGACAAACAGATTGAGTCCGACCGGCGGCGTGATCTGGGCCAGCTCCACCACCAGCACCACGAAGATGCCGAACCAGATCAGGTCGATGCCGGCCGCCTGTACCGTGGGCATCAGCACGCCGATGGTGAGCACCACCATCGAGATGCCATCCAGAAAGCAGCCCAGGATCAGGAAAAACACGGTGAGGCACAGCACCAGCACCAGCGGAGACAGGTTCAAGGTTTCGATGAACTCGGCCAGGTGGCGCGGCAGGCCGACAAAGCCCATGGCCAGCGTGAGGAACGCGGCGCCGGCAAGGATCAGGCCGATCATGCAATACACCCGGCAGGCAGCAGCCAAGCCTTCGGTGAAGGTCTTCCAGCTCAGGCTGCCCTCCACCGACGACAGCACAAACGCACCGAGCACACCAATGGCTGCCGCTTCGGTGGCGGTGGCCACACCGGAATAAATCGAGCCCAGCACCGCGCCGATCAGCACCACCACCGGGATCAGGTGGCGCGCTGCGTAAAGTTTTTGCCCGAAGCTGAGGTCTTCCTCGGCAGCGGGGATTTTGTCTTTGTTGAACAGCGACCAGATCGCGATGTAGCCCATGAACAGCGAGGCCAGCAACAGCCCGGGCAGCACGCCGGCAATGAACAGCTTGGCGATCGAGACATCGGCCGCCACGCCGTAAACAATCATGATGATGGACGGCGGAATCAACAGGCCCAGCGTGGCCGCGCCGGCCAGCGTGCCAACCGCGAGCGACTCGGGGTAGCCGCGCTGGCGCAGCTCGGGCAGCGAGATGCGCCCGATGGTGGCGCAGGTGGCTGCCGATGAGCCCGACACCGCCGCAAAGATGGTGCTGCCGATCACGTTCACATGCAGCAACCGCCCCGGAACGCGGTTGAACCACGGCGCCAGTCCTTTGAACATGTCTTGCGACAGGCGGGTGCGAAACAGGATTTCACCCATCCACAGAAACAGCGGTAGCGCGGTGAGCGTCCAGCTTGACGTGGCACCCCAGATGGTGAGCGCCATCGCATCGCCCACCGGGCGCGAGCTCACAAACTGCATGGCCACCATGCCGACCGCCAGCAGCGACAGGCCGATCCACACGCCAGAGCCGAGGATCACAAACAGCAAAATCACCAGGCCCAAAGCCAGCAGCACGTCCATGGAACACCTTCAGTGAATTGACTGGCCAGGGCAGAACGCCTGGCAGCGTGAAGAAACCACCATCACTCGGTGGGTGTGGCTTCGCCAGAAGGCTCTTTGAAAAAGGGGCGCCCTTGAATCCGGTTGACCAGGGCGTGCAGGAATGCAATCGCAAAACCCACTGTGCCCAAGGCCATGCTGAGCTGCGGAATCCACATGGGTGTGGCGTCACCGGTGGGCGCCACGTCGTGGTACAGGTGCGAAAACCACACCAGGCGACAGGAAAACCAGGCCAGATAGCTGGCAATTGCCAAGCCGATGACCAGCCCCCAGTACTCCAGCCAGATCCCGCACCCTCGGGCTCACGTTCTGCAGCAGCACCGTGACGCGAATGTGGTCGCCCTGGATGAGGGCAGCGGGCAGCGCCAGAAAGAACGCCGCAGCAATCGAATAGCCGGCGTAGCCGTCCAGACCGGTGATGCTCCAGCCGTCCACCAGGCGGGTGGCGATGTTCAGGGTGATGGCGGTCAAGGCCGCCACCATGGAGACACAGGCCAGCGCCAGCAGGCCGCGGTAGGTCATTCGGGCAAAGGCATCCATACGCAAACCCGCCAGCGGCGGCCTGGAAAAAATGAAGGGAGGGACACGCACGCCCCGCTCGGGGCATGCGTGTCGGCAAAGCGCAGCGCTTTACTTCTTGCGATAGGCGTCGATGATCGCCTTGCCTTCTGGGCCTGCGGAAGCGAGCCAGTCGGTCGTCATGGTTTCGCCAATCGCGGCCAGCGCCTTTTTCACGCTGTCAGAGGGCTCGGCAATCGTCATGCCGTTGGCTTTGAGGATGGCGATCGAATCGGCGTCCACTTTCTCGCTGGCCGCGGTACCGCGTACCTCGGCAGCCGCTGCCGCTTTGAGCACGGCGTCCTGCGTTGGCTTGTCCAGCGCGTCAAAGGCCTTCTGGCTCACCGCCGTCACGTTGCGCGGCAACCAGGCGTTGACTGGGTAGAAATACTTCACCTGCTCGAACAGTTTGCCGTCGGCACCGCTGGCGCTGGAGGTCAGGAAGTTGTTGGCCGCGCCGGTGGCCAGGGCCTGGCTGAGCTCGGGCAGCTGAATGGTGACCGGCGAGGCGCCCAGCATCTGGGCGATCTTGGTGGTGGCCGGGTTGTAGGCGCGCATCTTGGTGCCCTTGAAATCGTCCGGGCTGCTGATCGGCTTGACCGAGTACAGCGACTGACCCGGCCATGGCACGGCAAACAGCATCTTGATGCCCTGCCCCGCCAGCACCTTGGCCTGCGCCGGCTTGGCCACTTCGTACAGGCGCTTGGAGTCGGCGTAGCTGGTGGCCAGGAACGGAATGGAGTCAACGCCGAACAGCGGGTTCTCGTTGGACATGCCCGAGATGATGAACTCGCCCGCCGGCGCCAGGCCGCTCTGAATGGCGCGCTTGATCTCGGGCTGCTTGAACAGCGCACCACCCGGGTGCACCGTGATCTTCAGCTTGCCGCCGGTTGCCTGCTCGACATCTTCGGCGAACTGCACCACGTTCTGGGTCTGGAAGGTGTTGGCGCCATAGCCGGTGGGCAGGTCCCACGTGGTTTGCGCCTGGGCGAGGCCCGCCACAGCGAGGGAAGAGAGGCAGAAGACGAACTTTTTCATGGGAGGCTCCTTGGTTAAAAACTGGCCAGTTGGCTGTTGAAGAGATCGGTGATCAGCATGGCACCCGGTGCGTGGGTGATGCACAGGGGCGGTCGCGCCTGACGGATGGCGGCCTGCGGGGTCACGCCGCAAGCCCAGAAAACGGGCAACTCGTCGGGCAACACCTCGACCGCATCGCCGTAATCCGGCTGCGAGAGGTCGGCGATGCCGATGAGCGAAGGGTCGCCCAGGTGCACCGGCGCGCCATGGACCTGCGGAAACCGGGAAGTGACCTGCACCGCGCGAATCGCATCTGCCGCCTTGCAGCGGGCGCATGGACACCACCATGGGCCCATGAAACGGGCCAGCCGCCAGTGTCTGCATGCTGGAGCGGTACATGGCCACGTTCTTGCCCTGTTCCACATGGCGCAGCCGCAAGCCGGCCTCGATCAGCGCCTGTTCAAACGAGAACGAGCAGCCGATCACAAACGTCACCAGATCGTCGCGCCACAGCGCCTGGATGTCGGCGCGCTCCTCCACCAGCTCGCCGTCGCGCCAGACGCGGTAGCATCGGCACATCGGTGCGAATGTCGATGTCTGTCGCCCAGGGTCGGCAACATGGCCTCGCCGGGCTCGGACACCGCAAGCAAGGGGCATGGCTTGGGGTTGCGCTGGCAAAAGCGCAGAAAGTCGTTGGCCTCTTGTTGCGGCAGGATCACCACATTGCCCTGAACGCGGTCCTGCGCCACGCCGCTGGTGTGCGATGTCCAGCGGCCTTGCCGGATGGCCTGGCGCACAGCGGGCAGATCGGTGGACGGGTTCAATTCGGTGGTCGGCGCGTTCATCTGGGTGGTCATTCCTTGTTCGGCTCGGGGACAGCGGGCCACATGGTTTCTGCAGCAAGGTTTGCATTGTGTTGAGCGCGCGCCATCCGATCCAATCGAAAATTTTTCGCTCAAGTCATCATTTTTTTCGATGCATGACACGATGGGCGACGGAGCCTGGCGAGGCGCTCATGGGGGGAAATCAGGGATTACCCGGATCTCTCACGCACCCTCTGGGACCACCGATTTTGCTCAGCGCGATGGCTTGCGATCAGGGAAAACCCCGACAAAAGCAACGGCGGAGTCCACCACCGCCTCCACCGCACGCGACGACGGATCGGTGCGGTAGCTCGCGTGAATCGGCAAGGGCTCCAGGCTCGCCTCGCAGGTGAGAACCTTGAGGTCGTTGTAGCCATCGATGCGCTTCACCGCCTGCAGCGGCAGCGTGGCCACGCCCAGGCCACCCTGCACCAGCTGGATCATGGCGGAGATGGACGACACGGTGTGAATGCGTCCGGGCGTTTCAGCCGACTGACGGAACAATTCCAGCAGCATCACGTGCGGCTGCGAGCCGCGCTGAAAGGTCAGGATCTCGCGCTGGGCAATTTCGGTCAGCGCGTAGCGGCGCTTGCGGTCGATGCGCGCGTTGCCGATGAAGCCCATGGCCATCGGCGGTAGCGCCCGGTTTCGAACCTCTTCACCGACCGCAGGCAGGGCCGCAAACACCAGGTCTTGTGTGCCACGCTTGACCTGGTCGATGAGGATGGGCGAGGTCTCCACCGACAGTTCGAGCTCCAGTCCGGGAAAGTCTTGCCGCAGGCGCTCGATCCAGGGAATAAGCCAGGCATGAAGCACCGACTCGATGGCGCCGATGCGCATGGAAACCGCCTCGGTACCGCTCGACCCCATCTCCGCCTTGATCTCGCGCTGCAGCTCCAGCAGCCGCTGCGCGTAGACCAGAAACCGGGTGCCCGCCACCGTCAGGCGGAACTGCTTGTCACGCCGGTCCAGCAACAGCACGCCGAGCTCTTCCTCCAGCGTCGCGATGCGGCTCGACATGGCGGACTGGGTGAGAAACAGCTTCTCCGCCGCGCGGGTGACGCTCTTGAGAGTGGCGACCCAGTAGAAGGCCTCGACAAAGCGCAGGTTCATGGCGTTTTCAGCTTCCCGGTGATTCGAATCTCAGCAAGTGAGGTGTCCTCCGGCAGCGTACTCCATAGGCCGTTGCGCCGCTGGCCAAGCTGCCCCGGCCCGGCGCGGACGCGCTCCGCGCTTCCTCTAAGATCGTGCACAGGCCCGACGTTCGGGCGCAACCCATTGACAAGGAAATCTGTGTTCAAGAATGTGACGCTGTACCGCATGGCACCCGGCTGGTCGCCGACGCCAGAGGCGATGGAGACCGCGCTGGATGGAGCGCGTTTTGTGCCCTGCGGCGCCTCTCAAGACAAATCGGCGGGCTGGGTCGAGCCGCGCGGCGAAGCGCATGGCCCGCTGGTGGAGGCGGTGGCCAACCAGCGCATCCTGAAATTCGTGATCGAGACCAAGAGCGTGCCGGGCTCGGTGGTGCGCGAAAAGGCGCAGGAGCAAGCCGATCACATCGAGGCCACCACCGGCCGCAAACCGGGAAAGAAGGAGACCAAGGCGCTGCGCGAAGACGCGCTGCTCAGCCTGCTCCCGCAGGCGTTCCCGCGCCGCAGCAGCATCTGGGTGTGGATCGATCCGGTCAACGGCTGGCTGGTGACCGATGCCAGCAGCCAGGGCAAGGTCGACGAACTGGTGACCGCGCTGGTGCAGGCGTTTGATGGCCTGGCCATCACCCTGCTGCAAACGGCGGTCACGCCCCAGACCGCCATGACGCAGTGGCTCGCCGCCACTTCGCCCGAGGACTGGCCCGAGGGCTTTCATGTCGAACGCGAATGCGAGCTGAAATCGGCCGACGAAGAAAAATCGGTCGTCAAGTTCACCCGCCACAACCTGGCCACCGACGAGGTACGCCAGCACATCGCCGAGGGCAAGCTGCCCACCCGCCTGGCGCTGAGCTGGGAGGGACGAATCGGCTTTGTGCTGACCGAGGCCATGCAGCTGAAAAAAATCAGTTTTCTCGAAGGCGTGTTCGATGACCGGGCGAACGACGACGAGAGCGGCTTCGACACCGATGTGGCCCTGTCCACCGGCGAATTGCAAAAACTCATTCCGGCGCTGATTGAGGCGCTGGGCAGCGAGCTGGCGCTGGGGTCTTCTGCCGCAGCGTCGCCAGAGGTGCCCGGCTCGCCGCTGGCAGAGCCGCGACGCGAAGCGGTGACCGCGGTGGGCGACGACGGCGACCCGCCGTTCTGAGCCGCAAACGCCAGCGCCAAGCAACACCCGCTCGGATCCCATGCTGACCGCCGCTGCCATCTCGCTGGGCGCCTCGCTGGGCGCCCTGGCGCGCTGGCAGCTCGGGCTGTGGCTGAGTCCGCTGCCCAGCCACGCCAGCCTGCCCTGGGGCACGCTGGCGGCCAACTGGATTGGCGCTTACGCGATCGGCGCCGCAGTGGTGTTTTTCCAGAGCCAGACCCAGATCGATCCGGTGTGGCGGCTGGCGATCGTGACCGGGTTTCTGGGCGCGCTCACCACCTTCTCCACCTTCTCGCTGGAGGTGGTCAGCATGCTGCAACACGGCCGCTGGCTGCTGGCCGGCATCACGGCCAGCCTGCATGTGTTCGGCTCGCTGCTGCTCACCTGGGCCGGCATGCGCAGCGCCGCCGCCTGGTTCGCCGGCGCCTGATGCGCTGAGGGTTCAGCCGCCAGGCTGAGCGCCACTGCCTTCGGCCAACCCACCGCGCCTGGCAAATCGCTCCTGCATGGGCAGCGGCCGCGGAAAAACCCTCCGGTCTGCGACTGTGGGGTGGCAACGGCAAATGCCTTGACCTAACGCAAGGGTTCTTGTCCAAACACGACGAACTGTCTTGTGCATGTTTGACAATCACCAACTTGTATTTGGGCGCCGCAATCAACGGGCCCTACACCTGCTCAAACCCATCTGCGAAGCCGTGCCACTCTGCACCGCACGCAAGATGTGCGGTTAAGCTAGAACCGAAGACTGGACACACGACGAACATGAGACAACTGGACGACTACCGCATGCGCATGGGCCGACACGAGCTCGTGCCAATCATGATTGGCGGCATGGGCGTGGACATTTCCTCGTCCGACCTCGCGCTGGAGGCGGCGCGTCTGGGTGGCGTGGGCCACATCAGCGACGCGATGATCAAGACGGTGACCGATCGACGCTACAAAACCAAGTACGTCAAGGCCAAGCAGAAGCAGTACCAGTACAACGTCGAGTCGGAGGACAAGTCGGCGGTGAAGTTTGATCTGGGCCACCTGGCCGAGGCCACGCGCATGCATGTGGAGAAAACCATGTCGCGAAAAACTGGCAGCGGCCTGGTGTTCATCAACTGCATGGAAAAGCTCACCATGAACGCGCCCAAGGAGACGCTCAAGGTGCGCATGGCATCGGCGCTCGATGCCGGTATCGACGGCATCACCCTGGCCGCCGGCCTGCACCTGGGCTCGCTGCCCCTGATCGAAGACCACCCGCGCTTTCGCGACGTCAAGATCGGCATCATCGTGTCGTCCTTGCGCGCGCTGCAGCTGTTTCTGAAGAAGAACAGCCGGCTCAACCGCCTGCCGGACTACATCGTGGTCGAAGGGCCGCTGGCCGGCGGGCACCTTGGCTTTGGCATGGACTGGGCGAAATACGACCTGGCCACCATCGTGGCCGAGATCCTGGCCTGGATGAAGACCGAGGAGCTCGACATTCCCATCCTGCCCGCTGGCGGCATCTTCACCGGCAGCGACGCCGTGCGCTTCCTGGAAATGGGCGCCTCGGGCGTGCAGGTGGCCACGCGCTTCACGGTCAGCAAGGAGTGCGGCCTGCCCGACGACATCAAGCAGGAATACTTCCGGGCCAACGAGGAAGACCTGGAAGTCAACGAGATCTCGCCCACCGGCTACCCGATGCGCATGATCAAGGCCAGCCCCGGCATTGGCGACGGCATCCGCCCGAACTGCGAGGCCTACGGCTACCTGCTCGACGCCAACGGCAAATGCGCCTACATCACGGCCTACAACCGCGAACTCGCCCTGCACCCCGGCGAAAAGCGGATTTCGGTGAAAGACAAAACCTGTCTGTGCACCCACATGCGCAACTTCGACATCTGGACCTGTGGTCAGAGCGCCGGGCGACTGAAGGACACCTCCATCCTCGGGCCCGACGGCCACTACCAGTTGCTCACCGCAGAGCATGTGTTCAACGACTACCTCCTGAGCACGGAAGATCGGGTGCGCCTGCCCGAGCCCGAGGTGGTTGCAGTCTGAGTTGCCCCGCGGGCAACCGCAATGTCTCAATTTGAGAAAATCCCGCTGAGTGGTGCAGCGGCCTAGGGTTACACCCCAGTCCGCGCGCCGGCTCCCATGTTTCACTGTTGGAGGCAATAACCAACAGGAGACAAAGATGCAGGTTCAACTCCAGGTCAACGGCAAGGCCGTGACCGTCGATGCAGCACCCCACACGCTGCTCGTCAACGCGCTGCGCGACCAACTCAAACTCACCGGCACCCATGTGGGCTGCGATACCGCCCAGTGCGGCGCCTGCACGGTGCTGATGAACGGCAAGGCGGTGAAGTCTTGCAACATGCTGCTGGCCCAGGCCGCAGACACACACATTGAAACCATCGAAGGTCTGGCCGCAGCCGACGGCACCATGCACCCGATGCAGGCCGCCTTCAAAGAGTGCCACGGGCTGCAATGCGGCTTCTGCACCACCGGCATGGTGATGAGCGCGCTCGACCTGTGCAAGCGCCAGCCCAACGCCAATGAAACCGAGGTGCGCGAGGCGCTGGAGGGCAACCTGTGCCGTTGCACCGGTTACCAGAACATCGTAAAAGCCGTGCTGCAGGGTGCAGCGGACATGAAAGCTTAAGGGGACAGACATGGGTGCATCCGACTTCGCCAATCTTCCCCACATCGGGGAATCCGTCCGCCGCAAGGAGGACTACCGCTTTCTGACCGGCGCCGGCCAGTACACAGACGACATCGTGCTGGCCAACATGACCTTCGCGTATTTCGTGCGCTCGCCGCACGCCCACGCCAGGATCCGCAGCATCGACAAGGCCGCCGCACTCAAGGCGCCGGGCGTGATCGGCATTCTGGATGGCCAGGACGTGGCCGCCGACAAGATCAACGGTCTGCCCTGCGGCTGGCTGATCACCAGCACCAACGGCGAGCCCATGAAGGAGCCGCCACACCCGATCCTGGCGCTCGACAAGGTGCGCTATGTGGGCGACCACGTGGCGATGGTGGTGGCCGAAACGCTGGAGCAGGCGCGAAACGCCGCCGAGATGGTTGAGGTTGACTACGAGCCGCTGGGTGCGGTGGTCGATGTGCGCGATGCGCAGGCCGCTGGCGCACCCGCGGCGCACGACATAGCGCCCGACAACCATTGCTACAAATGGGCCATTGGCGACAAAGGCGAGGTGGACAAGGCGTTTGTCGACGCCGCCCACGTGACCAAGATCGATCTGGTCAACAACCGCCTGGCCCCCAACCCCATGGAGCCGCGCGCCGCCATCGGCCACTACAACCGTGCTGGCGACGACTACACGCTGTATGTGGCCAACCAGAATCCCCACGTCGAGCGCCTGCTGATGACGGCCTTTGTCATGGGCCTGCCCGAACACAAGGTGCGCGTGATCGCGCCCGATGTCGGGGGCGGCTTCGGTGCCAAGATTTTTCTGTACGCCGAAGACGTTTGCCTCACCTGGGCGTCCAAAAAACTCAACCGCCCGATCAAGTGGAACTGCGACCGCTCGGAAGCCTTCCTTTGCGATGCCCACGGCCGCGACCACGTGAGCCACGCCGAACTGGCGATGGACAAAGACGGCAAGTTCCTCGCCTTCCGTGTGCACACCGACGCCAACATGGGCGCCTACCTGTCGACCTTCGCGCCCGCCGTGCCGACCATCCTGTACGCCACGCTGCTGGCCGGCCAGTACAAGACGCCGCAGGTCTATGTGGAGGTGGACGCCTGGTTCACCAACACCGCGCCGGTAGACGCCTACCGCGGCGCCGGGCGTCCGGAAGCCACCTACCTGCTGGAGCGCATCGTGAGCCGAGCGGCCTGGGAAATGGGGCTGTCACAAGACGAGATTCGCCGCCGCAACTTCATCACCGAGTTCCCCTACCAGACCCCGGTGGCCCTGCAATACGACACGGGCGATTTCAACGCCTCTGCTCGACCACGCCAACCAGCTCGCCGAGGTGGATGGCCTCGATGCACGCAAAGCCACGTCGAAAGCCAAGGGCTTGCTGCGTGGGGTGGGCTATTCCAGCTACATCGAGGCCTGTGGCCTGGCGCCATCGAACGTGGCGGGTGCGCTGGGCGCGCGCGCCGGTCTGTTCGAGTGCGGCGAGGTGCGCGTGCACCCCACGGGCAGCGTGACGGTGTTCACCGGTTCGCACAGCCATGGCCAGGGCCACGAGACCACGTTCGCGCAGGTGGTGGCGGCCCGTCTGGGCCTCTCGCCCGATCAGGTCGACATCGTGCACGGTGATACCGGCCGTGTGCCGTTCGGCATGGGCACCTACGGCTCGCGCTCCATTTCGGTGGGCGGCGCGGCCATCATGCGGGCGCTGGACAAAATCGAAGCCAAGGCCAAGAAGATCGCAGCCCACCTGATGGAGGCCAGCGACGCCGACATCGACTTTGCCGGCGGCGAGTTCAAGGTCAAGGGCACCGACAAGATGGTCACCTTCGGCCAGGTCGCACTCACCGCCTACGTGCCACACAACTACCCGCTGGACAAGCTGGAGCCGGGCCTGAACGAAACCGCGTTCTACGATCCGACCAACTTCACCTTCCCGGCTGGCACCTACATCTGCGAAGTGGAGGTGGACCCTGCCACCGGCGTGGTGCGCGTGGACCGCTTCACCGCGGTGGACGACTTCGGCACCATCATCAACCCGATGGTGGTCGAGGGGCAGGTCCATGGCGGCGTGGTGCAAGGCATCGGCCAGGCGCTGATGGAGCATTGCGTGTACGACCGCGAAACGGGACAGCTGGTGACCGGTTCCTACATGGACTACACCATGCCCAGGGCCGACGATTTCCCCAACATCGTGATCGGCCATGAGTGCACCCCCTGCACCACCAACCCGCTGGGCACCAAGGGTTGCGGCGAAGCCGGCGCCATTGGTTCACCCCCGGCGGTGATCAACGCGGTGCTGGACGCGCTCAGCGTCCTGGGGGTGAAAGACCTCGACATGCCGGCCAGCCCGAACCGGGTCTGGACCGCGATCCAACAAGCCAAAGCCTGAGGAGAAAACCATGTACGCATTCGCTTACGAACGTCCCGCCTCCATGGCCGACGCGCTGGCCAGGATCTCGGCCGGCGGCCAGGCCCTGGCTGGTGGACAAACGCTGATCGCCTCGCTCAAGCAGCGCCTGGCCCAGCCCGAGTCGCTGATCGATCTGGCCGGTGTGGCCGAGTTGAGTGGCATCCGGAAAGACGGCAATAGCCTGGTCATCGGCGCCATGACCAAGCACGAAACGGTGGCCGACAGTGCCGACGTGAAAGCCATGATCCCTGCGCTCGCTGCGCTGGCGGGCCAAATTGGCGACCGCCAGGTGCGCGCCATGGGCACGATGGGTGGTTCGGTGGCCAACAACGACCCGGCCGCCTGCTACCCCAGCGCGGTGCTGGGTCTGGGCGCCACGGTGCAAACCAACAAGCGAAAAATCGCCGCCGATGACTTTTTCCAGGGCATGTACACCACGGCGCTGGAAGAAGGCGAGCTGATCACCGCGATCCACTTCCCGGCGGCCCAGAAAGCGGCCTACGCCAAGTTCCGCCAGCCGGCTTCGCGCTTTGCGCTGGTCGGCGTGTTCGTGGCGCAAACGGCCGGTGGCGTGCGCGTGGCGATCACCGGCGCGGGCAACGGCGTGTTTCGCCACGCTGGGCTTGAAGCGGCGCTATCCAAAAGCTTCACGCCCGAGGCGGTGGAGGGTGTGGCGATCGACGCCGGCGAGCTCAACGCCGACCTCCACGCCAGCGCCGCCTTCCGTGCGCAGCTGATCAAGGTGCAGACCCAGCGTGCGGTGCAGCAGGCCAATGGCTGACGGCAGCAACGGCTTTGCATCCATCGACGACCTGATCCACGCCCTGCAAGGCGTGGGTTACCACGCGCCGCGCCAGCTCGCCACCTCGGTCTTTCTCGCCATGAAGCTGCAGCGCCCGCTGCTGCTCGAAGGCGAGCCAGGCGTGGGCAAGACCGAGCTGGCCAAGGCGCTGGCCAAGGTGCTGGGGCGTCCGATGCTGCGTCTGCAGTGTTACGACGGCATGGAACAGCGCGAGGCGCTATACGAGTGGAACCACACCGCACAGCTGCTGCACATGCGGGCCGTGCAAGACAAAAACACGCCGGAGGACATCGAGCGCGAGGTCTACCAGCCGCGCTACCTGATCCGCCGTCCGCTGCTGCAAGCGTTGCAGGCGCCAGCGCCGGGCGCGGTGTTGCTGATCGACGAGGTCGATAGGGCCGATGAGCCGTTTGAGGCCTTCCTGCTGGAGTACCTGGGTGAATACCAGGTCACGATTCCCGAGCTGGGCACGATCAAGGCCCAGGCCGCGCCGGTCACCATCCTCACCAGCAACCGCACACGCGATCTGAACGACGCGGTGAAACGCCGCTGCCTGTACCAGTGGATGGACTACCCCGAGCGCGAACGCGAGCTGGCCATCGTGCGGAGCCAGGTGCCCGAAGCCGGGCCAGCGCTCACCGAACAGATCACGCAATTTGTGTCGCGTCTGCGCAGCCTGCCGTTCGCCAGCGCCTTCCAGCGCAGTCCCGGCATCGCAGAGAGTGTGGAATGGGCCAAGGCGCTGGTGGCGCTGGACACGCTCACGCTCGACCCCGAGGTGGTGCAAGACACGGCGGGCATCCTGTTCAAGCAGCGCGAAGACGTGGCCGCCCTGCTCCCGCTGATCGACGACCTGCTGCAACCCGAGCCCGCCTGAGCGGCTGGGGCAGCAAGCGGCTTGGACCATGCGACTCGGTGACGCCCGCAGCGGCAAGCTGCCCGACAACATCACCGGCTTTGGCCGCGCACTGCGCCGCGCTGGCGTGCCGGTGGACAGCAGCCGCATCGCGCTGGCCATCGATGCGGTGCGGCTGGTGGGCGTCAAGCGCAAAGACGATCTGCACGCGGCCTTGCGCGCTGTGCTGGTGAGCCGGCAGCAAGACATCGAGGTGTTCGACCAGCTGTTCGACGCCCTGTTTCGCAATCCCGAACTGGCGCAGCAGTTGCTGGCCCAGATGCTCCCCAAGGTGCGCCAGGGTCAGCCACCCAACCGCAAAGCCCGGGTGCAGGAAGCGCTGGCCGCCGCCAGGACGCCGGCCCAGGGGCCACGCAAAGAAAGCGAGGTTCAGCTCGACGCGGCCATGACCGCCAGCGACCAGCAGCGCCTGCGCCACGCCGATTTCGCCACCCTCAACGCCAGCGAGTTCCGACTCATCGAGCAGCTGGTGCGCGAGGTGCCGCTGCCACTGCCGCCCGTGCCCGGGCGGCGCACCCGCGCCGGCCTGCGCGGCCAGCGCCCACACTGGGCAGCCGCCATGAACCAGGCGCGCCGCTTCGAAGGTGAGCTGCTGTGGATCCCCAACCGCGAGCGCTGCGCTCAGCCGCTGCCGCTCTTGGTGCTGGTCGATGTGTCGGGCTCGATGGAGCGCTACGCCCGGCTGCTGCTCGCCTTTCTGCACAACGCCACCCGCCACACTCCGCGCTCGGTGTTTGCCTTTGGCACCGACCTGACCGACCTGCGCCCCGCCTTCCGCCACCGCGACACCGACCACATGCTGGAAGCTGCCAACGCGCAGATCGCCGACTTCGCTGGCGGCACCCGCCTGGGCGCTTCACTCGCCAGCTTGCGCGAGCGCCACGCCCGCTGCCTGGTCGGACGCCGCACCGTGGTGCTGCTGATCAGCGACGGCCTGGACACCGGCGAGACCGCGGTGCTGGATGCCGAACTCCAGTGGCTCAAGCGCCACTGCCGCCAGCTGCTCTGGCTCAACCCCCTGCTGCGTTTCGATGGCTACGCGCCGCTGGCCAGTGGCGCACAGGTGTTGCACCGCCACGCCGACGGCATGCTCGCGGTGCACAACCTCTCGCGGCTGGAAGACCTGGCGCAGGCCATGGCCCGGCTGATGAAGCGCTGACAACCGCTGACCCCTCTTTTTTCGACGGAGACCCGCCATGGACATGCAAGGACAACGCACCCTCACCGCCAGCCAGCAGCAGGCCTGGGATGCGCTCAACAACGCCGATGTGCTCAAAGCCTGCATCCCCGGCTGCGAGAAATTCGAGCCCGCCGGCG
This sequence comes from uncultured beta proteobacterium, assembly GCA_963831255.1. Classification (GTDB taxonomy): domain Bacteria; phylum Pseudomonadota; class Gammaproteobacteria; order Burkholderiales; family Burkholderiaceae_C; genus Hydrogenophaga. Next base: position 165,012 of record CAWHPI010000009.1, on the reverse strand, counting down.
ACAACGGCTACGCCGTGACCACCGCGCTGAAGATCGGGCCGGTGGCGGCCCGATTCACCGGCAAGGTGCAGCTCACCGACATCGAGGCGCCGCACCGGTACAAACTCAACTTCGATGCGCAAGGCGGTGTGGCCGGCTTCGGCAAGGGCCAGTCGTCGGTCGAACTCAAGCCGCTGGAAAGCGGTTGCGAATTGCACTACACCGTGCATTCCAGTGTCGGCGGCAAGATCGCGCAGATGGGCCAGCGCCTGATCGATGGCGTGGCCAAGAACATGGCCGAAGATTTTTTCAAGCGCTTCGAGGCGGAGCTTCAACGCCTGTACCCGGCGCCCGAAGGCGCAACACACCGTGGCAGCGCCTGCACCGGCACCCAGCGCCGGTCTGCCGGCCTGGGTCTGGATGGCAGCCGCCGCCGCGGTGGCCGCAGCGGTCTGGTTCGCCACACGCTGAGACCGCTCCCAACCTGCAACTGGCCCTGCCGACTCGGCAGCGGCCCTCGAAGAGACTGCCATGGAAAACCTCGATCTCACCGTTCTGCGCAGCCTGCTGCAATGGCGCGACCGAGGGCCGGCGTGCGCTGCTCGCCACGGTGATCCACACCTGGGGATCTTCACCGCGCCCGGTGGGCTCGATCATGGCACTTTGCGAGAGCGGAGCGGTGGTGGGCTCGGTCTCGGGCGGCTGCATCGAAGACGATCTGATCCACCGCTACAGCCGCGCCAACACCAGCGCCGGCGCGGTGGCGTCGGCCGGCATCAGCCACGAAATCCCCAGCGGAGCGCCCGAACGCGTGACCTACGGCGTGAGCGCCGACGAGGCGCACCGCTTCGGCCTGCCCTGCGGCGGCACACTGGAGCTGCTGCTCGAATTCAACCCCGATGCGCAGTTGCTGGCCGATCTGGTGAAGTCGCTGGGCGCGGGCCACATGGTGGAGCGCCACACGGAAATCGCCAGCGGACGGGTTCGACTCGCGCCTTGTGACAAGCCCAGCGGTCTGCACGACGACGGCCAGTGGCTGCGCAACTGCTTCGGCCCCGAGTACCGCATGCTGCTGATCGGCACCGGTCAGCTCACCGAATACCTCGCCACCATGGCGCTCTTCAGCGGCTTTGCGGTCACCGTCTGCGACCCGCGCGAGGAATACCGCAGCAGCTGGGGCGTGGCCAACGTCAAGCTGGACAGCGGCATGCCCGACGACGTGGTGCGTGCCTTTGCGGTGGACAAGCGCAGCTGCGTGATCGCCCTTACCCACGACCCCAAGCTGGACGACCTGGCGCTGATCGAAGCACTGGAGACCGAGGCGTTTTACGTGGGCGCCATCGGTTCGCGGCGCAACAACGAGGCGCGCAAGGCGCGGCTGATCGAGCATTTCGGCCAGACAGAAGCCAGCCTGGCGCGCCTGAGCGGCCCGATTGGCCTGTACATCGGCAGCAAGACGCCGCCCGAAATCGCGGTCAGCATCATGGCCGAGGTGCTGGCGATCAAGAACGGCGTGGCACTCTCTCCTGCCATGCGGGTGGGGCCGGCCAAGGAAGCGCTGCAGCCGCAAAACACCGCGGCCGACGCGCCGGTCTGCTTCAGCGCCGCGCGCGCCTCCTGAGCGCGATGCTGGCGGTTGTCGTGCTGGCCGCCGGTGCGGGTTCACGCCTGGGCGGCGTGCCCAAGTGCCTGATCACGGTCGATGGCGAAACCCTCTTGCAGCGCCTGCTGCATGCGGTGCAAACCCTGGCCCCGGTACAAACCGTTCTGGTGCTGGGCCACCATGCTGCAACGATCCAGCACGCACTGCACGACGAGCCGGCTCCACTGCCGTTGACCGTGGTGCACAACCCCGAGCCCGGCGAGAGCCCGGCCTCTTCGCTGCGCCTGGGCTTGGGAGCGATCAGGCCTGGCGCGCGCGCCGTGATGGTGTTGCTGGCCGACCAGCCGCTGCTGGCAGCAAGCGATCTTCAGCGCGCACTGCAAGCCTTTGAAGCCCGCGCGCCCGCGCAGCGCATCTTGTGGCCGGTGCACGGCGGGGAACCAGGTCACCCGGTGCTGATGCAGATCGATCTGGCGCGTGAGTGGCTGGCGCAAGACCGCACCGGTTTGCGGCCGTGGGCGCTGCAAAGCCCCCATCAGGTGGCGCTCTGGCACACCGACAGCCCGCACCACACCCGCGATCTCGACACGCCAGACGATCTGACGCGCCTGGCAGCCGAGACGGAAAAAACCTGGGCCTTGCCTCGGACAGGTGCAAAAAGCCGCCAGAACTGATTCAATGTGGTTGTTGTAGAGGCCATCCTGGCGCGCAACGCACCGTCATGAACCGCACGCCCCTGCCCACTCCCGCCGACACCCGTCTCGCGCACATCGCGCAGGCGCGAGCGTGTGTGTTGCAGGCGCGCCAGCCAGCGCCTCGCGGCTGGCTCGACCCCATGATCGAACGCTCCTGGCAGCGCTGCCTGGAGATTGGCCACGAGCCGCAGCAGGCGGTCAGCTTCCAGCCGCTGTCCACCAGCGGGCTGCGCCACGCACTCGACGCCAGCCACCAGCTGCTGCAGGCGGCAGCGCCTGTGATCCACACGCTGGCGCGCACCATGTTGCACACGCGCTATTTCGCCATCCTCACCGACGCCAGCGGCACCGCGCTGCACATCCACGGCCCGGTGGACCGCAGCGATCCGCTCACCGCGGCGATCGCGCGGGTCGGCGTTGATCTGTCGGAAGCCGCGGTGGGCACCACCGCCATCGGCACCACCCTGGCCGAGCAAGAGGCCGTGTGGCTGCACCGCGGCGAACACTTTTTTCAGCACACCAGCGTGTTCAGCTGCGCCGGCGCGCCCATCATGGGCCCCAGCGGTGACTGCGTCGGCATGCTCGATCTGACCGGGGTCAACGTGACCGAGCAGCCGGCGCTCAAACACCTGGTGGCGCAATCGGCGCGCAGCATCGAAAACGCGCTTGCGCTGTCCCAGCCGCACCACCTGCTGTTGCGCCTGAACTGGCCGGGCCGCGTGCTGGGCGACGACAGCGACGGCCTGGTCTGTCTGGATGCCGACGGCTTCATCACCGGCATGAACCGGCCCGCCGCGCAAATGCTCAATGTCCCGCGCGGCGGCCGCTCTGCCCACGCCGACAGTGTGTTCGCCATGCCCTATGCCGAACTGTTCGACGCCGCCCGCCCGCAGCGCGGCGCGCTGGAAGTGCCCCTGTGGTCGGGTTTGCGGCTGCTGATGCTGGCGCAGCGTCAGCATGGGGCGCCCGAGCCTCAAAACATCGGCATCCACACCGTGCCCCTGAGAGAACACGAAACCTCGATGATCCGCAAGGCGGTGGAAGATGCGCGCGGCAATGTGGGTCAGGCAGCCCGCGCGCTGGGCATCAGCCGTGCCACGGTCTACCGCCGGCTGCAGGCAAAAAAGCACTGAGCGCGTCACGCCGCATCCGGCAGGCGCGCTCTGGCGTCACTTGGTGGCGTTCGGGAAGAACAGCTGCTCGCCACCAATCTTGTAGCTGGCGATCACCGCCTGCCCGGCCGGGCCGGTCACCCAGTCAATGAACTGCTGACCTTCGGCGGTCTTCACCTGCGGGTGTTTGGCCGCGCTGACCAGCATCACGCCGTACTGGTTGAACAGGCGCTTGTCGCCCTCGACCAGCACCGCGAGATCACCGCGGTTCTTGAAATTGAGCCAGGTGCCGCGGTCGGACATCACATAGCCGCCGGTGGCCGATGCCATGTTGAGCGCCGGCCCCATGCCGCAGCCGCATTCCTTGTAGCCGCTGCCCCTTGTTGGCATCGGTGTCGGTCATCTTCCAGAAGCGAAGCTCGGCCGCGTGCGTGCCGCTCTTGTCACCGCGCGAGATGAAAGGCGCGTTGGCAGCGGCCACTTTTTTGAGCGCTGCGACGATGTCGTTGCCCTTGGTCTGCGGCCGGGTCGGCCTTGGGGCCGATCAGCACGAAGTCGTTGTACATCACGTCCTGGCGCTTGGCCGCGAAGCCATCGGCCACGAACTTTTCCTCGGCCACCTTGTCGTGCACGAACAGCACGTCGGCATCGCCCCGGCGCGCGATGTCGATGGCCTGGCCGGTGCCCAGCGCAACCACCTTCACGTCGATGCCGCTGGCCTTCTTGAACTCCGGCAACAGGTGCGAAAACAGGCCCGACTGCTCGGTGGAGGTGGTGGACGCCACCACGATGCTTTGCGCCATGGCGGCGCCACTGGCCAGCAGGCCGAGCAGCGCCCAGGCACGCCACCGGCGAGGCCACGGCGCAGAGAGGTGCGGAACGGGTTGCGGTGCAGATTTCACAGACTTTCTCCTTGAACAAACAAATGAGCGCTGGGGCAGACCGCCTCCAGGCAGCTCGTGGTTGAAAAAATCGTTGGACCGGCAGGTCGGCCAGCAGCCGGCCCTGCTCCAGGTAGATCACGCGGCTGGCCAGGCGCTTGACCTGGCCCAGGTTGTGGCTGGCGAACACCAGCGTGGCCGGCGAGCCGCTGCGGCCGCTGTCGCCGCAGAAGTCCGCGATCAGCGCCTCGACCTCGCGCTTGGCGTGCGGATCGAGGCTGGCGGTGGGTTCGTCGAGCAGCCACACCGCGGGCTGCAGCGCCCAGGCCCGCGCCAGCGCCAGGCGCTGCTGCTGGCCGCCCGAGAGCGCGCGGCCATTGCGCTGCGCCAGATCGGCCATGCCCACCCGCTCCAGCGCGACCAGCGCCAGCGCCGGCCTGCGCTGCCAGGGCACGCCCTGCAGCCACAGGCCGAGCGCGATGTTGCGCTGCACGCTCAGGCGCAGCAGGTGCGGCCGCTGAAACAGCATGGCCACGCGCTGCGGCGCGCGCGCGCTGCAGCCTGCCCGGAAGACAAGCGGCAGCAGGCCGTGCAGCGTGCGCAGCAGCGTGCTCTTGCCGCAGCCGTTGGCAGCCCACCAGCGCCACGCGCTCGCCCGCGTGGATGCAGAGGTCGATGTCGCGCAGCGCCTGCACCTGGCCGGCGAGCACCCAGGCGAACATCGGCGTGCTGCAGCGCCAGACAGATCGCACCATCTGGCGCCGGATCGGACGCCAGCTGCACCGGCCACCTCGGGCATGTCGGTCATGCCGGCACCACCGCAGGCCCGCCGCCGTCGGCGCGTTCGCGCCAGCGCCGCAGCAGCGACACCAGGGCGTTGAGCACCAGCACCACCGCCAGCAGCACCAGCCCCAGGCCGAGGGCCAGCGGCAGATCGCCCTTGCTGGTTTCCAGCGCGATGGCGGTTGTCATCACGCGGGTGAAGCCCTCGATGTTGCCGCCCACGATCATCACCGCTCCCACCTCCGACACGGCGCGGCCAAACGCTGTGAGCAACACGGTGAGCAAGGCGTAGCGCTCGTCCCAGGCCAGCAGCAGCGCGCGCAGGCCATTGCCCGCACCCAGCGAGCGCAGCTGCTCGCCGTGGCTGTTCTCGGCGTCTTCCACCACCTGGCGGGTGAGCGCCGTGACCAGCGGCAACACCAGCAGCGACTGCGCCACCACCATCGCCTGGAAGCTGAACAGCCAGCCCAGGAAACCCAGCGGCCCCGAGCGCGACAGCAGCAGGTAAACCACCAGGCCAACCACCACCGAAGGAATGGCCAGCGAGGTGTTGAGCACCGTCAGCAGCGCGCCGCGGCCGGTGAAGCGGGCCGTGGCCAGGCGCGAGCCCAGCAACAGGCCCAGGCCACAGGCAATCGCACAGGCTGTGGCACTCACCGAAAGCGATCTCGCCACCACCGTCCAGAGGTCCGCGTCGCCCGAGGTGATGAGGCCGAAGGCCGTCGCCAGGCTGTCGGAAAAAGTATTCATATGTTGGATCGAGCTTAAGCGCCCGCACGGTGCCAGCCGCCTACGTGAAGTCCCCGTATGAACTGCGCTGCATAGGCCAGCCTGGGCAAGCGCCACCCGTGTTGGGGCACACTTGCCGTCCATGCGAAAGATCGAGTTGTGTTACGCGCTGAGCGCCGCAGAGCCTGGGGGCGGGCGGTCGCCGTTTTTGCTGCGCAATCCGATGATGGACGTGCTCCACGCGGTGCAGCGCAGCGGCTCGATCTCGGGCGCGGCCCGCGAGCTCGGCCTGTCGTACCGCCATGTCTGGGGCCAGCTCAAGGAGTGGGAGCTGTCCCTGGGCCAGGGACTGATTTTCTGGGAGCGCGGCCAGGCGGCACGGCTCACACCGTTTGGCGAACGGCTGCTGGCAGCCGAGCGGCTGGCGCAGGCGCGGCTGGGGCCCCAGATGGAAAACCTGCGCGCCGAACTGGAGCGCGCTTTCTCGCAGGTGCTCGATGCGCCGTCGCAAGACAGCGCGCACCCGGTGATCACGCTTTACGCCAGCCACGACCGCGCGCTCACCGAACTGCTGGACTTCACCGCGCAAGCCCCCACGCACAAGCGAGATGGCGCGCCGCTGCACCTGGACATTCACTTTTGCGGCAGCGTGGACGCGATCCGCGCGCTCAACGAAGGGCGCTGCAAGCTCTCGGCCTTTCACATGCAGCCGGTGGCCGCGGCCGACAGCCTGAGCGCGCGCACCTACCGCCCGTTGCTGCGCCCCGGTCTGCACAAGATCATCGGCTTTGCCCGGCGCTGGCAGGGCCTGATGGTGGCGCCGGGCAATCCGCTGCAACTGCAGACCATGGCCGACGTGGCGCGGCTGCAGGCGCGGTTCGTCAACCGCGCCAAAGGCACTGGCACCCGGCTGCTGCTCGACGAACTGCTGCTGCAAGCTGGCCTGCAGCCAGCGGACATCAACGGCTTCGAGCACGCCGAGCGCTCACATGGTGCGGTGGCGCTCGCGGTGGCCAACGGCACGGCCGAGGCCGGTCTGGGCACCGAATACGCAGCCCGCCATGCCGGCCTGGATTTCGTGCCGCTGACCGAAGAGCGCTACTGCCTCGTGTGCCTGAAGTCCACGCTGGACGAGCCGCCCATGCAGCGCCTGCTGCAACGCCTGCGAAGCGCCGAATGGCACGAACGCTTGAGCGCCATGCCCGGCTACACGCCCGACCACTGCGGCGAGGTGGCCGCCATGAAACGTCTGCTGCCCTGGTGGTGAGAGCTCCCCCCGCGCCGGCTTCGCCGTCACCCCCCGGGGGGCGGCCTGGCGGCCCGGCAAAGCCGGTTCTTCGGTGCCCTGGGTTGAACTTCCCTTCCGGCGCACGGTGTCTTTGGCCAGAAATGCCGTGGAACCGGCTTCGCCGGGCCACAGGCAGCCCCCTGGGGGGTGACGCCGCAGGCGGCGCGGGGGGTCACCGCTTGCGCGCCGCGATTTCGGCCACCAGTTGCCGCGCCAGTGCCAGCTTGGGCGCGCGTGGCAGTTCGGTGCTGCCACCGGCATCCACCAGCAGCAAGGCGTTGTCGTCCTGGCCGAAGGTGTCGGGGCCGATGTTGCCCACCAGCAGCGGCACCCCCTTGCGCTCGCGTTTGGCCTGGGCGTGGGCGAGCAGGTTTTCGCTTTCGGCGGCGAAGCCCACGCAGAACAGCGCACCGCTTCGAGCGCGCGGCGTGGCGGCAATCTCGGCCAGGATGTCCGGGTTCTCCACGAACGCGAGCGTTGGTGGCTGGCCGCTGCCGTCTTTCTTGATCTTGTGCTCGGCCGAGTTCGCCGGGCGCCAGTCGGCCACCGCGGCCGCCGCGACAAAAATCGTGGCGGTCTGTGCCAGCCCCTGCAGCGATTTGCGCATGTCCAGCGCCGACTTCACGTTGATGCGGGCAACACCGCGCGGCGTCGGCAATCCGACCGGCCCGGCCACCACCGTGACCTGGGCGCCCGCTTCGTGCGCGGCGCGCGCAATGGCGAAACCCATCTTGCCGCTGGACAGGTTGGTGATGCCGCGCACCGGGTCAATCGCCTCATAGGTCGGCCCGGCGCTGATCAGCACCTGCTGGCCGGCCAGCACCTTGGGCGTGAAAAAGCGCACCAGGTCTTGCAGCAGCTCGTCTGCCTCCAGCATGCGGCCGTCGCCGATCTCGCCGCAGGCCTGGTCGCCCGCGCCCACATCGAGCACGGTGGCGCCGTCGGCGCGCAGCTGCGCCACATTGCGCTGGGTGGCGGGGTGCGCCCACATCTCGCGGTTCATCGCGGGCGCCAGGATCAGCGGCACGGTCGTCAAGCGGCCGCGCCAGGCACATCAGGCTGAGCAAATCGTCGGCCCGGCCATGCAGCAGCTTGGCCATGAAATCGGCGCTGGCCGGCGCGATCAGGATCGCATCGGCCTCGCGGCTGAGGTTGATGTGGGGCATGTTGTTGTCCACGCCGCCCGCCGTGCGCCCATCCCACTGCGAAGTGAAGACCGGCCGGCCGGAGAGTGCCTGCATCGTCACCGGCGTCATGAACTGCCCGGCCGCCTCGGTCATCACCACCTGCACGCTGGCGCCCTGCTTGATCAGCGCGCGGCACAGCTCGGCCGCCTTGTAGCAGGCGATGCCACCCGTGAGCCCCAGGACGATGTGTTTGCCGGTCAGGTCGTTCATGCGGGCAATGTAGCAGCGTTGCCCGCAGCCATGGCGCATGGGGAATGCCCGACAGGGTGCCGCGCTGCATCCCTGGCGCGCGCCAGGTTGCCCATCGGGCGCCCCCTATAATTCCCATTTCCACCTCCCGCGAGCGCAAGGCTCGCCCGAGACATGACCAAATTTGTGTTCGTCACCGGCGGTGTGGTGTCCTCTCTGGGCAAAGGCATCGCCTCCGCATCCCTCGCCGCGATTCTTGAGTCGCGCGGCCTCAAAGTCACCCTGATCAAGCTCGACCCGTACATCAACGTGGACCCGGGCACCATGTCGCCGTTTCAGCACGGCGAGGTGTTCGTCACCGACGACGGCGCCGAAACCGACCTCGACCTGGGCCACTACGAGCGTTTCATCGAAACGCGGATGAAGAAGAGCAACAACTTCACCACCGGCAAGATCTACCAGTCGGTGCTGGAGAAGGAGCGCCGCGGCGACTACCTGGGCAAGACGGTGCAGGTGATCCCGCACGTGACCAACGAGATTCAGGACTACATCAAGCGCGGTGCTGGCATGGGCACCGCCGACGCGGTGGATGTGGCCATTGTCGAAATTGGCGGCACCGTGGGCGACATCGAATCGCTGCCGTTTCTGGAAGCGGTGCGCCAGATGAGTCTGCGCATGGGGCCGAACAACTCGGTCTTCGTGCACCTGAGTTACGTGCCCTGGATCGCTGCCGCCGGCGAGCTCAAGACCAAGCCCACGCAACACACGGCCAAGGAGCTGCGCGCCATCGGCATTCAGGCCGACGCCCTGCTGTGCCGGGCCGACCGCCGCATTCCAGACGAAGAGCGCGCCAAAATTTCGCTGTTCTCCAACGTGCCCGAATGGGGCGTGATCTCCATGTGGGACGTGGACACCATCTACAAGGTGCCGCGCATCCTGCACGAGCAGGGTCTGGACGGCCTGGTCTGCGACAAGCTGCGCCTGAACACGCCGCCGGCCAATCTCAAGCGCTGGGACGATCTGGTGTACGAGGTCGAACACCCGCAACACACGGCGCACATCGCCATGGTGGGCAAATACGTTGATTTGTCCGACAGCTACAAATCGCTGAACGAGGCGCTGCGCCACGCCGGCATGAAGAACCACGCCAAGGTGCAGATCGAGTACATCGACTCCGAGACGCTCACCCCCGACAACGTGGCGCGCACGCTGGGCCGTTTCGACGCCATCCTGGTCCCTGGCGGCTTCGGCAAGCGCGGCATCGAAGGCAAAATTTGCGCCGCGCGTTTCGCCCGCGAGAACCAGGTGCCCTACCTCGGCATCTGCCTGGGCATGCAGGTCGCCACCATCGAATACGCGCGCCATGTGGCCGGCCTGAAAGACGCCAACAGCACCGAGTTCGAGCCGGACACACCGCACCCGGTGATCGCCCTGATCGACGAGTGGCAAGACGCCGATGGCTCCATCCAGACGCGCAACGCCAGCTCCGACCTCGGCGGCACCATGCGCCTGGGCGCGCAGAGCTCCGATGTGTCTCCCGGCACACTGGCCCACCAGATCTACGGCCACGGTGGTCACCGAGCGCCACCGTCACCGCTATGAAGCCAACGAGCACTACCTGGAGCGCCTGCGCGCCGCCGGCCTGGTGATTTCCGCGCTGACGCAGCGCGAGCACCTCACCGAAATGATCGAACTGCCAGCGTCGGTTCACCCCTGGTACGTGGGTGTGCAGTTTCACCCCGAGTTCAAGTCCACGCCGTGGAACGGTCACCCGCTTTTCAACGCCTACATCCGCGCGGCGCTGGATCACCACGGCCAGCAGCAGCTCAAGGCTGTGGCCTGAATGGACGCGCCATGAAACTGTGTGGATTCGATGTCGGGCTCGACCAGCCCTTTTTCCTGATCGCTGGCACCTGCTCGATCGAAGGGCTGCAGATGTCCCTCGACGTCGCCGGCCAGCTGAAAGAAGTCTGCACAGAACTCGGCATTCCCCTGATCTACAAGGGTTCGTTCGACAAGGCCAACCGCTCTTCGGGCAGCACGAAGCGCGGTGTCGGCCTGGACGCGGGCCTGAACATCCTCGATGAGGTGCGCCGCCAGACCGGCCTGCCCATCCTCACCGATGTGCACGATGAATCGCAGGTGGCCGAGGTCGCCAGCGTGGTGGACGTGCTGCAGACGCCTGCGTTTCTGTGCCGGCAGACCGACTTCATCCGCGCCGTGGCCCAGTCAGGCAAGCCGGTGAACATCAAGAAGGGGCAGTTCCTCGCCCCTTGGGACATGAAGAACGTGATCGACAAGGCGCGCACAGCGGCCAAAGAGGCTGGCCTGAACGAAGACAACTTCCTGGCCTGCGAGCGCGGTGTGAGCTTTGGCTACAACAACCTGGTGGCCGACATGACCAGCCTGGCCGAGATGCGCAAGTCTGGCGCCCCGGTGGTGTTCGATGTGACCCACTCGGTGCAAAAGCCGGGCGGACAAGGCACCAGCAGCGGCGGCGCCCGCGAAATGGTGCCGGTACTGGCCCGGGCCGGCGTGGCCGCCGGTGTCGCTGGCCTGTTCATGGAAACGCACCCGAATCCCATTGAGGCCTGGTCGGACGGTCCCAACGCGGTGCCGCTCAAACACATGAGGGCGCTGCTCGAATCGCTGGTGGCGCTGGACCGCGTGGTCAAGCGCCAGCCACTGCTGGAAAACCACTTCACCGCCTGAAAGACACCATGTCCGCTTACATCATTGCCGAAGTCACCATCACCAACCCCGACCAGATGGCCAAGTACCGCGAGTGGAGCACGCGCGCCATGCAGGAGCACGGCGCCGAGGTGCTGGTGCGTGGTGGCAAGGTGGTGCCGCTGGAAGAAGGCTGGACGCCCGAGCGGATCGTGCTGCTGAAGTTCAAAGACCTCGCCTCGGCCGAGGCCTACTACCACTCCGAAACCTACACCCATGCGCGCCAGGTGCGCGAGGGGGCGGGGTCCATCCGCATGATTGCGGTTGAAGGAATTTGACCTGTCTCCCGGATGATCTATGTGTTCATCCTGGGACCCATTGTTCTTGTCTATTTTGGATTTTTTTGAAGGACCCCCATGAGCGCAATCGTTGACATCGTCGGCCGCGAAATTCTGGACAGCCGCGGCAACCCCACCGTCGAATGCGACGTGCTGCTGGAGAGCGGCGTGATGGGCCGCGCCGCCGTGCCATCGGGCGCCTCCACCGGTTCGCGCGAGGCCATCGAGCTGCGCGACGGCGACAAGAGCCGCTACCTGGGCAAGGGCGTGCTGAAGGCGGTGGAGCACATCAACACCGAAATCGGCGAAGCCGTGCTGGGCCTGGATGCCTCCGAGCAGGCGTTTCTCGACAAGACGCTGATCGATCTCGACGGCACCGACAACAAGGGCCGCCTGGGTGCCAACGCCATGCTGGCGGTCTCGATGGCGGTGGCGCGCGCCGCGGCCGAAGAAGCCGGCCTGCCGCTGTACCGCTACTTCGGCGGCATGAGCGCGGTGCAGATGCCGGTGCCCATGATGAACGTGGTCAACGGCGGCGCGCACGCCAACAACAACCTCGACCTGCAGGAACTGATGATCATTCCGGTGGGCGCACCGAGCTTTCGCGAAGCCGTGCGCTGGGGCGCCGAGGTGTTTCACGCGCTGAAGAAAATCATCCACGACAAGGGCATGAGCATCGCTGTGGGCGACGAAGGCGGCTTTGCGCCCAACGTGGCGAACCACGAAGCCGCGATCGAGATGATTCTGGAAGCCATTGCCAACGCGGGCTACACACCGGGCGAGCAGATCGCCCTGGGCCTGGACTGCGCGGCCAGCGAGTTCTACAAAGACGGCAAGTACGTGCTGGGCGCCGAAGGCCTGTCACTGACGGCCGAAGAATGGACCAACATGCTGGCAACCTGGGTCGACAAGTACCCCATCATCAGCATCGAAGACGGCATGGCCGAAGGCGACTGGGATGGCTGGAAGCACCTGACCGAGCGCCTGGGCAAGCAGGTGCAGCTGGTGGGCGACGACCTGTTCGTCACCAACACCAAGATCCTGAAAGAAGGCATCCAGAAGGGCGTGGCCAACTCCATCCTGATCAAGATCAACCAGATCGGCACGCTCACCGAAACCTTCGCCGCCATCGAAATGGCCAAGCGCGCCGGCTACACCGCCGTGATCTCGCACCGCTCGGGCGAAACCGAAGACAGCACCATCGCCGACATCGCGGTCGGCACCAACGCCGGCCAGATCAAGACCGGCTCGCTCAGCCGCTCGGACCGCATGGCCAAGTACAACCAGCTGCTGCGCATCGAAGAAGACCTGGGCGAGGTGGCGGTTTACCCGGGTCGCGAGGCTTTCTACAACCTGAAGTAGCCATGGCCAACCGCTTCATCCCTGCCCTGCTGATCACGCTGTTGATCGTGCTGCACGCGCAGCTCTGGTTTGGCCGGGGCAGCGTGCCGCAGGTGGCGCAGATGAAGCGGGAGCTGGTGGCGCTGGAGCAGAGCAACCGCGAGGCCAGGCTGCGCAACGGCCAGGTGGCCAACGAGGTGCGGGATCTGCAAGAAGGCCTGGACATGATCGAAGAGCTGGCGCGGCAAGACCTGGGCATGGTCAAGCCCAACGAAATCTTCGTGCAGATCGCGCAGCCCCGCCGGTGATGGCGCTGGCGCGCAACGAATCTGCGCAGCGCGCTCCACACACCCTGCCTGTGGTCTGCCTTCTCGGGGGCGAATCCACCGGAAAAAGCGCCCTGGCCCTGGCCCTGCGGCACGAATTGCAGCAGGTGCATGGGCTTCGCGTGTCACTGGTGCCCGAGGTGCTTCGCGCTTGGTGCGAGGCGGCTGGCAGAGCCCCTTTGGCAGCCGAGCAAGCGGCCATCGCCTCGGAACAAAGTCAACACATCCAGGCATCGGCGCAACTGCCCGGGATCGATCTGGTGATTGCCGACACCTCGGCGCTGGTGGTGGCGGCTTACAGCGAGCTCTACTTCGCCGACACCAGCCTGCTGGCTGGCGCCCGCGCCGAGCAGTCGCGTTATGGGCTCAACCTGCTCATGGGCCTGGACCTGCCCTGGACACCCGACGGCCTGTTCCGCGACGGCCCAGCCATTCGAGACGCCACCGACGCCCTGCTGCGCCGCGAACTCGATGCGGCTGCCCTGCCCTACCAGACCATTTACGGTCAGCAGGGTGCGCGGCTGAATCAGGCACTGCGCGCAGTGGGGCGCTGGCTGGGCCGCGAACTGCTTCCGGATGATCGGGCCCACACCGAAGGCCGTGTGCCATGGCGCTGCGAGAACTGCAGCGACCCCGATTGCGAACGGCGTCTGTTCAGCGGCCTGGTGCAAACCCACCGTGCCTGAGAGCGGTTTGGCCACCGCAGGGTGCCGCCTCAGTGCGTGCCGCCGCTGCCGGGCGGCTGCTGTGCTGGCTGCACAAACACCTGCGCCGCGTCCACCGGATCGAAGCGGTATTGCGCGCCACAAAAATCGCAACCCACCTCCACCTGCCCCTGCTCGGCCAGGATGGACTCGATCTCTGCTTCGCCAAGGCTGCGCAGCATGCTGCCGACCCGCTCGCGCGAGCAGCTGCAGGCAAATTTCGGCCCCTGGGCGCCGGTCAGCGGCTCAAAGCGGCGCAGGTCCTCTTCCCAGAACAGGCGCCGAAGAACCGTCTCCACATCAAGTTCCAGCAACTCCTCGCGCTTGAGGCTGGCGGCCAGGATGGCGATGCGGTTGTAGTCTTCGTTGCGGCCAATCTCGTCTTCGTCGCGCCGGATCGCGCCGCCGCCCGAAAGGTTGGCCTCACCCTGCATCGGCAGGCGCTGAATCAGCAGGCCGGCAGCCACCTTGTCGTTGGCGGCCAGCACCAGCCGCGTGTCGAGCTGCTCGCTTTGCAGCATGTAGTGTTCGATCACCTCGCTGAGTTTTTCCAGCTTTTCACGCTGGTCTCCAAACAGCGGCACCACGCCCTGGTAGGGCTGCTGACCGGGCTGCCGGTCCTTCGGGTCCAGCGTGATCGCGCAGCGGCCCTGGTTGTTCAGGTTGACCATTTGCGAGAGTGAATCCTGAGGCCCTACCTCGCCCTTGACGGTCGCGGTGGCGCGCAGGCTGAGATCGGGCTGAACCTCGGCCACCGCCAGCTTCACAGGGCCATCGCCATGCACCTGCAAGATCAGCGCACCGTTGAACTTGATGTTGGCCTGCATCAGCGTGGCCGCTGCGGTCATCTCGCCCAGCAGCTCAATCACCGGTTGCGGGTAGCCGCCGGCCTGCTCGCGGCGCTGCAGGATGTCTTGCCAGGCGCCGGTCAGGCGCACCAGCATGCCGCGCACTGGCAGGCCTTCAAAAACGAATTTGTGGAGTTCGGACAAACGCTTCTTTCGATATCGGGGAGGAAGGCAGACCGCGCTCAGTCCAGCTTTTTCAAGGTGTGGCGAAAACGCTGGGCGTTGTCGATGTAGTGCTGGGCGCTCGCGCGCAAACCAACAATCTGCTCAGGCGAGAGCGCCTTGACCACCCGCGCCGGGCTGCCCAGGATCATCGAGCCGTCGGGGAATTCCTTGCCCTCGGTCACCAGTGCGCCAGCCCCCACCAGGCAGTGCTTGCCGATCTTGGCGCCATTGAGGACCACCGCACCGATGCCGATCAGCGATTCGTCGCCAATCGTGCAGCCGTGCAACATCACCTGGTGCCCCACCGTCACGTGTTCGCCGATGGTCAGCGGCTGACCCACGTCGGCGTGCAGCACGCTGGCGTCCTGGATGTTGCTGCCGCGTCCGATGCGGATGGTTTCGGTGTCGCCGCGCACGGTCACCCCAAACCACACGCTGCTGTCCTCGGCCAGGTGCACGTTGCCAATCACCTGTGCGTTGTCCGCCACCCAGGCGGTGTCGGCCAGCTGCGGCGACACGCCGTCGAGTTCGTAAAGTGCCATGGGAATGCTTCCTCTTCAATAGTGGGCCGCCGGATGTTGCGAGGACACCGCGCCGGCGAAACCTAGAATTGTAGGGATGCCCCATGATTCGACCACCCCGCCGGCGACAGCGCCCGCCTCGGCCCGAGCCCTCGCCCTGCAGGCGCTGTGCCTGGGCGATCCACAGGCCAAGGTGGATGCCGCGCACGCACTGCAGGCAGCGTGTCAGGCGGGGCTTTCCCTCGACCCGCAAGAACCGCTGACGCCGCGGGCAGGCGGTGCCCTGCCTGGCCGGCCAGCACAGCCAGCGCTTGTGAACCCGACCCAGGTTCCGCACCGATCACCGTTCACGCCCGAGGGCCTAGCCGGGCTGCTGCACGCCATCGCCCACATCGAGTTCAACGCGATCAACCTCGCACTCGACGCCGTCTGGCGCTTCACCGGTATGCCCGAAAATTTCTACCGCGACTGGTTGCGCGTGGCCGACGAAGAAGCCACCCACTTCGGCCTGTTGCGCGAACACCTGCAAAGCCTGGGACACGACTACGGCGACTTCCCGGCCCACGACGGCCTGTGGGAAATGTGCGTGAAGACCCAGGACGACGTGACCGCCCGCATGGCCCTGGTGCCGCGCACGCTGGAGGCGCGCGGGCTCGACGCCACACCGCTGATCCAGGCGCGACTGCGCAAGGTCAACACGGCGGCGGCCCTGCGCGCCGTCGACATCCTCGACGTGATCTTGCGCGACGAAATCGGCCATGTGGCGGTGGGCAACCGCTGGTACGGCTGGTTGTGCGCGCAACAAGAGCTCGATCCGCTGGCCCATTACCGACTTGTGGCGCGGCAACATGCGGCACCTCGCCTGAAGCCGCCGTTCAACGACGCGGCCAGACGCGCGGCCGGTTTCACCCAGCACGAGCTGGATGCGTTGCACGGCGCTTGATCGATGGCGCCACAGGCGCCGCTTCTGACTCAGTTGCGCAAACGGGTCCGGTATACAAACGATCTGAAAATGCCTAGCATCGCGCCATGACGGCGCAACAGATGCAACTGGACCGTTACCTCGGTCAAGCCTTTGACAGTGTTCCTGTGGCCATGATCGTGGTCAACGCGCAAGGCCATATCGTGCGCCTGAACCGGCTGGCGGAAGGCACCTTTGGCTATGCGGCCGGGGAGCTTATCGGGCAGGCGGTGGAGGTGTTGATTCCCCAGCGCCTGCGCCATGCCCACCCCGGCTACCGTCGTGGCTTTCTCAATGAGACCCACGCTCGCCCCATGGGCGAAGGGCGCGACCTGAGCGGTCTGCGCAAAGACGGCACCGAGTTCCCGGTGGAAATCGGCATCAACCCGGTCGAAACCGGCGAAGGGCCGATGGTCCTGTCGGTGATTCTGGATCTGAGCGAACGCAAGCAGGCAGAACAGCACATCCAGGCGGCCCTCCAACAGAAAGACCTGCTGCTGCGCGAGGTGCATCACCGGGTGAAGAACAACCTGCAGGTTGTTCACAGCCTGCTCGATCTGCAGGCCCTGAAGATCCGCGATCCCGGTCTGCTGACCATGCTGCGCGACAGCCAGAATCGCATCCGGTCCATGTCGCTGATTCACCAGACGCTCTACCAGTCCGACGACGTCGCCCGGGTCGACTTTGAGCGGTTTCTGGGCAGCTTGATGCCGCAGCTGATGGAGTCTTACGCGGTGTCGACCGGCAAGGTGAAGGTGGCGATCCAGGCTGCAAACGTGAAACTCCCCATTCACGAAGCGATACCTTGCGGCCTGATCGTCAACGAACTGGTCAGCAATGCGCTGAAACACGGTTTTGACGGTACCCGCCAGGGCAGCATCGAGGTGCTCATGGCCCAGCAGCCAGACCGTGAAATCCAGCTGAGCGTCAGCAACGACGGCCACCCGATACCCGAAGCACTTGACATCATGCGCACAGGCTCCCTTGGCCTGCAGCTGGTGAACCTGCTCACGCAGCAGTTGCGCGGCCAGCTCACGGTTCAGCGCAACAATCCCACGCGCTTCACCATTTGCTTCCGACTGGGAGACAACACATGAAATCAGCAGCCCGAATCCTGATTGTGGAAGACGAGCGCATCGTCGCCTTCAACCTGCAGCAGCGCCTGGCCCACATGGGCTACGACGTGCCTGCGGTGGCTGCCTCGGGGGCGGAAAGCCTGTCGCTGGTGGAGGAAATGCGACCCGACCTGGTGCTCATGGACATTCACATCGAGGGCTCGATGGATGGCATCGAGGTGGCTTCCGAGCTGAAGAAAAACCACTCGGTGCCAGTGATCTACCTCACCGCCTATTCCGAAGATGCCACCCTCGAGCGCGCGCGGCAGACCCGCCCATACGGTTACCTGATCAAGCCCTTTTCCGAGCGGGAACTGCACGCCACGATTCAGATGGCGCTGGAGCGGCATTCGGCAGAGGAAGCGCTGGTGCGCAGCCAGCGACAGTTGCAACAGGCGCTGGACGCGGCCAGCATGGGTGTGCTGGAGATGGACACGCACAGCGCGCAAATCACCTCGACCGCCCGCACCAACGACCTTCTTGGCTGGCCCGGCGATCGTCCTGCCACGCTGGACGACCTCCTGGCCCGCGTGGACGAGAGTGACCGGGCATTGCTGGCTGCTCGTTTTCAGGAAAGCCTGTCCGACCTGCGCGCCATCAGCGAGGAGTTCCGGGTCAAAACCGAAGACCCGACCGCTCGCTGGATCAAGCTCGATGCCGGGCACTGGCCAGACCGTCGCATGACGGGTGTGCTGCAGGACGTCTCAGGCAGAAAAGAGAGCGAGATTCGCCTGAAACTGCTCAACGACGGGCTGGAGTCCCTGGTGAACGAGCGCACCGCCGAACTCAAAATCAGCATCAAGGAGCTGGAGGCCTTCAGCTATTCGGTGGCACACGACCTGCGCTCGCCCATCCGCGCGATCGTCGGTTTCAGCACGGAGCTGCTGCGAACGCACCCGGACGACCTGGGACAAGACGGCATGGCGCTGGTCGATCGCATTGCAGGCGCCGGGCGGCGCATGGGGGCGCTGATCGATGCCCTGCTCAACATGTCGCGTCTGAACCAGGTGAACGTTCAGCTCGGTCCGGTGGATCTGAGCGCGATGGCCAGCGACATCATGGGCCAGCTCATGCAGCTCGATTCCCAGCGCATCGCCCAGGTGCAGATCGCCTCAGGGATGCAAGCGATGGCAGACGCCACCCTGGTGCACAGTCTGCTGGACAACCTGCTGCGCAACGCATGGAAATTCACCGCCCAAACCGCGCTGACGCGCATCGAAGTGGGTGAGGAAATCCAGGACGGCAGTCCGGTATTTTTCGTGCGCGACAACGGCTGTGGCTTCGACATGGCTTTCGCCAACCGGCTGTTCGGCCCGTTCCAGCGCTTGCACCAGGAGCAGGAATACCCGGGCACTGGCATCGGGCTCACCATCGTGCAGCGCATCGTGATGCGCCATGGCGGGCGTGTGTGGGTCAAGGCCGCACCAAACGAAGGCGCCACGTTCTATTTCACGCTGACCGGCTGAAGTCCAGCCGCCCAGCAAGCGGCTGGGGCTCGCACGGATAATCGGGGATGACTTCTGCTCTCCCCACTGCCCCATCCACAGCGCCTGCTGCGGTTTCAACCGCCGATTTCGCCCAGTTGCCGCTCTCCCCGGCCATGCTGGCCAACCTGCAGACGCTGGGCTACCTGGCCATGACGCCGATCCAGGCCGCCAGCCTGCCGCCTGCGCTGCTGGGCAAAGACATCATTGCCCAGGCCAAGACCGGCAGCGGCAAGACCGCCGCTTTTGCCCTGCCGCTGCTGGCCAACCTGAACCCGCGTCGCTTTGCGGTGCAGGCCATGGTGCTGTGCCCCACGCGCGAGCTGGCCGATCAGGTCACCACCGAAATCCGCCGTCTGGCGCGGGCCGAAGACAACATCAAGGTGGTCACGCTGTGTGGTGGTGTGCCGCTGCGAGGCCAGATCGCCACCCTGGAGCACGGCGCGCACATCGCGGTGGGCACACCCGGGCGCCTGATGGACCATCTGGAGCGCGGCACGCTGCAGCTCGATGCGCTCAACACCCTGGTGCTCGATGAAGCCGACCGCATGCTCGACATGGGCTTCTTTGACGACATCGTGAAGGTGGCGAAGCAGTGTCCGAAAGCGCGCCAGACCCTGCTGTTTTCTGCCACCTACCCGGAAGGCATTGCCAGGCTCGCGGCTCAGTTCATGCGCGACCCGCTCACCGTGGCCGTGGCCACGCAGCACAGCGGCGGGCAGATCGAGCAACGCTGGTACGAGGTGAAAGACAGCGAGCGGCTGCACACGGTGAGCCGCGTGCTGGCCCACTTTCGCCCGGCCAGCACACTGGCCTTTTGCAACACCAAAGCGCAGTGTCGCGATCTGGTGGCCGTGTTGCAGGCCGAGGGATTCAGCGCGCTGGCGCTGTTTGGCGAGCTGGAGCAGCGCGAGCGCGACCAGGTGCTGGTGCGCTTTGCCAACAAGAGCTGCTCGGTGCTGGTGGCCACCGACGTGGCCGCGCGCGGGCTCGACATTGCGCAACTCGAAGCCGTGATCAACGTCGACGTGACGCCCGACACCGAGGTGCACATTCACCGCATCGGCCGCACCGGGCGCGCCGGCGAGAGCGGCCTGGCGATCACCCTGGCCAGCCTGGACGAAATGGGGTCGGTCGGCAAGATCGAGCAGCTGCAGGGCCGCGAGTCCGAGTGGCATCCGGTGGCCGAGCTCACCTCAGCGAGTCCCGATCCACTGGTGCCGCCCATGGTCACACTGCAGATTCAGGGTGGTCGCAAAGAAAAGATTCGCCCCGGCGATGTGCTGGGCGCGCTCACCGCCGACCTGGGCTACACCCGCGAGCAGGTGGGCAAGATCAACGTCAACGACTGGTCCACCTACGTGGCCGTGAACCGAGACATCGCCGAGCAAGCGGCGAGCCGCCTCAACAGCGGGCGCATCAAAGGCAAAAGCGTGAGCGTTCGGGTACTGAACGATTGATGCCCAGTGCCGCGCCCACCCGACACCCAACGCAGCCATCAGCCATGACCGATTCAAACACCCCCATCGACCCAGCCCTGCCAAAACCGCTCTGCGAGGCCTGCGCTGGCATCCAGCGCAACTGGCGCAAGGCGCCCGGCCACCCGGAACTGCGCCAGGGCCTGAACCGCAAGGAGCCGCGCCGCCATGGGCAGGTGACGATCACCGAATACCAGTGCGAGCGCTGCGGCACGCACTGGGACAGCGAGAACGACAAGAACAACCTGAAGGCGGGCTGGTCGGTGGTGGCCCGATGAGCGACCAGCGCCACGCTCGATCGGCCGCATGAAGGCGCCGCCCCGCCTGCAGTCCCTGATCGAAGAGGGCCTGATCGATTCGGTGGTGCGCCAGCTCATGAGCGGCAAGGAAGCCATGGTCTATGTGGTGCGCTGTGGCGACGAGACGCGCTGCGCCAAGATCTACAAAGAGGCCAACAACCGCAGCTTTCGCCAGGCAGTGGACTACACCGAAAACCGCAAGGTCAAGAACTCCCGCCAGGCCCGCGCCATGGCCAAGGGCAGCAAGTTTGGCCGCCAGGCGCAGGAAGCGGCCTGGCAAAGCGCCGAGGTGGATGCGCTGTACCGCCTGGCCGCGGCCGGTGTGCGCGTGCCGCAGCCTTTCAACTTCTTTGACGGCGTGTTGCTGATGGAACTGGTGACCGACGCCGATGGCGACGCGGCGCCGCGCCTCAACGACGTGGCCTTCACACCCGAACAGGCCGTGGCGCACCACGCCACGCTGATCGGCGAAGTGGTGCGCATGCTCTGCGCGGGTGTGGTGCACGGCGACCTGTCCGAATTCAACATCCTGCTGGCGCACTCGGGCGATGCCGATGGGGTGGATTTTCCGGTGATCATCGATCTGCCGCAGGCGGTGGACGCCGCCGGCAACAACCACGCCCAGCGCATGCTGATGCGCGACGTGGGCAACCTGCGCGACTTCTTCGGCCAGTTCGCGCCAGCGCTCAAGCGCACCGCTTACGGGCCGGAGATCTGGAGCCTGTACCAGGCCGGCTTGCTGCACACCGACACGGTGCTGACCGGCCAATACACCCGCGCCCCGGGCGCGGTGGACCTGGCCAGCGTGATGCGCGAGATCGACGACGCGCGCGACGAAGATGCCGCGCGCCGCGAGCGCATGGCGGCGCCGCGCTGACCCTGCTTCGAACGATGGCGACGCATCACCCCCGCGGGTGGTGCTGCGCCACGATGCTTTTCAGCCGCTCGCGCGCCACGTGGGTGTAGATGGTGGTGGTGGAAATGTCGGCATGGCCGAGCAGCATCTGCACCGCCCGCAGATCGGCGCCGTGGTTGAGCAAATGGGTGGCGAAGGCGTGGCGCAGGGTGTGGGGCGAGAGCGGCACGGTGATGCCGGCCTGCTGCGCGTATTTCTTCACCAGGTTCCAGAACATCACGCGGCTCATGGCCTCGCCCGCGCGCGTGCCGCGCGCGGTGATGAACAGGTCTTCGCTCTGCTGCCCGGCCAGCAGCTCGCGCCGCCCTTCAGCGAGCCACACCCGCAGCCACTGCCCGGCCAGATCGCCAAACGGCACCAGCCGCTCCTTGTTGCCCTTGCCGGTGATGCGCAACACCTGCTCGTTGTGCGCCACATGAAAGCTCTTGAGCGTGACCAGCTCGCTCACCCGCAAGCCGCTGGCATACATCAGCTCCAGCATGGCGCGGTCGCGCTGGCCCAGCGGCGTGGCGGTGTCGGGCGCGTTCAGCAGCGCCTCCACCTGCGCCTCGCTCAGCGTCTTGGGCACGCGCAGCGGCTGGCGCGCGGCGATCAGGCGCAGCGTGGGGTCGGCCGCCACCATGCGCTCGCGCAGCGCCCAGCGGAAGAAGCGCTTGAACACGGTGAGCCGGCGGTTGGCGGTGGTGGCGCGGGTCTGGGCGTGGCGCTCGGCGAAATAGGCGCTGATGTCGCTTTCACCCGCCGCCGGCAAGCTGAGCTTGCGCCCGGCAAGCCAGTGGCCAAACAGCGTGAGATCGCGGCGGTAGGCATCAAGCGTGTTGCGCGACAGGCCCTCTTCCAGCCAGAGCGCATCGACAAACGCGCCCGCCAAAGCCTCGCTGGCCTGGGCTTGCGGCGTGGCAGCAACTGCGGCGGCGGCGCTGGAAACAGAGGGTCGCGGCATGGATGCGCCTTCGGCGGATAAATCGCGGAAACACTAGGCGTTTTCCGGGGTGTGCCTTGGAGGCGTTTGGCGCTATTCTGCCGCTTTGCTTTTTCATCCACACAGGAGCCTGACCCATGCGTTTGTTTCACAAAATCGGCCTCACCGTTTCCCTGGGCGCAGCACTTGCCAGCGGTGCGGCGCTGGCGCAGCAGCAGCAATTCATCAACGTGCTGACCGGCGGGCAGAGCGGCGTCTACTACCCCGTGGGCGTGGCGCTGTCGCAGATCTTCGGCAAAGACATCCCCAACGTGCGCTCCACCGCGCAGGTCACCAAGGCCTCTGCCGAGAACCTCAACCTGCTGCAGGCCGGCCGCGGTGAGCTGGCCATTGCGCTGGGTGACGCCGTCTCCGACGCCTGGAAGGGCGACGCCGAGGCGGGCTTCCCCAAGAAGCTGGACAAGCTGCGCGGCCTCTCGGGCACCTACAACAACTACATCCAGATCGTGGCCAGCGCCGATTCGGGCATCAAGTCCCTGGCCGACCTCAAGGGCAAGCGGGTCTCCGTGGGCGCGGCCAAGTCGGGCACCGAGCTCAACGCACGCGCCATCTTCAGAGGCGCGGGCATGACCTATGCCGACATGGCCAAGGTGGAGTACCTGGGCTTTGGCGAGTCGGTGGAGCTGATGAAGAACCGACAGCTGGACGCCACGCTGCAGTCGGCCGGCCTGGGTGTGGCTTCGATCCGCGATCTGTCAACCTCGATCAAGATCGTGGTGATTCCGGTGCCCGCCGATGTGGTGGCCAAGGTGGGTGACGCGGCCTATCAGCCAGCGGTGATTCCGGCCAACACCTACACCGGGCAGACCGAGGCGATTCCAACCGCTTCCATCACCAACTTCCTGGTGACCCACAGCGATGTCTCCGATGACATGGCCTACCGCATGGCCAAGGCGATGTTCGACAACATCGACACGCTCTACGCCGCGCACAACGCGGCCAAGGCGATCAAGCGCGAGAACGCGATCAAGGGTATGCCCATCCCCCTGCACCCAGGTGCCGAGAAGTACTATCGCGAGGTCGGGTTGATCAAGTAAAGACAGGTGCGCTTCAGCCGCTGTTGAGAGCGACCGCACAAACAGCTTTCCATCGCACACGCCCCGCAAAGCCACGCGCTTTGCGGGGCGTTTTTTCGTCTGCTTGCTCGCGACGCCGAGCAAACGAATGCGGTTCTCCAGAACGCCGCGATCCTTTGTTCTGGCCATCCGCGCAAGCGACAAACCAAATACCGCTCAACGTCTGAGCGAATGTGACAAATGCAACATCTGACAAACGATCGAGTCCCGGCACAGCAATTGCAATGAATGCTGCCACCAGCGGGTGAGCGCTGGCAGCAGCAGCCTCAACAGCAACAGGAGACAACGATGAAACACCCCAATTCTTGCACCAGATACCTCTGTGCTGCGCTACTTCTGTGGGCCAGCGCGGCGCACGCGCAGATCGTGATCGGCCAGTCGGCAGGGTTCACCGGGCCAGTGGCCGATGGCGTGGCAGAGCTCACCGAGGGTGCCAAGCTTTACCTTGCGTCCGTCAATCGAAACGGCGGCATCAACGGTGAGCAAGTGACGCTGGTTTCGCTGGACGACAATTTCAAGCCAGCGCGAACAGCCGAGAACGCGAAGACACTGGTGGAGAAACACAAGGCGGTGGCGCTTTTCCTCCTGCGCGGCACGCCGCACACGGAAGCGGCGTTGCCCGTGGCCACCGCTCTGCGCGCACCCATTGTTGCGCCGTCCACAGGCGCCACCCTCCTGCACGACCCGGTGAACCCGTGGGTGTTCAATGTGCGCACCCTGTACCGGCTTGAGGCAGAGCAGGTGATTCGTCAGCTGCAGGCCACGGGACTGAACCGCATCGGCATTGCACGGGTCGACGACAGCTTCGGTGCAGACGTTGAAGTGGGGGCGCTGGCAGGCATGACGCAAGGCGGCATGACGGCCCAGTTTGTCGAGAAGTTCGACCGTGTGAAATGGGACTTTTCATCCGTGGCTGCGACAGCCAAGGAGAAGAAGACACAGGCGGTGCTGGTGGTGGGTGCGGCCAAGGCGGTGGTTGACGCGGTGGCCGCCATCAAAGCGGCTTCGCCGTCAACGCGTGTGATCACCATCTCCAACAACGCATCCAAGGGCTTCATCGACCTGCTGGGCAGCAATGCGCGCGGGGTCATGGTGTCGCAGGTGTTTCCCAAGGCACGCACTGGCACCACGCGTTTCGCCAGAGAAGCGATCGCGACCGCCTCGCAAGTCGGATTCAAGGGCGAGCTGACGCCTTCCAACCTGGAAGGCTATGCCGCGGCAAGGGTGCTGGTTGCCGGCCTGAGGCGAGCGGCCAAGCCGGTCACGGGCGAAAGCCTTCAGCGCGCGCTCAATGAGCTGGGCACCATCGACCTCGGTGGATTGACCATGGATTTCTCACCGAATGATCACACCGGACTTTCGTTTGTCGAGATGTCCATCATTGACGACCGAGGACAGTTTCTGCGCTGAGGCCCTGCGGTCCGGCACACCGTTGCCGGGCCAGACCTTCAGTCCGCAGCCCTCTGTTTTCTGACAATTGCCGCCGCATGGCGGCGCTTTTGTTCGTCGGTTTTCGGAACCCAGGGCGTGACCGGGCACGGGCGCTGCAGATCATCGACGGCGATCATGGTGAAGAAGCAGCTCACCACATGCCTGCTTGTGCCGGTACGCACGTTTTCGGCTTGCGCGCGGATGCCGATTTCCATTGATGTACGCCCCGTGTGGTTGACGCTGGCCAGAAAGGTCACAAACTCGCCAACCGAGATGGGCTTGCGGAACACCACACGGTCCACCGACAGCGTGACCACGTAGCTTCCGCTGTAGCGGCTGGCGCAGGTGTAGGCCACCTGGTCAAGCAGTTTCAGAATCGTGCCACCATGTACCTTGCCCGAAAAATTGGCGGTGTCTGGCGTCATCAGCACCGACATGCTCATTTGCTCAGCGCTCGCGATGGACAAGGTTTCGGCATTCATGGTGTGCTTTTTTCGCTCGTGAGGTAGGGGATGTTCATGCTGCGGGTTTTCGCAGCGCGCTGGCATCGATGTGAAAGCGGGCGAGCTTGTCGTAGAGCGTTTTGCGGGGCAGCTTGAGGGCGTCGGCAGCGAGTTGCACATTGCCCTGGTGGTCGCGCAGCGCTGCCTCGATCAGCGTGCGCTCGGCGCGCGCCAGTATGTCCGCGAGCGATGACGCAACTTCGCCGGCGGGCAGCGCGCGCGAGTCCAGCCCCAGACACCAACGCTCGACCACATTGCGCAGCTCGCGCACATTGCCAGGCCACGGCAACTGCTGCCAGCCGATCATGTCCTCTGGCGCCCAGGTGCGGGGTTCCACGCCATGGCGTTTGGCGATGACAGCGAGGAAATGATTGAACAGCAGCGGAATGTCTTCAGCCCGATCGCGCAGTGCTGGCAGCCGCACGGTGGCGACCTCCAGGCGGTAATAGAGATCTTCCCGAAACTGGCCTTGCCTGGCGGCGTCGATCAGGTCCACCTTGGTGGCCGCGACAAATCGGCAGTTGACGGCAATCTCTTCGTTGCTGCCGAGTCGCTCGATCGTGCGCTCCTGGATGGTTCGCAGCAGCTTGGCTTGCAGGCCAAGCGGCATCGACTCGATTTCGTCAAGGAACACCGTGCCGTTCTCCGCGAACTCAATCTTGCCAATGCGTTTGCGGCTTGCCCCGGTGAAGGCCCCGCTCTCGTGCCCGAACATCTCGCTCTCGAAAATGGACTCGGGCAAGGCGCTGCAATTGATCGCAACAAAAGGCCCCGTGCAGCCGCTGGCTGCGTGCAAGGCGCGCGCCACCAGCTCCTTGCCGGTACCGGTCTCACCCATGATGAGCACGTCCACCCGCGACGGGCCGATGGCCTGCACCAGGCGGCGCAGCTCACGCATCGCAAGCGAATGCCCGACCAGCCCCCAATCTGCTCCTTGATCAAGCTGCTGGCGCAAGGCCTGATTTTCCAGGACCAGGCGGCGCTGCTCGATGGCGCGCCGGGTGGAGGCGATCAGGCGGCTCGGTGAGAACGGTTTTTCTATGAAGTCGTGCGCGCCCTCGCGCATGGCCAGCACCGCCATCGGCACGTCACCATGGCCGGTGATCACGATCACCGGGAGTTGCGGGTCGTGAGCCCGCACCGCGCTCAGCAATTGCAAACCATCGCCGGCGCCCAGGCGCACATCGGTCACGATGCACAGTGGTTCTTGCGCAAGCCGCAGCGCCTCGATCACCGATTCCATGGTGGCAAAGCTGCGCACCCGCCTGCCGTCAAGCTCCAGCGCTTGCTGCAGGCTGTCGCGCACCGCAGCATCGTCGTCTACAAGGTACACGTCGTACGCCATCAAGCTGCCTCCTTCAGTGGTTGCGTCGCGGTCGCGCGGGGGAGTGTGATGGTGAAGCTGGCCCCGCCACCGGGCTCGTTTCGGGCCGTCAGCTCGCCACCCATGTCGCGCAGAATCATCACGGAAACCGCCAGGCCCAAGCCCAGGCCGTGGCCCTGCGATTTCGTGGTGAAAAAGGGCTCGAACAGATGGTCCATGGCCTGTGGGTCGATGCCCGGTCCGCGATCACGCACCTCGACCCCAATCTCGTTCTCGCTGCCACGCACGCGCACGCTGGGTGGCCCCTCGCTGGGCTGCGCCTCCAGCGCATTGCGCAACAGGTTGAGCAGCACCTGCTCCAGGCGCACCGCTTGTGCCAGGACCATGGCGCCTGGCGGCTCGATGTCAACCACCACCTCCAGCTGTTCTTCGCGCAAGGTGCCCAGCAACTGCAAAGCGCTCTGAATCGCGGGCCCGACCGCCACCGGGCTGAGCGGCCCGGGTTGCTTGCGCAAGTGGCCGCTGAGCTGCGCCACGATCTGGCCCATGCGCTCGGCCAGGGAGGAGACGCGGTCGATGTTCTGCCCGACTTCGTCCAGCCGCCCCTGGGCCAGCAAGACCTTGGCGTTTTCCGAAAACATGCGCACCGCGGTCAGCGGCTGATTGAGCTCGTGCGACACGGCGCCGGCCATTTGGCCGAGCACGGCCAGCTTGCCGGCCTGCACCGCGCTGTCGGTGGTGGCTCTGAGCAAGGCCTCGGTCTGGATCTGCGCCTCGATCTGCTGGCGCAACTGCACGGTGCCGGCATCAAGCCGTTTCTGAATCTGCGCTTCCGTCTGCTGCAACTGGCGGCGCCGTTGCGCGCGCAAGGCGGCAATGTGCCAGGCCATCGCCAGACCAGCGGCCATCAAGGCACTGGCGGCGGCGGCCAGCAGCGCGGTTCTTCGGGCGTTCGGTGTGTCGGTGAAGGACACCATGCTCCAGCCCGGTTGCTCGATCAACCGTTGCACCACCACCGGGTTGCTGCGCAGAGTCGGGTCGTCAACCGCCTGCGGGAGGCGAGAAGTCTGCTGCAAGTTCAGACCGGGCAGCAGCTCGGGCAACAGACGGTCACCGTAGGCCCTCGTCTGCTGCGAGAGCTCCCGCTGAGCCTGGGTCATGGCGCCGAGCAGGCGATACAAAAATTGGGGGTGTGACGAGAGGATCACCACACCCATTTCATCGGCGATCAGCGTGGCGCCACGCTGGGTGTACAAGGTCGAGGCGAACGCCTCCAGCGAAATCTTCACCGCGATCACACCCACCACCGCCTCGCCGGAACGAACCGCCGAAGCCAGAAAATAACCTGGCCGGCCGGTGGTGGCGCCCACCGCATAGAAGCGACCAAAGCCGCCCCGCAGCGCTTGCTGAACATAAGGCCTGTAGGCGTAGTTCTGACCCACAAAGGAGTCGGCCTGATCGTGGTTGCTCGCCGCGATCGTCAGACCCAGCGGGTCGATCAAAAAAACCGCCTCGGCGCCTGTGATACCACGCGCTGCCTTCAAATAGGCGTTGGCGCTGGCGCGCAAAGCCTGATCGCTGGGACTGGACAGAGCGCTGGACAGCCGGCTGTCCAGCGCGAGCACCTCAGGCACTGCTTCCAGACGGGCCAACTCGGTGTTGAGGGCGGTCGCCTGCAATGCAAGCCGGGCGGCGACCTCGCCCAACTCATCCCGAGCCTGTCGCTGATGGACGGCCTGAAACACCAGGACCGACAGCCACACGATGGCGGCGATGACCAAGACCCCGCGCCACGTGCGCCGCGCTGAAAAGTACACCCGCCATGGGACGTCTTGCTGCTTCATGTGGGATCAAAAAGTGTGCGCAGGGGACAACCAGGGTGGGCGGATCATAGGCATCAATGGGCTGCCGCCAAGCGTTCCGAGAATTCAGAATTTCTCAATGGTCGCGCGCGATACCGCGCAGAAGGGCGTACTTGTCTCTGTGGTGAGCGACCGATCTGCCGAAACAAAACCCGCCTGCGAGACCAGTACAAATTCTGGCTTTTCACACAGAGCCGCCGGAATGTCCAATCAAATCAACCACCTGGACGATCGAATTCCCTGGCAAGCAACTTGCTTTCTTGAAGATCGATTGCAAAACCGGCAATCACGCATTCAACAACCACTTCCGGAGACATTCATGCAAATTTCCTCAAGACTCAAACTCGCATCGGTTGCGCTGGTGACAGCTGTCGCCGCCATTGCCTCCAGCGCGGCGCTGGCGCAGCAGCAGCAATTCATCAACGTGCTGACCGGCGGCCAGAGCGGCGTCTACTACCCCGTGGGCGTGGCGCTGTCGCAGATCTTCGGCAAAGACATCCCCAACGTGCGCTCCACCGCGCAGGTCACCAAGGCCTCTGCCGAGAACCTCAACCTGCTGCAGGCCGGCCGCGGTGAGCTGGCCATTGCGCTGGGTGACGCCGTCTCCGACGCCTGGAAGGGCGACGCCGAGGCGGGCTTCCCCAAGAAGCTGGACAAGCTGCGCGGCCTCTCGGGCACCTACAACAACTACATCCAGATCGTGGCGAGTGCCGACTCTGGCATCAAGACCCTGGCCGACCTCAAGGGCAAGCGGGTCTCCGTGGGCGCGGCCAAGTCGGGCACCGAGCTCAACGCACGCGCCATCTTCAGAGGCGCGGGCATGACCTACGCCGACATGGCCAAGGTGGAGTACCTGGGCTTTGGCGAGTCGGTGGAGCTGATGAAGAACCGACAGCTCGACGCCACGCTGCAGTCGGCCGGCCTGGGTGTGGCTTCGATCCGCGATCTGTCAACCTCGATCAAGATCGTGGTGATTCCGGTGCCCGCCGATGTGGTGGCCAAGGTGGGTGACGCGGCCTATCAGCCAGCGGTGATTCCGGCCAACACCTACACCGGGCAGACCGAGGCGATTCCAACCGCTTCCATCACCAACTTCCTGGTGACCCACAGCGATGTCTCCGATGACATGGCCTACCGCATGGCCAAGGCGATGTTCGACAACATCGACACGCTCTACGCCGCGCACAACGCGGCCAAGGCGATCAAGCGCGAGAACGCGATCAAGGGTATGCCCATCCCCCTGCACCCAGGTGCCGAGAAGTACTATCGCGAGGTCGGGTTGATCAAGTAACACCACCCGTTGCAGCAGCCTTCCCGGCTGCTGCACACTCCAGTCCGATGGCCCCACAGGGGCCACTTTTGTGTGGAATTGCGTGGATTTTTCATGACCGATACCAACCAACCTCAAGCCAATACCGCACGCGACGCTCTGTTCTGGGTCGCGATCGCATTCTCTTGTTACCAGATATGGATGGCAGCGTTCCATCCGCTCTCCAGCCAGGTGATCCGAGCGATTCACGTCGGCTTCGTGCTGCTGCTGATCTTCACCCTGTACCCGCCGGCCGGGGGCAAGAGCGGCGCCTGGCGGGCGCTGGGCTGGCTGCTGGGCATCGCCGGCTTTCTCACCGGCCTGTACCAGTGGGTGTTCGAAGCCGATCTCACGCAGCGCGCCGGCGACCTGACCCAGGCCGACTGGGTGGTGGGCGTGATCCTGATCGGGCTGGTGTTTGAGGCGGCGCGCCGCGTGATGGGCTGGGGCCTGCCGCTGATCTGCGGCATCTTCCTGGCCTACGCGCTGTTTGGCCAGCACCTGCCCGGCATGCTGGCGCACCGCGGCTACGGCATCGATCAGATCGTGGGCACGCTGAGCTTTGGCACCGAGGGCTTTTATGGCACGCCCACCTATGTGTCGTCCACCTTCATCTTCCTGTTCATCCTGTTCGGTGCCTTTCTGGAACAGGCCGGCATGATCAAACTCTTCAACGATTTCGCCATGGGCACCGTGGGCCACACACGTGGCGGCCCGGCCAAGGTGTCGGTGATTTCCTCCGGCCTCATGGGCACCATCAACGGCTCGGGTGTGGCCAACGTGGTGACCACCGGCCAGTTCACCATTCCGCTCATGAAGCGCTTTGGCTACAGCCCGGCGTTTGCCGGTGGCGTGGAAGCCACCTCCAGCATGGGCGGCCAGATCATGCCGCCGGTGATGGGCGCGGTGGCCTTCATCATGGCCGAGACCATCAACGTGCCTTACATCGAGATCGTGCAGGCGGCCCTGATCCCGGCCATCCTGTACTTCGTCACCGCGTTCTGGATGGTGCACCTGGAAGCTGGCCGCAAAGGGCTGGTGGGCTTGCCCAAAGAAGAATGCCCCAACCCCTGGACGGCGGTGCGCGAGCGCTGGTACCTGCTGATCCCGTTGATCGGCCTGGTGGCGCTGCTGTTCTCCGGCTTCACGCCGCTGTTTTCCGGCACGGTGGGGCTGGCACTCACCGTGATCCTGATCTTTGGCGCGGCGGTGATTGGTGGCGTGAAAGGCACACCGCTGCGCGCGCTGTTCTGGGTGCTGCTGGGCATCGCCTGCGCGGGCTTTCTGGAATTCGGTGTGATCGCATTTTTTGTGGTCACCCTGGTGCTGGTCGCATTGAGTTTCATCCGCAAGACCGGTGGCGACGCGCGTGCACTGGCCGTGAAGGCGCTGGTGGACGGCGCGCGCCACGCGCTGCCAGTCGCCATTGCCTGCGCGCTGGTGGGCGTGATCATCGGTGTGATCAACCTCACCGGCGTGGCCGCCGAGCTGGGTGGCCACATCATCGCGATTGGCCGCGAAAGCCTGTTCCTCGCGCTGCTGCTGACCATGCTGACCTGCCTGGTGCTGGGCATGGGCATTCCCACCATTCCCAACTACATCATCACCAGCTCGCTGGCCGCGCCGGTGCTGCTGGAGCTGGGCGTGCCGCTGATCGTCTCGCACATGTTCGTGTTCTATTTCGGCATCATGGCCGACCTCACGCCGCCGGTGGCGCTGGCCTGTTTTGCCGCAGCGCCGATTGCGCGAGAGACCGGGCTGAAGATCAGCATGCAGGCCATTCGCGTGGCCATCGCCGGCTTCATCGTGCCCTTCATGGCGGTCTACGCACCGGCGCTCATGCTGCAAAGCGGCACCTGGGTGGACACGAGCTGGATCGTGTTCAAGGCGCTGGTGGCCATCGGCATGTGGGGCGCGGGCGCCATCGGCTTCCTGTTTGGACCACTGAACTGGGTGGAGCGCATCGTGGCCATTGTGTCGGCCAGCTTCCTCGTCGTGGCCCTGCCGCTCACCGATGAAATCGGGCTCGGCGCGGTGGCCACGTTCCTGGCCTGGCACTGGTGGCGCACCCGCCAGCTGCGCGCGCTGGTGGCCTGAGTGTCGGCCATCGGCGTGTGCCTCGCACTGGCCGCGGCGGGCCAGGCTGCTGCGCCGGTGTTTGTGCCGGTGGAGCGCTTCACCCTGGCCTGGACCCACTCGATCGAGAAGACGCGCTGGGAGGAAGACTACGCCGTGCTGCCCGGCGCATCGCCCGGCGCGGCGCCGGTGCTGCAGGCGCTCACCGCCCGGGTGCGCGGCTCCGGCGCCGGCATGGAGCCGCCACCCGACGCGGTGCTGCGCAACGGCTGGTTCGAATACACACCGCCCACCCTCACCCCTCACGGGTTGCGCCTCACCCGCTCGGTGTTCACAGCCGACTACGAGTGGTGCACCAGCGGGCGCTGCGCGCCACTGTCCACCCTGCTGCCCAGCGACGGCGACATCACCCTGCTCACCCCCTGCGCAGGGACCGCGCCGCGCTGAGCGCTCCGGGCGAGCCACGCGCCCGCATCGGATAACCTCGCCCGGTGAACTTTGCCCAACTCCTCTTCCCCGACTTCTCGCTGATCCTGATCGGCTATCTGCTGTGCCGTTTCACCGCGCTCAACCGCTCGGTCTGGAGCTCGATCGACAGCCTGGTCTATTACTTTCTGTTCCCGGTGCTGCTGTTCCAGGCCATCGTGAAAAGCCCGCTGGAGCTGGGCGCCACCTCCAGCCTGATCGGCGCGGCGCTTTGCCTGGCCGCGGGCGGCATCGCGCTGTCGTATTCGCTGCCCCACTGGCCCTGGATTGGGAAGCGGTTTGACCTGCGTCTGCACGCCGCCAGCGCGCAGGTCGCGTTTCGCTTCAATTCCTTCATCGCGCTGGCGCTGGCGAGCAAGGTCGCCGGCCCCGAGGGCCTGCAGCTGATCGCGGTGATCATCGGCGTGTGTGTGCCCCTCTTCAACATCGGCGCCGTCTGGCCGATGGCGCGCCACGCAGAAAAGCACTTTGCCGGCGAGCTGCTGCGCAACCCGCTCATCATTGGCACCGCCTCCGGGCTGGTGGCCAATTTGCTGGGTTTCAGCATTCCCATCTGGCTGGACCCCACCGTGACCCGCATCGGCCAGGCCGCCCTGGCGCTGGGCCTGATGGCCGCCGGCGCCGGCATGCAGTTCCGCTCACTGCAAGCAGCCAAGACGCTGGGTGTGCTGGTGCTGGTCATCAAACACCTCGCCATGCCGCTGATGGCTTTCGGCTTCGCCTTGCTGTTTGGTCTGAACGCAGTCCAGACCACCGTGCTGCTGATGTTTTCGGCCGTGCCCACCGCGTCGAGCTGCTACGTGCTGGCCGCCCGCATGGGCTACAACGGGCCGTATGTGGCGGGGCTGGTCACGCTGTCCACCCTGCTGGGGATGGTGAGCCTGCCGTTTGCGTTGGGGGTGCTGGGGGGACTCACCGGGTTTTAGCCGGTTGGGCAGACTCAGTGCGGGTTCTGCAACACCAGATCCATGCGCCGCTGAATCCGTGCCGCTTCTTGCGTGGCACCGCTTGCCTGCGCGCGCTGCTGCTGCACCCCCAGCCAGGCCAGCAAGGGCCGACGCCATCCCTGGGCGGAGGCGGTGTTCACCGCCTGCTCAATCACACCGGGCGTGGCCTGTTCGCGGCGCAGCAACACGCCGGCGGCCACCAGCCGCGAGAGCGGGTCGCCGATGGCGGTGAGCGCAGGATCTGGCGCGGCGGCACCGGCGGCCAGCGAGCGTTGGGACTCGGGCAGCAGCGCCGCATCGGCGACCTGTGCCGTTCCCGCCAGATAGCGCGCGTAGGCCTGCTCGGCGGGGGCTGCGTCTTGCGCCACCGCTTCGAAACCGGTGCAGGGCGTCAGATCCAAGGCCGCCACGCGCGTGGCGCACCGCAGCAACTCGATCCGCGCCACCAGATCCGGTCGGCCTGTGCGGGCCACCTCGGCACGGGCGCGGGCGAACTCTGCCATTTCGATCGTGTTGTCGCCCCGCAGCCAGGCATCGGCCGCGCGCTCCAGGCTGCCCTTGGCGTTCATCTGCCAGTCAGGCGGTGGTGGCGTGGCGGAGCAGGCCACAAGCGTCAACGCCAGCGATGCCATGAACCAGTGGCTGAGTGCGGAGCTGGGCTTGTTCACGGCAGTTTGATCTCCGCGTCGCGCGCAAACGGCCACTTGCGGTTGATCTCGTTCACCAGTCCGTCGACCTTGCGCAAGCTGGCTTCAACCTCGGCGCGCAGTGCCGGCAGGTCCACCGTGGCCTCGCGGGCGTTGCCGGCAATGGCCTGCGCCTCGACCAGCACCGAGTCCACCTTCTGCAAGCTGACGCGCGCCTCGCCCAGCAGCGCATTGAGCTGCTGCACGGTGGCGCGGGCATCCGCAACCAGCCCGCCCTGGCCGGGCGCTGCGCCGGTGCCAAATACCTGACGGTCGGCGTTGGCCACCAGGGTGTCGAGCCGGGCGGTGAGCGCGTCGGCGCGGGCCAGCAAGCCGTTGGCGCTGTCGATGGTGGTGAGCAGCTTCTTCGCATCGGCCTCGTTGCCCAGCAACACGCCCAGCGCGCCCTGCGGTCCCTTGAGCTTGTCGGTCACGCCTTGCACGTTGTTCAGGCTCTGCGCCAACGCCGCGTCAGACCGGGTAAGCGCATTCAGGTTGTCCAGCAGGTCGCGGATCGATGCGGTGAGCCGGGGGATTTCGGCCGACGCGTCACCGCGCAAGACCTGGCGCTCGGCGCCATCGGGCAGTGGCGGGTCGTCGAGCACGCCGCTGTAGGCGCGGATGCGGGTGCTGCCAACCAGGCTGCGCTCCATGGTGAAGATGCTGGAGGTGCGCAGCCAGCGCGCGTCTTTCTCGGGCACGTCGATCAGGATGCGGGCGTTGCCGTCTTCCCCCAGCTCGATGCGCGCCACGCGGCCGATGGCGAAGCCGGCAAACGTCATGTCCATGCCAACCACCGCGCCCTCGGAATCGTCGGCAATCAGCACCAGCCGCTGCGTGCGCTCGAAGGCGCCGCGGGCGTACAGCACATACAGCGCCGAACCCAGCACCAGCGCCAGCATGAGCAGCAGCAGCAGCGCGGCCTTGATCTCCAGGTTCTTGACCGGAGGCGGCGCATCGGGGGGCAAGGCCGATGGGGGTGGCGGGTTGGACGGGTCCATGGGCATCAATAGTAATTGCCGACCAGCGACACCATCTCGATCAGCAACACGACCGAAAACAGCCGCGCAAACTGCGAAATGTCGCTTCGCCGGCTGTAGCGCTGCTGGGCATCGGGCTGCGCCGCTGCGGCCAAGGGCACCACCGCCACCGCCAGACTGAAGAACAGCGTCTTGAGCGTGAAGATCAGCGTGACCGCGGGGCTGAAGACGCCGCCCACGCTGCGCGTGTAGGTCGGCAAACCCCAGGGCGAAAAACCGTACACCGTGAGGTAGGCCAGCAGCAACGCCACCACGCAACTGAGTGCGGCCAGCAGCAGCACCGAAAACATGGAAGCCAGCGCACGCGGCAGCAGCTCGGTGCGCAGCAAGACCTGTTGATCGATGGCGCCGCCATCGCGCTGCAGGCTGGCGAGTTTTTTGCGCACCACCTGCGCACCCGGCATGGCGTAGCGCAGCGCCACAAACAGCGCCGCGTAAAGCGGGATCAGCTCCAGCACCAGCGTGCGCACCAGCACCTCCAGCGCGAACTGCGACAGGCCATAGCTGTAGGCGGTGGCCACCACGATGCGGATCAGCACCACGCTGAGCAGTGCCGAGAGCACCAGAAACCCGGTGA
The DNA here is from genome assembly GCA_963831255.1 of uncultured beta proteobacterium. Taxonomy (GTDB): domain Bacteria; phylum Pseudomonadota; class Gammaproteobacteria; order Burkholderiales; family Burkholderiaceae_C; genus Hydrogenophaga. The sequence goes on along the minus strand of CAWHPI010000009.1, from coordinate 129,101 downwards.
GCAGCGGCGCGGTGGCGAGGTACAGATTGCGCCACACCGCCTGCCTGGGTTCACCCTTCTGGTAGCTCGATGGCAGGCAGGCCAGCAGCACGATCTGCGCGCCCATCAACAGCACGCGCCAGCCTGCAAAAACGCCAGCGCGCACACGGGCACCCCACTGACTGAGGAGATCCTGAGCGCTGGAAACCGGGTCCATGCGGCCATGATAGCCCTCGATTACCGCGCCGCCGGGGCGCGTCGCCTCGGCCACAGGCGGTATTGCGGTGCTGGTGAAAACGCCCATGGAAAAAGGGAACAGATCGGGTTCAATCAAAGCGCTGAAACCGCCGCCGCAACCCCGGAGCCCCGCCCCCATGAGCCCAACCAACACACCGAGCGTCTCCCCCGTGGTGCGCCGCCAGACCATTGCCGACGCCCTGCACCGCACTGCCCAGCGCCTGCCGACCAAGACCGCCATCGTCTGCGGCAGCACGCAATGGACCTATGCCGAGTTCAACGCGCTGGTGAGCCGGCTCGCAGCGGGCCTGCAGCGCATCGGCGTGGCCGAGGGCGAGAAGGTGGCGGTGCTGGCGCGCAATTCGCATGGTTTTGCTGCCCTGCGTTTTGCGCTGGCGCGCTGCGGCGCGGTGCTGGTGCCGATCAACTTCATGTTGAAAGCCGACGAGGTCGCCTACATCCTGCGCCATGCCGGCGCCCGCACGCTGGCCACCGACAGCGGCCTGGCCGATCTGGCGCGGGCAGCGGCGGCGCTGGACACCCAGGTGAGCCAGTTCGTCTGGCTGCCCAGCGAGGACCCCAGCGCGCCGGCCGCCGGCATGCACCCCTTCGACGAGCTCGCCGCCAGCAGCCACCCGTTGCAGCCGGTGGCGCTGCAAAGCCAGGATCTGGCGCAGATCGTCTACACCAGCGGCACCGAGGCCAGCCCGAAAGGCGCGATGCTCACGCACGACGCGGTGCTGTGGCAGTACGTGAGCTGCGTGGTCAACGCCGAGATCGCCGAGGCCGATGTGGCGCTGCACGCCTTGCCGCTGTATCACTGCGCGCAGCTCGACGTGTTCTTCGGCCCGGCGATCTACATCGGCAGCAGCAACGTGATCACCGCCAAGCCCACGCCTGACAACCTGCTGCCGCTGCTGGCACAGCACCAGATCACCAGCTTTTTTGCGCCGCCCACGGTGTGGATTGCGCTGCTGCGCTCACCGCTGTTCGACGCGCAGCAGCTCAGGCACCTGAGCAAGGGCTACTACGGCGCGTCCATCATGCCGGTGGAGGTGCTCAAGGAACTGGCCTCGCGCCTGCCGGCCGTGCGGCTGTGGAACCTCTATGGCCAGACCGAAATCGCGCCACTTGCCACCATGCTGGCGCCGGAGGACCAGCTGCGCAAACCGGGCTCTTGCGGCAAGGCGGTGCTCAACGTGGAAACCCGGGTGGTGAACGACGCGATGCAAGACGTGGCAGCGGGCGAGGTGGGTGAAATCGTGCACCGCTCGCCGCACCTGATGCTGGGCTACTTCAAAGACCCCGAGCGCACCGCCGCCGCGTTCGATGGCGACTGGTTCCACAGCGGCGACCTGGCGGTGATTGACGACGAGGGCTACATCAGTGTGGTCGATCGCAAGAAAGACATGATCAAGACCGGCGGTGAAAACGTGGCCAGCCGCGAGGTGGAAGAGATGATCTACCGCCTGCCTGCGGTGAGCGAGGTGGCGGTGGTGGGTCTGCCCGATGCCAAGTGGGTCGAGGCGGTCACCGCCATCGTGGTGCTCAAGGCCGGGCAGGCGCTGACCGAAGCCGAGGTGATGGCGCACTGCAGCGAGCACATGGCGCACTTCAAGGCGCCCAAGCGCGTGGTCTTCACCGAGGCGCTGCCGAAGAACCCGAGCGGCAAACTGCTCAAGCGCGAGCTGCGCCAGCGCTACGCTTGACCTGACTGCGCCATCCCCCACTCCACGTGTTCGCGCACCAGCGCGCTCGGATGCTCGGCGCGCAGCGCCAGCGCGGCGCGCAGCGGTTCGGCGTCAACAGCGGGCAAGACACGCAAGGCATTGCCCAGGGCGACGGCGATGTTTCGTTGCCAGCGCTCGTGGCCGATGCGCCGGATCGGGCTGCCTTCGGTGCGGCGCAGGAACTCGGCTTCGGTCCAGCCGAACAGCTCCACCAGCGTGGCACCGCTCAAGCCTTCGCGCGGATCGAAGTCGGGCAAGGGGCTTCGCTCGGCGTATTTGTTCCAGGGGCAAACCAGCTGGCAGTCGTCGCAGCCGTAGATGCGGTTGCCCATGAGCGGGCGCAGCGCTTCTGGAATCGCGCCCGCGTGTTCGATGGTGAGGTAAGAGATGCAACGGCGCGCGTCGAGTCGGCCCGGCGACACGATGGCCTGGGTGGGGCAAACGCTGATGCAGGCGGTGCAGGCGCCGCAGTGGTTCGATACCGGCTCGCTCGGCGGCAGCGCGAGATCCACAAAAATCTCGCCCAGGAAAAACATCGAGCCGCCCTCGCGGTTCAGCACCAGCGTGTGCTTGCCGCGCCAGCCCTGGCCGCTGCGCACCGCCAGCTCGGCTTCGAGCACGGGCGCGGAATCGGTGAACACCCGGTGACCCAGCGGCCCCACCGCTTCGCCAATGCGCTCAGCCAGCTTTTGCAGGCGCGCGCGCAGCACCTTGTGGTAGTCCCGGCCCCGCGCATAGAGCGACACCACGGCTTCGCCGGGACGCTGCAAGCGCGAGAGTTCGAGCGCCTGCCAACCATCGGGCGTGTCCTGCGGCAGGTAGTCCATGCGCGCGGTGATGACGCTCAGCGTGCCCGGCACCAGCTCGGCAGGGCGCGCCCGCGCCATGCCATGGCGCGCCATGTAGGCCATGTCACCGTGCCATCCTTGCGACAACCAGGCCTGCAAACCCGGCTCTGCGGTCGAGAGATCCACCCCGGCCACCCCGATTTGCGAGAATGCGAGTTCTTCGCCCCACGCCTGAATGTGCGAGACGAGTTGAGCCGCATCGAAACTGGAATCCATACACCGCCAATTGTAGAAACCGCCCCAGCCTCCCACTGGAGCGGCCGATGGGCGAGCGAGAACGACACCCAGGCTTTTGCGCTGCGGCTGGCCAGCAGCCCGGCGATCGCCAACGCCAGCCTCAGCCTGCAGGGCGATCTGGGCGCCGGCAAGACCACGCTGGTGCGCCACCTGCTTCGCGCGCTGGGCGTGCAAGGCCGCATCAAGAGCCCGACCTACGCGGTGGTCGAGCCACACACGGCAGACGCGAACGCGGCATGGCCAGAAAACGAACCGCTGAACATCTGGCATTTCGATTTCTACCGGTTCAGCGACCCGCGCGAGTGGGAAGACGCCGGCTTTCGCGAACTTTTTGCCAGCCCGGGCCTCAAGCTGGTGGAGTGGCCCGAGCGGGCTGCCGGTTTCCTGCCGCCCATGGACGCCCAGATCCTGATCCAGACCGACGACAACGCGATGACCGACACAGCTTCCAACACAGCCAGCTCAGACCCACTCGATCACCCGCCTGCGCGACTGGTCCGAATCACGGCCCTCACCCCCATCGGTCAGCAGCTGCTGGCCGCTCTGCCCGCATGAGCGAGGCGCCAACCAACGATCTGAGTCGCCGCAGCCTGCTGCGGGTGGGCACGCTGGTGCTGCTGCTGGGCACGCAGCAAATCGCGCGCGGCGCCAGCGTGGTGGCGGTGCGGCTGTGGCCCGCGCCCGACTACACGCGGGTGACGATCGAGTCCGACGGCGCACTCAAGGTGAGCGGCATCGAAACCCCGAGCGCCACGCAGATGCAGGTGGACATCGAGGGCATTGACCTGGTGACCGGCCTGCGCGATCTGGTTGGGCAGCTGCGCAGCAGCGATCCCAACATCGCCGGCATCCGCGTGACGGGCGCGGGCATCAACCGCGTGCGCCTGCACATGGACCTCAAACAGGCGATCAAGCCGCAGGTCTTCAGCCTGACAGCCGGTGGCCGCCTACCAGCACCGGCTGGTGCTCGATCTGTACCCGCTGAACCCACCCGATCCGCTGGAACAGCTGATCGCTCGGCGCGAAAAGGAGCTGGATGCCGCCAGCCAGCGCGCAGCCCGCCTGCTCGGTCTGGAGACCGAGGCGCTGGGCCACCAGCCGCTTGGCGCGCCCGTGACCGATCCCCTGGGCGAGCTGATCGCGGAGCGGGCGGCGCCCGGCGCCAGCGCAGCGCCGCCGCTGGTGGCGAGTGCCCCGAGCGCCCCACCCGAGCCGGGAACGAGCGCCAGCGCGCCAGCCGCCAAACGCAAGCCACGCGAAGCCAGCAGATCACGCACCACCGACCGCCTCATCATCGTGGCGCTCGATCCTGGCCATGGCGGCGAAGACCCCGGCGCGATCGGGCCAGCTGGCACACGGGAAAAAGACGTGGTGCTGCAAGTGGCCCACAAACTGCGCGACCGCATCGACGCCACCCGCGTCAACGGCAACCCGATGCGCGCCTTCCTCACCCGCGATGCCGATTTTTTCGTGCCGCTCAACGTGCGGGTGCAAAAAGCCCAGCGGGTGCGCGCCGACCTGTTCATCAGCATCCATGCCGACGCCTTCTACACGCCCAAGCCAGCGGGTGCCAGCGTGTTCGCGCTCAGCACCCGGGGTGCGACCAGCGCGGCTGCGCGCTGGATGGCCAACAAGGAAAACGCGGCCGATCTGGTGGGCGGCGTCAACGTCAAGACCCAGGACGCGACCTTGCAACGCGCCCTGCTCGACATGAGCACCACCGCGCAGATCAAAGACAGCATGAAACTCGGCGGCGCCATGCTGGGCGAGGTGGGGCGCGTGGCGCGGTTGCACAAGCCGCGGGTGGAGCAGGCGGGCTTTGCGGTGCTCAAGGCACCGGACATTCCCAGCGTGCTGGTGGAAACCGCTTTCATCAGCAACCCGGACGAAGAGAAGCGGCTGCGCAGCCCGGCCTACCAGAACGAGCTGGCCGACGCCTTGCTCAAGGGCATCGTCAAATACTTCGCCCAGAACCCGCCGCTGGCGCGCAACCGCTCGGTTTGAGCGGGAGCCTCGCCCAGCGCACATCGCTGCGGCGTGACTGCCCAGCCTCTGCGCGCGGGATGGGCCACATCTTTGGTGGCAGGTGAATGCATTTGGCCGACCCCGGCAGGTGCAGCGGGGCCGATGGACGCACCATGCTCAGGCAGTCGGCAAGCACTGGCCGACGACCGCTCGATTTTGTCAAGATTTTTTACAGTCCGTCCCCCGCCGTTGGCCGACCGAATGCATTTCCCTATGTTTTCATTGGATTTTTTCAATCTTTGATCCAGCGGATCGAAAATTGCTTGTGTATTGATCAGGCTCAATTCAATCGCCGAAAGACGCAAATGAAATCACTGAAAACATGGCTCGCTGCTGTCGGTATGGTGGTGCTGACCGGCGCGTCGCAAGCTGCTTTGGTCGACCGCGGCGGCGGTATGATTTACGACACCACGCGCAACATCACCTGGCTGGCGGACATGAACTACGCCAAAACCAGTGGCCACACCGGCGCCGGCGTAAACACCAACGGCACGATGAACTGGGATGCCGCCGTCGCCTGGGCCGACAACCTGGTCTACGGCGGCTTCAGCGACTGGCGGCTGCCGACGCTGAATCCGGCGGACACCACGTGCAGCATCGGTTACGACTGCACCGGCAGTGAACTGAGCGGTCTGTTCGTCACCGACCTGGGCAACAAGGCATTCCAGTCCGTGCTGAATCCAGTAGACGACACGGTCGAGCAGATCGCCAATCTGGCCCTGTTCAGCAACGTGCAGTCCACCGGCTACTGGTCCGGTTTGGAGTTCGCGCCGAATCCTGACTTCGCGTGGGCCTTCTTAACCTTCCAGGGCTCCCAGTCCGTCCTCGCCAAGAACAATGGGTTGTTTGCCGTGGCTGTGCGCCCCGGCGATGTGGTCTCTGAGGTGCCAGAGCCACAAACCTTGGCGTTGATGCTGCTGGCCTTGGGCGCCACGGCGGTGGTGCGCCGGAAGCGGGCCCGCTGAACCGTTGACACTTCAAGCCCTTCGACGCTTTCAGGGGCTTGGGGCAGGATTTCTGGCGACATCACGGGCTCACCGGCTCGTACAGAACGCCAAACCAGACCGCAGAACCACAGTTGGCCCCGAGCCGCTGCCTGCCTTGGCCCGCGAGAGGATGCATCCCCCAGATCCAAAGAGGCCCGAGGCAATGCAGCAGAACCGCCGTCAAGCAGCACAACGCCTGCTAGCCACGGCGGGCACCTTCCGTGGCGCGCAGTGCGCCAACGGCGCTACTCCACCCGAGTCACGCGGTTCGGTTTGAAGCCCAGATCGGCCGCTTTGCCCTTGCGGGCCCGCAGCCCACGGGCGTTGTTCAGGCTGCGGATTTCCAGCGTTTCGTCGCGGTCCTTGCCGCCACGACCAATGCCTTCGATCTTCACGCTGCGGGTGTAGGCGGCCGCACCGGCCAGGGTGTCCTTGGTTTCCAGGTCGAGCAGCATCAGGCCTCGTCCGCCCTTCTCCATCACCTTCAATTCGCCGATCTCGAAGGTGAGGATGCGCCCGCCGGCCGATGCGCAGGCCACGTGGGTGGCGGCGTTGAGCGGCTGGCTGCCCGAGGTGTTGGCGGCGTGGGAAGGCGCGCAAATGGACTCGCCCTCGCCCACGCTGATGAAGGTCTTGCCCGCGCGCTGGCGCGACACGAGGTTGTCCACGCTGGCGAGAAAACCGTAGCCGCCGGTGCTGGCCAGCAGCAGCAGAGCGCTGGCCGGGCCGGCAAAGTAGTGCAGCGGCTGGGTGCCGCTTTCCAGTTCGATCAGCGTGGTGATGGGCTGGCCATCGCCGCGCGCGCCGGGCAGGCTCGCCACGGGCACCGAATAGACGCGGCCGTTGTTGCCGAAGACGATCAGCGTGTCCACCGTTCGGCACTCGAAAGTGCCATACAGGCCATCGCCTTCCTTGAATGCAAAGCTGCCCGCTTCATGGCCATGGTTCTGGCGCGCGCGCACCCATCCTTTGCGCGAAATGACCACGGTCACCGGCTCGTTCACCACCTTGATCTCGGCCACCGCCTTCTTTTCGGTCTGGATCAGCGTGCGGCGGGCATCGGCGAAGGTCTTGGCATCGGCCTCGATCTCTTTGACCATCAGCCGCTTCAGGCTGCCAGGGTTGCCCAGAATGTCTTCGAGCTTGCCCTGTTCTTCGCGCAGGTTGCTCAGCTCCTGCTCGATCTTGATGGCCTCCAACCGCGCGAGCTGGCGCAGCCGGATTTCCAGAATGTCTTCGGCCTGCCGGTCGCTCAGTTTGAAGCGCTCGATCAGCGCGGCCTTGGGCTCGTCGCTCTGGCGGATGATGGCGATCACTTCGTCGATGTTGAGCAACACCAGTTGCCGGCCTTCGAGGATGTGGATGCGGTCCAGCACCTTGTTCAGGCGGTGCTGGCTGCGGCGCGTGATCGTGCCCTGGCGGAACTCGATCCACTCGGTCAGCATCAGCCGCAGCGACTTCTGCGTGGGTCGCCCGTCGATGCCGATCATGGTGAGGTTGATCGGGCTGGAGCTCTCCAGGCTGGTGTGGGCCAGCAGCGCGGTGATGAGTTCCTGTTGCTCGATGCGGCTGCTCTTGGGTTCAAACACCAGGCGCACCGGCGCGTCTTTGCTCGACTCGTCGCGCACGCCGTCGAGCACCATGAGCAGGCTGGCTTTCAGCTGCGTCTGGTCCTGGCTCAGCGCCTTCTTGCCCGCCTTGACCTTGGGGTTGGTGATCTCCTCGATCTCTTCCAGCACCTTCTGCGTGCTCACGCCGGGCGGCAGCTCGGTGACCACCAGGTTCCACTGGCCGCGCGCCAGGTCTTCGATCTTCCAGCGCGCGCGCACCTTGAGGCTGCCGCGGCCGGTTCGGTAGGCCTCGGCGATGTCGCTCGCCGGGCTGATGATCTGGCCGCCACCGGGGTAGTCCGGCCCCGGCAGGATGGTCAGCAGGTCCTCGTCGGACAGCTTGGGGTTCTTGATGAGCGCCACGCAGGCGTCGGCCACTTCGCGCAGGTTGTGGCTGGGAATCTCGGTGGCCAGGCCGACCGCAATGCCCGAGGCGCCGTTGAGCAGGTTGAACGGCAGGCGCGCCGGCAACTGTTTGGGTTCTTCGAACGAGCCGTCGTAGGTGGGGATGAAATCGACCGTGCCTTCGTCGATCTCGTCGAGCAGCAGGCCGGTGATCCTGGCCAGCCGCGCTTCGGTGTAGCGCATGGCCGCTGCGCCATCGCCATCGCGCGAACCGAAGTTGCCCTGGCCGTCGATCAGCGGGTAGCGTTGCGAAAAATCCTGCGCCATGCGCACCAGCGCATCGTAGGCGGCCGAGTCGCCATGCGGGTGGTACTTGCCCAGCACATCGCCCACCACGCGCGCACTCTTGACCGGCTTGGCCGCCGTGTTGCGATTCGGTCCGCTGAAGCCCAGACCCATGCGCTCCATCGAAAACAGGATGCGCCGCTGCACCGGCTTCTGCCCGTCGCACACATCGGGCAAGGCCCGGCCTTTGACCACCGACAGCGCGTACTCCAGGTAGGCGCGCTGCGCGTAGTTGGCCAGGTTGTCTTCACCCGGCGCCTCGGCCGGTCGCAGATCAAGTTCAGGTGTGTCGTTCATACAGATTCAAAATTCAGAGGCTCGCAGCGAGCGCGAGGTTTTCAGCCCAGAACATCGCGGAACCGGCTTCGCCGGGCCGCAGATGTTGCCCCCTGGGGGGTGACGGCGAAGCCGGCGCGGGGGGGTCAAATATCGATTTCAACGGAGTCGCCGTGCAACTCCATCAGCTCGCGGCGCGAAGCGGCTTCGCCCTTGCCCATGAGCTTGGTGATCAGCGCCTCGGTCCCGGCGAAATCCAGCGTGCCCAGGGTGACGGGCATGAGGCGGCGGGTGTCGGGGTTGAGCGTGGTGTCCCAGAGCTGTTCGGCGTTCATCTCGCCCAGGCCCTTGAAGCGGCTGATCTGGCACTTCTCGCGCGCCACGCCGTCTTTTTCGGCCTTGTCGAGAATGGCGTGCAGCTCGCCGTCGTCCAGCGCGTACTGCTTGGCGGCCGGCTTCTTGCCGCGCGCCGGCACGTCGACCCGGAACAGCGGCGGGCGCGCCACGTACACATGGCCGGCCTCGATCAGCTTGGGAAAGTGGCGGAAGAACAGCGTGAGCAGCAGCACCTGGATGTGCGAGCCGTCCACATCCGCGTCCGACAGGATGCAGACCTTGCCGTAGCGCAGGCCGCTCATGTCGGGCGTGTCCAGCGGCCCGTGCGGATCCACGCCGATGGCCACCGCAATGTCGTGGATCTCGTTGTTGGCAAACAGGCGGTCGCGCTCCACCTCCCAGGTGTTGAGCACCTTGCCGCGCAGCGGCAGGATCGCCTGGCTTTCCTTGTCGCGGCCCATCTTGGCGCTGCCGCCGGCAGAGTCGCCCTCGACCAGAAAAACCTCGTTGTGTGCCAGATCGCGGCTTTCGCAATCGGTCAGCTTGCCGGGCAGCACCGCCACGCCCGAGCCCTTGCGCTTCTCGACCTTCTGCCCCGCCTTCTGGCGGCTTTGCGCGGCCTTGATCGCCAGCTCGGCGAGCTTCTTGCCGTAGTCCACGTGCTGGTTCAGCCACAACTCCAGCGCCGGGCGCACATAGCTGCCCACCAGGCGCACCGCGTCGCGCGAGTTCAGCCGCTCCTTGATCTGGCCCTGAAACTGCGGATCGAGCACCTTGGCGCTCAAGACATACGAAGCCCGCGCAAACACATCTTCGGGCAGCAGCTTGACGCCTTTGGGCAGCAGGGCGTGCAGCTCGATGAAGCTCTTGACCGCCTGGAACAGGCCATCGCGCAAGCCGCTTTCGTGTGTACCACCGGCGCTGGTGGGGATCAGATTCACATAGCTCTCGCGCACCGCCGCGCCGTCCTCGGTGAAGGCCACGCACCAGGCCGCGCCCTCGCCTTCGGCAAAGCTGTCGTGCCCGCTGTCGGCAAAGCCTTCGCCTTCAAACAGCGGAATCACCGGCTCGCCGCTGAGCGTTTGCTGCAGGTAGTCGCGCAGGCCGCCCTTGTACAGCCATGCCTGCGTGTCCTTGGTTTTTTCGTTCACCAGCGTAACGCTGACACCCGGCATGAGCACCGCCTTGCTGCGCAACAGATGCATGAGCTCGGCCATGGGCAGCGCGGCCGATTCGAAATACTTCGCGTCGGGCCAGGCGCGCACCGTCGTGCCCTGCTTGCGGTCGCCCTCGCCTTTGGGCTTCAACACCAGCGGCTCAATCACATCACCGGCTGAAAACGCGAGCTGGGCCACCTGACCTTCGCGGTAGCTGGTCACTTCCAGCCGGGTTGACAGCGCGTTGGTCACGCTCACGCCCACACCGTGCAGACCGCCCGAGAAGCTGTAAGCGCCGCCCTTGCCCTTGTCGAACTTGCCGCCGGCGTGCAGCCGGGTGAACACCAGTTCGACCACCGGTGCTTTTTCTTCGGGGTGCATGCCAAACGGAATGCCCCGGCCATCGTCTTCGATGCTGACCGAATGGTCCGCATGCAGCGTGACCTTGATCTTTTTGCCGAAACCGGCCAGGGCCTCGTCGGCTGCGTTGTCGAGCACCTCCTGAATGATGTGCAGCGGGTTGTCGGTCCGGGTGTACATGCCCGGGCGCTGTTTGACCGGCTCCAGGCCCTTGAGGACGCGGATGGAGCCTTCGGAATACGCAGAGTTGCTTTGGGTTGCCATGGGGGCGGATTGTAAGGGGGCAAGGAAAATTAGCTGTTTTTGTATACAGCTTTAACGGCGTTGACTGCTGTCCCGCATCGCTGAGAGTCACCGCCAGCCAGGCTGCGGAGAAAAGTGCGTGTGTTTGGGCGCCCAACCCAGACACGCAAAGGCAAACACGGCCCTTTGAACGCCGGCGCATCCAGAGAGGCAAACGGCTCAACGGAACAGGAACGACCACCCCGTTGCGCTGCTTCGCCTACCGCTCCACCATGGGCCGCACCCACCTGCGGGCCAGAACACATGGCCCAAACCCATTGAGGTGGTCAGGCATTCGGCTGGTGTTCGACACGTGGGGGCGTGACGGCCCTGCCAGGGGCGATTCAGCTGATCAGCTTCAAGTCCAGCACCCGCTCGGCCAGCCACACCAGCGCCAGCAGCATGATGAGCAGCGAGCCGCCCACCAGAATGCCCCGGCGGTAAAAAGCGGTGTGGCGCAGCCAGAAGATCACCGGCAACAAGGCCACCACGATGGCGAGCTGACCGGCTTCCACGCCCAGGTTGAACGCCACCAGGCTCAGCACCAGGGTGTCCTGCGGCAGGCCGAGCTCGGCCAGCACGCTGGCAAAACCGAAGCCGTGGATCAGGCCAAACACAAACGCCACCAGCCAACGCCGCCGGTTGAACAGCGGCACGATGTTGTTGAACGCGGCCAGCACCACCGACAGCGCAATCGCCGACTCCACCAGCCGCGACGGCAGCGAGATGAAGCCCAGGGCAGCCAGCGACAAGGTGATGGAATGCGCCACGGTGAACGAGGTGACCACCCACAGCACCTCGCGCACCGACTCGCCAAAGCGCTCCACCCCGCGCCAGCCGCCACTCACGCGCACCAGCACCACCGGCAGCAGCAGCGAGAGCAAAAACAGGATGTGGTCAAACCCGATCCAGATGTGCCAGACGCCCTGCACCAGAAAATGGTTGAACTGCGTCAGGCGCGAAACGCGCTCGCCCGAAAACACCTGGCGCCGGCTGTCGGGCGCGATCACGCTGGAATGCGTCAGGCCATCGAGGTCCAGCCGCAGCAGGCCGCGGTGCAAACCGTCCAGGTCGAACAGCAGGCGGTAGTCCACCGCCAGGTCGCCCGCGCTGGCCGGGCAGGTGCCGGCGAACGTCATCACGGCGTAGGTGCCATCGGTGTGCTCGTCCACCTGGTGCTGGGTGACTTGCAGCGGGCAGGCGCCACCGCGCTCCAGCGTGAGCGCGCTGAAGGCCCAAGCCGCCACCGCATCGTGGCGGGCGCGCAATTCGCCCCAGGTGATCTCGCCATTGCCATCGGCGTCCAGCCCGAGCGCAAAGTCGATGTCGCGCAGGGCGATGTCCCACTGCCCGCTCACCTGCGCGCCCTGCACGTCGATCTTCAAATAGCTGTCGCTGGCCTTGTGGGCCAGCGCGGGGCCGCAGAGCAACAGCCAGCAGCAGATGACCCAGCGACGCCAGCTCATCGTGTGGCCCCGGTGTCGGTGCCAGAAGCCAGGCCGAGGCGGCGCAGGCGGGCGTCTTCAAAGCCGCTGCTGCGCAACCAGTCGCGCGCCGGCTGAGCGCTGGCGCTGTCTTTCGCCTCGATGGCGGCTTCCAGCAGGATGCGCGCGTCGCGTGGCTCGCGTTGCACAGCGTAGTTGTCGCGCGCCAAGGCCACCGCGGCCTGGGCGTCCTGGCGCAGGCGCAGTTCGAAGCGCGCTTCTTCGGCGCGGTGCGTGGTGTCGCCGCGGGCGCGGGCGGCGGCAAAGCGGTCGGCCATCGTCTGGCGGTGGCGCACAGCGTCGGGCAGTTTCAGCGCGGCCTTGGCTTCGGCCAGGCGCAGCAGCAGGCTGTCGGACGCCTCCCAGGCCTGCAGCCACTGCACCGCTTCGGCCGGTCGCCCGGCGTCGAGCAAGAAGTCGGTCCAGGCGGCCAGCAAATAGACGTCGTCCCGCCCCAGCGCCAGCGCCGCGCGGTAATGCACTTCGGCCTGCGCTGGCTGGCCGCGCCAGGCCGCCACCTCGCCCAGGCGGGTCTGCAGCCAGAGCTGGTCTTCGGGGAAGCCGGCCAGTGCCAGACTCTGTTGCAGCGTCTGGTAAGCGGCATCGAGCTGGCCGCCGTAGGCCTGGGCCAGCCCCAGGCAACCGCCCGCCAGCACATCACGCTCCAGGCGCTGCAGCGCGTCGCAGGCTTGCCGCGCGGCAGCGTAGTCGGCTTTCACGAGAAAGATGGCGCCGCGCCAGGCCTGGGCGCTGGCGTAGCTTGGGTCCTGCTTCAGCGCCAGATCGAGATCACCCAAGCGCCGGCGAAGTCGTGCCGGTACTGTCGCAGCATGCCGCGCAGGGTCAGCAGCGGCGCGCTGCTCGTAGCCGGGAAGCGACTCACCACAGCATCGGCGTAACCGATGTAACGGGGATCGCCGCGCGCCATCGCCAGATCGAAGTAGCGCCAGCCCAGCCGGGTGGCGGTGGCCTCGTCGGTCGGCGCCTGCAGCAGGACCGCCCGCAGGCTCGCCAGTTCGCGCGCGGTGCTGTCACCAGCCCGCGTGGGCAGCTTTTCCAGCACCTCGACGTCGCTGTCTGGCGTGCGAGGCGCCGCCTGTGCACCCAGAGCCAGCAGCATGCTCATCGCAGCCAGCAATCCACCGCGCAAGATCAAGAAATTCGGTAACAACCACCACCCCTGTTTGAAGTACATTGCCTTGGCACCCATTTCGGTGTCAGCCTTTTGAAAAGTCACTGGAGAGCCCAATGCGTAATTTGATTTCAGCCCTGATCGCTTCGACATTTGCCTTCGCCTCGTTCGGCGCCCTGGCCGCTTCCCATGGCGGCGCCATGACGGATGCCCAGAAGATGGAAGCCTGCAAGAAGATGGACGAGTCCAAAGCCGACGACAAGATGAAGGCCGAGTGTAAGAAGATGATGGAAAAGAAGTAATCGGTTTTCCGATGTCCTTCCAAACGGGCCACATGGCCCGTTTTTTCGTTGGATCAGTCAAAAGAAATGGCACGCCCGATCCGTACTCGAAGCACTGACTGGGATCACTTCGAAACCTGTACGGCAATCCAGAACGCGAACCACCGAAAGCCGACGGACGTTCACGGGTGATGTTCCACGGCTTGATTTTGCGATGACGTCCATGGGAACGAGCCCGCCAGGTCAGAACATTCGATACAGTCACCCGATGTCCTCAAACGTTTCCGACATGCCACGCCTGTCTGCCACCCAGCTGCTGCTCTGCGGCGCCGCCATCGTCACCCTGTCGATGGGCATCCGCCACGGCTTTGGCCTTTGGTTGCAGCCCATCACCCAGGACCAGGGCTGGACGCGCGAGAGCTTCTCGCTCGCCATCGCCGTGCAGAACCTGTCATGGGGCGTGTTCGGCATTTTTGCCGGCATGGCGGCCGACCGTTTTGGCGCCATGCGTGTGCTCATGGTGGGCGCCGTGCTCTATGCGCTGGGCCTGGTGGGCATGGCGCTCACCACCACCACGCTGGGCTTTGCGCTCACCACTGGTGTCTTGATTGGTGCAGCGCAAGCGGGCACCACCTACGCGGTGATTTACGGCGTGATCGGGCGCCAGATCCCGCCGGAAAAACGCTCCTGGGCCATGGGCGTGGCGGCGGCAGCCGGGTCGTTTGGCCAGTTCCTCATGGTGCCGGTGGAGGGCTGGCTGATCAGCGCATTCGGCTGGCAGGAAGCCCTGCTGATTCTGGGTGGCGCGGTGCTGCTGATCGCGCCGCTGGCGTTGGGTTTGCGCGAGCCGGGCTTTGTGGGCGGGGCTGCACCGCCACGCGAGCAAACCGTCTGGCAGGCCCTGCTCCGAGGCCATGCGTTACCGAAGTTTTCAGCTGCTGATGGCGGGGTATTTTGTCTGCGGATTCCAGGTGGTTTTCATCGGCGTGCACATGCCCAGCTACCTGAAAGACAACGGTCTGTCGCCGCAGGTGGCGAGCTACGCGCTGGCGCTGATTGGCCTGTTCAACGTGATCGGCACTTACGCCGCCGGCGCGCTTGGTCAGCGCGTGCCCAAGCGCCACATCCTGGCGTTCATCTACTTCGCTCGCGCGGTGGCGATCAGCGTCTTTCTGATCGTGCCGCTCTCGCCAATGAGCGTGTACGTGTTTTCGTCGGTGATGGGCTTGCTGTGGCTGTCCACCATTCCGCCGACCAACGCCACCGTGGCGCAGATCTTTGGTGTCGCCCACTTTTCCATGCTGGGTGGCTTCGTGTTTTTCAGCCATCAGATTGGCAGTTTCATGGGTGTCTGGCTGGGTGGATTTCTTTACGACCGCACCGGCAGCTACGACATCGTCTGGTACATCGCGATTGCGCTGGGTGTGGCGGCGGCGCTGATCAACCTGCCGGTGCAGAGAAACACCCATCCTGCGTGGGCCGGCCCGTGTGAGGGCTTCGGCATGAAGCCAATGGCGCTCAAGACACTGGCCTGGTTCGTGGTGGCGCTGGCCTTGCTGGGCACGTTGACGCTTTATCAGCGCCCCGACTTCCTGGTCAACCTGGCCGACCAGCTCTGGAGTTGTTTTTGATCGCGCACGGCAATGAAGCAGCGTCGGCCTGGGTGCAGCGCTGGAGCCACCTGGTGCCCGCTGGCGGCTCGGTGCTCGATCTGGCCTGCGGCCACGGGCGTCACATGCGCTGGTTTGCGCAGCGCGGTCATGCGGTCACCGGCGTGGACCGATCCGCCGAGGCCGTTGCGGCGGTGGCTGGCCTGGGCCGCGTGATCGAGGCCGACATCGAAAACGGCCCGTGGCCGCTGGGGGATGAGACCTTCGACGCGGTGGTGGTCACCAACTACCTCTGGCGTGCGCTGCTGCCGCGCATCGTGGCCAGTGTGGCCGATGGCGGCGTGCTGATTTACGAGACCTTTGCCACGGGCAACGAAACGGTGGGCAAGCCATCGCGTCCCGACTTTCTGCTGCGCGAAGGCGAACTGCTGCGGGTGGTGAACGGTTTGCACGTGGTGGCCTTCGAAGACGGCTTTTGCAGCGCGCCCGAACGCTTCGTGCAGCGCGTGGTCGCGGTGCGAAAACACACCACGCCACCCGATCAGCCAGCCCGCTTTCGCCTGACTGCCGCTGAGTAGAATGCAGCTTTCGCGCGCCTGAACCCAGGCAGCAGGCCCCGGCTGCGGGCCAGCCCCCATCCCGAGACACCCGTCATGAAACCCATCACCGGCAGCATCGTCGCCCTGATCACCCCTTTGCAGGCCGACGGGCGCGTGGACTACGTGGCCCTGCGCAAACTCATCGACTGGCACATCGCCGAGGGCACCGATTGCCTGGGCGTGGTGGGCACCACGGGCGAGTCGCCCACGGTCACCACCGAAGAGCATTGCGAGATCATTCGCGTCTCGGTCGAGCAGGCCGCGGGTCGCGTACCGATCATGGCCGGCTGCGGCTCCAACTCCACCGCCGAGGCGATCAACCTCGCCAAGTACGCGCAGAAGGTCGGCGCCGACTGCCAGCTGCAGGTGGTGCCCTACTACAACAAGCCCACGCAAGAAGGCCAGTACCAGCACTTCAAGGCGATTGCCGAGGCCACCGGCGATCTGCCGATGGTGCTGTACAACGTGCCCGGCCGTACCGTGGCCGATCTGCAGCTGGAAACCGTGTTGCGACTGGCCAGCTTGCCCGGCGTGATCGGCATCAAGGACGCCACCGGCAACATCGAGCGCGCCCAGTGGCTGATCCGCGAAGTGCCCAAGGGCTTTGCGGTGTATTCAGGCGACGACCCAACCGCCGTGGCGCTGATGCTGTGCGGTGGCCAGGGCAACATCAGCGTGACCGCCAACATCGCGCCGCGGCTGATGCACGAACTCTGCGTGGCTGCGATTGCGGGCGACGCGAAACGCGCCATGGCGATCCAGCTGCGCCTGATGCCGGTGCACAAAAACCTGTTCCTCGAAGGCAACCCGATTCCCGTGAAATGGGCGATGGCCCGCATGGGCCTTTGCGGTGGCACGCTGCGCTTGCCGCTCACCCCGATGTCCAGCCACCTGGAACCTGTGCTCGAAGCGGCCCTCAAAGACAGTGGCCTGATCGACTGACGACCACACCGCACAGCTCTGCATTCTTCCCCGCACCCGAACACCGAACCGCTCCATGCCACACCACACCCCGCGCCTCCCGTCCTCCCTGGCCCGATGGGCCGCGATCGCGCTGGCCGCCTCGCTGGCAACGGGCTGCAGCGTGCTGCAGGAAGACAAGATCGACTACAAGAGCGCGCAGAAAGGCAGCACACTCGACGTGCCGCCGGACCTCACCCAGCTCAACCGCGATGTGCGCTACCAGGTGCCCGGTTCGGTGGTCACCGCCAGCGGCTACCAGACCACCCAACCTGCGGCCGCCACTGGCCCCACCACCGCAACCAACGCGGTGGGCGATGTGCGCATTGAGCGCTCGGGCAGCCAGCGCTGGCTGGTGGTGGATCGCCAGGCCGACAAGCTGTGGACCCCGATCCGCGACTTCTGGCAGGAGAACGGTTTCGTGCTGGAGCTCGATCAGGAAAAGCTCGGCATCATGGAAACCGACTGGGCCGAAAACCGCGCCAAACTGCCGCAAGACATCTTTCGCCGCACCATCGGCCGGGTGTTCGAGAGCCTCTACTCGACCGGCGAACGCGACAAGTTCCGCACCCGCCTGGAGCGCAGTGGCGACGGCAAAACCGAAATCTTCATCAGCCACCGCGGGATGATCGAGGTTTATTCCAACGCACAGAAAGACCAGACCGTGTGGCAACCGCGCGATGCCGACCCCGAGCTGGAAGCCGAGTTTCTCAGCCGGCTGATGGTCAAGCTGGGCGTGACCGAAGCGCAGGCTCAGGCCGCGGTGGCAACGGCGCCGGTGCAGGCCGCAGCGCGGCTCACCACGGTGAACGGCCAGCCGCTGATCGAAATGGATGATGGTTTCGACCGAGCCTGGCGCCGCGTGGGCCTGTCGCTGGACCGCAGCGGCTTCACAGTCGAAGACCGCGACCGCACCCAAGGGCATCTACTTCGTGCGCTACGTGGCACCGGGTACCGCAGACGACAAAAAGCCAGGCTTCTTCAGCCGCATGTTCAGCGGCTCACAACCAGATGCAGCGCCGGCCCGCTACCGCGTGCTGGTGCGCAGCCAGGACAACCGCAGCACGGTGGCCGTGCTCGATGCGCAGGGACAGCCCGACACCACAGGCAATGCGGCGCGCATTGCGCAGCTGCTGGTGGACGACCTGAAGTGACATGGCGGCGAGCGCAAAGCCTTGCGCTCGCCCAAAGAAAAAGCCGCCCAAGGGCGGCTTTTTCTTTGCCTGACGGGCGCCTGAATCCAGCCGCCACGAGAGGAGATTACTGCTTGACAGCGTCCTTGGCTGCGCCAACAGCGGCTTTGGCGGCTTCTGCGGCTTTGTCGGCGGCTTCCTTGGCAGCGTCGACAGAGGCAGCAGCGGCATCCTTGGCTGCGTCCATGGAGGCGCCGGCAGCTGGGGCTGCTGCTGCGTCGGCTGGGGCCATTGCTGGCGCCGCTGCTGCTGGTTCAGCGGGCGCTGCGGCAGGCGCTGCCTGCTCAACGGCTGGGGCGGCTGGTGCCACGGGCATTTCTTCCTTCTTGCCGCAAGCGGTCAAGGCGAAGGCGGCGAGCAAGCTGGCAAGCAGAACGGTCTTTTTCATGATGAATTTTCCAATGAGAAGGGAACAAAACAGGTCGGGGCGCGGGCTCAAGCACGCTTGGCCACCGCTCCGATTTCGGTTGGCTCAGTCAGACAACCGAATAAGCCGGTTTCAGACTGCCTTAGGATGATATCCAGAAATTTTCATCCGTAATTCCACTTATAGGGTTTTTCTTTTTCATACAAAGACGCGTTGCAAAGGCGCCACTTGAAGCCAGGCCTGTTACAGGCCAAGGGTGCTGGCTGCAAACGAGGGTGTGCCCTTGTGCCAGCAGGCATCGAGCCGCTCACGCAAGGCGGTGCGGCGGCGGGCATCTGTGCTGGCCACCAGGGTGCTGCGCACCGGGTCCAGGCGCTCCAGCGTCCACCCGGGCGACCAGATTGCACTGGGCAGCTCGCTGCCCGAAGCGCTCGCCACCGCGTGGGCGTCGACCCGGTGCGCCCAGGTGGTGCGCCAGGCAACCAGCCGGGGATGGGCCAGACGCAGCGGCTGCAAAGTCACGCGCCAGAAACCGGATCTCGCGGCCGCGAAACGCCCACGCCTGCAGGGACTCGATCACCGCGCGCTCACCCAGCGGCCAGTCGCTGAAATCGGTATCGCTCAGCACGATGTGCGGCCAGCCTTCCTGCGCTGCCACGGCCAGCGCCTGGCGCACCAGATCACCAAAAATCTGACGCCCTTCCATGCGGCCGGTGGGCAGCGGCTCGCTCACGGCAGGTTCGGGCGTGTGGTCGTTCATGGCTTTCTCCTGCGGTGTTTTCAGGTGTTGGCGGCCAGCGGGTGCAGCCAGCCGGCCTCAAACCAGTCGCCGCAGCAACGACTGGGCGTCGGCGCTGGCCCGCTTGACGTCGGCAGTCGAAAGCGTTCGCTGGTCTGCCAGCCGACGCATCAGCCGCGCGTCGGCCCCGCCAGCGCGAAAGCTCTCGCCGTTGATGAACACATGGCGCTCGTCGTACATCATGCGGGTGCGCCGGTCGAGCCGGATCGCGCCGCCCTGCCAGGCCTGTTCCGGCTCCTCGAACCAGACACGGGGCTTGGGCTCGGTCATCACCTCACCCAGCGCGCAGTCCAGCGAACCCCGCTCGGCCAGCAGGCGCTCCAGCCCCTCGCGGGCAAATGCCTCGCAGCCCTTCGGGCATGGCGGCCGGTGTGGTGGTGGCGGGCTGGGTCGGGTCGCGGTAAAGCGTGTCGTCGTCGCAGGCGTCGGCCATGCGCTGCAACAGCTCGCCAGCCAGACCACCGCGCTGCGGCGCGCGAAAACCGAACGACACCGTCATGCAGTCACCGCCTTCGGCCACACCGTCGTGCGCCCAGCGCGGCGGCAGGTAGAGCATGTCGCCAGGGCCGAGCAAGTGCTCGTCCTCGGGTTCGAAATGGCTGAGGATCTTGAGCGGCACATCGGGCTGCAGCGACAGGTCCTTCTGGCGGCCGATGCGCCAGCGCCGCTGTCCGGTGGCCTGCAGCAGAAAAACGTCGTAGCTGTCGAAATGCGGCCCCACGCCACCGCCGTCGCTGGCCCAGGACACCATCACGTCGTCGAGCCGCGCATCGGGCACAAAACGAAAGCGCTGCAGCAGCGCGTGGGCAGCATCGAGGTGCAGATCAAGGCCCTGCACCAGCAAGGTCCAGCGGGGCTGTTTGAGCGGCGGCAAAGCAGCGCGCGCAAACGGACCGTGCCTGAGTGACCAGCCCGACGGCTTGTGGACGATCAGCCGCGACTCCACCGCCTCGTTGGCCGCCATGGCAAACAGCTCCTGGCGGCTCAGCAGCGGCTGCAATCCGAGGGAAACGCATTGCGGATCAACAGCGGCTTCTTCTGCCAGTGGCGTCGCATGAACTGAGCCGGTGACAAGCCTCCGAGCATGGCCATGGGCGCGTCGATGGCTGGGGCTGGCAGGTCTTGCACAGCACCAGGCTTGGAGGTGGCGGGCGGGTGTGAGTGGGAAACGCGTGCGGATGTCATGGGACAATTGTCGGATGAAAATCACCGAACAATGCGTCGTGTCCCTGACCTGGACGCTCAAAGACACCCTGGGCGAAGACGCTCGACGTGCTGGAAGAGCCGGTGGAGTTTCTGGTGGGCGGCAGCGATCTGCTGGACAGCCTGGAGCAGGCGCTGCATCGGGCGCAGTGAGCGGCGACGCGGTTCGAACTGCAGCTCGAACCCGAACAGGCGTTTGGCGACTACGACGATCGCGCTGCTGTTTCTGGAACCGCGCCATCTGTTTCCGGGACGAACTGGAAGACGGCATGGGATTCGAGGGCCTGCCCGCCGGCTGCAACGCCGCTGCGCCCAGCGACCGGCTGTACTTCGTGAGCGACATCTACCCGGACCACGTGGTGATGGACGGCAACCACCCGCTGGCCGGCATCGCACTGCGCATCAGCCTGAAGGTGCACGCGGTGCGCGAAGCCACGCTGGAAGAAATCGGCCGCGGCACACTGGGCACCGGCTTTTTCCGCACGCGAAGTGAGCAGCCCCACAGACGACACGGGCAGCCAGCCGACTTTGCACTGAATCTCGCCGCGCCAGAAAAAAGGCCGCGCAAGGCGGCCTGATCGCTTGCACCGAACGCTCAGCCCCGGCCGGTCGACCCGTAGCCTCCCGCACCACGTTCGCTGGTCGCCTCGAAATCGGTGACCACGCGAAACTGGGCTTGCACCACCGGCACGATGACCATCTGCGCCATGCGCTCCATGGGTTCGATGGTGAACGGCACGTCGCTGCGGTTCCAGGCGCTCACCATGAGCTGTCCCTGGTAGTCGCTGTCGATCAACCCCACCAGGTTGCCCAGCACGATGCCGTGTTTGTGCCCAAGACCGGAGCGCGGCAGGATCAAGGCAGCGTAGCCCGGATCGGCCAGGTGCATGGCCAGCCCGGTGGGCACGAGCTGGCAGGCGTTGGCCGCCAGGGTCAGCGGCGCGTCCAGGCAGGCGCGCAGGTCCAGCCCGGCGCTGCCGACCGTGGCATAAGCTGGAAGCTGGTCCGCCAGCCGCGGATCCAGCACCTTGACATCGATCTGCATTGCAGTCATCGGACTCAGTTGGCCGGCTTGACCGCTTCTTCCAGGGCCTTGAGCGCGTCCTGTGCTTCCTTGTCGTCGCCCGTCTCGGGCATCGGGATGGCCGGGTCGGTGGACGGTGTTTCACCCAGCGGCACGCGCGGCGGCGGGATATCGCCCACCTTGGGTGTGGAGTAGTCCTGTCCCGGCATGTTGTCCAGCATGTTGTCGATCGCGTTTTCGTCCACCACCACCGGCTTGTCGAGGTTGCCAGTGACGATGCCCGGGTTGAGCACGATCACCGCCACCATGATGATCTGCAGGAAGATGAAGGCGATCGAGCCCTTGTAGATCTGCGCCGTGGTCACCGCCTTGATGCGCTCGCCGGTCACCACGTCGTCGTAGTCGCTGCGCGCGGCCACACTGCGCAGGTAGAACAGCGCAAAACCGAACGGTGGCGTGAGGAACGAGGTCTGCAGGTTCATCGCCATGATGATGCCGAACCAGATCAGGTCGATGTCCAGCTTGGTCGCCACCGGCACCAGCAGCGGCACGACGATGAAGGCGATCTCGAAGAAGTCGATGAACATGCCGAGGACGAACACCAGCAGGTTCACGAACAGCAGGAAGCCCAGCTGGCCGCCCGGCAGCTTGTCAAACAGGTGCTCCACCCAGATGTGGCCATCGGCCGCGTTGAAGGTGAAGCTGAACACGGTGGAGCCGATCAGGATGAACAGCACGAAGATGGACAGCTTGGTGGTGTTCTCCAGCGCCTGCTTGAGCAGGTCGAAGGACAGCGTGCGGCGGCCCGCGGCCATGATCAGCGCACCCAGCGCGCCCATGGCACCGCCTTCGGTGGGTGTCGCAATGCCCAGGAAGATCGTGCCCAGCACCAGGAAGATCAGCACCAGCGGCGGGATCAGCACAAAGGTCACGCGCTCGGTCAGGCGCGACAGCAAGCCGATGCCGAACAGCTTGTTCACCAGCGCCAGCGTCAGCGCCAGAAACGCACCGATGGTGATCGAGAGAATGAAAATCTCATCATCGGCCCGGCGCCATCTCACGCCCAAGAAGCGGGTTCATGATGGACGTGTGCACCTGGGACCACGCGAAAGCCACCGCCACCACAGATCAGCAGCAACGCCAGCAGCGAGCGGTGTCCACTCGATCCATTGGGTTCTGAATAAATGCGCGCTTCTGGCGGCAAGGCCGGTACCCACGTCGGGCTTGACGAAGGCCACCACCACGATGAACAGCAGGTACAGGCCCACCAGCATCAGGCCGGGAAGCAAGGCACCGGCGTACATGTCGCCCACCGAGCGGCCCAACTGGTCGGCCAGCACGATCAGCACCAGCGAGGGCGGAAGCGCCTGCGCCAGCGTGCCCGAGGCGGTGATGGTGCCGGTGGCGATGGTGCGGTTGTAGCCGTAGCGCAGCATGATGGGCATGGCAATCAGGCCCATGGAAATCACCGAGGCGGCGACCACGCCGGTGGTGGCGGCCAGCAGCGCGCCCACCAGCACCACCGCAATGCCGACGCCACCGCGCAACGGGCCAAACACCTGGCCCACTGTTTCCAGCAGATCTTCGGCCATTCGGCTGCGCTCAAGGATGATGCCCATGAGCGTGAAGAACGGGATCGCCAGCAGCGTGTCGTTCTGCATGATGCCGATCACACGCAGCGGCAGCGCCTGGAACAGGTTGGACGGGAACAGCTCCAGCTCCATGCCGATGAAGCCGAAGAACAGCCCGGTGGCCGAGAGTGAAAACGCCACGGGAAAACCCGCCAGCAGAAACACCAGCAGGCCGGCGAACATCACCGGCACAAAATTGTTGGACACGAATTCGATCATGCTTTTGCTCCAGCCTTGCGGGCTTTTTCCTGGGCTGCAATTTCTTCTGCGAGCAGTTCGGTTTCACTCGGACCGGTGTGACTGAGCGCGTCGGGGCCATGGCCCGTGAGAAAGGCGGCGCGTTTGATCAACTCGGAGACCCCCTGCAACATAAGCAATGCAAAACCGATCGGGATCAGCGCATAAACCGGCCAGCGAATCAAGCCGCCGGCGTTGGTCGAAACCTCACCTGAGACGTAGGCTTGGGCCAATACCGGCCAGCGACAGCGTGGCCATCATGTAGCACAGCGGAAACAGAAAAATGATGATGCCGCCGATGTCGATCCAGTTGCGCGTGCGGTCGCTGAACTTGCTGGAGATGAAGTCGATGCGCACATGGGCGTTTTTCAAAAACGCGTAGCCTGCGCCCAGCAGGAAGACCGCTGCGAACAGGTACCACTGGATTTCGAGCCAGGCGTTGGAGCTGGTGCCGACCGTCTTGCGGACGATGGCGTTGCCGGCACTGATCAGGGTGGTGGCCAGAATGAGCCACATGGCCAGTTTGCCAACGAGTGTGCTGAGGCCGTCGATCAGACGGGACAGACTGAGAAGGAGCGACATGGAGAGTCCCCGGTTGGGATTCGATAGGGAAGCGTACGTGGCGCCATTGTGTGGACACCATGTGATGAGGCATCAAGCTTCATGGCTTCGTGAGAGGGTGGGTAAGGTGCGCGGTAAGAAAATGGAAAGCGGGAAAAATCGCGCAAAAAACCCCGCTCGTGCGGGGTTTTTTGTGACTGCGAAAAGCCGCAGATTACAGCTTGGCCGACTGCATGTAGCGGTCGAAGGTGGCCTCGGTGAAGCGGAACCAGAGGTTCTGGTCTTTGCGGAACGTCGAGTAGTCGGCGTAGATTTTTTTCCACGCCGGGTTGGTGTCGTTCAGCTCGCCGTAGAGCGCCATCGACTCTTTGAAGGCCAGATCCATCACCGTCTTGGGGAACGCCTGCAGCTTGGCGCCACCGGCCACCAGGCGCTTCAGCGCTGCCGGGTTGCGGGCATCGTAGCGGGCCTGCATCTCGGTGTGCGCATGGGAAGCTGCGGCTTCCACGATCGCCTGGTTCTCCTTGGACAGGGCGTTGAACGCTGCCTTGTTGATGTAGAAGTCGAGCTGCGCGCCGCCTTCCCACCAGCCTGGGTAGTAGTAGTTCTTGGCAACCTTTTGGAAGCCCAGCTTTTCGTCGTCGTAAGGACCCACCCACTCGGTGGCGTCGATCGTGCCCTTTTCCAAGGCCTGGTAGATCTCGCCGCCAGGAATGTTTTGCGGCACGCCACCCATGCGGGTCAGCACGCGGCCAGCAAAGCCACCCAGGCGCATTTTCAGGCCATTGATATCCGCAGCAGACTTGATTTCCTTGCGGTACCAGCCACCCATCTGGGCGCCGGTGTTGCCGCCAGGGAAGTTCACGATATTGAACTGGTCGTAGAACTCACGGAACAGCTTCATGCCGTTGCCGTCGTAGTACCAGGCGGTCAGCTGGCGGCTGTTCAAACCAAAGGGAATGGCGGTACCGATGGCAAAAGCCTCGTTCTTGCCGTGGAAATAGTAGGGAGCGGTGTGCGCTGCTTCGACCGTGCCTTGCTGCACGCCATCCACCACGCCGAACGCCGGCATGAGCTCGCCGCCTGGGTGCACGGAGATGGAAAATTTGCCACCCGTCATGTCACCGACTTTTTGCGCGAACACCTCGGCCGCGCCGTAAATGGTGTCAAGCGCTTTCGGGAAACTCGATGCCAGGCGCCAGCGAATGGTCGCCTGGGCATGCACAGCTGGCGCTGCTCCTGCGGCCAGCACGCCGGCAATACCGGCATGCTTGATAACTGATCGACGATCCATGGTGTTAAGACTCCATTAAGGGGATTCACTTACTAGACGTGAGCTTCTTGCCACGCGTCTGTCAACGCAGCAACACAGCCATGACATTGTAAAGTGCGAGACAGTTGGCTTCGAGCGGGTTTTCCCCGAGAGCCGTGGTTATCAGGCTGTCAATATTTCATGACACGTGTGAACTTTTTTGGCGGCGCAAATGCCTTGCGAGAAAACCGCCAAGATAAACAGGTGATCTTCTCTCGTTGAATGCCAAAGACTGCAATTCAGCGAACGCGGCCACATTGGTTGCTTCCGTCGCCCATCGACGATGACGCAACGGTTTGACCCCTCAACCAACCACCTTCAGACCAGGGCCTGTGGCGTCCAGCAGCGACGAAAACCGCCCTCGCACCGATCGCTCGATTCCCGCAGCATCGAGCCCGATCATGCTGAGCAACTTCGCCGGGTCGCCATGCTCGACAAACTCGTCGGGCAAGCCGAGCTGCAGAACGGGCAGGTTCAGACCCTCGGCCTGCAGCGCTTCGAGCACCGCTGAGCCAGCGCCGCCCATCACGCAACCCTCTTCCAGCGTCACCAGCGCGTCGTGCGAGCGGGCCAGTTCGCGCAGCAGGTCCAGATCCAGCGGCTTGGCCCAGCGCATGTTGGCCACGCTGGCCCCCAGCCGCTCGGCGGCGGCCAGCGCTGGATACAGCAGGGTGCCGAAGGCGAGGATGGCCACGCCTTTGCCCTTGCGCGTCCATTCGCCGCGCCCGTAAGGCAGGGGCTCCAGGCCAGCTGGCTGCACCGCGCCCACACCCGCGCCGCGCGGGTAGCGCACGGCGACCGGGTGGTTTTGTGCAAAGGCGCTGCTGAGCAACTGCCTGCATTCGGCCTCGTCGGCCGGGCAGGCCACCGCCATGTTGGGCACGCAGCGCAGGTAGGCGATGTCGTAAGCGCCGGCGTGGGTCGCACCGTCGGCACCCACGATGCCGGCGCGGTCGAGTGCAAAAACGACCGGCAGGTTTTGCAACGCCACGTCGTGGATGAACTGGTCGTAGCCGCGCTGCAGGAAGGTGGAGTAGATCGCGACCACGGGCTTGAGGCCCTCGCAAGCCATGCCGGCGGCAAACGTCACCGCATGTTGCTCGGCAATGCCCACATCGAAGTACCGCGCAGGAAAACGCCGCTCGAACTCGACCATGCCCGAGCCCTCGCGCATCGCGGGCGTGATGCCGACCAGACGCTTGTCGGCCGCGGCCATGTCACACAGCCACTGGCCGAACACCTGGGTGAAGGTGGTCTTGGGCGCGGTGGCCGGCTTGGTGAGACCCACCGCCGGGTCGAACTTGCCCGGCCCGTGGTACGCCACCGGATCGGCCTCGGCCAGCTTGTAGCCCTGGCCTTTTTTGGTGACCACGTGCAGGAACTGCGGACCGCTGTCGGTCTCCAGCAGGTGCCGGATGTTTTCCAGCGTGGGGATCAGCGAATCGAGATCGTGGCCATCGATCGGTCCGATGTAGTTGAAGCCGAACTTCTCGAACAGCGTGGCCGGCACCACCATGCCCTTGGCCTGTTCTTCCAGTCGCTTGGCCAGCTCGAACAGCGGCGGCGCGCCCTTGAGCACCTGCTTGCCCACCTGCTTGGCGGTGGCGTAAAACTGCCCGCTCATGAGCTGGGCCAGGTAGCGGTTCAGCGCGCCCACCGGCGGCGAGATCGACATGTCGTTGTCGTTGAGCACGACCAGCAGGCGGCCGTCAGCAACACCGGCGTTGTTCAGCGCCTCGAACGCCATGCCGGCGGTCATGGCACCGTCGCCGATGATGGCCACCGCATTGCGCGCATCGCCCTTGATCTTGGCAGCCAGCGCCATGCCCAGGGCCGCCGAAATGCTGGTCGACGAATGGGCGGTGCCGAAGGTGTCGTATTCGCTTTCGTCGCGGCGCGGGAAGCCACTGATGCCGCCCTGCTGGCGCAGCGTGTGCATGCGGTCGCGCCGACCGGTCAGGATTTTGTGTGGGTAGGTCTGATGACCCACGTCCCAGACCAGCCGGTCTTCGGGCGTGTTGAACACATAGTGCAGCGCCACCGTGAGCTCAACCGTGCCCAGGTTGGAGCTGAGGTGGCCGCCGGTTTTGGCCACACTTTCGAGCAAGAAGCTGCGCAGCTCGTCGGCCAGGGGGCCGAGCTGTGGGCGAGACAGCTTGCGCAAGTCGGCCGGCGAATGAATCTGGGAGAGCAAGGAACTCATGTTGCGGTTGCCTGTTCTGGTGTTCAGTGGGTGCGCCGTCCGACCCAGTCGGTGAGCGCATGCAGGGGCTCGACGCGGGTGAGCCCGGTGGCTTGCAGGGCCTCGTGGGCCTGCGACAGCAGCCGATCGGCGTAAGCCTGGGCGGCGGCAAGGCCGAGCAGCGAGACGAAGGTGGGCTTGTCGGCTGCCGCGTCTTTGCCAGCGGTCTTGCCCAGGGTGGCGGAGTCCGCGGTGACGTCGAGTATGTCGTCAACCACCTGAAAGGCCAGCCCGATGCTGGCGCCGAAACGCACCAGTTGCTCGACCGCATGGCCTTCGGGGCTGCCGCAGGCGGCCCCCATCGCCACGCTGGCCTGCAGCAGCGCGCCGGTCTTCAGACGGTGCATCTGCTCCAGCGCCGGCTGGTCCAGCGCCAGGCCCACGCTGGCCAGATCCACCGCCTGGCCACCGGCCATGCCATGCGCGCCGGAGGCTCGCGCCAGCAAGCGGCAAAGCGAACAGGCCATCGCGGGATCTACGCCAGCTTCGGGCGAAAGCAACTCAAAGGCCAGGGCTTGCAAGGCATCGCCCACCAGCAGCGCCTGCGCCTCTCCATATTGCACATGCACCGTGGGCTTGCCACGGCGAAGCACATCGTTGTCCATGCAGGGCATGTCGTCGTGTACCAGCGAATAGGCGTGGATCAGCTCCACCGCGCAGGCCGCACGCATTGCAGCGTCGGGCGAACCACCCACAGCTTCGCTGGTGGCCAGCACGAGCAAGGGGCGCAGCCGCTTGCCGCCGTCCAGCACCGCGTAGCGCATGGCATCGCCCAGCCCGGCTGGCGCATCGGGCGTGACCCATGCAGCCAGCGCACGCTCCACCGCCGCCTGTTGGCGATCGCGCCAGGCAGCGAGTTCAAAGAAAGCGGGTTTGGCGGCGCTCAATCCGCGTTCCATGTCTTGAGTTCACCGCCTTCGAGCACCTGAATCTGGTTCTCCACGGCATCGAGCCGGGCCCGGCAAAACGCCAGCAGCGCGGCCCCGCGCTGGTAGCGTGTCAGCAACTGGTCCAGCGGCAGCTGCCCCGCATCCAGCTGAGCAACCAGTTGCTCCAGCTCTTCCAGCGCGGCTTCGTAGCTGGGCGCAACCTCTTGGGCAAGGTCAGGCGTTGGGCTTTTGGCGGTGCGACTGGTGGGCGGGGTCATGGGGGTTTGGTGCGGGCCGCCCACCGCCAGCAGGCAGGTCGGTAAGGCTCGCTTTTCGAGATCGATGCACTGCGACAGTGCGGTGAAACGATTCTAGCCGCGTGCCTCTGCCAGACGCGGCCATGCCCACGCTGGCGGCAGCGCCATGCCGCCGCCCAGACCCTCACAACCATCAGGGGCAACACCCCCGGTGGGGTAGACTCCATTTTCCTTTTTTATTCACTGACGGGCCCTGGCTGCCCGGAGGGACGCACCACTCCACCCATCCCGCGCGAATTCGTTTTTCGACCAGCGCTTACCCTGCCCCTTCATAGGGGGAGACTACTGGGAGGGTGTTCAAAACTCGCGCCGAGCCGGGAATTTTGAACGCCGTCCCTGGATCAGGACCGCATGTCTGATTTAAGCCTTCAACTTCAGCAGGCCAGAAGCCAACTCCCGGTTTCCAGCTATTTCGACCCCGCGCTGTTCCAGCGCGAAATGGAAACCCTCTTCCGGCACGGTCCCCGTTATGTGGGGCACCAGCTCTCGGTACCCAACCCTGGCGACTACCACGCCCTGCCCCAGGAGGCGGGCGGGCGGGCGCTTGTGAACACCGGGCGCGGCGTGGAACTGATCTCCAACGTCTGCCGGCACCGCCAGGCCATCATGCTCAAGGGCCGCGGCAACCTCGGCGCTACCCGGCCCGGGCAGCGCTGGCGGCAACATCGTCTGCCCGCTGCACCGCTGGACCTACAGCGGTGGGCAGGGCCAGCAGCCCGCAGGTGGCCTGATCGGTGCGCCCCATTTTTCGCACGATCCCTGCCTCGATCTGAACAACTACGGCCTGCGCGAGTGGAACGGCCTGCTGTTCGAAGACAACGGCCGCGACATCGCCACCGACCTGGCCGGCATGGGGCCGCGCGACGCGCTCAGCTTCGAGGGCATGGTGCTGGACCATGTGGAGCTTCACACCTGCCACTACAACTGGAAAACCTTCATCGAGGTCTACCTGGAGGACTACCACGTCGGCCCGTTCCACCCCGGCCTGGGTCAGTTCGTCACCTGTGAGGATCTGCGCTGGGAACTCAAGCCCGAGTACTCGGTGCAGACCGTGGGCGCACAAAACTTGCTGGGCAAGGCCGGCAGCCCGACCTACCAGCGCTGGCACGAACAGCTCATGCGCTACCGCAACGGCGTGCCCCCGGCACACGGCGCCATCTGGCTCACCTACTACCCGCACATCATGGTGGAGTGGTACCCGCACGTGCTCACGGTTTCGACCCTGCACCCGGTGAGCCCGACCGAGACGCTGAACATGGTCGAGTTCTACTACCCGGAGGAAATCGCCGCCTTCGAGCGCGAGTTTGTCGAGGCGCAGCGCGCGGCCTACATGGAAACCTGCCTCGAAGACGACGAGATCGCCGAGCGCATGGACGCCGGTCGCCAGGCTCTGCTGGCACGCGGCGACAACGAGGTGGGGCCGTACCAGAGCCCGATGGAAGACGGCATGCAGCACTTTCACGAGTGGTACGCACAGCGAATCCCCCCCGCGCCGCCTTCGGCGTCACCCCCCCAGGGGGGCGGCGCACTGCGGCCCGGCTGAGCCGGTTCCGCTGCGCCATTGGATTGAGCTTCCCCCCGCTTGTGAAGCCTGTTGGGTCGCGCATGCGCACTGCATTGGCGCACCGCTGGCTATGATCGTGACCGCTCCGACCCCCCCATCACTCTCTCACTCCACCCCATGCAAGCCCTCTGGATGCTGCTCGCGTCCTTTTTTTTCGCGACCATGGGCGTTTGCATCAAGATCGCGTCGGACCACTTCAACAGTTTTGAAATCGTGTTCTACCGGGGGCTGGTGGGCATGGTGTTCATCATCCTTCTCACGCGCGCCCGGGGTGTCTCGCTGCGCACCCGCATTCCCATGATGCATTTCTGGCGCTGCGTGGTCGGGGTGATCGCGCTCACCTCCTGGTTCTACGCGATCGCAGCCCTGCCTCTGGCCACCGCCGTCACCCTCAACTACATGAGCAGCATCTGGATCGCCACCTTCTTGCTCGGCGGCGCGGTGCTGATGCAGAAAAATCAGATGCCGCTGCGCCACCAGAGCCCGTTGTTCGTCACGGTGCTGATCGGCTTTGCCGGCGTGGCGCTCATGTTGCGCCCCACCTTCAACCCCGAGCAGATGACCGGTGCACTGGTCGGCCTGTTCTCCGGCATCTTCTCGGCCTTCGCCTACCTGCAGGTGGCAGCGCTGGCGCGGGCCGGCGAGCCGGAAAGCCGCACCGTGTTCTATTTTTCCATTGCGGCGGTTGTGGCAGGCGCGTTGGGCATGGTGTTTGCCGGTGCCAGCGCCTGGCATTGGCCGAGCGCCTTGTGGCTGCTGCCCATCGGCCTGCTGGCGGTGTTTGGCCAGCTCTGCATGACCCGCGCCTATTCGCGCGGCGCCACCATGGTGGTGGCCAACCTGCAGTATTCCGGCATTGTGTTTGCCGGCATTTACAGCCTTACCGTTTTTGGTGACGAACTGCCGCTGGATCGGCTGGCTGGGCATGGGCCTGATCATCTTCAGCGGCATCACCGCCACCGTGTTGCGAGCGCGCGCCATACCCAACGCGCCCGCCGAAGAACACTGAGCCTGAGCGTCCCGGGGTCGGGCGCTCATGTCAAGCCGGTGCTTGATTCGGCCCACAGCGCGGGTGGACAATGATCCACCTATGCACACCACCCTCATTTCGGCGCAACAACTCCAGGCTCTGCAGGCCAGCGAGCAGCACTGGCTGCTGTTCGACTGCAGTTTCGATCTCCTGAATCCCGCCCTGGGCGCAGCGCAGTTCCTGCAATCGCACTTGCCGGGCGCGGTCCATGCCCATCTCGACCAACACCTCAGCGGCCACGACCCGGCGAGCAACGCCAGCGCTGGCCGCCACCCTCTCCCTGAGCGCGAGCGGTTTGCCGCCTGGCTGGGGCAGCAGGGCTTGAACAAAACCACCCAGGTGGTGGTTTATGACCGCCAGGGCGTGAACTACTGCGGTCGGCTCTGGTGGATGCTGAAGTGGTGCGGCCATGAGGCGGTGGCGGTGCTCGACGGCGGGCTTGCCGCCTGGCAAGCCAGCGGCGGCGAGGTGGTTGGCGGGCCAGAAACCGGCACACGCCCGCTCGGGAACTTCGAACTCGGCGCACCTCTGGTGGCAACACGACAGACCAGCGAGATTGCGGCCGGGCTGGGGGACACGGCATTGACCCTGATCGATGCGCGCGCCGCGCCGCGCTTTCGCGGTGAAACGGAAGCCATCGACCCGGTGGCCGGCCACATTCCAGGCGCGCTGAACCGGCCCTTCCCCGAGAACCTGTTGGCCGACGGCCGTTTCAAGCCAGCTGCGCAACTTCGGGCCGAGTTCGACACCCTGCTCGCCGGTCGCGATCCGCGCAGCGTGGTCCACCACTGCGGCAGCGGCGTGAGCGCGGTGCCGAACCTGCTCGCCATGGAACTGGCCGGCCTGGGGCGCAGCGCGCTGTACCCGGGCAGCTGGAGCGAGTGGTGCAGAAACACCAGCCTGCCGGTTGCGCGCAGCTGAAGCGTTCGGCGGCGTAACATTGACAGCATCAAGTTAGGCGTCTTTCTACCGATACAGCCTGTAGTACCCTGAACATCTGCGCTCAAGCGTCGGCGACACAGTTCACAGTTAAAAAAGACCAGTCCTGGATCGGGCAAGCCAAGAGCCCCAAGGCACACCAAGAGCCACAAGCCTTCCGCCATGAACAGTCCTGCTTCCGCCAGCAACAACCCGTTGCCCAACCGCAGCGAAACGCGAGACACGATCCGCAGCTACCAGCGTGACTCGCTGAAGATGCTGTTGATCACGCTGTGCGTGCTGGGCCCCTGCATCGCGCTCGCCTTGTGGTTGCGCGGCGAGCGCATCGTCATTTCAATGGTGCCAGCGGCGATGGCGCTCCTGGCTGCGGTGCTGCTGCCCGCATTGAACGGCCCAAGGGCTGGATGGATTCCGATCGCGCTGGTCTACGCCACCCTGGTTGCAGGGACCACCATGGTCTGGACAGATGGGTCTGTGCGCAGCGCAGGGGTGTTGGCGATTCTGGCGGCCCTCATCGGGGCGGGCACCTACTTGCGACGAGATGCGATGTTCGTCGCCGTCGGCGTCGCGTTCGCCTTGCTGGGCATCTTGAACCTGGCCGAGTACAGAGGCTGGATGCAACTCCGACTTCACAAGAGCGAGCTGGCCCTGTGGTTCACGCAGATGGCCGTGGTGCTGTGCCTGCTGGTGATCGTGTTTTACGGCAGAAAGCGCCTGGAGCTGGTGTTCGATACACAAGCTGAAGCACTGGAGCGGTTGGAGGCATCGACCGCTGCCCTGCAGGCCAGCGAAGCCCGCTTCGCCGCCCTGTTCAGCAGCACGCCTGCGGCCACACTGGTGCAGCGGCTCGACACCCGCGAGGTGCTCGAAGTCAACCAGGCTTTCGAACGCATGGTCGGGCACGACCGCGCCAGCCTGCTCGGCCGCGTGCCACCCGATCTGTGGGTCAGCGAAGCAGACCATGCGAGCTTCCGGAGCCTGCTGCACGCGCAGGGGCGCGTCAGCAACCTGCGCACCACCGGCCAGCGCCGCGACGGCAGCCACTTTGAATGCGTGTTGTTTGCCGAACTGGTCGAGGCCGGCGAAGACCGACTGGTGATGACCATGCTGCTCGACGTGAGCGCCGAGACCAAAGCGCGCCAGGCGCTGGAGAAGTCCGAAGAGCGGTTTGCCAAGGCATTCAATTTCAGCCCGCTGGGCATGACCATTACCCGCATGTCGGACGGCATGTTCCTTGAAGTCAACGCGGCCAACGAGCGCGTGCTCGGCTTCACACGCGAAGATTTCATGGAGCGCACCTCGGTGGCCGCCGGCGTCTGGATCACCGAGGCCGATCGCAACAGCTACATCGCCGCATTGCGGCGCGACGGCCGCCTGATGGGGTACGAGACCCGCATGCGCAGCAAGCAGGGTGATCCGGTGGACGTGAAGATCTGGTCGGAGCGCGTCGAACTCGAGAACGAACCCTGCAACCTCGCGTTCACCATCAACGTGACCGAAGAGAAACGTCAACAGGCGATGTGGCGCAGCGTGGCCAAGGGCGTCTCTGGCGAGACCGGCGAAGCGTTCTTTCGCTCGCTGGTGGAGCAACTGGCGGACGCTCTGGGTGCCATGGGTGTGGTGGTGGCCAACATGGAAGATGAAGGCCGGATCACCTCCGTGGCCAGTATCTGCGACGGTACCGCCTTGCCGAACGGGCCATTGCCGCCGCAGCATCCGCTGTTGATATCGATGCTGCAACACGACGGCTTGCTGATCACCTCCACCGAGGCTGCAGCGGTTCGCGAGCTTTGCGGCTCCGAGGCGTTGAGCGATCGGGTTTCGCTTGCCGGGGTGGCGTTGCGAGACGAGCACGGCCGGGCAATCGGTCTGCTCGGTGCGTTCTGGCCAGAGCGATCGGACAACGTCGCCAACCTCGCCTCGCTGATGACCATCTTCGCCAGCCGCTGCAAGGCGGAGTTGCAACACCTGCGGCACCACCGCGAAATGGCCAGCATGAACGCCACGCTGGAGCAGCGGGTGGCCGAACGCACCGCCCAGCTCCAGATGCTCAACCGGGAGCTCGACACATTCGCCTACACGGTCTCGCACGATCTGAAATCGCCACTGCGCTCGATCGACGGCTTCATGCACCTGCTACAGGAACAGACCCAGGACCGCATCATCGAAGAAGACCAGGCACTGATGGAACGGGTGATGAGCTCAACCCGCCGCATGCACGGCCTGATCAACGACCTGCTGGCGCTGGCACGGGTGAGCCAGACCCAGCTGCAGCGCAGGGAGGTGAACCTCAGCGAGATCGCCGAAGAGGTGATGCTGCAAGAACGGCTTCGCGATCCCGAACACACGGCCGAGGTGCTGATCGAGCCAGGCCTCGTGGCCCACTGCGACGCCAGTCTTGCCAGGATCGTGCTCGAAAACCTGCTGGGCAACGCCTGGAAATACTCTCGCAAGGCGCATGCGCCGCGCATTTCCTTCGGGCGGGCAAGCCACGCCGAAGGGGAGACCCCGGTGTTTTATGTGGAGGACAACGGCGCGGGCTTTGACATGTCTCGCGCCGACCGCCTGTTCAAGCCCTTCTCCCGCCTGCATCAGCCCAGCGAGTTTCTGGGTTCGGGCATTGGCCTGGCAACCGTGCGGCGCATCGTCGAACGCCACGGCGGAGAAATCATGGGGCAAGGGGCTGTGGGCAAGGGCGCCCGATTCGAGTTTCTGTTCGGCAACGCCACCCACATTTGAGAGGGTCTGAACCCTGAGCCGGGTCCCTGAACAGGCAGCGGTTCAGTGCCCGTGAGCCAGCCCGCTCACCACCGTCACCAGCGCAATGCCGGCGAGCAACCAGGCCACCTGCGCGGCGGTCTCGCGCAAACCCAGACGCCTCTGCAATTGAGGAATCAGGTCGGCCAGGGCCACGTACAAAAAGCTGCTGGAAGCCGCCACGAGGAAGTAAGGCAGCAGACCCTCGAACTGCGACAGCAGGAAGTAACCCACGAACCCTCCAACCGCGGTCACCGTACCAGCCAGCGACACCTTCACCACCGCAGCCCGCTGGCTGCCCGACGTCTGTCGCAGCACCACCAGATCGCCCATGTGGTGCGGCACCTCGTGGGCCAGCACCGCCAGCGCGGTCACCACGCCCAGCCGGGTGTCGGCCAGGAAGGCCGAAGCGATCAGAATGCCATCGCCAAACGCGTGCACGCTGTCGCCCGCCAGAACGGCCCAGCCACCGCTGCGCGGCTCGGGGCCGTGGCTGGTGGCCGTGGTGGGCATGGGCTTTGTGCGCATGATCATGTTCGGCATGCGGGTCGGGCTGGTGGTGTTCGTGACCGTGGTGCCAGAGCTCGGCCTTGTCGAGCAGAAAGAAAAACACCAGCCCGGCCAGCAGCAAGGCAAACAGCTCTTTGGCACCGGCCTGGCTTTCAAACGCTTCGGGCAGCAGGTGCATGAACGCGGTGGCCAGCAACGCGCCGGCGGCCAGGCTCAGCATGTGCTGGGTGTAGCGCGCCAGCATCGCAAAGCCCAGCAAAGCGGCCAGCCAGACGCTGCCCACGCCGGCCGCCACCGTGCCCACCAAAATCCAGAGAAGCGTCATTGCAGGAGATCCAGAACAGACACGAGGCGGGAACAGCCCCGGCAAGCAGTCACAAACAAAAAACCACAAAAAAGGGCCGCTGTCGCGGCCCTGGTCACTTGGCAATCAAGCGCCCTTCAAAGGCGCCCGGCTGCACTCATGCCACGCCGTTCGTCTTGAACCAGGCCACGGCCCGCTTCCAGCCGTCTTCCGCCGCTTCCTTGCGAAAGCTCGGCCGGTAGTCGGCGTGGAAGGCGTGAGGTGCCTCGGGGTAAACCACGAAGGTCGAGGCTTTGGCGGCCGCGTTGCCGCTGGCCAAAGCAGCCTTCATTTTATCGACCGTGTCCAGCGGTATGCCGGTGTCGGCACCGCCATACAGGCCGAGCACCGGTCCGTTCAGTTTGGCTGCGATGTCCACCGGGTGGGTGGGGTTGAGCTCGCTGGTCTGACCAACCAGGCGGCCATACCAGGCCACGCCAGCCTTCACCTTGGGGTTGTGGGCCGCATAGAGCCAGGTCTGGCGCCCGCCCCAGCAAAAGCCGGTGACGCCCAGTTTGCTGGTGTCGCCGCCATGGGCGGCCGCCCAGGCCACGGTGGCGTCGAGATCGGCCATCACCTGGGCATCGGGCACCTTGGAGATCACCTCGGCGATCAGCTTGGCCATCTCGCCGTAGCTCTG
This sequence comes from uncultured beta proteobacterium, assembly GCA_963831255.1. Taxonomy (GTDB): domain Bacteria; phylum Pseudomonadota; class Gammaproteobacteria; order Burkholderiales; family Burkholderiaceae_C; genus Hydrogenophaga. The sequence continues at coordinate 92,744 of CAWHPI010000009.1, read as the reverse complement.
CGCGTCGCCCTGGCGCACGAAGAGTTCGGGCGCAATCGCCAGGTAGCCAGCCTGGGCAAAGCGGCGCGCGGTGTCGGCAATGTACTCGTGCACACCAAAAATTTCCGACAACACCAGCACCACGGGCAAACCGGTCTTGCCTTCGGGCGCGGCGCGGTAAGCGGGCATCTTGAAGCCGTTCACATCGATCATCACCTCACCCACGGTGAGCCCGGTGGCCGGTGTCTTGATCGCCGTCTGCGCCATGACAGGCAGCACGGAGGCCGCGTAGCCCACACCGAGCGCGGCTTTCAAGGCGGTGCGGCGGGTGGCGCCCTGGGCGCTTGACTGGCCGGGCAACAGAGCGTCGAGGTCTTGGGTGAGGTTGTCGTTGAGCATGGAGTCTCCAAAAACGTGGTGGTTGGGGTGGTGAAAGGCGCTGAGCGCAGACGGATGGACGGCATGGGCGCCGAAAGGTTCAGCGCCTTGCCCTGTTGCCCAGGCGGCGCCTGGCCTCAGCGCACCAGGGAAAAAACCCGGGCACCCTCATTCGGGGTGAGGCGAGATGCTACAGCGATTGGTATCAAACCTTGACGAATATCAAGCGATGCAAGGCCGACTCTCCTTACAGTTACAAACTCCCAGGGGTATACAACACCCTTCAGCCAACCGGAGACAAGCATGGCCAAAAACGACCGCCCCATCGACCCGGCTTCGCCAATCGAGAGCCAGCGCCGCCGTTTCCTGGCCAGCCTGGGTGCCCTGCCGCTGGCCGCTGCGGTGGCACAGACGGCCACATCGGCGCGGGCCGAAACCCACAAAACACAGGCGCGCATCGTCATCGCCGGTGGTGGCGCTGCGGGCCTGACCGCCGCCAACCGCCTGGCATCGGCGCTGACCGGCGCCAAGATCACCGTCATCGACCCGAAAAAAGAGCACTGGTACCAGCCCGGTTTCACGCTCGTGGCAGCCGGTATCAAGCCCCAGAACTACACCGTCTCGACCACCGCCGACTACCTGCCCCAAGGCGCGGAGCTGGTGGCGGAGAAGGTGGCCGAGATCGACCCGGAAGGCCAGAAGGTGGTCACCGAAAGCGGCAAGGCGATTCCCTACGACTACCTCATCGTGGCGCTGGGCCTGGAGCTGAACTACGCCGGCATTCAGGGCATGGACACCGCGCGCATCGGCCAGAACGGCATGGGCAGCATCTACTTCGGGCCACAGGCTGCATCGGCCACCTACGCGGCCATGTCGCAGTTTGCTGACAAGGGTGGCCTGGGGGTGTTTGGGCGCCCGGATGGCGAGATGAAGTGCGCGGGCGCACCGCTCAAATACACCTTCATCACCGACGATTTTCTACGCCGCCGCGGCAACCGCGGCAAAGCCGAGATTCACTACATGGCACACGCCAAGTCGCTGTTTGGCGTGCCCATCGTGGCCGAGAAGGTGCGCATGCTGTTTGACGACCGCGGCGTCAAGGTGCACCAGGACCATGTGATGCAGGCGATTGATCTCGACAAGCGCGTTGCCACCTACAAGACCCCCACCGGCACGGCGGACCAACCCTATGACTTCATCAACGTGATTCCGCCGATGCGCGCGCCCGAGGTGGTGCGCAACAGCCCGCTGCCCTGGACCGAAGGCCCGTTTGCGGCCGACGGCTGGATGGAGGTGGACCGCGACACGCTGCGCCACAAGCGCTACCCGAATGTGTTTGGCGTGGGCGATGTGGCGGGCGTTCCCAAAGGCAAGACAGCGGCCAGCGTGAAATGGCAGGTGCCGGTGGCCGTGGCGCACCTGATCGGCGACATCACCGGCCAGCCCTCGACGGCGGTCTACAACGGCTACACCAGCTGCCCCATGATCACCCGCCTGGGTCAGGCCATGCTGATCGAGTTCGACTACAAGAACAACCTGATCATGTCGTTCCCCGGCGTGATCGCGCCGCTGGAAGAGCTCTGGATCAGCTGGGTCATGAAGACCATGGCGCTCAAGCCCACCTACATCAGCATGCTGCGCGGCCGCGCCTGAGCCGAGCAAAGATCAAGGAGACCCCTCATGCAAGAACTCGATCCGATGGTGTTCCTGGCGGTGTTCCAGGAGATGCTGGGCCCCATGCTGTGGGTGATGCTGCTGGCCGCCGTGGTGGCGGTGGTCGCCTTCGCGGCGCTGGTGCTGCGCGAACGCGGCATCGTCTCGCGCCGCCTGGTGCACGCCGAACTGCTGGGCCTGCTCGGTGGCGGGGTGGCGCTGGTGATCATGGCCAAGGTGTCGTCGTCGGGCTTCACCGACGCCGGCGGTCCGGCCGACTGGTTTCTGATCGCGCTGGTGTACGGGGTCGGCCTGGTGGCCACCGTCATCCTCACCTACGCGGTGATGGGCTGGCTCAGCGTGAAACAGCGCAAAACCGGCGCCTGAAGTCGGAGCAGCCCGGCGCCCCTAGTGCGCCTGATCCCAGTTCGGCCCCACACCGACCTCGGCCAGCAGCGGCACCTTCAGCTGCGCCACGCCTGGCCATCAGACCGGGCACCTCGGTCTTGACCCAGCCGACTTCGGCCTCGGGCACTTCGAACACCAGTTCGTCGTGTACCTGCATGATCATCTTGGTGCCTTTGCCCTGCTGGTCCAGCGCTTTTTGCACCGCGACCATGCTGAGCTTGATGAGGTCGGCCGCCGTGCCCTGCATGGGCGCGTTGATGGCCGCGCGTTCCAGGCCCGCCAGGGTGGCGCCCTTGGCGTTCTGGATGCCGGCGAGCTGCAGCCGGCGACCGAACACGGTCTCCACATAGCCCTTTTCCTTGGCCATGGCGCGGGTGTCGTCCATGTACTGCTTGACGCCGGCGAAGCGTTCGAAATAGCGCTGGATGTAGTTCTTGGCGGCGGTGTTGTCGATGCCCAGCGACTTGGCCAGGCCGTAGGCCCCCATGCCGTAGATCAATCCGAAGTTGATCACCTTGGCCGAGCGGCGCTGGTCGGCGCTCACCTGGGCCGACCTCCACCCCGAACACCTCGGCCGCCGTGGCCCGGTGCACGTCTTCGCCCGCCGTGAACGCGCGCAGCAGCGCGGCGTCGCCGCTCAGGTGGGCCATGATGCGCAGCTCGATCTGCGAGTAGTCGGCGCTGACGATCACGCTGCCCGCCGGCGCCACAAACGCCTCGCGCACGCGCCGTCCTTCGGGCGTTCGAATGGGGATGTTCTGCAGGTTGGGGTCGTTGCTGGAAAGCCGCCCGGTCACGGCCACGGCTTGCGCGTAGTGGGTGTGCACGCGCCCGGTTCGCGGCAGCGCGAGCTGGGCCAGCTTGTCGGTGTAAGTGCCCTTGAGCTTGGACAGGCTGCGGTGCTCCAGCAGCTTGGCGGGCAGCGGATAGTCTTCGGCCAGTTTTTCCAGCACCTCTTCGTCGGTGCTGCGAGCGCCGGTCGCGGTCTTCTTGATCACCGGCATGCCGAGCTTGTCGAAGAAGATCTCGCCCAGCTGTTTGGGGCTGGCCAGGTTGAACGGCTGGCCCGCGATCTCGTAGGCCTCCTGCTCCAGCGCGTGGATGCGCTGGCCCAGCTCGTGGCTCTGTTTGGCCAGCGTGGGCGCGTCGATCAGCACGCCGTTGCGCTCGATGCGGTAGAGCGCTTCGCTGCTGGCGATCTCCAGCTCGTAGATGAAGCGCAGTTTGTCGTCGGCTTCCAGCTGCGGCCACAGCACGCGGTGCACGTCCAGCGTCTGGTCGCTGTCTTCACACGAATACTCGGCGGCCTTGGCCACATCGACCTGCGCAAACGGGATCTGGTGCGCGCCTTTGCCGCACAGGTCCTCGTAAGCGATGCCGCTGCGGCCCAGGTGGCGCTCGGCCAGGCTGGCCAGGCCGTGGGGCTTGTGCACTTCGAGCACATAGCTCTGCAGCATGGTGTCGTGCGCATAGCCCTGCACCTCGATGCCGTGGTTGGCGAACACATGGCGGTCGTACTTGACGTGCTGGCCGAGCTTCAGGTGCGGCCGGGTTTTCCAGCCAGGGCTTGAGCCTGGCCAGCACCTCGTCCATGGGCAGCTGCGCCGGCGCGTCGGGCCCGGCGTGGGCCAGCGGGATGTAGGCCGCTTCGCCGGGTTTCACGCTGAAGCTGATGCCCACGATCTGCGCCACCATCTCGTCGAGCGACGTGGTTTCGGTGTCCACCGCCACCAGCTCCGCCGCCATGAGGCGCTGCAGCCAGGTGTCGAACGCGTCCCAGGTGAGGATGGTGTCGTAGGCCATGGTCGACGCCGCGCTGCGGCCATCGGGAGTGGCCTCGTCAAACAGGCCTGGCGCACTCGCCTTGGCTGCTTTGCCAACCGGCGCCGGCTTGACCTCGGCCGCACCCACAGATTTCGCCAGCCCTTTGAAGCCGTAGGTCTCGTAAAACACGCGCAGCGGCTCGGTCATGGGCTCGCCCATGCGAATCGCCTCCAGCGAGGGCAGGTCGGGCACCCAGCCGTTCAGATCGCAGTCGGTCTTCACGGTCAGCAGCTGGCGCGCGGTGGGCAGCCAGTCCAGCGCCTGGCGCAGGTTCTCGCCCACCGCGCCCTTGATGTTCGCTGCGTTGTCCACGATGGCTTGCAGCGAACCGTATTCGGTCAGCCACTTCACAGCGGTCTTGGGGCCGACCTTGTTCACCCCTGGCACGTTGTCCACGGTGTCACCGACCAGAATCTGGTAGTCCACCATCCGGCTGGCGGGCACACCAAACTCCTCCTGCACGCCGGCCAGATCGCGCTTCTTGCCGCTCATGGTGTCGATGATGGTGATCTGCTCGTTGACCAGTTGCGCCAGGTCCTTGTCGCCACTGGACACGATCACCTTCATGCCCTGCTGCGCCGCGGCCACCGCCAGCGTGCCGATCACGTCATCGGCCTCGACACCCGGCACATCGAGCACCGGCCAGCCCATCAGTCTGACCACCTCGTGGATGGGTGCAATCTGGGAACGCAGATCGTCGGGCATGGGGCTGCGCTGTTCTTTGTAGGCCGGGTAAATCTCGTCGCGAAAGGTCGGGCCCTTGGCGTCGAACACGCAGGCGGCGTAAGCGCTCGGATGGTCCTTGAGCAGCTTTTGCATCATGTTGATCAGGATGCGCACCGCGCCGGTTTTTTGCACCGTGCCATCGGCGAGGGTCACGCTCATGGTCTCGCCACCGGCGAAAAACGCGCGGTAGAGGTAGCTGGAGCCGTCCACCAGCAGCAGGGTGGGCGGACGGGCGGTATTGTCGGTATCGGTCATGCGGGCATTGTCAGACAATTTTTTGTGCGGCTGGCAGCGCCCGCCTGCCCCTTGGGGCGGCCTTGCGTGGGCGGCTTGCCTACAATGGGGCATGCTGTCTTTGCGCCACCCCCTCCTGTTCGCCTTGGCCTTGGGCGCGAGCCTCGCAGCGGGCGCCCAGACGCCGGCCAATCCGCCCACCGAGGCGCCGCCGGTCGATCCCGGCCAGCGGGTGGAGCGCATCACCCACGAAGACAAGCTCACACGCATCGACGAGCTGCGCGTGGGCGGCCAGACCCAGCGCATCGACGTACAGCCCAAGAACGGGGCGCCGGCCTACGAAATTGCGCCTGTGCGCCCCACCGGACCACCCGGCCAGGGAGCCAGCGAGCACACCGGCAACGGTGGCAAGAGCAGCTGGCGCCTTTTCAACTTCTGATTCCATGGCCGTCTACACCGAGGTTTCCTTTGCGGAAGCTGCTTCGCTGCTTCACACGTTGAATCTGGGCGACCTGACCGAGCTCCAGGGCATTCAGGGCGGCATTGAGAACACCAACTACTTCGTCACCAGCGAGCGCGACGGCCAGACGCTCCAGCATGTGCTCACCGTGTTCGAGCGCCTGAGCTTCGAGCAGCTGCCGTACTACCTGCGGCTGATGAAGCACCTCGCCAGCCGCGGTGTACCGGTGCCAGACCCGGTGCCGGACGCGCGCGGCGAGATCCTGTTCAGCCTGCAGGGCAAACCGGCCGCCGTGGTGAACAGGCTGGCTGGCCGCAGCGATCTCGCACCCAGCCTGGCGCACTGCGAGGCGGTGGGCAAAACGCTGGCCCAGATGCACCTGGCCGGGCGCGATTTCGCCATGAGCCAGCCCAACCTGCGCGGACTGGCGTGGTGGAACGAGACCGTGCCGGTGGTGCTTCCATTTCTGACGCCTGCGCAGGCGCAGCTGATCCGCGCCGAACTGGCGTACCAGAACCACGTGGCCGAGAGCGCCGCCTGCGCGGCCTTGCCACGCGGGCCGATCCACGCCGACCTGTTCCGCGACAACGTGTTGTTCGAGGGCGAAGCGCTCAGCGGTTTTTTCGACTTTTACTTTGCCGGCAACGACAGCTTTTTGTTCGACATCGCGGTCTGCCTGAACGACTGGTGCGTGCAGCACAGCGAGGGCGCTGAAGACGGCGCACACGACGAAGACCGCGCTCGCGCGCTGCTGGGCGCCTACCAGTCGGTGCGCCCGCTGAGCGCGGCCGAGCGCAGTCTGCTGGGTGCGATGCTGCGCGCCGGCGCGCTGCGTTTCTGGTTGTCCCGGCTGTGGGATCTGCATTTGCCGCGCGAGGCTGCCCTGTTGCAGGCGCACGACCCGGCGCACTTCGAGCGCGTGCTGCGCCACCGGGTGGCGCAGGTGCACCAGCAGGTGCCCGCGCTGTTGTCCGACCCCTGCCTGACCGCCTGAGAAAGCCCCAACCCACCGCATGAAACTCCAACTCGTTCCCGCCCGCACCGGTTTCACCTGGGTCCGGCTCGGTGTCAAGACCTTCGTCCGCCAGCCACTGGCGCTGGCCGGGCTGTTCTTCATGTTCATGGCGGTGGTCTCGGTGCTGTCCATCGTGCCGCTGGTGGGCAGCGCGCTGTCGCTGGCGCTGGTGCCCGCGGCCACGCTCGGCCTGATGGCCGCCACCCGCGAAGCCACCGAGGGCCGTTTTCCCATGCCGGTGACCCTGGTGACCGGCTTGCGAAGCGGCACCGCGCGCACCCGCGCCATGCTGATGCTGGGCGGCATGTATGCGCTGAGCCTGCTGATGGTGCTGGGGCTGGCCTCGCTGTTTGCCGGGCCCGAGTCCCTGCCCGCCGATCTGGCCAATGCCGAGGTCACGCCCGAGATGGTGCAGGCCGCCATGTTCAGCACCAGCCTTTGGGTCGGCATGCTGCTGTATGTGCCGGTGGTCATGGCCTTCTGGCACGCGCCAGCGCTGGTGCACTGGCACGGCGTGAGCCCGGGCAAGAGCCTGTTTTTCAGCCTCGCCGCCTGCTGGGCCAACCGCGGCGCCATGCTGTTTTACGGCTTGGGCTGGATCGGTGTGTTCCTGTTCGGCGGTTTGCTCATGAGCCTGCTCGGCGCCATGCTGGGCGGCGCGCAGGCGCTGAGCTTCATGCTGTATCCGGCCGTGCTGCTGATGGCTTCGATGTTTCACACCTCGATCTACTTCAGCTACCGCGACAGTTTTTCAGACGAGGGAGCCACCCCATGACCCAGCACACCCTGATGGGCCGCCAGCCGGCCGAGTTGCTCTGGACCCAGCGCCGACAGACGCTGCAAGCCGCTGCGGCCTGGGTGGCCCTGGGCAGCCTGCCAGCCGCGGTGAGCGCCCAGCCTGCGCGCAGCAACGTGGTCGAGTTCGTGGGCGACGTGCTGCTCAACGGCCAGCGCCTGCTGGCGCAGCAAGCGGTTCAGACGGGCGACGAGATCCAGACAGGGCCCGAATCGCGGCTGGTGTTCGTGCTCGGCAACGCGGCATTTCATGTGCGCCAGAACTCGCGCCTGTCGGTCGGGCGCGGTGCCACGATCAACACCGTGAGCCTGCTCAGACTGCTCACCGGCGCGGTGGTCAGCGTGTTTGGCCGGGGCAGCAGTCGCTCCATCGTCACGCCCACCCTCACCGCTGGCATCCGCGGCACCGGCGTGTACACCGAGGTCATGCCCGACCAGAACACCTATTTCTGCAACTGCTACGGCACGGTGGATCTCACCGCCAACGGCGAACGCGTGCGCTCGATCTCGCAGTACCACCAGTCTTTCTGGAGCGCAGGCCAACCCACAGAGAGCCGCTTTCTCATGCCGGCGCCCGCGCTGAACCACTCCGACGAAGAACTGGAGTTCCTGGCCGGTCTGATCAATCAGCGCACCGCCTGGCAGATCTCTGGCAAGAAGGGCGTGAAAGACGGCAAGGGATTCATGGAAGAGCGGCCAGATCAGATGCACCCAGCCATGGTGCCTCCGGCGCGCTGAGCGTCACCAGGGAGAAGGGTCAGCCTGGGTTTTTCACCCGGAAGTCGCGAATGGCCTCGGCCAGATCGAGGTACTCCTCACAGGTCTGGTTGCCGCAGATCTGTGCCAGCGCAGCCAGGCGCTGATAAGCCTCAATGGGCGACCAGCTTGTGATCGCGTGAAAGCGAACACGCGCAAAAAAGCCCGAAGCTCCTTCCGAAGCCTCGGGCTTTCCACACGCCGGGTGAGCGGTTTTTACACCCCGATGACGCCGCCGTCGGTGCGCCGGATCACGATGGTGGCCGATCGTGGGCGGCCGGTGGCGGGGCCATAGCCTTTGTTGCCTGGCCAGCTGCTGGTGTGGGCAAAGTCGGCGGCGGTACCCAGGGCCCCGGTGTCCTCGCCGGGGTGCTGGATGTTCACGAAGATCGCCTTGCCATCGGGGGATTCCGTGAGACCGGTGATCTCCGAGCCGTTGGGTCCCACCAGGAAACGTCGCAGCTTGGCTTCACCGAGCGCGGCGCCCACGAAGGTGGGCGTGGCCTTGGTCACGCCGTCCAGGCTGTTGTTCACCGTGATGGCCGAGCCATCGCCCACCTCACCCGGAATGGCGGCGAGCAGCATGTTGTTGGTCACATCGCCGTAGGCGCCATCGTCGGTCTGGATCCAGCAGATGCCGGTGGCCTGGCTGAACCACAGGCCGTCGGGCGAAGAAAAATCGTTCTTCGCAGTCAGGCCCGAGAGGTTGATGCCTGCGCCCGCGTCTTCTTCGGCGCCGAACAGGAAGATGTCCCAGGTGAAGGCGACCGCCGTGGACGCGCTCGCGGCTTCCTTGAAGCGGATGATGTGGCCGTTGGGGTTGCCCGTGCCGGCGTTGCCATCGCTGTCGCGGAAGGCGCGCGGGTTGGCGGCGTCGGTGGCCAGCACGCCGCGGCTGGCCAGGTTGGTGTTGGTGAGGCAGAAGTACACCTCGCCATTTTTCGGATTGACCGCGCCCCACTCCGGGCGGTCCATCTTGGTCGCGCCCAGCGCGCTGGCGGCGTGGCGGGTGTTGACCAGCACATCGGCCTGGTTGGCGAAGGTGTAGGCGGTGTAGGGCGTGGTCAGCGCGTCGATCGCGGCCTTGCTCAGCTCGATCCAGGCGCCGCTGCCATCGTCGTTGAACCTGGCCACGTACAGCTTGCCTTCGTTCAGGTACTTGTCGCCAGCGGCCATGCCGCGGCCCACGTCGGCCGGGTCCCACACGGCGGTGGAGACGAACTTGTAGATGTACTCATTGCGCGAATCGCAGCCCATGTAGAAGGCCAGCGGCTGACCAGCCACCGGGATGCTGCACACAGCCGCTTCGTGGGCGAAACGCCCCATGGCGATGCGCTTGGCCGGCACAGCGTTCGGGCGCAGAGGATCGATCTCCACGATGTAGCCAAAGGTGTTGGGCTCGTTGCGGAAATCGTTTGCGGCCGTGGCGCCGGGGGCTGACACGTTCCAGCGGCCGAAGCGGTCGTCGGTCGCGGCCGAGGCCACGGCCGACCAGCCTTGCGAGCCGGTGGCAGTGACGGTTGCTGCCAGGGGCACACGCGCCACACCGTAGCGAGCGCGCGAGCTCACGGTCTTGGCGTCCACGGCGGTGGAGCCCACCGGCATAAAGAAGTAAGCGGCCCAGTTTTCTTCGCAGCCCAGGTAGGTGCCCCAGGGCGTTTTGCCGTGGCCGCAGTTGTTGAGCGTGCCACGCGACATGGCGCCACTCGGGTCGTACTTCGTCACCATGAACGAGCGGATGTCGTTCAGGTGCGCGGCAGGTCCATCGATGCGCATCAAACTCTGGCCGGTCACGCGGCGGTTGAAGGCCGAGTCGGTCTTGTAGCTCCAGGCGCCCGCCGCATTGCGCGTGACCTCCACCATCGAGACACCGTGGTGGTTGATCTCCTTGAGCACCTCGGACTCCAGGCGCGTGCCCAGGTCCCAGCCGCCGAACTGGCTGAACTTCTTGCCCGCCACGCCGTTGGTGGTCTGGCCATTGGCGTGGAAAAAATGGGCGTCGGCCGAGCTCTCGTGGTTCACCGCCAGCACCGCGCGACCGGTGTCTTGTGTGGTGTAGTTGCCGCTGGCATCGATGAAGAAAATGTCCATGCCGTCGTGGTGATCGCCGATGCGGTTGGACCAGTCGTCGGCCTCGGTGCCGGCGTTGCTGTAGGCCGGGGTGAGCGGGTCGATGCTGTCGCCGGTGGCGTGCAGCACGGTGTAGGTGTAGCCGGCGGGCAGGAGCACGTCGTCCTGAATGCCTTTGTCGATGGCAGAGAAACCCAATGCCCTAGCGATGGGTGTGGTGGGTGTGGTGGGTGCGACCGCTACCGGGTCATCGCCGCCACCACAGGCGGCCAGCAGAGGCAGTGAGCTCACCGCCGCCAGGCCGACGCCGCCGCGGATCAGCTGGCGGCGCGAGAAGCCGGCTTGCTGGCTTCTCGCCAGCACATCGGCGAAGTGTTCGTTGGACGAGTGGTTGCAGATTTCATCGGTCGGATCGGACATGCAGAAGCTCCATGCGGTTGAAAGAAGCCCGAATGGTCTGCTGGCGGCGTGACAAGCCCGTGACGGTTCAGGTGCCCGAGAGACGCGCTGCGGTTTGTCATTTCTATGTCATGAAAATCGGCGGAGCGCCCGCTATCCTCGACCCTCTCTTTTTGTCTTGAGAGCCTGACCTCCAGGCGCTGGCTCATTCATCGGAACGCACCATGCTCGCCCTCAAAAAAGCCCGCAAGCTGATCGAAGCCCGACCCGACTCCCCCGCGGCCCTCACCCTGTCCGGTCTGGTGGTGGCGCTTGAGTCGGAGCAGCCTTTCAAATTGTCCGATCTGTATCAACTGAGCTATGCCGAATTTGAGCTGGCCATGGCGGTGATGGCCGAGTGGCGGCTGGACCGCTACTACGCCAGCAAGGCCCGCTTGCTGGGTGCGTCGGTCCAGGCAGGCGACATACCCATGCAGTCGAACAAGGCCGCCTGACGACCATTCCTGCACCGCACTGCGCACAACCAGCGCCCAACACAAAGGCCACCGTTTTCGGTGGCCTTTGTGTTGGGACGATTGACGCCTGCGCTCAGTCGTCTACCGGCGTGAGCTTGGCCACACTGAGCGCGAGCCACTTCACGCCGTGGCGCGTGAAGCTCACCTGAGCGCGCGCATCGGGTCCAGCGCCTTCGAGCGCCAGCACCTTGCCCTCGCCGAACTTGTTGTGGAACACCTTCATGCCGGCGCGGATGTCGGTGCCGCGATCGGGCTCGGGGTTGCTCTTGCCGCCCAGGCCCTTGGGGTCGCTGCCCGAGGCCCAGCCGGGCGACCACGCGGGTTGCAACGGCGCAGCTCCGCCACGCGCGCCCTGCCAGCCCCCCGATCCACCCGAGCCACCGCTCCAGGCCGGCTGCTGTGGCGTGAGCCACTTCAAGCAAGCTTCGGGCAGCTCGTCGAAGAAGCGGCTCTTCAGGTTGTAGCGCGTCTGGCCGTGCAGCATGCGGGTCTGCGAATGGCTGAGGTACAGACGCTTGCGCGCGCGGGTGATCGCCACGTACATCAGGCGCCGCTCTTCCTCCAGACCATCGCGGTCGCTCATGGAGTTTTCGTGCGGAAACAAGCCTTCTTCCATGCCGGTGATGAACACGCAATCGAACTCCAGACCCTTGGCCGCGTGCACCGTCATGAGCTGCACGGCGTCCTGACCGGCCTGCGCCTGGTTGTCGCCAGATTCCAGCGCGGCGTGGGTCAGGAACGCGGCGAGCGGGCTCAGGGTTTCGCCGGTTTCCTGCGTCGGGCGCCAGCGGTTCGTCGAGCACCGGCTGGCTCGGGTCCAGCCCCTGGCTCACCGGGCTCTGGGTCAGCGGCGTGCCGTGTTCGTCCACCGGCAGCGCCACCGCATCGCGGCCAAAACCTTCGATGCTCACGAAGCTCTCGGCCGCGTTGACCAGCTCCTCCAGGTTTTCCACCCGGTCTTGCCCTTCGCGCTCGGCGCGGTAGTGCTCGATCAGACCGCTGTGGTCGAGCAGCTTGCTCGATGATCTCGCGCAGCGTGGCCCAGCGGTCTGCTCGCGCATCACATCGAGCTTGGCCACAAAGCGCGCCGATGGCCGACGCCGGCGCGGCCGGTCACGGCGCTCACCGCGTCGTGCAGCGAGCAGCCCGAGCTGCGCGCCACGTCCTGCAGCTGCTCGATGCTGCGCGCGCCAATGCCGCGCGCCGGGAAATTCACCACACGCAGAAAACTGGTGTCGTCGTTCGGGTTCTCCAGAGGCGCAGGTAGGCCAGCGCGTGCTTGATCTCGGCGCGCTCGAAGAACCGCAAGCCGCCGTACACGCGGTACGGCATGCCGGCGTTGAACAGCGCGGTTTCGACCACGCGGCTCTGCGCGTTGCTGCGGTAGAGCACGGCCATCTCGCGCTTCGGGCACCTCCTCGCGCGCGAGCTGCTTCATCTCGTCCACCATCCACTGCGCCTCAGCGAAGTCGCTGGTGGCTTCGAACACGCGCACCGGTTCACCAGCGCCGGCGTCGGTGCGAAGGTTCTTGCCCAGGCGCCGGCTGTTGTTGGCTGATCAGCTGGTTGGCCGAATCAAGAATGTTGCTGGCGCTGCGGTAGTTCTGCTCCAGCTTGATCTGGTGCTGCACCCGGAACTCGCGCACGAAATCGGCCATATTGCCCACGCGCGCGCCGCGAAAGGCGTAAATGCTCTGGTCGTCGTCGCCCACCGCGAACACCGCATTGCCTGCCGGCGTGAGCCCTTCCAGCGGCGGCGTGCTGAACTGCTTGATCCAGGCGTATTGCAGGCGGTTCGTGTCCTGAAACTCGTCGATCAGGATGTGTTTGAAGCGACGCTGGTAGTGCTCGCGCACCGGGTCGTTGTCGCGCAACACCTCGTAGCTGCGCAGCATGAGCTCGCCAAAATCCACCACGCCCTCGCGCTGGCACTGCGCTTCGTAGAGCGCGTACAGCTCGGCCTTCTTGCGCGTTTCCTCATCGCGCACCTTCACATCACCCGGCCGCAGCCCGTCTTCCTTGCAGCCGCTGATGAAGTACTGCACCTGTTTCGGCGGAAAGCGCTCGTCGTCCACGTTGAACTGTTTGCACAGGCGCTTGACCGCCGAGAGCTGGTCCTGCGTGTCGAGAATCTGGAACGTGGCCGGCAGGCCGGCCAGCTTGTGATGCGCCCGCAGGAAACGGTTGCACAGGCCGTGAAAGGTGCCGATCCACATGCCGCGCACGTTCACCGGGAGCATGCCCGAGAGGCGCGTCATCATCTCCTTGGCCGCCTTGTTGGTGAAGGTCACTGCCATCACACCGCCCGGCCCCACCTGCCCGGTCTGCAGCAGCCAGGCGATGCGCGTGGTGAGCACCCGCGTCTTGCCCGAGCCGGCCCCGGCCAGAATGAGCGCGTGCTCAGGCGGCAAGGTCACGGCCGCGCCCTGCTCGGGGTTGAGGCCGGCGAGCAGCGGCGAGGAGGCAGTGGAATCTTCAATCAGCATGAGTGGGATTGTAGGAAGCCCCCAGCGAAGCAACCGCCATCTGTCGCAGCGTATGGACCTCATACAAGCGCGTCACACAGCAAGCGCCGCACACAACGCCCTACCCGCCTACAATCTGCCACCGGGCGCAAACAGTTGCGACCTGGTTTTTTTTCGTCTCGTCCAACCCCACCCCGAAGCGCGCCAAGCCTCCAGGCCACCGCGGAACTGGCTCTGCCAGGCCGCCAGTGGCGCCCCCTTGAGGGAATGGCGCCGAAGGCGACGCGGGGGTGATTGAAAGTCCACGTGGAAATCTTCGACTACGACAACATCCTGCTGCTGCCGCGCAAGTGCCGCGTGGAGAGCCGCGCCGAGTGCGATGCCAGCGTCGAGCTGGGCGGACGCCAGTTTCGTCTGCCGGTGGTGCCGGCCAACATGAAGACGGTGGTGGACGAGAAGATCAGCCTGTGGCTGGCGCAAAACGGCTATTTCTATGTGATGCACCGCTTCGACCTGGACAACGTGGCCTTTGTGCGCAGCATGCACAGCCAGGGTGTGTACGCCTCGATCTCGCTGGGCGTGAAGGCCGCCGACCGCGCCACGGTGGACACGCTGGCCGCCGAAGGCCTGGTGCCTGAATACATCACGATCGACATCGCCCACGGCCATGCCGACACGGTGCGCGACATGATCGGCTACCTGAAAGACAAGCTGCCCAGCAGCTTCGTGATCGCTGGCAACGTGGCCACGCCCGAGGCGGTGATCGATCTGGAAAACTGGGGTGCCGACGCGACCAAGGTGGGCGTGGGCCCGGGCAAGGTGTGCATCACCAAGCTCAAGACCGGTTTTGGCACCGGCGGCTGGCAGCTATCGGCCATGAAGTGGTGCGCTCGCGTGGCCACCAAACCCATCATTGCCGACGGCGGCATCCGCAGCCACGGTGACATCGCCAAAAGCATCCGCTTCGGCGCCACCATGGTCATGATCGGCTCGCTGTTCGCGGGCCACGAAGAGTCGCCAGGCAAGACGGTGGAGGTGGATGGCGAGCTGTTCAAGGAGTACTACGGCTCGGCCAGCGACTTCAACAAAGGCGAATACAAGCACGTTGAAGGCAAGCGCATCCTGGAGCCGATCAAGGGCACGCTGGCCAGCACCCTGATCGAGATGGAGCAGGACGTGCAAAGCTCGATCAGCTACTCGGGTGGTACCCGGCTGATGGACATCCGCAAGGTGAACTACGTCATCCTCGGCGGCGACAACGCGGGCGAACACCTGTTGATGTGACTCCCCCCGCGCCGCGCCTGCGGCGCGTCACTCCCCAGGGGGCGATGCCTGCAGCCTGGCGAAGCCAGTTCAGCGGCATCCTGGGTCAAGACACTTCACTCGCGGGGTCACCTCAGCAGGCAACCTCCCTTTTCAGGCAGTCAATCGCTGAGCATGCTTTTCGTGAGCCTGTGCAGCCGATGTTTTGGGGCAACCAACGCCTCCAGCACACTGAAGTGATTCAGGCCCGGCAAGGTCTCGCAGACCGGGACCACTGCCTTGCCCCAGGCCTGCTGAATCAGGGCGTTCTGGCGCACAAATTCCTCGCTCTCGTCAGCGCCCGCCACCGCCACCAGCGTGCCGCGCCCGTCGCCCACGGCGGGCGCGGGGAAGCCAGCCGGGCTGGCCTGGCGGACCTGCGGGGCGGTCAGGCGCAACGAGTCCCGCAGGAAAGGGGTTTGACGCAGCGGCGCCAGGTCGAACACGCCGGAGATGGACAGCGCGTTCTTCACCAGCGCTGCCGGCAAACCGGCGCCAACCCGCGCCCAGTCGCAGGCCAGCAGCATGGCGGCCAGATGGCCGCCGGCCGAATGACCCACCACCGTGATGCGCTGCGGGTCGCCACCGTGTGCGCCGATATGGCGATACACCCAGGCCAGTGCCTGTGTCATCTGCAAGGCAATCTGCGGGATGGTGACCGCCGGGCACAGCGCATAGTTCGGCACCACGACACAGGCGCCCTGATCCACGAACGCCGGCGCGACGAAGCTGTGGTCCGACTTGTCGAGGCTGCGCCAGTAGCCGCCGTGGATGAACACCAGCACAGGTGCAGGTGGTCGGCCCGCCTTGCGCGGGGCCGGGAACACGTCCAGCGTCTCGCCAGCACCGTGGCCGTAGGCCACATCCAGCAAGGCTGGCAGGCGCTGACGCGCCTGGGCCGAATCGGCTGCCCAGCGCGCGAAATGCGCTGCGTGTTCGGGAACCAGCGCGCGGTTGTTGTACTGGCGATCCAGCCAGGCGGGATCGGGGCGGGAGGGGGTGGTTTGGGTACGGGCCATGGTCTGGCGATTGTGCGCGATTGTGTGAAACGGCACCCTACACTTCCTCCCGTTTCCGCGCCACTTCCATGAGCTCACACCATGACCGACCAAGCCACTCGCCCAGCAGTCCCGTCCTCCCTCACCGTCGCCGTGCTGGGCATCGGCCTGATGGGCTTTCCGATCGCGCGACGCCTGTGTGAAGCGGGCCTGGCGGTACGGGCCTGGAACCGCTCGCAGAACAAGGCTGAGCGCCTTCTGCCGTTCGGCGCCACCGTTTGCACATCGGCCGCTGACGCCGTGGCTGCCGCCGATCTGGTGATCACGCTGCTGGAAAACGGCGAGGTCGTCGAGGCGGTGTTGTTTGAGCCCGCCACACTTGACGCCCTGCGCGCCGGCACGCTGGTGGTGGACATGTCGTCCATCCTGCCAGCGCAGGCCCGCGACCACGCGATACGGTTGGCAAGCCGCTCGGTGCAGCACCTGGACGCTCCCGTCTCGGGCGGCACCGTGGGCGCCGAGCAAGGCACGCTGGCCATCATGGCCGGTGGCGACAGCACCGCCGTGGCGCGCGCGCGGCCGGTGCTGGAGCTGCTGGGCCGCCTCACCCACGTGGGCCCAGACGGCGCCGGGCAACTGGCCAAACTGGCCAACCAGATGATTGTGGGCATCACCATCGGCGCGGTGGCCGAGGCCTTGCTGATGTGCGAGAAGGGCGGCGCCGACATGGCCCGCGTGCGCCAGGCGATCACCGGCGGATTTGCTGAAAGCCGCATCCTGGGGCTGCACGGCGAGCGCATGGTGCAGCGTGATTTCACCAAGCGCGCAGCCATGACCGTGCAGCTGAAAGACATGCGCAACGCGCTGCACACCGCGCAGGGCATGGGTTTCGATGCACCAGTCACCACGCTGTTCGAGCAGCTGTACAGCCAGGCAGTCGATCACGGCCTGGGCGACCTGGATCACTCGGCGCTGTTCGTGGAGCTGGCGCAGCGCAACGGCATGCGTTGAGGCGCTGGCGGTCGGATGCCAGGCGCGACGCGCTGGCCCGTCTGCGCTCAGGCTCGGCAAAAGGCCAGACGAAAAAAAGCCGGGCAGTTGCCCGGCTTTTTTCGTATCAACGCTTCGAATCAGCGCGGGCTGCGGCGTGCAACCGGACGCGTGGTGGGCGCACCGGCTGGGCGGCGCGGCGCGAACTCGCCACGCATCGCAGCGCGCTCACCCGTGCCGCGGTCTGCAAACCGGTCACCGCCGCGGTCGTTGCGCGGGGCGTTCGAGAAACCCGATGGGCGGGCACCCATGCCAGGCGCAGCGCGGTCGGAAAAACCGCGCGGCGCCGGGCGGCTGTCCCCACCGCGGTCAAAGCGGTTGTCGCCGCGGGGCGCTGGGCCACGGTTGTCAAAGCGGCCAGCGTCGCCGCGCTGATCGAAACGGCCACCCTCGCCACCCGACGGGCCATGCCCGACATGGCCGCGCGGTGCGCCATCAAAGCGGTTGCCTTCGAAACGCGGCGAATCGCCCCGGCCTTCGAAGCGCGGCGCACCGCGATCGGATGGGCCACGGCGGTCACCAAAGCGGTCGTTGCCACGCGCATTGGCGTAGTTGCGGCCTGGCGCGCCACGGCCCATGGGCTCGTTCATGGGCGCGCGCTGGCGCGGCTCCATACCGGTCACGGTGGCCACGGCGATGCGCTGGCGGGTGAAGGCTTCGATGTCGAAGATCTTGCGACGATCGCGCATCTCGGCAAAGGTGATGGCCAGGCCATCGCGGCCGGCACGACCGGTGCGGCCGATGCGGTGGGTGTAGTCCTCGGCCTTCATGGGCAGGCCGAAGTTGAACACGTGGGTGATGGTCGGCACGTCGATGCCGCGCGCGGCCACATCGGTGGCCACCAGAATCTGCACCTGGCCATTGCGCAGCGCCATCAGGCGGCGGTTGCGCATGCCCTGGCTCAGGGCACCGTGCAGCGCCACGGCAGCAAAGCCGCCTTGCTGCAGGTCGGTGGCGAGGCCATCGCATTCGATCTGCGTGCTGCAGAAAACAATCGCCTGGTTGATACCGGTGTCGCGCAGCCAATGGTCGAGCAGCTTGCGCTTGTGATCCGCGTTGTCGGCCCAGTACAGCTTTTGTTCAATGTTGACGTGCTGCTCTTGCGGCGAGTCGATCTGCACCTTTTGCACCTGCTTGCCGCCGTCGTGCATCACGCGCATGGCGAGCTGCTGGATGCGGGGCGCAAAGGTGGCAGAGAACATCATGGTCTGGCCGCGCTGGCTGGTCAGCTCGTTGATCTCGGCCAGGTCGTCGGAGAAGCCAAGGTCGAGCATGCGATCGGCTTCGTCGACCACCAGGAACTGCACCTGATCGAGCTTGAGCTGCTGCGAGCGCTGCAGGTCCAGCAGGCGGCCGGGCGTGGCCACCACGAGGTCGGCGTTTTGCAGCTTGGCGATTTGCAGCTGGTAAGGCATGCCACCGACCACGTTGGCGATGCGCAGGCCACGGCAATGACGAACCAGATCGATGGCGTCGTGAGCCACTTGCTGGGCGAGTTCGCGCGTCGGGCAGACGATCAGGGCGCCAGGGGTGGCGGCCTTGAAGTTGCGCGGGCTGGTCGGGTCCTTGCGCTTGGGGCGCTTGGGGGCAGCTTCGCCCCTGGCCAGCGCATCGGCGGTGGCGCGATCGAAATCGGCGCGCTCCTTGGCCTCGGCAGCGGCCTGCTGCTTGAGCAGGGTGTGCAGCACGGGCAGCAGGAAGGCGGCGGTTTTGCCGCTGCCGGTCTGGCTGGAAACCATCAGGTCGGCGTAACGCTGCTCGCCCTCGGCCAGCATGGCCTTGGGGATCACGTTTTTCTGCACCTGCGTGGGCTGCACATAGCCCAGGTCGGCGCAGGCCTGCACCAGTTCGGGCGCCAGACCCAGCAGCTCGAAGCCGTTCGGTTCGGCAGGCGCGGTCTCGGCGGTGTCGAGCTCGACCTCGGCGGTCAGGATTTCGCCGGTGTGGTCGCCGGCGTGGTTGGGGGTGGAATCGGGCGTGAATTCGCCGCGTTCTTCAAAAGAGTCGCTCATGTTCGTCCTTGCGCGTTGGCGCAATTGATCGAATCAAAGCACAGGAAATAAGACGCCGCCAATGGTGGGCGGGCGCTCCCGGGCGCTGAATCCGTTCGTGGTTACAAAACATCAACCATCAAACGGGCTACGCGCCATGGGTCACAAAAAATCGGGTGACGCCGGGAGCGAATGACCTCTTCCGCATGGCCGCTGGTGTTGCCCAGGGCGGCTGGCTTTCCTGTGAGGGATGCGCCAGCGTGGTTCGGGAGGCCTGTGTGTGAGGCAGATGCACAAATCGCGCAGTTTCCTGCGCAGCCTCGGATTATCGCAGACTTTCCGGGAAAACCCTAGCGCTTACTTGGCGATCAACCCAGAACGGCCGAGACGATGTGAAACAGGATCGCCGCCAGCACCGCCGTGGCGGGCACGGTGATGATCCAGGCCGCGACGATGCGCAGCACCGCCGAGCGCTTGACGATCTCTTTTTTGTAGGCCTTCTTGAAGGCCCGGCGCTCCTTTTTGGCAAAGACCGCGCCTTCGCTCTGCTCGATCAGCTTGGTGCGCCGCTTCATGTCGGCCAGCATGCGTTTCTTGTCCGCCACCTCCGCGGCCTGAAAGCGCTGCAGGTAGGCCTGCACCTCTTCACGGTCACCGCCCTGATGACCGGCAAACACCACCTCCTCCATCTTGCTGTAGTTGACCTTGAGCAATTCGCGCAGAAAACCCACGCCGAACACCGCGCCGATGGTCACGTGGGTGGTCGACACCGGCATGCCGAGCTGAGACGCCACGATCACGGTGATGGTGGCAGCCATGGCGATCGAAAACGCGCGCATGTTGTCCAGTTCGGTGATCTCCTTGCCCACTGTCTTGATCAGCCGCGCGCCATACAGCGCCAGCCCGATCGAGAGCCCCAGCGCCCCCAGCACCATCACCCAAAGCGGCGTGGCGGCCTTGGTGGCGATGGCACCGGACTTGACCGCTTCGTAGATGGCGGCCAGCGGACCCACCGCGTTGGCCACATCGTTGGCACCGTGGGCAAAGCTCAGCAGCGCGGCAGAGCACACCAGCGGCCAGGTGAAAAGGCGGTTGACGCCCTGTTTGCTGTTGTCTTGCTTCTGCGCCATACGCGCCACCGGTTTGTGCACCAACACCCAGGCCAGCACGGCGATGCCCGCGCCCGCGATCAACGCCACAGGAAAACTCACCTTCACCAGCTGCCCCAGACCCTTGAGCATCATGTAAGTGCCAAAGGCCCAGGCCATGACCGCAATCAGCCAGGGCACCACGCGCGCGGCGGCCTCGGTCATTTCGCTGCGGTAGGTGATGCTGCGCTTGATGATGTAGAGAAAAGCTGCGGCAATGGCACCGCCCGTGAGCGGGGAAATGAGCCAGCTCAGCACGATGTTGCCGATGGTGTCCCAGTTCACCAGGCCCCAGCCGCCAGCGGCAATGCCCGCGCCCATCACCGCACCGATGATCGAATGGGTGGTGGACACCGGTGCGCCGATGGCGGTGGCCAGGTTGAGCCAGAGGGCGCCGGCCAGCAAGGCCGAGAACATGACCCAGGCAAACAGGCTGGCGTTGGCAATCTGCTGGCTGTCGATGATGCCGCCCTTGATGGTGCCCACCACCTCGCCGCCCGCGACGATGGCCCCCATGGCCTCGAACACCGCCGCAATCAGGATCGCCCAGCCCATGGTGATGGCGCCGGAACCCACGGCCGGCCCGAGGTTGTTGGCCACATCGTTGGCGCCGATGTTCATCGCCATATAAGCCGCCCACCACCGCGCTGATGATCAGCAACCACACCGCAGGGCCGGAGAGCCCGGCCAGGTCGCCACCGCGCAGCGAGGCGAACAGCCCGACCAGCAGCAAGAAGCGCCAGCGCAGCGCCCAGCTGCAGCACATCCTGATGGCGGGACACGAAGCCCGCGCGAGATCTTTTTGTCATGGTTTTTTCATGTGAATCACACAATTCTGACACGCAAGCAGCGTGTCCAGGCACGCGGCGAGCCCGCCATACGTTCAGCGCAGGAAGTGCGTGCGGTAGTGTTCGAGCTCGTCGATCGACTCATGCACATCGGCCAGTGCGGTGTGCTTCTGGTGCTTCTTGAAGCTGTCGTACACCGCTGGCCGCCAGCGCTTGGCCAACTCCTTGAGCGTGCTCACATCCAGGCAGCGGTAGTGGAAGTAGGCCTCCAGCTCGGGCATGTACTTCACCAGAAAGCGCCGGTCCTGGCTGATGGTGTTGCCACACATGGGTGACCCGCTTTTCGGCACGTACTGGCGAATGAACGCCAGCAACTCGGCTTGCGCCGGTCTCCTCGTCCACGGTGCTGGCGCGCACCTTGTCGATCAGCCCGCTGCTGCCATGCGTGCCCTTGTTCCAGGCGTCCATGGCGTCCAGCACGGCGTCGCTCTGGTGAATCACGATCACCGGGCCCTCAACACGGGGGGTGAGCTGCGGCCCGGTGATCACCACCGCAATTTCCAGCAGACGCTCCTTCTCCGGGTCCAGGCCGCTCATCTCGCAGTCCAGCCAGATCAGGTTCTGGTCGCTCTTGGTGAGGGTGAGCGCACTGGCGGCGGTGTCCGGGGCCGCTGCAGGAAGCCCGGTCGGGGCATTGGGGAGGGAGGCGGTCGATGGGATTGAAGTCATGCCGGGATTTTCGCCGATGCGCGTGGTGGCCCTGACCGCAACGCAAGCGGTGGCGCTTCGATAGACTCCCACCTCATGGATTTCGCTGCCTGGTTCATGACCGCCTCCTTCTGCGCCCTGCTGCTGCTGGGCCTCTTTGTGCGCGTGGCGCTGGCCAGCCGCCAGATTCGCCATGTGGCGCGCCACCGCAATGCCGTGCCGCCTGCGTTTGCCGACACGGTGTCGTTGTCGGCACACCAGAAAGCCGCAGACTACACGGTCGCCAAGTCCCGCCTGGGGCTGCTCGACATGTCGCTGGAGGCAGCGCTGCTGCTGGTCTGGACGCTGCTGGGCGGCCTGGACTGGCTCAACGGTTTGCTGCTGGACGCGCTGGGTACCGGCCTGCTGCAGCAGCTCGCCCTGCTCGGCGCCTTCGGCGCCATCGGTGGACTGTTTTCCCTGCCACTGGCCTGGTGGTCGACTTTTCGCATCGAGGAACGCTTTGGTTTCAACAAGATGACGCTCTCGCTCTGGCTGGCCGATCTGGCCAAGGGCACGCTGGTGGGCGCACTCATTGGCCTGCCGATCGCCGCACTCGTGCTCTGGCTCATGGGCGCGGCCGGGCCACTGTGGTGGCTCTGGGCCTGGGGCGCCTGGATGGTGTTCAACCTGCTCGCTGCTGGTGCTCTACCCGACGCTGATCGCGCCGCTGTTCAACAAATTCGAGCCGTTGCAAGACCCCACGCTCACCGCGCGGGTGCAAGCGCTGATGCAGCGCTGCGGCTTTGCCGCCAAAGGCCTGTTCGTGATGGATGGCAGCAAGCGCAGCGCCCACGCCAACGCCTACTTCACCGGCTTTGGCGCCGCCAAGCGCGTGGTGTTTTTCGACACGCTGCTGCAACAGCTCTCGCCACCCGAGGTGGACGCGGTGCTGGCGCACGAACTTGGTCATTACAAACACCGCCACATCATTCAGCGCGTCGTGCTGCTGTTTGGTCTGAGTTTTCTGGGCTTCGCCGCCTTGGGGTGGGTGTCGGGCCAGGCCTGGTTTTACAGCGGCCTGGGTGTCACGCCCGCGTTGGCCGGCCCGAACGACGCGCTGGCGCTGATGCTGTTCCTGATGGTGGTGCCCCTGCTCACCTTTTTCCTCTCGCCGCTGATGGCGCAGCTCTCTCGCCGTCACGAGTTCCAGGCCGACGCCTACGCCATGCGCCAGACCAGCGGTGCCGACCTGGCCAGCGCGCTGCTCAAGCTCTTCAAAGACAACGCCAGCACCCTCACCCCCGACCCGCTCTACGCCCGCTTCTATTACTCGCACCCACCAGCCAGCGAGCGGCTGGCGCGGTTGCTGGGCCACTCCTGAACACCGCATGAACACCATTCACCAGAACCGCCGCGCCCTCTCCGCCACCGAGATCGTCACCCACCTGACCCAGCTCAATGGCGACGCTGCACAGGGCTGGAAGTTGATCGACGGGGCGCTGGAAAAAGCGTTTGCCTTCCCCGATTTTCACGAAACCATGGCGTTCGTGAACGCGCTGGCGTGGGTGGCCCACCGCGAAGACCACCACCCCGATCTGGCGTTGTCCTACGGACGCTGCACGGTGCGCTTCAATACCCACGACGTCGGCGGTATTTCGGTCAGCGACTTCCACTGCGCCGCCGCGGTTGACGCCCTGCTCAAGGCCTGAATGCACAGCCAGACGAAAGCCCTCGCGTGACCGCCACGCGGCGCGGCGCACCAGCCAGCACGGCTTCCAGCAGCGATCTGATGTCTGGCCGCGTGGTGGCAGCGTATGGACGGCATTGCCTGGTGGAGACGCCCGATGGCGAGCGGCGCATCTGCCACCCGCGCGGCAAGAAAAACCCGGTGGTGGTGGGCGATGCGGTGCTGTGGCAAACCACCGGCGACGAGGGCAGCATCGAACGCGTGGAGCCCCGGCGCAACCTGTTCTATCGCCAGGACGAGCTGCGCACCAAGTCGTTCGCAGCCAACCTCGATCAGGTGCTGGTGCTGCTGGCGGCCGATCCCGAATTTTCCGAGCGCCAACTGGCGCGCGCGCTGATCGCCGCCGAGGCCGAGGGCATTGCCGTGCTCGTGGTGCTCAACAAGCAAGACCTGCAGCCCGCCTTCGACCGCGCCTGGACACGCCTGGCGCCCTACCGGCGCATGGGTGTGAACGTGTTGCGACTCTGTTTGAGCACCGGCGCCGAACATGGGCTGGCGCAACTTCAAGCGCAGCTGGAGGATCGGGTGACGCTGGTGCTGGGGCCGTCGGGTGTGGGCAAGAGCACGCTGGTCAACCGGCTGGTCCCCCACGCCAGCGCCCTCACCGGCGAGATCTCGCGCGCACTCAACTCCGGCAAGCACACCACCACCAGCACCACCTGGTACTGGACCGACGAGCGCCGTCGCACCGCGCTGATCGACTCGCCCGGTTTTCAGGAGTTCGGCCTCAACCACATCGAGCCCACGCAGCTCGCGACGTGCATGCCCGACCTGCGCGCCACACTCGGCAACTGCCGCTTCTACAACTGCACCCACTTGCATGAGCCCGGCTGCGCGGTGCGCGCGCATGTGCTGGAGGCGGGCGCTGCCGAGGGAGACGACCCGCTGGCGATCGATGCCAACCGCTACCGAATCTACGGCGAGCTGTTCGCCGAGCTGTCGGACAAGCGCAGCTATTGAGGCCGAATCAGATCGGCAGGCGCGCCAGGCTGAGCAACGCCAGCACCAGCATCCACAGCACCACCGCCCGCCACACCAGGCCCACCACACCGCTCAGGTGGGCCAGCTGCGGCTCGGGACGAACGCTCTGGGCCTCGTCATCCGCCTCAGCTGGCTCGGCAGGCACCCGGCGCGGGGCCAGGCGAACGTTCAGCGCGCCCGAGGTGGCGGCCAGCACCACGCCATCGCTGCCCGGCGCGTACCGCTCGGACTCGCTGCGCCAGCTGGCCACCGCTTCTTCGAAATTGCCGACCACCGCAAAACCCAGCGCGGTGGCGCGGGCGGGCACGTGGTCCACCCAGACCCAAGCCTGAGCGGCGGCGGTCTGCAGCGCTGCGGCTGCGCGAGCCGTCGGCCCGCGCCTGCCAGTTGCGCGACGAGGTACTCGGCCATGCGGTAGAAGATCGCGCCCGCGGGCCCCAGACCCAGCATCCAGAACACCACAAACGCACCAGCACACCAAACACATGGCGGTGCGCCGACAGCACCGAGTGCTCAATCACCTGGCGCAGCAGCTCGGCGCGTGGCAGGCTGCTGGCCTCCACCCGCAACCAGGCGGCCAGCTTCTCGCGCGCCTGCGGCTCGTTGCCATCGTCCAGCGCCTGCCGGATGTCGCGTGAAATGGTGGCTGAACTGGCGAAACCCCAGCGTCACATAGAGCACCACCACCAGCCAGACAAAGCGCCAGCACGCTGCTGAACGACCACAGCGCCCAATAGATCAGCGCCGCGATCAGCGTCGGTACGCCAACGGCCAGCAACCATGCGATCCAGCCCGTGCGGCGTGTGCCCGGCATCGAGGTTGCGGCGCACCGGCTCGGGCCCAGCTGCGCAAGCGCCGAGTGGGCGACGTTGTCGTAAGCCAGCGGGCGCGCCTGCTCCAGCAACAAGGCAATGAGAATGGCGAAAAAACTCATGGCCGCATCATAGCGGCGCACCCTGGCGCCACCGGGCTGCCGCATGGCCAAGCGCCCTCAGGCGATCAGGAGTCGGTAGAAGTTGCGCAACATGCCGGCCGTGGCACCCCAGATGAAGCGCTCTCGTGCACCGCGCGGCGTGCCTGGTAGGGCATGGAATACCACTCGCGCAGCGCGCCCTCCCACTCAAGCGCGTGTCGTCGGTGGTTCGCCGGGTCCATCAGAAAATCGAGCGGCACCTCGAACACGTCGTCCACCTCGTGCGGGTTGGGCCGCAGCACAAAACCCGGCTGCACCAGCGCCACCACCGGTGTCACGAAGAATGCGGTGCCGGTGACGTACACGCGGCAACGCGCCCAGCACCTCGACCCGCTCGGGTGCGCAGGCCGATTTCCTCGTAGGTTTCGCGCAGGGCGGCGGCGGTGGCGTCGGCATCGGTGTCATCGAGCTTGCCTCCAGGCAACGCGATCTGACCGGAGTGGGTGGAGAGGTGGGCCGTGCGCTGCGTCAGCAGCAAGGTCGGGCGCTCGTGCATCACCAGCGGCAGCAGCACCGCCGCGTGTGCTGGCGCGCGGTCGCCAAAGCGGCGCTCCTCCACCAGCTCCGGCGTCCAGACCGGCGGGCGGTGAACAGGCTCGCGCAGCCCGCTGGCCGTGAGCCGCTGCGGATCGACCGCAGCACGCAGATCGTCGGCGCGCGGCGGCAGCACCGGCACCTGGCGCGGATCGAACAGTGGCGGCGGCGCGGATGCAGACATGGCGAGTCAGGCGAAAAAAAGCCGCTCAAGGGAGCGGCTTTTCTCGTTGCAGAGCAGCGATCAAGCCGCCGTTGCTGCTGGCCGATCGGCTTGCGCCCAGCTTTTCCTTGATACGTGCCGACTTGCCGCTGCGCTCGCGCAGGAAGTACAGCTTGGCGCGACGTACGGCACCGCGGCGCTTGACTTCGATCTTGGCGATGCGCGGGCTGTACAGCGGGAAGGTGCGCTCGACGCCTTCGCCGTTGGAGATCTTGCGCACGATGAAGCTGGAGTTCAGGCCACGGTTGCGGCGGGCGATCACCACGCCTTCGTAGGCCTGCATGCGCTTGCGGGTGCCTTCAACCACGTTCACGCTGACGATCACGGTATCGCCGGGCGCGAACGACGGGAATGTCTTTGTTCAAGCGAGCAATTTCTTCTTGCTCAAGGGTCTGGATGAGGTTCATGGTTTCCTGATTTCACGATCATGCCCGCGCTGCACTAAAGGCCACGAATCCGGCAAAAGCCCTGTCCTGCCTGGGACCCGGGAGGGCGTTTGACAGCGGGCTGGCCCGGTCGTGGCGGCCGGTCAGAGGATCGAAAAGCCTTGGATTATAGCTTTTTTGCCTGGCGTTAGAAAAGCCTCTCGGTCTTGCGGGTCGACCAGGCCGCGCGAGCGCGCTGCACCAGCAGGTCGGGCCGGCAGCTGTGCTGTCAGCGCCAGGCTTTGCTCGCGCCGGTGGCGCGCAATGCGCTCGTGGTGGCCGCCCAGCAACACCTCGGGCACGGCCAACGGGCCGTGAGGACCCTCCCAGACCTCGGGGCGTGTGTGGTGCGGGCTGTCCAGCAGACCGTCGAGCGCGGGGTTGAAGCTGTCTTGCTGGTGGCTGCCCTCGTCGTCCAGCACGCCAGGCATGAGCCGGGCCACCGCATCGAGCAGTGCCAGCGCGGCGATTTCGCCGCCCGACAACACGAAGTCGCCCAGGCTGATCTGATGGTCCACGCAGGCGTCGATGAAGCGCTGGTCGACGCCCTCGTAGCGCCCGCAAACCAGCACCGCGCCGTGGCCTGACGACCAACCCGCGACCGCAGCGTGATCCAGACGCTGGCCAATCGGGGAAAAGAGAACCACCGGTGCCAGCGCCGAGCCAGGCTCCGCCCGCTCGACACGAATCGCCTGCAGGCACTGCCAAAGCGGCTCGGCCATCATCACCATGCCGGGGCCGCCGCCAAAGGGCCGATCGTCGACCCGGCGGTAATTGCCCTCGGCAAAGTCGCGCGGATTCCACAGCCTGCACCTCGACCTGGCCCGATTCGAACGCGCGCCGCGTGATGCCGCTTTTGAAAAACGGCTCGAACAGCTCGGGAAACAGGGTGATGACGTCAAACCGCATCGGGGTATTGTCTTCTGGACCCAGGCGATTTGAGGGGCATGCGCTGTCTCGATTCAGCGAAGGCCGAGGCGCTGGATCGGCCATGCCTGAATCTTGCTCACCTGAAAGGGGAAGCCGCGTTGCGGCTCCGGGGTTCAGTAGTCGGTCTGCCAGTCGACGGTGATGCGTTTCGCCACCTGATCGACACCATCGACATAGGCAGCCACAAACGGGATCATGCGCTCGGCCAAGGCGGCCTGACCGTCCACCGTGTCGCTCGTACTCCAGTACCAACACCGAATTCGGGCCGGTCGGCATCAGATCGCGCACCACGCCCATCCGCTCGCCCTCGCGGTTGAACACTTCAAGCCCGATCAGATCGACCCAGTAGTACTCGCCTTCGGGCGTGGCAGGGAAAGCGCTGCGTGGCAGGTAGATGCGCACGCCCTTGAGTGCCTCGGCCGCGTTTCGGTCGTCCATGCCTTCGAATCGAGCGACCACGCCATCGCCGTGTGTCTTGATCTCGGCCACCGCCACGCGAACGCTGCCCGCAAACGCGTCGAAGCCGCGCGCGAAGCGGGCCTCGGGCGGCTGCAAAAACCAGGTATCGGAAGCAAACAGCGCGTCGGAGTCGGCGCTGTGCGGCTGGATTCGAACCCAGCCTTTGATGCCCCAGGCTTCGTGCACACGGCCCAGCTCGATTGCGTCGTCGGGCAGCGGGGCCGCAGCAAATGGGCTGGTGGACATGTGAACGAAGCAGATCAGAACCGGCTGCCCCGCAGCGCAGGGCAGCCGGCTGGCTGCGATATCAGGCAGCGACGGTGGCGGCGGCTGCCTTGGCGGCGTGCTGCTTGACCAGGCGCGCCACGGTGGGCGACGGCTCGGCACCCACACCGGTCCAGTAGGTCAGGCGGTCCACCGCGACACGCAGCGGCTCTTCGCCACCGCGCGCCAGCGGGTTGTAAAAACCGATGCGCTCGATGAAACGGCCGTCGCGGCGGTTGCGCTTGTCGGCGACCACGATGTTGTAGAACGGACGCGACTTGGAGCCGCCGCGGGAGAGTCGAATGACGACCATAATTTATCCTTCGGGTGGAGAGATGCCAAGATCGGCATCCCGCTGGGTTGTTGCAGCAACTTGCCACACCAACCCGTTTCATTGCAACGCTTGAGACACACGACTGACCACCCGGTCAGCGAAACGCCACAAAACCCACGATTATAGCCCTGTGCCGCCTCGACAATTCGAGACGATTACCACGCACGCCCTGTTTCAAACCTGCTTCACCATGCCCCTGATCCGCCCCAGCCACGACGCCGACCTCGACGCCATCACCCGCATCTACGCCCACCATGTGCTGCACGGCACCGGCACCTTCGAGACCACACCGCCCACCGCGGCCGAAATGACCACGCGGCGCGCCGATGTGCTGGCCAAGGGGCTGCCCTGGCTGGTGGTTGAAGAAGACGGCGTGGTGCTGGGCTTTGCCTACGGCAACTGGTTCAAACCGCGCCCGGCCTACCGGTTTTCGGTCGAAGACTCGATCTACCTCGCACCCGAAGCGGCCGGCAAGGGACTGGGCCGCGCCCTGCTTGCCGAGCTGATGACCGCGCTGGAGCGGGCCGGCGTGCGCCGCGTGATGGCAGTGATTGGCGACTCGGCCAACGCGGGCTCCATCGGCGTGCACAAGGCACTCGGTTTCGAGATGGCCGGCACCATCAACGCCTGCGGCTGGAAGTTCGGCCGCTGGCTCGACATCGTGCTCATGCAGCGCAGCCTGGGCGCAGGTGACAGCAGCTCGCCAGAGGCGACAGCGTGAGCCGGCGCGCCAGCAACAAGACGGTGGCGGTCTGGCTGGCCGCGCTGCTCGGCAGCCTGGGCATTCACCGTTTTTACCTGCGCGGGGTGTTCGACTGGATCGGCTGGCTGCACCCGATCGCAGCAGGCCTGGGCTGGTGGGGCGTGGAGAGGGTGCAACTCTACGGGCAGGACGACAAGCTGTCCTGGGTGCTGATCCCATTCCTGGGCGCCAGCATCGCGGTGGGTTGCCTGGCGGCCATCGTCTATGCCCTGACCGAAAAAGAAAAATGGAACCGCTGGTTCAACACCGGACACGAACCCACCGCCACCGCCGGCAACACCAATTGGCTGACGATTGCCGCGCTGGTGTTCTCGCTGCTGCTCGGCACGATTGCATTCATGGGCAGCCTGGCGTTTACCTTCCAGCACTACTTCGAATACCAGGTGGAAGAGGCGCGCAAGATCAGCCAGTGAGCGGGATTTCTCAGCGCGCTCCCGCCAGGCCCAGGCCCATCACGGCCAGCAGCACAAACAGGCCGATGAACAGCGTCTCGCTGACGAACAGCATCAAGGGCTTCCACCCCAGTTGCAGCAGCTCCTCGATGCTGGTCTTGATGCCAGCAGCCGCGATCGCCAGCACCAGGCACACGCGCGACGCATCGGTGGCGCCCTGCACCACCACCGCCGGCACCAGCCCGGATGACGCGAGCAGCATCATCACCACAAAGGCCAGCAGAAAGCCCGGAATCAGTGGCATGTTGAGGTCTTTGCCTTCGCCCGACTGCTGGCGGCGGTAAAGCAGCGAAATCACCATCACCACCGGCATCAGCAGCATCACGCGAAACAGCTTGACCACGGTGGCGGTGTCGCCCGCCTCGGGGCCAAGCATCATGCCGGCAGCCACCACCTGGGCCACGTCGTGGATGGTGCCGCCCAGAAACACACCCGCCGGGCCAGCCGCCAGGTCCAGCGCGTTGATCAACAGCGGGTACAGCACCATGGCCACGGTGGAGAGCACGGTCACGGCCACCACCGCCAGCAAGGTGAAGCGCTCGTTGGCCTTGGTCTGCGGCAGCACGGCCGAGATCGCCAGCGCCGCCGAGGCACCGCAGATGGCCACCGAGCCGCCCGAGAGAATGCCTTCTTCGCGCGTGCGACCGAGCAGCTTGGCCCACCAGACACCCATGAAGATGGTGAGCACCAGCGCCAGCAGGATCACCACCGCCACCTCCACGCCCAGTTGCGACACCTGGTTGAGCGTGATGCGCACCCCCAGCAGCGCCACGCCCACGCGCAG
This sequence comes from uncultured beta proteobacterium, assembly GCA_963831255.1. Lineage (GTDB taxonomy): Bacteria > Pseudomonadota > Gammaproteobacteria > Burkholderiales > Burkholderiaceae_C > Hydrogenophaga. Next base: position 62,231 of record CAWHPI010000009.1, on the reverse strand, counting down.
CACGGTGCGGCCACAGAACTCGATGCCGGGCTTGGCCTGCGGGTTGCCGTGAATGAAGTGAAACGCCAGGCCGATCAGCAGGGCATAGAGCAGCTGCGGGCCGCCGTAGTGTTCGGAGAGAAAAGTGGAGGCCAGCGCAATGACGCCACACACCAGCACGCCGGGCGCCAGCACGCGCGAGCGCGCCACCCAGTGCAGCGGGTGCCAGGCCGGGCGCTTCGGCGCAGTCGCAGCTGGTTTGCCGGTATCAGCCATGGGCCAGCGCCTTGAGCGAGGCCACCACGGCGTCTGCCACCTCCAGGCCCTGCGCCTCGGCGCGCCGACGCGGCCACCTCGCGCTTCGCGCCCGGCAGGCGCACGCCCTCGTCGCGCAGCATCTCGCCGAGCAGGACTTCGATGCGGTCGAAGTAGCCGTTCTGACCCGCCAGCGCGCCCGGGTCCACCACGATGAAGAGCTGGCCCAGGTGCGGGCGGTTGCCCTCGTCGACAAAAAAGCTGTCGGCCTCGAAACCGAAGTTGGCGCCAATGAGGGCTGTCACCAGCAGCTCGACCATCAGCGCCAGCATCGCGCCCTTGGGGCTGGACGCAGCGCCCAGCGGCAGCATGGAACCCGCCGAGCGCGGCCTGGGCATCGGTCGTGGGCTGGCCCTGGGCGTCGAGCGCCCAGCCGGCCGGAATCGGCTCGCCCTTCTTGGCCGCCAGCATCACCTTGCCGCGCGCCACTTCGGACAGGCTCAGGTCGATCAGCAGCGGGTCCGCGTCGCGGCGCGGGAACACGGCGGCGATCGGGTTGGTGCCGAAGATGGCGTGTTTGCCGCCTGCCGCCGGCATGGCGGCCGGCGAATTCGCCAGGCCCAGGCCGACCATGCCGGCCTCGGCCACCGCGCGCAGGTGATCGACCACCACACCGCAGTGGTGGCTGTTCATGATGCCCACCAGCGCCACGCCCTGCGTGCGCGCCAGGGCCACGGCTTCGGCTCAGCGCGAGGTCGCAGGCGGGAAAGGCCAGGCCTTCCTGCGCATCCACCAGCAGCGCGCCGCCCTTGCGCCTCACCACGGTGGCCTGGGCCGAGCCATTGACGCGCCCGTTGCGCAGATGGGTGGCGTACTGCCCCACCCGCGAGAGGCCATGACCGCCCTGCCCCTGCGACTCGGCCAGCACCAGCGCGCGCGCCGTGCTCGCCGCCATCAGAGGGCTGGCACCGGCGGCCTTCAGGGCGGCGGTCACCAGGGTGCGGGCTTCTTCGAGAGACAGGTTCATGTGAGGGCCTTGAGCAATTGGTCGGCGATGAGGTGACTCACCCGTTGATTGGATTCGGTGGTCACGCCGGCGATGTGGGGCGTGAGCACGCAGGTTCGGGCATCCCTGCCAATGCGGGGATGCGGGCAGCGGCTCGGTCTCGAAGACATCGATCGCGGCGCCGCCGAGAGAGCCGCTCCTTGAGCGCAGCGGCCAGCGCCAGCTCGTCCACGATCCCGCCGCGCGCGGTGTTGATCAGCACCGCGCCCGGCTTCATCTGGCGCCAGGCGCTTGGCGTCGAACAGGCCGCGCGTGCTCTCCACCAGCGGCACATGCAGGCTGATCACATCGGCACGCGCCACCAGCTCGTCCAGCCCGACGCAGCTGCACACCGGACTGACCATAGGCAGGAGCGTCTGCCGCCATGGCGGCGTCGTAGGCGATCACCTGCATGCCCAGGCCTCCGCCAGCCGCGCCGTGAGCTGACCGATGGAGCCGAAGCCCATCAGCCCCAGCGTCTTGCCCGCCACCTCGCGTCCCTGCGACAGGGCTGCGCGCGGCCACTGGCCGCCCGCCACCGCAGCGCGTGCTGGCGTAGGCGCCGCGCAGCAGCAGCATGGCGGTGCCGATGACGTACTCGGCCACGCTCAAGGCATTGGCGCCGGTGGCCGGGATCACGGCATGCCCCGCGCCTCGCAGCCTGGCACGTCGATGTTGTCCAGGCCCACCCCGAGGCGCGCCACCACCCGGCAACGCACCAGCGCATCGCAGCAACGCGCCCCGCACCTGGGTGCGGTTGCGCACCACCAGGGCATCGGCCAGTGCGGCCTTCTGGCAGCAGGCGCGGCGCATCGTCGACCAGGCTGGGCTCGTAGACCACGGTCGTGGGATTCGCGCAGGCGGTCGACCGCCTGCTCGTCCATGAACTCAGAGATCAGGATGTGCATGGAAAAGGGCTTTCAGGTTCGAGGAAAAGAGAGGGCCGCAGAAGCCATGCGCAATGCGATCCGGCCAACGGCGTCGAAGGCTCAAGGCAGCGGAACCTGCAGCACCATCTTGAAGAGCACGTAGAGGCCCAGCACCACCACAGCGCCCGCAGCGCCGTAGAGCGTTGCGGTGCGTGGCGTCCAGCGGTCGTGTTGCGCGAGCAACAGCAGAGGGCAAAGGCGATGGCGCTGCTGGCCAGAAAGCCCAGCGATCGCAGCGCAAAAGCCCAGGCCGAGCATGACCGCCGCCACACCGCAGCCGCCGCCCATGGGAGCCCTCGAGCGCACCACCGGCGCGGGTTCGGCCGAGCGCCACCAGGACGATGTACAGACAGCCCAGGCCCACCAGCAGGCCGCCAATGGCGCGCGGAAACACCGCGCCCAGATCGGAAAACTCGGCCGAATAAAACAGCGCCGCCGCGCCCACCGCGATCAGCCAGCACGCTGCCGATGGCGCCGGGCAGGTCGGGGCGCGACGATGAATCAGCCATGTCTCGCCTGGGCCAGCCGGTTGCGGCGCTTGATCCACCAGGGCCAGAGCAGCCCGAGCACGATGAAGGCGATGATGGCCAGCGAAATCGGCCGGCCGAAGAACTCGGCCAGCACGCTGCCCCGCGCGCCGCCGATCAGGTGCCCTTGCACGAAGCCGCGTTCGGCGATGGCGCCCAGGATCAGTCCGAGCACGATCGGCGAGGCGCTGAAGCCGAATCGCGCCAGGCCCCAGGCCAGCACGCCCAGCACCACCATCTGCTGCACCTCGTGCACGTTGTTGTGCACCGCGAAGCTGCCCAGGATGGTGAGCAGCGCCACCGAGGGCACCAGCACCGCCTTGGGATGGCGACGATGGAGCGGAAGGCAAAGCGCCCGATCAGCAGGCCCACCGGCAACATGATGATGCGTCGCCAGGATCAGGCCCCAGATGAAGGTGTAGACGATGGGCGCCCTGCTGCGGTGAACAGCGTCGGGCCGGTGCGGATGCCCTGCACCAGCAGGGCGCCCAGGATGATGGCGTCGGGCGGCGTGCCCGGAATGCCGAGCACCAGCGTCGGGATGAAGCCGCCGCCCACGGTGGCGTTGTTGGCCGACTCGGTGGCCACGATGCCGTCGGGCTCGCCCTTGCCGAAGTTGTCGCGCCGGGGCGACGTGCGCTTGGCCTCGGAATACGCCACCAGCGCGGCGATCGAGCCGCCGGCACCCGGCAGGATGCCGACCACGGTGCCGATGACGGAGCTGCGCGCCAGGTTGAACTTGGTGCGCCGAAGAATGCCGAAGCGCCTCGCGCAGGCGGAAGCCCGCCACCTGCTGCGTGGCCTCGCAGGTGCGCGCACCGGCGTGGCCACCAGCTCGATCAGCACCGGCACGCAGTACAGGCCGATCAGCGCCGACACCACGTCGATGCCGCCGAGCAGCGCCTTGAAGTCGCCGACGTAGCGCACGTCGCCGCCCACCTCGGCCACGCCGACCATCGACAGCAGCAGCCCGAGGCAGCCGCCGATCAGGCCCTTTGACGATGCTGCCCTCGCCCAGTGAGGCGATCAGCGTGAGACCGAAGACGGCCAGCCAGAAGTACTCGACCGGTCCGAACTTCAACGCCACCGTGGCCATGGGCGGCGCCAGCACCAGCAGGAAGCCGGCGCCCACCAGTCCACCGACCACCGACGACAGGCAGGCCAGCGTCAGCGCGAGATCGCCCTTGCCGGCGCGCGCCATCGGATAACCGTCGAAGGTGGTGGCGATGGACGACGGCGTGCCCGGCGTGTTGAGCAGGATGGCGGCGTAGGCGCCGCCGTAGATGGCGCCGGTGTAGATGGCACCCAGCGCGATCAGCGCCGTGGCCGGCGGCATCGAGAAGGTGAAAGGCACCAGCACCGCCACCGCCATGGTGGCGGTGAGGCCAGGCAGGGCGCCGATCACCGTGCCCGCGACCACGCCCGCCAAGGCGAGCAGCAGGTTCAGCGGCGTGAGCGCCGCCAGCAGGTATTCGAAGCTGCCCATGGGGTGTGGCGGCGCTCGGTGATGGGCTCTGCGGGCTTACTTCTTGACGATGCCCATGTCCTTGGCCAGGGCCTCGTAGCGGGCCTGGATCTCGGCCATGAAGCGCGGCCATCTTGTCCGGACCGACGTTGAGCATCGCGAAGCCGCCGTCTTCCATCTTCTGGATGAAGTCCGGGTCGGCGTTGATCTTGCCCAGGATGTCGGCCAGCTTGGCCTGCACATCGGCCGGCGTGCGTCTTGGGCACGGCCACGCCGCGGTAGGCGCCGCCCACCAGGTCGAAGCCCTGCTCCTTGAAGGTCGGGCAGTTGGGCAGCTTGGGATGGCGCTTTTCCATCGCCACCGCGAGGCAGCGCACCTGGTCGCCGAGCTGCATCTGCACCGTGGTGTAGCCCCAGCTGCCGCTGACCTGCTTGCCCAGCAGCGCCGTGTTGGATGGCCCGGTGCCGCCGAACGGCACGTAGGTGGTCTTGATGCCGGCGAGCTTGTCGAACTGCTGCTGCGCGAGGTGGTTGGCCGAGTTGGTGCCCGAGCCCGACAGGGTGGTGGCACCAGGCGCCTTCTTGCGCCGCGCCACATAGTCCTTCAGGGTCTTGAACGGGCTGTCGGCCGGCACCAGCAGTGCGTCGGGCGTGTAGTGGAACCAGTAGAGCGTGGTGATCTCGTCGGTCTTGTAACCCACGTCCTTTTGCAGCGGCTGCAGCACGATGTGCGGCAGGTTGGTGCCCATGACGGTGTAGCCGTCGGCGGCCATGCCGTTGAGCTGCGACCAGCCTGCCGCACCGCCCGCACCAGGCCTGTACTGGATCGCCATGCTCTGGCCGGTCAGCTGCTTGAACACCGGCTCCTGCAGCCGGGCCGACACATCAGACTCGCCGCCGGGGCCAAACGGGATGATGTAGTTGACGGTCTTGTCCGGAAAACCGGCGGCGCCGGCCAGCGAGGTCGCGGCCACCAGGGCGGCGGCGGTCAGTGTCTTGTTCAGGGAAATGGGCTGCATGGTTTGTCTCCTAACTTTTATGGTTTCAAAAGGCCTCGGAACCCTCGCTTGGACGAGAGCGCCCAGGAAGCACGCGGGCTCGGTCAGAGCCTGCTTGCCGGTCTCAAGGTACCAGAACCACCTTGCTGGTGGCAAGGCGGCCACTGTCCAGATCGGCAAACGCCTGCGCGCCAGCGTCCAGAGGCACGCTCTGCACCCAGGACAGATCGCCAAATGCGCCTTCGTGCAGCAGCTTCACCGTCGCGCGCAAATCGGCTGTGGTGTAGGTGTAGGTGCCCATGAGCGTGATCTCGGCCAGGGTCAGCTTGCGCATGTCGATTTCGCTGGCCCAGTCTTGCAGACCCACGTGCATCACGACGCCGCCGGGCTTGACGGCCGTCAGCGCCGCAGCGCGGGTCAGCTTGCTGCCCACCGCGTCGATCACGTAGTCGAAGCCGTTCTCCTGCGGCTGGGTCTCGCGCGGGTCGTAGGTCGCCACGCCAGCGTGCTGCTCGGCCGATCGGCGGCGCAGCGGGTTCACCTCGGCCAGCACCGTGTCCCGACAGCCATAGGTCTTGAGCAGCAGCGCCGCCAGCATGCCGATGGCACCGCCGCCGATGATGAGGGTGCGGTTCTCCGGCAGCGGTCGCGCCATGGCCTTGAGGCTCATGTTGATCGCGTGCAGCGCGGTCGCAGCCGGCTCGGTGAGCGCGGCATTCAGGGCGGGCATGTCCTGCGGTATGTCGATCAGCGAGGCGGCCGGGATCGACATGTATTCGGCAAACGCACCGGGGCGCGTCATGCCCACCATGGTGCGGCGGCTGCAGAGGTTGTTGCGGCCTTGCACGCAGTAGTCGCAGGTGCCGCAGGTGATGAGCGGGTTGCCCGTCACGCGCACGCCTTCTCGATAAGCCGATGCCGCGCTCTTGACCACCGTGCCGCAAAACTCATGGCCCAGCACCAGGCCCGGCTTGCGGCGCGGATCGTGGCCGTGGAACGCATGCATGTCAGAGCCGCAGATGCCCACCGCATCGATGCGCAAGACCACCTCGCCATCGACCAGCTCGGGTTCCGGGCGATCGAGCAGTTGCACTTCCAGCGGCTGGGTGTAAACGAGGGCTTTCATGGGCTGATCTCCGGTTGGCGCAAAAGCCGAAAGGCGCGGTGATCAAAGAACGCTGATCACCGCGCCTGCCATGTTGCGCGGTCAGGCGCTCTCGTAGAGGCGCGTCAACACAAACTCGCGGTGGCCCAGGGCCTCGGCCGCCGTGAGGCGTCCGTTGGCTGTTCGCAGCATCATGTCGAGCAGCAGGTCACCGGCGCCGTCCATGTTGATTTCCCGTTGCAGCAGGCCCGACGTGTCGACGTCGACGTGCTCACCCATGGTGCGCACCGTGCGCGGGTTCGCGCACAGCTTGATCACGGGCACGATCGGATTGCCGACGATGTTGCCCTGCCCGGTCGGGAAGAAGTGCACCACGTAGCCGGCCGCTGCACACAGCGTGACCATTTCGGCCGCGGCCGAGCTCGACTGCATGAACCACAGACCCGGGCCGGAGGGCGTCTCGGCGTAGTCGAGCACGCCGTCGACCATGCACTTCTTGCCGATCTTCTGGATGTTGCCCAGCGCCTTTTCCTCGATCGTCGTCAGGCCACCGGCAATGTTGCCCTTGGTCGGCTGCGAGTCGGACAGGTCGGACGTCTTGTGGCGATCGATCATGGCCTGGTACTTGTCGAACATGTCCATGAACTGGGCTTTGACTTCCGGCGTTCGGCAACGCGCGGCCACCAGGTGCTCACCACCGGTGAGCTCACTGGTCTCGCCGAAGCACAGCGTCGTGCCCAGGTCGTACATCTTGTCAAAGGCATTGCCCACGGTGGGGTTCGCACCACAACCCGAGGTGGTGTCGGACTCGCCGCACTTGGTGGACACCCACAGATCGCTGATCGGGCAAACCTCGCGCTGCTTTTCCGAAGCATCCTGAAGCAACTCGCGGGCGGCTTTCGACGCTTTCATGATGGTCGCGTGGTCACCATTCTGCGAAATCGAGAAGCTCTGGACGGGCTTGCCGGTCTTGGCAATGCCGTCGGCCACGAGCTTGGTCCAGGCGGGCTCGATGCCGATCACGACCACCGCAGCCACGTTGGGGTTGGCGCCGGTGCCGATCAGGGTGCGGAAGTGCAGCTCCAGGTCGGCGCCGAACTGCAGGCGGCCATACGGGTGAGGGATCGCCATCGTCCCCTTGATGTTGTTGGCCACCGATTCGCAGGCGGCGTTGGAAATGTCGTCGACCGGGAGAATGATGACGTGGTTGCGCACGCCAACACGGCCGTTTTCTCGGCGGTAGCCGAGGAAGGTGGAGTCTTTGCTGATCATCTGCATTCCTAAATGGGTTCGAGAGGGATTCGGCGCTTGGGCGGGCATTCACCAACGCTTGGTTTTGACGTTGTGCACGTGCAGGTGCTCACCCGCCTTGATCGGCGCGACGACGCGACCGATGTCGACGCCGTACTTGATCACGGTGTCGTCCTTCTTGAGATCGCGCAAAGCGATCTTGTGGCCGATCGGAATTTCGCTGATGGTCGGCAGCGACACCATCTTGTCCTGCTCCATCACCCAACCGGTCAGCGTCTCGCCGCTCTTGACACCTTCGACCACGATCGTGCCGACCGAGTCGCCGTCTTCATGCACCACGTAATGAATCATGTTTGCTTCCTCAAAAGTTGCCGGGATGGTTGATTAAACGCTCAGACCCACCTTAAGTCAACTAGATGACTTAGATGTTTCATGCGTGGTTTCCCTGATTTTTCGCGACCACTGGACCCAGCGCTTCCGGCATCGGTTGAGACCTGACCGCGGTCGACTCGCTCACGAATGGGCACCTTGGGCGCGAGCGGCTTTCATGAACCCCGCCATGAATGAAACCAGTGCCTCCACCTGTTCCACGCTGACGCCGTTGTACAGACTGGCCCGCAGGTACTTGCCCACCCCGAACGGCGTCAGCGTTCTGAAACCGACGATTCCCCGCTCCCAGCCCTGAATCAAGGAAGTCGCGGGTGATTGCCTCGTCGCCACCGGCGACATCAAAGGGCACGTTCATGCGGCTGCGGATCGATGGATCTGCAATGGGCGTGGCAAAAAACCCCTCTGAGCTGTCGATCAAGTCGTAGACCATGGCCGACTTGGCGATCGAGCGGCGCTCCATCTCATGCACGCCACCTTGCGCCATCATCCATTGCAGGTAGATGTTGACCACCTCCACGTTGAAGGTGGCGATGGTGTTCCACAAGTTGCCCTCGCGCACATTGGTGGTGTAGCAGAGCACGCCCGGGCAGTGTGGGCTGGGTGTGCCCAGCAAGTCCTTGCGAATCACGCACAGGGTCACGCCGGGGTGACCCAGGTTCTTGGACGCGCAGGCATACAACACGCCGACGTTGCAGCCCACCCAGTCAATGGGTTTGGTGGAGAAGTCCGACGACGCATCAACCACCAAGGGCGCGCTGATGCCCAGCTTGGGAAGCTGGTGCATCTCAATGCCGTTCACCGTTTCGTTGGAGCACAGATACACGTACCTGGATTCGGGGTCCAAGTTCTCGAACGATGGGTTTCGGGTGAAGGTGCCATCCGGGTTTTCTGAGGAAACCACGATGGGGCGGCAGTATTTGGATGCCTCGGACAGGGCACGTTTGGACCAGGTGCCATTGACGAGGTAGGTCGCTTTTTCGTCGCCGCTGGGGCAAAGGTTGAGCGGGACCGCCGCAAACTGCCCGTGCCCACCGCCGTGCATGAAAAGAATCTCGTACTGCGCCGGAATGTCCATGGCCGCGCGGCAGCGTTGCACCGCGCTGGCCAGAATGTCCACGAACTCAGGGGACCGATGCGAGAGGTACATGGAGCACATGCGCTCCGCGTCGAACAAGGCCTTGACGCCCGCCTCGACCTCGGCCGCCAGCGATGTGGGGCCCGGGCTGAAGTTCAGTGGCTTCACACCGCTGGGGGGCACCAGGGAGCCACGCATGACCGGATGGGTGTCGGCTGGTGTCAGCTGGGTTGGATCACGGTGGGCCATGGCGGCGCTCATTTCGCGGTGTAGCCACCATCCAGCATGATGGTCTGGCCCGTGACGTAGGCCGAGGCCTCGCTGGCCAGGAACACGGTGAGACCGTTCACGTCTTGCAACGCGCCGTTTCGGCCCAGGCAGGTCTGGGCCGCGTGGCGGGCCGCCAGCTCGCTGTTGTCGAACACGGGCGCGGTGAGTGCGGTGGGGAAAAAGCCCGGGACCGATCGCGTTGCAGGTGATGCCGTGCGGCCCCCACTCAACCGCGATGGCGCGGGTGAGCTGCACGATGCCGCCCTTGCCTGCGCCGTAGGGCGCGCTGTTGGGAAACGCGCGATGGCTTTGCAGGCTGGCGATGTTGATGATGCGACCCCAGCCGCGCGCTTTCATGGCCGGCGCGAGCGCCTGCGTCAGGAAAAACGGCGCGCTCAGATGCAAGTGGATCTGCGTCAGCCAGCTCGCCGGCGTGACCTCCGCAAACGGCTCGCGCAAGTTCACGCCCGCGGCGTTGACCAGGATGTCCACTGGCCCTATCGCCAGCGCCTCACGCGCGGCGTCTTGCACCGCTGCCGGCGTGCGCCAGATCGCACGCCACGGTGTCGTCCCTGAATGCCGTGAGCGCGCAGCCGCTCAGCGGCCGATTCGCCAGCTGTCCGCGCGACGAGCCATGAGCACCACCCGGGCGCCGGCCAGGCCCAAGCGCCTGGGCCATGGCCTCGCCCAGACCCGAGCTGCCGCCGGTCACCAGTGCCGTACGTCCAGCTCAAGTCAAAAGCACTGCCGCTCGCCGAATGGCGCTTTATTCATTGTTGCCACGTTTGCCTATGCAGTCTGTAGGCGCGGACTTGGCCGCGCTTCCTCGTTGCATCGAGCGACGCCAAGTCGTCGCCTACCCTTGCAGAGTTCCACGTTAAACCTCACCGGCTGCCGCAGATCGAAAGTTTCGCCAGGAAAGTACTTGGCCAGCCGGTCGTCGGCGGTGCGGGCGTGCGCCTCCATGCCTTCCAGGCGCGAGATGCGCGCGGTGGCCAAGCCGATGTCACGCGCCGCCTCGCGCGTCATCTTCTGCCAGGTGAAGGTCTTGAGAAACTTGTGCACCGACAGCCCGCCGGAATAACGCGCCGCGCCTTTGGTGGGCAGCACGTGGTTGGGGCCGCTGGCCTTGTCGCCATAGGCCACCGTGGTCTCTTCGCCCAGGAACAGCGAGCCGTAGCAGGTGAGCGTGCTTGAGCCACCAGTCGAGGTCGGCGGCGTGCACTTCCAGGTGCTCGCTGGCGTAGCGGTCGGAGATTTCCACCACCTCTTCGCGCGTGTCGCACAGCATCACCTCGCCGTAGTCGCGCCAGGCGGATCCCGCAGCGTCGCGCGCGGTGGGCGGCAGCGTATCGATCAGCACCGGCACCCGCTTCATCACCTCTTCGGCCAGCGAGCTGCTGGTGGTGAACAGCCAGGCCGGCGATTCGTGACCGTGTTCGGCCTGGCCCACCAGGTCGCTGGCGACGATGGCTGGGTCGGCGGTGTCGTCGGCGATGATGCCGACCTCGGACGGGCCCGCAAACACATCGATGCCGACCTTGCCGAACAAGGTGCGCTTGGCCTCGGCCACAAACTTGTTGCCCGGCCCCACGATCACGTCGGCCGGCTTGCCGGTGAACAGGCCATAGGCCATGGTCGCAATGGCCTGCACGCCGCCCAGCGTCATGATGATGTCGGCGCCGGCCTTGTTGAAGGCGTACAGCAGATACGGGTGCATGGGCCGCCGCGAAACGGTCCGGAGCAGGCGATGATGGTCTTCACGCCGGCGGCCTTGGCGGTGGCCACGCCCATGTAGGCGCTGGCGATGTGGGCGTAGCGACCCGCCGGGGCGTAGCAACCGGCCACGTTCACCGGCAGCACCCGCTGCCCGGCGGTGACACCGGGATGCAATTCGACCTGAAACTCAGACAGCGACCGACGCTGGGCCTGCGCGAAGTCGAACACCTGCTTGATGGCGAAGTCGATGTCGGCCTTGACCTGCTCGGGCACCTCGCGCGCATTGGCGGCGATCTGCTCTGGCGTCACGATCATGTCGCCTGTCCACTTGTCCAGATCGGCTGCGTACTTGCGCACCGCGGCTTCGCCATTGGTCTGGATTTCCGCCAGCATGGTGTTGACAACCTGCTGGGCCGTGGCCGTTTCGGTCTCGGGCGTCTTGTCTGCTTTTTTCAGATACGTGATGGCCACGTCAATCTCCTGGGTGGGGGCGCTGCGCGAATCAAGGCGAATGGATTCCCCGCGCACGGCGCAGCGTGCACAAGGCTCTCAGAAAATGGGTGTGGCCAGACCCCCGAGTCCGGCTCAACGGCCTGGCCTGAGCGCTTACTTGGTCGAGTTGGCCATCTCGCGCAGCTTGGGATCGGCCTGCACCAGCTTCATGTACTCGTCGGTCACGAAGTCGGCCACGTCGGGTACCTGCTGCACCGCACCGGTTCGCGCATGAACTCGAGAGCTCTGTGAACCAGCCATCCATCTGGAGTTGGCAGATCCACCGGTGCGCTCCATGTTCTTGAGCTGCTGCGCCAGGTTGAAGGTCGGACGGGTCTCGAACTCTTTGTTCATCGCCGCTTCGCTGATGCTCACACCGCCCTTGGCGTAGAAGTCCTTCATCATGCGAATCGCCTCGGGGCGGTTCACGCTCATCCAGCTCCAGGCGCGCAGATAGACGGCCAGGAACTTGGCCACGTTCTCCGGGTTCTGCTTGGCGTAGTCGCCGCGCGCGATCAGGGCCCCGGGCACGATGGCGCCGCTGTCCTTGCCGCTGCACAGCATCTTGGCGCCGGCCTTTTCTTCCACCGTGTAGGTGTTGGGTGCCCACATGCCAGCCAGGTCGGAGTTGTTGGACGACAGCGCCGAGATGATTTCGGCCTGACCCATGTTCTTCATCACCACGTCCGACTTCTTCAGCCCGTATTTCTTCAGGCAGGCCTGCACCGCGAAGTCGGCGGTGGAGTTCTGCGTCAGCGTGATGGTCTTGCCGCGCAGCGCGGCGGCCGGGTCCTTGGCGAACTCGGCCGCGGCTTTGGCGCTGCCCACCAGGCCGTTGGCCGCCGACTCGTCGTTGGTCACGCCGATGGTCTTGATGCCGAAAGCGCACATGGCCGAGCACGGCGGGCACCGAGCCGGTGCCGCCCACGTCCCAGGAGCCTGCGGCCGAAGCGGCGATCTGCGGCACGCCGGCCGGGAAGGTCGAGAACTCCGGCGCCAGACCCACCTCTTTCCACCAGCCCTTTTCGGTGGCGATGTGAAAGGGCAGCGCCCAGTACAACGACGGGCTGATAACTGACTCTTGATCGGCGTGAGCGCCTGGGCCTGGGCCACGCCGACCGTTCCGAATACCAGGCTCATGCCAACTGCTGCTGCCGCTAGGGATTTCTTCATTTCGCTGTCTCCTTCAGGTTGGGGTTCAATGATCTGTGCCGGCGTGCTCTTCACGCAGCGACTTCCAGATGCGGGTACGCAGATGGACAAAGCTCTCGAGGTCCATCACGTCTTCGATCTTGCTGTGGCTGTCCCATTTCTCGGCTTCGCGGATGGACTTCACATCAAGAATTTCCTTGATCTTGCCGGGCCGACTGGTCATGACGACCACCCGGTCGGCCAGGTAAACCGCCTCTTCCACCGCGTGGGTGATGAAGAGCACCGTGCGCGGGTTCTTCCGCGCGAGCTTGACCAGCTCTTCCTGCATCACCACACGGGTCTGCGCATCAAGGGCGCCGAACGGCTCGTCCATCAGCAACACCTGGGGGTTGAGCGCATAGGCCCGTGCGATCGCGACCCGCTGCTGCATGCCACCGGAAAGCTGGTGCGGGTAGGCGCTTTCGTAGCCCTTGAGGTTCATCAGATCGATGTAATGGGCGATCAGCTTGTCGCGCTCGTCTTTGCGCCAGGCCCTTGCTGCGCAGACCGAAGTCGATGTTCTCGTGCACCGACTTCCAGGGAAACAGCGCAAACGGCCTGAAACACCACCGCGCGATCCGGGCCGGGCTCGGTCACCACCACGTCGTTCACCTTCACCGTGCCGGTGCTCGGAAACTCCAGGCCGGCGGCCATGCGCATGCAGGTGGTTTTGCCGCAACCCGAGGGGCCGACGATGGCCACGAACTCTTCGTCTTGCACCGTGAGGTTGATGCCATCGAGGGTGAGGAAGTCCTTGCCGTCGCGCTGAAAAACGCGCGTGACGTCGGTGAACTGGATCGTGGCCATGGGCAGTTGATTTCGGTTGAGGAAAAGAGACGCCTCAGGCGTTGCGGTGTTTGAGCAGCATGCGCTCCAGGCGCCGCAGCAACACGTCGATGACCACGCCCACCATGCCAATGGCGATCATGCCGGCCATCACGGTGTCGGTGGCAATCGCGCTCTGGGCGCGCACGATCAGGTTGCCCATGCCGCTGCTGGCGACGATGAGCTCTGCGCCCACCAGAGACATCCAGCCCAGGCCTGCGCCGATGCGCAGCCCGGCGATGATGGACGGCACAGCGGCCGGAAACAGCACCTCGGTGATGGTCCTGAAGTTGCCCACGCCCAGCATGCTGGCGGCCTCAAGAAAGCGCACATCCACGTTGCGCGCACCACGGTAGGCGTTGATCAGGCAGGGTGGAAAGGCGCCGGCGAAGATGATGAGCGTTGGGCCGCCGATGCCGGTGCCGAACCACAGCGCGGCAAACGGCACCCAGGCCACCGGGGCGATGAAACGCAGGCCATCAAACAGCGGGGTCACGATGTCGTCAAGCAGACGGAACCAGCCCATGGCCAGGCCCAGCGGCACGCCAATGAGCGCGGCCAGGCAAAAGCCCATGCCGAAACGCTGCAGACTGGCCAGCATGTGATCCAGCAGCACATGGCCGGCAAAGGGGTTGTGGGTGAGGTCGATCAGCTTGACCAGCACCTCGTGCGGCATGGGCAGAAACTGCGGCGGCGCGAAGTGCAGTGCTCGGGCCAGGTACCAGAAAGCGAAGAAGGCGACCGTGCCGATGGCGGTCAGGCGCCAGAACTCGCCAGAAGAGAGCTTCTCGTTCATGCCGCCACCCGTCCCTTGCGCCAGGGCATTGCCCGGTTTTCGACCTGGCCCAGCAACCAGGTGGTGGCCGCGCCGCAAATGCCCACGAACACCATGGCCACCAGGATCATGGCCGGAAAGATGTCTTGCGATGCCTGGTTGAGAATGCTGCCCAGACCATAGATCGCGCCGATCAGCTCGGCGGCCACCAGCGTGGTCCAGCTGGCCTGCAGCGACAACCGCAAGCCGGTGAAGATCATGGGCAGGCTGCCCGGCACCAGCACCTCGACCACCATGCGCCAGCCCTTGACGCCGAGCATGCGCGCGGCTTCCATCACGGGCGTTTCAATGTTGCGCACGCCGGTGTAGCTGTTGATCACCGAGGGCACAAAGGCGGCCACGAAGATGACCAGGATCTTGGAACCGTCGTCCAGCCCCAGCCACACGATGGCCAGCGGAATCCAGGCCAGTGGCGGGATCGGGCGCAGCAGCAGAAAGGCGGGGTTGATCAGCGCCTCGGCGCGGCGCGAGTAGCCCATGAGCAAACCCAGCGGCACACCCACACCGACCGCCACCGAAAACCCCATCGCCACCAGCTGCAGGCTGTGGAACACATGCTGGTGCAGCTTGCCGTTGCCATAGCCTTCGGCCTGAATGAAGCTGAACGCACTCCAGACCTCCTGCGGTCTCGGAAACCGGGAAGGATTGATGAAGCCGGTGACCGAAGTGGCCAGGTACCACAGCACCAGCGCCACCGATACCGTGATCAGGCCGACCACGGTTTTGCGGTAGCTGCTTCGCTGGTTCAGGGCCACATCGATTCCTTTGTCTCTCGCATCCGTCCGGGTGTTGGCGGGTGCTGTATTGACGCTCATCAAAAAATGTAAGCGCTTGCAGTGACTTTGCGTTCGCCCTCGTCGCTTGTCAATCCCAGAAACCCCTGTTCAGGGTGAATCAAGGGAAAACACCTAATTTCAAAACCGCAAGCGCTTGCATTCCTGGACGGCGCAATCGTCTCTTGTGGCATGCTGCCGGTCATGAACCAGCGCATCACCATCGAGGATGTGGCCCGGGTGGCCGGCGTGTCCACCGCCACGGTGTCGCGCGTGCTCAGCAAGCCCGATGTGGTGCGCGCCAGCACGCGCGAGCAGGTGATGTCCGCGGTGCGTGAGCTCGACTACCAGCCCGACGCCGCGGCGCGCGCGCTGGCCTCTGGCCGCACCCACACGGTGGGCTGCGTCATCCCCACGCTGGACCACGCAATCTTCGCGCGCAGCACGCAAGCCATGCAGACCACGCTGGCGCGCGCGGGCTACCAGCTGCTGGTGGCCAGCCACGACTACGACCCTGCGATCGAGTTCGAGGTGGTTCGTGTGCTGCAACAGCGCGGGGTCGACGCGCTGGTGCTGGTGGGCACAGACCACACTCCCGGCCTGTGGAAGGCGCTGCGCGCCTGGAGCAAGCCCAGCCTGCTCACCTGGTCGTGCGACGCGCGGCTTCCGTCGATCGGCTTTGACAACGAGGCGGCCGCACGCCAGGCCACCGAGCACCTGCTCAGTCTGGGCCACCGCCGCATCGGCGTCATCTCTGGCCTCACCTCGCACAACGATCGCGCGCGCAGCCGCATTGAGGGCGTGCGTCAGGCGCTGAAACAGGCGGGCCTCAAGCTGCCCACCAGCCTGCTGACCGAACAGGTGTTCAACCTCAACGGCGGGCGCAGCGGGCTGCGCGTGCTCATGGCCTCGCGCCAGCCACCCACCGCCATCTTCTGCGGCAACGACCTGCTCGCCACCGGCGCCCTGCTTGAAGCGCAGCGCATGGGCATCAAGGTGCCACGCCAGCTCTCCATCTGCGGCATCGACAACCACGAGCTCTCCGAGGCGATCAACCCGGGCCTGACGACCATCCACCTGCCCACACAAGATCTGGGACGCATCACCGCCAACGCCGTGCTCTCGGCCATCGCAGGCGAAGCCATCGCCGCGCAGTCCCTGCTGCCGTTCGAACTGGTGGTGCGCGGCAGCACCGCCGCGGCGCCGAAGTAGCGCCAGACTTCGCTTCAGCGCGTGAGCAATTCGCGCCAGGCAGCGCTCAGGCCCGGCGTGGCAGCGGCGATCTGCGCCGACCGCATCCACGGCAGCCCGTCCAGCGTGAACACCTCACCACCGGCCTCGCGGATCAGCAGCACGCCCGCCGCTGCGTCCCACGCGCCCATGCCGCGCTCCCAGAACAGATCGACCCGGCCCGCGGCCAGGTAGGCCAGGTCCAGCGCCATGCTGCCGCTTCGGCGCGCGCCCGCCACGGCGCCGAGCACACGGCCCAGTTGGTCCACATAGCCGGGCAGGAAACCCGCATGCGGCTTCGGAAACACCGTGGCAGCCACCGCATCCAGCAGGCGCTGCGGCGAGCCCACCCACAACCGCTCGCCATTCAAATGCGCACCCAGCCCGAGCGCGGCGCTGAACAGCTCGCCCCGCACCGGGTCCACCACGCAGCCCACCAGGGGCTCGCCCCCTTGCACGAGCGCGATCGACACCGCGTAGTGCGGCAGATCGCGCAGGAAATTCATGCTGCCATCGATGGGGTCGACCACCCAGACCCGATCGCCTTCACCCTGCGAACCCACCGCGCCGCCCTCTTCGCCCAGGAAGCCATGCGCCGGGTAAGCCTGCGCAATGCGCTGGCGGATGTGTTGCTCGATCTCGCCGTCGAGCGCGCTGAACCAGTCGCCCGCCGCTTTCTCCTGCACCACCGCACCGCGCCGCGCCTGGCGCACCCGCTCGGCGGCGTCCAGCGCCAGCGCTTCGGCAAACTGGCGCAGCTCGGTCAGCGATTCGCTCATGGCGGGGCGCTGGCCGAGCTCACGAATTCGTGGGCACGGGTGTCGATGATGGACACGCGCAGCTCGGCCGGCTGCCGGTCAAAGGTGCGCGCCACACGCGCCACCCGCAACACCGGCGAGCCCACCGGCAGCTGCAGCAGCGCGGCACTGGCGGCGTCTGCCCCTTCGGCGCGCGCACGCTCGTCGGCGCCCACCACGGTGACGCCAAAGGCGCGCTGATACAGCTCGTAGATGGTGCCTGGGCGCTGTTCGAACTGATCGCGGGTCAGCCGCGGAAACAGCGCGCCGTCGAGCGTGATGCGGTCATGGACCACCGGCCGGCCTTGCAGCGACAACAGGTTTTCGATGCGAAGCACGCGCGCCGAGCCACGCAGGCCGAGCGCCTGGGCCTCGTCGGCGCTGGCGCGCGCGGCGTCAAAACTCAGCAGGCGGATCTGGGGAAATTCGCGCGTGCCGTCCCGCCCTTCGATCTTGAAGAACTGGTACATGAAGCGGTCGTTGTCCTGCTGGCCGACGAAGGTGCCGCGCCCCTGCTGGCGCAGAAGAATGTGGTCGGCCACCAGTTCGTCCACCGCGCGGCGCAACGTGCCGATGGACACGCCAAAGCGCTGTGCGAGCTCGGTTTCGTTGGGCAGCGCCTTGCCCGGCTGGAACTTGCCGGACTGGATGTCGGCAATCAGCTCGCGCTTGACTTGGCGGTACAAGGCCATCAGAGGGCGGCGGGCTGGGCGGCGAGGGACATGGCGCGATTCTATGCAGGGCCCCACCTGCCCCGGCGTTACTTCACACCCACGGCTTGCGTGATGCGGTAGTAAAGCCCCGAAGGGTCGCTCTGCAAAACCTGCAGCCTGCCTTGCACCACCACCGCACCCACGCTGTATTTCACCGGCTCGCGGGTACGCACCTCCACGATGCTTTCCGGGCCACCGGGCGTGCAGAACGAACAGGTCAGCGGCACCGATGCGAGCAGAAAGTGCCACTGCATTTCACCCGGACCCAGCGGCATCATGAAGCCCTGCAGACGTACCTGCTTTCGATCCAGCGCGCGCACGGCTGCTGAAAAGGTGGCCACGTTGCGCCGATCTTCGAACCGGGTGTCGACATCGGTCAGCACCGACCAGGGCACCACATCGGTTCGCTTGGGCAGTGGCGCAAATGGGCTGAGCGGGCTGTGCACACCAGCGCCCTGACCGCTCGGCACACCGCCTGGAGCTGGCGCGGCTGGAGTCGCGCCTCCGAGTGGCGACGAGAGAATCTGAGCGCCCACCGGCAACGCCAGAACAAAAGACAGTGAAATGGCGAGTCTGCGAAACAGCTTCATGTTGATCCAGGCGCGTGGGTGCGGTGAGGCAGCATGCACATTCAGCCGCCTCAGTGCTGGTGCTTCATGCCGCAATACTTGCCGATCGCCAGACCCTTGCAAGCAGCCTGAAGTTCCGCCACACAGATCTTTTCGCCCTTGCCTGCCTCCAGACACTTGGCCGCGGCCTCGTGCGCAGCGGCCATGGCGCGGTGCCGGGTGATGTCTTCCTGGATTTCCTTGTCGGCATGCTGGGCCAGCGCAGCCGTGGACAGACAGGCCGCGCCCAAGAACCACATCAAAGACTTTTTCATTCGATTCACCTCGCGTTCAACAGCTGGGTCACATCGACCCGATAGGCGCTGATGGCCGGCACCAGCGCCGCCACCACCGCCACCCCCAGGGCCAGCACCGGCACCCACCCTTCGGCGGGAACCCACTGCCAACCCGAAATGGCCAGCGACTGCTCGGCCATCAACATCGCGCCCATGATGGCCGCCAGCCCATGTGCGGCCAGCAGGCCCAGCACGCAGCCCATGGCGGCAAGCCACAGCGACTCCGCCATCAGCAGCGCGCCCACCTTCAGCGGCGGCGTGCCCAGCATGCGCAGCATGGCCAGATCGGTGCGGCGCTCGCGCACCGCGCTCCACAGAGCGATGAACACCGAGAGCGCCGCCACGCCCAGCAGCACCGCGCCCAGCCCGTTCAACACCCGCGTGCCCACGCCCACCATGCTCAACAAGCGGGTGATCTCCAGCGCCGGCGCCGCGGCCTGCAGCGTGGTGCTGTCGTTCACAAAGCGCGGGAAGCTCAGCGCGGCCATCGGCGTGTTGTAGCGCACCAGCGCCATGGTGATCTCGCGCTCTGCGGTCAGGGCGGCGCGGTCGGCTTCGTCCATCTCGGCGCTGCCGTGCATCTCGTCGTGCACCTGCCAGACCGACTCGGTGGCGGTGAGCACCAGGCGGTCCAGCACGCAGCCGCAGGGCGCGAGCACGCCGCTCACGGTGTAGAGGGCTTCTTCGTGCGTCGTCCCGCCCATGCCCAGCCCGTGTGCACCCTCAAACGCCTGACCCGGCACCAGCCCCAGGCCGCGCGCCACCTGCGCCCCCAGCACCGCCTGCATGGGTGCGCTCCAGAGCACGCCTTGCGCCAGCTCGGCGCCGTAGTGGGTGATGTAGTCGGGCGTGGTGCCGACGATGCGAAAGCCTTGCAGGTTGTCGCCCAGGCTGAGCGGAATCACCTGCGCCACCTGCGGGTGCTGGCGCAGCCGGTCCACCTCGGCCAGCGGGATGTTGCCGGGCGGCACATCGATGTGCAGCACGCCCGCCAGGATCAGCTGCAGCGGGCTGCCCTTGGCGCCCACCACCGCATCAATGCCTTGCAGGTCGCGCTCGAACGCGCGATCGATCTGGTCTTTGGCGATCAGCACAAACGCCATCGACGCCAGCCCCAGGCTGAGCAGCAACAGGTTGAGCAGCGTGGTCAGCGGGCGCGACCACAGGTAGCGCCAGGACAGGCCAAGCAGGCTCATGCCGTCAGCTCCGCCTGCGGCAGGCCGAGCGCCAGCGTCTGCGCCTCGGGCAGGGCCTGCACCACGCGCGCATCGTGGGTGGCGATCACCAGCGTGGCGCCGGTGTTGGCCGCGCCTTGTTGCAGCAGGGCCAGCGCCGCGCTGCAGGCCGCATCGTCCAGGCTGGCCGTGGGCTCATCGACCAGCAGCACCCGGGGCTGGTTCAGCAAGGCCCGCGCCAGCGCCACGCGCTGCGCCTGGCCCACCGAGAGCTGCGCCGGCTTGCGATCGGCCAGCGCCGCCACACCCAGCGCGCCCAGCACCGCCGATATTGCCAAGCGGTCCACCGGCCGACCCGCGGCAAAAAACACCAGCCCGAGGTTGTCGGCCACGCTGAGCGCCTCGCTCAGCAGCAGCTTTTGCGGCAGGAAGCCGATGTTGCGCGCGCGCCAGCGATCGCGCTGCCCGCCTTTCAGCGCCGCCACCGCCTGACCCGCCACCCGCAACTCGCCCGCGCTGGGCGTGAGCAGGCCGGCGGCCAGCGCCAGCCAGGTCGACTTGCCACTGCCCGACGGGCCGCGCAGCAGCAGCGTGCCGCCCTGGGGCACGGTCACGTCGGCAAAGCGCAAGCCCGTTGCCGGCTCGTAGCCATGTGCAAGCCCGCGGGTCTCGATCACCGCAGCGGCCCCTTGCGCCGGGCAGCGCCAGGGGCCGGCAGGCAGCCGGCGCAGGTACCGTGAATGGCGACATCCACGCGCAGACCCTGATGCCCCATCTGGGCCAGGGTGCGCAGCAGGTCGGTGGCCGCCGCCTGGGTCGGGGCACTGCCCTCGGCCACGCGGAACTGGCGGTGGCAGGCGTCGCACTCGAAGCGCGGCGCCAGCCCATCTTCCAGATCGGCCAGGCTGTAGCGCCAGGTGCGCGCGTCGTCGTCGGCGTGGCGCTGCAGCACCCCGCAGGCGGCCAGTCGATCCAGCAGCCGGTACAGCGTGACGCGGTTGATGTCCAGACCTCGGGCCTGCAAGGCAGCCATCGCCTGCGCATGGCTGAGCATGCCTTGCGGGTTGTTCAGGAACAGGCCGAGCACCGCCCGCGTGGCCAGCGTGCGGCGCAGCCCGGCCCGCTCCAGCCGGGCCTGCAGCTCGGCAGGCACCGGCACCGGTTCTCTGGGTGATCGCGTGGGCATGGGCATCCTTTTATTGTCGCAACCATGTTGCGTTAATATCGACGTTAATGCAATTCAGTTGCAACAGTTTAATTCAGCTTCGCACATGCAAAACCAGCCCGGGCCCAGCCCCAACGTCAGCACCACCGCGATCGAACTGCGCGATCTGACGCTGGGCTACGAGCGGCATCCCGCCGTGCACCACCTCAGCCTGACGCTGCAGCCGGGTTCGCTGGTGGCGCTGGTCGGCCCCAACGGCGCGGGCAAATCCACGCTCATCAAGGCACTGGCCGGCAGCTTGCGCCCCATCGGCGGCGAGCTGCGGCGGCCGGCCAACCAGCGCATCGCCTGGCTGCCACAGCACAGCGGGCTGGACGCAAGCTTTCCGATCGACGTGCGCGGCATGGTCACGCTGGGCTTGTGGCACCAGCGTGGGCGCACTCGGCCGCATCGAAGCCCGGCACCGCGCACTGTGCGACGCCGCACTCGCCGCCGTGGGCCTCACCGGCTTCGAAGCGCGCCCGCTGGACACGCTCTCGGGCGGCCAGCTGCAGCGCGCCCTGTTTGCCCGCCTGATCCTGCAAGACGCGCCCCTGGTGCTGCTGGACGAGCCATTTGCCGCCGTGGACAACCGCACCAGCGCCGACCTGCTGGCCTTGCTGCACCAGTGGCAGGCGCAGGGCAAGACGGTGATCGTGGTGCTTGCACGACCTGGCTCAGGTGCGCGCGCACTTTCCGCTCACCCTGTTGCTGGCGCGCGAACTGGTGGCATTCGGACCAACCGCCGAGGCCTTGACCGAGGCCAACTGGGCCCGCGCCCAGCACATGCGCGAGCCGTTTGACGACGCAGCGCCGCCGTGCGAGACCACCCCGGCCACACACGCCCACGCGCACACCCACGCACACGCGGTCGGTGAGGCACACCCATGAACGAGCTTGTCACGTCCCCGCTCATGGCCTGGCTGCTGGCCAACCCGCTGCTCGGCCCGCTGGTCGAATTCGGCTTCATGCGCAGTGCGCTGCTGGGCTGCGTGGCGCTCTCGCTCAGCGCCGCACCCGTCGGCGTGTTTCTGATGCTGCGCCGCATGAGCCTCACGGGCGACGCCATGGCGCACGCCATCCTGCCCGGTGCGGCCATCGGCTACCTGGTGGCTGGCCTGTCGCTCACCGCCATGACCATCGGCGGCATCGTGGCCGGTCTCGCGGTGGCCGTGGGCTCGGGCCTGGTGTCGCGCAACACGGTGCTGCGCGAAGACACCAGCCTGGCCGCCTTCTACCTGCTCTCGCTGGCCCTGGGCGTGCTCATCGTCTCGGTGCGTGGCAACAGCGTGGACCTGCTGCATGTGCTGTTTGGCACCGTGCTCGCGCTGGACGACGCGGCGCTGGCTGCTGCTCGGCGGCATCAGCGCCGTCACGCTGGTGTCGCTGGCCCTGCTCTACCGGCCGCTGGTGCTCGAATGCCTGGATCCGGGCTTTCTGCGCCAGGTCAGCCGCTGGAGCCCGGTGGCGCACTACGGCTTTCTCGGCCTGCTGGTGATCAACCTGGTGGCCGGTTTTCACGCGCTGGGCACGCTCATGGCGGTGGGCATCATGGTGCTGCCCGCGGCCACGGCGCGTTTCTGGGTGCGCCGCCTCGGCCCGCTGCTGCTGCTGGCCACCGCGCTGGCGCTGGCCGCCAGCCTCACCGGCCTGCTGCTGTCGTACCACGTCGATCTGCCCACCAGCCCGGCCATCGTGCTCACGCTGGGCGCGAGCTACCTGCTGTCGCTGCTTTTCGCTCCCCACGGCGCGCTGCGCAGCCAGCGCCCTGCCTCTTCCCACCTGCAAGCCTGAAACCCCAAAGGACATGTCATGACCGCCTTCTCCCGCCGCGCCAGCGCACTGTCTCTCATCGGCCTCGCCTTCGCCGCCCTCAGCCCGGCGCTTCACGCCCAGACGGCTGCGCCGGTCAAGGCCGTGGCCAGCTTCAGCATCCTGGGCGACCTGGTCAAGCAGGTCGGCGGCGACCGCGTGGCGGTCGACGTGCTGGTCGGCCCCGGCAGCGACGCCCACGTGTTCCAGCCCACACCCTCGCAGGCCAGGCTGGTGGGGCAGGCGCAGATCGTGTTCTCCAACGGCCTGGGCTTCGAGGGCTGGATGAGCCGCCTGCTCAACACCGCCGCCTACCAGGGCCGGCACGTGGTGGTCAGCCAGGGCATCAAGCCGCTCAAGGCCGAAAAAGATGCGCATGACCACAAAGGCGGCCACGACCATGGCGAGAGCCGATCCGCACGCCTGGCAAAGCGTGACCAACGCCATGGTCTATGTGGGCAACATCGCCAAGGGCTTGTGCGAGGCCGATGCCGCTGGCTGCGAGACCTACCAGCGCAACGCCGCCACCTACACCGCCGAACTCAAGGCGCTGGACACCGAGATCAAGGCCGCCTGGGCCGCCATTCCCGCACCGCAGCGCAAGGTGATCACCTCGCACGACGCCTTTGGCTACTACGCCAAAGCCTACGGCGTGCGGTTCCTCGCCCCTCAGGGCGTGAGCACCGAAAGCGAAGCCTCGGCCAAAGGCGTGGCGCAACTGGTGCGCCAGATCAAGAAGGAACAGATCAAGGCGCTGTTCGTCGAGAGCATCTCCGACCCCCGCCTGATCGAGCAGATCGGCCGCGAGACCGGCATCAAACCCGCGGGTGAGCTGTTCTCCGATTCGCTGTCGGATGCGAGCGGCCCGGCCTCCAGTTACGTGGCCATGATGCGCGCCAACACCCAGGCACTCACCACGGCCATCACGGCGCTCCCGCGCTGACGCAGCGGCGCCAGGGCGCCTACACTGAGCGCCCTTTCATCGCGGGAGCCTCTGTTGCCGTTCACCCATGTCTTGCTGGCGCTGGCCGTGGTCTTCGTCTGGGGCACCAACTTTGTGGTGATCCGCTGGGGCCTGGACGAGCTGCCGCCGTTTTTGCTCGCCACCCTGCGCTTCACCCTGTCGGCCCTGCCCTGGATGCTGTTCATGCCACGCCCCGCCGTGCCCTGGCGCCGGCTGGTGGCCTTTGGCCTGCTGCTCGGCGTGGGCCAGTTTGCGCTGCTGTTCCTGGCCATGCGCAGCAGCATTTCGCCTGGCATGGCGTCGCTGGTGATCCAGATGCAGGTGTTCTTCACCATCGGGCTGGCCCTGCTGATCTGGCGCGAATCGCTGCGCTGTACCAGGTGGTGGGCCTGCTGCTGGCGGTGGGCGGGCTGGGCGTGATCGCCAGCCACCTCAATGCGGCCGTCACCGGCATCGGCGTGCTGATCGTGCTGGCGGCCGCCTCTGGCCTGGGCCTGCGCCAACCTGGTGGCCAAATCGGTGGGGCGCGTCAACATGCTGCACTTTGTGGTCTGGAGCAGCGCCTTCGCGGTACCGCCGCTGTTCTTGCTCTCGTGGTGGCTGGAAGGCTCACCGACGGTGATGTTGGGCGTGTTGCAGCAAACCAGCACAGTGGTCTGGGTCACGGTGGTCTGGCAGGCGGTGGGCAACACGCTGTTTGGCTACGGCGTGTGGAACTGGCTGCTGTCGCGCCACAGCGCCGCGCAGGTCACGCCCATGGCGCTGCTGGTGCCGGTGTTCGGCATGAGCGCCTCGGCCCTGGCGCTGGGTGAAGCGCTGCAACCGTGGAAGCTGCAGGCGGCAGCGCTGGTGCTGGCCGGGCTGGCGGTGATCGTGCTGTGGCCCAAACTGACCCAGCCGAGGCTGGCCAAACCCGCGGTGAAAGACTAAGGCAGCTCCAGCCGGTAGCCCACCGCCAGCTCGGCGGTGTAGTCGGCAAACGGGCCTTCGATGAGCAGGCATTCCACCAGCTGGTGTTCGTGCTTCATGTAGGCATGGGCGAGCAGCACCTCGCCCTGTTGATCCGCTGGCTCCAGCTCCAGCTCGACCCGCGCGTAACCGGTCGGCAGACCAACCTCTTCGAAGCTGTCCATGGCCTGCAGCGTGGCGTCGTCCACCTCGAACACCTGCCCCAACACCGGCACGCCCTGCCCGGGGTGGTTCATGAGCCAGGGCGCGCGGTCTTCCACCGCGAGCTGCACCACGTAAAACGGAAACGGCTGCCGCGTCCGGTAGGTGCCTGGCACGCGTTTGCCCGGATTGAAAGCGAAGTTGGGAAAACCTTCTTTGAGGGTGCCGTAAACGAAGATCAACGATGGCATGGGGTATCGGCGATGCGTCTGTGAAAAGGCCAAAGGTCCCTGCGGTCTACTTCGCCAGCCGCGCAAACGTTTTGCGAAACTTCGCCACCTTGGGCGCCGCCACGGCCATGCAGTAGCCCTGGTGCGGGTTGCGCTCGAAGAAGTCCTGGTGGTAGTCCTCGGCCGGGAAGTAGTGCGCCAGCGGCAGCAGTTCGGTGACCACGGGTTCTGCCAAACAGATTTTCTCTGTTGAGCTCGTCGATCAAAGCCTGCGCGGTCTGCTGCTGTTCGGGCGTGGTGAAGTAGATGCCGCTGCGGTACTGCGTGCCCACGTCGTTGCCCTGGCGGTTGAGCGTGGTCGGATCGTGGATGACGAAAAAGATTTCCAGCACCTCGCGCGTGCTGATCTGGGTCGGGTCGTAGGTGAGTTTCACCACCTCGTTGCAGCCGGTGCGCCCGGTGCAGACCTGCTCGTAGCTGGGCGCGGTTTCCTGGCCATTGCTGTAGCCCGACTCCACATCGGTCACGCCCTTGACGCCCACGTACACCGCCTCGGTGCACCAGAAACAACCACCACCCAACACCAGGGTTTGCATCTCGCTCATCGTCAATCTCCTTCAATTTCAGGTCAGGGAATCTTGCACCGGTTGCGCGGCCTGCCGCACCGCGGCCAGAAATGCCCCCAGCGCAGACTGATCGCGCCCGTTGCGCCAGAGACAGTGGGTGTCGTAGGGCTGCAGCGATTGCGCCAGCGGCAGGAAGACCACGCCGGGCAGACCCGCCTGCTGCAGGGCGGCCGGCACCAGTCCCACGCCCAGGCCCTGCGCAATGACCGAGACCACACTCAGCCAATGCCGCAGCTCAAACGCCAGCTCGGGCTCAAACCCCGCGTCGGCGCAGGCGGCCAGGATGCGGTCGTGGTAGTCGGGCGAGACGGCGCGCATCACGACAGCAAAGGCCTCGCCCTGCAAGCGCGCCAGCGGCAGCACCACCTCGCCCGCAAGCGGATGCGTTGACGGCACGCAGGCCACAAACGGCTGGCTGGACACCAGAATTTGCGAAAACCCGGCCGGCACGCGGGTGGTGTGCACAAAGCCCAGGTCGAGCCGGTCGTGCACC
Source organism: uncultured beta proteobacterium (assembly GCA_963831255.1). Taxonomy (GTDB): domain Bacteria; phylum Pseudomonadota; class Gammaproteobacteria; order Burkholderiales; family Burkholderiaceae_C; genus Hydrogenophaga. The sequence goes on along the minus strand of CAWHPI010000009.1, from coordinate 35,849 downwards.
AGTTCCACCAGCTGCTCGCTGCTGGAGAGCTCGCGCAGCGCCAGCCGCAGCTTGGGGTGCGCCGCGCCGAAGTCGCGCAGCACCTGCGGCAGGCCGCGGTAGAGCACGGTGCCGGCAAAGCCAATCTGCAGCTGCCCCGCCAGGCCCTGGCCCACGTCTCGCGCCTCGCGCGCTGCCTGCGCGGCCTGCTCCAGCAGCGCGGTGGCCTTGGGCAAGAAGGCGTCGCCGGCGGCGGTCAGGCTCACGCCCCGGCTGTTGCGCTCGAACAGCCGGGCACCCACCGAGGCTTCGAGCTGCTGGATGTTGAGCGAGAGCGGCGGCTGCGTGATGGCCAGGCGCTGGGCCGCGCGGCCGAAATGCAGCTCCTCGGCCAGCGCGACAAAGCAGCGCAGATGTCTGAACTCCATAAATCCACCATTTGTATTGATCTATCGGTAATTGATATTAGACAGCTATACATCAACACCCGACAATCCAAAGCAACCCCTTTGTATTTCACACCTGCCGGAGACAAATCCATGGCCCACGCCAACAAAGCCAGCTTCAGCTGGGAAGACCCGTTTCACCTCAGCGCCCAGCTCACCGACGACGAGCGCCAGGTGATGGACGCCGCCCGCGCCTACTGCCAGGAAAAGCTGCTACCGCGCGTGACCGAAGCCTTCCGCCACGAGAAGACCGACGCCGCCATCTTTCGCGAGATGGGCGAACTCGGCCTGCTCGGCGCCACCATCCCCGAGCAGTACGGCGGCGCTGGTCTGAACTACGTCTGCTACGGCCTGGTGGCGCGCGAAGTGGAGCGCGTGGACTCGGGCTACCGCAGCATGATGAGCGTGCAGAGCTCGCTGGTGATGGTGCCGATCAATGAATTCGGCACCGAAGCGCAGAAGCAGAAATACCTGCCCAAGCTCGCCACCGGCGAGTGGATCGGCTGCTTCGGCCTGACCGAGCCCAACCACGGCTCCGACCCGGCCAGCATGGTCACCCGCGCCAAGAAAGTGGCCGGCGGCTACGCCTTGAGCGGCAGCAAGATGTGGATCACCAACAGCCCGATCGCCGACGTGTTCGTGGTCTGGGCCAAGGACGACGAAGGCGCCATCCGCGGCTTCATCCTGAACAAGGGCGCCAAGGGCCTGAGCGCCCCGGCCATCCACAGCAAGGTGGGCCTGCGCGCCTCCATCACCGGCGAAATCGTGATGGACGGCGTGTTCTGCCCCGAGGAAAACGCCTTCCCCGAGGTGCGCGGCCTCAAAGGCCCGTTCACCTGCCTCAACAGCGCGCGCTACGGCATCGCCTGGGGCGCGCTCGGCGCGGCCGAAGACTGCTACTTCCGCGCCCGCCAGTACGTGATGGACCGCCAGCAGTTCGGCCGCCCGCTCGCCGCCAACCAGCTGATCCAGAAAAAGCTGGCCGACATGCTGACCGAAATCAGCCTCGGCCTGCAGGGCTGCCTGCGCCTGGGCCGCATGAAGGACGAGGGCACGGCCTCGGTGGAGATCACCAGCATCTTGAAGCGCAACAGCTGCGGCAAGGCGCTGGACATCGCCCGCATGGCGCGCGACATGATGGGCGGCAACGGCATCAGCGACGAATTCGGCGTGGCCCGCCACCTGGTGAACCTGGAGGTGGTCAACACCTACGAAGGCACGCACGATGTGCATGCGCTGATTCTGGGCCGTGCGATCACGGGGATTGCGGCGTTTTCCAACTGACGCGGTTGACGATCAGGCTCCAGAAGGGCTGCCAAAGGCGGCCCTTCTTCTTTGGCTGAACGCGCGTTTGTGTTTTGGCGCAAGCAAAGGCGTGATGCCGTCGGCGGCTGATACGGCAGCCGAGCTCAAGGTACCCAGGGCGTCGCCAGCCCAGCCGCCACGATGATCGCCTCGGCGCTCACCACGCCGATGAGCTCGGGCCCTGCGTCGCCCGGCTCCAGCAAGGCCACCGAGCCTTCGGGAAACTCGGTCTGCGCAAACGAGCGGCCAACAATCATCCCGAACGGGATGATGTGCCCCACGAACATGGCATTGTGCGACGCGGGGCGCTGGCTCAGCATTCGCCGCACCCGATCGGCATCGTCCATCGGGTTGCGCGGCGTGTAGTCGTCGGCGATCAAAGCATCCACCGTGGTGACGTTGGCAGCGCCAAACGCCAGCTGCGCGGTGTCGAGCGCGCGGAACACTTCGCTGGACGCCACCGACGAGACCCTGATGTTCAACTGTTGAAAGGCTTTGCCCAGAGCCGTGGCTTGCGCTTTGCCTCTCGCATCGAGGTTGCGCTGGCCCGCTCGGTCACCGCGTCGACCGGTGTCGCGCTGCGCGCGGTCGGTGATGGCGTGGCGCATGTACAAGTTGAGCCCGCCCGCCTGCATCAGCGCAATCGCCCGCTTGGGTTCCAGGAGCGCCTGGGCCTGAGCAGGCACTGGCAACAAGGCGCTGAGCACGCCACTGGTCAAAGCCAGGGCCAGCAGCGTGCGGCGCCGCACCACGCGTTGGCTGGTCGACGGCGGCAGATGGCGGTTCATGCTGGGTGGCCTCGTCAAGCTGCCTGCCCTGCGGTGGGCAAAGCCAGGCTGGCGACCGCATCGTCGGCGAAGGCGGTGCCGGCTTCGTCGGCCACGTGAAACACCGCGTCGGCACCGAGTTCGCGCAGCGGCTCCATCTCGTCGCTGTAGGTCACGATGGCCGCAATGCGGCCGGCAAAAGCGCGGTGTTGCAGCTGCTGAAGGGCATAGATGTTGCCGGCTTGCGAAGGCATGGCCAGCAGCACCAGCTTGAGGTGTTCGCTGACGACCAGCTTGTCCCAGAAATCGGAATCCACCGCGTCGCCCTCGATCACCTGCCGTCCGGCGGCCTGGTGTGCGCTCAGTTTGTCGGGGTCGTTGTCCACGCCCAGCACACGCAGACCGTGGGTTTCGATCAGCCGGTGATAGGCGCCGCTGCCGATCTGGCCCATGCCCAGCACCACGGCATCGACATCGCCCAGGCGGATCGGCTGGTCAGCGGCCAGCAGGGTCTTGGCTTCCAGCCGGGACAACGGGCCCTTGTAGCGCGCATACAGCTTCTCGCTGGCGGCGTTCAGCGGCGCGGCCATCACAAAGCTGGCAGCCAGCGCCAGCGAAATCACCACCAGCCATTCTGGCGACAACCAGCCCGCCGTGGCTGCGATGGCCGCCACGATCAGGCCGAACTCCGAGTAGTTGGTGAGCGCCAGTGTGGACAGCACACCGGTGCGCGTGCGCAGCCTGAAGCGCATCAGCAACCCGTAGTACAGCGCGCTTTTCAGCGGCAGCGCCAGCAACAGCAAACCGGCCATCACCAGCATCGACAAATTGGGCAGTGCACCCAAGCCCACGCTCAGAAAGAAGCCGACCAGAAACAGCTCTTTCAGATGAAACAACGACTTCGCCAAGCCCGCCGTGGCCGGGTGCGACGCCAGCAACATGCCCACGATCAGTGCGCCCAGGTCGCCCTTCACGCCCACCGCTTCAAACAGGCTGTAGCCCACCACCAGCGACAAAAACGCGCCGTAAAGCACCTGCAAATCGCCGTGGCCCACGCGGTCCAGCGCCAGCCTCATGAGCTTGGCTGCGGGCCACAGCAGCACCAGACCGAGTGCCCACGGGCTGGGCAACTCGCCAGAAGACGCGCTCAAAAAGATCACGGCAAAAACGTCTTGCATCACCAAAATGCCAATGGCGATGCGGCCATACAGCGAACCCAGCTCGCTGCGGTCTTCCAGCACCTTCACCGCAAACACGGTGCTGGAAAAGCTGAGCGCAAAGCCCAGCAACACCATGGCCGTCCAGCCCAGTTCGGCGGCCATGGCCAGGCCCATCAGCTTGAACACGAACAACACGCCCGCGAGCAGCAAGGTGGAGCCCACGATGTGCAGGCTGGCCGATGCCCAGACCTCGGTTTTCAACAGCGTCTTGATGTCCAGCTTCAGCCCGATGGTGAAGAGCAGCAGCGTGACACCCAGGTTGGCAATCGTGTCCAGCGCCGGCGTGCGCTCAAAGCCCAGCGCATTGAGCGCGAAGCCAGCGGCCAAAAAACCGATCAGGGGCGGGAGCTTGACCAGCTGCACGGCAAAGCCGGCGCCGAAGGCCAGCGCAATCATCAGGGGTTCCATGGGTGTCCTTGTGCAGGCCCGCAATGGACCAATGCCTGAATCATTCCGGTGCGTCACTCAGGATGACGCCGCATCGTAACGGCAGCGGCACTTGCGAGCAGCTGCCTTGTCTTCGCGGTGAGGCTCAGGCGCCCGCAGGGTTTGGCGCAGCGGGATCAATTCCTCGCGCGGCCCTGAACTGGGCCAACAGATCTTCCAGTGATTTGCCGCCGCGGTTGGCGAAATAGGCCACGATGTTCAAGGGCACGGAACGCGCCACCGAGCTGAGTTCGCGCAACGCGCCCAGCTTCAGGTCGCGGGCAATCAGCGCGCGAGGAAGCCACGCCGCACCTTGGTCGATCAGCGCCATTTCGCGCAGCCCCAGGCTGAATTCGCTGACGTACTGAACCTCCACCAGACGGTCCCGCATGAGTTCGGGCAAGGCGCGAATGCGCACGGCCTGGCCAAAAAAACTCTCGGGTGGAAAGCAAAGCAAAGGGAGCGGGTGACCAGGCTGCAAAAAGTCCGCCGAAGCGCACAGCTTGGCGCTGGCCACCAGCACCAGCGCATCTTCACCCAGCGTGCAGGCTGTGGCCAATTGGGGCGGTACGCCGCTGGCCGATTGCGGACTCTCATAGGTCAACAGAATGTCGGCATGGCCGCGAACCAGCAGGGCCACGCCTTCGTCGCGATTTTCCGAACGGATCCGAAACCGCTGTTCGGGCATGAGCGCGCGCAGTTCCTCCAGGAAAGTGGGCAGGTAGGCGGCAGCCAGACTGTGTTGTGCGGCCAGGACCAGACCGGGGCTGTGCGTGGCATCGGACTTCAAGGTCGCTTGAAACTCGTAGATGCGGGTTGCCAGGCTGCGGAAAGCCGCCTCATGCTGAGTGGCCAAGGGTGTGAAGCGAAGCGGTTTGCGCGAGCGGTCGATCAGCTCGACACCGAGCCACTCCTCCAGCAGCTGAATGCGGCGAGAAAAGGCAGGCTGGGACACGTGGCGCTTTTCCGCAGCTGCGGAAAAGGTGCCTGTCTCAATCAAAGCCAGGTAGTCGTCCAGCCACTTGAGTTCCATGGGCGCTCCGGTACGCGGTGTTGGGAAGGCGCCAGTCTATGCGGCTCGCGAAAGCGTGGGCGAACCAGCGCAGCGCAGCCTCTGCACAAGAATTAGCCAGCAACGCCTGGCGACATGGGCTGGTTGCTGGGCCCAAGCAAAAAATCCAGAACCAGGGCATGAAAGGCTTGCGGGTACTCCAAATGCAGCGCATGCGAGCAATTCGGCAAGACGGCCAAGGAAGCGCCTTCAATCTCGCGCCACAAGGTCTCGATCTGGGCCCACTGGTAACTGCGGTCCTGGTCCCCCCAGACGATGAGCGTGGGTTGGGTGATCTGAGACAGGTGAGCCCGACCGTCCCAACGCTCCATTGCCCAAAGTCCGGCCTCAGCCGCTTGCGGACTTGCTTGCGCCGCCAGATCGCCGAGCGCCTGGGCCATGGGCGATGTCTCTCGGTGCAACAACCAGGTGGCGCTGATGCGCCGTGCCGTGGCGTCGACCCCGTCTTGTGCCAGCCGCTCCCGCGAGCGCGCCATGGTTTCAAAACGTCCTGGCAACAAACCCAGCGGACCGGTGCCATACAGCACCAGGCGGTTCACACGCTCTGGCGCGAGGCGCACGACCTCTTGCACGATCATGCCGCCCATGGAGTGCCCCAGCAGGTGGAAACGCTGCACCCCCAAGCGATCCAGGCAGGCCAGCACCGCTTGTGCATAGCCCGTGATCTGGTCAGGCGACGTCAGGTGCCGGCTTTTGCCAAAACCCGGCAGGTCCATGGCGATCACGTCCAGGTGCGGGCTCAAGGCCTCAATTTCGGCGGCCCACTGGCTGGAGCCGCCGAGATAGCCATGCACCAGAACCAAGCGCTCACCGATGCCAGCGCGCTCGACATGCAAGGGTTCCGGTGTGGCAGTGCGCGTCATCATTTCATGACCGAAGGCAACCACAGGGCAACGTTGGGCACGGCAATGACCAGGGCAATCAAGACCACCATGCAGGCCAGGAACGGCAGGCAGCCCTTGATCACATCACCGATCGGGATCGCGCCTCGACTGATGCCCTGAATCACATACAGATTCAGGCCCACCGGCGGCGTGAGCACCGCAATTTCCATGGTGATGGTGAAAACAATGCCAAACCAGATCAGGTCGTAACCCGACGCGACCATCAGCGGGAAAGATGGTGGGCAGCGTGATGAAGGTCATCGACACCGGCTCCAGGAACATGCCCAGAATCACGTAGAACGCGATCACCATGGCCAGCACCAACACCGGGCTCAGCTCAAGCGCGATGAACATTTCGCTGAACTGCTGGGGCACCCGGTAGTACGTGAGCACGAAACCAAACAGAATGCCAGCCGACAGCAGCAAACCCAGATAGCCCATGGTCCGCATGGTGGCCAACAGCGCGTCTTTGAACCCGCTCATGGTCAGCCCGCCGACACCAAATGCCAAGATGGTGGTCAGCAGGGCCGCCACGGCAGCGGCTTCAGTGGGTGTGGCAATACCGGCGTAGATGGAAACGGTGATGACCAGACCAATGAGGAAAATCGGGCCGAAGGCCAACAAAAAATCTCGTACCGAAGCCCGGGGCGCGTTGTCGGCGTTGGGAATGTGGCTGGGATACAGGCGCCCCCAGATGAACACCGTAATGGCAAAAAAGCGTGGCCAGCAACAGCCCCGGAATCACGCCCGCAATGAACAACTCGCCGATGGAGGTGTCGGTCACGATGCCGTAGAACAGCAAGATCAGGCTGGGCGGAATCAGCACGCTGAGCGTGCCGCCTGCGGCCAGCACGCCGCTGGACAAGCGCTTGTTGTAGCCCAGCTTGATCATCTCCGGCAGGGCAACCCCGCCAATGGTGAGCGAGCCCACCATGGACGAACCACAAACCGCACCAAAACCGGCACAGGCCGCAATGCTGCCGTAAGCCGCCGAGCCCCTGACCCGCACCCCCTGGTGCATGAGCTGGTACAGGTTCGGCCCGATGTTGGATCGGCCGATCAGCTCACCCAGGAGCACAAACAACGGCACGGCCAGCAGCACGTAGTCGATCCAGACGCCCCACAACTTCAACTCTGTACTGACCAGGGCGGTGGACCAACCCTGGATGTGCAGCAGAAAGGGCATGGATGCCAATGCGAGGGCAAACGGGATGGGCAAGCCAATCCCGATGAACACGACCAGCAGCGTCAAGAGCCCCAGTCCGACGTGGTACCACTCCATGGTGAGGCCTCTATTGGTGATGGGTGGTGCGCTGGGCTGGGCTTGACAACGACAGACATCAAGCGCACGCTGGCGTACAGCGTGAACATCACCAGCGCGAGTGCGCCCGGCGCCCAGAACAGATAGCGCGGCCACAGCAAGAATTTCGGATGCGGTGCCCGACGCGTAAGCAGCGCATCGTGGCCTGAACGCCTGCGATGGAGAAGAACACGCCCACCACAATCATGAGAACGAGGTTCACGGCAGTCATCGCCTTGCGGCCTTGCGCCCCAGGGCGTCGAGCAGGAACGTCACTTTGGGATAAGCGTCTTCCCGCAGCGCAAAGGCCAGGCCCAGCAGCGCCGCGGGAAACAGCAGCATGGCGGTGGCTTCGGTGACGGTGCCGTCTGGTCGCCCAATCACATAGCGCATGAAAACGCCGTAGGAGATCCAGACGGTCTGCACCACGATGATCAGTGCACCCAGAGCGGCCAGCCAGACGGCCAGCCGCTCCAGACCACGTTCAACGGTAGCCAGCATGCTCGCTTACAGCGCGTTTTGGTTGAGCAGGGTGCGCACCTTGCCAGCCAGCTCGGGGCCACAGCCGGCGTTCACCTCGCGTCCCACTTGCCCGCCACGCTGCTCGAGCAGTGCCTTGCGTTTTTCAGCGCTGATGGTGGTGACGGTACCGCCTTGCTTCAACGCGTCGGCGATGCTGTCGTCAACCCACTTTTCGTATTTCGGCTTGAGCCAGGACTCCGATTCGTTGGCCGCAGCTTCCAGTGCTTTCTGATCGGCCGGCGAGAGCGAATCGAGCTTGCGCTTGGAAATCATGTACTGGATGTTGCCGTAGAACAGGTTGGCCTTGACCATGTGCGGCATCACACCCCAAAGCTTCCAGGCGCTGTAAGTGGCCACACCCATGTTGATGCCATCCACCACGCCCCGCTCGGCCGACTGGAACACCTCTTTGGGCGCGATGAACACCGGTTTGCCGCCCCAGGTTTCGATCATCATGGACGTCAGCGGGCCGATGGAGCGCACCAGTTGTCCTTCAATCTTGCCGATGTCGGTGTTGGGCTTCTTGAACCACCACTCCTGGTCGTACGAGTAGTTCGAGTTGATCAGCGGCACCAACCCGATCTTCAGCGCTTCCGGCGCGATCAGGGCGCTGTAGGCAGCGTCCAGCGCGCACCTGTTTCTTCATGTCGATCGCAATCGGGTAGAGCGAGGTGACGCGGTAGCAGGGCAGGCGCTTGTCGGCCGAAACCCAGGCAATGTCGGCCACGCCGCCCAACATGGCGTCGATACCCTCGCTCCAGCCGTGCAGGGTGGATGAGCCGAACACCTCCACCTTGACACGGCCGTTGGTCTTGGTATTCACCAGTTCGGCAAATTTCTTGAAGCCATCAAAACGCACATCTACCTCGTTGACATACGTCGACAAACGCAAAGTGGTGGTTTGAGCGTGGGCTGCGGATGCGAGTACCGCGGAGGCGGCAAAGGCAAGCGTGGTGAGGCGCAGCACTGTGCGAGCGTTTTTCTTGAACATCGTGATTTCTCCTGTTGAATGAAACACTGAACCCGACTTGCAGCGCCTTGTCTCGGCGCATCAAATCAAACCTGAGGACCCTTGAGGCCAAAGGCCTCTGCGTACCCGAACAGCGCCACCGAGCCACCGGTGTGCAAGAAGACCACGTTGTCCGTGGTTTTGAAGTGACCCTTGCGAATCAAATCGATCAGGCCTGCCATGCCCTTGCCGGAGTACACCGGGTCGAGCAGCAAACCTTCGGTGCGCGCCAGCAGCTCGACCGCCTCTTGCATGCCCGCCGTGGGTATGCCGTAACCGGCGCCCACATAGTCGCAATTGGCCACCACCGACTCGCGCGCGATACCCGGGCGCATGCGCAGGTGCTCGGCGGTGCGGCAGGCCAGGTCGTAGACCATGGTTTCCTGCTTTTCCTTGGGGGCTCGCGTGCCAATGCCCAGCAACTTGATGTCGCTGTTGAGGCCATACAGACCGGCCACCAGACCAGCCTGGGTGCCGGCACTGCCGGTGGCGTGTACCAGGTGATCGACTCTCAAGCCCCGTGTGGCGGCCTGGCTGATCAGCTCGGCGGCGGCGCTCACGTAGCCCAGCGCACCCACCGGGGTGGAGCCGCCACCCGGGATCACGTAAGGGCGCAGCCCGTCGGCTTTCAGGCGCTCGGCCAGCTGCTCCATCTCCTGCTGCATGTTGGTGCCTCCCGCGCGCCGCTCCACCGTGGCGCCATGCAGGCGGTTGAGCAGGACGTTGCCGTTGTCGGTGTAGTCCGGGTCAGTGCTGCCGGTGCGGTCTTCCAACAGAATGTGGCACTTCATGCCGACCTTCACGGCCGCCGCCGCCGTCTGGCGCGCGTGGTTGGACTGGGTCGCGCCTTGGGTGATCACAACGTCGGCGCGCGCCGCGATGGCCTCGGCCATCAGGTACTCCAGCTTGCGCGTTTTGTTGCCCCCGCTGGAGAGACCCGTGCAGTCGTCTCGTTTGATCCATAGCCGAGGCCCACCCAGCAAGGCTGTGAGGTTCGCCATGGGCTCCAGCGGGGTTGGGAAGTGCCCGAGCTGGATACGGGGAAAGAGAGACAGATCCATCAGAAACTTTCAATAACCATCAGATTGGAAAGATCATGTTCCTGTGGCGCAAGCGTGTCTAATCGTTTTATCGGGTCGTATTTTTCGTTTTTCGCATACTGATAAAGCGCAGAACCCAAAAAATAAGCAGTATTCGTACCAGGAAAAATCAAACAAAATGCCCTCAAACAGTGCATGGCTGCTGGCCAATAACGCGCTGAAGGATGTGAGGGGATCGCGTGCACCCACGCTGGGCTGCACCCAATCAGTGAACAGCGCTCAGTAGAGGGCCAGCGTGAGGATCCCAGCCTTTCCGGGCTGCCGGATGGGATGGTGACCGCCTGGAGCAGCGGCAGAGGTGATCAGTGGCTGAGGATCTTGGACAGAAAAGATTGCGCCCGCTCGCTGCGAGGTGCGCCAAAGAATTCCTCCTTGGTCGCGTCCTCGACGATCTCGCCCTGGTCCATGAAGATCACGCGCTTGGCCACCCGTTGGGCAAAGCCCATCTCGTGCGTGACCACCATCATGGTCATGCCTTCTACCGCCAGCTGAACCATCACGTCGAGCACCTCGTTGATCATCTCCGGATCCAGCGCCGAGGTCGGCTCGTCGAACAGCATGGCTATCGGGTCCATGGACAGTGCCCGCGCAATCGCCACCCGCTGCTGCTGTCCGCCTGAGAGCTGACCGGGAAACTTGTCCTTCTGCGCGATCAGGCCGACGCGGTCGAGCAGCTTCAGACCGCGCTCCATGGCTTCGTCTTCGCTGCGCCCGAGCACCTTGACCTGACCCAGTGCCAGGTTGCGCGTGATCGACAGGTGCGGGAACAGCTCGAAGTTCTGGAACACCATGCCGATGCGCGAGCGCAGGCGCGGCAGATCGGTGCCTTTGGCGCCCACGTCGATGCCATCCACCGTGATGCGCCCTTTCTGAAACGGCTCCAGCGCATTGACGGTCTTGATCAGCGTGGACTTGCCCGAACCCGACGGGCCGCAGACCACCACCACCTCACCCTTGTCCACCTGGGTGGTGCACTCCTTGAGCACCTGGAAGCTGCCGTACCACTTGCTGACGTGGTCCATCTCGATCATGGGCATGAGCGTTCTTTCAATTTTTGATCTGGTTGCGATCAGCGCGCGATGGCGATGCGCGCTTGCAATCGTTTGACGCCATAGGACATCAGCAGGCAGATGGCCAGGTAGACCACCGCCACAAACATGTACATCTCGATCAGGCGGCCGTCGCGCTGGGCGATCTTGCTGGCGATGGTGACGAAGTCTGGCAACGAGATGATGTAGACCAGCGAGACGTCCTGGAACAGCACGATGGTCTGGGTGAGCAGCACCGGTGTCATGTTGCGAAAGGCCTGCGGCAACACCACCTGAGACATCACCTGCCAGTAGTTCAGACCCAGCGCATAGCCGGCCGAGGCCTGGCCCTTGGGAATGCTCTGGATGCCCGCGCGCATGATCTCGCAGTAGTAGCAGGCCTCGAACAGGATGAAGGTGACCAGCGCCGAGGTGAAGGCACCCACCTTGATCGGTGTCGGCGAGCCGATGATCCAGGCGCCGATGTAGGGCACCAGGAAATAGAACCAGAAGATCACCAGCACCAGCGGGATCGAGCGCAAGCCGTTGACATAGACCGTGGCCGTCCACGACAGCGCCTTGATCGATGACAGCCGCATCATCGCCAGCAAGGTGCCCAGCAGGATGCCGCCAACCATGGCCAGCACCGTGACCTGAGCCGTGAATGCCAGGCCCTGAAAGATCAGGACCTGCCAGCTTCGGGCAATGATGTCGAAGTCGAAATTCTCAAACATGGTGGTTCAGCCTCATCGGGTCGCCCTTGGAGCCTTGCAACAATGCGGGCTGCGTCATGGCTTGCCCCCCATGTAGCCGGGCACGGCGACCCGTTTCTCCAGCACGCGCATGGCCAGCACCACGACGCCGTTGACCACGAGATAGATCAGGGTGGCGGCGGTGAAGGCCTCGAACACCTGGAAGCTGAATTCCTGCATGGAGCGGGCCCGTGCGGTGAGCTCCATCAGCCCGATGGTCAGGGCCACGGCGCTGTTCTTGATGATGTTCATGAACTCGCTGGTCATGGGCGGCAAGATGATGCGAAAAGCCATGGGCAGCAAGACGTAGCGGTAGGTCTGTGCCAGCGTGAGCCCGAGTGCCGTGCCGGCCATGGTCTGGCCGCGTGGCAATGACTGGATACCGGCGCGTACCTGCTCGGCCACCCTGGCCGAGGTAAAAAACGCCAGCGCCACGACAGCGGTCCAGAAGCTGGCATTGGGCAGCTGCTTGACCCAGGTCCCGATGTCCTTGGGCAGCAGCTCGGGCACCACAAAGAACCACAGAAACATCTGCACCAGCAGCGGCAGGTTGCGAAACACCTCCACGTAGGCGTTGGCCAGTCGCGGCAGCCAGCCGCCGGAGAGGGTGCGCAGCGTGCCCACCACCGTGCCCAGCAAAAGTGCAAAGACCCAGGCCGTCAGCGCGGTGGCCAGCGTCCAGCCGAGACCGAACCACAAGGTTTGCAGATAGGTGCCGCTGGCATCTGGCGAAAGCTCCCAGAAAATGCCCCAGTTCCAGTTGTAGTTCATGTGCTCGCCATCAAAAAAAGACCCCGGAGCACCAACGCTCCGGGGTCACAGGGCTTACTTGTAGGCAGCGGGATCGGGCGAGTCGGTGGGGTTGGCGATCACCTTCTTGAGCGAATCGCTCATCGGGATGTTCAGGTTGATGCCCTTGGGGGGAATGGGCTGCAGGAACCACTTGGCATAGATCTGGTTGATCTCGCCGCTCTTCATCAACGCGGTCATCGCGCCGTCGACCACTTTCTTGAAGGCCGGGTCGTCCTTGCGCACCATGATGCCGTAGGGCTCGACCGACAGCGCCTCGGTTGACATCTGCCACTGCGCCGGGTTGGGGCTGTTGGCCGCCAGACCGGCGAGCAGGATGTCGTCCATGACAAAGGCCACGGCGCGGCCCGTGTCGACCATCAGCAAGGACTCGGCGTGGTCCTTGGCCGCCAGGATGTTCAGGCCCAGGTTTTGCGCAGCGTTCAGCTCGGTGATCTGCTTGATGTTGGTCGTGCCCGAGGTTGACACCACGGTCTTGCCCTTCAGGTCGGCCAGGGTCTTGAGGTTGTCTGTCTTCTTGGAGATGAAGCGGTTGGCCGTCACAAAGCTGGTCATGGTGTAGGCGACCTGCTGCTGGCGCGCAGCGTTGTTGGTGGTCGAGCCACACTCGATGTCGATCGTGCCGTTGGCCAGCAAGGGAATGCGCGTGGCCGATGTAACGGGCTGCAGAACCACCTTGATGCTCGGCATCTTGAGCTCGGCCTTGACGGCGTCGACCACCTTGGCACACAGATCCAGCGAGTAGCCCATGGGCTGCTGCTTGTCGTCCAGATAGGAAAACGGAATGGAGGCATCCCGGTGTCCCACCGTGATGCTGCCGCTGCTCTTGATCTTGGCCAGCGTCCCCGTGTCTTGGGCGAAGCCAGGTCCTGCAACGAAGGCCAGCGCCATGGCGCCAGCCATGGCTGAGGAACGCAATGTTGGCTTCATCAAAATTTTCTTCATCATCGAAATTCTCCTGGTTGAGGTTTGGGGAGGGGGAAAGCAAGTCAAGAAGGGATCGGGTCAAACCGGGCTTGCCCGGCGGATGCCAATCTGGCATTGGATGTCCATCAAGCCGGCCGGCACGGCGCTTCGTCGTTCATGAATGAGGGGGTCACGATTGCCTGGGCCACCGGTATTCCAGCTTGGAAACTTGATCTCGAAGCTGGACGGGACATCAAGGTCGCATGGCCATGACCCGCAGGCGAGGCTCGCCAAGAACCAAAATGAGACTCCCGATGGGAGACAACCCGGCTGGGGCGCGCCCCAGCGCGATGCGCTGGGAGTGGTATGAGAGGCAGAACCATCAGGGAGCTGGGTATTTTTCCGATCGGGGGACGATGCGCGCAAACAGCAATTGCGTCTAGGGGGTTTGCCAGCATGTATTTTTTGTTTTTTGCATACCGCGTGGATGGAAGCTGAAAGAGCATGCATGTTTTGTGCCTGCAAACGTTCGAGCATCTGCACCGAACCAGTGCCCCCAAACTCACGCCGCGAAGTTCCCGCTGATCAAAGGATGGCTCGCCTGGAAACAGGGAACCTGACCTCCTAAGGCTTGCACGCTTTCTGATAGCGTCACCGCATGGCCCTCTCACTCGACTTCCTCACCCTGCCGCTGCTGATCGCTGCGGCGCTGGTGTTCGTGAGCGTGCTGGCCGGGGTGTTTTCGGCGCGGGCCGGGTTTTCGTTTCTGCTGGTGTTTCTGGTGGCGGGCACGCTGGCCGGCGTGGATGGACCGGGCGGGCTGGTGTTTGACGATTTCCGGCTCAGCTTCGTGGTGGGCAACGTGGCGCTGGCGGTGATCCTGCTCGACGGCGGGCTGCGCACCGACTTCACCACCTTTCGCACCGGGCTCAAGCCGGCGCTGCTGCTGGCCACACTGGGCGTGCTCGTGAGCGCAGGCATCACCGGTGCGGCGGCCTGGTGGCTGCTGGACCTGAGCTGGCCGCTGGCGTTGCTGCTGGGTGCCATCGTGGGATCGACCGACGCGGCCGCGGTGTTCTCGCTGCTCAAGTCGTCTGGCGTGAAGCTCAACGAGCGGGTGGCAGCGACGCTGGAGATCGAGTCGGGCATGAACGACCCGATGGCGGTGTACCTCACGTTGACCTTCATTGGCGTGGCGCTGGTGGCCACCACCGCGCCAGCTGCGGGCGCGGGGCTGGACGCGGCCGAGATCGCGCGCAGCCTGTTGCTGCAGTTCGGCTGGGGCGCAGCGCTGGGCGTGGCCAGCGGCTTTGCGCTGGCCGAGCTGCTCAAGCGCCTGGGCCGGGGCGAGGACGGCGGTGGCGGCATCCGCGCGCTGCTGGTGGTGTCGGGCGGCCTCACGGTGTTTGCGGGCACCACCTGGCTCGGCGGCTCGGGTTTTCTGGCGGTGTACGCCATGGGCGTGATCACGGGCAACCGCGCGCGGCGGCTGGTGCGCTCGTCGCTCTCGGCCATGGACGGCTACGCCTGGCTGATGCAGGCCAGCATGTTCTTGCTGCTCGGTCTGCTGGTCACGCCGACCGACTTGCTGCGCACGATCTGGCCAGCGCTGGGGGTGTCGCTGGTGCTGATGCTGGTGGCGCGACCGATTGCGGTCTGGCTGTGTCTGGCACCCCTGCGATTCGAGCGGCGCGAGATCGCGTTCGTCTCCTGGATGGGGCTGCGCGGCGCGGTGCCGATTGTGTTGGCGGTGTTCCCGGTGATGGCGGGCGTGCCGGGGGCTCAGATTTTTTTCAACGTCGCCTTTGTCGTGGTGCTGGCTTCGTTGCTGCTGCAGGGCTCCACCATCGCCTGGAGTGCGCGCCGCCTGGGCGTGGTGCTGCCCGACCCGGAAGACGAGGCGCAGACCCGCGCGGTGTTTGGCGATTTTGTGCTCGACGCCTCGGTGCCGGTGGGCCAGCTCTGCGCGTTTTACGGCCTGCCGACGCCTGACAATGCCGAGCAGCCCATCGGCGCCTGGCTCACCGAGGCCTTGCACCGTCCACCGGTGGTGGGCGACAGCGCGCACCTCGGCCACGCCGAGCTCAGCGTGCGCAGCATGGATGGCCGGCACATCCAGCAGGTGGGCATTCGACTGGAGTGAGCGGCTGCGGCCTGGATGCCGCAGCCTTGCAACGCGGCGTCAGCCGGCTGGGTTACATTAATAACCCACTGGTCATTAACCAACTGCGCATGCCCATCCCCAGCTCCGCATCACCCCAGAACCGGCCCGCGCGGCTTGCCGCCGATACGCCGGTGCGCCGCAAACGGCGCAAGGAAGCGCGTCCCGGCGAGCTGCTTGATGCCGCACTCGAGTTGTTTGTGGAAAAGGGCTTTGCCGCCACCCGTGTGGAAGAGGTGGCGGCGCTCGCCGGCGTCTCCAAAGGCACGCTGTTTCTCTACTTTCCCAGCAAGGAAGAGCTGTTCAAGGCGCTGGTGCGCCACACCATCTCGGGCCGTTTCACCGAATGGAACCAGGAGCTCGCCGAGTACCAGGGCAGCAGCGCCGACCTGGCACGCCATTGCATGCACACCTGGTGGCAGCGAATCGGCATGACCAAGGCCTCGGGCATCAGCAAGCTGGTGATGAGCGAAGCCGGCATGTTTCCCGAGATCGCGGCGTTTTACCAGCAGGAAGTGATCGGCCCGGGGCATGACCTGATCAAGCGCATCCTGCAGCGCGGCATCGCCAGCGGGGAATTTCGGCCGATGGACCTCGAATACGCGGTCTACAGCCTGATCGCGCCCATGATTTTTCTGCTGATGTGGCAACACTCGCTGGCCCCCTGCTGCCCGGCACAACAGCAAATCGAGCCGCAGGCCTTCATCGACAGCCAGATCGATCTGCTGCTCCACGGCATGCTCGCACCGCCAACTGCCAGCCGCGCGACAAAACCACGCAAACCCACACCCGCGAAACCATGAACACCCGACCCAACCGCCGCTGGATCCCTTGGCTGCTTGTCGCCTTGCTCGCGCTCGGCATTGCGCTGGGCGTGACGCGCGCCCTGCAGAAACGCGCCACGCAAAACGCCGCGGCCAACGCCGCGGCGCAGGCCCTGCAGCAAGACCCGGTGTACCAACTGGGCGCCCAAGACGTGGTGGCGGTGCAAACGCTGGCGCTGGACCAGACCGTGGCCCTTTCCGGCTCGCTGCGCGCCCTGCAAACCGCGGTCATCAAGGCGCGCACCGCTGGCGAACTGCAAGGCCTGACCAAGCGCGAAGGGGACCCGGTGCGCGCCGGCGAAACCGTGGCGCGGGTGGACAACACCGAAGCCCAGGCGCGGCTGCGCCAGGCCGAACAGCAAGCGCAGGCGGCGCAGGCGCAGGTGGCGATCGCACAGCGCGGCTTCGACAACAACCAGGCGCTGGTGCGCCAGGGCTTCATTTCCGCCACCGCGCTGGACACCAGCAGCGCCAATCTGGCGGCCGCCCAGGCCAACCACCAGGCGGCGCTGGCGGCGCGCGACATTGCGCGCAAGGCGCTGGGCGACACGGTGCTCGCCTCGCCGCTCACCGGCCAGGTGTCGGCCCGACTGGCGCAGAACGGCGAGCGCGTGGGTCTGGACGCGCGGGTGCTGGAGGTGGTGGACCTCTCGGGCTTCGAGCTGGAAGCGGCGCTGGCGCCGGCCGATGCGGCCGCGGTTCGGGTGGGCCAGGTGGCGCGGCTGCGGGTGGAGGGGCTCAACGAGCCGGTGGCGGCCACGGTGGCACGGATCAACCCGAGCGTGCAGCCCGGCAGCCGCAGCGTGTTGATCTACCTGCGCGTGACCGCGGTGCCCGGCATGCGCCAGGGCCTGTTTGCGCAGGGTGTGGTGGTGATTGGACGGGTGGACGCGCCGGCGGTGCCGCTGTCTTCGGTGCGCAACGACAAGCCAGCGCCCTATGTCCAGATGGTGCGCGAAGGCAAGATCGTGCACCAGCCGATATCGCTTGCGCAGCAGGCGCGACAAGGCGACGAGCCGATGGTGATGATGGGTGACACGGCAGCCGTACCGCTGGGCACGCTGGTGCTGCGGGTGCAGGCCGGGCTGATCCGCGAAGGCACGGCGGTGACGCTGGCCAGCGCGGATGCCGTGGCGACGCCAGCCAACGCGTCCGTCACCGCACCCGCCACAGGCAACTGAGAGCGCAGCGCCATGTGGTTCACCCAGGTTTCGCTGCGCAACCCGGTCTTCGCGACCATGGTCATGCTCGCGCTGATGGTGCTGGGCGTGTTTTCGTTCCAGCGGCTGCAGATCGACCAGTTCCCCAACATCGACTTTCCGGTGGTCGTGGTCACCACCGAGTACCCCGGCGCCTCGCCCGAGATCATCGAGTCGGAGGTGACCAAGAAGGTGGAAGAGGCGGTGAACGCCATCGCCGGCGTGAGTTCGATCAGCTCGCGCAGCTACGAGGGTCGCTCGGTGGTGATCATCGAGTTCCAGCTCTATGTGGACGGCCGCAAGGCGGCCGAGGATGTGCGCGAGAAAGTCGCCATCCTGCGCCCGGCGTTTCGCGACGAGGTGAACGAGCCGCGGGTGTTGCGCTTCGATCCGGCGAGCCGCTCAGTCTGGTCGGTCGCGGTCTTGCCCACCGCTGTGAATGGAGAAGCGCCGAGTGCCGTCGAGCTCACCACCTGGGCCGAGCAGACGCTGAAAAAGCGGCTGGAAAACGTGCGCGGTGTGGGTTCGGTGACGCTGGTGGGCGGCACGCGACGCGCGGTCAACATCGATCTCGATCCCAAGGCGATGGAGGCGCTGGGCGTGACCGCCGAGCAGATCGCCACTGCGGTGCGCACCGAAAACCAGGACCAGCCGGTCGGCACGCTCAAGACAGATAACCGCGAGCGCGTGGTGCAGATGCTCTCGCGCCTGCAAAACCCGCAAGACTTCGGCGCCATCATCGTGGCGCGGCGCGGCGGCAGCCCGGTGCGGCTGGACCAGGTGGCGCGGGTGAGCGACGGCACCGAAGAGGTCGAAAGCCTGGCGCTCTACAACGGCCAGCGCACGCTGCTGCTGCAGGTGCAAAAGGCGCAAGACGAGAACACGATTGCGGTGGTGGACGGACTGAATGCCGCCCTCTCCACAGTGCAGGCCGAGCTGCCGTCTGGCGTGAAGCTGGAGCCGATTGCGGATGGCTCGCGGCCGATTCGCGTCTCGGTGAACAACGTGCGGCAGACGCTGATCGAGGGCGCGCTGCTCACGGTGCTGATCGTGTTCCTGTTCCTGAATTCGTGGCGCTCCACCGTGATCACCGGGCTCACCTTGCCGATCGCGCTGGTCAGCACCTTCTTCTTCATGAACCTGTTCGGTTTCACCATCAACATGATCACGTTGATGGCGCTCACGCTCTCGGTCGGCCTGCTGATCGACGACGCGATCGTGGTGCGCGAAAACATCGTGCGCCATGTGCAAATGGGCAAGACGCCCTACAACGCGGCCATGGAAGGCACGCAGGAGATCGGCCTGGCGGTGTTGGCAACAACGCTGTCGATCGTGGCGGTGTTCCTGCCCATCGGTTTCATGGGCGGCATCATCGGCAAGTTCTTTCACGAATTCGGCATCACCATGGTGGCTGCCGTGCTGATCTCCATGTTCGTGAGCTTCACGCTCGACCCCATGCTCTCCAGCATCTGGCACGACCCGGAGATCGAGAAACACGGCAAACACGCCGCGCCGGTGACCTTGTACGACAAGACCATCGGCCGCGTCACCGGCTGGTTTGACCGCGTGCAAGACGATCTTTCCGACACCTACCAGAGCGCGCTGCGCTGGTCGCTCAAACACAAGCTGGTCACCGTGCTGCTGGCGCTGGCCACCTTCATCGGCAGCCTGTTTCTGGTGCCGCTGCTGGGCACCGAGTTTGTGCCCAAGGCCGATTTCTCGGAAACCTCGGTGAGCTTCAACACCCCGGTGGGCTCCTCGCTGCAAGCCACCGAGGCCAAGGCGCGGCAGGTGGAAGCGGTGCTGCGCGAGTTCCCCGAGGTGCAGTACACGCTGACCACCATCAACACCGGCAACGCCCAGGGCAGCATGTACGCCAGCATCTATGTGCGCCTGACCGATCGCAAGAACCGCACGCTCAGCGTGGACGCCATGTCGGCCAAGCTGCGCGAGCGCCTGCGCAGCATTCCCGGCATCAGCGTGACCCACGTGGGCCTGCTCGACGCGGTGGGCGGCAACAAGCAGGTGGAATTTTCATTGCAGGGCGACGACCTGGCCGAGCTGGAGCGCCTGACCAACCAGGTGATGGCGCGCATCCGCCCGATCGTGGGTCTGGTCGATCTGGATGCGAGCGTGAAACCCGACAAGCCCACGGTGGATGTGCGCCTCAAACGCGACATCGCGTCCGACGCCGGGCTCAACCCCGGCGCGGTCGCCAGCAACCTGCGCACCCTGGTGGCGGGGCAAACCGTGGGCAACTGGCGCGCGGCCGACGGCGAGAGCTACGACGTCAACGTGCGCCTGGCGCCCGAGCAGCGCGAGCGCACCAGCGATCTGGCGCAGCTGCCGCTGGTGGTGGGCGCCGCAGCCGACGGCACGGCGCGCGTGGTGCGCCTGGCCCAGGTGGCCGAGGTGGTCGAAGGCACCGGGCCGAACCAGATCAACCGGCGCAACCTGAACCGCGAGGTGGCGATCAGCGCCAACGTGTACGGCCGCTCGGCCGGCGAGGTGTCTGCCGCCATCCGGCAGTCGCTCGACACCATGAGCTTCCCGCCCGGCTACCGCTACGAGTTCAGCGGCTCCACCAAGAACATGGCCGAGTCGTTCGGCTACGCGCTCTCGGCGCTGGCGCTGGCCGTGATCTTCATCTACATGATTCTGGCCAGCCAGTTCCAGAGCTTCTTGCAGCCGCTGGCGCTGATGACCGCGCTGCCGCTCACGCTGATTGGCGTGGCGCTGGCGCTGCTCATGTTCGGCTCCACCATGAGCATGTTCTCGGTGATCGGCATCGTGCTGCTGATGGGGCTGGTGACCAAGAACGCGATTCTGCTGGTGGACTTCGCTATTCGGGCCCGCAACGGGCTGGACGGCGCCGCCCCGCTGGACCGCGAAAGCGCCCTGCTGCTGGCGGCCAAGGTGCGGCTGCGCCCCATCCTCATGACCACGCTGGCCATGGTGTTCGGCATGGTGCCGCTGGCCTTTGCCCTCACCGAGGGCTCGGAGCAGCGCGCGCCCATGGGCCAGGCGGTGATTGGCGGCGTGATCACCTCTTCGGTGCTCACGCTGGTGGTGGTGCCGGTGGTGTATTGCTACATGGACGACCTGGCCCAATGGTTCCGCCGGCTGGCGGGTCTGCGCCCTGCAGACGATGGCGTGGCCGTCAGCCGGGCGACCGGGGCTGATCGGTAAAATCAGACCACAGATTCGCACCGCTGCCTCACATCGGTTAGCATACCCCCTGGAGTACCAAAGCATGACGTCCCCCAACACCGCCGCGCCCGAGTCGTTTGATCTCGCCCGCTTCAACATGATCGAGCAGCAGATCCGCCCCTGGGAGGTGCTTGATGCGCGCGTGCTGGACCTTCTGAGCCAGGTGCGCCGGGAAGACTTCGTGCCCCAGGCGCACCGCGCCCTCGCCTTCGCCGACATGGAACTGCCCCTCACCCACCCCGCCGTGGACGGCCAGGCGATGCTGGCACCGCGTGTCGAAGCGCGCCTGCTGCAAGACCTCAACATCAAACCGAGCGACAAGGTGCTCGAAGTGGGCGCCGGCAGCGGTCACATGGCGGCCTTGCTCGCCGGGCTGTCGCAGCACGTGGTGTCGCTGGAAATCGACGATGGTCTGGCGCGCACCGCCCGCGACAACCTGCAGCGCGCCGGCATCACCAACGCCTCGGTGCGTGTGGCCGACGCCACCGCGCAAGACTTTGCAGCCTGTCGCAGCGAAGCACCGTGGGACGTGATCCTGCTCAGCGGCTCGGTGGCCGAGGTGCCGAGCGCCCTGCTCGCGCTGCTGGCGCCGGGCGGTCGGCTCGCGGCCATCGTCGGCCAGGAGCCCATGATGCGCGCCACCCTGATCACCCGCACCGGCGACGCCACGTACGCCACCGCCCAGCCCTGGGACAGCGTGGCGCCGCGCCTGCGCCACTTCCCCGAGCCATCGCGCTTTCGCTTCTGATCGCCCGCCATGCAGTCCATCCACCCCGCAGAGATCGACCAGTGGATCGCCCAGGCCAAAGCGGCCTCGCCCGATGCGAAGCCGGTGGTGCTCGACGTGCGCGAACCCTGGGAACTGCAGACCGCATCGGTCAAGGCCGAGGGCTTCGAGCTGCTGCCCATGCCCATGCGCAGCGTGCCGGCGCGCTACCTCGAACTCGACCGCAGCCAGCCGCTTGCCTGCCTGTGCCACCACGGGACGCGCAGCGCGCAGGTGGCGCACTTCCTCATCAACCACGGCTTCGAGCAGGTGGTCAACATCCACGGTGGCATCAACGCCTGGTCCCAGCAGCGTGACCCCTCGGTCCCGGTGTACTGAGCCAGACCACTGCCCCGCCGCAGCCCAAGGAACTCCATGAACACGCCCCAGCACCCCACACAACGCACCACGCGCCGCCTCAGCCAGCTGGCGGGCGCAGCGGCCCTGGCGCTGGGCCTTGTCACGGGTGCGCAAGCGCAAAGCCTGGTGCAGGTGTACGAATCCGCGCGCGGTTTTGACGCCACCTACCTCTCGGCCCGCTCGCAGTTCGACGCCAGCGTGGCCCGCGCCGACCAGGCGCGCGCTGGCCTGCTGCCCCAGGCTGGGCCTGGGCGCGGGCGCCAACTGGACCAACCGCGACAGCTCGGTGGCCGCGCTGGATGGCACCAGCAACAGCCAGAACGTCACGCTGTCCGCCAGCCAGCCGCTTTACCGGCCCGACCAACAAAATCACCAACGACCAGGGTCAGCTCTCGGTGGACATCGCGCGCGCGCAGCTGCTGGCGGCGGAACAAGACCTGATCGTGCGCACCACCCAGGCGTACTTCGATGTGCTGGCAGCAGAAGACACGCTCGCCTTTGTGCGCGCCCAGAAAACCGCCGTATCCGAACAGCTGGCCGCAGCCAAGCGCAACTTCGAAGTCGGCACCAGCACCGTGACCGATTCGCGTGAAGCCCAGGCCCGTTTCGACCTCACCACCGCACAGGAAATCGCGGCCGAGAACGACCTGCGCGTCAAGAAACTGGCGCTGGACCAACTGGTGGGCCAGGCCAACGTGGCGCCCCAGCCGCTGGCTGCACCCGTGGCATTGCCGCCAGTTGTCCCGGCCGATCCCCAGCTTTGGGTGAGCGAGGCCGAGGCACGCAGCCCCAGCGTCTTGCAGGCTCAGCGAGCACTGGAGATTGCACAGCTCGAAACCCGCAAGGCAGAAGCCGGACATTTGCCCACCCTCGATCTGGTGGGCCAGTACCAGATCACACGCGGTCCCTCAGGCTTCACCAGCATTCCCGGCAGTGTGCGCAACAACAACGCCACCGTGGGCCTGCAGTTCAACCTGCCGCTGTACGCAGGAAACGCGATCCAGAACCGCGTGAAGGAAACGCTGTCCCTGGAAGAAAAGTCCCGCACCGACCTCGAAGCCGCCCGCCGCGCCGTGGCCCAGGCCACCCGCAGCGCCTACTTCGGCGTGCTCTCCGGTCAAAGCCAGGTCAAAGCCCTGGAAGCCGCCGAAGCCTCCAGCCAGAGCGCGCTGGATGCCAACAAGCTCGGCTACCAGGTGGGCGTGCGCATCAACATCGACGTGCTCAACGCCCAGAGCCAGCTGTTCCAGACCAAGCGCGACCTGGCGGTGGCGCGCTACAACGTGCTGCTGGGTGGCCTGCGGCTGCGGCAGGCGAGTGGGCAGCTGGTGGCTGAGGACTTGCGGCCGGTGGATGCTTTGCTGGTGCGGTGAGTACCAATTTTCGTCGGGCTCGGCGGCGACCGGGCACCTTGGGTAGGCAAAGCAGCCAACTGCCCTCAAGTGCCAAATGACCTGTCATCTGGTGTTTGAGGGCGAAAGATCAACGAAGGCAACACGACACACACTGCAAACACCGACGTGTAGAAGTTGTGGAAGGTGTTGACGTTGGACAGGCCGCTAACGAGATGCACCAGGCCAAGACCCACCAGCGCCACCGAAGCGCCTGGCGAACCCCGCCGCAACAAGATGCCGGCGACGAACAGTCCCAACGGGAAACACGCGCTGGCGACCAGCCCAGCAACTCCGTAGGCGACCCATGCCTGCAGGTATTCGTTGTGTAGGTGAAACAGCGGCGCGCCAATGTCCAGTTCGGCACGCTTGATGACCTGCTCCCGACCATGGGCACCGAGCCCGAAAATGGCAGAGCCGGACGTCGCGTTCAAGCCCAACTCAAGCATGTGAACGCGAGTTCCGACAGACCCGGTCAGAGACGCCGTAGAGTCGGGACTCCGCTGAAGAAGGCCAGAGATCTCTGCAATCGCGTTGGTCACCCGGTCGGTCGAAGCAGACATCGGACCCCTCGCCAGGTTCGACATCAGGCCCACGACGATCACCAGCACCAAGACCCCAATCGTCCGACCTCTCCAGGAACCGCTGCGAATGGCGTGGCGCCCGTAGATAAAACCACCGACGGCAACCGACCAGAAAACGGCAAAAAACGCGCCCCTTCGTCCGCCAACGAAAATCGCTAGGGTGAAAAGGACGAGGCAGGTGACGGCCAGCAACTTGCCCCGGGTGGGTGTTGAGCGCTCGATCACCAGAGGCAGCGCGATGCACATGAAGAGTGCCATGCCGGCCCCCCAATTGACCGCATTGGTCGGGCCCGGTTCGCCTTTGAACATGTAACCGTAGCCTTGAAAAAGGGCGAACCCGGACGCGAGGGTCAACCCCAGCGCCAGAGCGACTCGATGCCAAGTGCCCGCGCGCCAGTGCCTACCAAACACCACCGCCACGCCGGCTGCCGTCAGTGCAGTGATCTCAAACGAAAGCCCGCGAAGAGGCTCGTCCCAGTACCACCTCATGCCCAGCTGCAGAACCAAGCCGAACGAAAAGAACGCGAACAGGGCGTTTGCCGCACGCACCGTAGCAGCCGCGTGCATCACATGCCCTCGCTCAAGCGCACGCGTCACGAGCACCCAACAGGCAAAGACAAATATCAGAATCCAGGCCAGGTTGATCGCCTTGGAGGAAACCGGCGTCAATGCGACCAGGGCGGCCAGCAAGACAACGACCGTCGTCTCAAATCGGTCGCGGATCAACAACTTGGGTGGCATGCAGCAGGGATGAAGAGTTCGGTCATCAAGGACTCACAGGACTGCTTGAGTATCAACGCCCGACCCGTTCGCGGGGCTTGCCATGAACAAGTGACTTCAATGCCAGAAATGCGGATGCGCAGAGCCTGAAAGGGATTGGGCGCAACGCCCGCACAAATTCACCAGCCATGGCTGACTCACCCTGCTTCACAGCATGGCGGATGAACCGCGAAGCAAGAAACCAGCGAACTGCGCTCAAGGGCGGGAAACTGGCTTGATTCTTCTCGAATGTGCGTCCATAACAATGCAGACCGCGCGCCACCGGGGTCGACACGGTGAGCTGCCCCGCACTGCCGGCACTGGGTAGATACCCCCGGTACACCACAGTACCAGGCGCTTTTTCGTACCAGGGGGCGATGCCCATGCCCATCAAGCGGATGCACAGGTCAGTGTCTTCGTCAATGAACAGTTCCGAGTCAAGGCTGCCACACTCTAGAAAAGTTTCCTTGGCGATCCAAAACCCCTCGCTAAGTGCGCACACGCGATCACGAACTCGGCCGGTGCTCGTGGCGATTCCATTGCGAAGCCAACGGCGTACGAGTAGCTGATCCGAAGCGAGGGCTTCGCCCTGCCGAACAAGCGTTGAGGAAAAACCCCATCGCGCTAGGTCAGCCGGACCGGCTGGGAGCAGGATGCGGCGGCAGTAGTCCTCGACCATCTCGTCGTCGTCGTCGAGAAAAAAAACCACTTTTCCCAAGGCAAACCCTACGCCCAGGTTGCGAACAAGCGCCGCTCCTCCCGGACCGCTGTTGCGAATCACCCGCAAGCGCGTGTCGGTCACAAGATTCAGGATCTGTTGTGCCGGCGTGACGGAGCGATCGTCTACCACCACCACTTCGCCGTCCACCGGGCAGGCCAGCAACGCTGAGGCCACTGCTCGGGGCAACAGGTCGGGCCGATTGTGGGTTGGGATGACGATGCTGCAAACGGTCAAGCACCACCCCAAACACCATACGTCTTGCGGAAGTGGTCAACGCAGGCCTGATTGGCCTCGGTTCGCCCGTAACCTTCGTGCACCAGCTTGCGCAATGCCGCTTCCTTCACTTCGTTGGAGCTGCCTTTGGTGCGTATCTGGTCCTCGCCGTTGAGCCAGATCGGCACGCCGTTGACCGCCAGTTGGCCCGACAGCCAGATGTCGTCCACCATCCACAGGATGTCGGGAATGTCGAACGCCGCATCAGTGAAAAATTCAGGGCGAACCAGCACCCCACCCCAGCCTTCCAGCATGTCCACGTAACCGCTGCCCACGTTCTTGCGGGGTTTCCAGGTGCCCAGTGACAGCGCTCGCTTGAATCTGTAGCTCAGGTCTTTGTTGATCCGCCCAGAGCGCGGTTGCAGACTGCCGCTGAAGCTGTGGTTGGAGTAGTTGCTGACGTCACCCCCCTCTTCCACGATGCAGCAACCGGGGTGCCTATCGCTGCAATCCACGAAACGCTGTGCCCAGTTCGCGTCGTAAACCTTGTCGTCGTCGCAAAACAGGATGCGCACGTCCTGTCCGCGGTACTCCCGGGCAGCAGGCAGAACCTTCGTGGCTGGGCCGTAATCGGTGTCAACCAGACGGACATTGACGCCTGGAATGAAGTTGGGCACGTTGGCCTCTGAGAACTCGAAACGCCGGTATTTTCTGGGTATGTAAATGTTCACCGCTGCCACGTCAGCCTGCTGATTCACCAGCGAGGCCAGGGTCTCGCCAAGGTAGGGGAACCGTGGCGGAATCGACGTGAGGGAGATGACGAGTTGGGTCATTGAGAAGAAACAGAGAGGGTTTCGATTGGGCGGGGCGGACCTGGGAAATTGCGTGGGGCAGTTGTTTCAGCGAATCACGCTGTGCTCGTCCCAATAGTCACGCATCCAGTCCACCACGCCAGAGCCATGGTGGGGGAATCGGTCCCAGTTGCCCTTGAATGGCCGCGCCAGATCAATGGGTCTGGGTTTGCCGTGGAACACCAGCACCTTGGCCGGTGGTGGCGGTCGTTTGGGACCCACGAAACGGTCGATGACAAGCGGTTGCCGCACGTGGTATTTGAAACTCACCGCCCAATCTTGTGGCCAATACCGAATGCCCTGGACCTCACCGTGCAGATAGTCTTGCTCGATGGTGTAGCGCTCCACCATGGCGTCGCGCTGGGCGCGGATCTTGTCAACCACCTGCCCCAGCGACCCCAGCTCAAAGGCGAAGAAAGAAGACATGGTGCGCGGTGCGCCCGTCTTGAAGCGCCAGGGCCGCGAATCGATGGCCACCAGCGCCCCAGGCTCATCAAACAGGGCGTCGATGCGGTCCAGCAACACGGTATCGAGATCGATGAACAAGGCCCGGCCCTTTAGGCCATACAGATCGCTGAGAAACACACCCAGCTTGGGCCAGGCGCCGTTGTAGTAGTGCCATTCGTCCAGACCTATGTCGGGGATGGGGAACACTTCCACACCCTCGGCAATGCCTTCGGATTCGTTGGTCAAACAGACAAAGCGAAAGTCTCCGTGGATGTATTTGCGGCACGCGCTGTAAAGCACGTTGACGTACTCGGCAGGGTACAGCGTGCCCCATTTCATGCAAAGCACCACGCGGGGCGAACTCATGACTCTTCCTTCATCAGGGATAGCGGGGTGGGCCTGGAATACAGCCGACCGCGCCGTGCGAGGTAGCCTGCGCGGCAGAGAAAGTTGCGCGCCTGCTCGGCGTACTTGGTCCACCGGCGGTACAGCGGATAGCGCTTGACGGCGCTGAAGCGCTCGCCGGTGATGGTGCTCTGGCCTTCGTCCTGAGGATGGCAGGGGAAGGGCTCAAAGCCGAAGTGACGAACGTCGTGGCGGTGCACCTGCTCGAGCTCGCGGTCGATCGGCGCGCAGATGGGCAACAGCGCCGGCAGCAGGCGCTGCGCCGTCTCGCGCTGCACCAGATAGGCGCCGAACCCGGTGGCTGCGCCCAGGTAGGCGTTGAGGCGATACGGCCCGAGCAGGCCTTGGCACACAGGCTGCTTGGCGCGGATCTTGGCCAGTTTCAGCATGTCCCAATGGGCGCGACCGCGAAGGGCGGTGTGCAGGGCATCGACGAAGTCGTCGTGAAACACCATGTCGTCTTCCAGCACCAGCAACACACGCGCGTCCGAAGCCAGAAAACGCTGCCAGGCCTTCAGGTGCGAGTGGTAACACCCCACCTCGCCAGGCAACACATCTCGCCCGACATGCCGCTCGAAAGCTTGCACGTTCACGCTGGGCAACAGGCGCTCCCAATCTGCCCGACCATCGATCGCCGGCAGCAGTTCGTATGGAAGGCCAAGGGCGGCCAGGCGCTGCTCCATTTGTTCGCGCCGTTTCACCGAGCGAGGCAGGTTGATCAGAACGACCATCAAACCCGGGAGGTGGACCGTGGCGCCCGTCATGCCGAAAACTGCTTTTGCACTGGACGACCCCAATACGTGGGCGAAGACAAGGTGGCAACGAACCGGGCCGCGGCATCGCCAGCGCCAAAGCTGGCATTGGCCGCATGGCGCTCGCCCCATTGCCGACCCAGAAACGCGTCAATGGCAGCTGCATCCAACGCCGAGCATGCCGCGATCGACGCGGCGTTGGCTCTCTGGTTCTGCCGCGTGCCCACATCGAGGCTCGGCACACCGAGAAATGGCGACTCACGCACACCCGCGCTGCTGTTGCCCACCAACACCGCCGCATTTTTCATCAGCTCCGAAAAGTAGTTGAAGCGCATCGACGGGATCAAGCGAAACCGGTCTTTGGGCAGCGTGTCGAGCACGGCGATGATGTCTTCGGTGCCCGGGTCGTTGTTGGGCAGGATCACCACGAAGCGCTTGCCGCTGGCCACCAGGCGCTCAAACAAGGCGCGGGCCTGCGCGCCCATGGTGTCGACCTCGGACGTGACCGGGTGGAAGATCACGATGCCGTAGTCATCAAACGGAATGGCGTAACGCGCCTTGACCTGCTCAATGCTCACCCCTGAGGGCCGGGCGTGGGTGTCGAGCTCGGGCGAGCCGATGTTGTAGACGCTGTCGGGGGCTTCGCCCAGCGCCAGCACGCGCGCGCGCGCCGCTTCCGAGCTCACGAAATGGGTCGCGCAGAGCTTGGTGTTGCAGTGGCGAATGCTCTCGTCGATGGTGCCCGAGACCTCACCACCCTCAATGTGGGCCGAGGGGATGTACTTCATGGCGCAGACGATGGACGCGGCCAGGGCCTCAACACGGTCGCCGTGGATCACCACCAGGTCGGGCCGGTGCTCGTGCACGAAGTCGGAGAAGCCGAGCAGCGTCTTGGACAGGATGAACTCCTGCGCATCGCCCTCGCGCTGGTTCACGAACTCGAAGAACTCGGCGCCGGGAAAGCGCCTGACCTCCAGCCGCGTCTCACCGTAGCGGCGCATCATGTGCATGCCGGTGATGAAGAAGCTGATGGCAAAGCCCGCTGCTGCCGCCGCGGTGGCCAACGGCTCCAGTTTGCCGAAATCGGCGCGCGTGCCGGTGACGAACAGCAGGCGTTTGCCGGTGACGGGCGCGTCGTTCATCAGGCGTTCGCCAGCGGCGTCACGCCGTCCAGATCGCTCCACAGCAGTTGCTGGTTGCGCTTGACCGCGCGGGTCAGGCGCGCGCCCACCAGCCGATCAAAGTGCTGCACCGAAATCTCGCCCGAGCCGGGTCGGCGCGCCCAGATGTCGGCGGCGCCGAGCACGTGTCCGGCGGGCAAGTCTTTGTCGGCCACCATCGATCCGCGCGCGAAGCGGTACACATCTTCTTCGGGGCCTGTGCGTTGCTTGGGGTTGTGCAGCGCGGTGTGGATTTCGCGCGAGCGGTCGATCAGGAACTTGAGTTCGGCCGGGTCCATGGAGCACGAAATGTCCGGACCCTTGCGGTAACGCGTGTCGGTGAAATGGCGCTCCAGAATGCAGGCGCCCAGCGCCACCGAAGCCAGCGCCATCGACGGGCCGATGCTGTGATCGGAAAAGCCGATCACCGCGCGCGGAAAGGCAGCGCGCAAGCTCGTTGATGCCTTGCAGGCTCACGATCTCGGGCGGCGACGGGTAGAGGTTGGTGCACTCCAGCAGCGCGTAGTCCACACCCGCGGCGTCCAGAGCCTGCACCGAAGGGCGCATGGTCTCCACCGTCTGCATGCCGGTGCTCATGATGATGGGCTTGCCAAAACCGGCGATGTGGCGGATCAGCGGCAGGTGGTTGCACTCGCCCGAACCGATCTTGTAGCCGGCCACACCGATGTCGTTCAGGAAATCGGCTGCGGCACGCGAGAACGGCGTGGAGATGTAGATCATGCCAAGCGACTCGGCGTGCTTCTTGAGCGCGATCTCGTCGTCCCTGGACAGGGCGCAGCGCTCCATCACCTCCCAGATCGACACGTCCGCATTGGGCGGGAAGATCTGTTTGGCCTCGTCGGTCATTTCATCGTCAACAAAATGCGTCTGGTGCTTGACCATCTCGCAGCCGGCGCTGTGAGCGGCATTGACCATGCCTTTGGCCACATCCAGGCTGCCGCCGTGGTTGATGCCGATCTCGGCGATGACCAGTGGCGGGTGCTGGGGGCCGATGTGGCGGTGGGCGATTTTCATGGGTGTATCTCGCTGAAGGGTCAGACGGCCGTCCAGCCGCCCTCGACAAAAAACTGCTGCCCCGTCGAATACGCCGAGGCGTCGGACACGAGGTAGATCATCATGCCCACCATGTCCTCTGGTTTGGCCATGCGGCCCAGCGGGGTGCGCGCCACATAGCGGCGCACAAACTCCGGGTCGTGGTTGTTCTGCACACCGCCGGGCACCAGCGTGTTGACGCGAATGCCTTTTTCGCCCCAGTAGGTGGCGAGCCAGCGCGTGAGGCCGTGCACGCCGGCCTTGGCCGCCGCGTAGCTCGGCAGGGAATTGAACTTCATGCCGTCGTAGATGCGGTGATCTGGGCCGACCACGCCGTAGGTGCTGGACACGTTGACCATGCTCCCGCCGCCGCTCTGGAGCATGGCCTTGCCGCCTTCGCGGGCCACCAGGTAGACGCCGGTGAGGTTGACGCGGATCGCCTGCTCCCACACCGCGAGCGTCGACTCTTCAAACGAGGTGAACACGGCGCCCTGGCGCATCAGGTGCTCACCCGTGGCAGCGGCGTTGTTGAGCACCGCGTCAACGCGGCCGAACTTTTTCATCACGGCCTGAAACAGGGCGACCACATCGGCTTCCACGCCCACGTCGCAGGCCATGCCCCAGGCGCCTGGGCCTTTGGGCGTCTGGATGGCGGCGGCCTTGGTCACCGGGTCGGCGGCGGCCAGATCGGCCATCACCACCTGGGCGCCGTGTTCGGCCAGGCCCTGGCAGTAGGCCGAGCCCAGCAGCCCCGTGCCGCCGGTCACCACCACCACCTTGCCGGAGAGATCAAATCGTTCTGTCATGTCGTGTCCTGAGTTGTTTTCAGCTGGGCACGCCGAGGCGCTTGCGCATCAGGTACTCCACCAGTTCAAAGTCGAATTCGCTGTCGATGTCCAGGCTCTTGGCCGAGCCGATGTCGTAGCCCTGCGTGCGGCCCGATAGCAGGCCGGTGCCGCGCCGCAGGTAATCGGGCGACAGCACGTAGATCGAGGCCACATGCTCGTAAACCGCGGGCGCATCTTGCCGCCGCACGATGGGCTTGGGCAGTTGCTTGCAAATGCGCAGACTGCCACTCTCGTCGATCTCCAGCATGTTGAAGTAGGGATTCTTGCGCGCCTCACAGACGGTAAAAACCGCGTCCACGCTCGCCGCTTGAAACTGGGCAATGGCGCGCGAGATGTCGGCCACGTCGCGCAAGGGCGAGGTGCAGTCCAGGTCCACGAACAGGTCGATCGGATCGTCGGCGAAATGGGCGTCGGTCGCGGCCAGGGCGTGTTGCCACACCTCCCATTTGCCGGCGGTGTCGTTGGCCAGTTCGGCCGGGCGCATGAAGGGCACGTGCGCCCCCGCTGCGCGAGACACCTCGGCAATTGCCTCGCTGTCGGTGGACACGACCACGCGCTTGATTTCCGGGCAGGCCAGCGCCTGCTCGATGCTCCAGGCGATCAGCGGCTTGCCCAACAGCGGGCGGAAGTTCTTGCCCGCCACGCCCTTGGAGCCGCCGCGCGCGCCAATAACGCAGGTGATGTTCATGTGCAGTGGGTCTTTCATTCGGTCACGTCGTCCGGGCAAACAAAACGTCGCTCGGCATTCGACTGGTGACTGGCGAGCGCCAGGCGCAACACCGCCTCGGCATCGGCCAGCGGCGAGACGGCGGGCAGCGCGGGATCTTCAATGCGATGCAGAAAATGCGCCATGTGCTCGCGAAACATGGTGTTGCGCTCGAAGCCCGGTGGCACCTGGTGCACGGTCTCGGGAGCCACGCCTGCGCGCTCCAGCGTCACGGTGCCGGCTGGGTAGTCCCAGGCCAGTACGCCATGGCGCGCCACGATCTCCATGTCGCGCCCGTAACCGGGTCGCACGTAGTCCAGATGCACCTGCGCCAGCACGCCAGAGGCCATGCGCAGCCCGATCTGCGCCACCGCCTCGGTCTCGATCTCCAGGCTGCTCACCACCCGAGTCATGGCGCTCACGTCGGCCACCGGGCCGAGCAACCAATGCACCAGGTCCAGCTCGTGAATCAGATCAAACACCACACCGCCGCCCTGCGCGCGGAAGGCGCCATAGCCCTGGCGGTGGTCGGTGCCCGGGCGCCAGTCGGGCAGCCACTGCCCCACCGCTGCGCGCGCATGAAACAACTCACCCAGGGCACCCGAGGCCAGGTGTTGCTGCATCCACAGCAGATTGGGGTGGCGCCGCAGCATGAAACCGGCCTCGACCACCAGCCCCTGCTGCGCCACCAGGCGCTGCAGCTCGGACACACCCGCCAGCGACGCGGCCAGCGGCTTCTCCAGAAACAGGTGTTTACCTTGGCGCGCGGCTTGCAGCGCCACGTCCAGATGCAGGTCGGTCCGGTTGGCGACCACCACCGCGCCCACATCACCGGCCAGCGCCTGCGCCAGGTCGGGTGCGTGCTGTACGCGAGGGTCTTGAAAAGCCGACAGCGCGGCGTCCGCACCCGCAGCAGCGCGGTAGCTGAAAGCGCTCACTCGGACGCCCAAGGCGAGCAGGTTGGCGATATGGCGCTTGCCAATGGAGCCGGTGCCGACGACCAGAACGTGCATGAAGTGAGCAGTGGGGAGAAAACAGGCGCGCAGGGCGGTGGAAGGACAGTGCGCCGGGAGGCTCGGCGCAGGTCGTTACTATACTGGCCCGACACCCGCCGCCCGCATGCCAGACACCCCCTCCGCCCCTCTTGAACCGCCTCAACGCTGGTCTCTGGGAACCGGGTTGAACGCCCTGCTGGCGCTCTACCGCGCGGGCTGGCTCCTGCTTTTGCCGCTGGTGCTGCTGTTTCTGTGGCGGCGCGGCAAGCGAGAACCGCTGTACCGCCGCTTCTGGGGGGAACGCTTCGGCAACACCAGCACCGCGCTGGAACACCCGCTCTGGGTGCATTCGGCCTCGATGGGCGAGATCCGGGGCGCGGCGCCGCTGGTGCGCGCGCTGCTGGAAACAGGCCACCCGGTGCTGGTGACCACGCTTACGCCAGCCGGCCGCAGCGCCGCCGAAACCCTGTTCGCCGAGCACATCAATGCCGGGCGTGTTCAGGTGGCCTACGTGCCGCTGGAGCTGGGCTGGGCGGTGCGGCGCTTCATTCGGCAGGTGCGTCCGCGCGCAGCGCTGATGACCGAGATCGACACCTGGCCGGTGCTGCTCGCCACGATCCGTGCGCAGGGCGTGCCGCTGGGCATGGTCAACGCGCAGTACCCCGGCAAAGCTTTGAGCGCGACCGGCGGCGCTGGTGGGGCTTTCGCGCCGCGCTGTTCACGGCCTACGAGCTGGTCCTGTGCAAGTCGGCCACCCATGCCCAGCGCTTCCGCGACCTGGGTTGTGCGCACGTGGTGGTGGCGGGCGAGACGCGGTTCGATCTGCCGGTATCCAACCAGCAGCTGGCCGCGGCCAAGCAGCTGACCGGGGAATGGGGCCTGGCCACGCAACGGCCAGGCGGCCGCCCCGTGGTGTGTTTTGCCAGCGTGGTCGTGGGTGAAGACGCCCCTTTCGTGAAAGCCATGCAGACCCTGTGGCAAGCACTGGACGAGCGGTCTGGGCAACGCCCGCTGTTTGTTTATGTGCCACGCAGTCCACAGCGCTTCGACGAGAGCGAACGCCTGCTCACGCAGGCGGGTCTGCGCGTGGCGCGGCGCAGCCAGGGCCTGGACGCTGCGTTCGCGCCGGTTGACGGCCTGCCGATGGAAAGAGTCGATGTGCTGCTGGGCGATTCGCTGGGCGAGATGTATTTCTACCTCGCGCTGTCGCAGGTGGTGGTGGTCGGTGGCTCGTTTGTGGACACCGGCGCCCACAACGTGATTGAGCCGCTGGCGCTCAGGAAACCGGTGATGGTCGGCCCCAGCATCTGGGGCATCGAGTACCCGGGCGTGGAGGCGCTGGCCGCCGGCGTGTTGACGCAGCACGCCAATGCCACCGCGCTGGCGCAGGCCTTGCTCAAGCTGCTGACCTCGCCAGCGGCCTACGCCGAGGCGATGGCGGGGGCAGAGGCGTTTTTCGCCGAGCACGGCGGCGCGACCGAAAAACACATGGCCGTGTTGCTGCCCTGGCTGCGGGAACGCGCCGCGTGACACAGCGCCCGCTTACCCTGCGCTTGTATTTGCGCCTGGCCGCCACACTGGCGCCGGTCTGGCGCCGGGGTTTGCAACGCCGTCTCCAGCGCGGCAAAGAAACGCCAACCAGTGTTCAGCAAAAGCTCTCTCTGCAACTGCCACCCCGCCCAGAGGGCCCGCTGGTCTGGGGACACGCCGTGGGTGTGGGCGAATCGATGGCGCTGGCCGGACTGTTTCACCGGCTCGGCGAGCAGCGGCCCGAGCTGCGCTTTCTGATCACCACCACCGCGCGCACCTCGGGCGACGCGCTGCAACGCCAGGGCCTGCCGCCGCGCTGCCAGCACCAGTTCGCGCCGGTCGATACGCCAGACGCCACCGCGCGATTCATGGCGCACTGGCGGCCCAGTCTCGCGCTGTGGTGCGAGATGGATTTGTGGCCGGCACTGATCTGCGCGGCCGACGATCAGCAGGTGCCCAGGGTGCTGGTCAACGCACGGCTGTCGGCCAAGTCGCTGGCCAAGCGCCGCTGGGGCCGGTGGATTTACCGGGCGCTGCTGCCCGGCTTTGTGGATGTGTTCGCGCAGAACAGCGAGTCGGCGCGTGGGCTGGAAGCACTGGGTGCGCGGCCTGGGTCGATCAGCGTGACCGGCACCATCAAAACCATGTCGCCAGCGCCGACCTGCGACGCGGCCGAGCTGGCGCGCTGGCAGCGCGCCTTGGGCGCGCGCCCAGTGTGGCTGCTGGCGTCCAGTCACCCCGGTGAGGAAACGCTGGCCCTCGCGGCCCACACCGAGTTGCGCCAGCAGGAGCCCGACGCCCTGCTCGTCATCGCCCCGCGCGTGCCCACGCGCGGCGCCGAGGTGGCGGCCGAGTGCCCCCCCGGCACGCCGCAACGCAGCCAGGGCCGGGCGCTGCCCACCGATGCGCCGGTGTACCTGGCCGACAGCATCGGCGAAATGGGCTTGTGGTACCGGCTGGCGCCGGTGGCACTGGTGGGCGGTTCGCTGGCTGCCGTGGGTGGGCACAACCCGCACGAACCGCTGGCGCTGGGTTGCGCCGTGTTGCACGGGCCGAATGTGTGGAACTTCAGCGAGAGCTACGCCGCGCTGGACGCGTCGGGTCTGAGCCAGCCAATCACCGATGCCGCACAACTGACCACAGCAGTTCTGGCGGCATGGGCAGCGCGCTTGCCGCGCGGGGATCGCCGACCGCCCGACCCACGCACCGAACATATGTTTGAACGACTGCTCGCTCGGCTCTGACTGCACAGCCGCACGCTGGAGGTGACCCAGCCCAGAACCCCACCGATCCGGCTTTGCCGGTCTACTCGAATCGCTCGTTGGGGGAGGTGGCACACCGCCAGAGCGGCGGAGGGGGCTACTTATTCAGTCGCCACAACAGCACAC
>CAWHPI010000008.1:0-47296 GCA_963831255.1 uncultured beta proteobacterium | reverse complement strand
CGTGTCATTCGTGGGCACGCAGGCACTGGCCGACGCGCTCGGTCCGGAGGGCGCGGGGGTGGCGATCAGCCAGGTGGTGCCCACGCCGTACAGCGCGTCCAAAGCGATCACGCGCGAGTTTCTGGCCGCCATCGCCGAGGGCGGGAAACAGGTGCAGCCCAACTTCTCCAGCATGGAAGGCTTCATGGCGGCCAAGCTGTTTGCCGAGGGCGCGCGGCGCGCCAGCGGGCGTCTCACGCAAGACAGCCTGATCGGCGGCCTGGAGAGCATTCGCGGCTGGTCGATGGGCGGCTTCAACGTGACGTTCAGCCCGACCAACCACGTGGCCTCCAGCTACGCCGAGCTGTCCATGATCACCGCCGACGGCAAGATCCGCACCTGAGCTGGCGCGGCACGCTGGTCAGGCGCTGGGCGCCGCGATCTTCTGGTCGATGGCACCGAACACGCTCTGGCCGTCTTTGCCTTTCACCTCGATGCGGATGGTGTCGCCGAACTTCATGAACTCGGTGCTGGGCTTGCCGTCCAGGATGGTTTCAATGCAACGCTTCTCGGCGATGCAGCTGTAGCCCTTGGGCCATTCCTTCTTGCCGTTCACCTCGACACCGCGGTTGCTCACCGTGCCGCTGCCGATGATGGAGCCGGCGCGCACGTTGCGCGTCTTGCCGATGTGGGCGATCAGCTGGCCGAAGTGGAAGGTCATTTCCGGGCCGGCGTCGCACAGGCCGACCTTGCGGCCGTTCCAGGCGCTGGCCACCGTGCAGGTGCACCCGGCCACCCTGCCAGGCGTCGCCCAGTTCGTCGGGCGTCACCGCCACCGGGCTGAAAGCGCTGGCCGGCTTGCTCTGGAAGAAGCCGAAGCCTTTGGCGAGTTCGGCGGGGATCAGGTTGCGCAGCGACACATCGTTGACCAGCATCAGCAGGCGCACGCCGTCAATCGCCTGCTCGGGCGTGCAGCCCATGGCGACGTCGCCGGTGACGACCGCGATCTCGGCCTCGAAGTCGATGCCGAAGTCTTCGCTGGGCACGATCACGTCGTCGCGCGGGCCAATGAAGTCGTCGCTGCCGCCCTGGTACATCAGCGGGTCGGTGTAGAAGGTCTGCGGGCACCTCGCTGTTGCGCGCCGCGCGCACCAGCTCCACATGGTTGATGTAGGCCGAGCCGTCGGCCCACTGGTAGGCGCGCGGCAGCGGCGCCATGCACATCGCCGGGTCAAACGCGAAACGCGTGGCGCGCCTTGCCCTGGTTGAGGGTGACGTACAGATCGTGCAACTGGGGCGCCAGGAAGTTCCAGTCGTCCAGCACCTGCTGCAGGCGGTGCGCGATGCCGGTCGCATAATGCGCGGTCGACAGATCGCGCGAGACCACCACCAGTTGTCCGTCGCGCGAGCCGTCTTTGTAGGTGGCGAGTTTCATGCGTGTCTCCTGCCGGCGCGGGGCCGAATCGGTTGAATGGAATCTGGGTTGCGGCCATTCGCCAGAGCGGGCAAGTGGCGGCAAAACCGGCCCGGCTTGGCGATCTGATTGCAAGCCTTTGCGCCGCCCAACGAATTACGAATAGTGAAATTGGTTATCCTATTCGTAAATTCAAGATTCTAGCCTCGAATCTGCGCCCACCGCCCCGGGAAACCCGACGCGACCCTGCCCCACACGCCTGACCATGCACACGTCTGCCCACCCAGAAGCCCCGGCTTCCGAGCTCGCCAGCGACCGAAGCGGGCGCTCACCAGCGCGCCGGCATCCAGTCGGTCGAAGTGGGCTTCGAGCTGCTCAACGCGCTGGTCCACGCGCCAGGCGCGCTGATGCTGCGCGATCTGGCCGCCGCCGCCGGCATGAGTGCGGCCAAGGCGCACCGCTATCTGGTGAGTTTCCAGCGCATGGGCCTGGTGATGCAAGACCCGGTCGAGCACCCGCTACGACCTGGGCCCGGCGGCGCTGCGCCTGGGTCTGGCCAGCCTGAGCCGGCTCGACGGCGTGCGGCTGGCGCGCGAACGGGTGCCCGCCCTGCTGGCGCAGACCGGCCACACGGTGGCCATCGCCGTCTGGGGCAACCAGGGGCCGACCATGGTGCACTGGGCCGAAGCACCACAAACGGTGCCGGTGACGCTGCGCCTGGGCGATGTGATGCCGCTGCTCACCTCGGCCACCGGCCGCTGCTTTGCCGCTTTCATGGCCGGTGACGGTCGGGACGCGCAGCGCATCGCGCCCATGATCCGCAGCGAACTCGCGCTGCTCAAGAAACTGCCGGAGAGCGATCCCAGCACCCGCGATCTGCCGCGCACACCGCAAGCGGTGCAAGCGCTGCTGGATGAATCACGCCAGCACGGCATGGCGCGCGTGGTCAACAGCCTGCTGCCCGGTGTGGGCGGCTTCTGCGCCCCGGTGTTCGACGCGCAGGGACGCATCGCGCTGGGCCTGGTGGTGCTGGGCTCGATCGCCACCCTCGACACCGACTGGCACAGCGAGCCGGCGCGCGCGCTGCTGGCCGCGGCGCGCCAGCTGAGCGCCGACCTCGGTGGCGGCCACCCAGCCCCTGGTTCGTGAACGCACCACCGCCACTGCATCAGCCCTGGCCACGCTGGCCCACGCTGTCGCTGCTCGTGACCGGGGTGCTGGGCGCGCACCTGGTGCTGCTGGCCGATGGCCTGCCCAGCTGGCCGTCGGAGACAGGGCAGACACCACAGGCAGCGTGGCTGCCAGCCACGCCGAACGCGCCCACGCTGCTCACCCGCACCCTCGCGCCCGAGACGCCGCAGCCCCGACCGGCCGCTCAAACCAGCCAGGTGCGCTGGATCGCACCGCCTGAGCCCGAAGCGGCCGCACCGGAACCCCGCACGCCCGGTGGAGGCGCCGCCACCGCCCAAACCAGCACCCGTGGCTGCGCCCGCCCCTGAGCCACCCGAGCCGCCGGTCGTCGTTGCAGCAACGCGCCACCGAGCCCGAGCGACCGCCAGAACCCACGCCAAGCGAGGCCCCCGCCACGCTCGCCGCGGGCCCGGAAACCGCTCCAGAGCCCACCCAGGAAACGCAGTTGATCGCCAGCAACGACAGCGCGGCTGGCCGAGACCTCAGCCCAAAACAGCGGCGCGAGCAGCGCGCCCGATGCCGACGGCATCAGCTCGGGGCCATCGCAGCCACCCGCCAGCGCGCAACTCAGCTACAGCGTCGAGGGCCAGTCCAAGGGCTTGAACTACAGCGCCAGTGGTTCGCTGGACTGGCGCAACGATGGCCAGGTCTACAGCGCACGCATGGAGATAAGCGTGTTTCTGCTCGGCAGCCGGGTTCAGACCAGCCAGGGCGCCGTGGTCGCCAGCGGGCTGGAGCCCGAGCGGTTTTCCGACAAAAGCCGCAGCGAACGCGCCGCGCATTTCGATCGCAAAGACCAGCGCATCCGCTTCAGCAACAACGCGCCCGATGCCGAGTTGCTGCCAGGCGCGCAAGACCGCCTGAGCGTGTTCATGCAGCTCGCCGGCCTGCTCAACGCCCGACCCGAGGCTTACCCGGTCGGGAAAATCATGGCGTTGCCGGTGGCGGGCGTGAGTGGCTCGGAGGTCTGGCGCTTTCAGATGCAAGGCCTGGCTTCGCTCGACCTGCCTGCGGGCAGCCTGATTGCGCGGCATCTGGTGCGCGAGCCGCTTGAAGCGCGCGACACGCGGGTCGAGATCTGGCTGGCGCCCAGCCTGGGTCACCTGCCGGTGCGCATCCGCCTGACCCAGGACAGCGGCGATGTGGTGGATCAGCGGCTCAGGAGCCTGCCCTGAAGCCGGCCAAAGCGAAGAAATGTGCCGAAAAAGGCACGCATCTTGAATTTTTCGCACTGGGAACCATCTATCACCCAAGAAAGGCTGCACCCCGGCCTCCGTTTGCCGATACAAAGACCACAGAGACTCGGGTTTCTGCCACCAAAGGACATTGACGCCATGCACATGCTCTACGACTCCGATGCCTTTGCCGTCGTCCACATCCTCGCCAACGCCCTGCAAGAAGGGGAAAAGCCAGCGCATGCTGGGCCCCAGATGCCCCGCCACGGTTTCGAGATCGTGGACAAGCGCTCGGGCAAAGAGGTGTATCTGGACGGCTCCTGGGCCGAAATGTTCCAGCTCCAGATCACCGCCTGGCAGAACAACACCCCTTCCGAAGAAGAGGTGGAAGACACGCTGGAAGGCTACGCCTCACTGGCTCAGATGCCGGTGGTGATGCACTAGATTTGGCTCGCCCCCGCGCCGCCTGCGGCGTCACCCCCACCGGGGGCAACGCTGGCGGCCCGGCGGAGCTGGTTCCGCGGCGTTCTGGCATGCGCCCCCTCTGATAAAAAAGCCTGGCTCATGCCAGGTTTTTTTGTGGGCGCCTCAGGCTGGCGCGGTGCGGACTCGCCAGCGGTAGAGCGGCTCCACCAGCACCAGCACCGCGACCAGGCGGCAAACCTGAAACGCGGTCACCACCGGCACGCCCAGCTGCAGCACCTTGGCGGTGATCGCCATCTCGGCAATGCCACCCGGCGCCGTGCCGAGCACCATGGTGGCCAGATGCAGTCCCGTGACCTGGGCCATGCCCCAGCCAAACACCGCGCTCACGGCCATCATGAACACCGTGGCCAGCGCCACCGAAATCAGCCAGCGCGGCGCGGTGTGCAGGAAAGCCGGCGTGAAGCGCACGCCCAGGCTGACACCAATGACCAGTTGCGCCGCGGCGGTCAGCCACCCGGGAACGGCCGACCATTCCTGGCCCGCCAGCGTCAGCCCCATGGCCACCAGCAGCGAGCCAATGAACCAGGGGTTGGCCCGCTCCAGCCGCAGCATCACGGCCACGCCCGCCAGCGTCGCCGCGCCGAGCGCGGCCAGGCCCAGGGGCTGCACCGTCTGCACGCCAGAGAGCCCCAGGTCCAGACCTTGCACGCCCCAGGCCTGCAAGGCAAACGGAATCGTCAAGGTGACCAGCAGCAGGCGCAGGCTGTGCGCCGCAGCCACCAGATCGGTGCGCGCGCCGTAGCGCTCCGAAATCAGCGTCATCTCGGAGGCGGCGCCAATGGCGCCAGCGAAAAACATGGTGCTGCCCACCTGCCCTGGCGCCAGGCCTGCGATGCGCCCCGCGTGCACGCGCCGCAACCAGGCGCCGAATCCCACGCCCAGCAGCAAGGCCCAGGCAATCGCCAGCGCAATCGCCCACCACAGGCCGGCCACCAGCCGACCCACCTCCGGCGTGAAATAAAGGCCGAGCGCGGCGCCAATCACCCACTGCCCTGCGTTGCGAAACGGCACCCAGCTTTGCACCCGCGCGCCAGCCAGTGACGCCAGCGAAGTCGCCAGCAGCGGCCCGATCATCCACGGCACCGGCGTGCCCAGCCAGACACACAGGCGCGCAGACAGGTAGGCCAGCAACAAGGTCAGCGCGATGCGGCGCGCGTCGGTCAGGAACATCGACGGGACTGGTAAGGCAGACAAGGGCGGGGCTTTCGGAAGCGGCCTAGTATCTCGGCATGAACTGTCGATCGCCTGTCTCCATCGCGCTGGCCGCGTGCGTGCTGCTGCTGGCGGGATGCGCCGCTGGTGGTACCCAAACCCATCAAGCCGACACGGCCGCGCGCGAGCTGCGGCAACAGCTGCTACCCACGCCCTTGCTGCTGCTCGGTGAACAGCACGACGCTGCCGAGCACCAGGCCTTGCAAGCGGCGCTGGTGAAGCAACTCGGCGCATCGGGCACGCTGGCCGCCCTGGTCACCGAAATGGCCGAGGGCGGCAACAGCACCGCCGCCTTGCCGCCCACCGCAGGCGAAACCGAGGTGCGGCGAGCGCTGCGCTGGGATGAGAACCGCCAGGCCTGGCCCTGGGACGCGTACGGCCCGGCGATCATGGCGGCGGTGCGGGCGGGTGTGCCGGTGCTCGGTGGCAATTTGCCAGCGGCGGGCATGCGCGCGGCGATGGCCGAATCCACGCTGGACAGCACCTTGCCACCCAAGGCGCTGGCGGCACAGCAAGACCAGATTCGCGAGGGTCACTGCGGTTTGCTGCCCGAGTCGCAGATTGCGCCCATGACCCGCATCCAGGTCGCACGCGACCAGTCGCTGGCGCGCACTGCGGTCTCGGTGCTGCAGCCAGGCAAAACCGTGTTGCTGGTGGCGGGGAACCAGCATGTGCGGCGCGACCTGGGGGTGCCGGCGCACCTGCCAGCGGACCAGGTCCACCGCATTGCGATGGCAGTACCGGAGAACCTCGATTTCGCCGAGAGCGCCGGGCAGGCCGATCGGGTCTGGCGCAGCCCGGCGCTGCCGCCGCGCGATCACTGCGCCGAATTCAAGCAGCAGATGCAGCGCTGAAGACGGGAGGCACCCTGACGTCTCAGGCGTGCTTGCGGATCGAGTCGGCCAGCACGCTGACCATGGTCTCGATGTGTTCGCGCTCGACAATGAACGGCGGCGCAAACACCAGCACATCGCCCGCGTTGCGCACCAGCACGCCGCGGTGGAAACAGTCCAGAAAAATGTCGAAGGCGCGCTTGCCGGGCATGCCGGCGATGGGCGCCAGCTCAACCGCCGCGGCCAGCCCCAGACTGCGAATGCCGATCACGTTGGGAAGCCCCTTGAGCGCGCTGTGCATGGCGTCGCCGAGCACCGGCCCCATCTGCCCGGCGCGCTGGAACAGCCTGTCTTGCTCGAACAGGTCGAGCGTGGCGATCGCTGCCGCGCAAGCCACCGGGTGACCCG
This sequence comes from uncultured beta proteobacterium, assembly GCA_963831255.1. GTDB lineage: Bacteria > Pseudomonadota > Gammaproteobacteria > Burkholderiales > Burkholderiaceae_C > Hydrogenophaga. The sequence continues at coordinate 40,598 of CAWHPI010000008.1, read as the reverse complement.
AGTAGGTGTAGCCATGGAAGAACTCGATGGCGTGGCCGGGCGCGCTGCCATGGGCGCCCATCATGGTCTCGTAAATGCGGTCGGTGCAGATCACGCCACCGAGCGGGATCACGCCGTTGGTCACCGCCTTGGCGAAATTCAGCATGTCTGGCTGCACACCGTAGAAGTCGGCGGCGAACGGCGTGCCGAGGCGACCGAAGCCGGTGATGACTTCGTCAAAAATCAGCAGGATGCCGTGCTTGTCGCAGATCTCGCGCAGGCGTTTCAGATAGCCCTGGGGCGGGATGTACCAGCCGGCGCTACCGGCGATCGGCTCCACGATGACCGCCGCCACGTTTTCGGGCGAATGCAGCGCGAGGATGCGGTTTTCCAGCTCCAGCAGCGGGTCTTCGGCCCACACCGGTTCTTCGTTGTGGATGTAGGCGTGGTGCACCGGGTCGTGGATGAAGCGCATGTGGTCCACCCGCGGCAACAACGCTGAGCCGTAGACCTTGCGGTTGGCGGGAATGCCGCCCACGCTCATGCCGCCAAAGTTCACCCCGTGGTAACCGCGCTCGCGGCCGATGAACAGGTTGCGGTGGCCCTCGCCACGCGCCCGGTGGTAGGCCAGCGCCACCTTCAGCGCGGTGTCCGCCGCTTCCGAGCCGGAGTTGCAGAACAGCACCCTGTTGAGATCGCCCGGTGCCAGCGCCGCGATTTTCTCGGCGGCCAGAAACGCCTGCGGATTGCCGACGCTGAAGGCGGTGGCGTAATCCAGCGTGTCGAGCTGCTGCTTGATGGCCTCGTTGATCGGCTGGCGGTTGTGACCGGCGCCCACACACCACAGGCTGGAGATGCCATCGATCACCCGCTTGCCGTCGTGGGTGGTGAAGTGCATGCCGTCGGCGGCCACGAAGACGCGCGGGTCGTCCTTGAATGTGCGGTTGGGCGTGAAGGGCAACCACTGGTTGTCCATGCGAAGTTCTGGCTGGGCCATCGGGCGTCTCCTGGTGTTCGGTCTTGCCATTCTGGCACCGGCGGCGGTCCGCCTCGGTGCCACTGCGCGCCGCATCGCCCACGCCACCGCGCCGGGCTGCGACAATGCGCTCGCCATGAAAAACACCTATGTCCTCACCCTGAGCTGCCCGGACCGCCCGGGCATCGTGCACGCTGTCTCGGGCTTTTTGCTGGAGCGTGGCGGCAACATCGAAGAAGCCGCGCAGTTCAACGACCACGGCACCGGCCTGTTTTTCATGCGGGTGCAGTTCACCTGCAGCCAGCTCACGCCAGACGATCTGCACCCTGCACCTCAAGCTGTTCGCCGACCCGTTCGGCATGCAGTGGGGCCTGCACCCGCTGGCCCAGCCCATGCCGACCGTGATCTTCGTGAGCAAGGAAGGCCATTGCCTGAACGACCTCATGTTCCGCTGGAAGAGCGGCCTGCTGCGGCTGGACATTCGCGCCATCGTGAGCAACCACCGCGAGTTCTACCAGCTCGCCGCCGGGTACAACGTGCCGTTTCACCACATCCCGGTGAACGCGACAAACAAGGCGCAGGCCGAGGCGAAGCAGCTGGAGATCATTCGCAGCGAGGGCGCCGAACTGGTGGTGCTGGCGCGCTACATGCAGATTCTGAGCAACGACCTGTGCCGCGAGCTCTCCGGCCGAGCGATCAACATCCACCACAGTTTTCTGCCCAGCTTCAAGGGCGCCAAACCCTACTACCAGGCGCACGACCGCGGCGTGAAACTGATCGGCGCCACCGCGCACTACGTGACGGCCGACCTCGACGAAGGCCCGATCATCGAGCAGGACGTGGCCCGCGTGGACCACACCGACGCGGTGGAAGACCTGACCGCCCTGGGCCGCGACACCGAGAGCCAGGTGCTGGCGCGGGCGGTGAAATGGCACAGCGAACACCGGGTGCTGCAGAACGGCCACAAAACCGTCGTGTTCAAGTGATGGATGTTGCCCCCACGCTCCGCCGCTCTGCGGGTCGCTGCCCCCCGAGGGGGTTGGGCCTGCCTTGGGGCGGCCCAGCGGCAGCCCCGGTTGCCCCCACGCTCCGCTGCGCGGGTCGCTGATTTGAAAGGCCCGCTCAGCATGACCATCCGAATCCCGCCCATTCAGTGTCTGCTGACCTTCGAAGCACTGGCGCGCCTGCGCAGCGTGACGCAAACCAGCGAAGAGCTTTGCGTCACGCCCAGCGCCGTGAGCCACCGCATCAAGCAGCTGGAGCAGATTCTCAGCACCAAGCTGTTTGGTCGGGCCGATTTTTCGCTCACCACCGAAGGCAGCGAATACCTGGCGCATGTGCGCGAGGGGCTGGCCACGCTGCAGAAATTCCCCAGCAACGCCGCATCGCCCGGGCGGCGCAAGCTGCGCCTGGCGGTCACGCCCACCTTCGCGCGCTCCATCCTGCTGCCGCGCCTCAAGCAGTTCAGCGAGGCCTACCCCGAGATCGACATCACGCTGCAGGTGAGCATTCCGCTGCTTGACGTGGTGGCCGAAGACGCCGATCTGATGATCCGCTACGGCACCGGGCGCTATGCCGATGTGGAACACATCTGCCTGATGAAGGACAACGTGACGCCCCTGGCCTCACCCACGTTCGTGCGCGAAAACGGGCCGTTCGAGACGCCGCAAGACCTGGAGGGCGTGCCCCTGCTGCGCAGCCCGCTGGAGCCCTGGCGCACCTGGTTCGCGGCGCATGACCTGGACTGGCCCGAGCCGGTGGACGGCTCCCAGTTCAACGACGTGGGACTGATGTGCGACGGTGCGGCCGCCGGCATGGGGGTGGCGCTGGTGCGGCTCAAGCTGGCCGCGCCCTGGCTGGAACACGGCACCCTGGTGCCCCTGTACGAGCGCCACGTCCCCAGCCCGCACGCCCACTACCTGTGCTGGCGCACCGGCACCATGGACCGATGGGAGTGCTCGGCGTTTGCCGAGTGGCTCAAGAAGTCCCTGAGCTGAGCACCGATCGGCGCCCAGACGACTCGAAGACCCGGCGAGGACCACGGGCACGGGCCGCTTCGCTCCAGCGACTCACAGGTTCTTGCAAGTTTTCTCAACCCAGGGAGAAGCAGGCTGTCCTAAACTGGCGCGCATGAACGCACCCACCACCCCCATCGAAGTCACACGCGCCGAGCGCGCCGCCCGCCAGGCCGAGGTGGTGGCCGCACTCCAGTCGGTTCTGCCCGGTCACGCGCTGCTGTGGCAGAGCGAAGACACGGTTCCTTACGAGTGCGACGGCCTTACCGCCTACCGCGAGCGACCGCTGGTGGTGGCGCTGCCAGAGACCGAAGCCCAGGTGGCGGCGGTGCTCAAGACCTGCCACCGCCTCGGAGTACCGGTGGTGGCGCGCGGCGCAGGCACGGGCCTTTCGGGTGGTGCCATGCCCCATGCCATGGGCGTCACGCTGTCGCTGGCCAAGTTCAACCGCATCCTGGCGATCGATCCGCGCGCGCGGACCGCGGTGGTGCAAGGCGGGGTGCGCAACCTCGCCATCAGCGATGCTGCCGCACCCCACGGCCTGTACTACGCGCCCGACCCCAGCAGCCAGATTGCCTGCACCATCGGCGGCAACGTGGCGGAAAACTCGGGTGGGGTCCATTGCCTGAAATACGGGCTGACGGTGCACAACGTGCTGCAGGTGCGCGGGCTGACGATGGAGGGCGAACCCATCACCTTTGGTGGCGACGCGCTGGACACGCCCGGGCCTTGATCTGCTTTCGCTGGTCATTGGCAGCGAGGGGATGCTGGCGGTGACCACCGAGGTGACGGTCAAGCTGGTGCCCAAACCGCTGCTGGCGCGCTGCATCATGGCCAGTTTCGACGACATTCAAAAGGCGGGCGACGCCGTGGCCAGCGTGATTGCCGCCGGCATCATCCCGGCCGGGCTGGAGATGATGGACAAGCCCATGACCGCGGCGGTGGAGAGCTTCGTGCACGCCGGCTACGACCTGAACGCCGCGGCGATCCTGCTGTGCGAGAGCGATGGCACGCCGGAAGAGGTGGAAGAAGAAATTGGCCGCATGAGCGCGGTGTTGCGCGCCTGCGGCGCCACCGCGATCACGGTCAGCAAGGACGAGGCCGAGCGCCTGCGCTTCTGGAGCGGCCGCAAAAACGCCTTCCCCGCGTCCGGACGCATCAGCCCCGACTACATGTGCATGGACTCCACCATTCCGCGCAAGCGCCTGGCCGAGTTGCTGATCGCCATCGGCGAGATGGAAAAGAAGTACCAGCTGCGTTGCGCCAACGTGTTTCACGCGGGTGACGGCAACCTGCACCCCCTGATCATGTTCGACGCCAACGACCCGGATCAGCTGCACCGCTGCGAGCTGTTTGGCGCCGACATTCTGGAAACCAGCGTCGCCATGGGCGGCACGGTGACTGGCGAACACGGTGTCGGCGTGGAAAAACTCAACAGCATGTGCGTGCAGTTTTCGGCGGCAGAGAATGATCTGATGTTTGGTGTGAAGCGAGCCTTTGATACCAAAGAGCTACTGAACCCCGGCAAGGTCATTCCCACACTGCAACGATGTGCTGAATACGGCAAGATGCTGGTTCGTGGCGGGCGCCTGGCCCACCCCGAACTGCCCCGTTTTTGACGGGCATATCTCACACAAGGGGATAGGTTTGCTGGGGTAAAGTGGGGAGACATGAGTGCCCATTCCCCTCTGACCGCCAGCCTTCGCGCCACGTTTCCGGCCCCTGCGGACGAAGCCGCCGCGCTGGAACGCCTGCGCGAAGAAGTCACTGCGCTGAGAGCGGAGAACACGCACCTTCGACGATCGCTGGCGTCAGAGCGGACCGCAGCAGCCGGTCTGGCCGAGGCGCCCTCGGCGCACAGCCTCCCGACCCATTTCGACTGGACCGACGCGAGCCCCCGGTCTGTCGGCTCCAAGGCTGTCTACGACGCCTTGGTCACGGCCCTGAGCAGCGTTTTCCCGATCGGCGTGTTTCGCACCGACGCCGCCGGCCTGCTCACCGAAATCGACACCAACCTGCAGCGGATCTTCGGTCTCGAGCCATCGGCGTTTGCCAATTTCGGCTGGCTGGCTGTGGTTCACCCCGAGGACCAGCAGCGGGCCCGGGACCAGTGGATCGAGTACGCCGTTCAAACGCAGAGCCAGAGCATCGAGCTTCGCCTGCTGCGCGCCGATGGCCAGGTTCGGCATGTTCTGGTACGAAATGCGCCCGTGCTCGGCGCCGATGGGCAGATTCGAAGGCCAGTTCGGCTTTGTGCAGGACATCACCGAGCTGCGCGAGCTGGAAGCAGATGCCCGACTCAAGGAAGAGCTGAATCGGCAGATCATCGCCAGCAGCCCGGATTGCACCAAGGTGCTCGATCTCCAGGGCCGGGTGCTGCAAATGACGGCCCAGGGCTGCCGCTTGGTCGAGGTGGATGATTTTGAGGATGTGCGGCACAGCGAGTGGCGCACCTGGTGGCCAGACGAAGGCGAGGCGCTGGCGCGCGCGTCGCTCGAAGGAGCAGCGCGAGGGGAAACCACACGATTTGTGGCTTTTGGGCCCACCTTCAAAGGCACACCGAAGTGGTGGGACACCGTCATCAACCCGATCTGCGACGCGGCGGGTCAGGCGGTGATGCTGTTGGCGATTTCGCGCGACATCAGCGAGGGGCACAAGCAGCAAGTGGAGATCCAGGCGCTCAACGAAAGCCTGGAAGCGCGGGTGCAGCTTCGCACCCAGGAACTCGCGCATGCCAACCAGCGTATCCGCCAGACATTGAACGACGCCCAGGCGCTCTACAACCAGGCACCTTGTGGCTACCACTCCGTGGATGCAAGTGGTCTTTATGTGGCCATCAACGACACCGAGCTTGCCTGGCTGGGCTATCAACGGGACGAGGTGGTTGGCAAATTGACCTACCAGGACCTCATGCTGCCCAAGCACGCCGATTTGGTTGAGGGCCGCTTGCAGCGACTGATGACCGAGGGTGTGGTCGAACCGGCCGAGTATGAGATGCGGCGCCGGGACGGCAGCGCTTTTTCGGTGCTGGTGTCCTCGACGGCGGTTCGGGACGCTCAAGGAAACTACCTGCACAGCAACACAACAGTGGTGGACATCCACGCGCGCCAGGCCGCCGAGCGAGCGCTCGCGGCCCAGCGAGCACTCCTGCAAACCATCACCGACAGCGTGCCGGTTCAGATGGCGTTTTACGATCGGGATCTGATCTGCCAGTTTGCCAACGCAAGCTACGCGCGCTGGCTCAATCTGCCGCCAGAGCGGCTGATCGGATTGCACCTGAGCCAGGTTGCACGCCCGGAAAATTTCGCAGCTGCACGGGACCATCTGGCAGCCGCCCTGTCCGGTGAGACCTGCCGTTTCGAGGGGCAACGCACCTTCCCCGATGGCACCAGTTTCTACGCCAGCATCGAATACACGCCGTACCGGGTGGGCTCCGACGTTCAGGGCATCGTGATCCAGATGGTGGACATCACCCAGCGCAAGGCAGCCGAGGACCGCGTTCGCGAGGTCAACAGCCAGCTCAACCGGGCACTGGAGCGGGCGCAGGCCGTCTACAACCAGGCGCCCTGCGGCTACCACTCGGTCGATGCCAACGGTCGCTATGTTTCCATCAACGACACCGAGCTGAGCTGGCTCGGCTACCAGCGCCACGAGGTGGTGGGCAAGAAGACCCTGAAAGACTTCGTTTCGCCCAAGCGCGCCCGGTTGATGGACGACCGACTGCACCTGCTCATCGAGCAGGGCCAGCTTGAAGGCGCAGAGTACGAGCTCTACCGCCGCGACGGCACCTCCTTCCATGCGCTGGTGTCCTCGTCCGCGGTGCGCGACGCCAGCGGTCGCTTTCTGCACAGCAACACCACGGTGGTGGACATCAGCGCGCGCAAATTGGCTGAAATGGCTCTGCGTGCCAACCAGCGCTTCATCAAGGCCATCACCGACCACGTCCCTGGCCTCATTTCCTACCTCGACACCGATCTGCGATTCCGGTTTGCCAACGCCAACCACCTGTCGATCTACGGCATGGACCCGAAAACCATTTTGGGCAAACCGGTGAGCGAATGCCTTTCGGCCGAGGTCTGGGCTGAAGTCAGCCCAATGATGCGGGGAGCCCTCGCCGGCGAAACCCAGCGCTTCGAAGCCTGGCGACAGACGGCGCAAGGGGATCCGATGTTCATCAGCGGGACCTACCTGCCCGACCTGCACGAAGGCGAAGTCAAGGGCATCTTCATTCAGATGATCGACATCACCGAGCGCAAGCGGGTGGAGGAGCGTGTGAACGACCTCAACGCCGAGCTGGAGCTTCGCATCCGGGAGCGCTCGGCCGAACTGCTGGAGAGCGAGCAGCGCTTTCGGCTGATGGTCGACAACATGCGGGAGTACTCGGCCTTTTTCCTCGATGCGAACGGCTGCATCAGCGACTGGACCGACAGCGCGCAGCGCATGGACGGCTTCTCGCCCTCGGAGATGCTGGGTCAGCACTATGGTGCGCTGTTTGAAATGGCCGAAGGGGTCAATGCCCGGGAACAGGCTGAAAAATTGCTGCGACTGGCCGCTTCTCGTGGCCAGCACGAAGTCAACACCTGGCATCAGCGCAAGGACGGCTCGGCCTACTGGGCCCACTCCTTGCTGATCGCGCTGCGCGATGACGACGGGGAGCTGCGCGGTTTTGCCAAGATCAACCGCAACATGACCGACGCGAAGCGGCTCGACGATCTGATGCGAAACATCAACGAAGAGCTGGAAAACCGGGTCGCCGAGCGCACGGAGCAGCTGTTGACGGCCAACAAGGATTTGGAATCTTTTTCTTACTCGGTCTCACACGACCTTCGGTCTCCGCTGCGCCACATTTCCAGCTTCGTGACCCTGTTGCAGGAGCACCTGGGCGACCGTTGCGACGACGTGAGTGCGCGCTATCTCGGCACGATCGGCAATTCTGCGCGCCACATGAGCCAGCTCATTGACGGTTTGCTGGCCTTCTCGCGTCTGGGCCGGGCAGCGGTCAACATCGCGCCGGTCGACATCGACCTGCTGGTCAACACCGTCGTGGCACAGCTGTCGCACGACACTGAGGGGCGCATCGTCGACTGGGTGTTGGCCTCCGACCTGCCGGTGGTGCAGGGAGACGCCTTGCTGTTGCGCGAGGTCTGGGCCAACCTGCTTGGCAACGCATTCAAGTACACGCGTCCCCGCGACCGTGCCCGCATCGAGGTGGGCTGGGCCATGGATCCCGCCGTGGGATACACGTTTTACGTGCGTGACAACGGGGTCGGTTTTGATACAAAATACTCACATAAGTTGTTTGGGGTCTTTCAGCGTTTGCACCGCGCCACCGAGTTCGAAGGAACCGGCATCGGTCTTGCTCTCACCCGTCGCATCATCGAGCGGCACGGTGGCAGCATCTGGGCAGAAAGCCAACTGGGCGAGGGCAGCGTTTTCTCCTTTTCCCTCCCGTTTGAAAACCCGCATGCGGCAGATCCCCCACGCGAATCGATGTATGGAGCCCTTAGCTGATGAACCGAGCCGCCGAATCCATTCTCCTGGTGGAAGACAATCCAGACGATGCCGAGCTGACCCGGCTTGCGCTGTCTCGCCATGGCCTTGATGGCCGCGTCACACATGTCTCCGACGGCATGCAGGCGCTGGACTACCTGTACCGCCGCGACGCATTCTCTGGGCGCGCCGGCGGGAACCCGTCGCTGATCCTGCTGGATCTCAAAATGCCGCTGCTCGATGGCATTGGCGTGCTGCACGAGGTCAAGGGATCAGAACAACTGCGCAACATTCCAGTGGTGGTGCTCACGTCGTCCACCGAGCCGAGTGACTTGCTGCGCGCCTACGAGGCAGGTACCAACGCCTACATCGCCAAGCCCACCGAGTTCTCGCAGTTCCTGAGCGCCATGAAGCATGTGTGCGAGTTCTGGATCAACATCAACCAGACAGCACCACAGGCGCCTGGCGCAGCGGTTCGGGCATCGGCTTTCGGCGAACTGAACTGAAATCTGGGGAGGCCAGAGAGCAAGTTTCGGCTGGAGATGCCGATCTGGCTGGCAGGCATCAGTACAGGTCGGAATCCACCCATTGAGATGACGGGCCTGAGTCTTCGGTGGTCACGGGCACACTCAGGTTGAGCACGAACACCACCTCGCCGCCGAAACGCCCGACGCCCAGGGTCTTCATAAGTCGCTGTTCCTGCTCAGGGCGCTCCATCCGCAAAAAGCAGATCGCCTGTTTGCTGCCTTCGTGCATGGCCGTCAGAATGTCCAGCCGTGTGATGCGACCGAACTCGCTGCACAATTGTTGCAACGCGGATTTCAGGCTGGCGACATCGCTGTGTCGTCTCAGGTCGGCCAATGCGCTCACGGTGGTCACTTCCAGTCTGCCAGATGGGGCCCCAACGCTCCCAAGACCGTACCGGGCTTCGAAGCGTCAAGAACATCGTTCCATCCTAGGGCAAAAGCAACACAAACTCACACTCTTGTTACAACTTGTTCGCTGAGACCTCCCGCAGAGCCCAATTCCGCGCGGAATCTCACACCCCAGGCGCTTGCCAACCCTGCGCGCGCCAAGGCGCATCGCTATGCTGGCCGAAACAGACCCACCAGGGCAAAACCCACGCACGCATGCCCAAAAAGAAGCCACATTCGTCAACCCCGAGCCCGGCTCCGGAAAGCGCATCCGCTGACCTGCCGCCGAACGACAGCCTGGACGGGCTGGCCGAACTGGCTACCCAGCTCGCGCCATGCCTGGCCGCGCTGCTGCTGGAGGCCACCGCGCTCGGCCACCGGATCGTGGGCAGCCATGGCCTGACCCCTGCCCAGGCCGCCAGCTTGCTGAGCATGACCAGCTCTCGACAGGCAAGTCAGCCCGAGACCGACCCAGGCGATGGGTCAGGGCATGGGGACACCGAGATGGCGGTCGCCGTCGCGGGGATGGAGGGCACCCACGCCAGCAAATTGCGCTTGCCCGCAGCCGGCGGCCACCTGGGTGGCTGGCTGGTGCTTGTGCACAAGGTGCGAGGGCAGAACGAGACTGGCCACGCCTCGCAGCTAGCACCGCTGACCCGCCAGGCGGCAGCGCAGCTGCGCGCACTGGCGCAGCGCGCCGAGCGGTACCTGCTGAACAGTCAGGCATCGGGCGAGCGCAGCGCTGTTGAAGGGCCCAGCGAGAGCGAAAGCCGGCTCAACCTCACCGAGCGAACCGCGGGGGTGGGCAGCTGGTCGATCGACCTGGCCAGCCAGGCCATGCACCATTCCGAAGGCTGCATCAACATCCTGGGTCTGCGCGAGACCCACACCGAGTCGGAGCTGGAATTCATGATCTCGCGCTACGCCCCGGAGTGGCGCGACGCGATGCGCCAGCGTCTGGAGCGCTGCGCAACCCTGGGCGAGGGGTTCGACGAGGAAATTCAGGTGGTATTGCCCGAGAGCGGCGTGAAATGGGTTCGCACGGTGGGCGACGCGGTGCGCGACCCAAAGGGGCAGGTGATCCGAATCCAGGGCGCGGTGCAGGACATCTCCGCCCAGAAACAGGCACAGCAAGAAACCATGCGTCTGGCGATGCGCCTGACCACCACCCTGGCCAGCATCACCGAGGCATTTGTGACGCTGGACCGCCAGTGCTGCTTCACCTACCTCAACCAGGAGAGCGAGCGCCTGCTGCAGAAAACCACGGCGCGATCTGCTGGGCCTGGAGGTCTGGCACGGACTTCGGTGACGCCCTGGCTGTTCAGCTGCGCAGCAAGCTCGACCAATGCGCTCAAAACCAACCGACGGGTGGAGCTGGAAGCGACACTTTCCCACGCTGGGCAAGTGGCTGGAGATGCGCGCTTATCCGTTTGCCGAGGGACTGGCGGTGTATTTCCGCGACGTCACCGATCGGCGACGCGCGCAAGAGCAGCTGATGCTGCTGGAGACCAGCGTGGCCCGGCTCAACGACATCGTGGTCATCGTGGAGACCAGCGCCAACACCGATGACGAGCCGCGCATCGTCTTCGTCAACGACGCGTTTGAAGCAGCAAACCGGCTACAGCCGCGACGAGGTGATGGGGCAGACACCCCGCATGCTGCTGGAGCTGGACCCGGCCATGGCCAAGCTGCGTGAAATGGCCTGGGCCTTGCAGCGCGACCGCAAGGCGCGCACCGAACTGATGGTGCACCGCAAAAACGGCGCACGTTCTGGGTCGAGCTGGAGGTGGTGGCGGTGCAGGCCAACGCCGAAGAGGTCACGCACTGGGTGGCGGTGGGGCGCGACATCACGCAGCGCAAGAACGCCGAGGACATGATTCGCCACCTGGCGCTTCTACGACCCGCTGACCGACCTGCCCAACCGCCAGCTGCTGCTGGACCGGCTGCAAAAGGCCCTGTTCCAGAGCGCCCGCTCGGGCCAGCACGGCGCGCTGATGTTCATCGACCTGGACAACTTCAAGATCCTCAACGACACGCTGGGCCATCACGTGGGCGACCAGCTGCTGCAAGCTGGTGGCCATCCGCCTGACCAGCAGCGTGCGCAAGACCGACACGGTGGCGCGGCTGGGCGGCGACGAATTCGTGGTGATGGTGGACGACCTGAGCACCGATGCCGCCGCCGCCGCTGCCACAAATCGCGCGCGCTGGCCGACAAGGTGCTCAACACCCTGCGCGAGCCGTTCCAGATCGCAGGGCACCAGCACTTACGCCACGCCCGAGCATCGGCGTGACCGCGTTTCAGCGGCGAGCAAAGTGATGTGGTCGAGCTGCTGAAGCAGGCCGACCTGGCCATGTACCAGGCCAAATCGCTCGGCCGCAACAACGTGTGTTTTTTCGATCCCGAGCATGCAGGCCCGCATGAGCGCCAATGCCGCCGTCAGCGCCGACCTGCGCGTTGGGCTGCGCCGAGCAGCAGTTTGTGGTTCACTACCAGCCGCAGGTGGATCGCCAGGGTGTGATCACCGGGGTGGAGGCACTGGTGCGCTGGCACCACCCGGAGCGCGGCCTGGTGCTGCCCGGTGACTTCATTCCGGTGGCAGAAGACACCGGCCTGATTCTGCCGCTGGGCCAGTGGGTGCTGGAGACCGCCTGCGCGCCAGCTCGCGGCCTGGGCCGACTGGCCGCGCACGGCCCACCTGAGCGTGGCGGTGAACGTGAGCGTGCACCAGTTCCGCCACCCCAATTTTGTGGACATGGTGGTGGATGCCATCGAACGCACTGGCATCGAGCCCAGCACGAGCTCAAGCTGGAGCTCACCGAAAGCCTGCTGGCCGACCGGATGGAAATCACGATCCAGAAGATGGGGCTGCTCAAGATCGCTCGGCGTCACCTTGTCGCTGGACGATTTTGGCGTCGGCTATTCATCGCTGTCGATGCTCAAGCGGCTGCCGCTGGACCAGCTCAAGATCGACAAAGGCTTTGTCGACGATGTGCTCACCGACCCGAACGACGCGGCCATCTCGCGCGCCATCATCGCGCTGGCCCAGAGCCTGGGTTTGCAGGTGGTGGCCGAGGGCGTGGAAACCCATGACCAGCGCGACTTTCTGGCCTACCAGGGTTGCGACCAGTTCCAGGGCTACCTGTTTGCGCCACCGCTGCCGATCGAGGCCCTCGACGCCTACCTGCGCGATCCCAGCTCGGGAATGATGGTGGTCACTTGACCAGCCCCCGCGCCGGGCTTCGCCCGTCACCTCAGAGGGCGATGCCTGCGGCCTGGCGGAGCCAGTTCCGCGGCATCCTGCGTTGGGTGCACGCGCGCCGGCTGGAGAAGCTGGCGATCGATTCACCATCAACCCATTGAGGTGAACAGCGCCACGTTCCCGCCCGCCGCGGTGGTGTTGATGCTGACGGTCTGCTCCGAGCAGAAGCGCACCAGGTAGTTGGGCCCGCCAGCCTTGGGGCCGGTGCCGGACAGGCCTTCGCCACCGAAGGGCTGCACACCGACCACCGCGCCGATGATGTTTCGGTTCACATACACATTGCCCACCCGCGCGGCTGCGGCCAGTTCGCGGGCGCGGCTGTCGATGCGGGTCTGAATGCCCAGCGTGAGGCCGTAACCCAGGGCGTTGATCTGCTGCATCACGGCCATGGGGTCACCGCCCCAGCGCACCACCTGCAGCACCGGGCCAAAGATCTCCTGCTTCACATCCGCGATCGAAGCCACCTCGAACATTTGCGGCGGGATCAGATTGGGCAGGGCGGCCGCTTGGGCAGGCGGCAGCAAGGCCTTGGCCTCGCGGTGCAGGCGCTGCACATGCTGGCCAATACCTTCAAACGCATCGGCGTCGATCACTGGCCCCAGGTCGGTCGCGAAATCGCTGGTGTTGCCCGCCTGCAGCTCCCTGGCCGCGCCTTCGATCATCTCGATCACGCCATCGGCGATGCCTTCGTGCACACACAGCAGGCGCAGCGCCGAACAGCGCTGGCCCGCGCTGCGAAACGCGCTCTGCATCACCGCGTCGGCCACCTGCTCGGGCAAGGCGGTGCTGTCCACCAGCATGGCGTTGATGCCGCCGGTCTCCGCGATCAGCGGCACGATGGCGCCGTCCTTGGCTGCCAGCGCGCGCTGGATGATCTTGGCCACCTGGGTCGAGCCTGTGAACACCACGCCGGCAATGCCCGGCTGCGCCACCAGCGCAGCACCCACGGTTTCACCGGGACCGTGCAACAGCTGCAGTGCATCGGGCGGCACGCCACACTGGTGCAGCAGCTGCACAGCGGCCAGGGCGACCCCGGGCGTCTGCTCGGCGGGCTTGGCCAGCACGGTGTTGCCGGTGGCCAGCGCCGCAGTGACCTGACCCATGAAGATGGCGAGCGGAAAATTCCACGGGCTGATGCAGACCCAGGCACCCCGCCCTTCCAGCCTCAGTGTGTTGCTCTCGCCGGTGGGACCAGGCAGTTCGATGGGCGCCTGGAGGCGCTGCGCTTCCAGCGCGTAGTAGCGCAGAAAGTCGATCGCCTCGCGCACCTCTGACACCGCATCGCCCCAGGTCTTGTGCGCCTCCTTCACCAGCAGTGCACAGAAGTGCGGCAGCTGCGCCTGCAGGGCGTCCGCCGCCTTGTTCAGGATGGCGGCTCGCTTGTCCACCGCCTGGTGGTTCCAGACCTCGAAACGCCTTTTGCGAACGCATGCAAGCCGCTTGCACGGCCTCGGCGCTGGCCTCGGGCACGCTCGGCACGCCCGCGTTGGCCAGCGCGGCGATCAGCGGTGCGCGGTGCGCCACCACGGCCAGGTCCAGCCCGGTGCTGTTGAGCCGCGTGGCACCGAACAGCTGGGCTGGCATCGGCAGCACCTGCCGGGTTTCCAGCCGCAGCGGTGAGACCAGCAGCTCGTCCATGCCCACCGATTCGTCGGCCAGCTGGTTCACAAACGAAGAGTTCGCGCCGTTCTCCAGCAGGCGCCGCACCAGGTAGGCGAGCAGATCGCGGTGCGCGCCCACCGGCGCGTACACGCGGCAGCTCACCGCCGGGTTCTTGAGCACCTCGCGGAAGATGCCTTCGCCCATGCCGTGCAGGCGCTGCAACTCAAACGGCGCGCCCGCCTTGCCCGCCATTTGAAGAATGGCGGCAATCGTTCCCGCGTTGTGCGTGGCGAACTGCGGAAAGATGGCGTCGGGCACCGCGAGCAAGGCCTGGGCGCAAGCCAGGTAGCTCACATCGGTGTGGTGCTTGTGCGTGAACACCGGGTAGCCCTCCAGGCCCAGCTCCTGTGCGCGCTTGATCTCGGCGTCCCAGTAGGCGCCTTTGACCAGGCGGCACATGAAGCGCAGCTTGTGGCGCCTCGCCAGCTCGGCCACGTGCTCGATCAGCTCGACGGCGCGGGTCTGGTACGACTGCAGCGCCAGCCCCAGCCCGGTCCAATGCGGGCAGTGCTGCGCAACCAGCTGCGCGATTTCCTCGAACACATCGAGCGAGAGCTCCAGCCGGTCCACCTCTTCGGCGTCGATGGTGAGGTTGAGGTTGGCCGCGGCAGCCGCCGTGCACAGGCTCCACACACGCGGCACCAGCTCTTCCATCACGCGACCGTGTTGCAGGTCTTCGTAGCGCGGGTGCAAGGCGCTGAGCTTGATGGAGATGCCATCGTTTTCCATCGGCGAGCGCTTGGGGTCGGCCGTGCGCGAAATGGCGGCGATGGCGTTTTGATAGCTCGCGAGGTAGCGGCGGGCGTCGGCGTCGGTCCGGGCGCCCTCGCCCAGCATGTCGAAGCTGAAGCTCAGCTGGCTCTGCCGCTTGCGCGCCGAGGCCGCCTCCTTCATGCCCTCTTCAATCGTCTGACCCAGCACAAACTGCCGGCCCAGCAGCTGCACCGCGCGCAGGGTGGCCGCCACCACCGTGCGCGCGCCCAGCTTGGTCATCAGGCCCTTCTGTCCTGACGACTCGGGCAGAAATTTCTTCGACATCGCAATCGCCGAAGACGACAGCCGCGCCAGCGCCGAATCGGCCGCGCCGTCAAAGTCGGCGCGACCCAGCTGGTCGGCCGTGAGCGCGATGGCGGTTTCGGCGTCGGGCACACGCAGCAGCGCTTCGGCCAGGCGCATCAGGGCCAGGCCCTCGGCACTGGAAATCGGGTATTCCTTGAGCAGACTCTCCATGGCCCAGAACGGCGGCGGGTTTTCGCGTACCGCGCGCACCCAGGGCGCCGCCACGCGGGCGGCGGCGGCCCAGTCCAGCGCATGGGTCAGCGCGGCCAGGCGCCGCTCGACCATGGGTTGCTCGGGCCGGTAGGGAGATGGCAGACGGTCGGACGAACGCAGGGTCATGGAAAGCTCCGGGACAAATTGAGGAGAAATCCGGATCATGGCCGCCAAGGCGCAGAATTGTTCACCGAAAATCTGTTTAATTCCGAATCATTCACCACCATGGCCGCCTCAACCGATCATCTCGACCGAATCGACCTGCGCATTTTGCAAGCCTTGCAGGTCGACGGCAGGCTCTCCAACCTCAAGCTGGCGGAAGCCGTGGGGCTCTCGCCCACCGCAGTGCTGGCGCGCACCCAGCGCCTGCAGCGCGAGGCTTACATACTGGGGTACGAGGCCCGGCTGAACCCGCTCAAGCTCGGATGCGGCATGACGGTGTTTGTCGAGGTGCTGCTGGACCGCACCACCTCCAATGTGTTCGAGGCTTTCAAGGCCTCGGTGCAGGTGCGCGACGAAATCCTGGAATGCCACATGGTGGCCGGCGGCTTCGACTACCTGCTCAAGACCCGCATGGCCGACATGGCGGCCTACCGGGATTTCGCCGGCAGCATCCTGTGGCAACTGCCCGGCGTGCGGGAGACCCGCACCTACGCGGTGATCGAAGAAATCAAGAGCACCACCCGTTTGCCCCTTTGAGGTCACGGCGCGACCGCCCCCGATCTAAGGATTGGCAGCCGTCGGCCAGGATCGCACAATGCAGATTGGCCATTCATTCAGGAGTTCCAGATGACCGCACCCACCCGTCCCGTGTTGTTTTCGCTGATGCTGCTGGCCGCCACCAGCGTGTTTGCACAGTCCACCAAGCCCGGTCTTTGGGAAATTCAAACCCGGATGGGCGGCAATCCGCAGATGGATCAGGCCATGGCCCAGATGCAGCAGCAGATGGCCAACATGCCGCCCGCTCAGCGCAAGCTGATGGAAGACATGATGGCGCAACAGGGTGTGAACATCGGCGTGGGCAAGGGTGGCGGCATGTCGGTGAAGGTGTGCATCACGCCCGAGATGGCGGCGCGCCAGGAACTGCCAGCCCAGACCGAAGGCGACTGCAAGACCCAGATCACCTCGCGCACGGCGACCACCCTCAAGCTCAGCTTCACCTGCGCCAACCCGCCTTCCTCGGGCGAGGGCAGCTACACCTTCCGGGGCGACACCGGCTACGACATGACCATGCGCGTCAAAACCAGCCAGAACGGCAAGCCGGTGGACACCACGATGGAGGGCACCGGCCGCTGGCTCGGCGCCGATTGCGGCAAGGTGCGCCCGGTGCAGCTGCCGCCCGGCAAGTAGGCCAGCGTTCGGGCAGTGCTCAGGCCTTGGCCGCGCGGCCGCCGAAAACCGCCCGGCCCACGCGCACCATCGTGGAGCCCGAGGCGATCGCGGCGTCCAGGTCGTCGCTCATCCCCAAGGACAAGGTGTCCAGCGCCAGGCCCTGACGGTTCAGGTCTTCGAACAACGCGCGTGCCTGCCCAAAAAGCGCCCGTTGCGCCGCCGGGCTGTCGGCGGGCTCGGGAATGCACATCAGCCCACGCAAGCGCAAGCCCGGCAACTTCACCACCGCCTGCGCCAAAGCGGTCAGCTCAGCCGGCGGCACCCCCGATTTGTTGGCGCCACCGTCCACATTGACCTGCAAACACACCTGCAGCGGTCCCAGCGCGGCCGGGCGCTGCTCGCTCAGGCGCTGGGCGATCTTGAGCCGGTCGACCGACTGCACCCAGTCGAAATGCTCGGCCACCAGCCGCGTCTTGTTGCTCTGCAGCGGCCCGATGCAGTGCCAGCAAAGTGTGTGCGCCGGCTGCCGTTCGCGCAGCGCCAGAATTTTCTCGACGCCCTCCTGCACATAGTTCTCGCCGAAGTCGCGCTGCCCCGCGGCCACCGCCTGTTCGACCGCCTCGGGCCCGAAGGTCTTGGAGACCGCAAGCAACGTGACCTGCGTCACATCGCGCCCGGCAACCGCACAGGCGTGGCCGATACGGTCCCGAACGGTCTGGAGATTGGAAGCAATGCTCGTCATAATCATTAAACCCAACAACAGCCCAGGACCTCGGGATGGACATCACCCAACTGCTGGCCTTCAGCGCCAAGAACAAGGCCTCCGACCTCCACCTCTCCGCCGGGCTGCCGCCCATGATACGGGTGCATGGGGACGTGAGACGCATCAACGTCGAGCCGCTGGACCACAAGCAGGTCCACGCCATGGTGTACGACATCATGAACGACAGCCAGCGCAAGCAATACGAGGAATTCCTCGAATGCGACTTCTCGTTCGAGATCGAAGGGCTGGCGCGCTTTCGGGTCAATGCGTTCAACCACAACCGGGGCGCTGGCGCGGTGTTTCGCACCATTCCGAGCAAGATCCTCACGCTGGAGCAGCTCAACGCGCCCAAGATCTTTGCCGACCTCTCGCTGCGCCCGCGCGGTCTCGTGCTGGTGACCGGGCCCACCGGCTCCGGCAAGTCCACCACGCTGGCCGGCATGGTGAACCACCTCAACGAAACCGAATACGGCCACATCCTCACCGTGGAAGACCCGGTGGAGTTTGTGCACGAGTCCAAGAAGTGCCTGGTCAACCAGCGCGAAGTGGGTCCACACACGCTGAGCTTTGCCAATGCCCTGCGCTCGGCGCTGCGCGAAGACCCCGACGCGATTCTGGTCGGCGAGATGCGCGACCTGGAAACCATTCGCCTGGCCATGACCGCCGCCGAAACCGGTCACCTGGTGTTCGGCACGCTGCACACCTCCAGCGCCGCCAAGACCATCGACCGCATCATCGACGTGTTCCCGGCCGAAGAAAAAGACATGGTGCGCGCCATGTTGTCGGAATCGCTGGTGGCCGTCATTTCGCAGACGCTGTGCAAGCTCAAAGACGGCAGCGGCCGGGTCGCGGCGCACGAAATCATGCTGGGCACCAGCGCCATCCGCAACCTGATCCGCGAGGCCAAGGTGGCGCAGATGTATTCGGCCATCCAGACCGGCAACAGCGTGGGCATGCAGACGCTGGACCAGAACCTGACCGATCTGGTTCGCCGCAACGTGATCAGCCCGGCCGAGGCGCGCAGCAAGGCGAAAATTCCCGAGAATTTCCCGGGGTAGATGTGCTCACCCCCGCGCCGGGCCTCTGCGCGTGCCGTCATCCCCCTCAAGGGGGCAACGCCTGGCGGCCCGGCAAAGCCGGTTCTGCGGCGTTCTGGACAAGGCGGGAGCCAGCCGCCGACTGGCATTCGACGATTTGAGAAGGTGAGATTTCATGGAACGCGATCAGGCATCCAAGTTCATCAACGATCTGCTCAAGCTGATGGTCAGCCGCACGGGCAGCGACCTGTTCCTCACCGCCGATTTCCCGCCGGCGATCAAGGTCGACGGCAAGGTGGTCAAGGTGTCGCCGCAGCCGCTCAACGGGGTGCACACGCTGTCGCTGGCGCGCTCCATCATGAGCGACAAGCAGGCGGCCGAGTTCGAGCGCACCAAAGAGTGCAACTTCGCCATTTCGCCGCCCAACGTCGGTCGTTTCCGCGTCAGTGCCTTCATCCAGCAGGGCAAGGTCGGCATGGTGCTGCGAACCATTCCCGCCGTGCTGCCCACGATCGACAAGCTCGGCCTGCCCCAGGTGCTCAAAGACGTGGCCTTGTCCAAGCGCGGGCTGTGCATCCTGGTGGGCGCCACCGGTTCGGGCAAATCCACCTCGCTGGCCGCCATGGTCGACTGGCGCAACGAACACACCCACGGCCACATCATCACGATCGAAGACCCGGTCGAGTTCGTGCACCCGCACAAGAACTGCGTGGTCACGCAGCGCGAGGTCGGTCTGGACACCGACAGCTGGGACGCCGCCCTGAAGAACACGCTGCGCCAGGCGCCCGACGTGATTCTGATGGGCGAGATCCGCACCGCGAAACCATGGAACACGCGATCCAGTTCTCGGAAACCGGTCACCTGTGCCTGGCCACGCTGCACGCCAACAGCGCCAACCAGGCACTGGACCGCATCATCAACTTCTTCCCGGAAGATCGCCGTCCGCAGCTGCTGATGGACCTCTCGCTGAACCTGCGCGCCCTGGTGTCGCAACGGCTGGTGCCGCGGCAGGACAACAAGGGCCGATACGCCGCGGTGGAGATCATGCTCAACTCGCCGCTGATCTCCGACCTGATCTTCAAAGGCGACGTCGCCGAGATCAAGGAGATCATGAAGAAGAGCACCAACATCGGCATGCAGACCTTCGACCAGGCGCTGTTCAACGCCTTTGAAGAAAACCTCATCTCGCTGGAAGACGCGCTGCGCAACGCCGACTCGCTCAACGACCTGCGGCTGCAGATCAAGCTCAACAGCCAGCCGCGCCAAAACGCAGGATCTGGCTGCGGGAACCGAGCACCTCACGATCGTTTAGCCACCCCCGCGCCGAGCTTCGCGCGTCACCCCCCAGGGGGCAATGCCTGTGGCCTGGCAAAGCCAGTTCCACCGCAGTATGGGTCTGATGCACGCGCGCCGGGTGCCCGTCTCAGCCGCTGCGCAACAAGCCGATCTCTCTGTTTCAGTCGATGTCCGTCGGCGAACTGGTTGAAAATCGCCTCCATGAACACCATTGCCGAACGCAGTTACGAGCCCATCAAACCCCAGCGCGTCGCCTTCATCGGCCTGGGCGTCATGGGGTTCCCATGGCGGGACACCTGGCGCGAGCCGGTCACACCGTGACGGTCTACAACCGCTCGCCAGCCAAGGCGCAAGCCTGGGTGCAACGACTTCGGCGGTCACCATCGAGGCTACGCCGCGCGAGGCCGCCAAAGGTGCGGACATCGTGTTTGCCTGTGTCGGCAACGACGACGATCTGCGCGCCGATCACCCTGGGCGCCGACGGTGCTTTCGCCGGCATGGCAGCCAGGCGCGATGTTCGTTGACCACACCACCGCCTCGGCCGACGTGGCGCGCGAGCTCGCCGAAGCGGCCAAGACGCTGGGACTTCGGTTTGTGGATGCGCCAGTGTCGGGCGGTCGAGGCGGGCGCCCAAAACGGCGCGCTCACCGTGATGTGCGGTGGCGAGCTGGCCGCGTTCGAATCGGTGCGGCCCGTGGCGCTGGCGTTTTCCCGCGCGTTCACCCTGATGGGCGACAGCGGCGCCGGGCAGCTCACCAAGATGGTCAACCAGATCTGCATCGCCGGCCTGGTCCAGGGCCTGGCCGAAGCCGTCGCCTTTGGTCAGAAGGCCGGGCTGGACATGAACCAGGTGCTGGACGTGATCGGCAAGGGCGCGGCACAGAGCTGGCAACTCGACAACCGCGGCAAGACCATGGTGGCCGACCAGTTCGATTTTGGTTTTGCAGTGGACTGGATGCGCAAAGACCTGGGTCTGGTGCTAGACGAAGCGAAGCGCAACGGTGCGCGCTTGCCGGTCACCGCGCTGGTGGACCAGTTCTACGCCGACGTGCAGGCCGAAGGCGGCAACCGCCTGGACACCTCCAGCCTGATCAAGCGGCTGCGGTAAGACCGGCGGCCGACCTGGTCGTGGAACCTCACCGGGCGCTGCGCCAGCCGGCACGACAAGCCCGGTGGCTGCGGCGCTCAGCAGCCCGCGCAGACCGGCCGCGCACTTGTGCCCCTGCCAACCTACCTGGCTGGCGCCGGCGTTGCCTCGCTCGCCGGTGCCGGCTGCGGCTGCAGCCGCGCCAGCTCTTCCGGCGTGATGATCTCCAGCACCCGCACCACGCGCTGCACGCCCTGGGTGTTGCGGGCGATGTCGGTGGCGCGATCGGCTTCGTTTTGCGTCACGCGGCCCATGAGGTAGACCGTGCCGCGGGTGGTCACCACCTTGAAGGCACTGGCTGGGACGTTGCGGGCGTCGACCATCGTCGCCTTGATGCGCCCGGTGACCAGCGTGTCGGCCGAGCGCTGGGTGAGCGAGGTCGCACCCAGCACCGCGAGCTCGTTGACGATGCTGCGCACGTTGTCCACGCCCGCCACGGTCTGCTCGGCCAGCGCCTTGTCCTGCTCATTGGCCACCTCGCCGGTGAGCAGCACCTGCCGGTTGTAGCTGGTCACGCTCACGTTGCCGCGCTCGCCCAGCCGGTCGCGCAAGCGGTTGGCGGCGCGCAGCTCGATACCCTGGTCTTCCAGCTGAGCGCCCGAGGTGCGGCGATCGACCGCCACCATGGCGCTGGTCACGGCGCCGCCGATGACCAGTGGTGCACAGGCGCTCAGACGCGCCGCCCAGCAACACGGCCCCCAGGCCCAGCGGGCAAGCCGCGTCATGCGGTGAGAGAGATATTTCTTCATACGGTGTTCTCCTGTTCGGTCTCGATGGTGTCGGGCAAACCCAGCAGCTGGGCGTCAACACCATCACAAATGCAGTGCAGCACCAGGTGGTGCACTTCCAGAATTCGGGCCGGCAACTCGTGCGGCACGCACACCTGCACATCGGTGTCGCGCAGGCGCTGCGCCAGCTCGCCGCCGCGCGCGCCGGTGAGCGCCAGCACGGTCATGTCGCGCTCGTGCGCCGCGTCCACCGCGGCCAGCACGTTGGCCGAGTTGCCGGTGGTGGAGATCGCCAGCAGCACGTCGCCCGCCTGCCCGAGCGCACGCACCTGGCGGGAAAACACAGCGCGCACGTCGAAATCGTTGGCAATGCCGGTGAGCACCGAAGCATCGGCACACAGCGAAAACGCCGCCAGCTCGGGGCGCTCGCGGTCGTAGCGGCCCATGAAGCTGGCGGCAAACTGCTGCGCCGCCGCGGCCGAAGCCCCATTGCCGCAACTCAGCACCTTGCCGCCACCGGTGACACTGGCCAGCACCGCCGCCACGGCCGCCTCCACCTGCGGCGCCAGCGTCTGCGCGCACTGGTACTTCAGGTCGGCGCTGTCGATGAATTGCTGCTGGATACGTTGCAGAAGCATGGCGCGATCATAGCGGCCTGGGGCCGGGTGTCAAAAAGTTGCAGACGCATCAAAAGCCGCCGCGCAGCCAGGTGATGGAAGCCGCTCCGGCAGGCCCGCCCGGCGCAGGACCCGGCCCTGGATCAGCACCACATCGAAGCGGCATGGTGGCTCTGATCCGAGCCGCATGCAAAAAGTGCCGCGCCGCCAGACACGATGCGCCGCTGCTTGACCAGCGTGACGCTGCCCGCAGCGCCACCCTGGCGCGGCGCTGGCGCGCTGGCGCACCTCGACGAAGACCAGCGTGCCGTCGGGCTCGCGCATAATCAAATCGATCTCGCCACCGCCACGTCCCGGCGTCTTGAAATTGCGCTGAACCAGCCGCAGGCCCTGGCCTTGCAGATGGGCAAGGGCCGCATCTTCCGCCGCATCGCCGCGCTGCTTGGTGCTCAGGGCAGGCGCGACGGGCGCCGGTGGTTGAGGGCGAAAAAACCCACCTTTCTGGCCAAATCCCATTGTCTGCAAGCTCCCCATCCCTGTTGACCGCCGCGCAAGACGCCGCCGGGCATCAGCATTATCCGCAGGGCGCGCTCTACATGGTCGCCACCCCCATCGGCAACCTGGCCGACATCAGCTTGCGCGCGCTGCAGGTGCTCTCGCTGGTGGACACCGTGGCCTGTGAAGACACCCGCCACACGGCCGGCCTGCTGCAAGGCTACGGCCTGCACAAACCGCTGCTCGCACTGCACGAGCACAACGAAGCCGAGGCGGCGCAAACCGTGGTGCATCGCCTGCAGGCCGGGCAGCGGGTGGCCTATGTAAGCGATGCCGGCACGCCGGGCGTGAGCGATCCGGGCGCCCGCCTGGTCGCGGCGGTTCAGGCGGCTGGCTTGCGCTGTCTGCCCATTCCAGGAGCGAGCAGCCTGACCGCGCTGCTCAGCGTGGCCGGTCTGGGTGGCCCTGCGGGGCAGTTGTGTCTTCAGCGGCTTTCTTTCGCCCAAGAGCGCCGAACGCCAGCGCGAAGTGCAAGCCATCGCAGACGACGCCCGTGCCTGCCTGATACTGGAAGCGCCGCACCGCATCGAAGCTCTGGCCAACGGTGCTTCAGAGCCTCGGCAATCGCCGCATCACCGTGGGTCGTGAGTTGACCAAGCAATTTGAGGAGGTCGCTGAAGTGACCTGCTCCGAGCTTCCCGCCTGGCTGGAGGCTGACAGCCACCGCACGCGCGGCGAATTTGTCCTGTTGGTGCACCCGAAGTTGACATCTGCCCCCAAGGGCGCTCTGTCGGCGAGCGCGCTGCGCACCCTCGGCCTGCTGATGGCAGAGTTGCCTCTCAACCGCGCTGTTCGACTGTGTGCCGACATCACGGGCGAACCGCGCAACGCGCTTTACGACGCAGCGCTGGCTCAGCGCCAAGGCGAAGCAGGCTCCTGAGCTGCGCCAAACAGCATCAGGTGCCAGGTCGGCGCGGCGGCTGTTTTGGCAATGGAGCTACCGCGAGATCAGAGGTCTCGTCCAGCTCGCCCATGCTCACACTCAGCTGTCGCAACACATCCACCTGCTGCTCCACGTGTTGGCAGTTGCCGCACATGCGCAGGTGCATGTTCAGCCGCAGCCGATCGCTCCACCCCAAAGGCTCGTCCATGGCCTGTGACAACAGCTCGTCGACGCGGCGACAGGGATGCAACAGCTTGTGCAAAAAACTCATGTGACACTTCCAACGGAATGGCCCTGGGCAGACATGCACTGACGCAAACTGGCGCGCGTGCGATGCAAGACCGTGCGAATATTTTCCTGACTCAGATCAAGGCGTTGACCGATCTCGCTGGATTCAAACCCCAGCCATTCACGCATCATGAACACCTTGCTCGACTGCGCGGGCAAACGCCTGAGACAAGACTCCATCACCACCATCATCTGGCGCTGCGACTCTTTGCCGTCCGGCTGCTGCCAGGCAGGCACAGCCTCCACGTGACTTCCTCCCGCATCGTACAGAGCTTCCAGCGGATCGTCAGACGATTCTTCATCGGCCGCGCTCACGTGGACACGACGCTTCTGGTGCGGTGAGCGGTACCAGTCGGCAATCTTGTTTTTCAGAATGGCAATGGCCCAGGTGCTGCGGGAAGCGTCGCCACGGTGCTCGTCTCCCTGCTCAAACATCGCCATCAGCGTTTCCTGGACCAGGTCTTCGGCCTGCGCCGAAGAATGAACCACCATGCTGGCGTGTCGCATCAGGCGTTTTCGCATCGCCTCCCAAGGATCGGGGGCGACTTCGGGATCTGGGCTCAATCGACTCAGGAGCGATCAGTGGCTTGCTCAACATGACGGGCCTTTCGCAAAAACCGGTTGCTCTGATAGAGGCACCGGATGACTCGCAGTGAGTCAGCGAACGTCGTCAAGTTCTTACGCCTGCATGCTCCAGACGCTCGGGTCGCGATCGGTCGAGAAGACCTTGAGAAAGCGACCCGAGTCGTGTTGATGGTGGCGCGTTCATGCGGCGCAGATCAGTTGCGGTACAGGCCCTGGGTGGAGTTGAAGGGGTTCGCCTTGCCGTCTCGGGCAAGGTCAGCCAGTTCCATTCGCACCTCGGCACGGGTCAGCTTCGAGGGCGAAGGCTTCGCAGCAACAGTCCGGCTGTCGAACTCGCCATAGGCGACGAGCCCGGTCGCTTGTGCAGCGCGCAATTCGGCCAACACATCGGCGCGCGTTTTGCTGCTCGTGACGGTGTTGTCCGCTGGCGGATAGATCTCGCCGTGAACAAACGGGGAGCCAGCAGAAGCAGAGAAAGCACTGATGGCAAGAACGGTCGCAATGGCAAACGATTTCATGATGAACTCCTTGGGGTTGCAGCACCACACGATGTTGTGCTGTCCTCAACTTGGTCGCATCAGGCCGTTCAAACGTGACAAGTTTTTTTCTTGTCACCGCGCATCATCGTGTGTGACGGGCTCCGCTGCGCGGCTCGATCACATCGCTGGTGGCGCGCTGGTCGTCGGGCACCTCGGTGGCCTGCACATCCACCACCTCGCCTGGCGGTTCGCCGCGCGCAGCCCCGGGCCACACGCCCTGGGTGTAGCGCTGGGACTGCTCGCGCATGCGGGTGAACATCACCACCGGCGCGGGCTTGCGGCCGGTGATCAGCGACCAGAGCGACACCAGCACCACCACCACCAGCGCGGCCAGCAAAAAGCTGATCACGAACACGGTGGCCGCGAGCACGAGCACCAGCTTGATCGCGCCGGCGATCAGGCGGCCCAGAAAATCGGTCAAAGTCTGCATGGTTGAGAGAGCGCCGGTGGCGGCAGGGAGTTCCAGGAAAGCGGTGACAACAGGGGGCCTTGCGGCCCTGCGTCCTGTCCGTTCGAGCCGGGCGGGACACAATGGCAGCTGGCTCGACAGCGTCGGCATTGCCATCAGTTGAGGCCATTGTCCCCGTTTGCAATCCCGGCAGAAAGGTCCCATGACACACCCCGTCCCCCGTACCGTCGCGCCATGGGGCGCATGGCTGGTCGCTGGCCTGCTCTTGAGCGCCCCGCTGAGCGCGCAGTCGCTGGAGCTCGCCGACGTGGCCCTGGAAGGCGAGCTGCGCTTTCTCGCCGTGCGGCCCGATCCGGGCGCCTATTGGTACGAGTCGCGGGTGCAGATCAGCGAAGACAGCCTGCAAAGTGGCGTGGTGCAGCTCAGCACCTGCCACCGCGCGCTCGACCCGAACCAGAAGATCGTGATCGCGTTCAACCCCGAGCGGGTGCGCGACATCGCCGTGGTCTCCAGTGAAGGCGTCGGGCGCGCCGAGGTGAAGGGCCACCTGGTTGAGCTGGCCGAGGTAACACGGGGCGCAAGCGTGTGCATCAACCTGAGCTCGCGCGCGCTGGACCGCGTGGACAACAACACCTGGCGGCTGCACGCCGGCCCGCTCATGCGCCGCTACCTGGATGGCTATCTGCCCATGCAGGCCCGCCTGGCCTTTCGCTGGCCCGACGGCCTGCTCCAGCTCAAGACCACGCAACCAGGCGAACAGCCCGGCGTGCGCATCGGTACCAACGCCGCCGGTGCCGACCTCGATCTGGTGTTTGCCGGGCGCATGCGTGCCACGGTCGACCTGACCCGCGGCCAGCCCTGAAAAACGCTGCCAACTTGCTCTGCGTCACGGCATCACCGCAGCCGGCTGCTATGCTGAAAACATGCCGTCCCGGCATGTTTTTCCACCGCCATGAAACGCCTGTCCCAATACTTTTTCCGCGGCCTGATCACCTTCCTGCCGCTGGCCCTCACGATCTACGTGCTGTTCCTGTTTGTCGCCTGGGTCGAGCGCACGGCGATGGCCATGATCCGGCCCGTGATTGGCGAGTTCTACCTGCCCGGCCTGGGCATTGCGCTGGGCGCCGCCCTGATCGTGGCGCTGGGCTTCCTGATTTCGCTGCCGATCACCGCGCGCCTGCTCTCCTGGGTGGAGCTGCCGTTCACCAACCTGCCGGTGGTGAAAAGCATTTACTCCTCGCTGAAGAATTTCGCCGACTACTTCGCACCGCATGAAAAAGACGCGCAGCAGGTGGTGCTGCTCAGCATGCCGGGCCACGAACTGGCCATCGTGGGCCTGGTCACGCGCCAGTCGCTCAAGGGCCTGCCCCGGGGCCTGGGCGATCTGGACGACCGGGTCGCCGTCTACCTGCCCATGGGCTACATGATTGGCGGCTACACCGTGTTTGTGCCGCGCAGCTGGACCTCGCCGATCGACATGTCGGTGGAAGAAGCCATGCGTTCGGCCCTGATCGCCTTCATGGCGTCGAGCAAGGTATGAGCCCCCACGCTCCGCCGCTTCGCGGGTCGCTGCCCCCCGAGGGGACTGATCTGGCTTGGGGCGGCCCGGCGCCAGATCGCATGAGTCCTTCGCGTGCCGCTGGCGCAACCCGAAAGACAACCCATGAGCATCCGAAATCTCGACGCCCTGTTCGCCCCCGACTCGGTGGCGGTGTTTGGCGCCTCGCTGCGACCGGCGAGCGTGGGCGGCACGGTGTGGCGCAACCTGAGCGCGGACTTCAAGGGCCGCCTCTACGCCGTGAACCCGAAACACGCCGAACTCGGTGGCGTGAAAACCTTCGCCGATGTGGCGGCTCTGCCCGAAGCGCCCGATCTGGCCGTGATCTGCACCCCGGCGGCCACGGTGGCGCCGCTGATCACCGCGCTCGGCGCGCGCGGCACCCGCGCCGCCATCGTCATCAGCGCCGGCCAGACCGCCGCGCAAAAGCAGGCCATGCTGGACGCCGCGCGGGTCCACACGCTGCGCATCCTCGGCCCCAACTGCATCGGCATGCTGGCGCCCCACGCCGGGCTCAACGCCAGCTTCTCGCACATCGGCGCGCAGCCCGGCGGGCTGGCCTTCGTCTCGCAGTCGGGCGCGCTGGTCACCGCCATGCTCGACTGGGCCGGTTCGCGCGGCATCGGCTTCTCGCACTTCGTCTCGCTCGGCGAACACGCCGACATCGACTTCGGCGACCTGCTCGACTTTCTTGGCAGCGACCCCAAGACCCGCGCCATCCTGCTCTACATCGAGAGCGTGGAAGAGAGCCCCAAATTCATGTCGGCCGCGCGCGCGGCGGCACGCAACAAACCGGTGCTGGTGGTCAAGGCCGGTCGCTCGGCCGCCGGCCAGGCCGCGGCAGCCTCGCACACCGGCGCGCTGGCCGGGTCTGACGCGGTGTTCGACGCGGCCATCGCCCGCGCCGGCATGCTGCGCGTCAACTCGCTGCAAGACCTGTTTCTGGCCGCCGAAACCCTGGCGCGCTTTCGCGACGGCCCCTCGGGCGAGCTCATCGTGCTCACCAACGGCGGCGGTGCCGGCGTGATGGCGGCCGACGCTGCCGCCGCCGAAGACGTGCCGCTGGCCGTGCTCGACGCCGCCACGCTGGCGCGGCTCAACGCGGTGCTGCCCGCCAACTGGTCGCACGCCAACCCGGTCGACATCATTGGCGACGCCCCGGCCAGCGCTATGTGGATGCGCTGCAGGCGCTCAACGGCGACAACGACCAGCGCGCGGTGCTGTTCATTCAAGCGCCCACCGCCATCGTGCCCAGCAGCGAGATCGCGCGGGCGCTGCTGCCCGCGGTCACCGCAGCGCCGCGCCGTGTGCTCGGCTGCTGGCTGGGCGACGGCGCGGTGAAAGAAGCGCGGCAGATTTTTCGCGACGCGGGCGTGCCCGATTTCGACACGCCGGAAGAAGCGGTGCGCGCCTTCTCGTTCCTGCGCACCTACCGCCTCAACCAGGAAGCGCTGCTGCAAACGCCGCCCGCCCACAGCGCCGCGCAACCGGTGGACCTGCCGCGCATCCGCGCCATCGTGAGCGCGGTGCTGGCCAGCGGCCGCGAGCTGCTGACCGAGCCCGAAGCCAAAGACCTGCTGCAGGCCGCGGGCCTGCCGGTGGTGGCCACGCGCGTGGTCGGCCCCGATGCGGCGCAGGCGCAGGCGGCGGCGGCCGAGATCGGCTATCCGGTGGCGCTCAAGATCCTTTCGCACACCATCAGCCACAAGTCCGACGTGGGCGGCGTGCGCCTGAACATCGGCAGCGCCGCCGAGCTGGGCGAGGCCTGCGCCAGCATGCTGGCGCGGGTGCGCGAGCTGCGGCCCGACGCCGATGTGCAGGGCTTCACCGTGCAGCGCATGGTGCGGCTCGAAACACGCCCACGAGCTCATCGTTGGCGCCAGCGTCGACCCGGTGTTCGGCCCGGTGATCCTGTTCGGCCAGGGCGGCACCGCGGTCGAGGTGCTGGCCGACCGCGCGCTCGCGCTGCCACCGCTCAACATGCCGCTGGCGCTGGCGCAGATCGCGCGCACCCGCGTCGCCAAGCTGTTGCGCGGCTACCGCGACGAGCCCGCTGCCGACGTGCAGAGCGTGGCCCAGGTGCTGGTGGCCGTGTCGCAGCTGCTGGCCGATCTGCCCGAGCTGGCCGAGCTCGACATCAACCCGCTGCTGGTCAACCACGAAGGCGCGGTGGCGCTGGATGCGCGCGTGCGCGTGTCGGCCAGACGCCCGGCCGGCGCAGCGCACTTCGCCATCCAGCCCTACCCGCAGCACCTGGTGGAGAGCTGGGCCTGGCAAGGCGAGGCGATCACGCTGCGCCCGATCCGGCCCGAAGACGAGCCGCAGCACCGCCGCTTCCTGGAGCAGATCGACCCCGAAGACATCCGGCTGCGCGTGTTCTACAGCCGCCGCACCATCGAACACAGCGAGCTGGCGCGCCTGACCCAGATCGACTACGCGCGCGAGATGGCGTTCATCGCCACCCGCCCCACCGCTGACGACGGCGAAGAAACCCTGGGCACCGTGCGCGCCACGGTCGACCCCGACAACCTGAGCGCCGAATTCGGCGTCATCGTGCGCTCCGACCTCAAGGGCAGCGGCCTGGGTCACCGGCTCATGACCAAGATCATCGAACACCTGCGCGAGCGGGGCACGCAGCGCCTGGTGGGCACCGTGCTGCGAGAAAACACCGGCATGCTGGAACTCGCGCGCGGCCTGGGCTTCCAAGAAAGTGCCGATCCCGGCGACCCGGACGACCGCGGCACCCGCTTCGTCTCGCTGCAACCTCCAGAGCGACGCCTGACCCCATCGGCGCTCTGGCATTCCCACCGGAGCCCGCCATGCCCACACCCGCAGCCCCATCCCCGCAACGCCGCTCGCTGCTGCTGCGCAGCGCCGGCCTGCTGGCCGCCACCGCCGCCCCCGCCTGGCTCACCCCGGCTCTGGCGCAGGGCGCACCGCTGCGGCCCACGCCCGGCCAGAGCGAAGGCCCGTTCTACCCGGTCACCCTGCCAGCCGACACCGACTTCGACCTGCTGCGCAACGGCAACGTCGCGCTACACCCAGGGCGTGGCCGCCTGGGTCGAGGGCACGGTGACCGACACGCGCGGCGTGCCGGTGTCGGGCGCGGTGGTCGAGATCTGGCAGTGCGACCAGGCCGGCCACTACCACCACCCGGGCGACGGCGGCAAAGCCGATCCGGCGTTCCAGGGCTTTGGCCGCGTCGCGGTGGGCAAGGACGGCAGCTACCGCTTTCGCACCCTGCGTCCGGCGCGCTACGGCGGGCGCACGCCGCACATCCATGTGAAGGTGAAGCTGGACGGCGCCGACCTGCTCACCACCCAGCTCTACGTGGCGGACGACCCGGGCAACGCGCGCGACTTCCTCTGGCGCCGGCTGGACGCACGCGGCCCAGGCCGCGCTCACGGTGCCGTTTGTCCCGGGTACCGACGGCGTGCGGGCGCGCTTCCCGGTGGTGGTGCAGGCTTGAGCGGCTGAGCCACCCCGCGCCGCCTTCGGCGTCACCCCCGAGGGGGCGGCACTGGCCGCCTGGCGGAGCCAGATCGGCGGCGCCCTGGGTGAGCTGCCCCTCCTTGGGTGGCGCGAGTTGGCCCCTGCGGCGGTGGATCGGTTCAGCGTTCGGTGAGCCGACAACATACCCCCTGGCCGCGACCCCTTTGCCGCCAGCCCCTAAGCTCCACGCATGGATTCACTGACACAAATCACCCTGGGCGCCGCCGTGGGCGTTGCCGTGATGGGCCGTCGCACGGCGGTCTGGAAGGCGGCGCTGTGGGGCGGCATTGCCGGCACCCTGCCCGATCTGGATGTGTTCGTCGACCACGGCGACGCGGTGCTCAACATGGTGCGCCACCGCGGCGAAAGCCATTCGTTCTTCTACCTCACGCTGTTCTTCGCCGCTGCTCGCCTGGCTGGTCGTCCAGGCATCCACGGAGAAGGCGCACTGTTCGGCCGTTCAGGTGGCTCGCGCTCTGGCTGGTGCTCATCACCCACCCGCTGCTCGACGCCATGACGATCTACGGCACACAGCTGCTGATGCCGTTCACCAACCACCCGTTCGGTGTCGGCAGCCTGTTCATCATCGACCCGGCCTACACCGTGCCGCTGATCGTGGGCGTGGTCGCGGCGCTGCGCCTGAAAAATGCCCGCGGGTCTGCGCTGGAACGCGCTGGCGCTGGTGCTCTGAGCACGCTCTACCTGGGCTGGAGCGTGCTGGCGCAGCAGCATGTGGAGCGCATGGCCCGTGCCTCGCTGCAGACCGAGGGCATCGACGCGCAAGGCCTGCTGGTCACGCCGGCACCGTTCAACACCGTGCTCGTGGCGGCTGGTGGCGACCACGCCCAGAGCGGTACTACGAGGGCTTCTATTCCCTGCTCGACGACAAGCCCGCCGTGCGCTGGACCGCCTACCCGAAGGGCGCCGAGCTGATCGCAGCAGCACCGCGACAACGATTCGGTGCAGCGCATCGCCGCGTTCAGCCGAGGGACTGTTCAGCCTGCAGATGGTCGATGGGCGCCTGATGCTGACCGACCTGCGCATGGGCCAGGAACCGGCCTACGTGTTCCGCTTCGACGTGGGCAATACGCCGCCAGTTCAGCTCAGCGCCCGCCCCGATCTGAGCACCGGCCTGCCATGGCTTTGGGACCGCATTCAGGGCATCGACGTGCCCCTGCCCGCCGCCAGAGCGGCCGACTGACGCAGGCGCCGGGCAAGCGGAAAGCCCTGTCGGCCCGGCAAGCGCAGAACCTTCAGGCCATCAGCAGCGTGGTCACCACGATCACCACGCCAATGAACAGGTTGATGCCGACCCAGGTGCGGATCGAAGACAACGCGGCACCGCCAGCGGGCCAGTCGCTCGCCACCACGGCACGCGTCAGGCGCTTGTAGAGCGCAAACCGGATGTGGCCGAAGATGGCGATCATCACGATGCCGAGCGCGGCCATGATGGTCCACTCGAGCGGCATGTCGAAGCCCAGCCCGGCCTGCACCGACTCCTTCGCCACCCGCCCGATCATCCACAGGCCGCTGGCCAGCACGACCACCGCGGCGACCAGCACCGCCTTGAAGAAACGGCCCAGCGCGTCGTGCATCAGCCGCACGCGCTGCGAGGCCTCCAGCGTGAGCGTGGCGGGGCGCAGGAAAAAGTGGGCGAACACCATGCCACCGATCCAGACAATGATGGCGAGCACGTGGGCGAGCTTGAGCGCGGCGTAGATCATGGGTTTCCTTGGGTGAAAAAGTTTCGGCGCCGGGCCGCCCCAAGCCGAAACCGCCCCCTGGAGGGGGCAGCGACCCGCAAAGCGGTGGAGCGTGGGGGCTCCATCCTCAGACGTCGGTCAGCACGCCGTCCACACGGCGCTGCAACCGGTACGGCGGCAGGCCCTTGCAGCATGCGCCGGCCGTAGGCTCTGGCGCAGCAGCCGCGCGTCGTAGCAGACGACCACCGCCTCGTCGGTCTCGGTGCGCAAGGCCCTGCCGGTCCACTGCAGCAGCCGCGCGCCGGTGGCGGGCACCACCAGCTCGCTGAACGGGTCGCGGCCCTGGGCCTTGAGCCAGTCGGCGCGCGCCTGGCCCACCGGGTCGCTGGGCGAGGCAAACGGCAGCTTGGTGATGAACACCCACTCGCACAGCTCACCCGGCAGATCCAGCCCTTCGCCGAACGACTGCAGGCCAAACAGGATCGACGCCCGGCCGTCGGCCACGCGCTCGGCGTGGCGCTTGATGCAGCAGCGTGCGCGAGGCCTCGCCCTGCACCAGCACCTTGTCGCGCAGCGCGCTGTGCAGGCCGCGCTCCAGCAGTTCCTGCGCGCGGCGCATCAGCGCCCTGCGAGGTGAACAGCACCAGCGCGCCGCGTTGCACCTGGGCCAGGTCGTCCATCAGCGCGTCGAGCATTTCGCGCGAGTAGCCCTCCACGTCTTTCGGGTCGGCCTGGGTCTGCACCACCACCAGCCGGCCCTGGCGCGCGTGGTCGAACGGGCTCTGCACCTCGCGCGCACTGCACCGCGTCGTCAAACGCCAGGCCGGATTCGTGCAGGAAGTGGTCGAAGCTGCCGCAGCTGGTGAGCGAGGCCGAGGTGACCACCGCCGCGCGCACCTTGCTCCAGAGGTGGCTGCGCAGCAGGCTGCCGGGCTGCAGCGGGCAGGCGTGGGCGGTGAGCGTGACCAGGCCGTCCTGGATGCCGGCCTCGCAGCCACTTGGCCAGCGGCGGCTGGCCGGCGATGGGCTCCTGCAGCCACAGGTCGGCCGTGGCCTGCAGGTGCTGCAGGCGCGGCGCGAGCACGCCGAGGCGGCTGTAGAGCTTGGCGCAGCGCGCGGCGTCGCCCGGGTTGTCGCGCGCGTTGGCCTTGAGCTGGGTCGCCAGCGCTTCCATCACCTTCAGCAGGGCGCCGGCGCGGGTGGCGAGCTGGGCCACGGTCTCCATCCACTCGGGCGGCAGCGCGCCGCCCTCGAAGCGCTCGATCACCGGTGGCACCGCGTTGTCGAACCCACCACGCGCCGCCGGCGCGCGCGCGGCGCGGCCGGTGAGCTGCTCCCAGGCCGGCAGCGCGCCGATGCGCGCCATCGCCAGCCGCGCCAGATCGCCCTGCGCGCGCTTGAGCTCGCGCGCGCAGTCGGGCCACGTCGACGCCCGGCGTGTGCTGCATGCGCGCCGGCCACCTCCTCCACCGCGCGCGGCAGGCGGTCCAGCCACTGGCTGCGCATCAGGTCCATGCTTTCGGTGAACTGGCCTTGCGCCACCGCGCCGAGGTGGTGCGCCTCGTCGAACACGAGGTAGCAGTCGGACGGGTGCGGGCAGCGCGTGCAGGCCCAGCGTGGACAGCAGCAGGTCGTGGTTGACCACGATCACCTGCGACTGCGCCAGCTTGGCGCGCGCGCGGTAGTAGCTGCAGCTCTGGTAGCTCGGGCAGTGGCGCGCGGTGCAGGTGTGGCGCTCGGCCGCCACCGGGCCCCAGAGCTCGGCCTCGGGCGGCTCGGCCAGCTGGTCGCGGTCGCCGTCCCAGTCGCCCGCGTCCAGCCGCAGCGGCCCACTGGGCGTATTGACCGGGCGCGCTCGTCCCAGCGCTCGGCAGCGCGCGCGCTGGCCGCGGCGCTGGCCACCGTGTGCGCGGCCAGCGCGTCGGGGCTCTGGCTGGCGCTCTCGGGCGCGTCGTCGCTCTCGAACAGATCGGCGCTGGCCGCGTCGCCACCGCTGAGCTGGTCCAGCTTGAGGCGGCACACGTAGCGCCCGCGGCCCTTGGCCAGCGCGAAGGTGAAGGGCTGCGGCAGCGCGGCCGAGCCAGCGCCGGCAGGTCCTTGGCCATCAGCTGCTCCTGCAGCGCCACGGTGGCGGTGGAGATGATCACGCGCTTCTGCTGCGCCAGCGCCAGCGGGATCACGGTGGCCGCGTAGGCGGCCGACTTGCCCACGCCCGGTGCCGGCCTGCACCACCGCGATCGCGCGCTCGCCCATCGGCGCAGCGGCGGCGCTGGGTGCCGGCGTGTTGTCTTCGGTGGTGGGCCAGTCAACCCCGCTCAGGGTTTCGGCGATGTGCGCCGCCATGTCGCGCTGGCCGGCGCGCGCGCGAAAGCCCGACGAGTGGCGCCACCAAGTGGTCGAAAGCGGCCAGCGCCAGCGCCTCGCGCGCCAGCGGACCGCGCGGGGCCAGACCAGAATCGGCGCTGGAGGCGGTGGGAACGTCGGGGGAGGTTGTGGTTTCGCTCATGGAGCCCGGCATTGTCCCAGAGCCGCTTGCCAACACTGCTGCACTGCACAATGGCACCGTTCACCCAGCCTCCGGAGATGTCCCCATGCCGCGCAACCCATCGGCTTCCGCCCCCAAAACCCCGGCCCAGCCAGCCCGCAGCCGGAAGGCCAGCGCAGCCGGTGCACCACCAAAGCGGCGCCAGAAGCGCCTGCGCATCGACCTCGCCCTGCAAGGCGGCGGCTCCCACGGCGCCTTTACCTGGGGCGTGCTCGACCGCCTGCTGGAAGACGAGCGGCTGGAGATCGCCGGCATCAGCGGCACCAGCGCCGGCGCCATGAACGCGGTGGCACTGGCCGCCGGCCTGATGGAGGGCGGGCGAGAGGGTGCCCGTGCCGCGCTGCGCCGCTTCTGGCACCGCGTGGCCGATTCGTCTCCCTTCAGCCAGCTCAACGACTCGCCGCTGGGCATCCTGTTCGACCCCGACAACCCCTGGATCAAGCCCTGGATCGCGCCGCTGCAGCAGGCCGCGCAATACGTGGGCAGCCAGCTCTCGCCCTACCAGCTCAACCCGCTCAATCTCAACCCGCTGCGCGACATCCTGGCCGACACGGTCGACTTCGAAGCGCGTGCGCGCCTGCGACCGCACCCAGCTCTTCATTGCCGCCACCCAGGTGGCCACCGGCGAGCTGCGCATCTTTCGCCAGACAGGAACTCACCGCCGACATGGTGCTCGCCTCGGCCTGCCTGCCGCTGCTGTTTCAGGCCGTGGAGATCGACGGCGAGGCCTACTGGGACGGCGGCTACGCCGGCAACCCGGCGCTGCTGCCGCTGATCGCCGAGACCGATGCCGACGACCTGCTGCTGGTGCAGATCAACCCCAGCCGGCGCGACACCCTGCCCACCAGCGCCGAAGACATCCTGGACCGCGCCAGCGAAGTGACCTTCAACGCCAGCCTCATCAAAGAGCTGCGCACCATCGGCGCTGATCAAGGAACTGCTGGCCGACGCGGGCCGGCCCGACTGCGCCTACCGCCGCCCACTGTTTCGCCGCATCGACGACATGCGCCTGCACCGGCTCGACGCCGAGGCCGAGCTGTCGCAGTTCGGCGCATCCAGCAAAACCCAGACCAGCCGCGCGTTTCTGCAACAGCTGCACGACATCGGCCGCCAGGCCGCCGACACCTGGCTGGCCGAGCACGGCCGCCACCTCGGCAAGCATTCCACCTTCACCCTGCCCCCCGCACTCACCGCTTGAGAGACCAGGCTCGCCAGCGCTGCCGCCCATGACGCCTGCCCTGTCCTGGTTCTGGCTTGCGCTCGCTGGCGGCGTGGCCGCCACCCTGCTCGGCGCGCGCCAGCTGCTGCACCGCGGTCTGGCGCCGCAAGCCAGCACCGAAGGCCCGCAACCCGCCGACCTCGGGCTGGCCGCGAAGGCGGTGCGCATTCCCACGCGCGGCGGTCTGCATCTCTTCGCCTGGTACCTGCCGCCACCCGAGGCCGACCCAGCCCTTGCCCCCGCGGCCGTGCTGCTGCACGGCTGGGGCGGCAACGCCAGCACCCTGCTGCCTGCCGCGCTGGCGCTGAACCGCGCGGGGCTTGGCGTGTTGCTGCCCGAATCGCGCAACCACGGCCGCAGCGACCGGAGCGGCCACAGCTCGCTGCCGGTGTTCGCCGAAGACCTCGATGCCGCGCTGGACTGGCTCGGCCAGCAACCCGGTGTCGATGCGCTGCGCCTGGCCGCCATCGGCCACTCGGTGGGCGCGGCGGCCGTGCTGCTGGTGGCCTCGCGCCGGCCGGGGCTGGCCGCTGCGGTGAGCGTGTCGGCCTTTGCCCACCCGGAGCAGGTGATGCGGCGCTGGCTGGCGGCCTACCGCGTGCCGTTCTGGCCGCTGGGCTGGCTGGTGAACCGCTACATCGAAGCCGTCATCGGAACCCGCTTCGACCGCATCGCGCCGCAGGCCACGCTCGCACAGGCGCGCTGCCCGGTGCTGCTGCTGCACGGTCTGCAAGACAGCACCGTGCCGGTGGCCGACGCCCGCACCCTCATGGAACGCAAAGGCACAGCCCACGCCACCCTGCTCGAACTCGACGGCGGCCACGAGGGTTTTGCCGATCCAGCACAGGCCGAGCAGGCGGTGGTCGACTTCCTGCTTCGCACCACCTGAAGCACCCGGCGAAGGCACCGGGCGCCAGCAAGGCCTCACCGCGAACTACCCGGGCGCGGCACCCGGCTTGGCACCTGCCTCCACCGGCTGCTGCAATCGCACATCCAGCGTGCCGCTGCGAATGTGCAGGTCGCGCTGCGGAAACGGAATCTCCAGCCCGCGCCGGACCAGCTCGGTGTCCAGCGCCCACATCAGGCTGGCGTGGGTGCTGCCCGGGCGGGTGGTGAGCTCGCGGTCGGCCCAGATCACGAGCTCGTAATTCATCGAGCTGTCGCCATAGCCCACCAGCCACACCGTGGGCTCGCGGCCCGGCTGGTCGAGCACGCCGGGCACCGCCCTGGCCGCCGCCACGCCGGCTTCCAGCACCTGCTCCTTGCGCACGCCATAGGCCACACCAAACGGCACCCGCACGCGCCGAAACGCGTTGTCGTAGGTCCAGTTGATCACGCGCCCGTCGGTGAATTCGGCGTTGGGCACCAGGATGTCCATCGCGTCGTTGGTGGTGATGCGGGTGTAGCGCATCGCGATCTCTTTCACGTTGCCGCGCACGCCAGACTCCAGCTCCACGAAGTCGCCCACCTTCAGAATGCGCTCGGCCAGAATCACCACGCCGCCCACAAAGTTGGCAAAGATGTTCTGCAAGCCAAAGCCCAGCCCCACCGCCAGCGCGCTGCCCATCAGGGCCACCGTGGTGAGATCCAGGCCAATGGCGTTGAGCGCCACGAAGCTGCCCACGATCCAGATCAGGTAGCGCACGATGCGGCTGAGCATGTGAATGCCCGCCGCGCCGCCCACCTCGTGCGCGCGGTGTTCGGCCACACGGATGATGGTGCGCTCGACAAAGCTGGCCAGCCACCAGACCAGCACGATGAAGCCCAGACCGCCCACCAGCGTGCCCAGACTGATCGAGCTCGAACCCAGCTTGATCAGCGGCTGTGTCAGCCAGCTCAGCAGCTGGCTGGTGAAACTTTGCAGATCCATTTCAAACTCCTTGGGTGCGAATCCATGAAAAAAAGGGTCAGCGCATGATGCGCCGACCCCTCACAGTCTGATCGGCCCGGCCTGGGCCACACGCCTGCTGGCTCAGCTGGCGTTGGAGATCACCACTTCCACGCGGCGGTTGCGCTGGCGGCCTTCGGCGGTGGCGTTGTTGGCCACCGGCTTGGCCTCGCCCATGCCCATGGCTGTTGCGCGGCCGCTGTCGATCCCGCGGCTGGTCAGTGCGGCGCGAACCGCCTCGGCGCGCCGCTCGGACAGCGAGAGGTTGAAGCTGTCGCTGCCCACCGAATCGGTGTGGCCTTCAATGGCGACGGTGCGCTCGGGGTTCTGGCGCAGGAAGGTGGCCAGGCGGTCCACGGTGCTGAAGGCGCCGGCCTTGAGCTCGGCGCGGCCGGTGTCAAACAGCACGTCGCCCAGGGTCAGCACCATGCCGCGGTCGGTCTGCTTGGCTTGCAGGTCGGTCAGCTCCTGCTGCAGTTTGGCGGCGCGGGCACGGGCCGTCTCGGCGGCGGCCAGCTGCTTGTCGGCCTCCATGCGGGCCTGCTCGGCCTGAGTTCGGGCCTGCTCGGCCTGGGCACGCGCCTGCTCGGCCTGGGTACGGGCCTGCAAGGCCGCGGCGGTACCAGCGGCGGCTTCGCTGGAACGCGCCGCCATCAGGATGCGCTCGCGGTCGCGCCCGGCCAGGGTCACGGCCTGCTCGGCGCGGGCGATCTCGCCGGCCTTGATGGCGGTGGCTGCGCGCTGGCGGGCCAGGTAGGCGAAATGGTCCACGGCGGCCTTGTCTTCACCGGCCTTGAGTGCGCTTTCGGCCTGCGTGAGCGCGGCCTGGGCGCTGCGCAGCTCCAGCGGCGCGCTGCGCGCCACATCGGCGTCGGCCGCGGCCTGGCGGTACAGCGCCTGGGCTTCGCTCAAGGCCGGGTTGGTGACGGGGGTGGAGGCGCAGGCCACCAGCACAGCGGCGGTGGCGGGCAACAAGGCGAGGCGCAGGGCGCTGAATCGACGGGTGTTTTTCATGGGGTATCCAGTGTGAAAGGGGTGTGGTCGCTGGCCAGCGCTGGCGCAGCGGCGGCGTAAAGGGTGTTCGGTGGAACCGGTTTCAGCGCTTGTTGGCGCGGTCGATCTCGGCTTCCAGCGTGGCGTTGGAGCGGCGCATTTCGGCCGCGGCCATCGTGGCGCGCTGCACGCGAGCGGTGCGCTCGGCCAGCTGTGCGTCGGCGGCCGATTCATCGGCCAGGCGGCGGGCCTCGGCAAAGCGCTCCTCGCGCACCGCCTGGTCGGCGCGGTTCAGCTTTTCGCGGGCGCTGAGCAGTTCCACCGGCGCCAGCTGGCCAGCGCCTGCGGCCTCGGCCTGGGTGACGGCGCTGCGCGCGCTGGTCAGCGCGGCCACCGGCGGCGGGGGTGCACTGGCACAGGCCACCAGGCCAAGGGCCAGGGCCAGCACGCTGGCGGCGGCCAGCGAACGCGGCAGGCGGCGCGGGGTTGAAACGGTCGTGTTGTTGTCGTGACGCATGAAAAAGCTCCGTTGGTTGGGGAAAAAGAAAGGTTCGCCCGCCATGCGGCCGAACCGGGAAAAGGGGTGCGCCGGCCAGCGGCGCAAGGGGTTGGTGCCTCAGCTGCCAGAGGCAGCGGTGACAGGTGCGCTGGGCGGCGCCTGCAGCTTGAGGTCGGCCAGCAAGCCGCTGAAGGCCTGGTGGTTGTCCGAGGCGTTGCGCATCGGCTTGTCGAGCATTTCGGTGATGCCGCTCAGGCCCGCCTCATCGGCCTTCATGTAGAGCTGGCCGGCCTTCTCCGCGATGGAGCGGTAGGCGTTGTCGATGTCGGTCACGCGGCGAATCAGGTCTTCATACACCTCGGGCGAGGTGGGTACGGGTTCGGCGGTCGACTGGGTGGGTGTCGTCATGGGGGTTCCTTGGTGGTGTCGGGGGGGTGTTCGGGGCGAGCGGCGCAAGGCCGTCAGGGCAGCTTGACCAGCGGGGTGTGCGTGTCGTCCAGCTTGGTGATGCGCTCGTTGAGCAGGCGAAATTCGCTCATCACCAGGTGCTGCAATGCCTCCAGGCGCGAGGCCTCGGTGCGGTCGGCCACTTCGCGGGCCGTGCGCAGCTCCTGCTGCAGGCGGCGCGCCTCCATCAGCGCGCCAATGCGGCTGTACAGCGTGGCCAGGAAGAACAGCACGGCCAGCGCCGCGGTGAGGCCCAGCAGGATGACGCCGGTGGGCGCCTGCACCTGGGCCACGAGCAGGTTGATCGTGGTCACGGCGCTCAGAACCGACCAGTTCAGTGCGGCAAACACCAGGATCAGGGCCACGATGGCCCAGGCGCTCCAGTGCGTGAATCGTTCCATGGGGTGCTCCTTTTCAGCTTTTTGAATCAATGTCCACCATGTTAGGTTTTCAGGTTTGATAATCAAAGTCTATTTATGTCACTTTGAATTTTCAAAAATGCAACCG
>CAWHPI010000007.1:0-27879 GCA_963831255.1 uncultured beta proteobacterium | reverse complement strand
ACCATCATGGCGGTCACCTGGCTGCGCGACCACACCTCCATCAGCACCTCCTGCAGGTCCCAGCGGGTGAGCGAGTCCAGCATGCCGAAGGGCTCGTCGAGCAGCAGCATCTTGGGGTTGAGCGCGAACGCGCGCGCAATGCCCACGCGCTGCTTCATGCCGTTGGACAGGTCGGCTGCCGTCTTCTCCATGGCCGAACCCAGGCCCACGCGGTTCAGGTAGTAGCCCACGGTGTCGCGCGCGCTCGGCCTCGGTGGCGTGCGGGAACACGCGCGCCACGCCCAGCATCACGTTGTCGAATGCGCTGAGCCAGGGCACCAGGCTGGGCGCCTGGAACACCAGGCCGCGGTCTGGCCCGGCGTCGGCCACCTCGCGCCCGTCGAGCACGATCACGCCGTCGGTGATGTCGGTCAGGCCGGCCATCATCGAGAGCACGGTGGACTTGCCACAGCCCGAGTGGCCGATGACCGAGATGAACTCGCCCTTGCGGATCTTGAGGTCGAAACCATCGACCACGGTCTGCGGGCCTTTGGGCGTGGGGTAGACCTTGACGATCTGCGAGAAGTCGACGAAGCGGTCGTCGGCCGATCGTGGCTCCAGAGCGTTCTGTGGCACCGGTGCGGCGGGCAGTGCCTGCACCGACTCGGCCTCGATGCGCTCGGCCAGTTCCGCGTGGCGAAAGCCGAAGCGCTTGGCCAGCGTGGGGGCGTTGCCTGCGGTGATCGCCAGCGTGGTGTCGCCGCGTTTGCTCTGGAGACTTCTGGGCGTGAGGGCGGGGAGCTGAATCACCTGGCCGCCTTGCTGCGCCGCTTGCTGGTGCGACAGGCCGATCAGGTGTTGCGTGATTTCGCGCGCGCAGCTTTTGAAAGGTGGCGTCGTGGTTCATGGCGCGGCGGTCGCGCGGGCGCGCGAATGTTCACCTTGAAGGTGGGACCGAGGGTGGCGCGTGGCCCGATCTCCAGCGGAATGATGCGGTCGGCCATCATCAGCGCCTCGTCCACGTCGTTGGTGATCAGCACCACGGTCTTGCGGTCGTCGCTCCAGATCCGCACGATCTCGTCCTGCAGGTTGGCGCGGGTCAGCGCGTCCAGCGCCGACAGCGGCTCGTCGAGCAGCAGCACGTCGGGGTCGGTGGCCAGCGCGCGCGCCACCGACACGCGCTGGCGCATGCCGCCGGAGAGCTGGGCCGGCTTCTTGTCGATGGCCGGCGTGAGGCCCACCATGGAGACATAGCGCCTGACGCGCTCGGCGCGCTGCGACGCCGACTCGCTGGCAAACACCCGGTCGACGGCGAGCGCCACGTTGTCGCGCACGCTCAGCCAGGGCATCAGCGAGTAGCTCTGGAACACGATGCCGCGGTCAGGGCCCGGGCCCGGTGATGGGCTGGCCGCTGCTTGAGCACCTCGCCGCTGTCGGCCGAGATCAGGCCGGCCAGCAGGCTGATCAGCGTGGTCTTGCCGCTGCCGGAGAAGCCGACGATGGCGACGAACTCGCCGGGCTCGACGCGCAGGTTGATGTCGTGCAGCACCTCGCTGCGGGCAGCGCCGCGGCCATAGCCCTTGCAGACGCCGCGCAGTTCCAGCGCGGCAGCGTGCCGGCACAGCCGCCAGCACTGGCCCGCGCTCGG
Organism: uncultured beta proteobacterium; assembly: GCA_963831255.1. Lineage (GTDB taxonomy): Bacteria > Pseudomonadota > Gammaproteobacteria > Burkholderiales > Burkholderiaceae_C > Hydrogenophaga. The sequence goes on along the minus strand of CAWHPI010000007.1, from coordinate 26,252 downwards.
AGGCTTCGGTTTCGATCGGCGCGCGCGGCATCACGGCCAGGTTGCTTCGTGTCATGGTGGCTTCTCCCGTGTTCACTCGTGGGTCACCAGGTTCTGCAGCATCAGCATCAGGCGGTCGAGCGCGAAGCCGATCAGGCCGATGGTGAACACCGCCACCATGATGCGCGCCAGCGAATCGGAGCTGCCGTTCTGGAACTCGTCCCAGACGAACTTGCCCAGGCCCGGGTTCTGCGCCAGCATCTCGGCGGCGATCAGCACCATCCAGCCCACGCCGAGCGACAGGCGCAGGCCGGTGAAGATGAAGGGCAGCGCCGACGGCAGCACGATCTTGCGCACCCGCGTGGTCAGCGGCAGCTGCAGCACCTTGCCGACGTTGACCAGGTCCTTGTCGACCGAGGTCACGCCGATGGCGGTGTTGATCAGCGTCGGTCCACAGCGAACACAGCGTGACCGTGATCGCCGAGATCAGGAACGACTTCTGGAACATCGGCTCGCCGCTGGTGACGTAGACCGCGCTGACGATCAGCGTGACGATGGGCAGCCAGGCCAGCGGCGAGACCGGCCTGAAGATCTGCACCATCGGGTTGATGGCGGCCTGAACGACCTTGCGACGAGCCCGCCAGAATGCCCAGCGGCACGGCCACCAGGGTGGCGATCAGGAAGCCGATGAACACCGTGTACAGGCTGGTGACGATCTGGTCGAAGTAGGTCGGCTTGCCGGTCCACTGGAAGTTGCGCGGCTCGGCGCTCGGGTCTTCGGCCAGGCGCTCGGCGTTGCGCTTGTCCTGGCGCTCGTAGAACGCGGCCTCGCGCTTGCGCGCTCGGCGAAGTGGTCGTTGCCACAGCACCACGCGCCTGCTCGGACACCTGCACCGGGCCGGGCACCGCGCCCAGGCTGGTCTGGATGCGCGGCAGCCGTGACCGACCACAGGCCCAGAAAGATCGCAAACGCGATCACCGGCACGCCCACCGACATGAACAGCGAGCGCGCCAGTTCGCGCGGATCGCGCAGGCGCGGCCGACGCCGCCGCCCAGGAGCTTCATCATCGTGATTCCATGGCCGGTCAGACCTTGTCAGCGGCCTTCAGGCCGATCTTGAATTTGCTCAGGTAGTCGTTGGGCTTGCGGCCGTCGTAGTCGATGCCGTCGATGAAGCCGGTCCTGCGCGCCCTTGAAGCCGTCGCGTCTTGCGGGAAGTCGGTCGCCTTGACCTTGCCCTCGGCGATCAGCGCGTTGGCGGCCTGCATGTAGACCTCGGGCAGGTAGACCTTCTTCGCGATGTCCATGTACCAGCTGTCGGGCTTGGCTCTCGGTGATCTGGCCCCAGCGGCGCATCTGCGTGAGGTACCAGACGGCGTCGCTGTAGAACGGGTAGGTCGCGTAGTAGCGGAAGAAGACGTTGAAGTCGGGCAGCCGGGCGCTTGTCGCCCTTCTCGAATTCGAAGGTGCCGGTCATGCTGTTGGCGATCACCTCGGCGTCGGCGCCGACGTAGTTGCGACTTGCGACAGCATCTTCACCGCCTCGATGCGGTTGGCCATGCTGGCGTCGAGCCACATGGCCGGCGCGGATCAGCGCCTTGATCACGGCGACGTGGGTGTTCGGGTTCTGCGTCGGCCCAGTCCGCGGTCACGCCGAACACCTTCTCCGGGTTGTTCTTCCAGATCTCGTAGTCGGTGATCACCGGCACGCCGATGCCCTTGAACACCGCCTGCTGGTTCCAGGGCTCGCCGACGCAGTAGCCGTTGATCGTGCCGGCTTCCAGCGTCGCGGGCATCTGCGGCGGCGGCGTCACCGAGAGCAGCACGTCGGCCTCGCTTGGTGCCGGTGATGTCGCTGGCTGGTGTAGTAGCCGGGGTGCATGCCGCCGGCGGCCAGCCAGTAGCGCAGCTCGTAGTTGTGGGTCGAGACCGGGAAGACCATGCCCATCTTGAAGGGCTTGCCCTGCGTCTTCCACGTCGTCCACCACCTGCTTCAGCGCGTCGGCCTTGATCGGGTGCTCGGCTTGCCGCCTTCCATCGGCAGGTGCGGCTTCATCTCGCTCCCAGACCGCGTTGGACACGGTGATGGCGTTGCCGTTCAGGTCCATGCTGAAGGCGGTGACGATGTCGGCCTTGGTGCCGAAGCCGATGGTGGCGCCCAGCGGCTGGCCGGCGAGCATGTGCGCGCCGTCGAGCTGGCCGTCGATCACGCGGTCGAGCAGCACCTTCCAGTTGGCCTGCGCCTCGAGCGTGACGTTCAGGCCTTCGTCCTCGAAGAAGCCCTTCTCCTAGGCGACGACCAGCGGCGCGCAGTCGGTCAGCTTGATGAAGCCGAGCTTGAGCTGTTCCTTTTCAGGACGGCCTGGCTTCTGAGCCAGCGCCGGCAGGCTCAGTCCGGAGGACCCGGCCAGTGCCAGAGCGCCTGCGGTGAAACGCCGGCGGTTGATCTGTTGGTTGTGTTGGCTCATGTCGACTCCTTCAAGTTAAAAAAACCGGGACCTGAAACGACAACGGCGCCCATTTCCAGGACCGCGAAAAACGCGGGGTGGGAAATGGACGCCGTTGTCCGTGAAAACTGCTGTCATTCAGCCGCCGTTGGCCGATGACATTGGGCTTTACTCATGCAGGGAACGTGCCAACATTGCGGGTGGGAGGCTTCGATCGGATGAAGATCGCTGATTTCAAAGAGAAGATTGCCTGAAGCGGTCTTCTGCACAGCCTGCATTCGCAGGTGGTGGCCCAGGCAGGCCAGCGTCGAATCGCCTCTTGTTGGTGCGTTCTGGTGCGCCCAGCACAATTTTTGTGCGCTGCAACATGTCAACTTTGATGGGTGTCCCGTTGCGTGCGCCGGGAACGGGCCTGCATGCGATCGGTATCGGTCGCTGTCGCGGTTGAGTCTGTGTCGTGCGCGGCGGCGGCACACGCGCATGGGCCGGGCGCGCACGAAGGCGCCCCGGCCAGTTGGCGTTTTCAGTCTCGAGCAGCTCGGGCCCGGTTCAGGCCTTGATGGCGACGGCTGGTGACTTGCCCGCGCCGGAGGTCGGGCGCGCCTGAGCGATCGGCTCCACCTTGCGCTGCTTCTCGTAGAGGAAGCTCAGGATTTCCTGGCGGCAGTGGTTGTAAACCGGGTTCTCGGCCAGCGCGATGCGGTTGCGCGGGCGCGGCAGGGAAACGTCCAGGATCTGGCCGATGGTGGCGGCCGGTCCGTTGGTCATCATCACCACGCGATCGGAGAGCAGCACCGCCTCGTCCACGTCGTGCGTGATCATCATCACCGTGTTGCCCAGCTCCCCCTGGATGCGGATCACCTCGTCTTGCAAATGCGCGCGGGTGAGGGCGTCGAGCGCGCCAAATGGCTCGTCGAGCAGCAAGACTTTGGGCTCCATGGCCAGCGCGCGCGCGATGCCGACGCGCTGCTTCATGCCGCCCGAAATCTCGGATGGCAGGCGGTGCATCGCGTGCGACATGTTGACCATGTTGAGGTTGTGCAGGATCCAGTCTTTGCGTTCAGCCTTGGTCTTGCTGTCGCGAAAGATCTTGTCCACCGCGATCTCGACGTTCTGGTAGACCGTGAGCCAGGGCAGCAGCGAGTGGTTCTGAAACACCACCGCACGATCGGGGCCGGGCGAGTTGACCTCGCGCCCGTCCACGATCACGCCGCCTGCGGTGGCTTTCAGCAGGCCGGCCACGATGTTGAGCACGGTCGACTTGCCGCAGCCCGAGTGGCCGATCAGCGAGATGAATTCGCCGCGCTGCACGGCCAGATCGATGCCTTTGAGCACCGGGTTGACCGCGCCGTTGTTGCCGGTGAAGGTCATGTCGACCTGGGAGAGGTTGAGGTAGGCGTTGCTCATGAGATTCTCCTGGTGAACGGGGTCAGCTGGCCGAGGTGCCGCGGGTGACGACGCGACCGATCCAGGCCACCACGCGGTCCAGGACGAAGCCGATCAGGCCGACGTAGATGAGCGCGAGGATGATGTCGCTGATGCGCGAGGAGTTCCAGGCGTCCCAGATGAAGAAGCCAATGCCCACGCCGCCGATCAGCATTTCGGCGGCGATGATGGCCAGCCAGGACAGACCCACGCCGATGCGCAGCCCCGAGAAGATGAAGGGCGCGGCGGCGGGCAGCATGACCTTGATGAAGTACTCGATGCCGTTGAGCTGGATCACGCGCGCCACGTTGCGGTAGTCCTCGGGGATGTTGCGGATGCCGATCGAGGTGTTGATGATGATGGGCCAGATGGAGGTGATGAAGATCACGAAGATGGCCGAGGGCTGGCCGTCCTGGAAGCCGGCCAGCGAGATCGGCAGCCAGGCCAGCGGCGGCACGGTGCGCAGCACCTGGAACAGCGGGTCCAGACCGCGCAGCGCCCAGGTCGATTGCCCCACCAGCACCCCCAGGCTCACGCCGGCCAGCACCGCCAGCGAGTAGCCCAGCGCCACCCGCTCCAGGCTGGCGAGCAGTTGCCAGGCCACGCCCACGTCGTTGCCGCCGTTGTCGTAAAACGGGTTCACGATCAGCTCCCAGGTGTCCTGCACCACCCGGCTGGGGCCGGGCAGCGAGGCACCGGGGCGCGCGCCCAGCAGCTCCCAGATCACCAGCAACACGCCAATGACCAGCAGCGGCGGCAACACGTGAGTGGCAAACCCACGAGCCGCTGCGGTGAGGCTGGTCTGGACCGCCGAGGGTGTGCTGGGCGCGGCCAGGCGGATCGGTTCGATGGTGTCGGTGGTGTTCATGGCGGTGCTCCGGATCAGGCGCGCTTGATGTACTTGATGCTCAGGCTGTCCAGGTACTTGCCTGGATTCGCCGGGTCGAACACCTTGCCGTCGAAAAACTTTTCTGCGCCGCGCGAGGTGGAGGTGGGAATGTCTTTTGCCGCCACGCCCATCTCTTTGGCCACGGTGCGCCAGATGTCTTCGCGGTTGACCTTGGCGATCAAGGCCTTGGTGTCGAGATTGGCCGGCAGGTAGCCCCAGCGGATGTTTTCGGTGAGGAACCACAGGTCGTGGCTCTGGAACGGGTAGCTGGCGAAGTCTTTCCAGAAGCGCATCTGGAACTTGCTGTTCAGCTCCACGCGGCCGGTGCCGTAGTCGAAGTCGCCCTTGACGCGGTCGATCACGTCGGCCACCGGCGCGTTGATCCAGCGGCGGCGCGAGCAGATCTCGGCCACCTCGGCGCGGTTGGCCGGGTCTTCGCACCACATCTGCGCTTCCATCACCGCCTTGAGCAAGGCCTTGGTGGCATTGGGGTTGGCGCTCACATAGTCGGCGCGCAAGGCAAACGCTTTCTCAGGGTGGTTCATCCACATCTCGCTGGTGGTGAGCGCGGTGTAGCCGATCTTCTGGTTGATGAGCTGGCGGTTCCAGGGCTCGCACACGCAGAACGCGTCCATGCTGCCCACCTTCATGTTGGCCACCATCTGCGCCGGTGGCACCACGATGGTGGTGATGTCCTTGTTCGGGTCCACGCCACCGGCCGCCATCCAGTAGCGGATCCACATGTCGTGTGTGCCACCGGGGAAGGTCATGGCCGCGTTCACCGGCTTGCCGGTCTTCAGGCGTTTGGCCAGCAGGGCTTTGGCAAATTCTTTGGTGTCCAGACCAACCTTGAGGTCCTTGTATTCATCGGCCACCGAAATGCACTGGCCACCCAGGTTCAGCCGCGCCAGGATGTTGATCGGCACCGGAATGTTGTTGGCGGTCACGGCGCCGGTGCTGATCAGGTAGGGCATGGGCGTGAGGATGTGGCCGCCGTCGATGCCGCCTTTGCCGGAGCCGAGCACCAGGTTGTCGCGCGTGGTGCCCCATGAAGACTGCTTGAGCACCTCCACCTCGGTCATGCCATGTTTCTTGAACAGGCCCTTTTCATCGGCGACGAACAAAGGCGCTGCGTCGGTGAGCGCGATGAAACCGAGCTTGGCGGCGCGGGTTTCGGGCGCTGTGGCGGCCTGGGCGCGCGCCTGACTGGCAAAGAGGCCGCCGGCCACCGCGGCGACACCGATCGCCGACGACTTGCGGATGACTTCGCGGCGCGACAAAGCGGTGGGATTCAAGGGCTTGGTCATGTTCAACTCCGGTTGAATGGTTGGTGATCACTTGCGATGAAGAGACCCACAAACGAAAACGGCGCACATCACAAGCCAGCCGAGGCTGGAATGCAATGGACGCCGTTGTCCGTGTCTGGGGAGACGCTGGGTTCATACCGCCGTTGGCATTGACCCGCTCAGGGTTGTATTAGCAGAGAGCGTGCCAACCCCCGGGAGCCCGTTTCTCCTGCGACCGTTTACCGTTGATTTGCCGGGGAAAAGGTCTGTGCCGATCGGGAAATCGACCTTCTCACCAGCCTGCAAGCCTTCTTCAGGGGGCCGGCTGTTGGCCTGCGATTGGTGCGCTTGCCGTGCAGCGCACAACTTTTGTGCAGTGCAGCATCCAAAACCCGTGCGCGCGCGGTGCGCTTGCCGGCTGTCAGCGCGAGCGCTCGGGCAAGACCTCGGCCATGGACAGCAAGGCCTCGGCCACATCGACGATGCGGCGGTTCTGGTTCATCGCCATTTGCCGCAGCGTCTTGTGGGCCTCTTCTTCGCGCAGGCTGCGGTGTGCCATGAGCAAGCCTTTGGCGCGCTCGATCAGACGGCGCTCGTTCAGGCTGGCGCGCACCGTCTCCAGCTCGTCGCTCACCGCCTGCAGGCGCCGCGCCTGGTCTTGCACCAGATCCAGAATCGAGCGCTCCACCTGGGGGCCATAGCCCTGGCTGGCAGCTGGCTCGGCGCTTGGCGCGCCGCCGGGCCTGTCGGTGCCATCGCCAAAGAACGAAGCCGCTTCGTCAAACGGTGCTGCCCCGTCGCCCGGGCGCTCCAGCAGCTGCTGGTGGGCGATCAGATCGGCGGTGGCGGCGTTCGTGCGCGCTTCGCACAGGGTGCGCAGGCTGGCGCACAGCTGTTCTTCTGTGTGCTTCATGGCGTCGATGCCCTGTGTGCAGGCATCAAACCAGGCCTGGCTCAGGCCGGTGTCCAGCGGTGCACCTGCGGGCGCGGTGCACAAGATGCGACGCAGCCGCTCCAGCAGGGCAGGCGTCGCGGGTGGCGGTGCCTCGACCCACGACGCGCTGGCCTGCTCCTGGGCGAAGTCCTGGAACACCTGCAGGCAGCGCTCCTGCGACTCGATCAGGTGCAACAGCCGCTGTTGTGCCGCCGGCTCGGCCTGGCCGGCGGCGAACAGGGCCGAGCCGGTGGCGCGCTCCTGGCCGGCGAATTCCTTGGCCTGCATGAAGTTGAACAAGGCCACCAGCTGGCGGGAAATCAGCGGGTCGGAGGCGCTGTCGGCGGCCTCGAACACCACGGCCAGCAAACCGTTGATGAGCTGTATGTAGGCCCCGGTGGCGCGCGCTGGCGTCCAGGCCAGCTGTTCCACGCGTTCGCGCAGCAGGGGCAGGGCATCCAGCCCCTGCAACACGTAGGCAATTCGGCTGAACAGGCGGGCACCGTGGCCACGGCTGGAGGCAGCGGTGTCCAGGTCGCTCAGGCGCTGGCGAAGCGCCCGTTCCCAGTCTGCGGTGTCCTGCACCTGGGCACGCAGTGCCTGCTGGCAGCGCGCGCCCTGGGAGCCCAGGACCAGGTTGGACATGCCGCGCTCGCGCTGCAAGGCGTGGATCAGGTGGCCCATGGCATCGACCAGGGAGCTGGTGAGGGCCAGCCGTTGCAGCTCGGCGATGTCGCACAGCTTGGCGGCGATCAGGAAAGGCAGTCCGGAATTCATGGGGTGGGCGGCTGGCGTTCGGAGAACGCCTTTGCCATGGGAGCAGCAACATCTGTGCCGCGCGAGCCCGGCCGGCCCGCGGCGGTGCTCAGGGCGGGCTCATGCCGTGCCGGCGCTTGCTGGCGGCGCGTTCGGGCGCTGCAAGAAAGGCGAGCAGCGCCTGCGCCGCTTCAGGCTGTTGACAGCCCACGGTGAGGGCCGCCGAGAAGGTGGTGGTGATCTGCACCGCCGCCGGCAACGGGCCCAGCAGGTCGATGCCGGGCAATTCCATCAGCTCGCTCAGTTGCTGAAAGCCCAGCGCCACCGCGCCGCTGGCCACCAGCGAACCCACCGCCACACCGGGCGGCGCGATCACGGTGCGCTCTCGGATCTGCTCGGTGATGCCCCAGCGCTCGAACAGGTGCGCCAGTTGCACGCCGCTCGGGCCGGTGGAATAACCCAGCGAGGGCGCGGCCAGCACGGCGGCCCTGAGCGCCGCTTCGGTGCCGATGTCGGGGTGTGGCGCGCCTGCGGGCACCGCCACCGCCACGCCCGATTGCGCCAGATCGATCCGGCCGCTGGCCGTGAGATGTCCGCTGGCGGTCAGCGTGTCGATGGCGTTGGCCGCCAGCACCACGATGTCGAAGGTTTCACCGGCCTGCACCCGCCGGGCGGCGTCGACACCGCCCACCGATTCCAGGTGAAACGGTGGCTGGGCTGGCTGGGCAACCTGAAAAGCGGCGATCAGATCGGCCAGCAAAGCCTGGGTGGCCATGGAGGAAATCAGGGAGAGGGCGTGGGCAGCGGGCATGACCGCAGCGTATCAAATCGCCCGCCGCCTTTGCCCTGGCTGGGAGGGCTTTCTGATATCAGGCTGCGGTATGGAGCGGCGCTGCCTGCGGCACCGAGGCGGGTCGCCCCAGTTGCGCGCGCAGCGCCACCACCGCGCCCACCATGATCAGCGCCGGCGGCTTCACGCTGTGGGTTTTGGCCAGCGCGGGAAGGTTGCGCAGCGTGCCGGTGATGCAGCGCTCCTGCGGCTGCGTGGCGCGCTCGACCAGCGCAGCTGGTGTGTCTGCCGGCAGGCCGTGGGCGATGAGCTGGCGGCAGATTTCGGGCAGGTTGCTCACGCCCATGTAGAGCACCACGGTTTGCTGCGGCCGCGCCAGCATGGCCCAATCCATCGAGAGCTCGCGGTTTTCCCGCATGTGACCGGTGGCCAGCACCAGCGAGCAGGCGTGGTCGCGGTGGGTCAGCGGAATGCCCACGGAAGCGGCCGCGCCCTGTGCTGCGGTCAGACCGGGTACCACGGCAAACGGCACGCCAGCGGCGGCCAGCGCCTGCGCCTCTTCGCCTCCCCGGCCAAAGATGTAGCCGTCGCCGCCCTTGAGCCGCAGCACCGGGCGTCCCGACTTCGCCAGCCGGATCATGAGATCGATGATGGATTCCTGCGGCAGCGTGTGGCAGGAAGACTCCTTGCCCACATACACCTGATCGGCATCGGCTGGCAGAAACGCCAGCACCGCCGGGCTCACCAGATGGTCGTAGAGCACCAGACTCGCGCTCTGCAGGGCCTTGAGCGCTTTGATGGTCAGCAGCTCGGGGTCGCCCGGCCCGGCGCCCACCAGGGTGACCAGGGCGGGGCTGCCGGTGGATGGCAGTGTGTCGGCGGCGGCCAGCAGGTGACCGGGTTCCATCTTGCTCATGTCGCTTCCCGTGTGGTGGTGTGGTGGGTTTCTGTGTGTCTGTCTGGCATTGTTCGACGCACTTTGTGACCTGTCCTTGAACCAGTTCAAGGACAGGGTGGGTTGATGGTCAGACCATGACACCTGTTCGCTGATTGGCGTAGGACAGCCGCCCAGTGAATGGGTCTGATGCCTGACACGGCTGGAGGGCCGCATACACCCAACCGCTGCTCCGCGAGCAAGAAAGAGCCTCATCATGAAATCGAGCAAGTTCATCCACCTGAGCGGTTTGGCCCTGGCGGCCATGCTGGTTTCAGGCGCTTATGCGCAAGACAAGAAAGACGTGACACCGGGCGACGTGCGCTACAACGCCGCGCCCTCGGCCTTGGTGGACGCACCCATGGTGCAAAGCACCAACCCCAAGGCGCCGCCCATGACCCAAGCCGAGTTCGATGTGGCGCGCAAGATTTACTTCGAGCGCTGCGCAGGCTGCCACGGCGTGCTGCGCAAAGGTGCCACCGGCAAGGCACTCACGCCCGACCTCACGGTGGGCAAAGGCACCGACTACCTCAAGGTGTTCATCGCCTACGGCTCGCCCGCCGGCATGCCCAACTGGCAAACCAGCGGCGAGATGACCGAAAAAGAGGTGGATCTGATGGCGCGCTACATCCAGCACGACCCACCTGTGCCACCGGAGTACAGCCTGGCCGACATGAAGGCCACCTGGAAAGTGGTCGTGCCGCCCGAGAAGCGGCCGACCAAGAAGATGAACAACTACAACATCGCCAACATCTTCAGTACCACGCTGCGCGACACCGGTGAGGTGGCGCTGATCGATGGCGACACCAAAGAGATCATCAACATCGTCAAGACCGGCTACGCGGTGCACATCTCGCGCCTGTCTGCTTCGGGGCGCTACCTGTTCGTGATCGGGCGCGACGCCAAGATCAACATGATCGACCTGTGGATGGAGAAGCCCGACAACGTGGCCGAAATCCGCACCGGCCTGGAAGCGCGTTCGGTGGAAACCAGCAAGTTCAAGGGTTTTGAAGACAAGTACGCGATTGCCGGTTCTTACTGGCCACCGCAATTCGTGATCATGAACGGCGACACGCTGGAGCCCTTGAAGATCGTCTCGACCCGGGGCAACACGGTGGACACGCAGGAATACCACCCCGAGCCGCGCGTGGCTTCCATCGTGGGCAGCCATTACAAGCCCGAGTTTGTGGTCAACGTGAAGGAAACTGGCAAGACCTTGCTGGTGGATTACTCCAACATCGACGCGCTCAAGATCACCGAGATCGGTACTGCGCGCTTCCTGCACGACGGTGGCCTGGACTCGACCAAGCGCTACTTCATGGTGGCGGCCAACCAGAGCAACAAGATCGCGGCCGTTGACCTGAAGGACGGCAAGCTGACCAAGCTGATCGACGTGGGCAAGATCCCCCACCCCGGTCGGGGCGCCAACTTCATTCACCCCACCTTCGGCCCTGTCTGGGCCACTGGCCACCTGGGTGACGACACCATTGCGGTGATTGGCACCGATCCGGTGAAGCACCCGAAGAATGCCTGGAAAGTGGTGCAGACGCTCACCGGCCAGGGTGGTGGTGCACTGTTCATCAAGAGCCACCCCAAGTCGAACCACCTGTATTCGGACACGCCACTCAACCCCGATCCCAAACTGGCGCAGTCGGTGGCGGTGTACGACATCAGCAACCTGAGCAAACCACCGGTGATCCTGCCGATTGCCGATTGGGCCGATATCAAGGATGACGGTGCCAAGCGCGTGGTACAGCCCGAGTACAACAAGGCGGGTGATGAGGTCTGGTTCTCGGTGTGGAGCGCCAAGAACAAGGTCAGCGCCATGGTGATCGTGGATGACAAGACGCTCAAGCTCAAGAAGGTCATCAAAGATCCGCGTCTGATCACGCCCACCGGTCACTTCAACGTCTACAACACGCAGCAAGACGTGTATTGAGGCCCCCCCCTGCGCCGCTTCGCGGCTTCCCCCTCCCTGGCGCGCCTGCGGCGCTTCGAGGGGGGACGGCCCTGGTGGCCCGGCGAAGCCGGTTCCACGGGGCCCCTGGGGTGAAGTCACTTCGTCTTCGTTTTGCTTCTTTTGGAGAAATTCATGAAAGCTCTTCTTTCTGCTGCTGTGATCGCGGCGTTCGCGCTGGCATCCGGCACTGCTTTTGCCGATGGCGCAGCAGCATTGACCAAGGGCGGCTGCATGGCCTGCCATACCAAGGACAAGAAGCTGGTTGGTCCTTCGTTCAAAGACATTGCCGCCAAGTACGCGGGCAAAGACGTGAGCGCGCAGCTGTTTGACAAGGTGCGCAAAGGCGGATCGGGCGTGTTTGGCCCCATCCCCATGCCGGCCAGCGGCCCCGACAAGATTGGCGATGCCGAGCTCAAGGAAGCCATCGCCGTGATCCTCAAGTCTTGAGGTGAATGCTGTGCGCGCCAGATGGCTGCTGTGGGTTGGACTGCTGAGCGCCGTGGCACAAGCCGCACCGCCCGGCGTCTCAAGCGATGCGCCACAGGGCGAGCGCTTGCAGGCCCTGGTGCACATGGTGCGGCAAGACTGCGGTTCCTGCCACGGCATGAAACTCACCGGCGGCCTCGGGCCGCCTCTCACACCCGAGGCGCTGGCGCAGATGCCGCTGGACAACCTCGCCGCCATCATCTACCACGGCCGCCCCGGCACCCCCATGCCGCCCTGGCGCGCCATGCTCAATGAACCCGAAGCCCGCTGGATCGCCGAGCGACTTCAGCAGGGCTTTCCCGAAGAGTCACCTGCAAAATGAAACGCCGCCAACTGCTGGCCTCTGCCGGCCTCGCCATTCCGTCGCTCGCCGCTTTCGGTGCGCTCACCGGTTGCGCTGCACCCGTGTTGCGCGGCACCGGCGATCTGGGCGTGGTGATCGGCCGCGCCAACGGCACGCTCTACTTGGTGGACACCTCGGCCCAAACGCTGATCGGCAGCGTGCCCGGCCTGGGCGATCTGTCGCACGCCTCGGTGGTGTTTTCGCGCGATGGCCTGTACGCCTACGTGTTTGGACGCGACGGCGGGCTGACCCAGGTGAACCTGCTGGAGCAGCGCATCAGCCGCCGCGTGATGCAGGCCGGCAACTCGATTGGTGGCGCCATCAGCGCCGACGGCAGCCTGGTGGCCGCGCAGAACTACACGCCCGGTGGCGTGAAGGTGTTTGACGCGCGCACGCTGGCCCTGGTGGCCGACATCCCGGCCGAATACGACCCGTGGTGCACCGGGCAAGCGCTCGCGCGTGGTCGGCCTGGTCGACCTGCCAGGCCGGCGCTTCGCCTACAGCCTGTTCGACGGCAATGCGATCTGGGTCACCGACTGTTCCGACCTGAAGCGGGTCACCACGCTCAAGCTGGCGAACGTTGGCCACCAGCCTTACGACGCCCTGGTCACGCCCGATGGCCGCCACTACATCGCCGGCCTGTTCGGCGAAGACGGCCTGGCCATGGTCGATCTCTGGGCCGAAAGAGCCCAAGGTGCAGCGCATCCTGAACGGCTATGGCCGGGGCCAGGAGCCGCTGCCGGTCTACAAGATGCCGCACCTGCGCGGCTGGGCCGTGGCCGGGCGCCGCGCCTACCTGCCGGCCATCGGCCGCCACGAGGTGCTGGTGGTCGACACCGACACCTGGGCCGAGGTGGGCCGCATTCCGGTCGCGGGTCAACCCGTGTTCGTGATGGCGCGGCCCGACGGGCGCCAGGTCTGGGTGAATTTTGCGGTGCCCGACTACCACCGCGTGCAGGTGATCGACACCCAGACCCAGGCCATCGTGCGGCACCCTGGAGCCAGGCAAGGCCGTGCTGCACATGGAATTCACGCCGCGCGGCGAAGCCGTGTGGATCAGCAGCCGCGACGACAACCGCGTGAGCATCGTCGACACGCAGACGCTTGGCCACCCGCACCCGTCTGGACGTGCCTGCGCCCAGCGGCATCTTTTTCACCGCGCGCGCCGCGCGCATGGGGTTTTAGCGTGAACGCGCGCCTGCCCCTGCCGCCTGCGCCCAGCGCGTTCGACCTGGCGCTGCTCAACGACTGGCAGCACGATTTCCCGCTGGTGCGCGAGCCCTTTGCCCACATCGCCCACGCCTGCGGTGCCGACCAAGCCGCGGTGCTGGCCCGCTTTCAAGCCCTGCAAGCACCAGGGCGCGATGGGCCGCATCGGTGGCGTGTTCGCCCCCGGTGCCGGGGGCGCGGCCTTGCTGGCGGCCATGGCGGTACCGCCCGAGCGCATGGCTGCGGTGGCGGCACAGGTGTCGGCGCACCCGGGCGTGAACCACAACTACGAGCGCGAACACGCGTTCAACCTGTGGTTTGTGATGACCGGGCGCGACGCGGCCACCGTGGAAGCGGCGATGCAAACCCTGGAGCAGGCCACCGGCCTGCGCGCGCTGCGCCTGCGCATGCAGCGCGCCTACCGCATCGATCTGGGTTTTGACCTGCACCACAGCACCGCGCCCGCGCCCATGCGCGCCAGCCGCGTGCCCAGCGACGCGCTGACCTTGGTCGATCAGCCCTTGGCCGCTTGTGTGGAGCAGGGCCTGCCGATCACCGCGCGCCCCTTCGACGCCTGGGCCCACGCGCTTGCAAACCACGCCCGAGGCGGTGCTGGAGCGCCTGCGCGCGTGGCTGCACGCGGGCACGCTCAAGCGCTTCGGTGTGGTGGTGCGGCACCACGAACTCGGCTTTGCGGCCAACGCCATGACCGTGTTCGATGTGCCCGACGCGCTGGTGGACGCGCTGCGGCGAAGCGCTGGCGCGGCAGACTGGCGTCACGCTGGCCTACCGCCGCGAGCGCGCGCCCCAGTGGCCCTACAACCTGTACTGCATGGTGCACGGCACCGAGCGCGCAAGCGGTGGAGGCGGTGATTGCGCGCGTGGTGAGTGCGGCCGGCTTGTCGGGCTTTCCTCAGGCCGTGCTGTTTTCCACCCGCCGCTTCAAGCAGACCGGCGCGCGGCGCTTTCGCCCCACCGAGAGCCTGTTGTCGTGAAGGAGTCGGCCATGCTCAAGCCCGAAGACCTGCGCCTTGTGTCCTACCTGCATGGCGGTTTCCCGCTCAGCGACCGACCGTTTGCCGAGGTCGGGCAGGCGCTGGGTTGCAGTGAAGACGCCGTGATCGAACGCCTGCAGCACCTGCTGGCCCATGGCGACCTCACCCGCTTTGGCCCGCTGTTTCAGATCGAGCGCGCCGGCGGGCGCTTTGTGCTCGCCGCCATGGCGGTGCCCGAGCCGCGCTTTGCCGAGGTGACGGCCCAGCTCGATGCCATGCCCGAGGTGGCCCACAACTACCGGCGCGAATCGGCTCACCCCGAGCAGCCCGACGCCACGCCGCTCAACATGTGGTTTGTGCTGGCGCTGGAGTCGGCCGAGGCCCTGCCGGCGGTGCTCGCGCGCATCGAAGCGCTCACCGGCCTGCCGGTGTTTGACTTCCCCAAAGAGCGCGAGTTTTTTGTTGAGCTGCGCCTGCCGCTCACACCGGAGGCACACCATGCCCACTGACGCACTCAGCGAAATCGACCGGCGCCTGATCCGCGCCACCCAGGCCGGCCTGCCGCTGGTGCCCCGGCCTTACGAGGCGGTGGGTGCCGCGCTGGGCATCTGCGGCGAGCAGGTGCGCGAGCGCCTACAAGACATGTTGGACACCGGCCTGGTGCGCCGCATCGGCGCCGTGCCCAACCACTACCGGCTGGGCTTCACCGCCAACGGCATGAGCGTGTGGGACGTGGACGACGCGGTGGTGGACGCGCTCGGCGAACGCGTCGGCGCGCTGGAAGGCGTGAGCCATTGCTACCGCCGCCCGCGGCGCCTGCCGGTCTGGCCCTACAACCTGTTTGCCATGCTGCACGGGCGCTCGCGCGACGAGGTTGAGCACCAGGCCGAAGCCATCGCCACCTTGCTCGGGGACGCCTGCCGCGCCCACGACATTCTTTACTCGACCGCCATCCTCAAAAAGACCGGCCTTCGAATCACCGAAAGCTAAACGCCATGTTTCGCATCAGCCAATACCTGCGCGAGCTCGCGCAAGCCGAGAAGACCGGCCACTACCCAGCACCCGCGAAGCGCGTTCGCCAGCAACCTGGCAAAGACAGCAACGAAGCGCAAGGGCGCCCAACCCAGGGCGCAGTCGAACCGGCTTTGCCGGGCGACCAGCGCCGCCCCCTGGGGGGGTGACGACGCAAAGCGTCGGCGCGGGGGGGAGCCAAGCCCCGGGCCCAGTCGTCATCTGGAACCTGATCCGTCGCTGCAACCTCACCTGCAAACACTGCTACGCCCTGTCCGCCGACCACGACTACGAAGGCGAGCTCTCGCGCGACGAGGTGTTCACCGTCATGGACGACCTCAAGGCCTACCGCGTGCCGGTGCTCATCCTCTCCGGCGGCGAGCCGCTGATGCGGCCCGACATCTTCGAGATCGCCGAGCGCTCGCGCGACATGGGCTTCTACACCGGCCTGTCCACCAACGGCACCCTGATCGACGCGCCCATGGCCGACCGCATCACCGCCCTGGGCTTCAATTACGTCGGCATCAGCCTGGACGGCCTGCGCGAAACACACGACAAGTTTCGCCGCCTGGAAGGCGCGTTCGACCGCAGCCTGGCCGCCGTGCGCCTGCTGCGCGAGCGCGGCGTGAAGGTGGGGCTGCGCTACACCATGACCGCGCTCAACGCGCACGACTTCGCGCCCTTGCTCGACCTGATGCGCGCCGAGCAGGTCGACAAGTTCTATTTCTCGCACCTCAACTACGCCGGGCGCGGCAACATCCACCGCGGCAAAGACGCGCAGTTCCAGGCCACGCGCGAAGCGCTCGACCTGCTGTTCGAGCGCGCCTGGGACGCCGCGCGGCGCGGCGCTGGACGAGGAATACGTGACCGGCAACAACGACGCCGACGGCCCCTACCTGCTGCAATGGGTGCAGGCCCGTTTTCCGCACTGGGCACCCGCGCTGCGCGAGCGCCTGGTGGCCTGGGGCGGCAACAGCAGCGGCGTGAACGTGGCCAACATCGACAACCTCGGCCACGTGCACCCCGACACCATGTGGTGGCACCACAGCGTGGGCGACGTGCGCCAGCGCCCGTTCTCCGAGATCTGGAGCGACACCAGCGACCCGCTGATGGCCGGGCTGAAAGCCCAGCCACGCCGCGTGGATGGCCGTTGCGCCAGTCTGCCAACACTTTGCCATCTGCGGCGGCAACACCCGCACCCGGGCCCAGCAACTCACCGGCGACCCCTGGGCCGAAGACCCGGGTTGTTACCTCACCGACGAAGAGATCGGCGCGGTCGCGGGAAGCGATGCCGACCGGCTGGAAAACAAGCCCTTCGTTCCCATGCCAAGTCCACGCAAGGTGGTGCCCATTCACGAGGCGGTGGGCCATGACTGAGCGCTGGAACCACCGGGCCATCCAATGGCTTGGCCAACATCGGCCGCGCTGCGCTGGTCGCAGGCTTGTGCTGGATGGGCGTCGACATCGTGCTCGCCCAGGCGCCAGCCGCAGCCCGGCCCGCCACCGAGCCCACCGCCACCTCGCCAGCCCGTGCCGCAGCGCTTTACACCGAACATTGCGCCGCCTGCCACGGCGCTCAGCGAACCGGCGGCATGGGTCCGGCGCTGCTGCCCGAGAGTCTGTCGCGGCTGCGCCCCGCCGAGGCTCTGAAGGTGATCGCAGAAGGCCGAGTGGCGACCCAGATGCCGGGCTTTGCCGAGACAGCTGAACCAAGATGACATCGCTGCGTTGGCCGCCTACATGCGCACGCCGGTGTTGCCCGCGCCCACCTGGGGCGAGGCCGACATCCGCGCCTCGCGCACGCTTCAACGCCGCGCCCGCCGACGAGCCGAGCCGGCCGCTCTGGAATGCCGACCCGATGAACCTGTTCGTGGTGGTCGAAGGTGGCGACCACCACGTCAGCCTGCTCGACGGCGACAAGTTCGAAGTCATCAGCCGCTTTCGCCAGCCGCTTCGCGCTGCACGGCGGCCCCAAGTTCACGCCCGATGGCCGCTACGTGTTCTTCGGCTCGCGCGACGGCTGGATCACCAAGTACGACCTGTGGCGCCTGCGCGTGGTGGCCGAGGTGCGTGCCGGCCTGAACATGCGCAACGTGGCGGTGAGCGGCGACGGCCAGTGGGTCATGGCCGCCAACTACCTGCCGCACAGCGTGGTGCTGTTCGACGCCGACCTGAACCTGCAAGAAGACCTACGCCGCCGCCACGCTCGACGGCAAAGCAGACCTCGCGCGTCTCGGCGGTGTACGACGCCACGCCGCGCAACAGCTTCGTGGTCGCGCTCAAGGACATTCCCGAGCTCTGGGAAATCTCCTACAACCCCAAGGCCGAGCCGATCTTTGACGGCCTGGTGCACGACTACAAGATGGGCGAGGCGATCGCCAAGCCCGGTTTCCTGGGCGTGCGCCGCACGCCGCTGGACGAGCCGCTGGACGACTTCTTCTTCGACCAGAGCTACCGCAACGTGCTCGGCGCCACGCGGCCGAAGACCGGCCGACGGCGCCGCCACCGCGCAGGTGGTCAACCTCGACGCCCGCCGCAAGATCGCCGACCTGCCGATCGCCGGCATGCCGCACCTGGGCTCGGGCATCACCTTCGCGTGGAACGGCAGCACGGTGCTGGCGTCGCCCAACCTCAAAGACGGCGCCATCGACGTGATCGACATGAAGACCTGGAAGCCGGTGGCGACCATCCCCACGCCCGGCCCCGGCTTCTTCATGCGCAGCCACGAAAACACGCCGCTACGCCTGGACCGATTCGATGATGAGCCCCACCGCCAAGGACACGCTGACCATCATCGACAAGGCCACGCTCAAGCCCGTGGCCAGCGGTGAAGCGAACCCGGCAAGACGCTGGCCCACATCGAGTTCACCAAGGACGGCAAGTACGCGCTGGCCAGCGTGTGGGAAATGGACGGCGCGCTGATCGTCTACGACGCCACGACCTTCAAGGAAGTCAAGCGCCTGCCCATGAGCAAGCCGGTGGGCAAGTACAACGTGTGGAACAAGATCTCGCGCTCTGAAGGCACGTCGCATTGAACCCCCTGCGCCGCTGCGCGGCTTCCCCCTCTCCTGCGGGAGGGGAAGCGCAGCCTGTGGCCCGGCGAAGCCGGTTCCACGGGTGATCGGAACACCCCTCGCGCCGCTTCGCGTCACTCCCCTCTCCTGCGGGAGGGGAAGCGCAGCCTGTGGCCCGGCGAAGCCGGTTCCACGGCTGCTCTGGGTGGGTCACGTGTCCGGGCTTGCAGGTCATCCGCCTTCTGCGTCGCTTTCCGTGCTGCGCGCACAGCCTTTCGATCTGAACTTGCCGTCTTGAGCACTGCCACGTATCAACTGAAACCCACGGTGCGGCCTGTCGGTGAGCCGCCCCGCCTGGCCGGCGACGGCGTGGTCTGGCTGCTGGTGCTGGCCGAGCTGCTCACCTTTGGTCTGCTGTTCGTTGTCGTTCGCGTTCGCGCGCTGGCGCGAGCCTGCGGTGTTTGCGCAAGGGCAGGGTGCGCTCGAGCCTGTCCACCGGCGCGCTCAACACCTTGCTGCTGGTGGCGGCCAGCTGGTGCTGCCGTGCGTGCGGTGCACGCCTTGCGCCGAGACCACGGCCTGGCAGCCGACGCGCTGGCTGCTGGTCGCGCTGGCGCGGTGCGTCGGTTTTCTCGTCGTCAAGAGCCATGAGTTCGCCGGCAAGATCGCCGCCGGCTTCGACTGGGCCACCGACAGCTTCACCTGCTCTACACCCTGCTCACGGGCTTTCACTTCCTGCACGTGCTGGTGGGCGCCATCGTGTTCGCCGTGCTTGGCGGAAGGCGCGGGCAGGGCGCCTACGGCCGCGGCCAACCACATGGCCCGGAATCGGGCGCGGTGTTCTGGCACATGGTCGACCTGCTGTGGATGGTGCTGTTCCCGCTGGTCTACGTGATCCGCTGAGCAAGGGCAGGCCATGAAGCTGCGACCGCATCGACCTCGATCGCTCGCGTTGCTCGCGCTGGCCACCGGCGCCACCTGGTGGCTGGGCGAGGGCGGCCACCTTGATGTGCAGCCTGGCGTGGTGCTGGCCGTGCTGGCCCTGGCGGGCGTTCAAGATGCTGCTGATCGCGCTCGACTACATGGAGCTGTGGCAGGCACCGGCGCTGTGGCGGCGCGCGGTGCTGGGCTGGCTGGTGGTGGTGCTCGGTCTGATCGCCAGCCTTTCCGTGCTGGGGCGCTGAGCGGCGGGACACAACAGGCCCCAGGTTATTTCCGGTGTCATGCCTCATCCTTGAACTGGTTCAAGGAACATTTCCGAGCAAAAAAGGAGGATACCGCCATCACTAACCGATGGAGGGCTTCATGAGCCAGAGTCAAAGCGGGTTCACCAAACAGATGGCCCGCAACATGTTCTACGGCGGCAGCGTGTTTTTCGCGCTGCTGTTTGCGGTGATCGTGTTCGACACCGAGCAACGCATTCCCGAGCGCTCCAACGCGCAGGCCATCACGCCGCGGTGGTGGCGGGCAAGAAGATCTGGGAAACGCGCAACTGCATCGGCTGCCACACGCTGCTGGGTGAGGGCGCCTATTTCGCGCCCGAGCTGGGCAACGTCTACAAGCGCCGTGGTGGCGATTTCATCAAGGGCTGGATGAAGGCCATGCCCACCGACGCGCCGCACCGCCGGCAGATGCCGCAGTTCAACCTGACCGACGCAGCAGCTGGACGACCTGGTCGAGTTCCTGAAATGGACCGGCGAGATCAACACCGAGAAGTGGCCGCCGAACATCGAAGGCTGACCACAGGCTGCACGGAGAAACACCATGACCACCACGTCCAACATATCCACACTCAAATACCAGAGCCAAGCGGTCGCCAAGCTGTACTTCATCGCCGCCATGGCTGCTGTTCGCCGGCCAGATCATCTTCGGCATCACGCTGGGCCTGCAATACGTGATCGGGGACCTGTTCTTCCCCTACATCCCGTTCAACATCGCCCGGATGGTGCACACCAACCTGCTCATCGTCTGGCTGCTGTTCGGCTTCATGGGCGCGGCCTACTACATGGTGCCCGAGGAGTCCGAAACCGAGCTGCTATTCGCCACTTCTCGCCAAGATCCTGTTCTGGGTCTTTCCTGGCCGGGCGTGCTCACCATCCTGGGCTACCTGACGGTGCCCTACGCCAAGCTGGCCGAGCTCACGGGCAACGACCTGCTGCAGACCATGGGGCGCGAGTTCCTGGAGCAACCGCTGCCGACCAAGATCGGCATCGTGATCGTGGCGCTGGGCTTTCTCTTCAACATCAGCATGACCGTGCTCAAGGGCCGCAAGACCGCCATCTCGGCTGGTGCTGCTGATGGGCCTGTGGGGTCTGGCGCTGTTCTTCCTGTTCAGCTTCGTCAACCCGCAGCAACCTGGTGCGCGACAAGATGTACTGGTGGTTCGTGGTGCACCTGTGGGTGGAAGGCGTGTGGGAGCTGATCCTGGGTGCGCTGCTGGCCTATGTGCTGATCAAGACCACGGGCGTGGACCGCGAGGTGATCGACAAGTGGCTGTACGTGATCATCGCCTTCGCGCTGATGACCGGCATCCTGGGCACCGGCCACCACTTCTTCTTCATCGGTCTGCCCGGCTACTGGCACTGGATCGGCAGCATCTTCAGCGCGCTGGAACCCATTCCGTTCTTCATGATGACGGTGTTCGCCTTCAACATGGTGCAACGCCGCCGCCGCGACCACCCCAACCAGGCCGCCGTGCTGTGGGCCGTGGGCACGGCGGTCATGGGCTTCCTGGGTGCCGGTCTGTGGGGCTTCATCCACACGCTCAGCCCGGTCAACTACTACACCCACGGCTCGCAGCTCACCGCGGCCCACGGCCACCTGGCCTTCTACGGCGCCTATGTGCTGGTGGTGATCGCCCTCATCAGCTACGCCATGCCCACGCTGCGCGGGCGCATCGCCAACAGCCGCCGGGCCCAGAGCTACGAGATGTGGAGCTTCTGGATCATGACCATCGGCATGGCCGTGATGGTGCTGGCCCTCACCGGCGCGGGCATCCTGCAGGTGTGGCTGCAACGCATGCCCACCGACAGGCGCCATGAGCTTCATGGCCACGCAGGACCAGCTGGCGCTTCTTCTACTGGGTGCGCATTGTGGGTGGCGTGATCTTCCTGATCGGCCTGTTCACCTACTTCGCCAGCTTCTTCATCGGCGGCGAGCACGTGCTGAGCGACGACAACGCCGATGCCATTCGTGGCGGTGGCATGCTTGCGCCACCAGCCTGCCCAGCGCATCGGCAGGCGTGTGACGCATGGACCTGAGCGAACAGGCGCAGCTGGCCCCAGGCACGCACGCGCCGCCGTTCTACGCCGAGCAGGCGGGCGAGGTCGCGCTGTTCGAGCACGCTTTCGCGCCAGCGCCTGCCGGTGCTGATCAAGGGGCCCACCGGCTGCGGCAAGACGCGCTTCGTGGAGCACATGGCGGCGCGCCTGGAGCGCCCGCTCATCACCGTGAGCTGCCACGACGATCTGAGCGCGGCCGACCTGGTGGGTCGCCACCTGATCGGCGAGCAGGGCACGGTCTGGGCCGATGGCCCGCTGACGCGCGCGGTGCGCCAGGGCGCCATCTGCTACCTCGACGAGGTGGTCGAGGCGCGCAAGGACACCACCGTGGTGCTGCACCCGCTGGCCGACGACCGCCGCGTGCTGCCGATCGAGCGCACCGGCGAGCAACTGCTGGCGCCGCCCGGTTTCATGCTGGTGATCAGCTACAACCCGGGCTACCAGAACCTGCTCAAGAGCCTGAAACCCAGCACCCGCCAGCGCTTCATCGCGCTGACCTTCGGCTACCCCGAGCCAGCGGTGGAGCAGCGCCATTGTGCAAGCCGAGGCCGGCGTGGACGCCGCGCTGGCGCAGCGCCTGGTGCAACTGGCCACGGCGCTGCGCCGCCTGACCGACCACGACCTCGAAGAGACCGTGAGCACCCGCCTGCTGGTGATGGCCGCGCGCCTGGTGGCCAGCGGCCTGCCGCTGCCGATCGCCTGCCGCGCCGCGATCGTGGACGCGCTCACCGACGACGCCGACACGGCCGCCGCGCTTGACGAGGTGGTGCAGCGCGGTGCTGGGCTAGCTTTCGGCACAGCGGCGCGCGTTGCATTCTCCCCAGTCGTCACCATGCAGCGCCGCCGCCTTCTCTTTCAGCTCGGCGTTCTTCGCGCTGTTCCTGCTTGCGCCCGCTCTGAACCTGCTGCGCTTCGATCTGAACGAGACCCAGCTCTGGTTTCTGGGGCAGCGCTGGAGCCTGGGCATCGACGCCTTCAAGGCCGGCGAGATCACCGCCAACGCAGGCCGCCATCGGCATTTTTGTGCGCGGCTTCTTGCCGGTGATCGTGCTGGTCGGTGGCGTTTCTGGGCGTGGCCTACCGCTACGGGCGGCTGTACTGCGGCTGGCTGTGCCCGCATTTCACGCTGGTGGAGACGCTCAACACCGCCTTGCACCGCGCCAGCGGCAAGCTCAGCGTCTGGGACCAGCACCGCACCCGACGGGCCGATGTGGAGCCGTCGGCTCGCTGGTGGCCGGTGTTCGGTGCGCTGTGCCTGGGTTTTGGTTTTGTCTGGGCCATCACCCTGCTCAGCTACCTGCTGCCGCCCGCGCAGATCTGGGGCAATCTGCTGGCGGGCACGCTGACGCCAAACCAGGCCGCGTTTCCTGCTGATCGCCACGGCGGTGTTCACCCTGGAATTCGCGTTTGCGCGCCACCTGTTCTGCCGCTTTGGCTGCGCGGTGGGTCTGTTCCAGAGCCTGGCCTGGATGGCCAACCCCAAAGGCATGGTGGTGGCGTTCGAGCGCGACCGCGCGCGCGACTGCCGCAGCTGCAGCACCGCGGCGTACCCACAGGGCAGTGCCTGCGACAACGGCTGCCCGATGCGCCTGCACCCACGCAACATCAAACGCATGATGTTTTCCTGCGTGCAGTGCGGCCAGTGCCTGGACGCCTGCGACGAAACCCAGACCGACAAAGGCCGCGCACCCCTGCTGGAGTGGAAGGTGGGCGCCGACGCGGTGCGTGAAACCCTGCGTCAGCGCAAGGCCGAGCTCGCCGCCGAGCGCACTCAAAAGGAAGTGAGCACCTGATGGAAGAGTGGGTTGGCACGCAGTGGCACCGCTTCATTCACCGCGCAGCGAATCGCGCAGCACGCCCACGCGGCCGTGCATTTGCCCGAGGTGCAGCGCGCCATCGGCATGCTGTTTCGTGCCGGTGGCGGCGGCGCACGCGGTGCGCCTGGCGCCGGCCACCGACGCGCGCATCGGCGGCCCGCGCGACTGGTTGCAGCGCATCGCCGGCAGCGCCACCCACGCGGCCACCGGCCGGCTGGAGCCCGAGGCGCTTGTCGCTGCCGCCCACGCGTGGCGGTGTTCGACGACGCGCGCGCTGAACCGCGCGCTCTACCTGTGGCTGGCGGCGCTGGCCGCCGGTGATCGAGCCCAGCGGCGACTGGATCGCCGACAACGCCCGCGCCAC
The DNA here is from genome assembly GCA_963831255.1 of uncultured beta proteobacterium. Classification (GTDB taxonomy): domain Bacteria; phylum Pseudomonadota; class Gammaproteobacteria; order Burkholderiales; family Burkholderiaceae_C; genus Hydrogenophaga. The sequence continues at coordinate 2,332 of CAWHPI010000007.1, read as the reverse complement.
CGCGGCCGCGCTGCAGCGCTTTCCCGGCCTGACGCAGCGCCACGCCGCTCTGGTGGCGGCCCAGCTGGCGCTGCGCCCCGCGCCGGCCCGTCTCAAAGGCCGCGCCGCCGAGGCCGAACACGCGGTGCAGCGCGCGCTGCGCGGCGCCACGGTCCGCACGCTTTCGGTGTGCAGCCCGCAAGAGGTGGCGCCGGTCTGGCTCTGGCTCGATGCCGGCGCTGGTTCGGGGGCGGCGGTCAACCGGCCCGACGCTGGCCAGCCCGATGGCGACGCCGCGCAAACCCGGCGCCAGCGACCAGCGGCGTCGCCGCGCCCAGGCGATGACCGACGACCGCGACAAGGCGCCGCTCATGATGTTCTTTCGCGCCGAGTCCATCTTGTCGTGGGGCGAATTCGTCAAGGTCAACCGCGCCAGCGACGACGATCCCGACGACAACGCAGGCCAGGTGGCCAACGACATGGACCAGCTCGCGATCGCGCCCGACGGCCAAAGCGCCGCCTCGCGCGTCAAGTTCGACCTCGACCTGCCCAGCGCCGCCGCCGACGACCGCCCGCTCGGCCCCGGCCGCAAATTCCCCGAATGGGACTTCCGCCGCAACGCCTTGCTGCCCGAGCACTGCGCGGTGCAGACCTTTCTGGCCACGCCAGCCGGCGACCTATATGCCGCCCGCCGCCCTGCGTGCCACCGCCCAGCGCGTGCGCCGCCGGCTGGAGGTGCTGCGCGGCGGCGCTGGGCCACCTGCGCGGCCAGCCCGAGGGCGACGAGATCGACCTCGACGCCTGGGTGCGCCACCGGGTGGAGGCGGCCAGCGCACCCGCACAGCGAATCGCCGGCGGTGTTCACCCGCCGCGTGCGCACCGAGCGCAGCCTGGCCACGCTGCTGCTGGCCGACCTGTCGCTTGTCCACCGACGCCTACGCGACCAACACGCCGCGCGTGATCGACGTGATTCGCGACGCGCTCTACGTGTTTGGTGAGGCGCTGGCCGCCAGCGGCGATCCGTTCGAGATGCTGGGCTTTTCTTCGGTGCGCCGGCAGCAAGGTGCGCATCCAGCACATCAAAGGGTTTGCCGAACCCTGGAGCGCCGCCGGTGCGCAACCGGGTGGGCGCCATCAAGCCCGGCTACTACACCCGCATGGGCGCGGCGATCCGCCTGGCCACCGAGCGCCTGGGCGCCAGGCCCGAGCGCCAGCGCCTGCTGCTGATCCTGACCGACGGCAAGCCCAACGACCTGGACGTGTACGAAGGCCGCTACGGCCTGGAAGACACGCGCCACGCGGTGCAGGCCGCGCGCGACGCCGGGCTGATGCCGTTCTGCATCACCATCGACGAAGCCGCCCACGACTACCTGCCCATGCTGTTCGGCAGCCAGGGCTATGTGCTGGTGCACCGGCCGCAAGACCTGGTGCACCGACTGGCCGGGCTGTACGCACGGTTCATGCGCCAGTCGGCGGCCTGATCGGCTGGGTGCTTGCCACGATCGCCGGGGTGCCGGGCCGAACGGGGCGTGTGGCGGCGTACAGTGAAGGGGTTTGCGCAATCCGCGCCGCCCGCAACCCACTTGCCCTGCCCACCCCATGGACCTCGCCCGGTTTGACCTGCCCCGCTACCTGTCGATGCTGCCGCTGTTCCAGGACATGGGGCCGCCTGAGCTGCAGCGCCTGGCCCAGGGTTGCCGCCTGCGGCAACTGGCGCGCGGCGACGACGTGTTTCGCATCGGCGAGCCCTGCACCGAATTCCACGTCACGGTGTCGGGCCAGGTCAAGCTGTTCGCCCTCTCGCCAGCTGGGCAGGAAAAAATCATCGAGATCGTGGCCCCGGGCGGCAGCTTTGCCGAGGCGTTGATGTTCACCGGCATCGCCCTATTTCATCAATGCGCAGGCGCTGACCGAGACCGTCTTGCTCAGCGTGTCCAAGCACAGCGTGTTGCAGGAAATCGAGCGCGACCCGAAGTTCTGCATGCGCATGCTGGCGGGCCTGTCGCGCCGCCTGCACGGGCTGGTGAACGACGTGCAGGCCTATGCGCTGCACAGCGGCGTGGAGCGGGTCATCGGCTACCTGATGCGCGACCTGCCCGAGACGGCAAGGCGCAGGACGACCTCGGGCGCAACACGTGTGACGTTGCCGGTGAGCAAGGCGGCGATTGCCTCGCGCCTCTCGATGACACCCGAGTACTTCTCGCGCGTGCTGCACGAGCTGGAGGCCAAGGGCCTGATCGTGATCGACAAGCGCGACATCCACATTCCCGACCCGAAGCGGCTGATGCAGTCGCCCTTGGCGTGACGCCCGACGCACGGCACATCCCGCTGCGCTCGGTAAACTGCCCCGCAT
>CAWHPI010000006.1:0-685725 GCA_963831255.1 uncultured beta proteobacterium | reverse complement strand
CCGCCGAATCCGGGTGGTGTTCGAGGCGTTGGCGAAGGGGTTAGGGGGATCGAGAGCCGCTGACTGCAATCCATAAAGCAGCGGAGGTGTTCGGTAAGCGTCATGCCATCCGACCCCTGAACGCCCCAGCGTAAGCGGTGGATTCCCGTGCACCAAGTGAAGCCACCTCGAATTCCTGAGCCAGACAGCAGTGGAGGTTCGGAAATTGTTTCACACGGTATTCGACCGGAGGGATCCGGCCCAGTGACTCATGCGGTCGGTGGTGGTTGTATCGGTGCAGCCAGTCGGCGGTCATGTCTCTGACCTCCTGCAGTGAATCGAACACGTAGCAGTCCAGCACCTCGGTGCGGTAGGTCTTGTTGAATCGCTCGACATAGGCGTTCTGGGTAGGCTTTCCAGGCTGAATGTGATTGAGGGCGATGCCCTTGGACTGTGCCCACCGGGCCAGCGCATGGGCGATGAACTCCGGTCCGTTGTCCAGCCGGATCGACAGCGGAGCGCCCCGAACCTCAACCAGTTCGTTCAACGCCCTGATCACCCGCACCGCGGGCAAGCTGGTATCCACGTCGATGCGCAGGCCCTCGCGGTTGAACTCATCGATGACGTTGAAGGTGCGGAACCGGCGGCCCGACCACAAGGCGTCGGACATGAAGTCGCAGCTCCAGCCCTGGTTGGGCTGTGCAGCGGCCTGCAGCGGCTGTCTGATTCGCGCAGGCAGGCGCTTCTTGCCTCGCCTGGGCAGGTTCATTCGCAGCTCGCAGTACACACGCCACAACACGGTCTTGCCCCAAGGTTGCTGCTGGTGCCGGGCCGTGGCGTACAGCAGATCAAAGCCATGGCGGGGATTGGTGGCCAGGTGGCTTTGAATGAAGTTGATCACCCCGCAGTCGTCGCGTGGCACGGGCTGGTAGCGCAGTGTGGAGCGGGCCAGCCCGCTGGCCTTGCACGCCCTGCGCTCACTCATGCCGTGGTCGCTCATCAAAGATTGCACGACCATCTCGCGACGCTGCGGGGTCAGAGCTTTCGCTCGCACCGATGAGCAAGTCCAAGAGTTCGGCCTTGTCTGTGGCTCTACCGGGTCAGCGATTCACCAGCCCTACCTGCCCGGCGCATACCTCCCACTGGCCACCCGCGTTTCGGCGCCAGATCCTGGTGTATCGGAATACGCCCTTCGTGATTTGTCCACCCACATCCACCGACAACTCGGCAGCCAGTGAGGCAACTGCCACATCTGTTGAGGGTCTGCGCACGTGGAGTTCCAGGGGTTCGTGCCGCAGGAACTTCACCAAGCCGCTGCGGTGAGAATCAATGTCTATGGTTTTGGTGACCAGATTCCCGTCCGGACCAACGAAGAGCAGATCATCGGAGATGAGTTGGAACAGCACCTCGACATCGCCCGCGAGTTGCGCAGCCCGAAGGCGAGCCTCCATCTGCAGGATCTCCCGATCACACTCACCCTCACCCACCAATACCCGTTCGAATATCTGCTCGTCGCGATCGTTGCAAGAACCTTGTGTACCCTTACTCATCTGTGGGCCTCCTTAACCACTCTTCTGCCAATCGAACCCAGTAAGTAGCACCCAAGGGGATCAGCTCATCGTTGAAGTCATAAATCGGGTTGTGGAGCAGGCAGGGACCACCACCATGGCCTGTTGCGCGGTTCAAAAGCGGGTTAGCGCATGAAGCCACCTCTCCCTCGCCCATGCCTTTCCGAATGAACTTGCGTTCTCCGGCATCCGTGGCCAGACCCGAAGTGGATGCCGATGCAAGCAGAGTCGCGACCAAAAATTTGAGTGAGGTCATTGGTTCCAAGTTGTACCTTTTGATGGAATACTTCTTCATGAATAAGACCGGCGAAACAGTCTCCCGAACCAACTCTTGCCTGCCACCATGCGAGGAAGCGGCTGGGCTCCGAGCTCCACCAGCTTGTCTTCCATCGCAGGCAAGCCGACACGCCGCGCGGCTTGCACAGGGGTCAGGCCATCAAACTCGGAATGCAAGGTGGGGTCTGCCCCGGCGGCCAGCAAAAAATGGGCAACCTCCTCCTGTCCAGCGAGGATGGTCGCCACCAGGGGCGTGGACAGAAATTCAGGATGGGCATAGTTCACATCAACGCCCCGGCTGACGTGGTACTTCACCAAAGCGAGATCGCCCTCTTCAGCGGCCGCAAACATCTCTTTCCAGTTGCCTCCATCCATGGATTCTCCAGTCAGATCAGAGCCAGGTGGACAACAAGGTGTGCAGCACCACAGGGTCGAGGGGTTTGTGCAGCACCAGATAGCCCTCGCGTTCGGCCTCCTGCAAGTCCGGTGATGAAAACTCCCCGCTGACCATGGCCCCCCGGCCTGCGGACAGCGACCCAGCACCGCCTTGAGTATTTCGAACCCGCTTTCGCCCGAGCGAAGTCGCTGGTCGCAAAACACCGCATCGGGGATGAAACCGGCGTCCAGGTGTTGCAGCGCTTCCCGGGCCGTGCTGGCGTAGCGGCCGGTCACGCCCCAACCTTCCAGCAAGGCTTTCCAGGCCGTCAGCACCTGAGGATCGTCATCGAGCACCAGGCAGCGGCCGTCCAGCTGTGGCAACGGTGTCGAAGTCTCCACTTCCGGCTGCATAGCCGATGGGCCGGTGCCGCATGCACCGGCAGCCGCAGCCAGAACCGCGAGCCCTGGCCTAGGTGCGACTGAAAGTCCAAGGTCGCATCCATGAGTCTGGCGCAGCGCGCCACCACCGCCAGCCCCAGGCCATGCCCTGCGCTGTCCAGGCGCCAGGCGTGCTGGTTGCGGAAGTACGGGGAAAAGATCTGTGGCCCGTCTTCCTCTGCGATGCCCACGCCCGTGTCCCACACCTCGACCTGCCAATGCGCATCGCGCCGCCGCAGACCGATCAGGATGCCGCCCCGCTCGGTGTAGCGAAGTGCGTTGTGCACCAGGTTGACCAGCGCCTGGCGCAGCAGGCTCGGGTCTGCCCACACATGGGCTTCCTGACGCGGTAACCGAAGGCGCAGCGCCAGACCGCGCTGGCTCGCCTGCTCCCTGAACAGGATGGCGGTGTCGCGCAGCAAACCCTTGAGTGCCACTGGGGCCGCACGCTGCTCGACGATGCCGTTCTCCAGCCGGGTCAGGTCGAGCAAGGAGGTGAACATGAAATTCATCGAATCCATGCCGGTCTTCAGATCGGCCAGCAGCGGCCTGAGACCGGGCTCCTGGTTGCGTTGGGCAATGGCCTCCACCAGCAACGACATGGCGTGAATCGGCTGGCGCAGGTCGTGGCTGGCGGTGGACAGGAAGAGGTTTTTCTCCTGCAGCGCAAGCTCGGCACCCTGCCGTGCCGTCTTGAGCTGTTCGATCAACTGCTGGCTGCGCTCTTCCAGCCGCACCTGGTCCACAAAGAAGCGGTGGGCCACCAAGGCGTCGCGGTACACAGCAATGCCGAACAGCAGGCTCAAGCGGGAACACGTAAGGCCACTGGGTCGGAAAGGCCCACACGCTCAACGCAGTGCAGGTTACCCAGCCCGTGATAAAGAATCGCAGGAAAACGCTTAGTGCGGCGTTCTGGTGCGTGGCGTTGGCGCTGTGATGCTGGCCATCGACACGTAAAGCAGCAGCCCGAATTCGTACGAGGACTGTCCCGCCGTCAGCACCACGGCCGCGCTCAGACCCGCTCCATGCAGCAGCGCGATGTGTTCGATTCGCGGCTGCCAGTGGCGCAGCATTCGCTCGGCATTCAGTGTGTGCAGGTCGTGGGCGAAGCGACGCTTGAGAACCTGCATGGCCAGCGCGAACACCACGAAGAAGCCGGCCCACACGGCAAGCCAAGTGGCGTCCTGTTGCCGCGACAGCAGCCACACGAGGGGAACGGCCACAAACGGCATGATCGAAATGCCGAACCGGTGGCGGGCAAACGTTAGCTCCAGCATGCGCACGCGCCCGGCTGCCGACAGATCACTCGTGTCTCCGGGCGCAGTGCATTCAGCCAGGGCTCGGCGGTTTCGGTCACGCGCATGATGGCGGCCCCAGAACCAGCCGCCGCCCACGCAGATGGGTCAGTATCTCGACCCGGGTTTTCACCCCCAAGCGTTCCAGAATGCCGGTGAGGTGTTCCTTCACCGTGCTTTCAGACACGTCGAGCGTCAACGCAATGCGTTTGTTGGGCAGGCCGCGCAGCACCAGGGCCAGGATCTCGCCCTGTCGCGGCGTCAGGCCCAGTTCCGCGGGCGTCACATCCCATTCGCGGCCGCGCGGGGTGGTGCTCGAACGCGATGCGTCGGATTCGAACCAGCGCTGACCCGCCAGCAGGGCCGCAAAGGCACGACCAAACACCTCCGGTGTTGCCTGCTTGTGCACGAAACCCTGCGCGCCAGCTCCCTGAACACGTTGTTGCACGGAGGGGTCGTCGTCGCCGCTCATGGCGAGCCAGGGCGTTTCCCCGCAATGCGAGCGCCACTGCGCCAGCGACCCCAGGCTGCTGCGGTCGGCGAGCCAGACGTCGGCCACGAGCATCAGCGGGCATCCGTCTGATTGCAGGAGCTTCTGCACCTCGTCCCAGCTGGCGGCCACGCGCACCGTCAGGGTGGGGTGGATGGACTGCAGGTACTGCGCCATGCCGCGGCCCACCAGCGGGTGGTCGTCGAGCACGATGACGTAGGGACTTGGCTGCATGGAGCGGTCGGGTGGGTGTGCGAAAGCTTAGCGCCCATCGTGCGATGGCAGGCTTCATGACCCGCAACAGGCCAGTGAGATTCTTTGGCCACCGCTAAAAGGGCTGGGCCGCCACCCTGGCTTTCTCGATGCTGGCCTTTCCTCCATGAGACTTGATTAGGTGCAGGAGAGCCGCGTTCATTCGGGGCGCAAAGCTGGCATCCAGTGCAACATAGATTTCGAACAGAAACTTGGGGCGTTTCAATTCTGGCTCATCCAGCAGGTAGGCGCAGGGCTCATCGCACATCAGCGAATACGAAAGGAAATCACGCGTATGGGCGTATGTGATGCGCGTGACCTTGTTGATCGGAATGGCCTTCTCGATGGTGGTTTCTCCCACCAGTCTCCGCAGAGTCAAGCGACTGATGAACTGGCCTTCTTCAATCGCGTGCTGCAGTTCGTATCGATTGCCGGCGGCCTGTTCCAGAATCCACGCCTCGGTCTCTTGCCTGGTCTGGGCTGTTGTGGCAGTCGAGAAGACAAGGCCAGCCAGCAGTAAGGCTGGACCTGCGCCGATGGTGTTGAGCTCCATCACTTTTGGGCAAGTGCGCCCTTGAAATCGGCCAGCACCGAAGGCTCCCAGCTGGTGGGTTCGGGCAGTTTGAACAGACTGACCGGCTCCCGGCTCACGATCTCGATCTGGTACGAGCTGGCCGTGGGTGTGGTCGGCCTGATGAAGAAGCCCACCACCTTTCCAGTTGGCAAGTTGCTCATCCGCGACCGGATGGCGCCGGATGGTTTGTGGCTGTCGATGATGACCATCCCGTTGCCCATGGCGCTCATGGCCGCTTTCCAGACTCGGTCGTAGTTGTAGCCTGGACCCCGCAGCTCGAACACCTTGGCTTCGGGCATGCCTTGCTTGACGCTTTCTTCGTTGACCGTGGTGAGCGCGCATCCGCTCAGGACACCAAGCGCCAGAAGAACACTGGTTGTTTTCACGATTCTTCAGCCTATTGGTTACTGCGAAGTCCGCTGGGTCGCGGAGCCGCGCCGGTGCATTTGAAAACGATCTTGCGGCCAGCCAACCCGGGGCAGCTGGTTTCGATCCCACCCACCACGGTTCGCGCCTGACCGCCTGAAGAGAAGTCGCCAACGATGGTGTACTTGTCTTCTCCTTTGCAGGCTGCGGCGATGGCGGCGTAGGCCTGATCCCGCCTGGATTTCACCTGGAATGCCATACCTGCATCGCAGTAGGAGATCTCACCAGTCGACCCCTTGGGAATGATCGAGGTTCCGAGTCCTCCCGAGCGTGTTTCCTCAGGAGAATAGATATGCGGGCCTTTGACGTTCCCGGCGCAGCCAGCAAGGCCTGCGACAAGAGCAGAAGCGAACAAGAGTCGGATGGATTTCATTTGGATCGTGGCCTGAAGAGCAACTCCGTTGAATGGCAGGTGATTCGCAGTTTCAGCTGGCCGGGCCTGCGGCGGAACCCTACCGAGGTCGGGTCACCGTCCACTTTGCAGGGGATGTGCGATGAATCCCCGACTTCAGCAGGGTTCACGTGTTCTTTGCCGAATTTGAGAATGAAGCAGTCACTCTCAAAACAAGGAACTCCCATGCGTCGCTCTCAAGGTCTCTGCAAAGGCATCTCGTCGATTCTTCTGATCGCTCTCCTGGGGGCATGTGGCGGTGGAGGAGACAGCGATGCCCCGTCGGCATTGACCTACACCATTGGAGGAAAGCTCAGCGGCTTGGCCACAGGGCAGAGTGTGTCCATTTCGAACAACGGCAGCGATACCCTCACCCTGGGTAACAACGGAGCGTTCAACTTCCCGAGGGCCGTGCCTGCGAATGCTGCGTACGCAGTGACCGTTCGCACGCAGCCCGTGGGCCAGCGTTGTAGCGTGAGCCAGGGCAGCGGCAACGCCTCGGGCAACGTTGCTACCGTGGAAGTGCGTTGCGAGACATTGGCGTCCAACACCGTCACCATCGGCGGCAGTGTCAACGGCCTCGGTGCAGGCAAGGTCGTGGTGCTGCAGAACAACGGGAGCGACAACCTCACGGTCAGTGCTAACGGAGGCTTCACCTTCCCAACAGTCTTGGCGGCCAATGCCACCTATGCCGTTTCCGTGCGTACGCAACCTGCGGGGCAGACCTGTTCACTGAGCCAGGGGTTCGGTACCGCCAACGCAAACGTCTCGTCCATCAGGCTGATTTGCCAGGACCCGGCAGCCGGGGTCATCAGACCCGTCTATCTCGCTGATACCTATCGGGAAGATCGCATTGGCCTGCTGGCGCAAGCCAATGCGCAAGGTGCCAATGGCTATGCCTATCTCACCGCTTTTGCCGTCACCACCACCGATTTCATCAACCTCTATGTGAGGGACCTGGCCACCACCTACACCTGGGAAGTGTTGGACTTGCCCACCACTCCCGCGAGCCTGCAGGACCAATTGAATGCCCAGGGTGCACGCGGGTTCGCGCAGAGCACCTTCCTCGTGAACAGCGTGGTGTACGTCCGAGACGCCGCAGGACTCGCACCGTTCAGCTACGAGTTGCTGCCCAGCCAGAACACCAGCGCGGGCTTTCTGAACCAGGCCAACGCACAGGGCGCGCGGGGTTTTTTCTTCCTAGGAGAGTTCGCCATCGGCGGAAGCACGGTCGCGATCTACGTGAAGGACAACAGCAACGCGCGTTACACCTACGCGACGCTGACCACGGCAGGTGCCACCGCGCCCGAGACCTTCGTAGCACAGGCCAACGCGCAAGGCGAGCAAGGCTACCGCTACATCGGTCAGTACGTCTTCTCCGGTAACGCCGGAAATGATGCGTTCAGAAATGTTTATGTGAGAGACGCAGCCCAGTCGGCCACCTTCGACTACACGACGCTAGCTTCGACCTCGGGCGCCGGCGCGCTCGTGACACAGGCCAACGCGCAAGGGCAGATCGGATCGATCTTGTTTGGACCGGTGTTCTTCTTGCCGGACGGTTTCTCGCAGCCGGGTGTGACTCGCAATCTTTACCTCAGGCCAGCCAATTGCAGCGGTACCGTGATGTGCCGCCCGGCCAGCCCGCTGTGAAGCCGATCATATGAACCGAGATATGCATAGGTCGAACCGAAAGACCATGACCTCCACCGACCAGGAGTCCTTCGCTGCTGTTTCAGCCTTGTCGGAAATGTGGCGTTGGGATGACGCCGCAGGGTACGAGCTGGTTCGCTCTGGCGTCAGCCAGTCGTTCCAGGCAAGTCTGGTTTCTGCGCAGCTTCGTTGGCTCGTCCGTCCCTGGATGACTCAACGCACACCTGTGCGCGTCCAACGGTTCTTGACTGGTCTGATGAAGTGGACGCTTCCGGCAGTCAAGAATGTGGTGACGCAACGTTTGCGTCTGGTTGAACGGCGCTGCGACCGGCATGCACCTACCCGTCTGACCGACTCAGAGACTGCCATCGTCTATTTCCATGGAGGTGGCTACACCCTTTGCTCTCCAGACACCCACCGCAGCCTGACACAGCTTTTGGCCCTGGATGCCGGCATGGTGGTCTATGTTCCTGAGTACCGGCTCGCACCCGAACATGCCTATCCAGCGCAGCTAAACGATGCCCAGGCGTTTGTGACTTTGCTGGAGAGTCAGGGCATGGACGTACGGAAAATGGTATTCGCTGGCGACTCAACGGGCGCGCACCTTGCACTGACGCTGGCCATGCATCGCAGGGATCTGGGCCAGTCAATGCCTCGTTCGTTGGTTCTGATCTCACCTTGTGTGGATTGGACACTGGCTGACCTTCCTACCCGAAGCCAGGATTCGCTACTGACAGTTGGTTGGGTAACGTGGACACGTGACGGTTATGTGAGGCCCGCCCTTCGTTCCACGGCGCTGGTTTCCCCAATCCACGCCGACTTGCACCACTTGCCCCCGATCCTTATCCAGTCTGCTAGCAAGGAGCTGTTCTGTCTGGAAGCGCAACGTTTGTACTCGGGCCTACTGGCCGCGAACGTGCTCGTGACCTGGCAAGAATGGCAAGGCCTTTGGCATGACTTTCAAATGCACGCTGCGTTGGTGCCGGAGGGGCGTGACGCCGTCCGCCGCATCGCCCGGTTCGTGCGTGCAGGCATTTCAGCTCCCTGAGTGGATCTACTGTCCACTCAAAAATGTTTGCCGTCATTTGTGAGCGCTACGGTGGACCCGATGTTCTCAGGATTGCCGACATTGAGAAGCCTGTGCCACGCGACCATGAAGTGCTGGTCAGCGTGCGTGCGACCACAGTCACGTCTGCCGACAGCCGCATCCGTGCCATGCGTATTCCACTAGGTTTTGGATGGCCTGCGAGGGTCGCTTTGGGTTTTGGAAAGCCGAGACGCCCCGTGTTGGGTGTGGAATGTGCCGGGGTGGTGTAGGCCATAGGTGCGAAGGTGAAAGAGCTGAAAGTCGGGGATCGCGTTTTTGGGATGGATAGTGTGTCGATGGGGTGCCACGCTGAATTCAAGTGCTTTGCCGAGCAAGGCGCTCTGGCTCTGAAACCCGACTGCCTGACCCACGAGGAAGCAGCCGCCCTGCCGTTCGGTGGAACGACAGCGCTGTACTTTCTTGAGCGCGCCAGCCTTAAAAGGGGTGACAGGTTGCTGATCAACGGCGCCGCCGGCGCCGTGGGTACCGCCATGCTTCAGCTGGCCAAGCACATGGGCGCACACGTGCGTGCGTCTTCGGTGATTCACAGTAGCTTGCGCGTAGTCCCCTAGGGATGGTGTTCAAAACTCCATGGAGACCCGGATGGTTTGAAGGACCGGACAGGGCAACAATCGCGTCATGAAGAAACAAGCTGAACTGGGGTTGAACCTGAGCACCAGGCGCACGCGCAAAGCGGTGTTCCTCGACGAGATGGAACTGGTGGTACCGTGGCGCGAACTCATCGCGCTGATTGCAGCGGCCTCGCCTGTGGCCACCACCGGGCGCCCGCCGTTTGCCCACGAAACCATGCTGCGCATTCATTTCCTGCAGCAATGGTTCGGTCTGTCGGACTTGGCCATGGAAGAGGCCTTGTTCGAGATCTCGCTCTACCGGGACTTCGCCGGTCTCTCGGGCACCGAGCGCATCCCCGATCGGGTCAGCATCCTGCGCTTTCGCCACCTGCTCGAAGAGCACCAACTGAGCATGCAGATTCTGGCCGCGGTCAACGCCACACTCATCGACAAGGGGCTCATGCTCAAGGCGGGGACGGTGGTGGATGCCACTTTGATCGCCGCGCCCAGTTCGACCAAGAACAGCAGCGGAGAACGTGATCCCGAGATGCACCAGGCAAAGAAGGGGAACCAGTGGCACTTCGGGATGAAGACTCACATTGGCGTGGATGCCGATTCGGGCCTGGTGCACACGGTGGTGGGTACGGCCGCCAACGTCAACGATGTGACGCAGGCTGCTGCGCTAGTGCACGGGGAAGAGAGCGATGTGTTCGCCGACGCGGGCTACCAGGGTGTGGCCAAGCGCGAAGAGACGCAAGGCATCGAGGTGGAGTGGCACGTGGCCATGCGCCCGGGCAAACGCAAGGTGCTGGACAAGAGCAGCCCGATGGGTGCCGTGCTCGACAAGCTCGAACATGTCAAGGCCCGCATCCGGGCCAAGGTGGAGCACCCGTTTCGGGTGATCAAACGCCAGTTCGGTCACATGAAGGTTCGCTACCGGGGTCTTGCGAAAAACACGGCGCAATTGCACACGCTGTTTGCGCTGAGCAATCTGTGGATGGCGCGACACCGTCTTTTGCAGAGGATGCAGGGATGAGTGCGTCTGCAGCGCCCACATGGGCCTCAAAGAGGCCGCAAACGGGCAAAAAATCGAGCTTTGAACAGCGGCAATCGATAGAAATGGGGGCAGCGGTTTCATGTCGCGAGATTCATGCGATCAACGGCCTTCGCTGCGCTGGTTTTGAACACCTTCCCTAGGGCAGATATGAAACCAGCAGCGGGCAAAAGATCTCTCCATTCGAGTGACCGCTGGTGACCGAAGCACCGATCTTGACCGACTTCACATAGCCGCTATTCAAGACGGGCGCGACGAATGACTCGACAAGAGCCTCCGTACGGCCGCAGCCACACGGAGGCGATGGGGCGTCGCGGCGCTACGGCAGCTTGGCGAGGATCTTGTCCATTTCCGCAGCTGGGTATTCGCACATAGAACGCGAGCACCCGTTGCCTTGCATTGCCGTGGCGAGATTGAAGGCGGTAAGCGATACCTCGACCTCAGCTTCAAGCACGTATACCCTGTCGCAGTCGCCCTATGGCCGCAGTACCCCCGACAGCCGACACTCAGGCCAGCGCCGGTCGATGTGCTTAACGGCCGCTTCGTGCCAAGCACCGTGATTCCGGCTTCCGAAGTTGACCGACGGCACTCGCTGCACACCCGTCTTTGGATTCCGCAGGCGACATACAGCCCCCAGTTCATTCTCGATGCAAGCGGCCACCGATCTGGTTTGTCAATCCGTTTGACAAATTGCGGTTGATCCACAGGTCGCTCCCTCAGCCGACTACTCTCGCATAGACCTGCAAGTTGGGCACCACTGTCAGCGGGAGGGGTCGGACGGTCCGACCCCATCCGTTCAAGCAGAAGAGAGATGGATAGGATTGATGGCTGGACACGGCGCCCCACGCCTGCAGCACCGCAGACGTGCTCCAGAGCGTGGCGGCGACGCCGGCCGGTGGGCCCAGCCGCATGATCTCGTCCTCGGTGAAGTCGATGGCTCGTTCGATCTCGTGCGAGGTCGGCGGGATCGTGGTGATAGAAGTCCCTGGCGATGCGCGCCGCGCCGAGATCGAGCCGGTGCACGGTCTCGGGCTTGCTCACCCCGCCCGCTCAGCACGACGAGGTGTTCGTCGCCGATGTGCAGCAGTGTCGTCGGCGCGCCGTCTGCGATCCACCGCCCGAGGCGACGCGGGCGACCGCGGCGAAGTCGGATTCAAGTTCGGCGGGCGAGCGGTCGTTGGACATGGTGCGGTGCGTGCCGGCGCTCGTTCAGATCGACGCAGGCACCGCATCGTCCAGCCTGCGAACGATGGCGTCGACCACCCGCTGGCTCGATGCCATGGCCCAGCCCGGGGAATCGATCGAGCGTGGCGACAGCGCCCAGGTGCCTGCAGCTGGGTCAAGGCATCGACGGCAGCTCGAACCGGCATCACCGCATCCGCATCGCCGTGCATCAGGTGCGTGCGAACCGAGGCGTGGGCGACGCGCGGCGGCCGGGCAAACCGGCCCGACAGCGCGACCACGCGGGCGCCGGCGGGCTGTCCGAGCTGCGTCGATTCGAGCGCCATGATCGCGCCCTGCGAGAAGCCGATCAGCGTCGTCGCGCGCAGGCCCGACGGCGCAAGTCTCGTTGCCACTGCGCGCACCGCCTGCACGAAGGCGGGCATCGCTGCCGCGACGCGCGCCGGTCGATTGGTCTCGGTGACGCCTTGGACCGAGAACCACTGCCAGCCCGGCCCGAGGCCTCGGGCGCTTGCACGCTGACGATCACCGCATCGGGCCGATGCGGCGCCAGCGCCTCGCCCAGCGGCGCCAGGTCACGCGCGCTCGAACCGACACCGTGGAACAGCAGCACCAGTTGCGCGTCAGGCGCCGCGGGCCGCTGGACGATGAGGTCGTGAGTGCTCATGGGGTCTCATCGTTCGCGCCAGTGCAGCGGCCGTGCCGAACACGAAGGCGTCCATGGCCAGCACGCCGTGCGTGATGCCGCCGTCGATCACCGTGGCCGGCAGCGCCGCAGCCGGCCGCCCCTGCGGCCACCAGCAGGGGCCAGAAGTGCTCGGTGGTCGGGTGCGCGCGCCGTGCATGCGGCGCCAGTGCCAGCGTCTGGCGCAGCCGGGCGCTGTCGCCGTGGACGACGGCCTCGCGCACCCAGGCCGCGAACTCGGCGGCATAGGCCTCGTCGCTGCCCGCGCCGGCGCGGAACTCGGCCAGGTTGTGGGTCAGGCTGCCGGAGCCGACGATCAGCACGCCTTCGTCGGCCAGCGGCGCCAGCGCCGCGCCGAAGGCCCAGGCGCTGTCTGCCGTCCAACCGCGACGGCAGCGAGACCTGGAACGCCGGCACGTCGGCTGCCGGGTACAGGTGCCGCAGCGGCACCCAGGCGCCATGGTCCAGGCCGCGGCGCTCGTCGGGCTGCGGTGCCCAGCCGGCGTCGCCGAGCAGGTCCAGCGCACGCTGCGCCAGTTCGGGATGGCCGTCGACCGGGTAGGTGATCTCGTACAGCGCCGGGTCGAAACCGCCGAAGTCGTGGATCGTCTGCGGCCGGGCCGCCAGGCCCACACGCGGGCTCGGCGTCATCCAGTGCGGCGACACCACCAGCACGGCACGCGGGCCGCGGCAGCGCCCGGCCCAGCGCGGTCAGTTGCGGCCCGGCCAGGCCGGGCTCGATCGCGAAGGTCGGCGCGCCGTGCGAGACGAACAGGCTGGGCAGGCGATTCATGGTGTCGGTGCTCCTGGCTCGGTTCGGGGTGATGTGAGGCGTTCAGCTGCGCGGCTGCGCGCGGCCAGCGTGGCGTCCACCGACAGCCGACCGGCGCCGCTGATCAGCAGCGACACCGAGGCGGCGAGCAGCGCCAGGCGCGAACTCGTAGCCGTTGTTGGCCAGGAACAGGCCCTTGCTCGAAGTGCACCGAGAAGATGGCGACAGCATCGCGAAGGCCAGCGCCGCCGCGGCCGGGCGCACCAGCACGCCGAACAGCAGCGCCAGGCCGCCGAAGAACTCGGCACTGCCGGCCAGCAAGGCCATCAGGTAGCCCGGCGTCAGGCCGAGCGAGGCCATGAACTGGCCCGTGCCTTCCAGGCCGTAGCCGCCGAAGGCGCCGAACAGCTTCTGCGCGCCGTGCGCGACGAAGATGATGCCGACGGGGATGCGCAGGGCCAGCGGGCCCCAGCCGGCGTCGGTGGCCAGCAGGCGTTCGAGGAGACGAGTTGCTCATGTGAATGCTCCTGAAGTGTTGGATGTCGGATGGCTCAGGCCTTGCGGATCCAGGTCGGCGCGATGGCCGTGCCCAGACCGGCGCCGTAGCCGAGGTAGATGTTCAAGCCGGCCAGCGGCTCGAGGTAGCGCGCGTTCTTCAGGCCACCGGCGTCGATCACCTCGAAGCCGATGCTCTCGGCGATGGCGCGTGCCGTCTGCTTGGCGCGCTCGCTGTCGCTGGCGACGAACACCTCGACCTTGCGGCCGTTGCCGAAGTCGGCGCCTTCGGCCAGCACCTGCGCGAACACGGTGTTGAAGGCCTTGACGACCTCGGCGCCCGGCACCGCCTTGGCGATCTCTTCGGCGGCCGAGGTGCTGTGGCCGAGCGTCAGGCCCATGTAGTCGGCGCGTCAGCGGGTTGGTGATGTCGATCACGACCTTGCCCTGCAGGTCGCCGACCGACTTGCAGCGCGCCGACTGCGTCGGCGTAGCCCGTGGCCAGCACGACGGCGTCGGCGCCCGTTGCGGCACCGGCGGTGGCCACCGCCTTGGCGCCTGGGTTTGCCGCGGCGACCTGCGCGGCCTTGTCGCTGTCGCGAGCGGTGACGCTGACCTGGTGGCCGGCACGGGTGAGTTGCTTGACGAAGGCCGAGCCCATGTTGCCGGCGCCGATGACGGTGATCTTCATGACTGCTTCCTTTGAACGATGCAGCGGATTGCTGCGATGGATTGAACTTTAGTTGGCGCCGAACAAGAGATAAACAGGCTCAAATGATTTGACTGTTCCAGTATCGGGACAATCGCATGAGATGGACAAGTTCCAGGAAATGCAGACCTTCGTCGCCGTGGTCGACGCGGGCAGCTTCGTGCGCGCCGCCGAGGCGCTGGACGTGTCGAAGACGGCGGTCTCGCGCTATGTGGCGGAGCTGGAGTCGCGGCTCGGCGTGCGGCTGCTGCATCGCACGACGCGCAAGCTCTCGCTGACACCGGAAGGCGAGGTCTTCCACGGCGCGCTGCCGCGAACTGCTGGGCGGTGTCGACGAGGCCGAGGCCGAGATCACCTCGCGCAGCGGCGAGGCGATCGGCCTGTTGCGCATCAACGTGCCCGTTTCCTTCGGCCTGCTGCACCTGGCGCCGCTGTGGCCGGCGTTCATGGCGCTGCACCCGAAGGTCGACGCTCGACGTGACGCTGGCCGACCGCGTGGTCGATCTGGTCGACGAAGGCTACGACCTGGCGGTGCGCATCGCGCGTCTGCCCACCTCGTCACTGGTCAGCCGCCAGCTCACGTCGACGCGCCTGGTGCTGTGTGCGTCGCCCGAGTACCTGCGCGGCGCGCGGCGACGCCGAGCACCCGTCCGAGATGGCGCAGCACGACGTGCTCACGCTACAGCTCTGTTCTCGATGGGCGACCAGTGGGACTTCACGGGTCCGGAGGGTGCCGGTCAGCGTCAAGGTGACGCCGCGCATGCGCACCAACAGCGGCGACACCTGCTGCGTCGCCGCGCTGCACCACCAGGGCATCGTGCTGCAGCCCTCGTTCCTGGTCGGACCGGACCTGCTGGCCGGCGCGCTGGTGGAAGTGATGCCGGCCTACCGCTCGATCGAACTGGGCGTCTACGCGGTCTACCCCACGCGCAAGTTCGTTTCGCCCAAGGTGCGGCTGATGATCGAGTTCCTGGTGAATGCCTTCAGGATGCGCGGCTGGCCGGCGTAGGGGTTTCTGCGGCGCGCAGGCTGGGTCTTGGTTTTGCTCGCGCTTTGCCATGGTGCCGTGCTCTTCATGCGTGCGCGCCATCACGAATCCACTGAACGTTCCATGAAGTGGCCCGATGCACTGGGCCTGGGCTTCTTCACCTCTGTCTTTGTTGGCGTGCTGCGCGACATCGTCTGCAACGAGATTCCGAAAGCCTTCAGTGACCATCGGCCGTGCGCCATCCGTTCGTTCGTCGGCGGCGACGGAGCGCGACGAGGCCGACGACCCGCCCGGCCGCTGCCGCGCGGCCCGAGCATCAAGGCGCTGGAACTGGCTCCAGACCCAGGGTGGCCTCGGTGATCAGGCGCTCGATCGTTGAGCGATCATCGATCTGGGTCAGGGCCAGCAGCGCGAATCGCGCCAGGTACAGCGGCGCCTGCGCCTCGCCGAGCGCTGTCATCGTGTGGCACATCCGGGTGTAGAGGGTATCAAGGTCGGCATCTTTCATCGCAAGTCGCTTTCGTGAAGGGCATGTCGGATCGCGGCGTTCACGTTCGCATCGCGCGCATCGTGCCAACGCGCCAGCACATGACCGTCGGGCCGCACGAGGTAGAGACTGCCTTCGATCGCACCGTACATCGGGTACAGGCGGCCCGTGTGGTCGGCGACGCGCGGCAGGGAGTGAAGCGCGCAAGGTAGCTTCGGGCGCGTCTCGCGCCTCGCCGAAGTACAAGGCCATGAACCCAGTGCCGAGCAAGTCGGTGAGGAAGCCGTCACCGACCGGGCACTCCAACAACACGCTGCCCGGCGGCGGACCGGCAGTGAACCCGTCCGAAGCTCCGTTGAGTGGCGAATCGGCATAGGCAATGGCCGAGGTCTGGCGCGGATTGATCAGCGAGCGCACGGCGGGGTGCTTACGCCGCGAGTCCGAGCACGGCCGTGCGCATCAGCTCGAACGCAAACGACGGCGGCGCCATGAACTCGGTGCTCTTGGTGCCGTAGAACAGGTTCTCGTGCGCTGCCGCCACGCGCTCGTGCCGAGTAGCTGTCCAGCAGCGACTCACCGGCCTCGCCGCGCACGACAAGGCCCAGCTTCCATGCCAGGTTGTCGGCGTCGTCGATGCCCGAGTTGGCGCCGCGCACGCCGAAGATCGGCACCAGGTGAGCCGCGTCGCCGGCGAACAGCACACGGCCCACGGCGGTAGTCGGCGCAGGGTCAACGCGTTGGCCTTGTAGAGCGTGATCCAGACCGGGCTCCAGTCACCCGTTTCGCCCATCATCGCCAGCAGGCTCTCGACACGCGGCATGACGTTCTCGGGCTTCACCGCTTCGTCGGGGTCTTCGCCGTCGCGCAGCTGATAGTCGATGCGCCACACGCCGTGTGGCTGCTTGTGCACCAGCACCGTCGAGCCCGGATTGCACGGCGGGTCGAAGTAGGCCAGGCGCTCGGTCGGGCGCGTCGCTGTCGAGCAGGATGTCGACGATGACGTAGCGGCCCTCGTAGCTGGTGCCCTCCAGCTTCAGGCCAAGGGACTCGCGCACGAAGCTGCGACCACCGTCGCAGGCCACCACCCAGTCGGCGTGCAACGCGTAGTCGCCTGCCGGGCTCGTCAGCGACAGGCCGACGCCGCTTTCCTGCGGACGTGTCGATCGCCGTCACGCGCGTCTGCCAGCGGATGTCGATGAACTCGGCCAAGGCCTCGGCGCGTCGCAGCAAGATCTCCTCGATGTGGTACTGCGCCAGGTTCACCATCGGCGGCAGCTTCTGGTTCTCGATCCGTGGGCATCGAGAAATGCAGCACCTCGGCGTCGCGGTAGTAGCTGCGCCCGCCGGTCCAGGGCAGACCGATCTGCAGGAATCCATCGAGCGCGCCCAGGCGCTGCGCGATCTCCAGGCTGCGGCGCGAGATGCAGATGGCGCGACTGCCGGCGCACACGCCGTCGTCCGCCTCGATCAACACCGAGTGCACACCCTGCAGGGCGAGCCCGATCGCCGCCGTCAGGCCCACCGGGCCGGCGCCGACGATGGCCACGCGGTGGCGCACGCGGTCGACGCCATCAGCCAGCGGCGGCACCTCGGCCTCATACACGGCCGGGCTGTAAGGGTAAGGAGCGAAGGTTCGAGTCATGGAGCGTCTCAGTTTGAGTCCCCGACCACATTGTGCACGGCGCTCAGATGGCGGGAGCCCGCCCTGCGTCAGATCCGGCCGGCAAAACGGGCCAGGACGTCGGGCATGACGTGGCCAGCGGCGGGAAGTGGCTGGAAGCGGGTTCGCCTTAGGACTGCGGGAGCCTGAAACTGTCCTCGGAGGACCTGCAAGGCGAGGGTCAGCTTCCGGGTGTCGCCTCCTGCTCACACTGCCGGCCAGTAGCGGGCATGGCGCGAGGGCAATTGCAGTCGTTCATCGTTCGCACTCAACTGCCCCCGCTTGCGGGCATTCGTTGGAGCGCAGGATTGGCCATCATAATTTTCTCTGCCCTCCTGCCCCTCGCAGCAGCTCGCTGATTGTTCTGTGGCCGCGCTTCTCGGCATGTGCTAGCGGAGTCATACCCTGCTTGTCGGCGATGTTGACATCAGCGCGGTGCGCGATTAGCAGGCGAACTATTTCAGTGTGTCGCGGGCCTCCGTCGCCCAGGATCACCGCCTCAAGCAGCGCCGTCCAACCCAGGTCGTTGATGTGATTCACGTCGATCCCAGAGTCGAGCAGCACGCGCACCGTTTCCACATGGCCATAGTGGCAGGCCGGGATCAATGCAGTGCCGCCATAGCGATTGGTGCTCTTGAGATTCGCGCCAGCTCCGAGCGCGAGACGCACAATCTCCGCATGGCCTCGCGCACCCGCAAGTAGAAACGCACTGTCTCGAGTTTCATCTTGCGCGTTTACGTCGGCTCCGTGCGCGATCAGCAACCGCGCGACCTCGACATGACCGCCCTGCGTGGCGGCGAGCACAGCGTTGCGGCCGCGAGCGTCGCGGGCGTTTGCATTGGATCCAGAAGCAAGCAGGCTGCGCAGCGTTGCTAGATCTCCGCGTTCGGCGGCGCTGATCAGTGCGCCACCCGAAGCAGTCGCAATCACGGGCAGCGCTATCAGTAGCACAAGCCATCGGCGCCAGTTCATGATGGAGCACCCGCGTCCGTAAGCGCATCGCCATGCACCATGCGCGTGATCTGCGCCCAACCCGCAGCGGCTTCACACATGCGGCACGGGCGTGAAGTAGACACGAGCACACAGCCGGAGAGGTCCCGGCTGCGCAGCCGTCGCGCTGCGTCACGAATCGCCTCCATCTCGGCATGTGCGGTCGGATCGCTCGCGGTCACCACGCGGCTCGGCGCCTCACCAACGATCTGGGTACCGAGCATTACAACGGCGCCATAGGCCTGATCACCTGAGCGCACCGCTTCGTCTCGCAGCTCGCGTGCTCGCTGCATTGCCTGTTGCAGCGGCGGTGATGCACCAGCCAATGATGGCAGCGGCAGCATGATCAGGCACTGGCGACGTGTAAGCATGGGCTAGGTCCGGCGCCGAATGTACGCCCGATCGGCCAACGTCCCACAAGAAAGCTTGCTCGTAAGCATTCCGTTGATGCCTAACGGGATTTCCAGAGCAGCATCTGCTCTTTGAGTTGGACGCTTCTCCATAAGTTGGTCATCAATCGCTCCTGAATGTGGCTTGCAGCCTTCCTCTCGGCCAAAACCTCCGGGTATTCGTCCAGCCAGAAAGAGCCAGTGAAACCCGGCACCCCTCCGGCGCGATCCACTCGAATGTTGCACCAGTTATGAGAGCGGATTCGCTATTTTTTTGACAGCCTACAGACTGGAATTGGGTATGTCTACTCGGCCAAGACATTTTTTGTTGTGGGAAGCGCAAGGGCGCTGGATGCAATGTCATGTGGGACTGACAGACCGCTTTGCAGGCAACGCATGAAGCTCCGTTCAGGGTCGACTTGCGCCGGCGGTGACCTGAGTGCGCCGTCGTTCAGACCGGCATTTCAGTGGATGTCGGCTTCCTGGTACGGCCGAGAACTTGTAGTCCCGGCCATGAGCTGACTGAGGCGACAGTCTGCTGACCAGTTCTTCGCCATTACACTACCGACTCGCCCGTCATTGGGGAGTAGCCGACCTGCACCTGCGGGGGTCCACGTCAATACACTTGACCCTCATGGTCATGGCGCGGACAGCTTCAAGCCTGGCAAGACCTTTGACTGCACTGCCTCCGGATGGGCCGGGGTCGCCGTGCAGTCTTCGTCTCTGCTGGCCCTTGGAGTTTTCATGGAAGCATTTCTCGTCTCGACCGGCGTGGTCGCCTTGGGTGAAATGGGCGACAAAACACAACTGCTGGCCATCGTCTTGGCGGCAGCGTTTCGCAAACCCCTCCCCATCATTCTGGGTATCTTGGTTGCCACTCTGGCGAACCACGCGGCTGCAGGCGCCGTGGGCGGCTGGGTGGCGCAAGCTCTTGGACCCGACATCCTGCGCTGGGTCATCGGCGGGTCGTTCCTGGCGATGGCGGGCTGGATACTGATCCCGGACAAGATCGACGGTGACGTAGCCAGCGGCAATCAGCGTTTTGGCGTGTTTGGCACGACCGTCATCGCCTTCTTCCTTGCCGAGATGGGCGACAAGACTCAGATCGCCACCGTGGCGCTCGCGGCGCGCTACACCGACATCGTCCAGGTGGTGCTCGGGACTACCTTGGGGATGATGCTGGCCAACGTCCCCGCCGTCTTCCTGGGCGACAAGATCGCCAAGAAGGTGTCGATGCAACTGGTCCACGGCATCGCCGCCATCATCTTCGCCATCCTGGGTGTGCTGACTTTGCTCAATGTAGCCAAATTGTTCTGAAGAGAGCCTGCGTGCACACCCCCGATATCACCGAGTGACGCCATGACTGCGTAGTCGCCCTCGGCGATGCTGCCGGTGAGCAAGCGCACAACTGTTGATGTCGATCGTGCGGCTTAGACAGACAGCTTTACCGCAGCGTGATCGCCTCACCCGAGGTTTCTTTCGGGTTGAGACCGCCAGTCCATGTGATGAGGGAGCGGTCAGTAGCGCTGCGCCAGTAGGGTCGCTGAAGCGATATGACCGCAGTAGCCCCGACAGCTGCCACTCGGGCAAGCGCCAGTCGCTGTGCCCAACAGCCGCTTCGTGGCTTTCAGCGTGCTTAAGCATGAAAGCGCCCACCGGCAGCAATCGCTGGCGCACACCAGCCGTTCGAATTTGCGACGCGATCCGTTGATGCAGCACGGAATAAGCAGTGGCTCAGCATTTAGCCACGTTGCGACGAAACCAGAATCAGATCCGGGGAGGCCATGAACTCAGTGGAAAAACAGGCGACGATGATTTGGGCATCGAGTCCATCCCTAGACGTCTCAATGCGACCATAGCCAAAACCC
This sequence comes from uncultured beta proteobacterium, assembly GCA_963831255.1. Lineage (GTDB taxonomy): Bacteria > Pseudomonadota > Gammaproteobacteria > Burkholderiales > Burkholderiaceae_C > Hydrogenophaga. The sequence goes on along the minus strand of CAWHPI010000006.1, from coordinate 665,070 downwards.
AAGGCATGTTTTACCCACTTTTTCCCCACCAGAAACGACTACGCCACCCGAAGGTGGCGTAAACCGTTGTCATATATGACAATTTCTGGTGGGCGGTGCAGGGTTCGAACCTGCGACCCCTGCCGTGTGAAGGCAGTGCTCTACCACTGAGCTAACCGCCCGACAATCTGGGTACCGATTTGTCGGAAGCCTCAGATTATAGACCGCTTTCCTGGCCTGCTCTGCCAGGCAACTCGAAATTCAGGCGGGCTCCCGCTGGCGCCAGACGGTTCGGCCTTTGCTCGCCTTGTCGATATCGGCCAGCAGCGTTTCGTGAGCAGCGGTTTCCTGCGCATTGGCATGCAACACCGGCAGCTCGATGCGAGTCAGGTCAACCTGCACCCATTCGCTGTCATCGCCTGGCGTTTCGCCCAGTTCCATGATGCAGCGCGTCCTGCCCGCGCGTCATGTTGATGTAGACATCGGCCAGCAGCTCGGCATCGAGCAAGGCGCCGTGCAGGGTGCGGCTGGAATTGTCCACGCCGAGACGGTCGCACAGGGCGTCCAGGCCATTGCGCTTGCCGGGGAACATGTCCTTGGCCATGACCAGACTGTCGGTCACAGAGCCAATCAGGCTGTGAATCGGCTCACGGCCCAGGCGCTGCAGTTCCTTGTTGAGAAAACTGATGTCGAACGGCGCGTTGTGAATGATGAGCTCGGCACCCGCGAGGTAGTCGAGCAGTTCGTCGGCGATCTGGCCGAACTTTGGCTTGTCGCGCAGGAAATCGTTGCTGATGCCGTGCACCTTGAGCGCGTCTTCGTGGCTGTCGCGCTCGGGGTTCACGTAGAAGTGCAGGTTGTTGCCGGTGAGCTTGCGGTTCAGCAGCTCCACGCAACCGATCTCGATGATGCGGTCCCCGTTCTCGGCAGACAGGCCGGTGGTTTCGGTGTCCAGGACGATCTGGCGCATGGGGTTTCCTTCTGGTCTCAGGCCTGGGCACCGGTCTGGCACCACACAGGCAAGTTTTCAGGCCCGTGGGGTAGCTCGGTTCGGGTCAGTGGTTCTCTTTGGCGTGGTTGATCGAATACTTCGGGAATCTCGATCGTCACATCTTCCTGCGCCAGGATGGCCTGGCAAGACAGGCGCGAGTTCGGCTCCAGGCCCCAGGCGCGGTCCAGCATGTCTTCTTCGTTCTCGTCGAGCTCGTTGAGGCTGTTGAAGCCCTCGCGCACGATCACATGGCAGGTGGTGCAGGCGCACACCATGTCGCAGGCGTGCTCGATGGCAATCTTGTTGTCGAGCAAGGCCTCGCAGATCGAGGTGCCCGCGGGTGCGTTGACTTCGGTGCCCTGTGGACAGTATTCGGGATGGGGCAGGATTTTGATGATGGGCATGGGTTCTGGGTGGTGAGCTCAGACTTCTTCGAGTTTCTTGCCCGACAGGGCCTGCTGGATGCCCCTGGTTCATGCGCAATGCGGCGAAGGACTTCGGTGCCTTTGGCCAGCGCTTCGGTCGCGGCTTCGATCTCGGCGGCGCTCACGCCTTGCGGCGGCTTGGGCAAGTGAGGTCATCAGGGCTTCAATGGCGTCACGTTCAGGCGCCGCCAGCAAAGTCGCCATCGGCCTGCAGCGCGCTGCGGGTGGCGGCCATCATGCGGTCGGCATCGACCCGGGCCTCGACCAGTGCGCGCGCCGCCATGTCTTGCTGGGCGGTGGCAAAGCTGTCTTTGCAGCATGGTGGCGATCTGCTCGTCTGACAGGCCGTAGGCGGGCTTCACGTCCACCCGGGCCTCGACACCACTGCCCTGCTCCTTGGCGGCGACCGACAGCAAGCCGTCGGCATCCACCGTGAAGGTCACGCGGATTCGCGCAGCGCCCGCCACCATGGGTGGAATGCCGCGCAGCTCAAATCGCGCCAGGCTGCGGCAGTCGGCCACCAGATCGCGCTCGCCTTGCACCACGTGCAGCGCCAGCGCGGTCTGGCCGTCCTGGTAGGTGGTGAAATCTTGCGCCAGCGCGGTGGGTATGGCGCTGTTGCGCGGCACGATGCGCTCGACCAGACCACCCATGGTCTCGATGCCGAGCGACAGCGGAATCACGTCGAGCAGCAACAGATCGCCATCGCGGCTGTTGCCGGCGAGGGCGTTGGCCTGGATGGCGGCGCCAAGCGCCACCACCTCGTCGGGGTTGAGGTTGGTCAGCGGGGCCTGGCCGAAGAAATCGCCGACCGCCCGGCGGATCACCGGCATGCGGGTCGAACCGCCAACCATGACCACGCCTTTGGCTTCACCCACGGCGATCCCGGCATCGCGCAACACCTTGCGAACCGCCGCCATGGTGCGCGCCGTCAGTGCAGCCGAGCACGCCTCAAAATCAGCTGGCCGCACCGCCTGCTCCATTCGCTGGCCAGCCACGCTGGCGGAAAACACCACCTCGGCGGGCTCAGTGGACAAGGCTTCTTTGCAGCGGCGGGCCTCTGCGTTGAGCGCCGCGCGCTCGCTGGCCGAAAGCGCCGCGGTCACACCCTGCTGTTGCAGCACCCAGGCGACCAGCGCCTGGTCGTAGTCGTCACCACCCAGCGCGGAATCGCCGCCGGTGGCCATGACCTCAAACACACCTCGCGTCAGGCGCAAGATGGAGATGTCGAAGGTGCCACCGCCAAGGTCGTAGATCGCGTAGACACCTTCGGATGCGTTGTCCAGCCCGTAGGCGATGGCGGCGGCGGTGGGCTCGTTGATGAGCCGCAAGACGTTGATGCCCGCGAGCTGCGCGGCGTCTTTCGTGGCCTGGCGCTGAGCATCGTCGAAATAGGCCGGCACGGTGATGACCGCGCCATAAAGCTCGTCATCAAAACTGTCTTCGGCACGAAAGCGCAATGTGGCCAGCAGCTCGGCGCTGACTTCCATGGGTGTTTTGCGCCCCGCAACGGTCTCGATCACGGCCATGCCGTTGGCGTCGGCAATGGCGTAGGACAGCTTGTCCGCATCGGTCACCTCGGCCGTGCTGCGGCCCATCAGGCGCTTGACCGAGCTCACGGTATTGGCGGGGTCTTGCACCTGCGCGGCAAGCGCCTCAAAGCCGATCTGCCGACCCGAGCCGCCTAGCGCGGGATCCAGGTAGCGCACCACGCTGGGCAAAATCACGCGACCGTCTTCAGCCGGTAGGCACTCGGCGACGCCATGGCGAACGGCAGCCACCAGAGAGTGGGTGGTGCCGAGGTCAATGCCCACGGCCACGCGGCGCTGGTGGGGGTCGAGCGATTGCCCGGGTTCGGAAATCTGCAGAAGTGACATGGATCGTTGTGCTTTCTAAGCGCCTATTGTCCCAGTTGATCCAGACGGGCCTCGACATCGCGCGCAAAGCGCTCAACGAACATGAGGGCTCTGACCTGCTGGGCCAGTGCAGCAAAGTCGCGCTGCACGTCGGCGGTCTGCTGCAGCGCGTCCAGCATCTCGCGCCGCGCGGTCGCCACATCGGCGGCCATGCGCTCCAGATCGGCTTCGCTGGTTGCATCGTCAAGGTCTTCGCGCCATTGCATCTGCTGCATCAGAAAGGCGGGTGGCATGGCGGTGTTGTCCTCCGCACGAATCGGCGTCCCATTGAGCTCACAAAGATAGGCTGCGCGCTTGAGCGGGTCCTTCAATCGCTGGTAGGCCTCGTTGATGCGCACCGACCACTGCATCGCCTCGCGCTGCGCCGCGGCGGTCGGCCGTGGCAAACCGGTCGGGATGGGCTTCGCGCTGCAGGTCTTTCCAGCGCGCATCCAACGCCTCACGAACGATCGAGAACCGCGGTTCAAGACCGAAAATATCGAAGTCGGTCGATTGCAGACTGAGGGTCATGGCCGGGGCGAGGGAGCGAATGGGACAGCCGAAAAGTCATTCGACCGCCAAGATGAAAAAACCGCCAGGGCGGTGCCGCGCTGGCGGTGTTCGGTCAAAGCGAGACGCATCAGATGCGGAAACTCTCACCACAGCCGCAACGGTCGCGCTCGTTGGGGTTGACGAACCGAAAGCCTTCGTTGAGACCTTCGCGCACGAAATCGAGCTCGGTGCCATCGATATAAGCCAGACTTTTCGGGTCGACCAGCACCTTCACCCCGTTGTCTTCAAACACCACGTCTTCCGGCGCAATTTCGTCGGCGTATTCCAGCTTGTAAGCCAGCCCCGAACAACCCGTGGTCTTGACGCCCAGCCGCACACCCACGCCTTTGCCGCGCTTGGTGATGTAGCGGATGACGTGGCGGGCAGCGGCTTCGGAAATGGAGATGGACATGTCAATCAGTGGTAGCGCTGTGGGTCCGTGGGAGGGGAAACCGTGACTTGGCTCAGGGCGCCGCAGAACCGGCTGCGCCGGGCTGCCAGCGCCTCCCCCCGGGGGGTGACGCCGCAGGCGGCGCGGGGGGACGCGTCACACAGTGTGTTTTTTGCGGTAGTCATCCACCGCGGCCTTGATCGCATCTTCAGCCAGGATGGAGCAGTGAATTTTCACGGGTGGCAGGGCCAGCTCCTCGGCGATTTCGCTGTTTTTCAGCGCCGCCGCCTGGTCCAGCGTCTTGCCCTTGACCCACTCGGTCACCAGCGAACTCGACGCAATCGCCGAACCGCAACCATAGGTCTTGAAGCGCGCATCTTCAATGATGCCGCTGGTGGGGTTCACGCGAATCTGAAGCTTCATCACGTCGCCGCAAGCGGGCGCACCCACCATGCCGGTGCCAACGGATTCGTCGCCCTTGTCGAACGAGCCCACGTTGCGGGGGTTTTCGTAGTGGTCAACCACTTTTTCAGAATAGGCCATATCAATCTCCTTCAGTGTGCTGCCCACTGGATGGTGGACAAGTCGATACCGTCTTTGAACATCTCCCACAGGGGAGACAGTTCGCGCAACTTCGCAACGTTCTCCCGGATGGTGCCAATGGCGTAGTCAATTTCTTCTTCCGTGGTCCAGCGGCCGATCGTCATGCGCAGGCTGCTGTGGGCGAGTTCGTCGCTGCGGTCCGAGGGCGCGCAGCACATAGCTGGGCTCCAGGCTGGCCGAGGTACAGGCCGACCCGGAAGACACCGCCAGGCCCTTGATGCCCATGATGAGCGACTCACCCTCCACGTAGTTGAAGCTGATGTTGAGGTTGTGCGGCACACGCTGGGTTTCGTGGCCGTTGATGAACACCTCTTCGATGTCTTTCAGACCCGCCAGCATGCGATCGTGCAGCGCGCGAATGCGCTGGTTTTCGGCGTGCATCTCTTCTTTGGCGATCCGGTATGCCTCGCCCATGCCCACACACTGGTGGGTCGGCAGCGTGCCCGAACGCATGCCGCGCTCGTGACCACCACCATGCATTTGCGCCTCGATCCGGATGCGGGGCTTGCGGCGCACATACAGCGCACCAATGCCCTTGGGGCCGTAGGTCTTGTGGCCCGTGAGGCTCATCAGGTCGACTGGCAGCGTCTCCAGATCGATGTCAACCCGGCCGGTGGCCTGCGCCGCATCCACATGAAAGATCACGCCTTTTTCGCGACAGACAGCACCGAGGGCGGCGATGTCTTGAATGACACCAATCTCGTTGTTCACAAACATGACCGAAGCCAGGATGGTGTCGGGCCGGATCGCAGCCTTGAAAACATCGAGGTCAACCAGGCCGTCGGTTTTCACGTCGAGGTAGGTCACCTCAAAGCCCTGGCGCTCCAGTTCACGCATGGTGTCGAGCACGGCTTTGTGCTCGGTCTTCACCGTGATCAGGTGCTTGCCTTTGGTTTTGTAGAAATGCGCTGCGCCCTTCAAAGCCAGGTTGTTGGACTCGGTGGCACCGCTGGTCCAGACAATCTCGCGTGGGTCGGCGCCGATGAGTGCTGCAACCTGCTCGCGTGCGGTCTCCACCGCTTTCTCCGCCTCCCAGCCCCAGGCGTGGCTGCGTGATGCGGGGTTCCCGAAGTGCTCGCGCAACCAGGGAATCATGGCGTCCACCACCCGCGGATCGCAGGGGTTGGTGGCGCTGTAGTCCATGTAAATGGGGAAATGTGGCGTGCTCATGGGCTTGTCATCGAAAAAAGGGGAACGGGCTCCCGTGCGGGAGGCTCGGCGCCAGTGGCGCTGGGCATGCAGTCGGCTGAGATCACCCGATTGCGAAAGATCACTTCGTAAAGGCCCCGCCCAGCGCAAACACCGAATTGGGTGCATTGACGCGGATCGGCTTGACCACCGAAGGGCTTGAAATCGCCCGCTTGACCATCGGCGCATTTTCAACCACCAGACCTTTGGCCAACTGGTCGTTCACCAGCGACTGCAGGTTCACCGAGTCGAGGAAATCGACCATCTTGGTGTTGAGCGCTGCCCAGAGTTCATGCGTCATGCAACGATGGCCTTCGCCCAGGCAGTTTTCCTTGCCGCCGCACTGGGTGGCGTCGATGGGCTCGTCCACCGAAACAATGATGTCGGCCACCGTGATCTCGGACGCTTTGCGTCCCAGGGTGTAGCCGCCGCCAGGGCCACGGGTGGACTCCACCAGTTCGTGGCGGCGCAGCTTGCCAAACAGCTGCTCCAGGTAGGACAGGGAAATTTGCTGGCGCTGGCTGATGGCCGCGAGCGTGACGGGGCCGTTGTTCTGGCGCAGGGCCAGGTCAATCATGGCTGTGACCGCAAAGCGGCCTTTGGTCGTGAGGCGCATTTTCGAGCTCCGTTCGGATGGCTTGGACTGTCGTTCGATGGCGCTCCAGAACATTCGTTCCAGACGCCTCTTTCTCCTACCCTCACCCGCTGATCGGGTTGCTGACCGCAGGGCTGGCGAATCCCGACTGTTGCCGTCAAGTTTACCACAATGCCCTACTGATTTAGTCGGCATTGTACCGCCGAAAACCTCGTTTGTCTAGGACAAATTGCATTCGCCCCGCTCAACGGTGGTCTGGCTCCCCAGCGCCAAGGGCTTCAGGCGGCAGCAGCTTGAATGCCTGGCGCTTCGAGCTGCAAGTTGCCAGTCGCCGGTTGTTCCACAGGCAACAGAAACGTCACGCAGGTGCCTGGTTCGGCATCGCTGAATTGCACCTCGGCGCCCAGCTTGCGGGCCCGCAGGCGGATATTGCCCATGCCGCGCCCACCACGGGACGGGTTGGCGACCAGTTCGCCCAGGCCCACCCCGTTGTCGGACACGCTCAGGCCCACGCGCCCGTCCTGCACCCAGGTTCGCACGCTCACGCGGCTGGCGTGCGCGTGCTTGACCACGTTGGCGAACACCTCCTGAAGACAGCGAAACAGGTGCATCACCCCTTGCGCTTCCAGACCGGCCACCGGCGGCACCGGCTGCACCTGCCAGTCAAGGGCGATGCCGGATGCCGTCAAAGCGGGTTCGATGCGCTGGCGCAGCGTGCCGAGCACGGCCGGCAGATCGCCCTCCATCGGCTCCAGGGAGTCGAGCGTCAGCCGCAGCTCGTCGAGGGCGTGCCCGAGCATGGTTGCCACCGTGGCCGGATCCACGGCTCGCTCGCCACGCCGCACCAGGTTGAGCGCTTGCACCAGCTGGCTGCCCAGGCCGTCGTGCATGTCGCGGATGAGTCGGCGGCGCTCCCCTTCAAGCACGTGCTGGGTCTGCGCCACGCGCAGGCGATCCAGCGCCGCCTGCAGCTCGTCTTCGCGTTCGTCAACGGTGCGCGCGAGTTCGGCATTGAGTCGGCGCGTTTCGTCAAACGCTTCGGTGGTGCGACGCATCAGCACCCAGCCCATGGTGAACATCAGCACCATGCTCCCTGGTGTCATCCAGCGGATATCGACATCGCCCGGCAGCCCCATCTGCACCACCAGAAAGTCGCGCACGCCGGTGATCAGCGTGGCGGCAGCAACCACCACCATCAGCCGCTGGTTGATGTCGATGCCCCAGCGCACGCGCCCCAGCACCTTGACCAGCGCATACACGCAAACCACCACGATCAGGCCCATCCACCACCGGTAGAGGCGGTAGTCACCCACCACCATCACCAGCAACAGCCACAGTGGCGCAGCGGCCATCATCCCCGTCACCACGCGGTGCACCTGGCGCTGGCCAAACAGAAACAGCTGGGCCATGAACAGGTAGGTGAAGCCGCAGTACCAGGTGAAACTGAGTTTGTGCAGATAGTCCCAGGCCCAGAATGGTCCGGGGATGAAAAGCGGCGCCGACAGCAGCAGGCGCACGGTGAGGGTCAGCAGGCCGCCGGCCAGCAACCCGAACAGCGCCTCCGCCGTGTGGCGCCAGATCAGCAGCGCCAGCAAGCCCAGCATGAAGGCGCAGGCCGCCACCATCCAGGTGAGGCTCACCTGCCAGGTGTGCAGCCAGTGCTGCCGGTCTTGCAGCGCATCGCGCGGTCCGACCCACACCGGCCCCAGGCCGCTGGTGCGCAGCGCCTCGCCTTTGAGCTCGATCTGCAGCCGGTTGGCCGACGGGTCGGCAGCCATCAGAGCCGCTGGCAACACCACAAAATGGGACCGGTTGCCGGTATCTGCATAACCCGCGCCTCGCCGCCAGGATTCGCTCAGCAACTCATGCCCGTTGAGCAGCAACCTGAAGCGGGCCGAGGCGCGAGGCAACAGCACGGCCAGATCGTCGCCAACGACGCTTGCAGGCAGCATCAGGGTGTAGACAGCGCGTCCGCTCCAGTCGCGCCGGGCGTTGTCCCAGATGTGGGGCAGCGACACGGTGCGCTCGGTGCCGGCAGGCGCACTGAGCATGCGAACCTCAGCCTGCCCAATCGCCACTGCGCCCGGCGGCACGCTGGCCTGCGTGGACCAGGCCAGCAACACGAGCAGCAACGCCAGCAGCGCTGCCGCCCAGCCGTACACCGGTACCGCCGACAGCGGCCGAAGCCAACTGCGCGTGTGCATCACAGCAGGCCCCGGTCCTGCGCGCTGCGCACCACCTGCACCCGGCTGTGCACGGCCAGCTTGCGGTAGAGATTCTTGATGTGGCTGCCCACCGTGGCCGGCGCAATCGCCAGGCGCTGCGCAATCTCCTTGTTCACATACCCCTGCGCCAGCAGCTGCAACACCTCGCTCTCGCGCGGCGACAGATCGACCGCCTGCGCCGCCCCATCCAGGGGAATCGCCGCGTTGCCGACGCTCTTCGGCGCCCCTTCGACCGGCGCGTGAAAGCGCTGCAGGAGCCGGCGCGCCAGCAGCGGCGAAATGGGCGCGCCGCCGCTGCGGATCTGCTCGATGGCGGCCACCAGGTCTTGGGAACTGCAGCCCTTGAGCACATAGCCGGTGGCGCCCGCCTCCAGGGCACCCACCAGGCGTGCCTCTTCGCCAAACACGGTGAACACCAGGCGCTCGGCCTCTGGCCTGTGGCGCGCGAGCAAGGCCACCAGGGCTTCACCCCGACCATCCGGCAGGCCCAGGTCGATCAGAAACACGTGGGCCGGAGCTGCCAACGCATGTTCGCTGGCATGGGCCAGGCTGTTCGACACCCCGAGCAGGCGCCAACCTGACCGAAGCGCCAGCGTCTCGCGGACGAATTGCACGATCAGCGGATCGTCTTCGATCAGATACAGGCGGGTGTCGTCTCCCGCCAGCGGGCCTGGTGGCGCGGCTGGTGTGGCTGGCATGTGTGACCCATGTGGCTTGACACCCGTGTCTCACCACGGTGTGGCGACCCCTGCACGGGCGCAGCGACGGCGATTCTGCTTGAGAACACCCACCGCTGGGCTGACGACGGGATTTCAGGCCACGTGATCTTCGCCCGCCGCGCCGAACACCTGGGCCTTGAGGTGGCCGAGCTGGTCGCGCACGCTGGCGGCCTTCTCGAACTCCAGGTTGCGCGCGTGCTCCAGCATGAGCTTTTCCAGCCGCTTGATCTCGCGCGACAGGTCTTTTTCGCTCATGTCCTCGGTGCTGGCGCGCAGGGCGCTCTCGGCCGCCAGGCGATCGGCTTCCTTGCCCGCCTTCTCGCTGTAAACCCCATCAATCAGGTCTTTCACCTTTTTGTTGATGCTGCGCGGCACGATGCCCATGGCCAGGTTGTGCGCCACCTGCTTGGTGCGCCGACGCTCGGTCTCGCCCATGGCGCGCGCCATCGAGTCGGTCACGCGGTCGGCGTACAGGATGGCGCGGCCGTTCAGGTTGCGCGCGGCGCGGCCAATGGTCTGGATCAGGCTGCGCTCGGAGCGCAGAAAACCTTCCTTATCCGCATCCAGAATGGCCACCAGCGAGACCTCGGGGATGTCCAGCCCCTCGCGCAGCAGGTTGATGCCCACCAGCACGTCGAACGCGCCCAGCCGCAGGTCGCGCAAGATTTCGACCCGCTCCACCGTGTCGACGTCGCTGTGCAGGTAGCGCACCTTGACGCCGTTTTCCGTCAGGTAATCGGTGAGCTGCTCGGCCATGCGCTTGGTCAGCGTGGTGATGAGCACGCGCTCGTGCTTCTCCACCCGGATGCGGATCTCCTGCAGCACATCGTCCACCTGGTGGGTGGCGGGGCGCACCTCCACCTCCGGATCCACCAGCCCCGTGGGGCGCACCACCTGTTCCACCACCTGGCCCGAGTGCGTCTTCTCGTAGTCGGCCGGCGTGGCCGAGACAAACACCACCTGGCGCATGCGCTGCTCGAACTCTTCAAGCTTGAGTGGCCGGTTGTCCAGCGCGCTGGGCAGGCGAAAGCCGTACTCCACCAGCGTGGTCTTGCGCGAGCGGTCGCCGTTGTACATGCCGCCAAACTGGCCCATGAGCACGTGGCTCTCGTCCAGAAACATCACCGCGTCTTTGGGCAGGTAGTCGGTCAGCGTGGACGGCGGCTCGCCCGGCGCGCTGCCCGACAGGTGACGCGAGTAGTTCTCGATGCCCTTGCAGTGACCGACCTCGCTGAGCATCTCCAGATCGAAGCGGGTGCGCTGCTCCAGCCGCTGCGCTTCCACCAGCTTGCCCATGCCGGCCAGCTGAGGCAGCCGCTCGCGCAGCTCTTCCTTGATCGCTTCCACCGCGCTGAGCACCTGCTCGCGCGGCGTCACGTAGTGGCTGCTCGGGTAGACGGTGAAGCGCGGGATCTTCTGCCGCACCTTGCCGGTGAGCGGGTCGAACAGCTGCAGGGTTTCGACCTCGTCGTCGAACAGCTCGATGCGGATCGCCATCTCGCTGTGTTCGGCCGGGAACACGTCGATGGTGTCGCCGCGCACGCGGAACTTGCCGCGCGAAAAATCCTGCTCGTTGCGCGCGTACTGCATGCGCACCAGCTGCGCGATCAGGTCGCGCTGGCCCATCTTGTCGCCCACGCGCAGCGTCATCACCATCTGGTGGTAGCTCTCGGGCTTGCCGATGCCGTAGATGGCCGACACCGTGGCCACGATCACCACGTCGCGCCGCTCCAGGATGCTTTTGGTGCAAGAGAGGCGCATCTGCTCGATGTGCTCGTTGATCGCGCTGTCCTTCTCGATGAACAGGTCGCGCTGCGGCACGTAGGCCTCGGGCTGGTAGTAGTCGTAGTAGCTGACGAAGTACTCGACCGCGTTCTTGGGGAAGAACTCGCGGAACTCGCTGTAAAGCTGCGCGGCCAGCGTCTTGTTGGGCGCGAACACGATGGCCGGGCGGCCCAGGCGGGCGATCACGTTGGCCATGGTGAAGGTCTTGCCCGATCCGGTCACACCCAGCAGGGTCTGGAACACCTCGCCGTCGTTCACGCCTTCCACCAGCTGGCGGATCGCCTCGGGCTGGTCGCCCGCCGGCGGGTAAGGCAAGAACAGTTCGAACGGCGAGCCGTCGAAGCGCTGGAACTCGCCCTCGGTGGGCGCTTCGGTCACGACCTCACGCAGCTGGGTCGGTGGATTGGGGCGCAGGGGAGACGGTGACATCTGCAGATTGTGCGGCAGGCGCGGATGCGGCGTCGGGCGCTGGGTCACCCGGCGCGCGGGGCTGGCGCGCCGCCGCCCTGGCCAGAATCTCGACGTAAGCCTGCTCGCCGCCGGCCTTGGCCAGCGTGTCGAGCTCGGCAATCAGCGCGGCCACGTGCACCGCTTGCGCCACATCCTGGCTGGCACCGAAACGGCAGTCGAAATCCCAGAAATGCAGTGCCTTCTGGCAACTCGCGCCGCCGCTCGCGCTTCATGTACTTGCGGATGTCGTGCTTGACGGCTTCGAGCACGCGGTCGGGGTGTTTGCCCTCGGGGCGCAGGGGGTAGGTTTTTCGCATGGCAGTCCTTCAAAGGGGGCTCGCCCAAAGAGGACGCAGACTAGGGCCTAAATGCACTATTTTTCTGGGTGCGATCAGGCCCTAACCCTCGATTATCGGGCCAGCGCGATCTCGTACCCGCCCTCGTCCAGATGCCGGTGCGGGCCGAATACCGCCACCAGCGCCGCACCTTCCGCCTGCTGCCAGTGTTCGAGCACCGTGCGCTCTTCCACCGTGAGCGCCTCGGGGTCGGGCGTCTCGCCGTGCTGGCCCACGATGGCGAGGTAGGCGCTGTAGACCGGCGCCACCAGCGCCGCATCGCCCAGGCTCGCCTCCAGCGTCTGGCGAAACAGGCGCTCGGCGGCTTCGCGCTGGGCCGGCGCGCTGCCGTCAGGAACAAAGAGCTTGAGCGTGTAGGTCATGGGCCGACGAGGTTACACGAGGCGCACAATGGCCAGCTCCCCCTGCCCCCGCTTCGTCGACCCACTCCGCACATGCACACCACCCTGCCCACACCAAGCAAAGACGAGATCGCCCTGCTGCCCGAGTTCGCCCGCCTCGGGCTGGATCGCATCACGCTGGTGGTCACGGCCTTGCAGGCCCGCGAGGCGGCTGACGGCGCTGGCCGACCACGCAGTCTGGGGCTTCGACACCGAGAGCAAGCCCACCTTTGTGAAGGAACAGGTGTCGGAGGGACCACACATCGTGCAGCTCGCCACGCTGAAGCACGCCTGGGTGTTCCAGCTGCAAGACCCGGCATGCCGCGACACCGTGGCCGGGCTGCTGGCCCAGGCCGCGCACACCAAGGCGGGCTTTGGCCTGGGCGACGACACCAAGCGCATCCAGTCCAAGTTGCTGGTGGAGCCGGCGGGTGTGCTGGAGCTCAACACCGTGTTTCGCGAGCGCGGCTACCGCAAAGACATGGGCGTGAAAGGCGCGGTGGCGGTGCTGTTCGGGCAGCGTTTCATCAAATCGAAAAAGGCTGCAACCTCAAACTGGGCCAACCCGCGCCTGTCCGAGTCTCAGCTGGTCTACGCGGCCAACGACGCCTTTGCTGCAGCGCGGGTGGCCGAGGCCTTGCAGCGCTGACCGGTCAGCGCGGCCGGCGCAACGGCGTGAGCAGATCGCTCAGGCCGTTGTGGTCGATCTCGTGCATCAGGGCCAGCAGTCGGCCGATGTCGCTCTTGGGAAACCCCTCGCGCGCAAACCAGTTCAGGTAGTCGCCCGGCAGGTCGGCAATCAGCCGGCCCTGGTATTTGCCAAACGGCATTTCCACCGTGACCAGGCGCTCCAGGTGTTCCGATTTCATGCGGATCTCATGTGCGAGAAACGGCGTCGCCCTGCTCCAGCCACTCGCGCACCACACGCGAGAACTCGGCGGGCTTTTGCACCATCATCCAGTGGCCGGCCTGAAAACCGTGCACCGCACAGCCGGGCGTGGTGGCCAGCGCTGCCAGCCATCGCGCCGAATGGAACATGAAGGGCTTGCGGGCGCCGAACAGAAACAGCGTGGGAATCTGCGGGCCCAGCAGCTTGTCCACCCGCGCCACGCCGCGCAGGCCGCCAAAACTGCCGAACCACTGCATGGCATAGGGGTAGTTCATCTGCCAGCCCATGCGCTCGGGCGGCGTGGGGCAGTGGTTGGCGCGGGCCATGAATCGCGTCATGCGGTCGCCCAGCGCCGGCCACCACCGTCCCAGTTTCCAGGCCACGGCCAGCCAGAGCTGGTAGCCGGCAATCAGCAGTTTTTCCTTCGCCGTGAGCGCCTTGAGGTAGGTGCCCGAGTTGGTGTCGCCAATGTCGGCACCCACCACGCGCGCCACCCGGCTGCGGTGTCGCGCCGCGTATTCGTAGCCAAAGAAACAACCCCAGTCGTGCAGCAGCAGCGTGACCGGCTCGCCCGGGCTCACCGCGTCCACCACCGCCGCGATCAGCGCCGACATCTGGTCGACCGACATCGGGCGCGCCGGTTGACTCAGGTCGTATCCCGGCAGCGCAAAGCGCACGCAGCGGTAGCCACTGCAAAGGTCGGCCACGGTGCGGTCCCACAGCGCCGGCGAATCGGGCCAGCCGTGCAGCATCACCACGCGTGGGACCACTGCCCTCGATGCGCACGGTCACGTCCTGAACCTGGAGAACGGTTTCTGTCACGGGATGCTGCCTTTGATATCAAAGCTGAATGGTAGCGGCCGCGCCGCCCGCTGCCGTGGCGAACGGCTCAGCGCCATGACCCGCCCTGGCCAGGGCGAAAGCCCGGTCGACGATACTCCCCCGCCATGCACCGCACCATCTTCACCACGCCCGTGGTCAACACCCTCCTGCGTGGTTTTTCCCTGGCCTTTCTCAAGCTCACCGGCTGGCGGGTAGACGGCGCGCTGCCGCCAAACGCCGCCAAAAGCGTGTTGATCGCCGCGCCGCACACCAGCAACTGGGACCTGCCCTACACCCTGATGGTGTGCTTCGCGCTGCGCCTCACGCCCTACTGGATGGGCAAGTCCAGCATTTTCCGGGCGCCATTCGGTGGCGTCATGCGCTGGCTCGGCGGCATCGCGGTGGACCGCAGCCAGAGCAACAACCTGGTGGCAGCGTCGGCCGAGGCGATCCGCGCCGCCGACTTTGCGCTGCAACTCATCGTGCCACCCGAAGGCACGCGCAGCCAGACGCGCTACTGGAAAACCGGCTTTTACTACATTGCGCAAGCGGCCGAGGTGCCGATCGTGATGGCCTACATGGACTACGCCAACAAGCGCAGCGGCCTGGGCCCGGTGTTTGTGCCCACGGGCGACGTGACCGCGGACATGGCGACGATCAAGGCGTTTTATGCGCCGTTCAAAGGCAAGAACGAGGCGCAATTCACGTCGGGAGAATGACGCCGCGGCACAAGGCCGCTCCATGCTGACCAGGCATCGCTGAGCCAGCGTAGCCTACGCCCGGCTCCAAAACGGTCAGAGCGCAGCGCCCAGCCGCGCCACACCCTCTTCGATCTTGTCCAGACCCACGGTGGCAAACGAGAGCCGCAAGGTGGCGTGATCGGGGTTGGCGGCGTAAAAAGGCGCGCCGGGCACGAAGGCCACGTTGTTCTGGATCGCACGCCGGGCCAGCTCGCCGCCGTCGCTCAACTTGCCACCCGCGCCCGTCAGACGCGCCCAGATGAACAGACCCCCTTGCGGCTGCACGAACGCGATGGCGTCGCCGAGTTCGCGCTGGAGCGCTTTGCCCATGGCCGCAGCGCGCTCAGCGTAGACCGCGCGCACCCGATCCAGCGTGGCCGGCATGCGACCGGACGCTCAGGTAATGCGCAGCGGTGGCCTGGGCGAAGGTGCTGGTGTGGGCGTCGCTGAACTGTTTGCACATGGTGGCCTTGGCCAGCAACTCGGCCGGGGCCACCATCCAGCCCACGCGCAGGCCGGGCGAGAGCACCTTGGACAGCGAGCCGCAGTGAACCAGGCGGTCCCGGCTGCCTGGCACATCGGCGCTGAGCGCCAGCAGGCTGGGCGGCGGTGGCGCGCCGAAATAGAGGTCGCCATAGGGATCGTCTTCCACGATCAGCGTGTTGTGTTTCACCGCCATCTCCAGCACGCGCCGGCGCCGTTCCAGGCTGAGCGTGGCGCCGCTGGGGTTGCCGAAGGTGGGGATCAGGTAGACGAACTTGGGGCGGTGCTCGGCGATCAGCTGCTCCAGTGCCTCGGTCTGCACGCCCTCGCCGTCGATCGGCGCACTGATCAACTGCGCGCCGTAGAGCCGAAAGCACTGAATGGTGGCCAGGAAGGTGGGGCCTTCGACGATCACCTTGTCGCCGGGCGAGATCAGCGTCTTGCCCAGCAGATCAAGCGCTTGCTGGCTGCCGGTGGTGACGATGAGCTGCTCCGGCGCGACATCGTTTGCGCCCTTGGCTTGCAGAAACCCGGCAATCTGCTCGCGCAGCGGCTGGTAACCCTCGGTGGCGCCGTATTGCAACGCAGCACCGGGCTCGGCGCTCAGCGCGGCGTTGGCAGCGTCGCGAATGCCCTCCACATCGAACAGCGCGCTGTCGGGGAAACCGCCGGCAAAGCTGATGATGCCGGGCTTGCCCAGCAGCTTGAACAGCTCGCGAATGGCGGAGGTCTCAACGTTGTTGAGGCGATCGGCGAAAGGGGTGTTGAATGGCATGGCAGCGGGCATCGTGGCGGGACAGACCCGAATGGTAACCAGCGGCGCCAGCGCTCGGCAGCCGCACCGCCGCGACACCGACCACCCGTCTGGTGAAGCGGCGGGCTGGTCGACAGGCAGGCGGACGCGGGAAAGCTTCGATCAGAATAACCCGGGATATTGAAAGGGAATTCTCATGAACCGTTTGAAGCTCGCCATTGCCACCTTGTCCCTGAGCCTTGCCACCGGCTCGGCGCTGGCCCGCGATCTGGTCATGGCGATCAGCGAAGGCTCGTCTGGCGGCACCGACCACGCGCGCGTGATCGCCAAGTACCAGGGACTGGCCGATGCCATTGGCAGAAGCATCAACCAGAAGGTGAACGTGGTGTTCATCCGCGAGTTCGCCGCGCTCGAAGACGGACTGAAGAACAAGCGCTTCGACCTCGCCATGGCGCGCCCGAGCGACTACCCGGCGCGCGCGCTGCGCGACCACGGCTACCAGTTCGTGGCTTCGGCCAAGCCCGAGGGTCACTGCCTGATCATCGTGCCGCAAGACTCGCCGTACAAGACGCTGGCCGACATCAAGGGCAAGCGCATCGTGCTGCCCAACCCGGCCGCCTACATGACCAAGCTTTGCACCGCCGAACTGCGCGACCAGGGGATCGACCTGGCCAAAGAAAAAGTGGAGCGGGTGCGCGAACAGGGCGCGGTGCCGTTCTACCTGACCAACAAGTTTGGCGACGTGGGCGGTGTGGCCTCGTACTCTGGCGTGGCCAAGGCGCTGGAGAAAACCGGCCACCGCGTGCTGCACAAAAGTGTGGCCCAACCCTACTTCCCCATGGTCGCCAGCAAAGACCTGAGCACCGCCCAGGTGCAAAGCATGCAGCGCGCGATGGCCGGGCTGAGCGAGACAGAAGACGGCCGCGCCGTGCTCAAGAACATCGGCATACAAGGCTTCGATACCACCACCGAGAAGCGCCTGCGCGACCTCCTGGCCTGGCTGGGCGCCTGAGAGCGCCGAGCGCCTTGACGGGCGCAACTGGCTGGTTTAGGCAGTCGTTTTCCCGGCTTGGGGGTGGGTCGATCGACTCCACAATGGATTGAACTGCGTTTCACCAACGAGCCCTTTCATGTCACCTGTGGTCGAATTTTTCAAGAACCTGACACTGCCGGTCATGCCCGAGGTGGCGCATGAACTGATCCGTTCGCTCAACGACGAAGAGGTGCCGGTGGCCGAGCTGCGTGAGGCCATCGCCCGAGATCCGGCACTGGCGGTGCAGCTGCTGCGGCTGGCCAACAGCGCCCGCTACGGACACTCGCGCCAGGTGAGCACGCTGGACGACGCAATCAAGCTGGTGGGTATGCGCCAGGTGCGCGCGCTGGCGCTGGCCTCGTGTTTCAACGATGCGTTTCCGGTGGTGCCCGGCCTGGACCGCGAGACGTTCTGGCGCGAGAGCCAAAGCCGCGGTGGTCTCGCGCAGTGGGTGGCCAGCGGTGTCGGCTCCGACAGCGAACAGGCCTGGCTCAGTGGCTTCATGGTGCGCGTGGGTGAGCTGCTCATGGGCATGAAATCCCCCAGCTGCGTGACCGCTTTCGAGCGCCAGCCGAGCCACCCCGGCGCACGCTGGGAGCGCGAGGCCGCCCTGATGGGCTTCACCGAAGGCCAGGTGAGCGCCGAGCTGGCCCGAGCCTGGAACTTCCCCGACGCGATGGTCGACGCCCTCAACGCCGCGGCCAATCCCCTGGCGGCCGAACCCTTTTCGCCCCTCGGCGCTGTGGTGCACGTGGCCGAGCTGCTGGCTGAGGCCGAGCACCTCAACGAGAGCGCCGTGGACAGCCTGCCGCCCGAGGTGCTTGACGCGTTGGCGCTCGATGCTGGCTGGATGCACCAGCGCCTGTCGCAAGCGCAGGCCTATGTGGATGCCTCCAAGCTGCACTGAGCCCGCCGGGCGATAGACTCGCGGGCCATGAAACCCGCTGCCATCCACGCTTTCTTTGCCACCCTGAAGGCGGCGAATCCGCAGCCGCAGACCGAGCTGGAGTACAGCAGCGTGTTCGAGCTGCTGGCCGCTGTGTTGCTCTCGGCCCAGGCCACCGATGTGGGGGTGAACAAGGCCACGCGGCGGCTGTTTGTGGTGGCGAACACGCCGCAAAAAATCCTTGCGCTCGGGCTGGCCGGGCTGGAAGACCACATCAAGACCATCGGCCTGTTTCGCAGCAAGGCGCGGCATCTGCTGGAGACCTGCCGTCTGCTGGTGGAACGCCACGGCGGCGAGGTGCCCAACACGCGCGAGGCGCTGGAAGCACTGCCGGGCGTGGGCCGCAAGACAGCCAACGTGGTGCTCAACGTGGCTTTTGGCCAGCCGACCATGGCGGTGGACACACACATCTTTCGGGTGAGCAACCGCACTGGGCTGGCGCCGGGCAAGACGCCGCTGGCGGTCGAGCAGCAGTTGCTCAAGCGCGTGCCCGCGCCATACGCGGTGGACTCGCACCACTGGCTGATCCTGCACGGGCGCTATGTCTGCCTGGCGCGCAAGCCGCGGTGTTTTCAGTGCGCGGTCGCCGCGTTTTGTGACTTCAAACCCAAGACCACGGCCTGAGCGCGCGGTACGCGCAGAACCCGGTCAGGGCGCCATCCAGCCCTGCACCATCGGCAGCTTCAGCGCGGCTTCGGTCAGTGCGTGCAGCGCCAGGCCGACCAGCGCGCCCACCAGCGTGCCGTTGATGCGGATGAACTGCAGGTCGCGCCCGATGTGGCGCTCCAGCACCGCGCTCATCTCGGCCGCGTCCCAGGCGCGCACGCGCTGGGCCACAAAATCCACCAGACCTTCGCGGCTGTCTTCCAGCACCCGCAGCAGCGCCAGCTGCCCCTGCTGGTTGATCACCTGGCGCAAGGCGGCGTCACCCTGCACCTGCTCCCCCGCGGTTTGCACCAGGCGCGCGATGCGATCGGCCAGCGCACCACCGCCCTGCTCTGCGTCCAGCCGCAGGCTTTGCATGAGGTCGTGCCACCAGGCCTCCACCGGCGCGCTCCATTGCGCCTGATCCAGCCAGGCATCGCGCCACTGCGCCAGGCGCGCCTGCCATTCGGGGTCGGTCTGCAGTTGCTCAATGCTCTCGGCCATCCAGCCATCGAAGCGCTGGCGCAGCTCGTGCTCGGGGTCGGCCGCCACGTCGGACAGCGTGCGGGTGAGTGCGGCCACCAGCTTGCGCGTGGCCAGCCGCGCGGCCACCTGGTCCAGCCCCAGGTATTTGAGCTCCTTGAGTTCGAGCGCAATCGCATCGGTGAAACGCTCCTGCACCGCATCTTGCGCTGCCCAGTTCGAGAGCTGCGACAGCAGGCCGTTGAGCCACTGCTGGTGGTGCCCGTGCGCGGTCAGCGCGCCCAGCGCCTGGCCACCGAGCACCGAGAGGTTCACCTCGCGCAGCAGCCGCTGCGCCAGCCTGGCCAGCGCCTCGCGCACCGCCGAGCGGTCCAGCGCGGCGAGCAGCGTGGGCGAGGCCTGTACCAGCCAGCCGGCCACCCGGCGCGCCGAGAGCGGGTCGGCCAGCCAGCGGCCGAGCTGGGCGCCGAGGTCCCAGCGCTGCAGCGCCTGCTGCACGTGTTCGGGGGTGAGGAAGTGCTCGTTGAGAAACCGCGCCAGCTGATCACCCAGCCGGTCTTTGTTGGCCACGATGATGGCGGTGTGCGGGATCGGCAAACCCAATGGGTGGCGAAACAGCGCCACCACCGCAAACCAGTCGGCCAGCGCCCCGATCATCGCGGCCTCGGCGGCTGCGGCCACGTAGCCCCAGGCGACATGGCGCGGCCCCATGAACACCGCCAGCACATAAATCACCGCCGCCAGCAGCAGCAAGCCCAGCGCCAGCGCCTTCATGCGTTCGAGGCTGATCGGTGCAAAAGCGGGGGGTGAGGGCATGCGAGACAAATGTTTAAAGGTGGACCTCCATGGTGCCACCAGGCTCGGGCGCGTGTTCGGGCCACTGTCTCACCCCGGCGATGCGGCCAGCCGGATGCGCGAGCAGGAATTGCACCGCGCGAATCACCCCGGCGTGGGTGAACCAGACCGCTGCCTCGCCGCCAGCGGCGCGCGTGTCGGCCAGGGCGCCAGCCACGCGGGCGATCACCTGCTGCGTGCTCTCGACGCCGCCGAAGCGGTGGTCGGCAAAGTCGGCCATCCAGGCGTCGAAGGCGCTGCGCGGGATCGCCTCCCAGCGCTGCAGCTCCCACTGGCCGAAGTTCATTTCGCTGAGCCGAGCATCGGTCTGCGCTGCGGCGAGATCGGGGCGCAGCGCGCGCACCGCGTCTGCCATCTGCCGGGCGCGGGACAGGCCGGACACCCGCAGCGTCGCGCCCGCAGGCAAGCTGGCGGCGAGCGTCGCAGCAACCGCTTGCGTGTGCTCAGGATCGGCCGGCACGTCGCTCGCGCCATAACAAAGTCCAGGCGCCAGCACCACCCGCGCATGGCGCACCAGCCAGAGCCTCATGACAGGCCGAGCGCAAAGCCCAGATAGAACAGCAACTCGCTCACCTGCTGCGTGGCGCCCAGGCCATCGCCGGTGAAGCCTTGCAGGCGGCGGCGCAGCAGCCGCCACATCCAGCCCAGGCCAAGCAGCGCGCCCAGCACCGCAAACGCCCAGGCGACGGCTGGCAAGCCAAACACCACCAGCGCCATCGCAATCGCCCACCACAGCAGCCCAGCCAGCAAACCGCCCGTTGAGATCGCCTCGGCCAGCGGTTTGGATTTCGAGGCCGCCGTGTCACCCACATGCGGCAGGGTACGGATGATGACCAGGGGCAGGAAGCGCGAGGTGACGTGGGCCGCGAACAGCGCTGCCGCAGCGAGCCACAGACCAGCGCTTTGCGCAATCAGCGCCAGCAGCGCGGTCTTGCCCAGCACGGCCAGCACCAGCGCCAGCGCGCCATAGGTGCCGATGCGCGAGTCTTTCATGATGTCGAGCGCGCGCTCGCGCTCCAGGCTGCCGCCCAGGCCATCGGCCAGGTCGGCCAGGCCGTCTTCGTGAAACGCACCGGTGAGCAAGACGCTGAACACGGTGCTCAGCGCCGCGGCCACCCAGGGCGCAGCGGCCTGCGTTGGCAACAACCACAGCAGCACGCTGAATACCGCTGCGGTGAGCCCGCCCACCAGCCAGCCGACCCCCGGGAAATGCGCGGCGCTGGCGCGCAGCATGGCGGGGGAGAAGCCGACCCAGTCGGCGAGGCGGCCTGTCACCGGGATGCGGGTGAAGAACTGCACCGCCAGCAGGTAGTGTCGGATCACACCCCTGCGCCGCTGCGCGGCTTCCCCCCTCTCCTGCAGGAGGGGGACGCAGCCTGTGACCCGGTGGAGCCGGTTCCACGGCTGCTCTGGGCGCTGTCCTCATGTTTCATGGTGTCAAGGCGCGGAGAGTCTGGTTGGCTCATCCTGCCGCGACACGCCCGCCGCCTCGAAGCTCGCCATCTCGCGCAGCAGCGCGCAGGCTGAGACCAGCAGCGGCCAGGCCAGGGCCGCGCCTGAGCCTTCGCCCAGCCGCAGGCCCAGGTCGAGCAAGGGCTCGGCTTTCAGGTGCGCGAGCATCAGCGCATGGCCGCGCTCGCCGGAGCGGTGCGCGAACACGCAGCGCTGCAGCACGGCGGGCTGCAGCCGGCTGGCCACCAGCACCGCGGCGCTGGCGATGAAGCCATCGACCACGATCACGCGCCGCTCGCTGGCGGCCTGCAGGATCGCGCCCACCATGGTGGCGATCTCAAACCCGCCGAGTGCGGCCAGTGCCGACATCGGTTCGGTGACGCCGGCGTGGCGCGCCAGCACCTGGCGCAGCACGGCGATCTTGCGCTGCACCGCCTGGGCATCGAGCCCGGTGCCCGCGCCGGTGCAGTCGGCCACCTCCAGCCCCGCCAGGCGCGCCAGCAGCAGCGACGCCGCCGAGGTGTTGCCAATGCCCATCTCGCCCAGCAGCAGCGCGTTGCCCGGCAGACTCGCGCACCAGCGCCGCACCGCTGGCCAGCGCGACGCGCGCTTGGGCCTCGCTCATCGCGGGCCTTCAAGCGAGTCGGCGGTGCCGAGCGCCACCTTGCTGATCACCAGGCCCGGCTGCGGCTCGAAGTGGTGCGCCACGCCGCAGTCCACCACCGTGAGTCCCAGGCCATGCTGGCGCGCGAGCACGCTCACCGCCGCGCCACCGGCCAGGAAGTTCTGCACCATCTGCCAGGTGACCTCGCTCGGGTAGGCCGACACGCCACGCGCCGCCAGCCCATGATCGGCGGCGAACACCACCAGTTGCGGTTCCACCAGCTGCGGCGCGTCGCTACCGAGGATCAGGCCGATGCGCAAGGCCAGGGCCTCGATGCGCCCCAGCGAGCCCACCGGCTTGGTCTTGTTGTCGAGTCGTTGCTGCAGGCGGGCCGCCAGCTCGGGTTGGTCAAGGTCGGGAACAGCGGGCAGTTCAAACGGCATGGCAAAGCTCGGTGAGGGAAACGGTTTCAGCGCGGCAAGGCCACCCACTGGTCGTCGAGGGCGCGCACGGCGATGCGGTGGTCGAACACCGCTTCCAGCGCGCGGTGGGTGTCGGGGTGGTGGCAGGCACCCAGGTGGCGCACGCGGCCAGCGTCGAGCACCAGCACATCGTCGGCCTGCAGCACCATGCCGCAGTTCGTGCAAGCACGCTCACCACCGTCTTGCCGCTGGCGACCAGCGCGCGCACCAGCGACAGCCAGTCGGCCTGGTGCGGCGGGTCCAGGTTGGCCAGCGGCTCGTCCATCAGCATCACCGACGGCCTCCACCGCCAGCGCGCGCGCCAGCAGCACGCGCTGGCGCTCGCCGCCCGAGAGCGCGCCCAGCGGGCGGTCGCGCCAGGCCCAGGCCTGGGTCTGCTGCAAGGCGCGCGCCACGGCGGCGTGGTCGGCCTCGCCGGGTTCGGCCAGCCAGTCCAGGTGCGGCAGGCGGCCCAGCAGCGCGACGTCGTACACGGTGAGGTCATCGGCGGCGGTGTCGGCCGTGGCCTGCCCCAGCCAGGCCAGCGAGCGGGCGCGTTCGCGCGATGCGAGGCGCGACAGATCGCGCCCGTGCAGCATCACCTCGCCCTGGTGCGGGCAGCAGGCCGGCCAGCACCTTGAGCAGCGTCGATTTGCCCGCGCCGTTGGGGCCGACCATGCAGGTCCAGCGCCCGGCGGCGAACCGCACATCCAGCCCATGCAGCACCGGGTGGCGCAGCGCGCCCTGCCCCAGCGACGCGTTCAGACCCCTCGCTTCCATGGCGGGTGTGTGAGCGGCGCTCATCGTGGCGACCGCCCCATCAGCCACAACAGATAGCCGCCGCCCAGCACCGCGGTGAGCACGCCCACCGGCAACTCCTGCGGCGCCAGCAGGCCGCGCGCCAGCGTGTCGGCCAGCAGCAGCAAGGCGCCCCCCATCAGGCTGGAGAGCAGCACCAGCCGCGCGTGCGTCGTCTTCACCACGGCGCGCACCAGGTGCGGCGCGGCCAGGCCGACAAACGCGATCAGACCGGTCTGCGCCACCGCCGCCCCGGTGGCCAGCGCCATCACCGCCACCAGCGCCAGCCGCAGCGGCACCAGCGGCAGGCCCAGGCTGTGCGCCGTGGCTTCGCCCAGCACCAGGGCGTCGAGCACGCGCGCCAGCGCCCAGGCGATGCGCCACGCACAGCACCCACACCACCGCCATCAGTGGCCACCGCGCTCCAGCCGACAAAGGCGGTCGTGCCCAGCACAAGGCCTGCAGGCTTGCAGGGTCTCGGGAAACGACAGCGTGATGAGCGAGGTGAACGCCCCCAGCACCACGCCCACCACCACGCCCGCCAGCAGCAGGCGCAGCGTGTGCTGCACGCCGCGCGCCAGCGCCAGCGTGAGCAGCACCGCCGCCACCGCGCCGACAAAGGCCGCGCCGGTCAGACCCAGGCGCACCAGCCAGTCGGCCGCCAGCGGCGACGCGCCCAGCGCCACCAGCGCCAGCGCCACGCCCAGCGATGCCCCCGAGGCGCTGCCCAGCAAAAACGGATCGGCCAGCGGGTTGCGAAACAGGCCTTGCGCCACCGCGCCGGCCAGGCCCAGCAAGGCGCCCGCGGTGTAGGCGCCCAGGCGTGCGCGGCGCGCGAATGTCCCACACGATCTGCGCTGGCCACCGGGTCGGCCAGCATCTGCCAAACGGCTTCCACACCGGTGCTGCCCACGCCGAGACCGAGCGCGCCGAACAGCAGCGACAGCAGCACCAGCGCCACGCCCAGACCCCAGGCGCGACGCGGCGGACGCGGCAGCGCCGAGCGCATCGACATCCAGGGCGGGGTTGACGGTGGGCATGGTGCTGTTCTTCAAGGTGACTTGCGCCGCAAGCAGTCGGCGATCAGGCGAGCGGCTTCGGCCATGCGCGGCCCGGGGCGCACCAGCACGTCGGACTGTCCGCTGCGCTGAACACACACAGCCGCTGCTCGCGCAGCGCGCGCATCTTCGCCCAGCCGGGGCGCTGCGTGAGCCCGGGCGATGTCTGGTCACCGACCATGATGAGGTCGGGATCGGCGCGCACCACAAACTCCGGGTTCACGCGCGGGAAACGGCCCCATGGCAGCGGGCAGGATGTTGCGCGCGCCGAGCCGCGTGAGCAGTCTCGCCAATGAATGAGCTTTCGCTGGCGCCGTAAGGCGCGTTGTTGACCTCGAAGTACACCCGCTGGCCTCGGCTCGCGGGCGGCAGCGACTGCGCCTGAGCCGACACCGCTTCTTCAATGGCTTGCCAGCGCACAGCGCTTTCGGCCGGCGCCAGTCCCCAGCAGCGCGCCCACCTGGCGCCAGCACCCGCTGCACGTCGGCGAAGTCGGTGGGCTCCAGCACCACCACCGTGAGGCCCAGCGCCTGCAGCTGCTCGACCGCTCGCGAGGAGCGCGCGATCAGCACCGCATCGGGTCGCAGCGCCACCACCGCTTCCACACTCGGGTCAATGCCACCGCCCAGCTTGCGGCAGGGCTTGCACCGCAGCGGGCCAGTTGGAATAGCGGTCCACCCCCACCAGCCGGTCGCAGGCACTCAGCGCGCACACGGTCTCGGTGAGCGAGGGCAGCAGCGAGACGATGCGCTGCGGCGGCGTGGCCCAGCGGTGGGTGACGCCGCGCTCGTCGGTGACCTGGGTGCCTGCCGCGAACGCCCACCCGCTCGCCAGCAACAGCCAGCAGCCGACCCAGAAACTTGACAGCGCTCATGTCGCCGCCTTTCACCGTGAGGGCGCAGCCTGCCACCATCAGGGTCGACGCGATCGCAGCCGGCGGCGACGCGCTGATTGAGCAGACCCAGCGCATCCACAAACGCCCGCACCTCGCGCCCCATGGGAATCACGCCCAGACCAATCTCGTTGCTCACCAGCACCACCGGGCCTGGCGCACGGCGCACCGCATCGCACAGCGCCCGACCGCTTGACTCACCTCATCAGGTGGTAGCGCCTCGCCCTTCGCGGGCATCAGCCAGTTGGGTCAGCCACAGCGTGAGGCAGTCCACCACCAGCAAGGTTTGCGCAGCGCTGTGGCGGCTGATCGCCTGCGGCCAGATCCGGCGGCTCTTCCACCGTGGCAAGCCGGCGCCCGCGTTGGCGCGGTCTCGCTGGTGGCGCGCGATGCGCTCGCGCATCTCGGCGTCGCCGGCAGGCGCCGTGGCGATCAGCACCGCGCGGTGCGCCCGCCACCGGCATCAGCCAGTCGCTGCGCCAGCTGTTCGGCGCGGCGCGACTTGCCACTCTTCTGGCCGCCCAGGATGATCTCGCTGCGTCGCGACTCACCCATGGCGTGCCATCCAGTTTTTGACGATGCTGTGCAGCTGCTCCACCCCGTCGGTCAACGCCGCCGGGCCGGGCTGCAGGATGTCGGCCGACTTGATCTCAAACAGCTGCCGGTTGACCACCGCCGGCACCGCCTCCCAACCGGGTCGCGCCGCCACCTTCTCGGGCGCGAAAGTGTTTGCCACACCAGGAGCCGATGATGATGTCCGGGCGCGCGCCGCACGATCTCGCAGCGGGTCGGCAATGATGCGCTGCTTGCCCATGGGTTCCAGCGCCAGCTCGGGAAAGATGTCGTCACCACCGGCGATGCCGATCAGCTCCGACACCCAGCGGATGGCGCTGATCTGCGGCTCGTCCCACTCTTCAAAATACACGCGCGGGCGACGCTTGCCCGATGCCTGCAGCGCGCGCGCCGCCGCGTCGATCTGCGCCAGCCGCTCGCGCATGGCCGCGATCTGCGACAGTGCCTTCTTCAGCGCAGCCCACCATCGCCGCCACCTGGTACAGCATGTCGAAAATCTCGGCCACGCTGCGCTGGTTGAACACCGTCACCTGCACACCGGCACGGATCAGTGCCGCCGCGATGTCGGCCTGCAGATCGGAAAAGCCGAACACGCAGTCGGGCTGCAGCGCCAGGATCTTGTCGATCTTGGCGCTGAGAAACGCGCTGACCTTGGGCTTTTCCTCGCGCGCGCGCCGCGGCCGCACCGTGTAGCCCGAGATGCCGACGATGCGCGCCTCCTGCCCCAGCCGGTACAGCCACTCGGTGGTCTCTTCGGTGAGGCAGACGATGCGCTGTGGGCCGGGCAGACATGGTGGATGTCTCGCGGTGTGATCAAACGCTCAGAACTTGGGGCGCCAGGTCCAGGCCAACGTAAAGGCTGCGTGGCTGCTGGTTGTAGCCGTACACCGTCTGGTAGCGCTTGTCGGTCACGTTGTCGATGCGGGCGCGCAGCTTCACTTCGGGCGTGAGTGTGTAAGACGCCGCAAGATCCAGCACGGTGTGCGAAGCCAGAGTGGTGTTGACACGGCTGGCAAACGTGGTCGGATCGCTGTAGCGATCGGCGCGCCGTCCCGCTGTGGCGCAGGTCGGCATCGAACGCCACACCGGCCAGCGTGTGCGACGCACCAAGCGACCACAGCGTCTTGGCCCGGCGCGTCAGAGCAGCGCCGGTGATTTCGTTCACCGGATCCTGCAACGTCAGGCTGGCTCGCAGCCGCGTCTGCCCCAGCGTGCCCCGGTAGGACATTTCCAGACCGCGGTTGCGCGTGCGGCCCATGTTGGCAAACGAAACGCGGTACGTCGTAGTCGAGCTGGTCGGTCACCGGGTGTTGAACCAGGTGGCGCGCAGCAGGTGCGAACCCTGCTCGTACTGCAGACCCAGTTCCTGGCTGCGCGCGGTCTCGGGCTTCAGATCACGGTTGCCAAAACCGGGCGCAAACAAATAGCCCAGCGGCGGCGCGTTGAAAGCGGTGGAGGTGCTGGCCATCAGCTTGAGCTGTTTCGTCACCGGCAGGCTGTAGCCCAGGTAGTAGGTGGTTTCGTCGAGCTCACCCACACGGTCAAGGCGCAGGTTCACCTGAAGCGACCCAGGACCGACACCGCCCTCGACGCCGCCAAACCAGGCGGTGGTGTTGCGGCGCGCATCGTAGGGCGAGCCGAAAGCCGAGGTCGTTTCGGTCGTCACACGCTGCCATTGCCGCTCCAGACCCGCCGTGGCCAGCCAGTTGCCACCGAGCGCCACGGTGTTGACCCAGGACAGCACCGTGGCGCCGGTGCGAAAACCGTCGTCCGATCCGAAGACGCCGTTGTCGCTGGTTTGGCTGCGGTCCGACTGCTCGCTCAGCGACACCCGGCTGCGCCAGTCGCCCCAGGTGTTGTCGGTGAACAGGGTGGCCTGGCTGATGCGGGTGCTGGACGTCTGCACATCGGTGGCGGCACCGTAGGCGTTGTCGTAAGCGGTGTCGCCCACCGATCGGCTCAGCCGCACGCCCACCTGATGGCGTGGCGCGAGTTGGTGCGTGAGCGACAGATTGAGCGAGGTGTTGGCGTAAGCGTCGGCGTCCGGATTCGCGCCGGCGAACTGCGCCGAATCAACCGACGAAAAACCATCGGTGCGAAACCGAGAGGCGCCAGCGCTGATGGCGGTGTCGCCCACCTGGGTCGACACCTGAGCCGAGAGCTTGCGGGTCGAGCGGGGGCCGAGCTCCAGCCGAAAGCTGAGCCGAAGGCTCGCGCGCGCCGGTGCGGGTGAAGATCTGGATCACGCCGCCAATGGCGCCGGAGCCGTAAATCGCCGACACGTTGCCGCGCACGATTTCAACCCGCTCGATGTTGTCGAGCATCAGGTGCTCCAGGCTCACCGCGCCCGAGGCGTCCTGCTTGTTCAGCGGCACACCATCGACCAGCACCAGCGTCTGCAGCGAAGGAGCGCCGCGCAGGAACACGCTGGAGACGGTGCCGACGCCACCGTTCTGCGTGCGCTGCAGGCCGGCTTCGCGCTGCAGCAGCGTGACCAGATCACTGGCCTGTGAGCGTTCGATCTCTTCGCGGCTGATCACCGTCGTGTGGTGCATGGCCGCGCTCAGCGGCAAGGGGTTGCGGGTGGCGGTGACCACCGTCTCGGTCAAGCGTCTGGGCGTGGGAAATCGTGGCCAGAATGGCCAGGGGAAGCGCGGCCAGGGGCGCGCGCAGTTTGCGGTTTTTCATCGAGAAGACAGACACAGAGATTGCCCTCGCCGTCTTCCCCGACAGCGCATGGACGTCAAGTTGGCGCGTCCTTGCGGACGCACCACCACCGTGTTGGCCGGTATCCGGGCTGACAGAACAACCGTCATCACCTTCCCAGGCGCGCAGGGCGCCCAGTGGCTGATGGATGACGGCGGAGTTGCCCGAACCGGGGTCGGGCGTCTCGTCTGCTTACCGTTGCGGGGGCAGCGCAGGTTAGGCTGGTTCTGTGCGAACCGGACCCTCCTGCTTCCCGTTGAACTGCGGCCTGAGAACCACGCCGCGAGCACCAACGAAGCGGATTGTAAGCTTGTGCTGCTTGCCGCAACCCTACAATCGCCCTCAACAAGCGTCCCACCATGGCCGACACCCAGCACCTCGATCAGATCGCCGAACGCGTTGAGCGCCTGCTGTTGCGCCACGACGAACTGCAACGCACCAACGCCCTGCTGCATCGAGCAACTGCAGGCACTGCAGGGCGAGCGCGACTCGCTGAAATCGCGGCTGCAACGCGGCGCGGGCCCGCATCGACGCCCTGCTCGACCGGCTGCCCGCCAACGGTGCGGCCTCGCCTGGAGACGACGCATGAACGCCACCACGACCGCCAAGCAGATCGAGGTTCAGATCATGGGGCAGAGCTACCTGCTGGCCTGCCCGCCGGGCGGCGAGTCGGCCCTGCTGGACGCGGTGGAACGGGTCGACACCGCCATGTGCCGCATCCGCGATGCCGGCAAGGTGAAGGCGCGCGACCGCATCGCGGTGCTGGCCTCGCTCAACCTGGCGTTCGAGCTGTCGCAAATGGAGTCGGAACGGCTGCGCGGCGCGCCAGCGGTCACCGCGCCGGCCACCAACCGTCACCAGTGCAAGCGACTCCGGCAGACCCCGCCGCCCAGGCCCGGATGCACGACCTGATCCAGCGCCTGGACAACGCGCTGGGCAGCGACGGCCAACTGCTCTGAACCAGCGCAGCCTGCCGCCCGTCCGAGCACCGCGGTTTCTCGCTCCGCTCTTCCACGACAGCGCATCACCGGGCCTACAATTCATCGTGTCTGCAGTGCATGCCGGGCTTTATATTTCCTTGAACCAATGCTCATTGAGCACGGGCTTGGTACATTGCCTGACGGGTGTGAGCATCTCGCGTCAGATGAACCCGAAGTCAGGTTGCCCTCGCCCACCTGAACCCCCGGTTCAGGATGACGGTCCGGTGGCACTTGCAGACACCTTATTCCAATCTCCCCCTGCGCCGCTTCGCGGCTCCCCTCTCCTCGAGGACGCGCAGTGGCCGCAGCCGTCCACGGCTGCTCTGGGTTGGACACGTGCTCCGTACTCAGCCCTTTCAATTCCACCGTCTGCGCAGCATCGCGTTTCTCCTGCTTTTCTGTGAGCAGATTGCGCGCCCATGGCTCGGCCAGGCCGCTTGCTCTCGCGCTTGAATCACTTCCTCTTTATGTCCTCGAACCTCTGTTGATTTTTGAACTGGTTGCGCTCGGCCTGTGCACCGGTTTTCTCGCTGGCCTGCTGGGCATTGGTGGCGGCATGATCATGGTGCCGTTCCTCACCATCATCCTCAGCGGGCGCGGTGTGTCGCCCGATCTGGCGGTCAAGATGGCGATCGCCACCTCGATGGCCACCATCATCTTCACCTCGCTCTCCAGCGTGCGCGCGCACCACAAGCGCGGCGCGGTGCGCTGGGACATCGTCAAGCTGCTCGCTCCCGGCATCGTGATCGGTGCGGCCATTGCCAGTCTGGGTGTGTTTGCCCTGCTCAAAGGCGCCTGGCTGGCGCTGGTGTTTGCGGCGTTCGTGAGCTTTTCGGCCACGCAAATGCTGCTCAACAAGAAGCCCAAGCCCTCGCGCACCCTGCCGGGCACGGCCGGCCACGCTGGGCGCCGGCACGGTGATCGGTTTTCTCTCAGGCCTGGTGGGCGCGGGTGGCGGTTTCGTGAGCGTGCCCTTCATGACCTGGTGCAACGTGGCCATTCACAACGCCGTGGCCACCAGCGCCGCGCTGGGCTTCCCGATCGCGCTGGCCAATGCGCTGGGCTATGTGTTGGCGGGTCAGGGTGTGACCGACCTGCCGCCCGCTTCGCTGGGCTACATCTACCTGCCGGCGCTGGCGGTGATCGCCACGGCCAGCGTGCTCATGGCGCCGCTGGGCGTGCGAGCCGCCCACGCCATGCCGGTGGCCACGCTCAAGCGCGTGTTCGCCAGCATCCTGTATCTGCTGGCCGCCTACATGGTCTACAAGGGCTTCTCGATCTGACCGCTCGGCGCCAGGATCAGCCATGCAGGGGCTGGGCCGAAATCACGGTGCCGTCTTCATCGGCATACAGCCAGTCACCGGGACGCACCCAGACCCCTTGCAGCTGCACCGCCACATCGCGCTGGCCTTCGTTGCGTTTCTCGGTCGGCAGCGGCACTGGTGCCAGCGCGCGAATGCCGGTGTCGCACACCGCCAGTTCCGCCACATCGCGCACACAGCCATCGATCACCACGCCAGCCCAGCCGTTGCGCGCCGCCGCCGCGCCGAGGTTGCCACCGAGCAGGGCGCGCCGCAGCGAGCCACCGCCGTCGACCACCAGCACCCGGCCCTCGCCCGGGCTGTCCACCGCAGCCTTCACCAGCGTGTTGTCCTCAAAGCATTTGACCGTGGTCACCAGCCCGGCGAAACGGCGCCGCGCACCAAAGTCGCGGAACACGGGGGGCAGCACGCGGAACGCGCCTGAGCTGTCATTCTTGTGGGTGTCGCAAAGATCGCAGGTGGCAATGTCGGGCATGAGAAGGCGCTCCAGGGGTTGGCAAATGCTGGTTTTTTAGCACGACGACGGGCTGATCCCGCCGCTGCTGGTCGATCTTCCCAGCCTGCAGTCATCCGTGCCGAACCACCATGGCGCGCGCGAGTGTTGTTTTCCCCGCCACGCGCCACGGTTTCCCCTGTGAAATCAGCTGAAAAACCCCGTGCGCCACCTTGGAATGCACAGGCAACTCCATTAGCATCCGTGACACCGGTTGTCGAGCGCGTTTGATGGCCGGGGAACATTCCACTTCTAGAAGGAAATCCAACCATGGCAACTGCAAAAAAAGCGCCGGCGAAAAAAGCGGCACCGGCCAAAAAGGCCGCCCCGGCAGCGAAAAAGGCTGCTCCAGCGAAAAAAGCGGCGCCCGCCAAAAAAGCGGCTCCAGTGAAGAAGGCTGCACCAGCAGCAAAGAAAGCCGCCCCGGCCAAGAAGGCCCCGGCCGCCAAGAAGGCCGCTCCTGCGAAGAAAGCGGCACCTGCAAAGAAGGCAGCTCCTGCCAAGAAAGCAGCACCCGCCAAGAAGCGCACCCCGAACGCGGCCTTCATGAAGGCCATGACGCCCAGCGCCGCCCTGGCCGCCATCGTGGGTTCCAACCCGCTGCCACGCACCGAGGTGACCAAGCAGGTCTGGGCTTACATCAAGAAGCACAACCTGCAAGACGCTGTGAACCGCCGCATGATCAACGCCGACGCCAAGCTGAAGGAAATCTTCAAGAAGGCGCAAGCGTCGATGTTCGAGATGACCAAGATGATCAACGATCACCTGAAGTGATCGCGGGTCTGGCCAGGCGAATGCCCTGGCCCTCTCCCAGAAGCCGGCTCTGCCGGCTTTTTTTGTGTCTGCCAATCCAACGCGGCGCCAGGCCCGGGCTTACACAAAGTTGCAACAAAGCGGCCGCTCGGGCAACCCCATTTCCGGCCTCCGTGCGTTTCAGTGAGCTCCATCCCACTTCTCGGAGCTTCACCATGCGCCCTTGCCTGACTTCTCGCCGCCTGCTGCTCGGCACCTGTGCCTCACTCGCCCTGCTCGCCGCCCTGCCCGCCCACGCGCTGGGGCGATTGACCGATGTGCAACTGATCGACCGGGACAGCGGCGTGGTGTTGCCGGTCTACCGACACCGAGGCGAGCACTGGGTGGCTGGTCGCCCGGGAGCGCGCTACGCCGTGGCGGTGCGCAACGCCAGCGCCGGTCGTGTGCTGGGCGTGGTCTCGGTTGATGGCGTGAACGTGATCTCGGGCGAAACCGCAGCGCTGAACCAGACAGGCTATGTGCTCGGGCCCTGGCAGCGCTACGCGGTGACCGGTTGGCGCAAGAGCGACCAGGAAATTGCCGCCTTTCATTTCACGGCCGCGCCCGCCTCCTACGCCGAACGCACCGGCCGGCCGGCCAACGTCGGCGTGATTGGCGTGGCGCTGTTTCGCGAGAAGCCTGCAGCGCCACCGCCGGTTTTGCTGCCCTCACCGCGCAGCAGCAGCCAAGGCAACAGCGAAGACAGCGCCGAACGCGGCGCACCGCAGACGCCACAAGAGGCCGCAGCCGACAGCCCTGGCTCGGCAGAGGGCGCGCAAGCGCTGGCCTCGCGCCGCGTGGCGCCCGCCGCGCCGGCGCCCCGACTGGGCACTGGCCATGGGGCGCGCGAGGAAGATCGGGTCGGGCACACGCAGTTTGAACGGCGCAGCGAACGGCCAGATGAGGTCGTTCGCATCCGCTACGACAGCGTCGAAAACCTGATGGCCATGGGCATCCTGCCCAGCCGCCCGACGCCCCCACGACCCAACCCGTTCCCCGACAACGCCTACCCCCGCTACGCGCCCGATCCATCCTGATGCACGCCGACCCGTCGCTGGCCAGGCCACCCTTGGCCGTGGCCTCGCCACCCATAATTCGGCCCATGGACGACTTCGGTGAGCGCAGCGACGGTGCACTGATGCAAGCCTACGCAGCAGGGGATCAGCGCGCGTTTGAAACCCTGTACGACCGCCACGCGCTCGCCGTGTGGCGTTTCGTGCTGCGCAGCGTGCAGCAGCGCGAGCTGGCCGACGAGCTGGCGCAGGACGTGTGGTTCAGCGTGGTGCGCGAGGCCGCGCGCTACGAGCCACGGGCCCGTTTTCGTACCTGGCTGTTCACCGTGGCACACCACCGAGTGGTCGACCACTGGCGCCGCCTGCGGCCACACGCCAGCCTCGATGCCGAGACCGCAGAGGGCGTTTCCCTGGCCGAGGTGCTGGCGGCCGAATCGGGCTTCGGGCCCGATCGCGTGCTGGACTCGCGCGAGCAGGCACAGGCCCTGCTCGACGCGCTGGCCGCTTTGCCCACGCCGCAGCGCGAGGCCTTCTTGCTGCAGGCGGAAGCCGGGCTGAGCGTGGCCGAGATCGCGCAGGCCACCGGCGTCACCCAGGAAACCGCCAAGAGCCGGCTGCGCTACGCCCGCAACCGGCTGCGCGCCACGCTGGAGGCACTTGAATGAACCGCCCCAACCCACCCGACACCCGCCTTGGCGACAGCAGCGATCCCCTGCTGCGCCGCTACCGCGAGGCGAACGCGCTGGATCTCGACCGACCATCGCCCAAACTGCGCGACGCGGTGCTGGCCGAGGCCCGGGCGCACGCCAGCCGCCAGCGCCCCGCCGCCAACGACGCTCACTGGCGCTGGCGCGCACTGGGCAGCCTGGCCGTGCTGGGTCTGGTGGGCTTGCTGGTGTTGCAGTTCGATCGCGGCAACGAGGCCGAGCGCGAGACCGCGCTGGGCGGTCCGCGAGCGCCAGTCGATCGGGTGAACTCCGCGCCCGAACCCGCACCCGTGGCACCACCGCCGACACCAACACCCAACGCGCCGGCGCCCACGGAAAGCGCCGCACCGTCAACGCAAGTGCTCAATGTGCCAGCGCAAGTGCACGCTCCCGCGCCACGCACGGGCGCACCCAAACCGGCCGCCGCGCCAAGTCAGCTGCCCGCCACGCCCTCTGCGCTCGCATCCAGCGCGCGCCCGGCACGCGTCACGGAAGATGCGGTTGCCAACCGTTCGGATCCCGGTGCAGCGCCCGCGCCCACGGCAGCGCCGCGCACGACCCAGGTGCCGGCCGAAGCCATGGCGCAGCGCTCCGCGCCCATGAACGCACCCCAGGCCAACAGCGACGCATCACCCACCGCGGGCGCACCGTCACCGCCGTCCACCGCAGACCGCGCTTTGCTGCAGGCCGCTACCCAAGGCCAGGCGAATGAGGCGCGTACGGCGCTGGCCGAAGGCGCACAGGCCAACGCCACCGACCGCGACGGACGCAGCGCGCTCATGCTCGCCGCCCAGCGTGGCGATGCCTCGCTGGTGCGGCTGCTGCTGAACGCTGGCGCCGATCCCTCGCGCACCGACCGCGCCGGCCAGACCGCGGCCGATCTCGCCGAGCGCGCAGGACACGGCGCCATCGCCAGCTCACTGCGCGCCGAGCCAGCGCGCTGAGTAACATCGGCGCATGAACACAGTCAACAGCAACAGCACCTCGGTGCATTTCGGTCATCAGGGCCGCGTGGTCATCGTCACCGGCGGAGCGCAAGGCATCGGCGAAGCCTGCGCGCGGCGCTTTGCGCAAGAGGGGGCGAAGGTGGTGATCGCCGACGTGGCCGACGGGCCCGGGCGCGCGCTGGCCGTTGAGCTGGGCGCGCTCTACCGCCACTGCGATGTGGGCGACAAGGTGGATGTGGACGACCTGATCGCCAAGGTGCTCGCCACCCACGGCCGCATCGACGTGCTGGTGAACAACGCCGGCATTTTCAAGGCGGCCGACTTTCTGGACGTGACCGAGGAAGACTTCGACGAGGTGCTGCGCGTCAACCTCAAGGGCAGTTTCCTGATGGGCCAGGCGGTGGCGCGCGAAATGGCGGCGCGGCGCGAGGGCGTGATCGTCAACATGAGCTCGGTCAACGGCGTGCTGGCCATCCCCAACATCGCCAGCTACAACGTGAGCAAGGGCGGCATCAACCAGCTCACCCGCGTGATGGCGCTGGCGCTGGCCGAGCACGGCATTCGCGTGAACGCGGTGGCGCCGGGCACGATCGCCACCGAACTGGCCGCGCGCGCGGTGCTGGGCAGTGAAGCGGCGCGCGAGAAGGTGCTCAGCCGAACGCCCATGAAACGCCTGGGCGAGCCCGACGAAATCGCCGATGTGGTGGCCTGGCTGGCCAGCGACGCGGCGAGCTACGTGACCGGCGAAATCGTCACGGTGGACGGCGGGCGCATGACGCTGAACTACACCGTGCCGCTCTGATCCCGGACGGCGCACGCCGCGCCAGACATTCCCCAGCATCCCGCGCGGCTGGCCGCGCCGCACTACCATCCGCGCATGCCAGCCCGCTCCCCCCTCGCCGTGTTTCGGCCGCTTTTCTTCGCCACCGCTCCAGCACAGCGCTGCCTGCTGTCCGCGTGTGCCGCACTCGCGCTGCTCCTGGCCACGGGCAGCGAGTCTGCCCACGCGCAGGCGCCATCCGCCACAGCACCCAGACCCGCCGCCGAAGCGGTGCCGGTGATCGTGGCCAACAGCAGCGAGCTGCCCGACACGGTGACGCTGGAGCTGCCTGGCAGCGGGCTGGCCCAGCGCTCGGTCACGCTTTTTCCCCTGGTCGAAGGCGAGGTGGATCGGGTGCTGTTTCGCACCGGGCAGGCGGTCGCGGCGGGCCAGCTGCTGGTGCAACTGAGCGACCGAGCCGAGCAGCTGGCGGTGGACCTGGCCGCCGCCCGGCTGCAGACCGCCAGCCTGCTGGCACGGCGGCTGGAGGCCACGGCGGGCAGCGGCGCCGTGCCCGAGATCGAGGTGGAGCAGGCGGTGGCCGTGCGGCGCAGCGCCGAGATCGAGCTGGCGCAGGCGCGCCAGGCGCTGACGGAGCGCAGCGTGCGCGCGCCATTCGCGGGCGTGATGGGCATTGCCGGCGTCGAGCGCGGGGACCGCGTGTCACCGACCACCGCGCTGACCACGCTGGACGACCGGCGCCAGCTGGTGGTGGCGTTCGCGGTGGCCGAGGCGCACCTGAACCGGCTGCGCCTGGGGCAGACCATCACCGCCACGCACCCGGCCTACCCCAGCCAGCCCTTCACCGGCCGCGTGAGCGAGATCGACAGCCAGATCGACCCGGTGCTGCGCACGGTGCGGGTGCGCGCCACGCTGCCGAACACCGAAGACCGGCTGCGGACCGGCATGTCGTTTCGGGTGCGCCTGGTGTTCGAGGGCGAAGCGCGGGTGAGCGTGCCGGCGCTGGCCTTGCAATTTGACCGCGAGGGCGCGTTCGTCTGGGCCGTGCGCGAGGGCAAGGCACAACGGGTGGCGGCGCGTGTGGTGCGCCGCAGCGGTGAGCGGGTGTTGGTCGACAGCGCGCTGGCCAGCGGTGAGCCGGTGGTGGTCGAGGGCGTGCAGCGGCTGCGCCCGGGCCGCGCGGTGCGCGTGGTGGGTGAGCGGGCCATTGCTGAGAGCGCCTCCTGATGGAGCAGCCCACCACTGGCGGCCTGCCGGCCCTCGCCATCCGCCGGCCCTGGCTGGTGATCGTGCTCAACCTGCTGATCGTGATCGCGGGCGTGGGTGCCTGGCTGGGCGTGGAGGTGCGCGAGCTGCCCAACATCGACCGCCCGATCGTGGTGGTGCGCGGCGACTACCCCGGCGCTGCGCCCGAGACCATGGACGCCGAGGTGACGCGGGTGGTCGAGGGCGCAGCGGCCCGGGTGCCGGGGGTTTACCTGGTGCGCTCGGCCAGTGAAGAGGGCAACTTTCGGGTCATCATCGAATTCAACCCTGGTGTCGATCTGATCGGTGCCGCCAACGATGTCCGCGACGCGGTGGCGCGCATCCAGCGCACGCTGCCCGACGGGCTGGAAAACCTCACCATCGTGAAGGCCGACGCCGACGCCGAGCCGGTGATGCAGCTGTCGGTCTCCAGCCGCTCGCTGCCGGTGGAGGCGCTGTCTCGGGCGGTGGAAGACCGCATCGAGCCGGCGCTGATTTCGGTCGAGGGCGTGGCCGACAT
Organism: uncultured beta proteobacterium; assembly: GCA_963831255.1. Taxonomy (GTDB): domain Bacteria; phylum Pseudomonadota; class Gammaproteobacteria; order Burkholderiales; family Burkholderiaceae_C; genus Hydrogenophaga. The sequence goes on along the minus strand of CAWHPI010000006.1, from coordinate 627,542 downwards.
CAACCTGTTCGGCGAGCGCCAGCGCGTGATGCGGGTGCGGGTCGACCCGCTGCGGCTGGCAGGCTACAACGTGTCGCTTGACGACGTGGCCACCCTGCTGCGTTCGGCGCGGCTGGACGTGCCGGCCGGCAGCCTGGACGCGACCAGCCAGGAGGTGCTGGTGCGAGCCAACGCCAGCGCCAGCTCGCCCGAGGCGCTGCGCGCGCTGCGCCTGGGGCCCCAGCTCACGCTGGGCGAGGTGGCCGACATCGCATTCAGCCCGGCCGATGCCAGCGCCTATGTGCGGCTCAATGGCGAGGGCGTGATCAGCCTGGGCGTGGTGCGCCAGGCGCAGTCGAACAGCGTGAATATTTCGCAGGGCGTGCGCGAGGTGGTGGACCGGCTCAACCGCGAGGGCGGCGACCTTCAGATCACCGTGGTGGCCGACGAGGCAATTTTCATCCGCGGCGCAATCTCTGAGGTCACCTCCAGCCTGCTGCTGGCGGTGGGCATCGTGATCGCGGTGGTGGCGCTGTTTCTGGGCCGCTGGCGCGCCACGCTGGTGCCGGCGGCGGCGATCCCGATCGCGCTGGTGGGCACGCTGGCGGCCATCTGGCTGCTGGGCTTTTCCATCAACCTGATCACCCTGCTGGCACTGCTGCTGGCCACCGGCCTGGTGGTGGACGACGCCATCGTGGTGCTGGAAAACATCCAGCGTCGCCGAGCCCTGGGCGACCCGCCGCGGGCCGCGGCCGTGCTCGGCACGCGCGAGGTGTTCTTTGCCATCGTGGCCACCACGGCCACGCTGGTGGCGGTGTTCGTGCCGATCTCGTTTCTGCCCTCCACCAGCGGGCGGCTGTTTGCCGAGTTTGGTTTCGTGATGGCCATCGCGGTGTCGATTTCGTCTTTCGTGGCGCTTTCGCTGGGGCCGCTGATCGCCTCGCGCCTGCCGCAGGAACGCCGCGCCGGGCCGGTGTGGCGGCGGCTGGGGGCCTGGGGGCAACGCGGTGTGCGCGGCTACCAGCGGCTGATCGGTGGCGCGCTTGCCCACGCCTGGTGGGTGCTGGGCGCCAGCGTGCTGCTGGCCATCGCGGCGGCGCTGGCCTATCCGCTGCTGGACAAGGAACTCACGCCCGACGAGGACCGCGGCGTGCTCACGATCCGCATCAACGCGCCCGACGGCGTCTCGCTCGCCTACACCGACCGCCAGCTCGAAGCCGCACTGGCCGCGGTGCAGCCGCTGAAGGATCAGGGCCTGGTCACCAACATCTTCACCATCACCGGGCGATTTGATCCGAACCGCGCCGAGATCGTGGCGCCGCTGAGCGACTGGAGCGTGCGCGGCACCAGCCAGGCCGAGCTGGCGGCGCAGGTGCAAAAAGCGCTGAACGGACTGCCTGGTGCGCGGGTTCGGGTGCGCGGCAGCGGCGGCCTGAGTGTGGGCGGTGGCGGCGACGGCAGCGTGCAGATGGCGATCACCGGCGACGACTACACCCGCATTGCCGCAGCCGCCGACGCGTTTGCGCGCAACATCGAAGACCGGCTGCCGGCGCTGCGCGATGTGCAGGTGGACTACAACGCCACCCAGCCGCAGATCACCCTGCAGATCGACCGCGAGCGCGCCAGCGAGCTGGGCGTGCCGATCGAAGGGCTGGACACCGTGCTGCGGGCGCTGGTCGACGGCACCGAGCTGGCCGAGCTCGCGGTGGACGACCGCACGGTGCCGGTGATCCTGCAGTCCACCAGCCGCGGCGCCACCGACCCGGCCGACCTGCTGAACTACAGCGTGCGGGCGCGCGGCCCCAGCGGTGACCAGCTGGTGCCGCTGTCGCAATTCGTGCGCATTGAAGAGACCGCCATCGCGCCCGAGCTGGAGCGTTTTGGCCAGCGCCGCGCGGTCGAAATGAGCGCCGTCGTCACCGGCGACTTGCCACTGCAGACCGTGGTGGACTCGCTGCGCAGCCTGGCGGCCAGCGAGCTGCCCGACGGCATGGGCCTGCTGTTTCGGGGCGACGCGGCCACGCTGGAGCAGTCGGGGCGCGATCTCGCCATCACCTTCGCGCTGGCGCTGCTGGTGGTGTTCCTGGTGCTGGTGGCGCAGTTCGAGAGCGTCACCAGCGCCACCGTGGTGCTGCTCAGCGTGCCGTTCGGCTTGGCAGCGGCCGTGTTTGCCATGCTGGCCAGCGGCACGTCGGTCAACCTCTACAGCCAGATCGGGCTGCTGTTGCTGGTCGGGGTGATGGCCAAAAACAGCATCCTGATGGTGGAGTTCGCCGACCAGTTGCGCGACGCCGGGCGCAGCGTGCGCGAGGCGGCGCTGGAAGCGGCCACCACGCGGCTGCGTCCCATCGTCATGACCATGGCCTCCACCGTGCTGGGCGCCCTGCCGCTGGTGCTGGGCAGCGGGCCGGGCGCCGAGGCGCGCGCGGCGATCGGCTGGGTGATTTTTGGCGGGCTGTCGATCGCCGCCCTGTTCACCCTGTTTCTCACCCCCGTGCTCTACCTGGGCATCGCCCGGCTGGCCAAACCACGCGCCCAGCAGGGCGAACGCCTGATCGCCGAACTCAAGCAAGCCCAGCCGGCAGACCGCTGAGCAGGCGCGGGCTTGTGCCGCGACTGGCAGCGCTGGCGGTTCTCTGCCTGCGCTGCTGGCCGGTCACAAGACCCGCCAGACGGTCAGCTTGTCAGTTCGGTTGCCTGAACCAGGCCGTCGGCGCGGGCCCGGGCAATCGCTGCCTGCATGGCTGCGCGGGCGCTGTCGGCGCTCTGGGCCAGCGGCTGCACCCGCAGACCCAGTTCGGCGAATGCGTGCAAGGCGTTGGCCAGCGCCTCGTCGTCCAGCGCGGTCTGCGCCAGGGCCAACGGGTGGCGCGCCGACAGCGCGCGGGCAGCCAGCACCGCGTGGGTCGTGTCACAACCGTAGAGTCCGTGGCTCTGGCCCTCGATGCGCACGCGCAAGGTCTGCCCGTAACGCCCGCGCTGCGTCTCCACGCTCTCCAGCGCCTGCAGCGACAGCTTGCGCTCGCGCACCGGGCCCACGCTGGTCAGCACCACCAGCGAGCGCTCGGTCAACACCCAGACGCCGCGCCCGGCACCCACCACCCGACCGCCCACATAGGCGCAGATGCGCTCGTCGCGATCGAGCTGGTTGCGCAGGTGCTCCATCTCGTCGTGCGTGAGTTTGTTCAGCGCGTTCGGGTTGCCGCCTTCGATCAGCATCTCGATCAGCTCGTTGTGGCTGCGCAGGTAGTTGCTCAGTGTCATGGAAAGACTGTGTCCGTTTGGGTGAGGGGATGGACGCGCCGGGGTCGCGGGCGCCGCCGCCACTATCGCGCAATCCGCAGGCTTTCACCGCTCTGGGGTCTTGCCGGTCGAGACGCCCACACAAGTGACAAGCCAGACACACGCCTGTGGCTACACTTTTTCCTCTCTTTCAGGAAACCGCAACATGACCAAACCCGATCACCTCGACGACTGGCTGGCCGAAGAGGCCGCCATTCAGCAGCGCCTGAGCACGGGCCCAGGGCCAGGTGTGGCGCGGCCCGAGCAGATCACGGGCCAGTCGGGCCTGGAGCAGATGCAGGCCATGCTGCGCGGCGAACTGCCGTTTGCGGCCATCGCACACACGCTGGATTTTCTGGTGGTCGCCATCGGCGACGGCACCGCCACCTTCCAGGGCACACCGGGGCCGAAACACCTCAACCCCATGGGTTCGGTGCACGGCGGCTGGTTTGCCACCATTCTCGATTCGGCGCTGGGCTGTGCGGTGCACACCAAAATGCTGCCGGGCCGCGGCTACACCACCGCCGAACTCAGCGTGAACATCGTGCGCGCGCTCACGCCCAAGGTGCAACGCGTGCGCGCCATCGGCCGGGTGATCCACTGCGGGCGCCAGCTCGCCACGGCCGACGCCCAGCTCGTCGGTCCCGACGGCACGCTTTACGCCCACGCCACCACCACCTGCCTGGTGTTCGACCTGCACCACAAGCCGGCTGGCGGTGCGACGACATAATCGACTTTTGAATCACCGAGCAAGGACTTCTCAGCATGCGACTTCTACACACCATGCTGCGCGTGGGCAACCTGCAGCGCTCCATCGACTTCTACACCCAGGTGCTGGGCATGCAGCTCCTGCGCACCTCGGAGAACCCCGAGTACAGGTACTCGCTGGCCTTCGTGGGTTACGAGGGCAACCCGGCGCAGGCCGAGATCGAACTCACCCACAACTGGGACACCGACAGCTACGAAATGGGAACCGCCTACGGCCACATCGCCCTGGGCGTGGTCGACGCCTATGCCGCCTGCGACAAGATCAAGGCGGCCGGCGGCAACGTCACGCGCGAAGCCGGTCCGGTGAAAGGCGGCAAGACCGTGATCGCGTTCGTGACCGACCCCGACGGCTACAAGATCGAACTGATCCAGCGCCCCGAGCACGCCGCCGGCCAGGGTCTGGGCTGAGAGGCTGAGCCTCTGACGCTTCAGGCCGGGGCGACCGCCTCGGCTTCGCTGCAGCGTCGCTGCAGGTGCGCGAGCGCTTCCTGCACCTGATCGACCAGCACCAGGCAAAGTTCACCCGGCTGCAGCCGCGCCAGCGCGGTGTCGATGGCCAGAAACTCGCCCACGATGCTGTCCACCCGGCGCGTCATGGCCGCACCCTCAAGCCCCTGGCGCAGCAGACCCACCACCTCGCCCTCGGCGCGTCCGCGCTGGCAGGCGTCTTCAAACAGAATCACCTCGTCGAAGGCGGCGCCCAGGATCTGCGTCTGCTCGCGGATGTCTTCATCGCGCCGGTCGCCCGCACCGCTGATCACCACACTGCGGCGCGTCGCCGGCATCGCCTGCACGGCCGATACCAGGGCGCGCATGGCATCCGGGTTGTGGCCGTAATCGGCAATCACGGTGGCACCGCGGTAGGCCATGAGATTGAAGCGTCCGGGCACGCTACCGGCGTCGCTCTGGAAACTGGCGAGTCCCTGGCGAATCGTGTCCCAGGGCACACCCATGCCCCAGGCCGCGCCGACCGCCGCCATCGCGTTCTCCACCTGAAAACCAATGCGCCCGCCCTGGGTGAACGGCACTTGATCCAACGGCAGCATGTGGCGCTGCTCGCCCTCGGCCGCCACGATGCAGCCGCCCTCCACCCAGATCGAGCGGTGGCCTTGCGCGCGGTGCGTGCCCAGCACCGGGTGCCCGCCATCGGCAGCGAAAAAGATCACCCGCCCGCTGCACACCTGCCCCATGCGAACGCAGTGCGGATCGGTGGCGTTGAGCACCCCGTAGCCGTCGGACGCCACGTTCTGGATGATCACGCGCTTGAGCACCGCCAGGTCTTCCACCGTGGTGATGAAGTTGAGCCCCAGGTGGTCGCCGGCGCCGATGTTGGTGACCACCGCCACCTGGCAACGGTCGAAGCCCAGACCCTCGCGCAGAATGCCGCCGCGCGCGGTTTCCAGCACCGCCGCATCCACATCGGGATGCATCAGCACATTGCGCGCACTGCGCGGGCCGGAGCAGTCGCCGCTGTCGGTCTGGCGGCCGTTCACGGTGACGCCATCGGTGTTGGTCATGCCCACGCGCAGGCCCTGCGCCTTCAGCACATGGGCGATCAGCCGCGCCGTGGTGGTCTTGCCGTTGGTACCGGTGACCGCCGCCACCGGCACGCGGCCGTTGTCGCCGGGCGCAAACAGGTGGTCCACAATCGCCTCGCCCACCGCCCGGCCCTTGCCGTAAGACGGGCTGATGTGCATGCGCAAGCCAGGCGCTGCATTCACCTCGACCACGCCGCCGCGCTGCTCTTCGAGCGGGCGCAGCATGGTTTCGCACACCACATCCACACCACAAATGTCGAGCCCGATCATGCGGGCCGCGGCCACCGCGCGCGCGGCGACCTCCGGGTGCACGTCGTCGGTCACGTCGGTGGCGGTACCGCCGGTGGAGAGGTTGGCGTTGTTGCGCAGCACCACGCGCTCGCCCTTGGCGGGCACGGTATCCAGCGTGTGGTTCTGCACCTTCAGGCGGGCCAGCGCGATCTCGTCGATGCGCATTTTGGTGAGCGGTGTCGCGTGGCCGTCGCCACGCAGCGGGTCGGCGTTGACCTGGTCGATCAGCTGCGCCACGGTCTGCACGCCGTCGCCAATCACCTGCGGCGGCTCACGGCGCGCGGCGGCAATCAGTCGGTCACCGACCACCAGCAAGCGGAAATCGCTGCCGGGCAGAAAGCGCTCCACCATCGGCTGGCCATGCTGGCTGGCCGCGCGGTACGCGATCTCCAGGTGCTCGCGGTCGACGATGTTCACCGTCACGCCCTTGCCCTGGTTGCCATCGCGCGGCTTGACCACCACCGGCAGGCCGATTTCCTGCGCCACCGCCCAGGCCTCCTCTGCGCTGTCCACCGGCCGGCCCCAGGGCACCGGCACGCCCGCTGCGCGCAGCAGCTGCTTGGTGAGCTCCTTGTCTTGCGCGATGCTCTCCGAGACCGCGCTGGTGCCATCGACCTCGGCGGCCCAGATGCGGCGCTGCTTGGCGCCCCAGCCAAACTGCACCAGCGAGCCCTGCGTCAGGCGGCGGTGCGGAATACCGCGGGCCAGCGCGGCGCTGACGATGGCGCCGGTCGATGGCCCCAGGCGCACATCTTCATCCAGCGCGCGCAACTCGGCCAGCACCGCGTCCACATCAAACGGCTGCGGCTCGGGCGCGCGCACCGCGGAAATCAGCCGCTCGGCGGCGCCGAACGCAGCGCGCCCAACCGCTTCTTCGGTGTACTCCACCACCACCTGGTAGGTGCCCGGCTCCACCGTTTCGGTGCAACGCGCGAAGCTCACCGGGCAACCGGCCTGCGCCTGCAAGGCCAGCGCCACACGCTTGAGCGCATGCGCCAGCGACAGCCCGTCGACTGGGCGCTGCCACGGACCGAGCTGGGGAAAGCGCTCGCGCAGGGCAGCTTCAAATTCGGGCTGATCGTCAATCGACCGCTCGGCTGGCTCGCAGCGCACGATCGCCTCAATGGCGGTCTGGCGGGTCCAGAGGTTGGGGCCGCGCAGCGCCCGGATGCGGGAAATGTCCATGGCTTGGGGGTGTCCAGTGAAAGGGTGGCGGGCTGCGTTCAGGGATGCGGCAGGCTGTCGAAATGCTCCAGCCCGGCGGCGATCAGCTCGGGCGCCAGGCCACTGGCCCAGGCAGCCGCGGCGGCCGCGCACAGCGCCAGCGCGTCTTCACCCGCCGCCAGCACCGGCCGCGCAGACGCCCGCGTGTCACCAGCCTCGACCAGACACACCGTCTCGTCGATCCAGCGTACGGCGCGCGTGCCTGGCGCGCCATCGGGAATGCCACACAGGCCGTACCAGACGCAATCGCCATCGCAAAACCGCGCCAGTTCGGCCACCGCCGCGTCGTCGGCGTTGAGCACCGCGGCGCCGGTGGCGAGCACCACGTCGATCTGCGTGCGCAACACCCGCGCCATATCCTGCTCGCCCCAAACGTCGTGCTGCGACAAACCCTCCCAGCCGCCCAGGTCGGTGACCACGCCCACCAGACAGCGGTCGTAGGGCAGGCCGTGGTCGAGGATGTGCACCGGTGTGGTTGCCACCACCAGCGCGCGGACGTCGCGGTTCATCAAGAGGCGCTGGCATTGCGCCCCGTACTGGCGCTCGGCGTCTTCGGTGCGGCGCTTGCCGATCCAGATGCCGTCGTGGCAAGCCAGACCCACCGGGCCCTGAGCCGCGTGCGCCAGACCCAGCAAAAACGCGCTCGCGCGCGCCACCATGGCGGTGTGGCGCGTACCGGTCACGCCCACCAGCGGGATGCGGCCCGTGCGACCCTGCTGCGGATCAAACAGCATGTCCACGATCGCCTCACCCACCGGGCGTGGCTGGCCGATGGCGGGCTTGAGGTGCATCAGCAAGCCCGGCCCGGCGTTGACCTCCACCACCGCCCCGCCCTGGTCTTGCAGCGGGCGGCCAATGTCTTCACACACCACATCGACCCCGGCCACATCGAGACCCACCGCGCGCGCGGCCAGCGCGACGCTGTACGCCACCTCGGGGTGAACCGCATCGGTGCAGTCGATCGCCACGTTGCCGTTGCGCTGCACCAGCAGGCGCCGGCCTTCGGGCACGGTGTCGGTCGGCTCGAAGCCCTGGCGCTTGAGATCGAGCAGCACCACCGGGTCGTCCGCCACGTCCAGCCGGTTGAGCGGGAAGGCTTCGGTGGTGCCACGGCGCGGGTCGCTGTTGATCTGCGCCTCGATGAGCGCCAGCACGCTGTCGCGTCCATTGCCCACCACCTCGGCCAATTCGCCGCGGGCCGCCGCCACCACACGCCCGCCGACCACCAGCAAGCGGTGTTCCTGGCCGCTGATGTTGCGCTCGACCATCACCTCGGAACCCTCGGCATCGGCCAGACGGTAGGCGGCGGCCACGTCGGCCTGGGTGGACAGGTCCAGCGTCACGCCGCGGCCGTGGTTGGCGTCGCTGGGCTTGACCACCACCGGCAAGCCGATGTCTTGCGCTGCTTCCCACGCTTCCTGTTCGCTGGCCACCACCTGGCCCTCAGGCACCGGCACGCCGCAGGCTCGCAGCAAGGTCTTGGTGAGGTCTTTGTCGCCCGCGATGCCCTCGGCAATGGCGCCGGTGAGCTCGGTCTCTGCGGTCCAGATCCGGCGCTGGTTCGCGCCGTACCCGAGCTGCACCAGGTTGCCGTCGTTCAGGCGCAGGTGCGGGATGCCGCGCGCGGTGGCCGCCGCCACGATGGCCGCGGTGGAGGGCCCGAGCCAGGTCGCTTCGACCACGGCATGCACGTCGGCAGTCGCCTGCGCGACGTCAAAAGCTTCGCTGTTGAGCGCGGCATGCAGCAGCGCCAGACCTTGTTCCAAGGCGGCTTCGGCGGTGGCCTGGTTGCGGGCACGAAACACCATGCGGTAGACGCCGGGCTGCGTGGTGCTGCGCGTCTGGCCGAAACCGGTGGGCATGCCCGCGAGGTTGAGCAGCTCGATCACGCAGTGTTCCAGCACATGGCCCATCCAGGTGCCGCCGTGCAGGCGCTCGACAAAGCCGCCTTCTTCGCCCACGCCGCAGTGGTGCGAATTCAGCCCGGGCAGCAAGGCCAGCAGGCGATCGGTGAAGCCGGGAAGGGCATTGGAGGGGTGCTGCTCCAGCACACCGAGGTCGAGCCAGACCTCCATGGCGGAGCGGTAGGTCCAGGCGTTGGGGCCGCCGAGGAAACGGTGACGCAGCACGCGCAAGGCAAAAGGCATCGAATGCATGGATTCGTTCTGAACACACAAAGGCCGGGCTTCAGGCCCGGCCTTCCGGCACTGTTGCGCTGGCCCCGCAAGGCAAACGGCAACGGCTTGCGCACGGGTCTGTGCGCGGCGGTATTTTCGGTCCAAACCCTGAGCAGGGGCTTAAAAATTTGCAGCCAGGTGTGACAAAGAAACGCCACCGACTTGACGCACAATCTTGCTGCCATGCCGACCGCCACCGACCCCGCCAGCCCCAACCCGGTCGGTGATCTCCCGCCCCAGGTGCCCGCCACCGAGGTGCTTTCCCGCCTGAGCACCGATCTGGATGCGCGCGGTCGCTTCGCTGCCGGCCAGTTGCTGTTGACCGCAACACACCTCTGGCACACCGACCACAACACCGGCTGGCAGTCGACAGCGCTGGCCCCGGGCCTTTCGCTGCGCCACACCGATCTCTCGGGCGTGGCCACGCTCGACCTGCTGGACGCGGGCGGCCTGCTCGCCCGCTGGCGTTTCACGCTGGCCCAGAACGCCGCCTCATTGCGACTGGTGCAGGCTTTCGAGCATGCGCTCAGCGCCCAGGGCCGCCCACAAGAACCGGCAGACGACACGGGTGCGCGCTGCCCGGTCTGCCAGTCGCTGCTGCCAGCCGATGCCGAGACCTGTGCCATCTGCCCGCCGTCCGCGCCCGAGGTGCCTTCCACCTGGGTGTTGCTGCGCTTGTGGCGTTTTGCCAGGCCGTACCGCTGGCAGCTGCTGGCGGGTTTTCTGCTCACCCTGGCCTCCACCGCGGCCACGCTGGTGCCGCCCTACCTCACCATCCCGCTGATGGACAAGGTGCTGATTCCGTTCCAGACCGGGCAGACCATCGACCCGCAATACGTCCTGCTGCTGCTCGGCGGCCTGCTCGGCGCGGCGCTGCTGGGCTGGGCCCTGGGTTGGGCGCGCACCTGGCTGCTGGCGCTGGTCTCCGAGCGCATCGCGGCCGACCTGCGCACCAGCGCCTTCGAACACCTGCTGGGTCTCTCGCTCGACTACTTCGGCGCCAAGCGCACCGGCGATCTGATCGCGCGCATCGGCTCGGAAACCGACCGGCTCTCGGTGTTCCTCTCGCTGCACGCGCTCGACTTCGCCACCGACGTGCTCATGCTCGGCATGACCTCGATCATCCTGTTCTCCATCAATCCCTGGCTGGCGCTGGTCACGTTGCTGCCGCTGCCCTTCATCGCCTGGATGATTCACCGCGTGCGCGACCGGCTGCGCACCGGCTTCGAAAAAATCGACCGCGTCTGGGGCGACGTGACCAACGTACTGGCCGACTCGATCCCCGGCATCCGCGTGGTCAAGGCCTTTGCGCAGGAACGCCGCGAAGCCGGCCGCTTCAAGGAAGCGAACCAGCTCAATCTGGCGGTCAACGACCGGCTCAACAAGACCTGGAGCCTGTTCTCGCCCACGGTCACGCTGCTGACCGACATCGGCCTGCTGGTGGTCTGGGCGTTTGGCATCTGGCAGATCAGCAAAGGCGAGATCACGGTGGGCGTGCTCACCGCGTTCATCGCCTACATCGGCCGCTTTTATGGCCGGCTCGATTCCATGAGCCGCATCGTCTCGGTGACGCAAAAGGCCGCCGCTGGCGCCAAGCGCATTTTCGACATCCTCGACCACGTGTCCAACGTGCCCGAGCCGGCCGACCCGGTGCTCTCCCCGGTGGTGCGCGGCGGCCTGCGCATCGACAACATCGGCTTTCGCTATGGCAACCGCGCCGTGATCCGAGGCCTGAGCCTGGACATACAGCCCGGCGAAATGATCGGTCTGGTGGGCCACAGCGGCTCGGGCAAGAGCACGCTGGTGAACCTGATCTGCCGCTTCTACGATGTGTCGGAGGGCCGCATCCTGCTCGACGGCACCGACATCCGGCGCTTTCGTGTGGCCGATTTCCGCAGCCACATCGGCCTGGTGCTGCAGGAACCGTTCTTGTTCTTCGGCACCATCGCCGACAACATCGCCTACGGCAAACCCGGCGCCACCCGCGGCGAGATCGTGGCCGCGGCGCGCGCCGCCCATGCGCACGATTTCATTCTGCGTTTGCCGCAGGGCTACGACTCGCTGGTGGGCGAGCGCGGGCAAGGCCTCTCGGGCGGCGAGCGCCAGCGCATCAGCATCGCGCGGGCGCTGCTGATCGACCCGAAAATTTTGATCCTCGACGAAGCCACCTCGGCGGTGGACACCGAGACCGAGAAGGAAATCCAGAAGGCGCTGGACAACCTGGTGCAGGGCCGCACCACCATCGCCATTGCCCACCGCCTGTCCACCTTGCGCAAGGCCGACCGCCTGGTGGTGATGGACCGCGGCGAGGTGGTGGAAGTGGGCCCACACGACGAGCTGATGGCGCAGCAAGGCGCCTACTGGCGGCTTTACGAGGCGCAAGCGCGCCACGCCGCGACTGAGGACGCCGAACACGAGGCCAGCGTGCTCGCGCACCACCTGCCCCAGCCCTCGGCCCACACTGGCGCGGGGGCTGCATGAGCAACAACAGCCAACCCATGGCGATCCCCTTCACCCTGCAGCGCGACGCACACGGCCGCTGGACCTGCACCATCGGCGGCGAGAGCCACCAAGGCGTGCAGGTGGTGCGCGCGTTTCCGCTGACCGCGCCCGAAGAAGACATTGCCATCGTGGGCAGCGACGGCCACGAGCTGGCTTTCGTGGCCCGTCTCGACGCGCTGGACGCGCCCAACCAGCAGGCCGTGCGCGAGGCGCTGGCCGAGCGCGAGTTCGTGCCGGTGATCCAGCGCATTCGCTCGGTGAGCACCTTCGCCACGCCCAGCGTCTGGCAGGTGGAGACCGATCGCGGCGCCACCGAGCTGGTGCTCAAGGTGGAAGAAGACATCCGCCGGCTGCCGGGCGCCAGGCGCCTGCTGGTCACCAGCGGCAGCGGTGTGGTGTTTGAAATCCGCGACCGCAACGCGCTGGACCGCGCCTCGCAGCGGCTGCTGGAGCGGTTTCTCTGAAGCGTTTAACCAAACAGCAGACAGCAAAAAGCCCGGCTGACCGGGCTTTTTGCTGTCTGGCAGGGCGCAGGTCAGTCGGCGATCACCACCTCAACGCGGCGCGCTTCGGCGTTGTTGCCGCTGCCCGTGGTCTGCTCCGGCTTCTTCAGCTCGATGCTCGACTCGGCAACGCCCGCGCCCACCAGCGTGCTCTGCACGGCCATGGCGCGCTGCTTGGCGAGTTCCGCATTGAACGCGGCGTCGCCCGTGGCATCGTGAAAGCCGGAAATCACCAGCCGCTTGCCGCCCTGTGCCGCTGCCACCGCATCGCCCAGCGCTTCGAGCGCGCCCGTCGCGAGATCGGCCTTGCCGCTGGCGAAGTAGAACTTGACCACGCCGCTCTCCACCACCACGCTGGCGTCTTCACCCACCATGGCGGCCGCGGGCGCGGCGTCGGTCATGGCCGCTGGTGCGCTGCCCATGGAAGATGCCGAGGCGCCGCCACTGCGAGCCTTGTGGATGCCGATGCCCAGGGCCAGGCCCACGGCCAGCAAAATGGTGGCAATCAACACGACGGCAACGACGCGAACGTCCTGGTCGTTATCTTGGGAAGACATGGCTAACACTCCGTGAAAAATGAAAGGAAATCTGGTGATCTGATCGGAATCCCCGCAAAGGCCAAATCGCCTTGCGGGCTGCGTTCTGAGCAACCGGTGATTGTAAATGGCTGCGTCAACCCTTCCCTCCCGCCTCCCCACGCTTCTCCTTGCCCACGCTGCCCCGCCCCACCACCTGGGTGCCCGCCGAGCGCAATGGTCCACAGATGATGGCCGACACACTGGCCGCCTGGCGCTCGCATGGGGCCGCGCCCCGACCTCTGGGTGTTCGGCTACGCCTCGCTGGTCTGGCGCCCCGAGTTCGAGGCGGTGGAAACCCGGCTGGCCCGTGTGCACGGCCACCACCGCAGCCTGCAAATGTGGAGCCGCGTCAACCGCGGCACGCCCGAGCGCCCCGGCCTGGTGTTTGCGCTGGTGCGCGGCGGCAGCGTGCAAGGCCTGGCGCTGCGCATTCCCCATGAGCGGGTGGAAGCGCTCATGCCCGCGCTGTGGGCGCGCGAAATGCCCAACCCGGTGTACGACCCGCGCTGGCTGCCCTGCCAGACCGATCAAGGCCTGGTGCCCGCGCTGGCCTTCACGCTCTCGCGGCGCAGCCCCAACTTCACCGGCGCGCTCAGCGCCGAGCGCTACCGCGAAATCTTTGCCCAATCGGTGGGCCGCTACGGCAGCACGCTCGACTACGCCCGCCAGACCCTGCACGGCCTGCGCGAGCACGGCATCGAAGACCGCCAGCTCGCGCGCTTGCTGCACCTCGCCACCTGAGCGGCCCCAAGCTCCGCCGCTTTGCGGGTCGCTGCCCTCCGAAGGGGCTGATCCGCCTGGGGGCGGCCCGGCGGCGGATCCATCAGACCCTCTCGCGCTGCCTATACTGCCGCCATGAACATCGCCGACCTGCGCAAAAGCTACGAAAAAGCCGAACTCAGCGAGCAAGCCTCGCACGCCGACCCGCTGCAGCAATTCGATCGCTGGCTGCAGGAAGCCATCAGCGGCGAGGTGCCCGAACCCAACGCCATGACGGTCGCCACCGTGGGCGCAGACCTGCGGCCCAGTACCCGCGTGGTGCTCATCAAGGGCTTTGATGCCCAAGGCATCGTCTGGTACACCAACTACGACAGCCGCAAGGGCCGCGAACTGGCCGGCAACCCGTTCGCCGCGCTGCAGTTTCACTGGGTCGAGCTGGAGCGGGTGGTGCGCATCGAAGGCGTGGTGGAAAAGGTGAGCGACGAAGAAAGCGACGCCTACTTCAAAAGCCGCCCGCTCGACAGCCGCATCGGCGCCTGGGCCAGCCCGCAAAGCGAAGTGATCGACAGCCGCACCGTGCTGGTGACCAATGCCGCCAAATACGGCGCCCAGTTCCTGCTGCAACCACCCCGCCCGCCACACTGGGGCGGCTACCGCCTGAAACCCGAACGCTGGGAGTTCTGGCAAGGCCGCAAGAGCCGACTGCACGACCGGCTGCGCTACACGGAGCAGGCCGAGGGCGGTTGGTTGCGGGAGCGGCTGGCTCCTTGAGATGGATCGCGTAGGGTGATACCGGTGGTGCTATGCACTGGCGCCCGCGACCAAATAGGCTACGGCTGCGGCCCCCAAGGTGCAGCCAGAAGCAGCTGGTTTTCTTGCGTTTTGACCAGTGGACGCAACTGCTTGGCGAACGCCATGAAGTCTGAATCAGCAAACAGCTTTTTCCAGAACGCCCTGCGCGCATCGTCGCTTTCAAAACGCCAGAGATGCACCAGCTGATGCAGTTCACCGGTGTCTGAGATGAAGTAGCCGATCAGATTCTTGGAGAAGCCACCCGCTTCCAGTGCGGGCCAACCCAGCGTCGAGTAAAGGCGGACGACTTCCGCCATCTGGCCAACAACGACAGAGTACGTGCGTTTTTCATAGACGGTGGGCATGGAATTCCAATCCAGATTCTTTGAAGGTTAGGGATGGTGTTCAAAACCCCGTGCAGTCCCCAATGGTGTGAAGGTCTGAGGCGAGGAACAATCCAGTCATGAAGAAACAAGCCGAACTGGGACTGAACCTGAGCACGAGGCGCACACGCAAGGCCGTGTTCCTGGACGAGATGGAGCTGGTCGTGCCGTGGCGCGAGCTGGTTTCTCTGATCGCAACGGCCTCGCCTGTCGCCAGTACGGGACGCCCGCCCTTTGCGCACGAGACCATGCTGCGCATTCATTTCCTTGCAGCAGTGGTTCGGCCTGTCGGACCTGGCCATGGAAGAAGCCCTGTTCGAGACGCCGCTGTACCGCGACTTCGCTGGTCTCTCGGGCACCGAGCGCATTCCGGATCGCGTCAGCATCCTGCGCTTTCGTCACCTGCTCGAAGCGCACCAGCTCAGCATTCAGATACTGGCCACCGTCAACAGCACGTTGGCCGCCAAGGGCCTGCTGCTCAAGAGCGGCACGGCCGTCGACGCCACCTTGATTGCCGCACCGAGTTCGACCAAGAACAGCAGCGGCGAGCGTGACCCTGAGATGCATCAGACCAAGAAGGGCAACCAGTGGCACTTCGGCATGAAGGCGCCACATCGGCGTGGATGCTGAGTCTGGCCTGGTGCACACCGTGGTGGGCACAGCGGCCAACGTCAACGACGTGACGCAGGCCAGCGCGCTGGTGCACGGTGAAGAAACCGATGTGTTCGCCGACGCGGGCTACCAGGGCGTCGCCAAGCGCGAAGAGACGCAAGACATCGAGTGTGACTGGCACGTGGCCATGCGCCCGGGCAAGCGCAGAGCGCTGGACAAGAACACGCCCATGGGCGCGATCATGGACAAGCTGGAGAAGACCAAGGCGAGCATTCGGGCCAAGGTCGAACACCCGTTTCGGGTGATCAAGCGCCAGTTCGGCCATGTCAAGGTGCGCTACCGCGGGCTTGATGAAGAACACGGCGCAACTGCACACGCTGTTCGCGCTCTCCAATCTCTGGATGGCGCGGCACAGGCTTTTGAACAGGGCGCAGGGATGAGTGCGTCTGCAGAGCGCCCAATGGGCCGGGATGTGGCCTCGAAACGTCGAGAAATCGACCACTGTGCCGCGTTGAAATCGACGTCGGCGTTTTCGTGGAAGGTAACCAAATTGCCATCGGGGTCAAGAATAGCGAATTCCTTGGCTCCCCATGGCTTCTGCGAGAGCGGCGCTTTGGGATGAACAATGCCATGACTCACGCACTGTGCGTACAAGACTTCAATGCCCTGGACTTCCACTCTGCAACTCGTGGCTTCGGAAATGTGCCGGTCCGCACAGGCCCAAAAATGGATCTGGATCGAGCCGCTGGAAACAATGCCGTACTCGCCTTGGACCAAATAGCCAGTTTTAAACCCCAGTTTGGATGCGAAGAACTCAGCGCTTCGCTTGATGTCCAGCGATGCGAGAACTGGCGTTGCGGCAATGAATTGGGGCGCTTGGTGGGTCATTTGGAATCAGATTTCAATGAATGACACATCGACGCGAACATCTCACTCAATCGCGAGGGCACAACCGCTCTAAAACCTGCGCAGCCACCGCCTCCAGTGCCTCATCCCGCACCAATTCCATTGCAATCTCCCGTAACGGCAGCAACACAAACGCTCGCTCCCCCATGCGCGGGTGCGGCACCGTGAGGTCGGGCGAGGCGATGCGGGCGTCGCCGTAGAGCAGCAAGTCCAGGTCCAGCGTGCGCGGTGCGTTGCGGTAGGGGCGCTCGCGGCCGGCGTTGTTTTCAATGGCCTGCAGAGCCTGCAACAAGGCGGGCGCGTTGAGCGTGGTGCTGATGCAGGCGACGGCGTTGATGTAGTCGGGGCCGTTGGCGTCCACCGGTGCGCTGCGGTAGAGGCTGGAGGCTTGCACGAGTGACACGCTTGGCGTGACCGCCAGGGCGGCGATCGCATCGCGCACCGCCTGCGCGGCGTTGCCGAGGTTGGCGCCCAGGCCCACGTAGGCCAGCACCTCGGGCCTTTCGAGGCGCTCTGAACGGGACATGTCAGTCGGCTGTCGGTGCGGGTCCGCCTTCGCCAGATCCGCCGTCGGCACTCCCGCCACCGGCCGGCTTGCGGCGGCGACGGCGGCGCTTCTTGGCCGGGGCTGCGGCGGCGGCTTCGCCACCAGTCTCGGCGTCGTCGGTATCGGTGTCGTCGGCGTCATCTTCGTCGGGTGCGAACGCACTGCCGTAAGAACGGGCTGGAGCTGGGGCTCGGTGCCGGGGCATCGTCGCCGTCTACGCCGCGAAAGCGCGGGTCTTCGTGGGGCGCGCCCGCGGCGCTGGCCGGCTGATCGGTGTCGCTGCGCTTCACGCGGCGCGCCTTGCCGGCGCCCGACTTGCCTGGACCGTCTTTGCGCTGCGCGTCCACCATGTCTTCGCGCATCACGTCGCTGACGTTCTGGAAAGTTTCCCACCAGTGCGCCAGCTCTTCTTCCACCTCGCCGACCTGGGCGCGCAGGCGCAGGAAGTCGAAGCCGGCGCGAAAGCGGGGCTGATCGACCAGGGTGAAGGGGCCATTGCCCACGCGCTTTTCAAAGCGCGGCTGCATGAGCCAGATCTCGCGCATGTCGGCGCCGAGCTTGCCGCGGCCCGACACGTCGCCAATGCGGTTTTCGAACACGTCGTCGACCGCGTCGAGCAGCGCAGCCATGGGCGCGGGCGGGCGCTGGTTGCCGCGCGGTTGCAGGCGCTTCTGCCAGCCCTCGCGGACGTCCGACCACAACACGCAGGCCAACAGGAAACTGGGCGCAACCGGCTTGCCTTCGCCCACGCGGCGGTCGGTGTCTTGCAGGGCGAGCTTCACGAACGGGTCGTCGGCGCGTTGCACCACCACGTCGAGCAGCGGGTAGATGCCGGTGTCCAGCCCCACCTGGCGCAGCTGGGCCACGCTGGCCAGCGAATGGCCGGTCTGCAGCAGCTTGAGCATTTCGTCGAACAAGCGGCTCTGCGGCACATCGGCCAGCAGCTTGTGCGACGAGGCCAGCGGTGAGAGCGTCTTGGCGTCGAACGTGAAACCCAGGTGGCTCAGCTTGGCGGCAAAGCGCACGGCGCGGATGATGCGCACCGGGTCTTCGCGGTAGCGGGTGGCGGCGTCGCCGATCATGCGCAGCGTCTTTTTCTTGGCGTCGCGGATGCCGTGGTGGAAGTCGACCACGATCTGCGACTCGGGGTCGTAGTACATGGCGTTGATGGAGAAGTCGCGGCGCGCCGCGTCTTGCTCGATCGGGCCCCAGACGTTGTCGCGCAGCACGCGGCCGCTGGCGTCCACGGCGTGCTTCATGCCGGCGAGCTGGCCCTTGCTGGTGCGCTCGTTGCCCTTGACCTGATCGGCGTCGGCGCTGTCGAGGTAGGCGCGGAAGGTGGAGACCTCGATCACCTCGTGTCGCGCCCGCGGCCGTAGACCACGTGCACGATGCGAAAGCGCCGGCCGATGATGAAGGCGCGGCGAAACAGGCTCTTGACCTGCTCGGGCGTGGCGCTGGTGGCCACGTCGAAGTCTTTCGGGCGCAGGCCCAGCAGCAGGTCGCGCACCGCGCCACCCACGATGTAGGCCTCGAAGCCGCGCCTGCTTCAGGGTGTGCACCACATCGAGCGCGCGCTGGTCGACCAGGTTGCGGTCGATGCCGTGCACCGCCACCGGCACGTCTTCGCGCTTGCCGAACTTCGGGGCCTGGCCGCTTTGCCGCCGCTGGCCTTGCCCAGCAGCTTGTCGATGAATTTCTTGATCATTCGAATAGGTTCAGGATGCGCCAGCCGCGTTCGGTGGCGATGGCGCTGAGGCGCTGGTCCGGGTTGGTGGCCACGGGCTGGTGCACTTTCTCCAGCAGCGGCAGGTCGTTGATCGAGTCGCTGTAGAAGCTGCTGTGCGCGACACGGTCCCAAGACAGGCCGCGCGCAGCCAGCCATTGTTCCACACGCGCCACCTTGCCCTCGCGAAACGAGGGTGTGCCCCGAATTTCGCCGGTGGGCTCACCCTGGGCGTCGCGCTCCAGCTCGATGGCGATCAGCTCGTCCACGCCAAAGGCCTGGGCGATGGGGCGGGTGACAAATTCGTTGGTGGCGGTGACGATCACCACGGTATCGCCCGCGCGCCTGGTGCGCGCTGCACCAGCGCCAGTGCCTGCGGCTTCATGGCCGGGCGGATCACCTCGTCCATGAAGCGCGCGTGGGCCGTCGGCGGCACGCCGCTGCCCATGTTCGCGCAGCGGCGCTGGTGGCAAAGCGGACGTACTCGGCGATGTCCAGCGTGCCGGCCTTGTATTGCTCGTAGAAGGCGTCGTTGGCGCGGCTGTGGGTCTCAGCGTCGCGCCAGCCCAGCGCCACGGTGAACTGGCCCCAGGCGTGGTCGGAGTCGAGCGGCAGCAGGGTGTGATCGAGATCGAACAGGGCCAGGCGGATCGGTTGCAAAGACATGGCGTCAGACAAAAAGGCCGCGCAGTGGGCCCGAAAAAAAAGAAGTCGGCGCTCAGTCGCCGTCCAGCATGGATTTGATCAGCGGAATGGTCACCGCGCGCTGGGTGCGCAGCGCGTAGGCGTCGAGCTGGTTGCAGCAGTTGCATGAGGCTGGCGAGGTCGCGCGCGAAGCGGGTGAGCATGTAGTCCATCACCTCGTCGCTCAGGAACACGCCTCGCTCATCGGCCGCGCGGCGCAGCACCGATCGCCGCTCGGCCTCACCCAGCGCGTGCAGCTGAAACACATGGCCCCAGCCCAGGCGGGTGCGCAGGTCTTCGCGCAGCGGCAGATCGGCCGGCGGGCGGTCGGCCGCGGCCAGCACCCAGCGCGCCTGGCCGTGGGCCGGGTTCTGGGCATTCACAAACCAGTTGAACGCGACCGCCTGTTGATCTGCGCTGAAGCGCTGGCAATCGTCGAGCAACACGGCGTCCCAGCGCTCATCGAATTCGTCGGGCGCTTGCGTGCTGGCATCCAGCCAGCCGACGCGCCCACCCTGCTCCTGCAGCGCCTGGCGCACCGCGCGCAGCAGGTGCGTCTTGCCGCTGCCGCTTTCGCCCCACAGGCAGGTGGGCACCGGCGAACGCATCGGGTTGCTGGTCCACAGCCGCAAGTGCTCCAGCGCGGCTTCATTGCCCTGGGCCACAAAACTCTGCAGCGTGGCCACCGGGGCCATCCCGATGTCCAGCGCCATCTGTTGCATGGGCGGGGCGCCGCTGCTCATGCGGCGTCGTCCGGGCGCGCGGCGGGCTGTGGGGCGGTGCGTGGCGCGGGTGCTTCGAGATACAGCGCGCTCTGAAGGTAGCCGGCCTTGGCGCGGCGAATCGCCACCAGCAGCACGGCGCTGGCGGGCAGCGCGATCAGCACGCCCACAAAGCCGAACAGCTGGCCAAACGCCATCAGGGCAAAGATCACCGCGATCGGGTGCAAGCCAATGCGGTCACCGAGCAAGCGGGGTGTGACATACATGCTCTCCACCACCTGACCCACCACAAACACCAGCGCCACCAGCGCCACCCCGATCAGGCTTTGAAACTGCAGCACGGCGGCGAGAACGCCCATGATCATGCCCAAACCAAAGCCCAGATAAGGCACGAACACCGCCAGCCCGGTGAACACGCCAATGGGCAGCGCCAGCTTCAAGCCCACCAGCGCCAGGCCCACGGTGTAGAAAACCGCCAGCAGACCCATCACCACGAGCTGACCGCGCAGGTACTGGCCCAGCACCGCGTCTGTGTCGTCGAGAAAGCTCTGCACGCTGGCGCGCCAGCGCGGGGGGATCAAGCCCTTGGTGCGGTCGATCAGGCGCGCCCAGTCGAGCAGCAGGTAATAGGCCACGATGGGCGCAAGCACCAGGTTGCCAAACACCGCGGCCAGCGCACTGCCGCCAATGCGCAGCGAGGACAGAAGGCCGCCGATCAGATCGCTCTCGTGCTCCACGATCAGCTTGCGCAACCAGCCGCGCACCTGATCCACGTCGATCTGCAGGTCGAGGCCAAAGCGCGCGGCCAGCGGCAGCAGCGACTCATTGACCCGGTCCAGCAGCAGCGGCACCTGCTCCCTGAGCAAAGGCACTTGCTTGGTGATCACCGGCACGATCAGCAAAAACACCGCCAGCCAAGACCAGCGTCAGCAGAAAGATCGCCACCCCGGCGCCCAGCCAGCGCGGAATGTGGCGCGACTGCAGCCAGGCCACCATGGGCTGCAACACATAGGCCAGCCCTGCCGCGAGCAAAAAAGGCATCAGCACCGGCGCCAGCAAAGACAGCAGCAGCCAGCACACCAGCGCAATGGCCGCCCAGGAAGCGGCACGGATCTGATTCGGGGTGAAGTTCATGGATGGCTGGGCGGGGGACCGAGGACCGACGCGGCCCTTAAAATCGCTGGCAAATTCTATTCCGCGCCTCCCCGGGCGCACCGCCATCGGTTCCGAGGAGCCGCAACCCCGCATCCGGCCCCGCGCCGCGACCGCCGCTCATGACCTCCAGCCACCCCACTCCCCTCTCGTACAAAGACGCCGGCGTTGACATCGACGCTGGCGACGCGCTGGTCGAACGCATCAAGCCGCTGGCCAAAAAAACCATGCGCGAGGGCGTGCTGGCCGGCATTGGCGGCTTCGGCGCGCTGTTTGAGGTGCCCAAGCGCTACAAGGAACCGGTGCTGGTGAGCGGCACCGACGGCGTGGGCACCAAGCTCAAGCTGGCGTTTGAATGGAACATGCACGACACCGTGGGCATCGACCTGGTGGGCATGAGCGTGAACGACGTGCTGGTGCAAGGCGCCGAGCCGCTGTTCTTCCTGGACTACTTCGCCTGCGGCAAGCTCGATGTGGACACGGCCGCGGCCGTGGTCGGCGGCATCGCCAACGGCTGCGAGCTGAGCGGCTGCGCGCTGATCGGCGGCGAAACCGCCGAAATGCCCGGCATGTACCCGGCGGGCGAATACGACCTGGCCGGCTTCTGCGTCGGCGCGGTCGAGAAAAGCAAGATCCTCACCGGCCAGAGCGTGAAGCCCGGCGACGTGGTGCTGGGCCTGGCCTCGCACGGCGTGCACTCCAACGGCTTCTCGCTGGTGCGCAAGTGCATCGAGCGCGCCGGCAGCCGATCTGCCCGCCACGCTGGACGGCCATGCCGTTCAAAGCAGGCCATCATGAAGCCCACGCGCCTGTACGTGAAAAACGTGCTGGCCGCGCTGGCCAAACACCCGGTGAAGGCCCTGGCCCACATCACCGGTGGCGGCCTGCTGGAAAACATCCCGCGCGTGCTGCCCGAGGGCACCGCCGCCCACCTGAACAAGGGCAGCTGGCCACAGACCGAGCTGTTCGCCTGGCTGCAGACAGACCGCCGGCATCGACGACATCGAGATGAACCGCACCTTCAACAACGGCATCGGCATGGTGGTGGTGATTGGCGCCGACCGAGGCCGCCGCCTGTGCGGCGACCTTGCGCGAACTGGGCGAGACGGTGTTTGAGATCGGTGCCATTGCCGAGCGCGGTGCGGGCGCTGCGGTCACCGTTGCCTGAAGAACGCTTCACAGGTGAGCCTCCGGACGTCACCACCGTGCACGCCCGGCCGCGCGCGAGCCATGCGCCGCCTGCAGCAGGTGGAGCGCAATGCGCTCGGCGGGCACCACGCGGTAGCGCTCGCGGCAGCAGCGGCTCGCAGCGATTGCCTGAAACCGTCACCGCCGAGTCTGCTCGCCGGGCCGCGGCTCCTGGCGCGGTCGCCGCCGATCAGCCCGGGCCGCACGAAGCTGAGTCGACGGACAGCCCAGCGCTTGCAGATCGCGCTCCGGTCTCGCCCTTGGTGCGCGAATAGAACACGCGTCGATCCCCGCGTCGGCGCCCAGCGCCGAGTTGCAGCGCGAAGGCCTGCGCGCCGTGGCGCAGCGCCAGGCAGCGCCACCGCCAGCGGGTGGTCAGTGGTCCACGCGTGCAGAACGCGGCCTCGCGAGACCGGCCGCCTGGATCGTGGTGCCCTACGGGTGCAGATCACCGCGTCCGCACGCCCACCAGCCCGCCTCTTGCCGGCACGGCGTCGAAGTCGACCAGCGGGCTGAGCAGCTTGCGCGTGCGGCGCGCATGAGCCCTGCGTGCGGCGCCCACGGTTTTGCCGATCTTCCCGCGGTGGATGTCTTGATCGTGCCCGGCGGCGTGGTCGACGGGCCCCTGCGATGCGCCGAGACCCTGGCCTGGATCGCCCGGTCAACGCGCAAACGCGGCTCACCGCATCGGTTTGCACCGGCGCGTTTCTGCTGGCGGCCAGCGGCGTGCTCACCCGCGGGCCGGTGACCACCCACTGGGAAGACCAGGCCGACCTTGCCCAGCGGTTTCCGGCGCTGGAAGTGCGCAGCGGTGTGCGCTGGGTCGACCAGGGCCGCCTCAGTCACGTCAGGCGGCATCAGCGCCGGCATCGACATGAGCCTTCATATCGTGCGCCCGGCTCACCTCTGAGGCGCTGGCGCTGCGCACCGCCCGGCAAATGGAGTTTCAATGGACCCGCGAACCCTGAACGACCCATCCGCCGGGCCCATCCATGTGCATTTCGTGCTCCTGCCCGGCAGCCTGATCCTCGACTGGGCGGCCCGGCCGAAGCGCTGCGCATGGCCAATCTGCGCTTGCTCGCAGCTGGCCGTCCGGCCATGTTTGTGTTGCACTTCATCGGGCCCGCGCCCGAGGCGGTCGAGCTCGGTGGTGCGCGGCCATCGCTGGGCTCGCGCCCTTGCCTTTGGCACTGCCCGACCACAGCTGGGTGGTGCTGGTGGGGCAACCCGGCGAAGAGATCGCCGTGGACACCACCGATGCCCGCGTGCTGCTGCACTGGCTGCGCGGTCTGCGCCTGCGCCTGGGCCAGCTGGAGCTGGTCACCGTGTGCGCCGGCGCCGTGATCGCGGCACACGCCGGCCTGCTGCACGGCCACCGCGCCACCACCCACCACCACCACCTGGACGAACTGCGGCGCGTGGCGCCCGCCTGCGATGTGGTGGACAACCGCGTGTTCGTGCTCGACGGCGCGGTGATCAGCAGCGCCGGCGTGACCACCGGCATCGACCTGTTGCTCTACCGCATCGCTTCGACCTGCGGGCCAGCGCTGGCGGCCCAGGTGGCGCAGGCCATGGTCGTCGCCTTGCGGCGCGGCCCCAACGACCCCGAGCTCTCGCCGTTTCTGTGCCACCGCAACCACCTGCACGCCGCCCTGCACCGCGTGCAGGACGCCGTGAGCCAGCAGCCCCAGGCCGACTGGTCCGTAGCCCGCATGGCCGGCGTGGCCTGCGCCTCGCCGCGCCACCTCACCCGGCTGTTTCTCCTGCATGCCGGCATTGCGCCGCTGCAGTACCTGCGCCGCATCCGGCTCGACGTGGCCGAGGCCGCCCTGCACAGCGGACACAGCGTGACCCAGGCGGCACAGCATCGCCGGTTTCAGCTCCGACACCCAGCTGCGCCGCACCTGGCACCAGCTGGGCAAAGCGGGCACGCCCCAGCGAGCGGCCTTAGCGGATGTCTTCGGACATCACCACCGTCACGCCAGGCCGCGCAGCCAGCGCCGCCTGCAGCAAGTGAAACGCAATGCGCTCGGCCGGCACCACCCGGTAGCGCTTGGGCAACAGCGGTCGCAGCCATTGCGAAACCGTCACCCCGATCTGCTCACCGGGCCGCGACTCCTGTCGCTCGCCGCCGATCAGCCCGGGCCGCACGAAGCTGAGCGATGGATAGCCCAGGGTTTGCAGATCGCGCTCCAGCTCGCCCTTGGTGCGCGAATAAAACACGCGCGACTCCGCGTCGGCACCCAGGGCTGAATTCAGCGCATAGGCTTTCGCGCCGTGTCGCAGGGCGAGTTGCGCCACGGCCAGCGGGTGGTCGTGGTCGACGCGGCGAAACGCCGCCTGCGAGCCGGCCTTTTTGATCGTGGTCCCAAGGGTGCAGATCACCGCATCGACACCCCACCAGCCCGCCTCTGAGGGCAAGGCATCGAAGTCAACCAGCGGATTGAGCAACCGCGCGTGGGGTGGCAAAAGCCGGCGTGCGGGCGCGATCACCTGCTTCACCTGCGGGTGTTTGAGTGCTTGGCGCAGCACGCTCTGCCCCACCAGGCCGGTGGCCCCGACCAGCATCAATCGCGTCATTGTTTGTCCTCGCCAAAACCTCGAATTGTGAACCTGTGCCGCAAGGCATCGGCCGTGGTTGGGGCGTCAGCGCAGCATCGCCGCAATGCGGTGCTGGAGGTGCTGGTAGCTGCTCAGCCGCAAACCACCCAAAGCCACGGCGCGGTCAATCGCACGTTCGCCAACACCAAGCGCAACGGCGCTCTGACGAAGCCCGCCACCAGCAAGCCTGTGCAAGGCGAAACGTCGTAGGAGGCCGACTCATACCAGAGAACCGGGCAGCTTCAGTTCAGCTCGCGCCGCAGGTCTCGCAGGCGCTGCTCGATGGCGTCGCGATCCAGCGGGTCGTCGGTGTGGGCCACATAGAGCGCGAGGTCGCTCACGGCAAGCCGGTTGTCGCCCAGCTCGGCCCAGGCCAGGCCGCGGTCCCGGTACTCCATCCAGGCGTCGGGCAGCAGGATGAGCAGGCGGTCCTGCACGGCGATCAGGCGCAGCCAGTCTTCCTGCGTGCGGTGCAGTTCCTTGAGGTTGCGCAGCATGCGCGCCAGGATCTCGCGCGGCTGCGAGGCCTGCAAATACAAGCCCCACCGGCACATCAAAATCGTCGACCAGTCCGTTGCGCCGCTTGTAGGGCTCCAGCCGCTCGGAAAGCTCTTCGCGACTGAGCGACTGACCGGTGAACGGGTCGATCACCACCTGCCCATTGGGCAGGTTGACCTTGACCATGAAGTGGCCGGGAAAGTTGACGCCGCGTGCATTCAGGCCCAGGCCCTGAGCCAGCTCCAGCCACAGCACCGCCAGCGTGATGGGGATCGCCGCGCCGCGTTCTGAGCAGCACGTTGAGGTAGCTGTTGTCGGGGTCGTAGTAGTTGTTGACGTTGCCGCCAAACCCCATGTCGCGAAAGAAGAACTGGTTGAGCAGCGCGCAGACGCTGCAGCGGGTCGGTGGCGTCCTTGGTGCGGCGCTTCACCCGGGCGAGCAGCTGATCCACATCGCCGAGCACCTGCTGCACGTCGAGCTCGGGGTATTCGTCCTGCGCAATCGATGCCGCCGCCTCCAGCAGCGGCAGGTGGTTGTCATCGCTCACCAGCGCCGCGAAGTAGCCCAGCGGCGTGGTGGCCGACCAGTCGAAAGAAAAAGGCATGGCAACAGGCCCGTGAACCCGGGCCGGCAAGGGCCCTATTTGCGAACAAACTGGCGCAGGTTCACGCCAGAGACCAGCAAGGTGATGAAGTACACCACCACCGCAACCAAGACAGACAACGCAAGCAAGCCTACACGCTGCAGGGCGTGTCCGTCAAAGTCGAGCCAATTGACCCGAGACGCCGCCCACATCAGGAACACCGCCAGCAAGGCGCTGGCCGCCACCACCTGCAGGGCAAACCGCGGCCAGCCGGGCGACGGCGTGTAGGCGCCGCGGCGCCTTCAGGCCGAGCAGCAACCACAGCGCGTTGACCATGGCCCCAAGGCCGATCGCCAGCGCCAGCCCGGCGTGGGCGAGATAGGGCACCAGCAGCAGGTTCAGGCATTGCGTGAGCACCAGCACCACGATGGCGATCTTCACCGGCGTGCGGATGTCCTGGCGGGCGTAGAACCCGGGCGCCAGCACCTTGATGGCAATCAGACCGATCAGGCCGGCGCCGTAGCCCATGAGTGCCACCGCGGTCTGCTGCACGTCGCCGTCGGTGAAGGCGCCATAGTGGTAGAGCACCGCCACCAGGGGCTGGGCGAAGGTGACCAGCGCCACGGCGCAGGGCACCGCCAGCAACACCACCAGCCGCAGCCCCCAGTCGAGCAGGCCGCTGTAGCGCGCGCTGTCCTGGGCGGCCTGAGCCGCCGCGAGCTGGGGCAGCAGCACCACGCCCAGCGCCACGCCCAGCATGGCGGTGGGGAACTCCATCAGGCGGTCGGCATAGGTGAGCCAGCTCACGCTGCCAGTGACCAGGTGCGAGGCGATCTGGGTGTTGATCAGCAGCGAGATCTGGGCCACGCTCACGCCCGAGCAAGGCCGGCAGCATGAGCGTGGTCACGCGCCGGGTGCCCGGGTGGTTCCAGGCCTGCTTCAGAGCCGACCAGCGCACCCGAACGCGCGGCAGCAGGCCCAGCCGGTGCAAGGCGGGGATCTGCACGCCCAGTTGCAAGGCACCACCCAGCAACACGCCGCCGGCCATCGCATAGATCGGCGCAATGCCGAGGGTCGCGAACCACGGCGCGCCCCAGTAGGCGGCGATGATCATGGCCACGTTGAGCAGCACCGGCGTGGCCGCGGGCACCGCAAAACGCTTCCAGGTGTTCAGAATGCCGGCGGAGAGCGCCACAAACGACATGAAGGCGATGTAGGGGAACATCCAGCGCGTCATGAAGCACCGCCGCCTCGAAACCTTCCGGGCTCTGCTGCAGTCCACTGGCCATGGCCCAGACCAGCACCGGCGCGCCGGCCACACCCAGCACACAGGTGAGCGTGAGCGCCCAGGCCAGCACGGTGGCGATCTGGTTCACCATCTCGTGGGTGGCGGCGTCGCCCTCTTTCTCGCGCACCGCCGGCCAGCACCGGCACAAACGCCTGGCTGAACGCACCCTCGGCGAACAGGCGGCGCAGCAAATTGGGAATGCGGAAGGCGACGTTGAACGCGTCGGTGAGCGCGCTGGCGCCAAAAGTGGCGGCCATGAGCAGCTCGCGCACCAGCCCGGTGATGCGCGATGCCAGCGTCAGCAGCGAGACCAGGGAGGCGGATTTGAACAGTGACACGCGCGGAGTTTAAGGCCCCGCCCTGCGCCGCCTCACCCCCGATCCCTTGCCGGGCAGGCGCACGGCGCCGCCGGGCTTGCCACGGGAGCTCATGCCGGCCGGTTGGGCGAATGGTAGAATCGCGGGCTTTGCTGGCAACATCTCCAAACACCGAAGGAATCACACCATGGCAACCAAGCCCAAGAAAAAGAACCCCCGACTCGCCTCGGGCCGCAAGCGCGTCCGCCAGGACACCAAGCTCAACGCCGCGAACACCTCGCTGCGCTCCAAGTACCGCACCGTGGTGAAGAACGTCGAAAAGGCCGTGCTGGCCGGCGACAAGGAAAAAGCCACCGAGCTGTTTGCCAAGATGCAAAAAGTGGTCGACACCGTGGCCGACAAGGGCATCTTCCACAAAAACAAGGCAGCGCGCGACAAGAGCCGCCTGTCTTCCAAAGTCAAGGCACTGGTCACCGCCACCGCCTGACACCCCACGGGTCTGGCCATTGCGCCCGACCCACAGCCCGGACCCGCCAGGGTCTGCCGTTTGAAACGGGTGCGCTGCCAGCAAAAGCAAAAAAGCCGTCGCAAGACGGCTTTTTTGTTGCCCGGGATCAGCCGTTCTGGCCAGGCACCGACGGGGGATTTTCCGGCAGCAGACAGCCTTCGGCCACCTGCAGACCATTGTCCCGGGCGAAGTGCATGACAAAGTCCCAGGCCATGGGATCGGCCTCGCGCAAGTCGGTGTGAACCACCACGCACTTCACACCGTTGATGGTGTTGGGCACGCACCAGGGCGAATAGCTGAGGTGGCTGCCGGGGCTGACGCCACCGGGGCGAAACGGGCTCATCACGCCGGCCAGGCGCTCGGCCCAGTCACTGGGGCGAAAGGTGCGACCGCTGGCGGTCACACCCTGGATGAACACTTGTTTGGCTGCCGGTTGGGCCATCGGGAAGAAGCCTTCGGGTGGAGGGCGTGGGAGGAAATTTCAGGCCGGCCTGCGGGGAGGGTCACCCACCCGAAACCGCTGGGGTATTCTATCTTATATAAGACTCAAAGGCAGGGAAAACCCGAGGATCAGACTGGCGCATGGCTCCGATGCCCAAGCGGCAACAGTGGTCGCAGAGCCAGCCCCTAGAATCGCTTTTCAGCGGCTCAACCTGCTTCTGGCACGGTTGGGCCGCGTTGTTTCGCACCGTTTTTCGGAGTTTTGCATGACCGCTGCCCCCCAACCCGCCGCCTCGCCCCATGTGATGAACACCTACGGCCGTCTGCCGATTGCGCTTTCGCACGGCCAGGGTTGCCGCGTCTGGGACGTCAACGGCAAGTAATACCTGGACGCGCTGGCCGGCATCGCAGTCAACACCCTGGGCCACGCCCACCCCAAGCTGGTGCCCGCCTTGCAGGACCAGGTGGCCAAGATGATCCACTGCTGCAACTACTACCACGTGCCCGACCAGGAGCGGCTGGCGCAGATGCTGGTGGAGCGCTCGGGTCTGACCAACGTGTTCTTCTGCAGCACCGGCCTGGAGGCCAACGAGGCCGCGCTCAAGCTGGCGCGCAAGTTCGGTCACGACAAAGGCATTGATCGCCCGGAAATCGTGGTCTATGAGAAGGCGTTTCACGGCCGCTGCATCGCCACCCTGTCGGCCACCGGCAACCCCAAGATCCAGGCCGGGTTCGGCCCGCTGGTGGAAGGCTTCATCCGCGTGCCGGTGAACGACCTGGCCGCGCTGGAGAAGGCCACCGCAGGCAACCCGAACGTGGTCGCGGTGTTTTTCGAGGCGATCCAGGGCGAAGGCGGCGTGAACCCCATGACCGTGGACTACATGCAGGACCTGCGCGCGCTGTGCGACGCCAACGACTGGCTGATGATGATCGACGAGGTGCAGTGCGGCATGGGCCGCACCGGCAAGTGGTTTGCCCACCAGTGGGCGGGCATCATGCCCGACGTGATGCCGCTGGCCAAGGGCCTGGGCTCGGGCGTGCCGATCGGCGCGGTGGTGGCCGGACCGAAGGCGGCGCACATCTTCCAGCCCGGCAACCACGGCACCACGTTTGGTGGCAACCCGCTGGCCATGCGCGCCGGCGTCGAGACCATCCGCATCATCGAAGAAGACGGCCTGCTGGCCAACGCCACGGCCGTTGGCGCACCACCTGAAGATCCGGCTTGGCAAGGCCTTGCTCGACCATGCTGGTGTACGCGATGTGCGTGGCCAGGGCCTGATGCTGGGCATCGAGCTGACCAAGCCCTGCGGCGTGCTCACGCAGCGCGCCGCCGACGCCGGCCTGCTGATCTCCGTCACGGCCGACAGCGTGATCCGCATCGTGCCGCCGCTGATCATGACCTTGGCCGAAGCCGACGAAGTGGCCGACATCCTGCTGCCGCTGATTGCCCAGTTTCTTGCCGAGTGAAGCTCACCCCCGCGCCGCTTCGCGTCACCCCCTCAAGGGGGCGCCAGCAGCGGCCTGGGAAAGCCAGTTCCACGCTGGCCGTGCCCGTTGCGACCGACACACCGACCCATTGAAGCCATGACCATCCCGCACTACCTGCAGTTCAAAGACCTCAGCGCCGACGAATACGGCTACCTGTTCCAGCGCGCCGCCTTCATCAAGCAGAAGTTCAAGGCGTTCGAGAAGCACCAGCCCTTCGCCGACCCCGACCGCACGCTGGCCCTGATCTTCGAGAAGGCCAGCACCCGCACCCGCGTGAGCTTCGAAGCCGGCATGTACCAGCTGGGCGGCTCGGTGGTGCACCTGACCACCGGCGACAGCCAGCTCGGCCGCTCCGAGCCGATCGAAGACAGCGCCAAGGTGATCAGCCGCATGGTCGACCTGGTGATGATCCGCACCTACGAACAAGCCAAGCTGGAGAGCTTCGCGGCGCACTCGCGCGTGCCGGTGATCAACGGCCTGACCAACGAATTCCACCCCTGCCAGATCCTCACCGACCTGTTCACCCTGGTCGAACACCGGCCCGCCGCCAGCGGTCTGCCGCTGGACGCGATCCGCGGCAAGGTCGTGGCCTGGGTGGGCGACGGCAACAACATGGCCAACACCTGGCTGCAGGCCGCCGAGCTGCTGGGCTTCACCGTGCACGTGAGCACACCCAGCGGCTACGAAGTCGACCCGGTGCTGGCCGGCATCAGCAACCGCAGCCTGCTACAAGGTTTTCAAGAACCCGACGCGAGGCCTGCGCCGGCGCCGACCTGGTCACCACCGACGTCTGGACCAGCATGGGCTACGAGGCCGAGAACGAGGTACGCCGCGCCGCGTTCGCGCAGTGGTGCGTGGACGAAGCCATGATGGCCGCGGCCAAGCCCGACGCGCTCTTCATGCACTGCCTGCCCGCGCACCGCGGCGAAGAGGTGATGGCCGAGGTGATCGACGGGCCGCAAAGCGTGGTCTGGGACGAAGCGGAGAACCGCATGCACGTGCAGAAGGCGCTGATGGAGTACCTGCTGCTCGGGCGTCTTTGAATCGCATCCACGCCCGGGCAAACGCGCAACCGATGCAAGCCCTGCTCGATGCCATCGCCGGCATGGCACGGGCCACCGATGCCCAGCGCCTGTTTCACGGGCGCGGCGGCGTGTTTCCCGGCTGCGAGCACCTCGCCCTGGACGCCTACCCGCCGGTCTTTCTGCTGACCGCGTTCGCGCCGGTGAGCGAAGCTGAGCTGGCGGTGGTCGAGCGCGCACTGACCGAGCGCTGGGCGCAGATCGCACCCGGCGAGCCCCTGAACTGGGTGGTGCAGACCCGCGCGGCAGCAGCGCACCGAAACCCGGCTGCATGACCGGCGCCGTGCCCGACACCCACGATGTCACCGAAGACGGTGCGCGGTATCGGGTGCACCTGCTCAAGGGCCAGAACCACGGCCTTTTTCTCGACATGGCCGAGGGCCGGCGCTGGGTGCGCGCGCAAGCGGCCGGCCAGCAAGTGCT
Source organism: uncultured beta proteobacterium (assembly GCA_963831255.1). Taxonomy (GTDB): domain Bacteria; phylum Pseudomonadota; class Gammaproteobacteria; order Burkholderiales; family Burkholderiaceae_C; genus Hydrogenophaga. The sequence continues at coordinate 596,038 of CAWHPI010000006.1, read as the reverse complement.
CAACCTGTTTGCCTACAGCTGCGCGTTTTCGGTGGCCGCCCTGCAAGGCGGTGCGAAGCAGGTGGTGAACGTGGACATGAGCGCGGGCGCCATCGCGCTCGGGCAGCTCAACCACGCACTGAACGGCCTGCAGGCCGGCGCCCGTTTCCTGGCCCACGACATCTTCAAGACATGGGGCAAGATCACACGCAGCGGGCCCTACCACCTGGTCATCGTGGACCCACCCAGCTTTCAAAAAGGCAGCTTTGTCGCCACGCAGGACTACGCACGCCTGGTGCGTCGCCTGCCCGATCTGCTGCGCCCGGGCGGGCGCGCCATGCTGTGCCTGAACGCGCCCGAGCTGGACACGGCCTTTTTGCGCGACCTCATGCAGGCCAGCGCGCCCGAGCTGGTGTTTGAACAGCGGCTGGACAACCCGGCCGCCTTTGCCGATGCCGCACCCGAGCGCAGCCTCAAGGTGCTGATCTACCGCGCGCCCAGTCTGCCCACACGCGCCGAACCGGCGCCGCTAGCGGCCGGCGTCTGAACGCGCCGGGCCGCGATCCACCGCAATCGGAATGACGCGAGCCGCCGAGCTCGCAGCATCCGCATCGCCAGCGCCTTTGGCGCAGCCCCCACAGCTGGATTCGCAGGCACCGCAGGCCGGCGCGGCGGCCAGCGAACCGTGAACCCGGCCCAGACGCACACGCCAAGGCGCCGGCATCCAGTACCAGGCCGCGTACACCGCCGCAGCCACCACGATCAGCACCATCAACAGCTCTTGCATCAGGCTCCCCCGCCCAGGGCCAGCGCGACCCGGTAGGTGACAAAACTGGCGGCGTAGGCAAGCGCAAACAGGTAAAGCGTCATCAGCAGCGGATAGCGCCAGCCATTGGTTTCGCGCTTGACCGCGATCAGGGTCGAGATGCACTGGGGCGCAAACACGTACCAGACCAGCAGCGACAGCGCGGTGGCCAGCGACCAGCTCTGGGCAATGATCGAGCCGAGCTGCGCCGCCGTGTCCTCGCCGGTGGCCGAGAGCGCGTACACCGTGCCCAAGGCGCCCACCGCCACCTCGCGCGCCGCCATGCCGGGCACCAGCGCGATGGCGATCTGCCAGTTGAAGCCGATCGGGGCCACCAGCGGCTCCAGCCAGTGGCCGATGGTGCCGGCGAAGCTGTATTGAATGGCGGGTCCGGTGGCGCCTTCGGGCGCGCCTGGGTAAGACGAGAGGAACCACAGCAGGATCATCATCGCCAGCAGGATGCCGCCGACCCGCTGCACGAAGATCACGGCGCGCTCGTACAGCCCGCGCACCAGGTTGCGAACGCCGGGCAGCCGGTAGGTGGGCAGCTCCATGATGAGCGGCGTGGGCCGCGCGTGGCCCCGCCAGAGCATGAACACACCCGCCACCGCCATGGCCGACAGGATGCCGCCCAGGTACAGGCCGAACATCACCAGCCCTTGCAGGTTGAACACACCCCAGACCGCGCGCGAGGGAATGAAGGCGCTGATGAGCAGCGCATACACCGGCAGCCGGGCGGAGCAGGTCATGAGCGGCGCGATCATGATGGTCACGAGCCGGTCGCGCCAGTGGGTGATGGTGCGCGTGGCCATCACGCCGGGCACGGCGCAGGCAAAGCTGGAGAGCAGCGGAATGAAGGAGCGGCCCGAGAGGCCCACCGTGCCCATCACGCGGTCCAGCAGGAAGGCCGCGCGCGGCAGGTAGCCCGAGTCTTCCAGCACCAGAATGAAGAAGAACAGCACCAGGATCTGCGGCAGAAACACCAGCACGCTGCCGGCCCCGGCGATCACGCCATCGGTGAGCAGGCTGACCAGCGGGCCGGCGGGCAAGGTGGCTTGCAGGCCATCCGACAGCATCTGCACGCCCGTTTTGATCAGCTCCATGGGCAGCGCGGCCCAGCTGAACACCGCCTGAAACATCAGGAACAGCGTGAAGGCGAGCAGCAACATGCCCCACAGCGGGTGCAGCACCACGCGGTCGATCGCGTCGTCGCGCGCCAGCGTGTTGGGCGGTTGCTGCACCGCCTTCGCCACGATGCGGCGCACCGCTTGCTGCGTGGCCATCACCTGCTCCACCGTGCCGGCTTGCCAACGCTCACCCTCGGCTGGCAGTTGGCTGGCCTGCGGCGGCAAATCGTCGAGCCGCTCCAGCAAGGCGCGAGCGCCATCGTGCTGCACACCCACCGTGTCCACCACCGGCATGCCCAGTTCGCGCGCCAGCCGCTCCCGGTCCACCTCGATGCCGGAGCGGCGCGCCAGATCGGTCATGTTGAGCGCCAGCACCATGGGCAGGCCCAGGTCGCGAGCCTCCAGCACCAGGCGCAGGTTGAGCTTGAGGTTGGTGGCGTCGACCACGCAGACGATCAGGTCGGGCAGCGGGTCTTGCGGGCGTTGGCCGGTGATGATGTCGCGGGTGAGCGCCTCGTCTGCGCTCATGGCCGTCAGGCTGTAGGCGCCAGGCAGGTCGAGCACCATCACCTGGCGCCCCAGCGGCGTGGTCAGCGTGCCTTCTTTGCGCTCCACCGTCACGCCGGCGTAATTTGCCACCTTCTGACGGCTGCCGGTCAGCAGGTTGAACAGCGCGGTTTTGCCGCAATTGGGGTTGCCCAGCAGCGCGATGCGCAGCGGCGCGACGCTTGAGGCTGCGGTGTTCATCGCGCCATCTCCGAGCTGCCCGCAGCAGCCTGTACCTGGATCATCGCCGCCTCATGCCGGCGCAAGGCGAAGGTGGTGTGGCCCACGCGAACCGCCATCGGATCGCCACCAGGCAAGCCCTTGGCGATCACGCGCACCGGCTCGCCGGGCAGGAAACCGATCTCCAGCAGGCGCAGCAGCACGGCGCGGTCTTCCTCGTCGCGCGCCGGCATGAGCGACGCAATTTCCGCCCATTCCTGGCTGGGCCACTGATCCAGGCCGAGGGTGGCAGCGGGCGATTTCGTCGGTGTGCTCATGGTGCGATGATTGATAACGATTCTTATTCTCTCCTTAACCGACGCCGAAGAACACCTGCACCGAACAATAAATTCCGCAGCCTTGATGTTCGTCAAATCGGCTGGCGCCAGCGCCCGGGCGCCGATCACCATCCCCATGCGTTTGTTGGAATTAACCGACACCACCGCGCGCCAGCTTGGGTACCTTCGGTGCCATGCAAAGCGTCTGGGACATCTCCCCACCCCTTCAAGCCGACACGCCGGTGTTTCCCGGCGACACCGCCTACCAGCAACACTGGTCGGCCACACTGGGCCCCGGCTGCCCGGTCAACGTGAGCGCCATCACGCTCTCACCCCACGCCGGCGCCCACGCCGACGCGCCGCTGCACTACGACCCGCAAGGGCTGCCGCCAGGCGCGCTGGATCTCGCGCCCTATCTTGGCCCCTGTCGCGTGATCCACGCCATGGGCTGCGGGCCGCTGGTGCAGCCCGAACACCTCGCAGGCCACCTGAAGTCAGTGCCAGCCCGGGTGCTGATTCGGGTCTACCGAGCACATGCCGCAAACCCGCTTCGACACCGCCCTGCCCGCCCTCGCGCCCGAGACCATCGAGCAGCTCGCCGACCTCGGCGTGCTGCTGATCGGCACCGACAGCGCCAGCATCGACCCGGCCGACAGCAAGGCGCTGGAGCAGCCACCAGGTGATCCGCCGTCGCGGTCTGCGCGTGCTGGAAAACCTGCTGCTCGACGACGTGCCCGAGGGCGACTACGAGCTGATCGCCCTGCCCCTGAAACTGATGACCGCCGACGCGTCCCCCGTGCGCGCTGTCCTGAGAGAACTCCCATGACCACCATCCCTTGCAAGACTGCCAGCGCGCTCGACGCGCAAGACCCGCTGCGCGACCTGCGCGAGCAGTTTCAGCTGCCGCCACGGCGTGATCTACCTCGACGGCAATTCGCTGGGCGTGATGCCCAAAGCCGCCCCGGCCCGCGTGGCCGACGTGGTCACCCGCGAATGGGGCACCGACCTGATCCAGAGCTGGAACAAGAACGGCTGGTTCAGCCTGCCGCAAACGGTGGGCGACAAGATCGCGCGCCTGATCGGCGCCGGACCCAGGCGAGGTGGTGGCCACCGACACCACCTCGATCAACCTGTACAAGGTGCTGTCGGCGGCGCTGAACATCTGCGCCGAAGACGCGCCGCACGCGCCGCCAGATCGTGAGCGAGCGCAGCAACTTCCCGACCGACCTCTACATCGCCGAAGCCCTGTGCAAAGAACGCGGCTTCGAGCTGGTGCTGGTGGAGCCCGAGGGCATCGCCGCTGCGCTCACGGCTCAGGTGGCGGTGCTCATGCTCACCCATGTGAACTACCGCACCGGCGCCATGCACGACATGGCCGCCGTCACCGCCGCCGCCCACGCCGAGGGCGCGCTCGTGGTGTGGGACCTGGCGCACAGCGCCGGCGCGGTGCCGGTGGACCTGACCGCCGCGCGCGCCGACTTCGCGGTGGGCTGCGGCTACAAATACCTGAACGGCGGGCCCGGCGCACCGGCCTTCGTCTGGGTCAACCCCCTGCACACCGACCGCTGCTGGCAGCCGCTGGCCGGCTGGTGGGGCCACGCCGCGCCATTCGCCTTCACACCCGACTACCAGCCCGCAAAAGGCATCACGCGCTACCAGTGCGGCACCCAGCCCATCATCAGCCTGGCCGCGCTCGACTGCGGGCTGAATGCCACGCTGGCCGCCGAGCCGCTGGGCGGCATGGCCGCGCTGCGCAGCAAGTCGCTCGCGCTGACCGATCTGTTCATCGCGCTGGTGGAACAGCGCTGCGCTGGGCACAGCCTTGGCCTCGCCACACCAAAAGGCCACAGCCAGCGCGGCTCACAGGTCTGCCTGACCAAAGACCTGGGCGCCTATGCCATCGTGCAAGCCCTGATCGCGCGCGGTGTGGTGGGCGACTTCCGCGCGGGCGATCCTTCGACAGGCTCAGGAGGCACGGGTGCTCAGGACATCCTGCGCTTCGGCTTCACCCCGCTCTACCTCGGTTTCGAGGACGTGTGGCACGCGGTGGAACAGCTGCGCCAGGTGCTCGAATCGGGCGAGTGGCAGCGGCCCGAGTTCAACACCAAGCACGCTGTGACCTGAAAGCAAAAGCACACCATGCCCTGCCCTTATCAAGACCCCGCGCCCGCTTCGGCCGGCGAAGCCATCGTGCACGAGGAAAACGCCCAGCTCGACTTCAGCCACGACATGAGCTACGGCGACTACCTGCAGCTCGACGCCATCCTCGGCGCGCAAAAGCCGCTGTCGCCGGCACACGACGAGATGCTGTTCATCGTCCAGCACCAGACCAGCGAGCTGTGGATGAAGCTCATGCTGCACGAGCTGGGCGCCGCACTGCGCTGTGTGGCGGCCGACGACCTGCCGGCGGCGTTCAAGATGCTGGCGCGGGTCTCGAAAATCATGGAGCAGCTGGTGCATGCCTGGGACGTGCTCGCCACCATGACACCGCCCGAATACAGCGCGATCCGGCCCTATCTCGGCCAGTCCAGCGGTTTTCAGAGTTACCAGTACCGCTGCATCGAATTCGCGCTGGGCAACAAGAACGCCGCCATGCTCAAGCCCCACGCCCACCACACCGAACGGGCGGCGCTGGTGCAGGCCGCTTATGCCGCGCCCTCGCTGTACGACGAATCGCTGCGCCTGCTGGCGCGCCGCGGCCTGCCGGTGCCAGCCAGCCACACCGAGCGCGACTGGACCCAGCCCTACACCGCGAGCGACGCGGTGCAGGCGGCCTGGCTGCGGGTGTACCGCAACCCGCGTGAGCACTGGGACCTGTACCAGCTGGGCGAAGAACTCGCCGATCTGGAAGACGCGTTCCGGCTCTGGCGCTTTCGCCATGTGACCACGGTGGAACGCATCATCGGGTTCAAACGCGGCACCGGTGGCACCGGCGGCGTGAGCTACCTGCGCAAGATGCTCGACGTGGTGCTGTTCCCCGAGATCTGGCGGCTGCGCACCGAGCTCTGATGGCGCCCGGAGCGCCGCGCTATTTCCCTACCAGCTGGTTGAGCTTGTCGGCCTCGAACGATTCTTTGAGTGCCGCGTCGTCGGGCACACAGTCGCCGTTTTTCACGCAGTCGTTGAGCTTCTCGATCGCATGCCAGAGCATGGCGATCTGGTGCTCCTGGGTCGAGGCGCTGTCGATCAGGCCGCGCATCGCCTGAGACAGCGGGTCGTCGTCCTGGGTGATGCCATAGGCCTGAAACTTTGGCTTGTCCTCGGCGAGATCGGGGCTTTCGTCGGTCTTGCTCAGGATGATGCGCGCCGGAATGCCCACCGCAGTGGCGCCGGCGGGCACCGGCTTGATGACCACCGCGTTGCTGCCGATCTTGGCGCCGTCGCCCACCGTGAATCCGCCCAGCACCTTGGCGCCCGCACTCACCACCACATCCCGGCCCAGCGTGGGGTGGCGCTTGGCGCCTTTGTACAGCGAGGTGCCGCCCAGCGTCACGCCCTGGTAGATGGTGCAGCCGTCACCGATTTCGGCGGTCTCGCCCACCACCACACCCATGGCGTGGTCGAAGAAAACCCGCTCGCCCAGCTTGGCGCCCGGGTGGATTTCAATACCGGTGAGGAAACGCGACACATGGGAAATGAAGCGGCCCAGCCACTTGAGACCGTGGTGCCAGCACCAGTGGGCCGGGCGGTGCAGCCAGACCGCATGGAGGCCGGGGTAGCAGGTGATGACTTCCCAGGTGCTGCGCGCGGCGGGGTCGCGCTCAAGCACGCACTGGATGTCGGAACGGAATCGGTCAAGCATAGAAAAAGCAGTCTATCGTTTGGCGCGCTCGGCCGCTTGCAGCATGGCCTTGGCCACCCCGCGCAGGATGTGGATCTCTTCCTCAGCAGGCGCGGCGCGGTTGAACAGCTGGTTGAGCCGGGGCATGAGTTTTTTGGGCGCATCCGGGTCGAGGAAATCGATCGCCACCAGCGCCTGCTCCAGGTGCTGCAGCATGCCAGCCATCGCCTGCGCGTCGGCCAGCACGCGGGGCGCCTCGGTGGCCACCGGGGCGAAGCCGCCGAGCGCCTGACGCCAGTCGTAGGCGACCAGCTGCACCGCCGCCGCGAGATTCAGCGAGCCGAAGCCCGGATCGGTCGGGATGCTCAGGCAGGCGTGGCAGCGGTACACGTCTTCGTTGCGCATGCCGAAGCGCTCCGAGCCAAACAGAAAGGCCACGCCGCCGGGGCGCTCGCTGGGCGGCGAGAGCAAGGCGCTGAAGTGTTCGCGCGGCGCCTGGGTGGGTGGGCCGAAATCGCGCGGTGTCATCGCGGTGGCGCACAGGTGGCTCATACCGTCGAGCGCTTCGTCCAGCGTGTCCACGATGCGCGCCTTGGCCAGCACGTCGTTGGCGCCGCTGGCGCGCTGAATCGTTTCCTCGCGCCGGAGCACATTGGCCCAGCGCGGCGCCACCAGCACCAGGTCGTCAAAGCCCATCACCTTCATGGCGCGGGCAACGCCACCCACATTGCCGGCGTGGCTGGTCTGGATCAGGATGAATCTCGAGAGCATGGTTCCCCCCGCGCCGCTTCGCGTCACCCCCGAGGGGGCCACACCAGCCGCCCGTCCTGAGCCTGTCGAAGGGCGGTTCTGCGGTGTGTGCTGGACGAGTCACCTCGCGCCGCAAGCGAATCGTTGGCTTCAAATGAAGTCGTTAAAATCGTCGATTGTCGCCGCAGCATCGTCTCGGCATTTTTGCTCTTCCCCCGTTGTGCGGCCTTTGCGGGCCGCGTCAAGGTACACAACCCATGTCGACCAATCTCCACCCCATGCTGAACGTGGCCATCAAGGCCGCCCGTATCGCCGGTACGCTGATCAACCGTGCGGCGCTGGATGTGGAGTCGGTGCGGGTCTCGGTCAAGCAGACCAACGATTTCGTCACCGAGGTTGACCACGCGGCAGAGGCCGCGATCATCGACACCTTGCTCACCGCCTACCCGGACCACGCGATCTGGGCCGAGGAATCGGGCAAAAAGCCGGGGCGCCATGGCGGCGCCGACCATGTCTGGATCATCGACCCGCTGGACGGCACCACCAACTTCATTCACGGCTTCCCGGTTTACTGCGTGAGCATCGCACTCATGGTGGGCAACCGGCTGGAGCAGGCGGTGGTCTACGACCCCTCACGCAACGACCTGTTTTGCGCCACGCGCGGGCGCGGCGCCTACCTGAACGACCGCCGCATCCGGGTCGCCAAGCGCACCGGGCTGCGCGAGTGCCTGCTGTCCACCGGCTTTCCGTTTCGCCCGGGTGATGCATTCCAGACCTACCTGCAAATGATGGGCGAGGTGATGCCGCGCTGCGCCGGCCTGCGCCGCCCCGGCTCCGCCGCGCTCGATCTGGCCTACGTGGCCGCGGGCTTCACCGACGGCTTTTTTGAAATGGGCCTGTCGCCCTGGGACGTGGCCGCGGGTGCCTTGCTGGTGACCGAGGCCGGCGGTCTGGTCGGCAATTTTTCGGGCGAGTCCGACTTTCTCGAGCAAAAAGAATGTCTGGCGGCCAACCCGAAAATCTACGGTCAGCTGGTCGGCACCATCGGCAAATACAGCAAATTTGCCAGCGCTGGCGACAAGGCGGCGGTGCGCCAGGCCCGCGGCAAACCGGGTGCGAACACGTCAGACAGCCCTGCAGCTTCTGACGCCGCGCCAGAATCCCCGCCAGCCAGCAACCCAGCCGACATCGAGCCTACGCCGCCGCCCTTCTGAGCGGCAGGCTGCCCGCTCAGGCGCGAGGAAGTGTCCACCAGAAAGTGGCCCCGACATCGGGCTGCGCCTCGGCCCAGATCCGCCCGCCATGGCGCTCGATGATGCGCGCCACGATCGCCAGCCCGACCCCGGTGCCCGGCACCTCGGTGCCTGCGTGCAGGCGCTGAAACAGGCCGAACAGCTTGCCGGCGTGGGCCATCTCGAAACCCATGCCGTTGTCGCGCAGACAGAATGCGTCCTGGGTCTCGTCGTAGCTTAGCGACCAGGCGTGGTGGTGTGCGGTGCCGCGAATACTTGAGCGCGTTTTCCATCAGGTTGTGCAGCATCTGGCGCAGCAAGGTCGCATCGCCCAGCACCAGCGGCAGCGGGCCAATGTCCACCAGTGCCTGGGGACATTCGTGCTTTAGTTCTCTCAGCATAGGGCGAGCGCCAGGTGCTGGAAGTCGACCGGAACCGCCGCCAGATCCACACGAACGACGCGCAGCAACTCCAGCATGTCGGTGAGCATCTGCCCCATGCGGCGCGACGCGCCATTGATGCGCGCAAACATTTCCAAAGCCACTGGTCCCAGCGGCACGTCGGACTCCTCGACAACGAGCGCCGAAAAGCCGTTCACAGCACGCAACGGAGCGCGCAGATCGTGCGCGATTGAATAGGAAATGGCCTCCATGTCGCGCAGCGACCGCTCCAGCTCGGCGGTGCGCTCGCTCACACGGCGCTCCAGCGTGGCGTTGAGGGCAAGCACCTCTTCCTGAGCCGCCACGCGTTCGCTGATGTCGAGGTGGGTGCCAGACATGTAGCGCCCGCGCCCCTGGGTATCGCGCTCATGCACACGGCCGCGCTTGTTGACCCAGACCCAATGCCCGGCGCGGTGTCGCACCCGGATATCCATGTCCACAAACGGGGTCTTTCCGGTCCAGTGATCCATCAGGATCCCATGGGCACGCGGCACGTCTTCCGGGTGCACCAGACCCACCCAGGTGTTCAGCGACACGGGAGAAAGATCGGCCACGCTGTAGCCCAGCATACCGGTCCAGCGCTCATCCACAGTAAGTTCACCTGTGTCGCAGGTTCGTCTCCCAGATGCCGGGCCTCGTGGCCTCAAGCACCCAGGCAAGGCGCTGGCGCTCTTCGCGCAAAGCCTCCTGGGCCTCAATGTACGAGGTGACATCGGAAAAAGTGCGCACCAGTCCGCCGTCGGGCAGGCGGCGTGTGCGCACATCCAGCGTGCGGCCGTCGGGCGTCTTTCGCCAGTAGCTGTCGGGCGACTGCAAGCCACCCGGCTGCTTCAGGGAAGATCTGGCCTCGGGATCGACCAGAGCCATGTCGTCACCGAAGTCGCCGCGCTCGCGCTGAAACTGCACGAGCTGCGCGTGCGTAGGGTGCTGAGCCATCAGCTCCTCGGGCAGGCCCAGCAACTCCAACACGCGGCGGTTGTAAACCAGAATGCGGCCGCTCGCGTCGACCTTGGTCAGGCCCTGGCCAATGCTGTCCAGGGTGTCCTGCAAGGCCTCGCTTTTTTCGGTAAGCGCCAGCGTGGTCGCCTCCAGCGCAGCGCGGGTGCGCTTGCGCTCGGCATGGCCGCGCCAGGCCAGCACCAGCTGGCGCACCGCCCCCAGCAGCGGCTGCAGAAACTCGACGTCTTCGGGTCGGTAGCCGCCGGGCTGGTTGGCCAGGCCAACCATGGCCACCTGACGGTCACCCGCCACGACCGGAATACCCAGAAACGAATCCATGGGGGGATGGCCTGGCGGCAGACCGCCCGAGCGGGCGTCGCTGGCGGGCGCGTTGGCGATCACCGGCAGGCCCGTGACCATGGTCTGTCCAAACAGCGAGCGCAGGTTGCGAAATGCCATGCCGGCGTCCATTTGCGACTCGTACAGCAGGCGCGAGGCCTCGTCCCAGGCGATGTTGGTGATGGCGTGGGTGCGCAGATACGGCGCGCCGTCGTCGCCGTAGTGCACCTCACCCACAAAGCCGTAGGCGCTGCCGGTCAACTCCAGGAACGCGGCCAGCAAACCTTCAAACGCACTGCGCTTGTCGTCGGTCTCGATGTAGATCGCCTGGGCGCGGCGCACCGCGTCGAGCATGCGGTGCTGCCGCTCCATTTGCTGCGATGCCAGGCGGGATTCGGTGACGTCGGTGGTGAAGCCGTGCCACACCACCGAGCCGTCCGGTCTCGACAACAGGCACCGCCTCTGCACTGTACCAGCGCACGCGGCCCCGTGATAAACAGCACTCGGTGGGTATTGCGCCAGACTGTCAGCGACTTGGCCGCCAACGTACCAGCGTTCGCAGCATCTCTCCGATATCTTCGGGATGCACCCGCTTGAACAGTACTCTGCCGTCGGCTCTGCAAGTCGGCCGGTTCAATCTCCAACATGTCCAGCGCACCGATCGTTCACGATAGTGAATGCCCCTCGCCCATCCGGCGACAGCCGCGCGCGGTACATCAAGCCCGGCACGCGCGCGGCGATGTTCTTGAGCAGTGACTAAGTTGTTCGGCCTAGACGCTCGCGTTACCGAATGCTCGGCGGTGATGTCTTGCACCACACCAAAGTCGGTCTGCGGATTGCCTGCCACCGCGGTACGGCCCATGCGGGTTCGGAACCAGCGCACTGGCCATCAGGGTGCAGCCAGCGAAAATCGATCTCACGCCCGTCGCAGGCGGCGCGCGCCGCCAGCCAGAGGGCCTGATCGTCTGGGTGCAAGTAGCTTCGCGTGTCTGAGCGCAACAGCAGCATTGGCCCGCAGGAAGCCCGGTGATCTCGTAAAGACCGGGCGACCAATACACCCGCTCGTCGTCAGTCGCATTGGTCCAGTGTCCGACAGACGCCAGCCGCTCGGTCGCGGCATGCAGCTCAAGGCGCCGCTCCAGCGTGCGGTTGGCCTCCCTCAGCGCCAGCTCGCTGCGCTCACGGGCTTGCTGGGCATCCCGCTCGCGGGTGACCTCAATCGCAAACGCGAGCAGCACGGGCCGGGGTTCAGCGTCAATTTTGACGCCGTGCAAACGAACCTGAATGTGCTCACCGTTGGCGAGCAGCAGTGTGCGCTCCTGCTCGAAGGTGCCGAGGTTGTCGACAAAAGACTGCCGATCGGTTTCCCGGAGCCAGAAGCCCAGCTCCAGCGTGGTGCGCCCGATCACGGCTTCTCGGGTTCGGCCCGTCATCACCAGCCAGGCTTCGTTCACCGCGAGCAGGCGCCCGTCGCTCAGGCAGCTCACGCTGGCCGGTAGCGGTGAGGCAAGAAACAAAGCCTCGTAGGGCAGCGCCACGGCAGATGCGCCGCGTGCCGCGGCAGCAGGCGTTGGTGCGTGGGTGGGTCTGTCGGGGCGGATCGGTTCGGATGGCATCGTCAAATCGGCGGTCTGAAGCGGGCTTGCGAGCGCCATTGTGGAGCAAGGCGGCACAAACTGATGGCCTGAAGTGGCCTGCTAAAGTTGCCCGCTGCCACGAATTGCACGACGAGCCCGCCCTTGAACGCCCCGCTGGACCAACACACACCCATGATGCAGCAGTACCTGGGCATCAAGGCTGGGTACCCGAACACGCTGGTGTTCTACCGCATGGGCGATTTCTACGAGCTGTTCTTCGCCGACGCCGAGAAAGCGGCCCGCCTGCTCGACATCACCCTGACCCAGCGCGGCCAGTCGGGCGGTGCGCCGGTGGTGATGGCTGGCGTGCCCTTTCATTCGGTCGACAACTACCTGGCGCGGCTGATCAAGCTGGGTGAATCGGTGGCAATCTGCGAGCAGGTGGGCGACGTGGCCACCGCCAAGGGGCCTGTGGCGCGCCAGGTGGTGCGCGTCGTGACCCCGGGCACGCTGACCGATGCCGAGCTGCTGTCCGACAAAAGCGAGGCGCTGCTGATGGCGGTGCACCCGGGCGCGCGCAGCGGCCTGGGCCTGGCCTGGCTGTCGGTCACGCAGGGCATCGTGTTCCTGGCCCAGTGCGACAGCGAAGCCCTGCCCGACTGGCTGGCCCGCATCGCGCCCGGCGAATTGCTCTACAGCGCCGAAGCCAGCACCGCATTCGAGAAACGCCTCACCACCCTGGCCGCGCAGCCGCAGGCGGGCGGCAGCCGCACGATCGCGGTGTTGCGACCAGCCTGGGCATTTGACGCCGCGCTGGGCGAGCGCAAGCTGCTGACCCAGTTGCAGGCGGCCAGCCTGGCCGCCTGGGACGCGCAAGACCTGCCCGACGCCCATGCCGCCGCCGCCGCACTGCTGGAGTACGCCGAGCACACGCAGGGCCGGGCGCTCAGCCATGTGAGCAGCCTGCGCGTGGCGCGCAGCGACGAACTCATCGACCTGCCTCCCAACACCCGGCGCAACCTGGAGCTCACCCACACGCTGCGCGGCGAAACCAGGCCCACGCTGTTGTCTCTGCTCGACGTCTGCGCCACCGGCATGGGCAGCCGTGCGCTGCGCAGCTGGCTGCTGGAGCCGCGGCGCGAGCGCGCGTGAGGCGCGCGAGCGGCTTGGTCGCCATTGCCAGCTGCGTGAGGGCCTGGGCGAGCGCCTTCGCGCCGCGCTCAAGGGCGCCAGCGATGTCGAGCGCATCACCGCGCGCACCGCGCTGCGCCAGGTGCGCCCGCGCGAGCTGGTCGGCCTGGGCCTGACGCTGGGCCGCGCCGAACAGCTTGCGCAGGCGCTGCACGGCCTGCCCGATGCCTCCCTGCTGCAACCGCCTGTGCCGCGACCTGCAACCACCCGCCGGCTGCGCCGAGCTGCTGCAGCGCGCGCTGCAAGCCGAGCCTGCCGCCCTGGTGCGCGACGGCGGCGTGATCGCCGACGGCTTCGACGCCGACCTCGACGAGCTGCGCGGCATCCAGAACCACTGCGACGACTTCCTGCTCGCCCTCGAAGCGCGCGAACGCGAGCGCACCGGCATCCCCAACCTGCGGGTGCAGTTCAACAAGGTGCACGGCTTCTACATCGAGGTCACGCAAGGCCAGGTCGAGCAAGGTGCCCGACGACTACCGCCGTCGCCAGACGCTGAAGAACGCCGAGCGCTTCATCACGCCCGAGCTCAAGGCCTTTGAAGACAAGGCGCTCAGCGCGCAAGACCGCGCCCTGGCGCGCGAGAAGCAGCTCTACGAGGCTTTGCTCGACGACTTGCAGGGTTTCGTCGAGCCGCTGACCCGCGTGGCCCGCGCCATCGCCGCGCTGGATGCGCTGTGTGCGCTGGCCGAGCGCTCGCTCACGCTGGGCTGGAACGCGCCCCAGTTCGTGGCCGAGCCCTGCATCGAAATCCGCGGCGGCCGCCACCCGGTGGTGGAGGCGCGGCTGAACGAAACCAGCGGCGGCAGCTTCATCGCCAACGACACGGTGATGGGCCCCAAGGCGCGCATGCAGGTGATCACCGGCCCCAACATGGGCGGCAAAAGCACCTACATGCGCCAGGTGGCGGTGATCGTGCTGCTGGCCAGCATGGGCAGTCATGTGCCGGCCCAGGCTTGCCGGCTGGGACCGATCGACGCCATTCACACCCGCATCGGCGCCGCCGACGACCTGGCCAACGCACAGTCCACCTTCATGGTCGAGATGACCGAGGCGGCGCAAATCCTGCACGCGGTCACGCCGCACAAGGAGGCGCCGGGCCGCCCCAAGCTGACCAGCCCCCCTCGGGGGGAGGGCGGGGCGCAGCCAGGCCCAGGGGGCGCCTTTTCTTTGGTGCTGATGGACGAGATCGGCCGCGGCACCTCCACCTTCGACGGCCTGGCGCTGGCCGGTGGCATCGCCGCCCACCTGCACGACAAGGCGCGCTGCTTCACCCTGTTTGCCACCCACTACTTCGAGCTCACCGAGTTCCCGGCCAGCCACCACGCGGCGGTGAACGTGCACGTGAGCGCGGTCGAGGGCAGCGGCCAGCGAGGCGAAAAGGGTGGCGGTGGGCGCAGCATCGTGTTCCTGCACCAGATCGAACCCGGCCCGGCCAGCCGCAGCTACGGCATCCAGGTGGCGCGGCTCGCCGGCGTGCCGGGCGCCGTGGTGCAACACGCGCGCGCCGCGCTGGCCGCGCTGGAAAGCCAGAGCGAACAGCAGCGCAGCCAGGTCGACCTGTTTGCCGCGCCGCCACCGAGCGCCGAGGCCGAGCCCAGCGCGTTGCAGCCGGCGCTGGACGGCATTGACCCCGACACCCTGTCCCCGCGCGAAGCGCTGGACCAGCTCTACCAACTCAAGAAACTCGCCCGGAACCTGTCATGACCTATTGCGTCGCCGTGAAACTCAACGCCGGCATGGTCTTCCTCTCCGACTCGCGCACCAACGCCGGCCTGGACCAGATCAGCACCTTCCGCAAAATGATCGTTTACGAAAAGCCGGGCGACCGCTTCATGTGCCTGCTCTCGGCGGGCAACCTGAGCATTTCGCAGTCGGTGCGCGAAATTCTTCAGGTGGAGCGGCTGGCCCGACCACGACGGCGGCGAGCCGATCACGATCTGGAACGCCACCAGCATGTTCGACGCGGTGCGGGTGCTGGGCTCGGCGGTGCGCCACGTCTACCAGCGCGACGGCGAATCGCTCGCGCGCGCCGGGCTCGACTTCAACGTCTCCATGATCTTCGGCGGCCAGATCCGCGGCGAGGGCATGCGCCTGTTTCAGGTGTATTCGGCCGGCAACTTCATCGAGGCCACGACTGAAACGCCGTTCTTCCAGATTGGCGAGTCCAAGTACGGCAAGCCGGTGCTCGACCGGGTGATCACACCCGACAACCCCGCTGGACGAGGCGGCCAAGTGCGCGCTGGTGTCGATGGACTCCACGCTCAAGTCCAACCTCTCGGTGGGCCTGCCGCTGGACCTGGCGGTGTACGAGGCAGACCAGCCTGGCCTCTGACCGCATCGCCTGCATCGACGAGCACAACCCCTACCTGCGCATGCTGCGCGAGAACCTGGGGGCAAAAGCTGCGCGAGGTGTTCGACAGCATCGAGCACCCCACCTGGGACGGCACCCCCACCACGGTGCCGCTGATGGGCGGCAGCGAGCGCAACCAGTCGCTGCGCAAGATCACCAACGAGCGCGAAAAGCTCATCTAAACAAAAGCGGGTTGGCCGCAGCTGAGCCACGGCCGGCTCGCTGCAGCACAACCGCGCCCGCCACCCTCTGACACCCGCATGTCCCTGATCATCTTCTCCCACGCCAACAGCTTCCCGGCCAGCACCTACGGCGTCGCTGTTTCGCTCATTGCGCGCGCGCGGCCACGCGGTGCGGGCGGTGGAGAAGTTCGGCCACGATCCCAGCTACCCGGTCACCAGCAACTGGCCGCATCTGGTGCAGCAGCTGGCCGACTTCGCTGCGCCCGAAATCGAACGACACGGCGCGCGGCGCCTGGCTGGTTGGCCATTCGCTCGGGCGGGTTCCTGAGCCTGATGTGCGCCGCCCGCCATCCGCAGCTCGGCGGCCACTCGGTGCGCGGTGTGCTGCTGATCGACGCGCCGGTGCATCGGTGGCTGGCGCGCCCGCGCGCTGGAGGTGATCAAGCGCACCCAGCTGGTGGGCTCGATCCTGCCCGGCAAGATCAGCCGGCACCGGCGCAACGCCTGGCCCGACGCGGCCAGCGCGCTGGCCCATTTCCAGCACAAGCCCGCGTTTGCCCGATGGGACCCGCAAGTGCTGCGCGACTACATCGACCACGGCACCCACGACGCCGATACGCCACAGGGACCGCGCCGCGTGCTGAGCTTCGAGCGAGACGTCGAGACCGCGATCTACAACACCCTGCCCCACAACCTGGACCGCCTGCTGCGCCGCCATCCACTGCCCTGCCCGGTGGGCTTTCTGGGCGGCGCCGACTCACTGGAGATGCAGCAGGTGGGCATGAGCATGACGCACAAGGTGGTTGGAAAAACGAATCCACAACGCCTGCGCCTGGTGCCCGGCACCCACCTGTTCCCGATGGAGCAACCCCATCAGACCGCCGCCGCGATCGACGAGATGCTGCAGGCGCTGGATCTGCCTCCGTCAAGCTGACGCCGTCTGCACCTTGAACCCAGAGCCAACGCGACAACTGGCGTTGCAATACCCTGCTATTTCTGCCGGCCACAGCGCGACAAGTTCGGTATAAACCTTGGGAAGCGTTCGAGTGAACGCGCCCAATTCATGACAAGTCAGACCAAACCCGCCTACCCGGCAACCACCTCCCTGCGCCAGCGCCTGCTTGGCTGGCAGCCGGATCGCCATGGTCTGGCGCGGCGGCTGGTGGTGGCGGTGCTGGTGACGGTGGCGGCCGCTGCGCTGCGCTGGACGCTGATGGAACTGGCCCCCGCCGAGGCTGGTGGCCTGTTTGTCACGCTCTCGCTGGCGGTGGCCATCTCGACCTTTTACGGCGGCCTGGCTGCCGGCCTGCTGAGCGTTGCGCTGGGCATGGCGCTGGCCAACTACCTGCTGATCCCGCCGGCCTTCAGCTTTACCTTTGACAACCCGGCGGCAGCCCTGTGGCAAAACGTCTGGCACCTGATCACACAGGCGGTGGTGGTGGCTGCGATCTGGGGCATGCAACGCCAGAACCAGCAGTTGCGCGAGGTCGGCGAGCTGGTGCGCAGCAGCCAGCAGCATTTTCTGGCCACTTTCGAGCATGCCGCTGCCGGCATGTCGCATGTGGCGCTCGACGGCCGTCTGCTGCGGGTGAACAGGGCGTTTTGCCAGCTTGTGGGTTACACCAGCGACGAATTGCTGAAAATGCGGTTCGCCGACATCACCGCACCCGAAGACGTCGGTCCCGACGAGCGCCTGCTGGCCCAAACCCTCACGGGGCAACGGGAGCGCTACGCGCTGGAAAAGCGCTACATCCACAAAAAGGGCCACACCGTCTGGGCCCAGCTCACCGTGGCGCTGATTCGAACGTCTGACGGGCTGCCCGACCATTTCATTTCGGTGGTGCAGGACATCACCGGGGCCAAGGCAACCGAGCAAGCGGTGCGCACCAATGAGCGGCTGCTGCGCCAGGCGCAGGCCCTGGCCGGCTTCGCCAGCTGGGAGTGGGACGCAGCCAGCAACCATTTCAGCACCCCGGGTGACTCCCACCAGCGTCTGGGCCTGCCCAAGCCAGGGTATTCCGGAGCTGAGCTGCACACCTTCATTCCGCGCTCGGAACACGCCCGCATCAACGCCGCATGGATCGAGGCACTCAAAGGCAACGCAACCTACAACATCACCTACCGCATGCGCTTCGACGGGCAAAGACCGCTGGTACAGCGCCCGCGCCGAGTTTGAACGAGATGCCGAAGGACGCGCGATTCGCGCGTTCGGCGTGACGCAGGAAATCTCCGATCGCAAGCGTGCCGAAAATGAAATCCGCCGGCTCAACATCTCTTTGGAGCAGCGGATTCAGGAGCGCACGCGCGAGCTCAAAGACGCCTACGACGAGCTGGAAAGCTACTCCTACGCGGTGGCGCACGACCTGCGCTCACCGCTGCGCATCATCAATGGCTACGCCCAGGCGCTGCAGGAAGACAACCCGGCGCTGGACACCGGCAGTCAGTCGCACCTGAACCGCATCCGCAATGCCAGCGTGAAAATGGGCGAGCTGATCGACGGCCTGCTCAAGCTCTCGCAGTTCGGCCGCGGCGAACTGCAGAGCCAGCCCGTGAACCTCACGGCCCTGGCAAACCGCCTGCTGGAGGGATTCGCAGCCGACGAGCCGCAACGCCGGGTCAGCTGCTCCATCGAGCCGGGTCTGCAGGTTCAGGCCGATCCGGCACTGATGGAAGCGCTGATGCAAAACCTGCTGCACAACGCCTGGAAGTACAGCGCTTCTGTGCCCGAGGCCCAGATCCGCGTCTATGTTGATCTGACTGGCAGCGTGCCGCGCTACTGCGTGAGCGACAACGGCGCCGGCTTCGACATGGCGCGCGCTGGCAAGCTGTTCCAGCCGTTTCACCGCCTGCACCTGCCGCACGAGTTCGCAGGCCTTGGCATCGGCCTGGCCACGGCGCGGCGCATTGTGCTGCGCCACGGCGGCGACCTGCAGGCCAACAGCGCGCCGGGCAAAGGTGCCACCTTCTGCTTCACCATCCCCAGCGAGCGGGACTCCGCGCCGAGCTCAGGCCATTGAAGGCGCGGTCAGCGCGGCGCTGGCTCTTCGACAGGGAAAGGCCCTTCAGGTTCGGCCGGGCCGCGCGGATCCATCTGCAGCACGGCCTGTGAACCGCCACCCATCACCACGAAACTGGATTTCTCCTCGGTCGGAATCGCCTTGGCTGCCTTGAGCCGCTTGGCGCTGTAGAGGGCCAGCGAGCCCATCACGACCGCGAAATACAGCATCAGGCTGTTTGAACCCACGCTGTCCATCACCACCCCGGCCAGCGTTGGTCCGATGGCCGCACCCATGCCGTGAATGAGCAACAAACCGCCGCTGAATTCCACCAGCCGGCTGGAGTCGATCACGTCGTTCACGTGCGCCACGCACAGCCCGTAAATGGCAAAAATCAGGCCGCCGAAGAGCAAGGCCAACGGGATCAGTGAGTCGGGTGACACCGTGGCCAGCATGTAACCCAGCACACAGACACCGGCGCCAAAGACGCACACCCACAGCAGCACCAGGCGGCGGTCGTGGCTGTCGGAATAATGGCCCACCGGCCACTGGAAGAACGCACCGCCAAGAATGGCTGCGGCGACAAAACTGGCGACCTGCGCGTCGGAGAAACCGATGCCCTGCGCAAAAAGGGCCGACATGCCGTAGAAAGCGCCGGTGATGAGACCCGAGGCCATGGCGGCGGCCATGCCCATGGGCGAGGCGTCGTACAGATCGCGCAGGCTCAGGCGCGGTGCCTGCACCGGCGCCGGCTCGGCCACTGGCGTCATGGTGATCGGCAGCAACGCAAACGAGAACATCACCGACACCATGGCAAATGGCACAAAGCCCAGCCGGTCACCCACCAAAATCAGCCACTGGCCCACGGCCAGCGCCACGAAGTTGACCGCCATGTAGACCGCGAACAACCGACCACGCAAGGCGTTGGGCGCCAGCGCGTTGAGCCAGCTTTCGATCACGATGTAAAGGCCGACCATGCAGACGCCGGTGATCAAACGCAGCAGGCCCCAGAACCATGGGTCGATCCACAGCGCGTGCAGGATCGGCATGGTCGAGGCCAGCGAGGCCATGGCCGCAAACGCACGGATATGACCCACGCGCCCGATGATCACCGGGCACAGAAACGTGCCCAGCACAAAGCCGGCGAAATAGGCCGAGGTGACCAGGCCCAGCGTGATGCTGGAAAAATCGGCCAGACCGGCGCGCAGGCCGAGCACCGAAAACAGCAGGCCCACGCCCACAATCAGCAACGCCACGCCGCTCAGCAGCGTGGACAGGCGCCACAGCAAAGGGCCCATGGCGGAATCGTTCATGCGCCTGACCCTAACAAGATCACGCGACCCAGTCCACCCACCCGGTGTAGGCGGTGATCAGAATCAGACCGCCGAAAGCGATGCGGTACCAGGCAAACGGCACGAAGGTGTGGCTGCTCACAAAGCGCAACAACCATTTCACGCACACCCAGGCCGACAGGTACGACATCACCAGGCCCACGGCAAAGAGGGGGATGTCTGCCGTGCTCAGCAGATCGCGGTTCTTGTAAATGTCGTAGGTCGCCGCGCCAAAGAGCATGGGGATGGCGAGGAAGAAGCTGAATTCCGTGGCCGCCTTGCGGTTGAAGCCCAGCAGCATGGCGCCAATGATGGTGGCGCCAGAGCGGCTCACCCCGGGCACCAGCGCCGTGCACTGGATCAAGCCCACCTTCAGCGCATCTTGCCAGCGCACGCTGTCCACATCGTCCACACGCGGAGGAAGGCCGCGGGTCTGCAGGCGCTCGGCCCACAAGATCACCACACCCCCCACGATGAAGCCCATTGCCACCACCACCGGACTGAACAAGACGCTCTTGATGAAATCGATGAACAGCACACCGGCCAGCGCCGCCGGGAAAAACCCCACCAACACGTTGAGCGTGAAGCGCTGCGCCTGGCGCTCGGTGGGCAAGTTCACCACCGTCTCCCACAGCTTCGCGGCATACAGCGAGACGATGGCCATGATGGCGCCGGTCTGGATCACCACCTCGAACAGCTTGATTTTTTCGCCCGGCATGTCGAGCAGCGCGGCGGCCAGGATCAGGTGGCCGGTGGAAGAAATCGGCAGGAACTCGGTCAGTCCCTCCACCACGCCCATGATGGCGGCCTTGATCAGCAACGCAATGTCCATGTGGGGTCCGCTGCAAGGAGCGGCTCGCAAAAACAGAAACAGGCCCAACGCGGGCCTGCCAGACGTGAATGGTACCCGCTGCCCGCGTCGCGCTTTTCAGCGCTGCACCGGGTCGAGCTGCAGCCGAAGGCCGCCGGGCACCACGTTGAGCAGACCCGGCTGGTAGCCCCAGCCGCGCGCGATTTCCAGGTCTTCGGGCTTGAGGCGGTGGATCACGAAGTCTTTCAGCAGGTTTTCCGCCAGCAAGGCCCCGAGCCGGTTCGCCCGGGAAGCGTACGCCAACGGCACGCCCGGCACCTCGAAGTCCTCCACCCGAACCTCGCTCAGCCGCACCGTGTTGTCGCTGGGCTCGAAGCGCAGTCCATAGCTCAGCTTGAGCTTGCCTTGGTATTCACGCGAGCCCAGTAAAAACGAACCGAGCGTGTAACCGAGCTCGGTGCCGATCCGGTTTTCAGCCGGCATCAGGCGCACGCGGGGTGAGGCCAGCGACACGTCAAACAGCTCCAGATAGCGGCTGTTGAACGGAAACTGGGTGCTGATGAGCTCCACCAGCTTCGCTTCGGACATCTCGATCGTGCGCGGACCCGGCTGCACCAGGGCGCAGCCGCCCAGCATCAACACCGGCAACGCCATGACGGCGACGAGCAGGCGGCGGCGCGGCAGCTTGGGTTTCATGGCGTTCTCCTTGCGAGCGTCCCGGCCACCGTGGCCGGGCGGGCTCGGAGCATTGTAGGAAGCCGTCATGGCCAGCCCGACGCCATCTCCTGCGGTGGCGCACCCGAACCGGCTGCATTTCACGCCGCCCTGCCGGCGTTTCGCGCCACCACCCCGCCGGGCCGTCGCAATCGGCTGGCGCCAGCACCTTCGCGCCAGCACAGTGGAGCCCAGACCCCACCCACCCGAGAAACCCATGCAGCTCACCCCCGTCATCGCCATCCACCTCAGCGCAGCGCTGGCCGCCATCGCGCTCGGGCCGGTGGCCTTGTGGGCGCGCCGCGGCCACGCCGCCCGGCTCGCCCACAGCCAGCGCCCGCGCCTGCACCGCGCCGCCGGCTACGCCTGGGTCACGCTCATGCTCGCCACCGCGATCTCCGCCATGTTCATCCGCGACCACAACCTGCCGAACATCGCTGGCTACACCCCCATCCACCTGTTCGTGCCCTACACCCTGGGCGGCCTGTTCCTGGCGTTTCGCCACCTGCTGCGCGGCAACATCGAGGGCCACCGCAAGGCCATGGTTCAGCTCTACATGGGCGCCTGCCTGATCGCTGGCGCCTTCACCCTGATGCCCTCGCGCTACCTCGGCCAGCTGGTCTGGGGCCAGTGGCTGGGTCTGCTCTGAATCTTCACAACCGAACCTTGGAGAACACCATGCTCGTCAACCTGCTCATCGAACATCCCTCGGCCGCGCTGGGCATCTTGCGCCAGACGCCCAGCTGGGTCTGGCTGTTGCTCGCTGGCCTGGTCGCGCTGGGCATCAGCCAATGGCGCGCCCGGCAGGTCAGCCTGACGCGGGTGACCGTGCTGCCAGTCGCCATGATCGCGCTCTCGCTGCTGGGCCTGGTCACCGCGTTTGGACGGGGCGGCGCCCTGCCCGCTGCCCTGGGCAGCTGGGTGGCTGGCCTTGCTCTGATGGGCCTGCTGCTGCGCCGGCTGAGCGCACCCTCGGGCGCCCGCTTCGATCTGAGCAGCGCCCGCCTGCGGCTGCCTGGCAGCCCGTGGCCTCTGTTGCTCATCCTTGGCATCTTTGCCATCAAGTACACGGTGGGCATCGAGCTGGCGATGCAGCCGCAAGCCGCCAGCGAGCTGGGTTTTGTGCTCACGGTCGCGGCGCTCTACGGTGCGCTGAGCGGCATCTTTGCCAGCCGCGCCGCTGCGCTGTGGCGCCTGGCACGCCGCCATTGATTGGCATCCGACCTCCAATTTCTCACCTCCAGGAGAAAACACCATGAACACCCCCACCAACATCAACACCGACCTCGACCGCCTGGCCGAACGCCGCGTGAAGGCCCGCCTGGGCTGGTATGCCCACGCCACGGTCTATGTCTGCGTCATCACCGGTCTGGCCCTGCTGGGCTGGTGGCAGGGCAAGCTGTGGCCGGTGGCACCCGCTCTGGGCTGGGGTCTGGGCCTGGCGATGCACGGCCTGGCGGTGTTCGTCTGGGGCAGCGGATCGCGCCTGAAAGACACCATGGTGCAACGCGAGCGAGAGCGCTTGCAGCAACGCGAACAAACGCGGCTTTGAATCTCGACATGACAGAATCGCGCCCACTTCACTCCGCCTTGCCACACGCCGAACCCCGCCATGAACCCGATCAACCGCTGGCTGCCGCCCGTCACGCATCGGGGTCTGCTGCGCCGCATGGCCATCGTGTGGGCGGTGGCGCTGGTGATTGCCTTGGCGCAGTGGCTGAGCAAATCCGAAGGCCACACTCCCGACCGCTCGCTGGTCTACAGCTACGCCATCAGCACATGTATCTGGTTTTTCACCGACCCGATGCGCATCGCGCTGCACCGCTGGCTGCGCACCGAGCCGCCGCACTACTGGGCCATCAACCCGCGCAGTGTGGTTTGGCTGCTCCTGAGCATCGTCGTGGGCTATGCCCTGGGCACCACCATCGGCGACCTCTACGCAGGCGAGTCAACCTGGAACCTGCTGAGCCAGTCGCCGCAGCGCTTCTGGGGCGTCTGGTTCAGCTCGCTGGGGATCAGCTTTGGCTTTCTGTTTTTCTTTTATCAGCGTGAAAAGGCGCAGGCGCTGCAGCGCCAGGCCACCGAAGCGCAGCTGCGCCTGCTGGAAACCCAGCTGGAACCGCACATGCTGTTCAACACCCTGGCCACGCTGCGCGCCCTGATCACCACCGACGCGCCGCGCGCCGTGGCGATGCTGGACCGGCTCAACGACTACCTGCGTGCCACGCTGCGGGCCTCGCGCAGCGACGGCGCGCCACGAGGTCACACCCTGCAAGACGAGTTCGACCGCCTGCGCGACTACCTGGAACTGATGTCGATCCGCATGGGCCCGCGCTTGGGTTTCTCGCTCACCCTGCCGCCCGGTCTGGCGCGGCACCCACTGCCGCCGCTGCTGCTGCAACCCCTGGTGGAAAACGCGATTCGCCACGGTCTGGAGCCGCATGTGGCGGGCGGTGAAATTCGCGTGGAGGCGCAGGCATCGGGCGCCGAGCTGCTGCTCACCGTGAGCGACACCGGCGCCGGTTGCGCCGGCACACCGCAGGCCGGCTTTGGCCTGAGCCAGGTGCGCGAGCGCCTGGCCACCGCCTTTGGTGGCACCGAGCGGATGGCCTGGCACAGCGCCGCCGGCCAGGGCACGCGCATCGTGCTGCGGCTGCCCCTGCAAAGCGAATTCGTGGAACCTGCACCATGAACCCCATGCCCACCGCCCTGATTGCCGAAGACGAGCCCTTGCTGGCGGCCGCGTTGCGCGCCGAGCTGGCGCAGGCCTGGCCGGAGCTGCGGGTGGTTGCCACCGTGGGCGACGGCGCCAGCGCGGTCACGCAGGCCCAGACGCTGCGGCCCGATGTGCTGTTTCTCGACATCCGCATGCCGGGCCAGAGCGGGCTGGAGGCCGCTGCCCAACTCGCCGACGACTGGCCCGACGACCTGCCGCTGCCCATCCTGGTGTTCGTGACCGCCTTCGATGCCTACGCGGTGCAGGCGTTTGACGCGCAGGCGGTCGACTATTTGCTCAAACCCGTGACACCCGAGCGCCTGGCGCGCGCGGTGCAGCGGGTGCAGCAGCGTCTGAGCGAGCAGCTGCCCGCGCCCCAACAGCTCGACCAGACCCTCTCGCAGCTGCGCGCCCTGCTGGCCGGCACCGGCCAGGTCGCACCACGCGAGCGCCTGAGCGTGATCCAGGCCAGTGTGGGCAACAGCATTCGCCTGCTGCCGGTCGGCGAAGTGCTGGTGTTCGAGGCGGCCGACAAATACCTGCGCGTGCTCACCGCCGGGCAGGAACTGCTGATCCGCACCCCGCTGCGCGAGCTGATGGAGCAGCTCGACCCGGCCGAGTTCTGGCAGATCCACCGCGGCACCGTGGTGCGCGCCTCGGCCATCGACAGCGTGAACCGCGACGAGGCCGGCAAACTCTCGCTGCGCCTGCGCGGGCGCCCGGAAAACTGGCCGGTCAGCCGCCTTTACGCCGCGCGCTTTCGCGCCATGTAGAGCGGCGACTCAGCCATCCACCGCCTTCGATCAATCGTCGTGGTGCCAGCGGTCACCCTGGCGGTTTTGACGGTTGTGGCGTTTTTCCCATTTGTCTCGCTTGTATCCGCGTCTATCGTCGACGCGCCGATAGCCCCGCTCGCCATACACCACCACCGGGCGACCGTGGGCGTAGGGATGGGTTTCGTACACCACCACCGGGCGCTGGCGAACCACGATGGGCCGCTGGTACACCACCGGCCGCTCATAGACCACCGGGCGCTCGACCACCACCACCCGGGGGCGCGGCTGATACACCACAGGCGGGGCGTTCGACACCCCAATGCTCACACCCGGCTGGTTCACGCCGATCGACCAATACACATCGTTGCCGCCACGCGCATGGGCCGTGCCAGCCGAGAAAGCCCAGGCGCCAGCGGCCAGCGACACCAGGGCCAGGCCGCGTGCCCAGCACCGAACTGCGGTGCCAGGCCGAAGCAGAAGTCAAAGTTTTCATGAGTGTCTCCAGTGACAGAGCCGGTTGGCCCATGGACTGCATTACAAACACCCGACCGGTAAGCTGTACCGCATGGCGCGTCAAACACGTTGCCAGACGTAACCCAGGACCCCCACATGACCACTCACCACCACCAGCCCCTCGCCCCAGGACGTGCTCGACTTCTGGTTCGGCGACGGCCTTCAGAACGACTGGCCCAGCCAGGACCTCAACCCCCTGTGGTTCGGCGGCGGCGCCGAGCAAGACGACCGCATTCGCCAGCGCTTCGGCGCGCTGGTGGCATGCGGCGCTAGCGGGTGGCCTGACCGAATGGGAAAGCGATCTGCAGACACGGCTGGCGCTGGTGATCGTGCTCGACCAGTTCAGCCGCAACGTCCACCGCGGCCAGGCCCGGGCCTTTGCGGGCGACGCGCGCGCGCAGCAACTGGTGCTCGCCACGCTGGCCGCGCAGGAAGACGAGGCACTGGCGCGCGTGGGCCGCGTGTTTCTCTACATGCCGCTGATGCACGCCGAAGACATGGCGCTGCAAGAGCGCTGCGTCGAACGCTTCACCGACCTGCACGCCAAGAGCCCGCCCGAACTGCGCGAGAAGCTGGCGGGCAACCTGCGCTTTGCGCGCGAACACCGGGACACCGTGCTGCGCTTCGGCCGCTTTCCCCACCGCAACGCCGTGCTGGGCCGCGAGAGCACCGCGGAAGAGCAGGCCTTTCTGAAAAACGGGCCGCGGTACGGGCAGTGATCCGTTTTATAAATCGTGCCGATGGATGTTGGTTTCACGGAAAAGTGCGGTTAAGACCACAAACCAGGGTTATTTCACGGAACAGATACCAGCTGTGCGTGCACACTTTACCAATGGATCAACGTATTCAGGTCACAGCTCTATCAGCACTCGGAGCACAGGCGATGGTCGGAGATCCCGACCGTCTGCGGACTGTGCTTTCGTCCGGACTGCTCGACTCGCCAGCCGACCCGTTGTTTGACGAGCTGTGCCAGCTGGCGGCCGAAACGGCGGCCACGCCCATCGCGCTGGTCACCATCCTGGACGACCAGCGGCAGTTCTTCAAAGCCAAGGTTGGACTGGACGCGACCGAGACGCCAGTCGAATGGTCCTTTTGCCAACACACGCTCGCAAAGTCCGATCAGGTGCTGGTGGTGTCCAACGCCCTCCTGGACGATCGCTTTCGGAACAGCCCGCTGGTCACCGGCGAGCCTTTCATACGCGCCTACATGGGCGCGCCGCTGGTGGATCAGCAAGGCATGGCCTTTGGCACGCTGTGCGTGATCGATCGCAAGCCACGGGCGTTTTCTGCCGAGCTCGAACACCGGCTGGCCAGAATGGCCCGACTGGTATCTGCCCTGATCGATCGCGAGACGCAGAACAGCCGAGCGTTCGCAGCCGCCCAACAGCAGGCCGATTTGAAAGAACAACAACTCGTGATCATGCTCACGCATGGTCTGGACATCAAAGCCTATGCGGACACCAACGGGATCTACCGGTACGTGAACCAGGCCTTCACACGCGGCTTCGGGTGCAACGAGCAGCAAATTTTGGGCCGCCAAATCTCGGACATCACAGGCACAGCGGTGTTCGAAAAGTGGATTCGGGAGCCGTTTGAGGCGGCCTTGCGCGGCGAGGCATCCCGTTACCGGCGCCTGGCTTCCTACCCCACCAAGGGCGACCGCTGGATCGATGTGGAGCTGTTTCCGGTGCGCGACGGGGATGGTCCGGTCAAAGGCGTTGTGATCCGTGCCCGCGACGTGCACGACATCGTGATGGCACAGGCCACCATCGAGCAGCGGCTGATCAGCCAGGCCCAGTTCATCAATGCGCTGGCGCACGATGTGCGCGAACCGCTGCGCACCATCAACGGTTACGTGAGCCTTGCTCTGGTGGAAGGCGAGGGCCAGCTACCCGAGGACCTGCGGAGTTTTCTGCATCAAGCGCTGCGTGGTGGCAAGCGCCTGTCGATTTTGATCGACGACCTGCTGGAGTTCCTGAAGGCCGACGGCCAGAAAATTCGCACAGAGCCCGTGCATTTGAGCAAACTTTGCGACTCCGTGCTGCAAGACTTGGCGAGCCTAGTCAGGGAAAACCGGGTGATGGTGACGCAGCATGGGCTGGACCAGACGGTGATTGGCGCGCCAGTGTGGTTGCGCCTTTACCTTCAAAATCTAATCATCAATGGCATCAAATACGCCCGCCCGGGCGTGATTTCAGAGCTGGCCATTGAGGCAAACAAGCAAGGCGAAAGCCTGACGCTGACCGTGCGCGACAACGGCTTGGGCATGGCACCCGACGATGTGGTCAAGCTGTTTCGCCCATTCGCGCGGCTGGCTCAGACCAGTTCGATTCCTGGAACCGGACTGGGCCTCGCGCTCTGCCAGAAGGTCGCCGAGCTGCACGGAACCCTCATCGAGGTCGACTCCGCACCCGGGGTTGGCTCCAGCTTTTCCATCACCTTGACTGTCCCGCCTTCGGCGTAGGCAATCGAATGCCGTCTTCGCGTCAGCCAAGCCGGCACGCCGCGAGACGGCACAAGGCTCGGCTCACACCCAGCCGAACTGCGCCCGCACATCCCGCGCGGTCAGGTTGACCGGTGCGGTGGGCGCCTGAATGTACTGGCGCAGGTTGGGCGCGCGCACGCCACCGCCGTCCTGTCCGAGCACCGCCACCGCCTTGATGCGCCAGCCCCGCTCGCGCAGCGCAGCCACATAGCTTTGCGCGTCCGGGTACTCCAGCAGGTCGGTCTTGTGGGCGCCGGGCGAAAGGCAGAACAGCACCGCTTCACAGCGGGCGCGCGCCACTTCGTCCACAAATTCATCGACCGTGGTGCGGGTGGACTGCAGCGCGCCCACGCGGGCATAAAACCGCACGGTGCGCTTGCTGCCCTGGAGCTGAATGTCGCGCACGCTGCGGTTGAAGCAACCCGACAGGCTGCGCACGATCGAGGTCTTTCGGGTGTTGGCGTTGCCAATCAGGATGTAGGCGTCCATGGGCAGTTGAGAGATTCAGAAAACGTTCAGAGTTTCACCGCGGTCCCGCTGACGGCGACCATCATCATGCCGTTGGACTTTCCCAGCACCTCGTAGTCGAAATCGACACCGATCACGCCGTTGGCGCCCAGTTCTCTGGCCGCCTCGATCAACCCTTGCACCGCGGCATCGCGCGCACCCGCCAACACGCGCTCGTAGCTCCCGGCACGCCCGCCGACCACATCGCGCACCGAAGCGAACATGTCGCGAAAAATGTTGGCGCCAATGACGGCTTCGCCATTCACCACGCCCAGGTACTGTCCCAGCTCGATGCCGGCTGGCGTGGTGGTGCTGAGAAAAAAACCGTCGGTGCTGCTGGACAGGCGTCCCATGAAAAACCTCGCGAGATTGACGCACCGCCGCCCGGGTGCAGATCCATTGTGCCAGCGTGCATTGCGCGGCCCGAAGCTCACCACAGCGGCGTCAACGCACCGTCTTTCATGCCCCAGGCGTGCTGCGCCATGGCGCGGGCCTCGGCCTCGTCGTGGGTGACCAGCATGGCGGCCATGCCGGCCTCGCGGATGCGGTCGCGGAACTCGGCGCGCAGCTGCTCGCGCAGCGTGGCGTCGAGTGCGGAGAAGGGTTCGTCGAGCAGCAGCGCGCGCGGCTGGGTGATGAGCGCGCGCGCCAGCGCCACCCGCTGCTGCTCGCCGCCGGAGAGCGTCCAGACCGCGCGCGGTGGCGTGCTCGCCCAGGCCAAAGCGCTGCAACATCGTCCGCGCGCGGTCCCGCGCCTGCGGCCTTGCGCACACCCTGCTCCACCAGCCCGAAGGCCACGTTGTCCTGCACGTTCAGGTGCGGAAACAGCGCGAAGTCCTGAAACATCAGGGCAAAGCCGCGCTGCTCGGGCGGCAGGGTGGTGATGTCGACGCCATCGAACCACACGCTGCCGGCATCGGGCGCTTCCAGCCCGGCCACGATCTTGAGCAGCGTGCTTTTGCCGCTGCCCGAGGCGCCCAGCAGCGCCACGGTTTCGCCGGCCTGCACCCGCAGGCTCACGCCCGCGAGCAGCGGCCGGTGGTCCCATTGTTTGGCGATGTTGCGCAGTTCAAGCATGGTGAGGTCAACCGACAGGTGGCTTGGGAATTGGGCGGGCTCAGCCGGGGCGCCTGGGTGCTCGGCTGCATCGCCGGCCCTCGATCAGCGTGAACGCCAGCAGGGCCAGCGCCATCAACACGCAGGCCAGCACCAGCGCCGCATCGAGGTTGGCGCGCCCGGGCGGCCCAGGCGCTGGTAGATCAGGGTGGTGAGCGTGGTCCATTCGGGGCGCGAGAGAAACAGCGTGACCGCAAACTCGCCCAGCGCGGTGGCGGCGGCAAAGGCCATGCCGCGGCGCAGCGCCGGGCGCCACCAGCGGCAGCGTGACCCGCCAGAACACGCGCCACGGGCCGGCGCCCAGCGTGGCGGCGGCCTGCGCGTAGCTCGCGGGCAGGCTGTCCAGCGCGGCCGTGAGCGACTTGGCCACAAACGGATAGGCCAGCAGCGCATAGGCGCCGATCAGCAGCGCGAGGCTGGCGGTCCAGCCCGGGTACAGCAGCAGCAGGCCAAACGCCACCGTCACCGGCGACACCACAAACGGCAGGAAGGCGGCGGCGCGCCAGACCAGCGCCCAGGCGCCCTGGCTCCGCCGCACCTGGACGGCGCCTGCGCTGTCGAATGCGCGCACGGCCAGCGCGTGCGACAGGCCCAGCCCGGTGGCCAGCAGCAGCGCCATGGCGGTGAAGCGCAGCGTGTTCCACAGCGCGGCCAGGGTCTCGGCCTCGGCCAGCACCGCCGCGCCCTGCCCCTGCCAGAACGCGCGTGCCGCCTGCGCCAGGATCGCGAGCAGCGGCGCGGCACACACCAGCAGCAACACGACCACGCGCCGCCCACACCGCCAGCCACTGCGCCGCGCCGCGCGGCCGCGTGCGCGCGATCGGCGCCACGCGACCGGGCGCAGCCAGGCGCTTCTCCAGCCAGGCGTAGGCCAGCGCCACCGCGCCGGTGAGCCCCAGCATCCAGACCGCGAGCACACCGGCCTGGCCCAGCTGCCAGCTCGTGCGCCACCAGGGTGTAGATCTCCACCTCCACCGTGGCGTAGCGCTGGCCGCCCAGGATCAGCGCCAGGCCAAAGCCGGAGAAGCAATACAGAAACACCAGACACAGCGCCGACGCCAGCCAGGGCGCAATCGCCGGCCACTCGACGCGCCAGAACGCGCGCCAGGGCGTGGCGCCCAGCGTGCGCGCAGCGGCCACACGCGGCGCACTCACCTGCTCCAGCGCATCGACCCCGGCGCGCACCACCAGGCACAGGTTGAAAAACAGGTTGCCGTACAGCAGCAGCCAAGGCGTTTCTTCCAGCGAAATCCCGGCCTCAGCCAGCGGCGCGCCGAGCCAGGCCGCGCGGCCCCCAGAGCGCCAGCACGCCCAGCGCGGCCACCAGCGTGGGCACCACAAAGGGCAGCATCAACAGCCGCAGCACCAGCGCACGGCCGGCAAACTCGCGCCGCGCCAGCACCCAGGCCACCGGCAGGCCCAGCAGCAGCGCCAGCACGCAGGTGATCGCCGCCTGCAGCAAACGACCACAGCACGCGCCAGCGCAGGTAGTCGTCCTGCCACAGCGCCAGCCAGCGCAGCGGCTCGTCGCCGGCCAGATCGCCGGAACCAAAGCCCTCGGCCAGCAGCCGCAGCACCGGCGCCGCGAGCAGCAGCGCCAGAAACGCCAGCGGCAGCAGCGCCAGCCTGCGGTCTGTCACGACCACCAACTTGTCTCAGCCGGGAGGGGGATCTCAGCCAGACATGCCGTGGAACCGGCTTTGCCGGGCCACAGGCATGGCCCCCCTTCGGGGGGTGACGGCGAAGCCGGCGCGGGGGAGGTCACTTCAGAACCGTCTGGGTCCAGCGGCGCAGCCAGGTTCTGGCCTGCTGCTCGGTCAGCGGGACCGGCAGCGTATCGAAGCGCTCGGGCTCCACCGCGTGCTGGCGCATCACCTCAACGCGCGACGCACCAGCCTCGGCCGGGAACATCCACATGGTGGTCTGCAGCGCCTGCTGCACCGGGGCCGAGCGCAGGAACTCGATGAACTGGCCAGCGGCCTCGCGCGCGGCCGGGTTGCCGCCCTTGACCAGCGCCACGCCCTCCACCTGGCGGAACACGCCGCCCTTGAGGAACAGGTTGGCGGTCGGCGGCTCGGTGATTTTTTCCTTGCTGTAGAACACCTCGGCCGCCGGGCTGCTGGCGTAGCTGACCACGATCGGGCGCGTGCCGCCGTTGCGGCGTGAACTCGGTGTAATAGGCCTCGCTCCAGCCCTTGACCACCTTCACGCCGTTGCGCGCGCATCTGCGCCCACCAGTCGAAGGCGCGGCTCTTCGCCCAGCCCGGCGATGGTGGCCAGCAAAAACGCCTGGCCCGGGCTGGAGGTGGCCGGGTTCTGCACCACCAGCAGCCTGGCGTAGGCGGGCGTGGCGAGATCGGCCAGCGAGGTCGGCAAGGCCAGCCCTTTGCTGGCGAACCAGGCCTTGTCGATGTTGAGGTTCACGTAGCCGTAGTCCACCGGCACCACGCCGCCGCCCAGGCTCACCGCCGCCGGTCGTTGCGCGGCCGGCCCGGTGTAGGCCTCGAACACGCCCGCGGCCTGCGGCGCGCGGCAGCAGGGTGTTGTCGATGCCAAACACGAGATCGGCGATCGGGCGGGCGCGCGTGAGGATGAGCTTGTTGACCATCTCGCCGGCGTCGCCGGCCTTGACGATCTGCAGTTTCACGCCGTGCTGCTGCTCGAAGCTGGCCAGCAGTTCCTTGGGCAGATCGAACGAGCTGTGGGTGATGACGCGCAGTGGCATGGGCGTCTGCGGCCAGCGCGGCTGGGCCGACCAGCGCCAGTGAGAGAAGAGCCGAAGACAAAAACCGCCGTTGCATGGAAACCGCCTTGTCAAAAACGCCTGTCGGAAGCGTTGGATCCAGGCGGCTGCATGTCACAGGCGGCGGCTCATCACGCTCCCTACGCTGGCACAACCCAGATCAGGTGAGAGGGGTATTTCTCAGCCCTTGCAGATCTGCAAGAGGGCACCCCCGGTGAAAGCACAAATTGTAGGGTGGCGCGCCTGGCGCACCCTCCATCAAAGCCTTGCGAACTGGGTATCGACCAGAAACAGCCGGCGCAATGCCCACGAAAAAAAGCCCCTGTCGGGGCTTCTTCGTTGACGCCGAGCGGGCAGCGCTGCGGCGCCAGTGGCGCTCAGCCGCCTTTCTTCGAGCGCTTGCCCGGGTTCTTCTTGCTGCGCGTGGCCACGCCGCGCTCCAGGCTCACGCGCTGGCCGCGGCCGTGCGAGGCCAGCGACACGCCGGGAACAGGGGTCGGACGCGGTGTGCGCTTGCGGTCGGCTTCGGTGACGATTTTGTTGCCCATGACAATGTCCAGAGGAAAGATTGAAAACCATGTATTAGGCCATAGCCCGGAGCGGTGCTGCGGGAACCGACCTCACCGGAGGTCCGGGCGCGCAGGTCAGGCGTGCAACGCCGCGCCCTTGGAGCGCTCCAGGCTCAGCCCCTCACCGGCCTCTTCCACCGTTTGTCCATCGCGGATGTGATAGATCCGCTTGAAGGTGGGGATGATCTTTTCGTCGTGCGTGACCACGATGATGGCGGTCTGCGACTGCTGCGCCATCTGGTTCAGGATGCGCATCACGCCCAGGGCGCGCTCGCTGTCCAGCGGCGCGGTGGGCTCGTCGGCCAGGATCACCGGCGGCCCGTTGGCCAGAGCGCGGGCGATCGACACACGCTGCTGCTCGCCACCCGAAAGCTGCGAGGGCTGCGCTTTGGCGCGGTGCTGCCACGTCCAGCGCGGTCAGCAGTTCCAGCGCGCGGTCCCGGGCCTGGGCGTTGGGCATGCCGGCGAGCATGGGCAGCAGCGCCACGTTGTCGGTCACATCCAGAAAAGGGATCAGGTACGGCGCCTGGAACACGAAGCCGATGCGGTCGCGGCGCAGCGCGCGCAGGTCGGGCGTGAGCCAGCCGTTGTCGTAAATCACCTCGTCGCCCAGCGTCATGCGCCCCGAGGTGGGCTCGATGATCGCGCCCAGGCATTTGAGCAGGGTGCTCTTGCCCGAGCCGGACGGCCCGACCAGGCCAACCACCTCGCCCGGGCTCACCTGCATGTTCACGTGTTTCAGGGCCTCGACAGCGGTGTCGCCGCTGCCATACACCTTGCGCAGGCCCTCGATCAGGATGCCGCCGCTGCGGGACGGCATGACGATGCTGGCGTTCGTGCTCATCCGATCGCCTCCCCTGGGTCAACCTTGAGCGCCACGCGGATCGCCAGCGTGCTGGCCAGGGCGCAGATCACCAGCGTGGCGACCAGGCCGGTCAGCGCGTCCTGGGTCAGCAGCAGCACGAACTTGGGGAACACCGGCGCCCAGAGGGTGGCCGACACCTTGCCGACCACAAAGCCGATCAGCCCCAGCCCCATGGCCTGCTGCAGGATCATGCCGGCGATGGTGCGGTTGCGCGTGCCGATGAGCTTGAGCACCGCAATCTCGCGAATCTTGCCCATGGTCATGGTGTAGATGATGAAGGCCACGATGGCCGCGCTCACCACCGCCAGAATGACCAGGAACATGCCGATCTGCCTGGCCGAGGTGGCAATCAGCTTGGCCACCAGAATCTCTTCCATGCCGTCGCGGGTGAACACGGCTCAGGTGCTTCCAGCGCCGGATCGGCTCGGCCACCTGCTCCGGCGTCCAAGCCGGGCTGCAACTGCACCAGCACCGCGTTCACGTTGCGGCTGCTGGTTTGCAGGGACTGCACAGCGTCCAGCAGGCCGGGCACGCCTGGGCGGTTGAAGGCCGGGTTGGCCGCGGTGCGCGCGCGGTCGTTGTCGATGGCGTCGTTGTCTTTCAGGAACTGCGCTTCCTGCGCGTCCTTCAGCGGCACGAACACCATCGGGATCGCCGCCCGAGGACACCATGCGCTGCGTCAGCCCGACCACGGTGTAGTCGTGGCGGCGGATGCGGATGCGCTCGCCCAGCGCGAAGCCGGTGCTGCACATCGGCCACCGCCTCGTAGTGGCTGCGCGTGATCTGTCGCCCGGCCACCAGGTAGCCCGGCTCACCCGGCATGCCCGGGCTCGATGCCCACCACCATGGCGCGCACCTCGCCCGCGCCATGTGCCGCTTCGCGCTGCACCTGCATGGTGAAGTAGGTCACGTTGGCCGCCCGCGCCACGCCGGGCATGCCGCGCACGCTGCGCACCACGTCGTCTTTCAGGCTGGAGGACTCGGCGTACGGGCCCTGGGTGTCCTTCTGCACCACCCACAGGTCGGCGCCGCTGTTGGTCAGCAGGGCGTGGGCGTCGTCCACCATGCCGCGGTACACGCCGGCCATGGTCAGCGTGACGCCGATCAGCAGGCCCAGGCCCAGGCCGGTGAGCGCAAACTTGCTCCAGCCGTGCAGGATGTCGCGCCCGGCCAGGCTGATCATGGCGCGGCTCCGCCGGGCGCTTTCACCAGCGCATCCACCACGCTCACGCGCGCGCCGGGCGTCGAGCGCCTTCTGGCTGTAAACCACCACCGTGTCGCCGGCCTTCAAACCTTCCAGCGCCTGCACCTGGCCGTCCAGGCTGCGCGCGCCCAGGCGCACCGGCGCGAACTCGGCGCGCCCTCGCGCAAGCGCCACACACCGGTTTCGCCCCGCCAGTGCTGGATGGCGGCGTTCGGCAGCAGCAGCGTCTCGGGCGTCTGTGGGCAGCGCCAGCGTCACCTCGGCCAGCTCGCCCATGGCCACGCCCAGCGCGGCAGGCTGTCAAACGCCACCTGCGCCACCCGCTCTTCGGTCACGCTGTCGGCCTGCAGCTCGACCCGGGCCACCTGGCCCGGTACCGGCGCCGCCGGCCGCGAGCGCAGCACGATCTGCGCCGGCAAGCCAGCAGCCAGCCCGGCCGAACGGCCCTGATCCACCCGCAGCTTGACCCACAGGCTGGCCGGGTCCACCAGCCGCAGCACCGCCTGGCCCGCCACCACGGTGGTGCCGGGCTCGGCCTCGCGGCTCACCACCACGCCCGCCGTGCTGGCCACCAGCCGCACATTGCTGCGCTGCTGCGCCAGCGCCTGCTGCTCCGCCACCAGCCGCTGGCGCTCCTGCCCCTGCCCTTGCAGATTGGCTCGTGCCGCAAGCACCGCGGCATCGGCCGAGAGCTTTTCCTGCTGGCGCGCTTCCAGGGCACCGGCGCTGATGAAGTTCTGATCGGCCAGGTCCTGGTTGCGTTTGGCGTTGATTTCGGCCAGCCGCGGCGGGCCGTGGCGTCGGCCACTTGCGCCTGGGCACTGGCTTCGCTGCTGGCGGCGCGTGCAATCGAGGCCTCCAGCGCGGCGAGCCGCTGGTCCAGATCCACCGGGTCCATCTCGGCCAGCACCTGACCGGCCTGCACCGTGTCGCCCACGTCCACCGCCACCGCAGCACGCGGCCGGCCACCGTGGGGCCGACCATCCGCTGCGCTGCGCCTCCACCGTGCCAATGCCGAAGATCGACGGCTGCAGCCGCCCGGCTGCCACCTCGGTCACGGTGATGCGCGTGGGCGCCAGCGGCCCGGTGCGCGTGAGCACGTAGGCCATTGCGGCCAGCAGGGCCAGCGCCAGCAGGCCCAGGCCGATGCGGCGCAGCCAGGCAGGATTGACTTTCATGGGGTTGCACTTTCAATGTCGGCCGGTACTGGCCCGGCTTCGGATGGCATCTGCTCATTGGCAAAGCCAAACAGGAAATGGCGAAACACGCGCGGCGCCAGCAGCGCCATGCCGGCCACCTGGCCACTCAGCAGCGCCTGCATCACCAACCCTTGCACCGAGCCGATGAACAGCACGGTGGCCGCCTCCAGATCGGCCTCGGGCCGCAGCTGCCCTTGCTCGCGCGCCCGAACCAGCAAGCCCGTCACCCGCGCCCGGTAGCCCTGCATCAGGGCGCGCACGCGGGCCTTGAGCGGGGTGTCGGCCGCGTGTTGCAGCTCCTGAAAGATCAGGCGCGGCACGCCGGGGTGGCGGATCACAAACGCCACATGCGCCTGAAACACCGCCTGCAACGCCGCCAGCGGATGCGGTGCACCCGCCGCCGCCGCATCGAGTTCGCTGAGCAAGCGCTCGCTCGCCCAGTCCAGCGCCGCCAGCCAGAGATCTTCCTTGCTCGCAAAGTGGCGAAACACCGCGCCCTGGCTGATGCCCACAGCCTGGGCCAGATCGGCCGTGGTGACCTGGGCCGGGCTGTGCTCGGCCGCCAGCCGCACCGCTGCCTGCACCAGGCTGGATTGGCGCTGTTCGGTCGGCAGCTTGGGCGTGCTGCGCTCGGCAGGCTTGGTTGGCATCGACGTACTTTTATGTAATTGCTTAATTACTTATATTCTAAACCCGGGCTTTCGGTGTGTGCCAACCGCGACACATCCCGTGGCCCTAAGCTCTCGGCTGATGCTGGCTTTGCTCAAGACCTTCTCGTGGCAGGAACTGCGCCACCACCCCTGGCGCAACGCCTCGGCGGTGGTGGCGGTGATGCTGGGCGTGGCGCTGGCGTTGGCGGTGCACCTGATCAACGCCTCGGCGCTGTCCGAGTTCGCGGGCGCGGTGCGCTCGGTCAACGGCCAGCCCGACCTGGAGCTGCGCGCGCGCCAGGGCCTGCTGGACGACGCGCTGCTGGATCGCGTGGCGGCGCAGCCGGGCGTGGCGATGGCCAGCCCGGTGCTGGAACTGCCCACCAGCGCGCGGGCACCGGGCGGTGAACCGATCGCGGTGCGGCTGCTGGGGGTGGACGCGCTCTCGGTCGCCGGCGTCTCGCCCGCCCTGCTGCCGCGCGCCGATGCCGGGCGCAGCGGGCGCGCGCCGGCTCGACCTGTTTGCGCCCGATGCGATGTTACCTGAACCCGGCGGCGCGCCTGGCGCTGGGCGAGCCCGATACGCTGGAAATCCGCAGCGGCCAGCGCTGGCGCCCGCTGCGGGTGGCGGGCAGCGTGGGCGCGCCCGGCGCACCGCTGGCTGGTGATGGACGTGGCCGCTGCGCAAGACCTGCTGAACCAGGGCGGCCAGCTCAGCCGCATCGACCTGCGCCTGTCCCCCGGCACCGACGCCGACGCCCTGCTGGCCGCGCTCGCGCTGCCGGCCAGCGTGTTCGCGCAGCGGCCCGAGCAGGCCGGCGAGCGGGTCAGCAACCTCTCGCGCGCCTACCGGGTCAACCTCACGGTGCTGGCGCTGGTGGCGCTGTTCACCGGCGCGTTTCTGGTGTTTTCGGTGCTGTCGCTCTCGGTGGCGCGGCGCCAGCAGCAGTTTGCGCTGCTCGGCGTGCTCGGCCTGTCCGCGCCCGAGCGGCTGCAACTGGTGCTGGCCGAGTCGGCGCTGCTCGGGGCGCTGGGCAGCGCGCTGGGTGTGGCGCTGGGCAGCGGCGCTGGCCGCGCTGGCGCTGCGGCTGCTGGGTGGTGACCTGGGTGGCGGCTACTTTGACGGCGAGGCGCCGCCGCTGCAATGGAGCGCGCCGCGCGGCGCTGCTTTACGGCGGGCTGGGCACGGTGGCCGCCGCTGGTGGGCGGCTGGTGGCCGGCGCGCGCCACGGCGCAAATGGCGCCGGCGCTGGCCCTCAAGGGCCTGGGCGCGCCGGCACCCAAGGGCACGCGGCGCCACACGCTGGCGCTGGGCCTGATGGCGCTGGCCGCCGCGCTGGCCTGGGCGCCGCCGGTGGGCGGCATTCCGCTGGCGGCCTACCTCTCGGTCGGGCTGCTGCTGGTGGGCGGCATCGCCGCGCTGCCGCTGGCGGTGGGCTGGCTGCTGAACGGGCTGGCGCCGCTGGTGGCCCGGCGCGCGCTGCCCTGCTGGCGGTGGAGCGCTCGCGCCGGCTGCGCGAAACCGCCGCGGTGGCCACCAGCGGCGTGGTCGCCAGCCTGGCCTTGTCGGTCGCGCTCACCGTGATGGTGGCGAGCTTTCGCGATTCGGTCACGCAGTGGCTCGATGGTGTGTTGCCAGCGCAGCTCTATGTGCGCGCTGCCTCGGGCGCAAGCGGCGAGAACAACACGCTGCGCCCGGGCTGGCGCGCGCCATCGCCACCGCGCCCGGCGTGGCCCGCGCCGATCCGCTGCGCACCACCGCGCTGCAGCTCTGCGACCACCTTGCCCGCGGTGACGCTGCTGGCGCGGCCCTTGGCGCTGGGCAGCGACGCCACCCGGCCAGACGCTGCCGCTGGTGGGCGTCGCCGCACCGCTGCCCGCCCCTGCGGTCGGCGAGCGGGTGGTGCCGGTGTATGTGAGCGAGGCGATGGTTGAGCTGTACGGCGCGAGCCCGGCAGCTGGCTGCCGGCGCTGGGCCTGGCGTTTGCGCAACTGCCCGAGGGCACGCGCTTCTTTGTGGTCGGTGTCTGGCGCGACTACGCGCGCCAGCACGGCAGCGTGGTGATGGACCGCGCCGATTTCATCCGCCTCTCGGGTGACGAACGGGTGAACGATCTGGCGCTGTATCTGGCCGAGGGAGCCAGCGAGGAAGCGGTGCAGAACGGCATCCGCGAGCTGGCCGCCGAACAGGGCGCAGCAGACGGGCTCACGTTTGCCTCGGCCGGGCAGATCCGTGCCATCTCGCTGCGCATTTTCGACCGCAGTTTTGCGGTGACCTACTGGCTGCAGGCGGTGGCCATCGGCATCGGGCTGTTTGGTGTGGCGGCGAGTTTCAGCGCCCAGGTGCTGGCGCGCCAGCGCGAGTTCGGCCTGCTGGCGCACCTGGGTCTGACGCGGCGGCAGATTCTGGGCCTGGTGGCGCTCGAAGGCCTGGCCTGGACCGTGCTCGGCGCCATCGCCGGCCTCGCGCTGGGGCTGGCGGTGAGCCTGGTGCTGGTGCATGTGGTGAACCCGCAGAGCTTTCACTGGACCATGGACCTCGCCCTGCCCTGGCTGCGCCTGCTCGCGCTGTGTGTGGCGGTGGTGCTGGCCGGCACGCTCACCGCCTGGCTGGCCGGGCGCGCAGCGGCCAGCCGCGACGCCGTGCAAGCGGTGAAGCAGGACTGGTAACAACACACACAATCCGCACATGAACACCACCGACCAAGCCTGGACCCACCGCGCGCTGGCACTGATCGAAGCCGACCGCTGCCGCAGCGCCGACACGCACCTGATCGCCCTGCCGCTGCCGGCCTGGCAGGCGCACGGCATCGACCTTTACCTGAAGGACGAGTCCACCCACCCCACCGGCAGCCTGAAGCACCGGCTGGCGCGCTCGCTGTTTCTCTACGCGCTGTGCAACGGCTGGTTGCGCGAGGGCACCACCGTGGTCGAAGCGTCCAGCGGCTCCACCGCGGTGAGCGAGGCCTACTTCGCGCGCCTGCTCGGCCTGCCCTTCGTGGCGGTGATGCCGCGCAACACCTCGCAGGAAAAGATCGATCAGATCGCGTTTCACGGCGGGCCGCTGCCATTTTGTCGACAGCGCCGGCGAGGTCTACGCGGTGGCGCAGCAGCTGGCGCAAGACTGCGGCGGCCACTACATGGACCAGTTCACCTACGCCGAGCGCGCCACCGACTGGCGCGGCAACAACAACATCGCGCAAAGCATCTTCGAGCAGATGGCGCTGCGAGCGCCACCCGGTGCCGCGCTGGATCGTGGTGGGCGCGGGCACCGGCGGCACCAGCGCCACCATCGGCCGCTACCTGCGCTACCTGGGCCACACCACCGAGCTCGTGCGTGGCCGACCCCGAGCGGCTCGGTGTTCGCCGCCTACCACCGCGACCGCGATGCCTCGGCCACCGCGCCCGGCTCGCGCATCGAAGGCATCGGCCGCCCGCGCGTCGAGCCCAGCTTCATCCCCACCCTGATCGACCGCGTGCTGGAAGTGCGAAGACGCCGACTCCATCGCCGCCATGCACGCGCTGTGTGCCCTGCTGGGTCGCCGCGTCGGCCCCTCCACCGGCACCAACCTGGTGGCGATGCTGGCCCTGGCCAGCGAGATGCGGGCGCGCGGCGACACCGGCGCCATCGTCTCGCTGCTGTGCGACAGCGGCGAGCGCTACCTCAAGACCTTTTTCGACCCGGCCTGGGCACTGGCCCGGTTTGGCGACACCCGCGCCGCCAGCGAGCGGATGCAGGCGCAGCTGCACGGCGCATGAACCTGCCCGCGCGCCCCCCAGGAGGCAACCGCCGGCACTGGCTGCTGGGCGCGGGCGGCCTGATGCTGGCGCCGGCCTTTGCGCACAGACCTACAACCGCCAACACCAGCCCGGCAGCGCACTCACCCCGCGCCCACTGCGCTTTCCGCGCGACCACGGCACGCACAACGAGACCCGCACCGAGTGGTGGTACCTGACCGGTCACGCGCAAAGCGCCGAGGGGCGCGGCTTCGGTTTTCAGGTCACGTTTTTCCGCAGCCGGGTCGATGCGGCGCAGCCACTGCAAAGCCGCCTGGCCGCGAAACAGCTGCTGTTCGCCCATGCCGCCATCACCGACCTGCAAGGCCAGCAGCTGCTGCACGACCAGCGCATCGCGCGCTGGAACGGCGAGCCGCCGCAGCAGCGCGAGCGCGGCGTGTTCGCCCGGGTTGACGATCTGCAGGTGGTGCTGCGCGACTGGTTCATTGAACGCGACGGCGCAGGCGCTTACCGCACCGAGGTGGCCGGCGACGGCTTTGCCATATCGCTGCGCGCCACGCCCACGCAGGCCATCCTGCTGCAAGGCGATCAGGGCTTTTCGCGCAAGGGGCCCGACCCATCTCAGGCCAGCTTTTATGTGACCCACCCGCAGCTCGCGGTGCAAGGCGCGCTCACGATCAAAGGCCAGCGGCTCGCGGTGACCGGCCAGGCCTGGCTGGACCACGAATGGAGCGAGGCCATCCTGCACCCCGAGGCGGTGGGCTGGGACTGGATCGGCATGAACCTGGACAACGGCGACAGCCTCACCGCGTTTGAACTGCGCCGCGCCGATGGCAGCGCGGTGTGGGCCGGCGGCTCGTACCGCGCGCAGTCGGCAGCACAGAACCCGCAGGGCGCGCGTTCGTTCGCGCCGGATGAGGTGCGCTTCACCCCACAACGCTTCTGGACCAGCCCACTCACCCGGGCGCGCTACCCGGTTGAATGGCTGGTGAACACGCCCAACGGCCGTTTCACCGTGCGCGCACTGCTCGACGCGCAGGAGCTCGACAGCCGATCCAGCACCGGCACGGTGTACTGGGAGGGCCTCTCAGACCTGCTGGACGCGCAGGGCCAGCGCGTCGGCCGCGGCTACCTGGAGATGACCGGTTACGCGCAGCGGCTGGTGCTGTAAAGCGAGGGCCTCGATCTCGGGCTTATTCGGTTTCGGCGGCTGGCGGAGCCGGTGCCGTGTGGCGCTTCGCGAGCGCCCGGCCGAAGGTGCTGTCCAGCAGCCGCACCATTTTCTGGGTGGCGCCGTTCACCGCCTGCTCCTGCGTGGCGGCGTGCTCGGTCACCGCCACCGGTTGCCGGCCTTCTAGCCGGGCCTCCAGCATGCAACGCTGGTCTTGCGGGCCGGTCTTGTCGGCGTTCTCGTCACGCAGATGCACCTCGACACGCGTGACGTGGTCCTTGAAGCGCTCCAGTGCGTGCGTGATGATGCCGCTGACGTGGGCGACCAGCCGCTCGTGGCCGTCAATGTGGGCGTCGGTGTTGACCTGGATCTTCATGGTGCTTCTCCTGTGTGTTGGCTTCGATGCCACGGCGTCGTTCGCGGTGGCGCTTTGAGGGTAACGCACCACCATCGCCCGAGCCCGCCGCAGGCTCCGACGTGACGGGCAGCCGGCAGCACTCACACAGCCGCGGGGGTCTGCGCCTGACCGGTCTCCACCACCAGCAGATGGATGAAATGCAGCTTGGCCACCACCTCGTGGGGCATCACGAACGGATAAAAGTCTGGCTGGCCCATGGCGCGCGACATGCCGTTGAGCAACATGGTGAGCTGGGTCCAGTGGTTGAGGAAAGCCAGAAAGCGCTCGGCCTCGGGGTGGTCGGGCAGGTGCAGGGCCTCGCGGTCGAACGGTGTGAAGTCCAGTTGCGCGGGGTTGAGCGCCAGGCCGTAGCTCAGGGCGGTGTCCACGGTGTCGCGCATGTGCATGTAGTGCGCCCAGCATTCGGCCCAGTCTTCCCAGGGGTGCACGCTGGCGTAGGCGCTGACGAAGTGCAGCGGCCAGTCGGGCCGCGGGCCGTCTTCGTAGCTTCTTTTCAGACTCTCGGCGTAGTCCTGGTTTTCGTCGCCGAACAACGTCTCTGAACCTGGGCAGCCACTCGGTCTTTTCGACCAGGCGGTACCAGTAGTAGTGGCCAATCTCGTGCCGGAAGTGACCCACCACGGTGCGGTAGGGCTCGTTCATGGCCTGGCGCGTGCGCTCGCGTTTGGCGTCGTCGGCCTCGGCCACGTTGAGTGTGATCAGACCGTCGTCGTGCCCGGTCATCACGTGCTTGCCCGGCTCGGTGGAGCGCAGGATGTCGAACATCAAACCCTGCTCGGTGTCCTCGGTTTCGCGCGAGGCCACGGGCAGTCCCATCACCAGCAAGGCAGACACCAGGCGGCGCTTGGCCTGCTCCACGCGGCCCCAGAGCTCCCCGTTGTCGGGCCGTTCAGGATCGTCCAGATTGGGAATGGTGCGGTTGAGCCGGCAGGCTCGGCACAGCCGCGCGTGCCCCTCGCCATCGGTATGGGGCACCAGCCAGTTGCAGTTGGCCGGCGTGTCCCGGTTGGCGCAACTCGAATAGACCGGCCCCTGCGTGCCCCACTCCACCCAGGAGTCGACCGCTTCACCTGGGGCCAGCGGCAGCAGGATGGCCCGTTCCGGGTGATACCCCAGCGCGGTGCCACAGGCCAGACAGCGGCTGTTGACGAAGAAGGTGGCGCGACCGCACTGGCAGGTATAGACCCTGGCGGTGTGCGATGCCTCGGTCTGCAAGGGAGGCAGCACAGGCAGCGCTGGCAGCGGCTGCAGGGGAGGCAGCGGCGCCAGCGGTGGCAAGGGAGCCGTCGATGGGGTGTTGGACAAGGGGTTACCTCAGATGGGGAGTTCAGATGGCGAGGCCAACAAAGCGTACCGTCTTGCTGTTGACGGAGCCGGCACACAGATATGGCACCGTCAGGGATCAGGCGCGACATGAAGCGCCACAGACAGACAGCCGATCAGCCTAGCAGGTCATGGCCCCCGGGGGCGCATTCTGATTGATTGCCAAGCCTGTCCTGCGCTGAAACGGCGCCACGTGGGCGCGGAAACGCCGCACCGGACAGGTTCACGCGCCCGTGGCACCCAACCGATCGCCTCAGGGCCGCTGTTTCACCGCCTGCCCGTCTTCGATCATGCTGCCCGGGTAAAGCAGCACCGTTTCGCCAGCGCTCAGCCCCTCCTGTATCCAGGCCTGGTCGGCGTTGCGGTCTTTGACCGTCACGGCGCGTGCCTGTGCACGCCCGCCTTCCACCACAAACACCCGCCAGCCCGAGCCGTCGCGCACCAGCGCTGCGCTGGGCGCCAGCAGCGCGTCGTCCTGTGCCTGAACGGTGATGCGCGCGTCGACCCGGAAGCCGTCGCCCAGATTCAAGGCGGCGGTGCCCGGGTCCAGGCTCACGATCACGTTCACCCGCTGCTCCTCAATGCCCAGCGCCGAGACCTTGGTGAAGGCCACCGGCTCGATGCGGTCGACCCGCCCTGCCAGCGGCGCCGCCTTGCCGCCGGTGGACAGCGACACCGCAGCGCCCGGCTGGATCGCGCCGCACCTCGCCCGAGAGCACGTCGATCACCGCCTCCAGGGCGCCCAGGTCGCCCAGCTCCAGCAGCGGCTGGCCCACGGTGACGGGTGCCGCGCTCTCGATGTGCAGCTTGAGCACCTGGCCGTCCACCGGGCTCTTGAGCGACCACAAACCCGCCGCCCGGCCGCCCGCGCTGGGTTCGGACCGGGTGAGCGCGGCGCGCGCTTCGGCCAGCATGAAGTCGGCTGCGGCCTGCTCGGCGCGGCCCGCGTTCAGCGCCTGGCGGCGCAGCCTGGCTGCGCCAGTTGCGCCTGGTCGCGCGCCGAAGCCGAAATGAAGTTGTCCTGCGCCAGCTTGCTCGCGCGATCGGCCTCCAGATCGGCCTGGGCCAGTGCCGTCTGCAGGCGCTGCACCTGGGCACTCGTGGCCTGGCGCGCGGCGTTGGCGCTGCCCACGCGCTGCGCAAGCACCTCGCGCGTGCGCGCATCGATCATCTGCGGCGAAACGGGCTGCAGCACGGCGACCACGTCGCCGGCTTTCACCGCATCGCC
The DNA here is from genome assembly GCA_963831255.1 of uncultured beta proteobacterium. Taxonomy (GTDB): domain Bacteria; phylum Pseudomonadota; class Gammaproteobacteria; order Burkholderiales; family Burkholderiaceae_C; genus Hydrogenophaga. The sequence continues at coordinate 551,230 of CAWHPI010000006.1, read as the reverse complement.
CACCTTGAGCGTGGGCCGCTGCAGCTCGGCCTGGGTGGGCGCGGTGATGACGTAGCGGTTCTTCGGCCGCAGCTGGCCGTCTTCTTCAATCACCTGCTCGAAGCGGCCGTTGGCCACGGCGGCCGTTTCAACCACGAGCGCGCGGGGCTGGTACACCCACCACACCAGGCCGGCCAGCGCGAGCGCGCCAAGCGCGATGCCGAGATTTCGGGTCCATTTGCGGGATGCTGTCTTGTTGTTCATTCGCGTACCTTCAACACGGAAACCAGGTCGAGCTGGTCGATCTTGCGGCGCACCAGCAGCGCGCTGGCCACGCCTGCGGCCAGCACGATGAACGCCGCCGACGCGTAGGTGGCCGGCTCGATCACCACCGGAAAATCGATGGCGTCGGAGGACATCAGCGCCATCATCAGGGTGGCCAGTGCCCAGCCCAGGAAAGCGCCGATCGGCAGCGCCAGCAGCAGCTCGGCACCCAGCTCGGCCAGCAGCAGCACCGAGACCTCGGCGCGCGTCATGCCCAGCACGCGCAGGCTCGCCAGCTCCCAGGCGCGTTCGGACAGCGAGATGCGCGCTGCGTTGTAGATGATGCCCACCGCCATGGCGACGGCAAACAGCGTGAGGATGCCGCTGAACACGCCCATGTTGCGCGAGGTGGTGCGGTTGAAGCTTTGCCATGGAAGCCGCCTTGTCGAACACCGAGTTGATCAGCGGCGCCCGCTTGACCGCGCCCCAGAATTCGCTCCATGGCCAGCGGGTCCACCTGCAGCGCCGCATCGGCCACACCTTCGCCGTCGCGGGCCAGCGCGGTTCATGGCGTCCAGGTCATGTAGAGCAGCTTGCCGAACATGGTCTGCACGATGTCGACCACCGTCACCTCGACCTGCGGTCTGGTTCCAGAGCCGGAACTCCAGCCGCACCGGTCACCCACGCGCGCGCCCAGTTCGCGCGCCAGCAGGCCGACAGCACCACACCGTGCGCTGGCATCGCAACCGCACCGCGCTGCTCGTCGACCACGCGCATCAGCCGCGCATCGGGCGCAATACCCATCAGCGCGGTGTCCACGCTGTGGCCTTTGCAAGCGCACCCGCACCGGCTCGGTCCGGTACGGCTCGGCGTCGATCACGCCGGGCAGGCGTTGCAGATCGCTGCGCCACGGTGAGCGGCACCGGGCGGTGGAAGTTCACCAGCACATCGCCCTGCTGCACCTGGCGGTACTGCACATCCACGATGTGGGCAATCGCGTCGAGCCAGAACGCCCCGGAAATCTGCAGCGCCACGGCCAGCGCAACGCCGATCACGGTGAAGGCGGCGCGCAGCGGCCGACGCTCGAGGTTGCGGATCACCATCAGCGCGCCGGTGCTCACCCGGTGGCCCAGGCCAATGCGCTCGATCAGCGTGGCGCGGTAGCGCGGCGGCACGGGTGGCTGCATGGCCTGCGCCGGCCGCAGCCGCACCACGGCGTGGATGGCGGTCCAGGTGCCGAGCGCGGCGGCACCGGCCGCGATGAGCAGCGGACACCAGCACCAGCCAGGGCGTGGTCACATAGGCCAGGCGGTTGAAGCGGAACACCTCGTCGTACAGGCTGAGCATGCCGCGCCCGATCAGCCACACTCAGCCCCAGGCCCACCAGCACGCCCAGGCCGGCGATCAGGCCAGCGCCAGCTGGATGTAGTGCCAGGCGATGGCGCCATCGCTGTAACCCAGCGCCTTGAGCGCGGCGATCTGGCTGCGCTGCGTGGCCACCTGGCGGCTCAGCACCACGTTCAGGATGAACATGGCCACCGCCAGAAAAATCGACGGCAGCACCGTGCCCATCACCTTGAGCTGCGACAGCTCGTCGGCCACGATCTTGCTGGAGAGCTGCTTGTCGCGCCCGACCGCGCCGATGGCGCCATAGGGCTCCAGCAGCGCGTCCACCCGCTCGATCACGGCGCCGATCGGCACACCCGGCATCAGCCGCAGCGCCACCTGGTTGAAGGCGCCCTGCAGTCAAACGCGTCGTCATGCGCGTCGCCGTCGATCCACCAGATGCCGAAGGACTCGTCGTCGGGCGCACCGCCCTGCGAGGCAAACACGTACTCGGGCGTGACCGCCGTGCCCACCAGTGCACCGCGCTCCGCCTGCCGTTGAGGATGGCGTGCACGGTGTCGCCGGGCTTCAGGGTGCGCGCCACGGCGAACCGGTCGCTGACCAGCGCCTCGAGCGCGCCGTCGCGCTCGGGCCAGCGCCCGCGCTTGAGCGTGAGCGCGTTCAGGCCCTGGCGATCCGGCATGCACGCGCGCCAGGTCGAGCCCGATGAAACGGCCCGGTGACCGGCGGCACCACGCCGGGCAGGTCGATCTGCGCGTCGAAGACCACGTCGAGCTTGCACCTCGGCCACACCGTCGATCGCCGCCAGCCGCTGCGCGCAAGTGCACCGGCGCGCGCTTGACGCTGGCAAACACATCGGCCAGCCGGTTGTCGTGGTAGAACGTATCGCGCGCGCCCTGCAGCGAATCGTGCACCGAGAACATGCCGACAAAGCCGGCCACGCCAATCGCCACCACCATGGCGATGGTGGCCACCTGGGCGCGCAGCCGCGTGAGGTCGCGCCAGAGCTTGATGTGGATGGCTTTCATGGCCGCCTCATGCCTGGTATCACCAGCTCAGGCCCGATGCCGGCACCTTGTGCTGCATTGACGCGGGTGTCGACGATGCGGCCGTCGGCCAGGCGCAGCACGCGGTCGGCCATGTCGGCAATCGGCGCGTTGTGGGTGATCACGATGGTGGTGGTGCCGAGCTCTCGGTTCACCTGTTCGATCGCCTGCAACACCATGACGCCGGTGGCGCAATCCAGCGCGCCGGTGGGCTCGTCGCACAGCAGCACCGCTGGGCGCTTGGCGATCGCGCGCGCAATCGCCACCCGCTGCTGCTCGCCGCCCGAGAGCTGCGAGACGAAGTGGTTCATGCGCGGCGCCCAGGCCCACCAGCGCCAGCGCGTCTTCGGGCTTCATCGGGTCCTCGGCCAGGTCGGTCACCAGCGCCACGTTTTCGCGCGCGGTCAGGCTGGGGATGAGGTTGTAGAACTGGAACACGAAGCCCACGTGCTCGCGCCGGTAGCGGGTGAGCTCGGCGTCGTCGGCGCCGATGAGTTCGTGCACCTGGCCGGCATGGGTCCAGCGCGCCGAGCCGCTGGTGGCCGTGTCCAGGCCGCCCAGGATGTTGAGCAGGGTCGACTTGCCGCTGCCCGAGGCGCCGAGCAAGCACCACAAACTCGCCGCGCACGATGTCCAGATCGACCCCGCGCAGCGCGTGTACCGCGGTGGCGCCCTCGCCGTAGATCTTGGTCAGGCCACGGGCGGTGAACACGGCGGTGTCGCCGGCAGGTGCGGGAGCTTCAGGGTTGTTCATGGGCAACAAGGCAGGGACTGCTCAACCCAGTGTGCCCCTGCCAGCGCCCTGGCGCCATGACGTGAATCAAGCGGTGCGCTGCACCGCCGGGCCTCGCCGCCCTACTTCCAGATGCGCTTGAGCTGCGCGTCGCGACCGCAGCTCAGGCGGTAGTAGCTGTAGCGCACCGAGTTCTTCTTGTAATAGTCCTGGTGGTAGTCCTCGGCCAGGTAGAAGGTGCTGGCGGGCTTGGTTTCGGTGTGGATGGTCTTGAATCGGCCGGTCTTTTGCAGCGCATCACGGCTGGCCAGCACGATCTGGCGCTCGGCCTCGTTGCCCCAGTAGATGCCGCTGCGGTATTGATCGCCGATGTCGCAGAACTGCCGGTCTTTTTCGCTCGGGTCAATCGTTTTCCAGAAGAACTCGACCAGCTGCGAATAGCTGACCTTGGCCGGGTCGTAGGTGACGCGAACCGCCTCGGTGTGGCCGGTGTGGCCTGCGCTCACGGCCTGGTAGGTCGGGTTGGGTGTTTTGCCATCGGTGTAGCCGGAAACGGCTTCGATCACGCCGGGCAGCTTTTCGAAGTCTGACTCGGTGCACCAGAAACAGCCGCCGGCAAAGACGGCGGTGGCGGTGGCGGCGTGGGCCGCGCCGCCAAGCAGCGCACCGGCGCTCAAGGCGATCGCAGTGGCAAGTCGAAAGGTGAAATGAGATCGGGACATGGTTTCAGTTCCTTGGCTGTGGCTGTGAATGCGGAAGATTCAGGTGCGCAGCGCTGGCAGCGCCTGGTCCTTGGGCACAAACGCCAGGGCCACGCCGTTGTTGCAGTAGCGCTGGCCGGTGGGCTTGGGGCCGTCGTTGAACACGTGGCCCTGGTGCCCACCGCAGCGCGAGCAGTGGTACTCGGTGCGCGGGTAGATCAGCTTGAAATCGGTTGAGGTGCCAACCGCCTGGGGCAGCGGTTGCCAGAAGCTGGGCCAGCCGGTGCCGCTGTCGTACTTGTGCGCGGCATCAAACAGCGGCTGGTTGCAGGCGGCGCAAACAAAGGTGCCGGGGCGCTTCTCGGCATCCAGCGGGCTGCTGCCGGCGCGCTCGGTGCCGTGCTCAAACAGCACGCGGTAGGCCGCGGGCGAGACGATGGCGCGCCACTCGGCCTCGGTTTTTTTCAGGGGGAACGGCGGTGCAGCCAGGGCCGAAGACGCGGGCAATGCCGCGCCAGCCAGCCAGGCCGAGAGGGTCTTGAGCATGTGACGTCTTTCCATGGGGTGTTCCTTGGGTTGCCAGTGTGAGTCGTTGTGCCAGCCAAAGTGCCCGGCGATATTCATGGGTCATCCCCGGCCGCCACTTTCTTACATGCCCGGATTCAACGGCGGAGTTTGTAGCCGGTGCGAAACACCCACCAGATCACCGCCAGGCAGGTCAGCATGAATCCCAGCGTCATGCCGGTGCTCACCGCGATGTTCACATCGGCCTGAGCCATAAAAGCTCCAGCGAAAGCCGCTGATCAAATAGACCACCGGATTGAACAGCGAGAGCGTCTGCCACAGCGGCGGCAGCATGCTGATGCTGTAGAACGCACCGCCCAGAAACGTGAGCGGCGTGACGATGAGCAGCGGCACCACCTGCAGCTTCTGGAAGTTGTCGGCCCACAGGCCGATGATGAAACCGAACAGGCTGAAGGTGACTGGCGGTCAGCACCAGAAAGCCCAGCATCCAGACCGGGTGGGCGATCTCGTACGGCACAAACAACCGCGCCGTGGCCAGGATCAGAAAACCCAGCACGATCGACTTGGTGGCTGCCGCGCCCACGTAGCCCAGCAAGCACCTCGATCCACGACACCGGCGCCGACAGCAGCTCGTAGATCGTGCCCGACCACTTGGGCATGTAGATGCCGAACGAGGCGTTGGAAATGCTCTCGTTCAGCAGCGAGAGCATCACCAGCCCCGGGATGATGAAGGCGCCGTAGCTCACGTTGTCGATGTCGCCCATGCGCGAGCCGATCGCCGTGCCAAACACGATGAAATACAGCGAGGTGGTGAGCACCGGCGCGATGATGCTCTGCGTCCAGGTGCGCAAGCGTGCGCGTCGATCTCGAAGCGGTAGATGGCGCGAACGCCGTGAAGGTTGATGCTCATGCTTGGCCTTCCTGCGGTGCACGCACCAGGCTCACAAAAATGTCTTCCAGCGAACTCTCGCTCGAATGCAGGTCTTTGAAGTCGATGCCCTGGGCCGCCACGGCGCGCAGCAGTTCGGCGATGCCGGTGTCTTCCTGCTGGGTGTCGAAGGTGTAGACCAGATGCAGGCCATCGGCAGACAGGGCCAGCGGCCAGCTGGCGAGCGCCTCGGGCAAGCGGGGCAAGGCGTGTTGCAGCGTGAGCGTGAGCTGCTTCTTGCCCAGCTTGCGCATCAGCACCGCCTTGTCTTCCACCAGAATCAGCTCGCCGCGGTTGATGACGCCGATGCGGTCGGCCATGTCTTCGGCTTCTTCGATGTAGTGCGTGGTGAGGATGACGGTGGTGCCAGCATCGCGCAGCGCGCGCACCATGCGCCACATGTCGTGGCGCAGCTCCACGTCTACCCCGGCGCTGGGCTCGTCGAGAAACAGAATCTCCGGCTCGTGCGACAGCGCCTTGGCGATCAACACGCGCCGCTTCATGCCGCCCGAGAGCGTGAGAATCTTGTTGTCCCGCTTGTCCCACAGCGAGAGATCGCGCAACACCTTCTCCAGGTACGCGTTGTTTGGCGGCTTGCCAAACAGGCCGCGGCTGAACTTGATCGTGGCCCACACCGTCTCGAAGGAATCGGTGTGCAGCTCCTGCGGCACCAGGCCGATCAGGCTGCGCGCAGCGCGGTAGTCGCGCACGTTGTCGTGGCCGCCCACCAGCACCGAGCCCGCCGTGGCGTCCGACATGCCGCAGACGATGCTGATCAGCGTGGTTTTGCCGGCGCCATTGGGGCCCAGCAGCGCAAAAATTTCGCCGCGGCGAATGTCGAGATTGACCTGTTTGAGGGCGGTGAAACCGCCTGCGTAGGTCTTGCCCAGACCGCGGATGGAGACTACGGCGTCAGCCGTGGGAGAAACAGAAGACATGAAGACGAGACCAGCAAAAAAGGGCCGCGCCGGTGATCCGGATGATCACCAGCGCAGCCCTTGCTTGTAGCACGCCTGCCCCGCGCGCGCTGGGCAGCCGCACCAATCGGCGCGGACGGCAGCGGGTCAGCTCACACCGCGCCGGTGTACTCGCCGCGCGCCGGGTAGTCCTTGGCCACCGCAAAGTCGATCGCGCCCACCAGGTCGGCAAAGGCTGGACGGGCAAACGGCATGGTTTGCGCAGAGCCGTAGTACAGCGTGCCGTCGGGCCGCACGATGTAAACCGCTGGCTCGCTGAACAGCGCCGGCTCCTCGATACCGATGGACGTCTTGCCGCGCGACTCGCTGATGAACAGGCCCCACTGGCGGGCCGACTTCAGCGACAGGCTGTGCGCAAAGCGCACCCCGCTGGCGTTGACCTTCTTCGCCATCTCCTGGGCGCGCTCCTCGGTGTCGGAGCTGATGGCGACCACGTTCACACCGCGCGACGCGAAATCGGGCGCCAGGCGCTCCAGCTCGGTCAGGTATTTGGCGCAGATCGGGCAGTGCAGGCCGCGGTAGAACACCAGCAAATCAAACTTCTCCCCGGGCTGGGCGCCGAGCACAAAGCGCTCGCCGTTGGTCAACGGCAGGTTGAGCGCCGGCACCGGGTGGCGGGGCAGAAGGATGTTGGGGGTCGAGTTGCTCATGGGGTCTCCGGATGGGTTGAACGGAAGGGATGCCCCCGCAAACGCCAGTGTGCAGTACGATCAAGCACCCATGGTTCATAAATCATGCCTATTCGTTCAGATTGTCCCCCGCCATGACCGAAACCCCGCGGCTTGACCGCCTCACCGCCCTGCTGCACGGGCTGGCGCCGCAGGTTGTGCTGGCGCCAGGCACAGCCGCGCGCGCGACCACCGACACAGACCCGCCGTCGCTGCGCCTGCTGCTGCTGCTGGAAGGCGACTGCACCCTGGCAACCTCGCCCGATGCACCACTGAAAGGACCGGCTCTGCTGGTGTGGCGCGGCGACGAGCCCGAGGCGCAATGGCCGTCAGCGCTGGAACCGGGCGCAACCCTGCAAGGCCAGGCCGCCCTGCCCGGCCCCATGGCCGGCCTGCTGCTGTCGGCCTTCGACGGCGTGCTGGTGCTGCCGCTGACCAGTGCCGACCCGGCGCTGCAGCAGGCGGTTCAGCTCATCGGCTCGGAACTGAAGGCACCGCGCTGCGGTGGCCCGCTGCTGCTTGACCGCGCAGGCGACATCCTGTTCATCGGCCTGCTGCGACACCTGATCGCGCAGCCGCGCACCAGCCACGGCCTGCTCAACGGCCTGTCCGATCCGAGGCTGGCGCGCGCCCTGGTGGGCGCGCACAGCCAGCCGCAGAAGGCGTGGACGCTGGAGCGGCTGGCCGAGGAAGCCGGCATGTCGCGCACCGCGTTCGCCACCCGCTTTCGCGCCGTGATGGACCAGACCCCCGGCGAATACCTCTACCGCCTGCGCATGGCACTGGCGCGCGATGGCCTGCTGCGGGGACAAAGCCTCAAGCAGATCGCCTCGGCGGTCGGCTACACGCCAACTTCGCTGTCGCGGGCGCTGGCACGGCAGCACTGAACAGCGGCTGGTCTTCCAGGCGCTGCGCTTGAAAGTCCAGCCACCAGCAGCCAGCTACTTGGAGAAGGGCCCACTTCTGCTATCGGCCACAACCTGCCGCTCGCGAACGGCAGGTTCCGGGCAGTCCACTGATCAGGGCCAACAGCGCGTCGTTGACGCGTCCCTGCGCGAAGCCTTCATTTCTCTCAAATTGACTGTTAACCGGTCAACGGATAAAATGGCCTCTATGTCGATTCAATCCTTCGCGTGCCCGACACCGAAGCGCTGTTCACACCGGCAAGAGTCGCCGATTCGTCAACATCAAGAGCGTGGCGGAGCGCAAGCTGGCCCAGCTCGACGCAGCGCCATCGGTGAACTTCATGAAGGCGCCGCCGGGGAACGACTTGAAGGAGTACGGCGGCGCGTGGCATGTGCGTATCAACGACCAGTGGCGCCTAAGTTTCAAGTGGGGGGACAACGGCCCCTACGACGTGCTGATCGAAGACCCGCACTGACCGTAGTCCCACGGCATCAATCCTGAAAGCAATGGAGACCATCATGTTCAAAAAACGGCATGCGGCCAGTACATCCTGGCGAGGTACTGCTTGAGGACTACATCAAGCCCATGGGCGTCAGCGTGCGTGCCGTTTCCCTGGCGCTGCATGTGCCGTACTCGCGCCTGAGCGAGATCGTGAAGGGCGAGCGCGGCGTCACCGCCGACACAGCACTGCGCTTGGAACGCTACTTCGGCAGCGAGGCGCGCGGTTGGCTGAACCTTCAGACGGCCAATTGCGAGTGGCCGAGATCGAAAACGGTAAAGCCATCGCCAAAGAGATCAAGCCGTTTGCGCTGGCCGCTTGAGCCCCGCCCGCAGGTTCACTTCGAGCGCCCGCACTCGGCCATGAGCGGCCTGTCGTCAAAAGGGAAAGCGGTCGTTCAACGTTGGCGCTCAGCCGCCGCCGCAGGAGGTCGGATGGAGCAACATGTTAGAGCGCATGTCGCTCACTAGTCCCTTCCGCAAATACGTTGAAAGCGCTTATAGATTCGATTCCATTCACGTGATGCGTCCGACGCGTCATCTTCCATGTGCATTGAATACATGACCGAAGGCATTTCGTCACGACAACCGGCAACACATTTCATCGGTGGTAGCGCCTTTACACCCGTGGCGCCAATTGTTTCTTCAATATAAATCGCGCCAGAATATGTAGCTCCCGCAAGTGGATAGTCTTGATTCGAAGCACACTTGAAGCGAAACGACTGGTTTGACACGCTTAATGTGCAGACGCCAAAATGCTGTATATACTTATTTTGCTCCTTATCGAGAAATGTACTCATGGAGAAAATCTGCGCGTCATCGCCGACGGCGTTTTCTTTTCCATTTTTAGTAGATGAAGTCAGTGCGCGCAAGGCCTGCTTCGGCTTTCGAATACATTTGCGTATTCGGTTCGACGTCATCAGTAATCCACCATCTTTGGCATCTTTTGAAATCGTATGCTTCAAATGAAGTCGCGGCGGCATGCGCGACTGCTGAGTAGCTGAGTACTGCAAGAATAAGAAGTGCTCGCATGGTTTGCGGTCTAACGTTTGAGATGAGAGGCTTGACCCGGCCTGCCGGGGCAAGTCCTCTCGATTGAAGGGTTAGCCCTCATTCGGTGAACCGGCGCTTGCATTGCTAGTAGGGAACGCCGTTCTTATGAACGAACTTCCACTTCCCGTCAACAAGCAAGGCCTTGAGATCATCGTCTGGATAGCTCCCTTCGTCTCCTGGCGTTCTATCGCCGACTTCAAGGTAAACGACCTCTTGCGAGGTTTCGTTCATGAGGCGATGGCCATTGCCCGTTCCGGCTTTGAAGCCTGCGCACATGCCTGGCGATAGGCGAGTTAGACCTTCGTCGGTATGCAGTGTGGGGTGACCTTGCAAGACATAGATGAACTCGTCTTGCTTGGTATGGGCGTGGCGAAGGGCTGACGCCGCGCCAGGTTCAAGGCGCGTGAGATTGACACCGAAGTTCCTAAACCAAAGAGATCGCCGAGCGGTTGCTTCAGCCTCCCGGACATGCGGGAAGCAAAAGGCTCAGGATAATTTGAAGGCTTGACGCGCTTTGGCGCCTCAGAAGCCGTGATAGCGGTTGGGTATGTGCTCTCTGCCATATAAGCCTCGCGATATAGAGAAATGAGGGCTAACGTAATGTCCAGAGCAAAACCTGCTCTATAACTTGGCCGCTGCTCCATAAGTTGGTCATGTATCCCTCCTAGAAGTGGCTTGCAGCCTAGCTGAGCGCCAAATATACTGGATGTATGTCCAGTTATAAAAGCTCTGTGAAACCCGGCACTCCTGCACTGCGATCCACCCGTGTGTTGGATCAGTTGCGGGAGCGCATTCGGTACATGCACTATAGCCTCAGCACCGAGCAGGTCTATGTGTATTGGGTGCGGTTTTTCATACGGTGGTCGGGCAATGACGGGGCCATGCGGCATCCGCGCGATATGGGTGCAAGCGAAGTTGAGGCGTTCTTGACGCATCTGGCTACCGACCGCAAGGTGTCGGCATCTACTCACAATCAGGCATTGAGTGCCATCCTGTTCCTTTACCGAGAAGTTCTCGCTGTTGAATTACCCTGGCTGAATGGCATCAACCGCCCGGCCCAGAAACGACGCATACCCAGCGTCTTGACCAAAGACGAGGTCGCCGGGTTGCTGGCGCAGATGGAGGGTGAAACCGCATTGATAGCCCGATTGCTGTACGGCACTGGCATGCGGTTGATGGAGGGCATGCGCCTTCGCATCAAAGACGTGGATTTCGACCGCCATGTGATCATCGTGCGCGATGCCAAAGGAGGAAAGGATCGGGTCGTGATGTTGCCGCGTTCGCTGGAGCCGGCCTTGCGTTTGCAGTTGCTTGCTGCACGCGCGCAGTGGGAGGCTGATCGAGCGGTGCAGCGCGGTGGCGTGGAAACCCCACATGCGCTGGAGAAGAAGTACCCCAAAGTGGGCCACACATGGGCTTGGTTCTGGATGTTTCCATCGCCCACGCTGTCAATCGATCCGCGCAGCGGTGTGGAACGGCGTCACCATTTGTATGAAGACCGGGTGCAGCGCGCGCTCAAGAAGGCCGTACCGCTGGCGGGCATCTGCAAGCCGGTGTCTGTTCACACGCTACGCCATTCGTTTGCCACGCACCTGCTGCAGTCGGGCACTGACATTCGCACGGTGCAGGAACTGCTTGGCCACAGTGACGTGTCAACGACGATGATTTACACCCATGTGCTCAAAGTTTCAGCCGGTGGCACAGCAAGTCCGCTGGATGCTATGGCGCTGGAGCGTTGAGTGACCGGTTTAAGGAATCTGTGTGACCGACCGCAACGGGTCGGAAACAGTCCGTCGCAATGAGCAACGTCGGGCACTCTCGTTGCACTCGCGGTCGATACGTGCAAAGAGCCGGCGGTCCAGCCACACCCACTCAAGCCAGATTGCGCAGCTCCCGCAGCGCCACCGACACCGGCGCCAGATCCGGCGCCTGGGTGCTGATGGTCTGGCGCAGCCGGCGCAGGCGTTCGATGGCGGCGGCGTGGCGCTCGGTCCAGCTGTCCAGCTCACTGCCCTGGGACAGCAGCGAGCGCGTGATCTGGCTGGCGATGGCGTAGACGTCGTCGCGCGCGCTGCTGCGGGCCTGGGTCTGCCACAGCGTGTCGGTGGGCAGTCGGACGATCTCACTGCGCCAGTGGGTGAGGCCCAGCTGGGCGTCCACCGCGAAGTAGGCGCGCGCGGCCTTCTCCAGACCGGTGCCAGTGTCTTGCGCCAGATCGACCAGGTCGAGCGCCGGGAAAGAGGTGGTCCAGCGCGGTCAGGTTTTGCGCCAGGTCGGGCTCCACGCCGGCGTCCATCAGCGACTGCACCTCGGCCTGCCATTGTTCGCTGGCCTCGGGCGACAACCAGGCGCCCAGGTGGCTGCGCAGCTCGCGCGCGCCCGGCTGGTAACGCTCGATCAGCGTGGGCAGGTCGCTGCCGTTGGCGCACACCCGCAGGATCCAGCGCGAGGCGCGCTGGGCAATGGTGGTGAGCTGGCTCAGCAGATCGAGCTGCAGCGCACTGCCCACGCGGTGGTCGAGCGCGTCGATGCGGTCCCACAGGGCTTCCAGATCAAAAATCTCGCGCGCCAGGGTGTAGGCGCGCACCACATCGGCGGCGGTGGCGCTGGCTTCGCTGGCGACGTAGTGCACAAAGGTGGCGCCGGTGCGGTTGAGCACCGTGTTGGTCACGAAGGTGGCGATGATTTCGCGCTTGAGCGGGTGCGCTGCAATGGCATCGCCAAATTTCTCGCACAGCACGCGCGGGAAGTAGGCCTTCAGCGTGCGGTTGAAGTAGGGATCGTCGGGCAGGTTGCTGGCCACCAGCTCGTCAAACAGCCACATCTTGGCGTAGGCCAGCACCACGGCACCCTCGGGCGCGGTCAGGCCTTGCTTGTGGGCGCGTCGGCGCAGAATTTCCTCGTCGGTGGGCAGGAACTCGATGGTGCGGTTGAGCCGGCCGGCGGCCTCCAGCGCCTGCATCAGGCGCTGCTGGCCGTCCAGCACGTACAGCGGGCGGTGGCGTGCGACGTCGATGGCCTGGGTCTGGTAGTAGTTGTCGGCCAGCACCAGCTGGGCCACCTCGTCGGTCATGGAGGCCAGCAGGTCGTTGCGCTGCTTGAGCGTGAGGTCGCCGGCCTCGACCACGCGGTCGAGCAGGATCTTGATGTTGACCTCGTGGTCGGAGCAGTCAACGCCGGCCGAATTGTCGATGGCATCGGTGTAGATGCGCCCGCCTTTCTGCGGCGAACTCGATGCGGCCGTTTTGGGTGGCGCCCAGGTTGCCGCCTTCGGCCAGCACCTTGCAGCGCAGCTCGCTGCCGTTGACCCGGAACGCATCGCTGGCCTTGTCGCCCACCTGGGCATGGGTTTCGAAGCTGGCCTTGACATAGGTGCCGATGCCGCCGTTGTAGAGCAGGTCCACCGGCGCCAGCAACATCGCGCGCAGCAGCTCGGCCGGCGTCAGCTCTTCGGCCTCGGTGCCGAGCGCCGCCCGTGCCTGCTCGGAGCTCAGCTTGATCGACTTGGCGCTGCGCGGGTAGACGCCGCCGCCGGCGGAGATCAGGCTCTTGTCGTAGTCGTCCCAGCTCGAGCGCGGCAGCTGGAACAGGCGCTGGCGCTCGGCGAAGCGACACCGCCACATCGGGCGTGGGGTCGATGAAGATGTGGCGGTGGTCGAACGCCGCCACCAGCGCGATGTGCTCGGACAGCAGCATGCCGTTGCCAAACACGTCGCCCGACATGTCGCCGATGCCGGCCACCGTGAAGCGGGTGGTCTGCGTGTTGACACCGAGCGACACGGAAATGGCGCTTGACCGACTCCCAGGCGCCGCGCGCGGTGATGCCCATCTTCTTGTGGTCGTAGCCCACCGAGCCGCCCGAGGCAAACGCGTCGCCCAGCCAGAAGCCGTAGTCGGCCGACACGCCGTTGGCGATGTCGGAGAACGTGGCCGTGCCCTTGTCGGCGGCCACCACCAGATAGGGGTCGTCCTCGTCGTGGCGCACCACCTGCTTGGGTGGCACCACCTGGCCCTTGACCACGTTGTCGGTCACATCCAGCATGCCGCGACAGAAAGATGCTGGTAGCAGGCCACGCCTTCGGCCAGATAGGCCTCGCGGTCGCTGGCCGGCGGCGGGTTTTTCAGCACGAAGCCGCCCTTGGAGCCGACCGGCACGATCACCGTGTTCTTGACCTGCTGCGCTTTCACCAGGCCCAGAACCTCGGTGCGGAAGTCTTCGCGCCGGTCCGACCAGCGCAGGCCGCCGCGCGCCACCTTGCCGCCGCGCAGGTGAACACCCTCGATGCGCGGCGAATAGACCCAGATCTCGAACAGCGGCTTGGGCTCGGGCACACCGGGCAGCTTGCGCGGATCGAGCTTGAAGCTGAGGTAGGGCTTGAAGCCACCGTCGGCCGTGCGTCTGCCACGCGTTGGTGCGCAGGGTGGCGACCACGCTGGCGTAGAACTGGCGCAGGATGCGGTCGTCGTCCAGGCTGTGCACATCGCCGAGCAGCGCTTCGATGCTGCCGCGCCGGTTGGCTGCGCTCCTGGTCGCGATCGCCCTCGAGCGCGGGATCGAAACGGGCAGCGAACAGCGCACAGATGTCCTGGGCGATGGTCGGCGTTGTTGTTCAGCGTGGCCTCGATGTAGCTCTGGCTGAACGGCAAAGCCGAGCTGCTTGAAGTAGCGCGTGTAAGCGCGCAGCACCGTGATCTCGCGCGCGTCCAGCGTGGTGCTAGCACCAGAGCTTGTTGAGGTCGTCGCTCTCCACCTCCCCTTGCCAGGCCTGGGCAAACAGCGCCTCAAACCGCACTCCGGATGGCCGAGAAATCGGTGTCGGGCGGCATTTGCAGACCCAGGTCGTGCAATCCACAGCGTGGGCGTGTCGCCGCCCTGGCCGATGCGGTAGGGGTGCTCGTCCAGCACGCGCGCGCCCATGCGCTCGAGCACCGGCAACGAGTCAGACAGCGCCACCTTGGCTGGTGTTGTAGATCTTGAAGCGCAGCATGCCGGCGCCAGCGTTCAGCGGCCGGTAGAGCTTGCACCGCCAGCGGCTGCTCGGGTGTGAGCTGGGCCAGCACCTGCGGCGTCTTCCGCCGCCACCGGCGGCCGAAAAGTCTTCCCGGTAGGCCGCTGGGAAAGCGCGTTGCAAAGCGGTGCGCCAGGCCAGGCCCCGGCCCTCGCCGTGGCGCATGCAGCAGCTCCTGGGTGCAGTCGTCTTCCCAGCGCTGCGCGAGCTTGGCGATGCGCGCCTCCAGCGCGCGCAGGTCCACGTTTTCCGGCGCCAGCTCGTTGGCGCGCACCAGGTAGTGGATGCGGGCCAGCGGACTGTCGGTGAGCATGGGCGTGAACTCCAGCGACTGACCGTCCAGCGTGTCCATCAGCTCCTGGCCGATCTTCATGCGCAGCTCGGTGTTGTAGCGGTCGCGCGGCACAAACACCTGGGCCGAGGTGAAGCGGCCAAACGGATCGCGCCGCAGCAACACGCGGGTGCGCTGGCGCTCCTGCAGCCGCAGGATGGCCAAGGCGTGCTCGGTCAGGGTGGCCTGGTCGATCTGAAACAGCTCGTCGCGCGGGTAGGCCTCCAGAATCGCCTGCAGCGACTTGGCCGCGTGGCTCTCGGGCACCACACCCGCGTCTTGCCAGCACCTGCTGCGCGCGCACGCGCACCTGGGGAATTTCATGCACCGGCGCCTGATAGGCGGTGGAGGTGTACAGGCCCAGAAAACGCGCTTCGCCCACCACCTGCCCGGCGTCATCGAAGCGCTTGACGGCGATGTAGTCGAGCCAGGCCGGGCGGTGCACGGTGGCGCGCGTCATGGCCTTGGTGACCAGCACCAGCTGGTCGGAATCGAGCAGGCTGAGCGCGCCTTCGGGCAGGCGGCTCACCGGCGTCTGCACCTCGCCGCGCAAGATGCCCAGGCCGGAGTCGGGCACGGCGGCCAGGGTCACGGTGTTGCCGTCGCGGGCCGAGCTCGTAGTTGCGCGCGCCGAGAAACGTGAAGTGCTTGTCTTCCAGCCAGTGCAGGAAGTCGATGCCCTCTTGCTGGTTGACCGGCGAGATGGAGGAGCTGGTCGATTCCTGAGCCAGCTCGCGCACGCGCTCCAGCATCGGACGCCAGTCTTTCACCGCGCAGCGCACATCGTTGAGCACACTGGCCAGGTCGGTGGCGAGGGCGGCCATGTCGGCCTCGCTCACGATGCGGTCGCACTCGACAAAGATCATCGACTCCACCTCGGCCCCGGGCTTGCGTCCTGCGGAGGCAGGCGTTGCTTCGCTGACGCGGCCCTTGTCGTCGCGCAGCACCGCCATCAGCGGGTGCACGATCCAGTGGGCGGTGCGCCCGCTGCGGTTGACCGCCATGGTGACCGAATCCACCAGGAATGGCATGTCGGCGATGCACGATCTGGATCGCGGTGTGGTCGCTCACAAAACCGTCTTCGGCCAGGGTGGGGTTGAACACCCGGACCTGCTCGAACTTCGGCGGGCGCACCGATTCCAGCAAGCGCCAGTGGGCGTTGGCGATGGCAAACAGCGTGGCCGCACCCCGGTCTTCGATCTCGCTGGGGTCGGTGTTGGCGAAATAGGCTGGCACGAATGGGGTCAGTCGCGCGGCTTCGTCGCCACCGTGCGCCTGCGTGTGCTTGATGAGATCGGTCAGGGTGTGGGCGGGCATGGCGGTTGTCTCGTGGGGCCGGCCTTTGGGGGCGGCAGGGTTGTTTTTCGTGCCACGCAGTGGGCGGGGCCGCCCCGAGGTGGGCACTTCGGGTCGGTAGCGCCACCGGGCTGCGTGCTGTCCGCATTATGGGATTGAGCGCCCGGTTTCAGCCGAAACCTGCAATGCCGATTGGGCTGCGCCCGATACCAGGCCCGCATGGCGGACCTTACGCCCTGGCTCGACCCAGCGCCACAGGACCGGGCCAAAAACCCGGCACACTTGGCGCATGAGTTCTTCCAGCAACACCGAGCGGCCCAAGGGCCAGTCCCCCACTTCTCTGAGCGGTCTGGTGCCGTTCATGCGGCCTTACAAGCTCCAGATCGGGCTGGCCGCGCTGTTCCTGGTGCTGGCCGCTGCGGCCACGCTGGCGTTTCCGGTGGCGCTGCGTCATCTGATCGATGGCGGGCTGGTCGGCGCCGAACGCAGCGAACAGGCGATGGGCCTGCGCGGGCATTTCATCGAACTGTTTGGGGTGGCGGTAGCCCTTGGCCTGTTTTCAGCCGGGCGTTTTTACGTGGTGAGCTGGCTGGGCGAGCGCATCACGGCCGACCTGCGCAACGCGATCTACAAGCATGTGCTGCGGCAAAGCCCGCAGTTTTTCGAGACCACGCAGACCGGCGAGGTGCTGAGCCGGCTGACCACCGACACCACGCTGGTGCAAACCGTGGTGGGCTCCTCGCTCTCCATGGGTCTGCGCAATGCGGTGATGGGAATCGGCGCGTTGATCATGCTGGTCTGGAGCCACCCGTATGTGATGGTGCAGGTGCTGCTGGTGGTGGGTCTGGTGGTGTTGCCGGCGATGTGGTTCGGCCGCCGCGTGCGCAAGCTCTCGCGCGCCAGCCAGGACCGCGTGGCCGATTCCAGCGCCATCGCTGCCGAGGTGCTCAACGCGATCCCGATCGTGCAGAGCTACACCGCCGAGGACCGCGAATCCCAGCGTTTCGACCGATCCACCGACCACGCCTTTTCCACCGCGGTCAAGCGCAGCCGGGCGCGCGCCGCGCTGGTGGCTTTCATCATCATTGCCAATTCGGCGCTGATTCTCTGGGGCCTGTACCAGGGCACGCAGGCGGTGATCGCGGGACAGATCACCGCCGGCCAACTGGGGCAGGCGGTGCTCTACGTGATCATCTTCGCCGGCGCGGTGGCCGTGCTGGGCGAGGTGTATGGCGACCTGCTGCGCGCCGCTGGCGCCAGCGAGCGTTTGATGGAGCTGCTGGCCACCGAGTCGCCGGTGCAATCGCCCGCAAGCCCGGTGCAGGCGCCGCTGCCGGACGGTGGCAGCGCGGTGGTGTTTCACAAGATTGGCTTTCATTACCCCTCACGCCCGCTGCAGGCGGCGCTGACCGACTTCAGCCTGAACGTGCAGCCGGGCCAGACCGTGGCGCTGGTGGGGCCCAGCGGCGCGGGCAAGAGCACGGTGTTTGGGCTGCTGCTGCGCTACTACGACCCGGCACTGGGCCAGATCGAGCTCGATGGCGTGGCGATCCGCGACATGGAACTGCAAGACCTGCGTGCGCGCATCGGCATCGTGCCGCAAGACCCGGTGATTTTTTCCAGCAGCGCGATGGACAACATCCGCTACGGCCGACCAGACGCCACCGACGCCGAGGTGATCGCCGCCGCCCAGGCCGCCTTTGCCGACGAATTCATTGCCGAGCTGCCCGAACGCTACGACACCTTTCTGGGGGAGCGCGGTGTGCGCCTTTCGGGCGGTCAGCGCCAGCGCATTTCGATCGCCCGCGCCATTTTGAAAAACCCGCCGCTGCTGTTGCTGGACGAAGCCACCAGCGCGCTGGACGCGCAAAGCGAGCGCATGGTGCAGGCCGCCCTGGAGTCGGCCATGAAGGACCGCACCACGCTGGTGATTGCGCACCGCCTGGCCACGGTGCAGCGGGCCGACCACATCGTGGTGCTGGAGCATGGCCGTCTGGTGGAGCAGGGCACGCACGCCGAGCTGGTGGCACGCGGCGGGGTCTACGCGGGTTTGGCCGCCTTGCAGTTCACAGCCTGAGCGCGTTGGCTCGGGCAGAAGGGCCTGCGCCCGCCGTGGCCTTGAAAGGCAGAAACCTCGGCCTGAGGCGGGCAGTAAGACGAACGCGGGGCCCGGCCCAAATGGCCGTTACTGCAGCGTTTCTTTCAGTGCCGGCAGCTGGGGCAGCGGCAACACGGCGATGCCCTCTTCCATCAGCTCCATCGCCACCTCGGGGCTGGTGCGGCCTCGGATGTTGCGGGGATCGGCGTCGCCGTGGTGCATGGCGCGGGCCTGGTCGGCGAAGCGTTCACCCACATCTTCGGTCTGGGCCATCACCTCGCGCATCGCGGCCAGAAAGCGGGCCTGCAGCGCCGAGTCGGGCGCCACATGGCCGAGCGCCACGCTGCCATCGGCACTGGCGGGCTGCGCGGTCGGCGTTGACTGACGCGCAGCCCGCAAATTCAGCCGTGGCGCAGACAGCATCTTTTGAATCTGGGCATCGCCACACAGGGGACAGCTGACCAGGCCGCGCTCGAGCTGGCCGGCGTAATCGTCTTCCGACGCGAACCAGCCTTCAAAGCTGTGCTGGTGGGCGCATTGCAGGTCGAGTACCTTCATGCGGCGGATTATCCCGCAGGCGGTTCACTGGTCTGCCAATCGAGCAGCCAATCCCCCGCCAGCACGTTTTGCAGCCAGAGCATGCCGGTCAGCGTTTTGCCATCGGTCACCTCGCCACCGCGGCACCAGGCCAGCAGCTGCGCCGGCGTGGCGGTGATCACATCGAGAAACTCGCCCGCATCCAGATGGCGCTCGCCCAGGCTCAGACCCCGGGCAAACCAGATGTCGATGATTTCGTCTGAGTAGGCGATGGTGGGCGCATGGCGGCCAGCGAAGGCCCACTCACGCGCGCGGTAGCCGGTTTCTTCGAACAGCTCACGCTGGGCGCAAGCCAGGCTGCCCTCGCCAGCGTCGAGCTTGCCGGCGGGGAATTCGATCATCACGCGCTGCATGGGGTGGCGGTACTGACGCTCCAGCACCAGCCGCCCGTCTTCAAGCAGCGCGATCACCATCACCGCGCCCGGGTGCAGCACAAACTCCCGTGTCGCCTCGCGAGCCGTCGGGTAGGCGCACCGTGTCGCGCACCACATGCAGGAAATGGCCACGCAGCAATTCGCTGCGGTCGACCGGCGTCTCGCGAAGATGCGGGTCGTCGTTCATGGCCAGCGCTCAGTTCTTGCGCTTGTACAGGTAGCGGTAGACGAAACCGGGAAACGCCAGGGTGAGGAACAGCGCCCCGGTCACCGCGTAGAACTCCCAGCCTTGCGGCGCGATCTGCCCAGCCGACTGCTCCAGCGCCAGACCCAGCGCGATCGCAAGCGCGTAACACACCAGCATTTCGCCCACCCGCATCCACAGCGTCTTCGGCGTCGCTCGCGGGATCACGGCGAGCCAGCGGTCGTTGACGAACGGCAGGTTGGCAGCCAGCAGCAAGGCCAGCAGAACCAGCCAGACGGAGGTGGTGTGGGTCATGAAAGGGATGTGATCGGACGCGGCTCGGCGGGTTCAACCCGCCGTGCGTCTCAGGCGAGCAGCGAGGCGACGGCCTGGGCACAAAGGGTCATCAGACCGCCGGGCAAGATACCGAGCACCAGCACCAGCGCGCCGTTGACCGACAGCACCGTTCGCACATCGGCGCCGGCTTCGATCGCAGCGGTCTGGGTCGGGGCGTCGAAGTACATCACCTTGACCACGCGCAGGTAGTAGAACGCGCCAATCAGCGACATCAGCACCGCGAAAATCGCCAGGCCAATGTAGAACGCCTGGCTGGAAGCGAGCAGCGCCTGCAACACCGCCAGCTTGGCGTAGAAGCCCACCAGCGGCGGAACACCGGCCAGCGAGAACATGCAGATCGCCATCACGCCGGCGTACAGCGGACTGCGCTGGTTCAGACCGGCCAGATCGCTGAGCTTGTCCGACTCGAAACCGCTGCGCGAGAGCAGCAGGATCACGCCAAAGGTACCGAGCGTGGTGAGCACATAGCTGACCACGTAGAACATCGACGAGCCGTAGGCGTTCGCGGCGTTGCCGCTGTCGCCCTCCACCACGCCGGCCAGCAGGCCCAGCAGCATGAAGCCCATGTGCGAAATGGTCGAAAACGCCAGCATGCGCTTGATGTTGGTCTGCGCGATCGCTGCCAGGTTGCCCACCAGCAAGGAAAGCCACCGCCAGCACGGCGAGCATCTGCTGCCAGTCGAAGGCCAGCGGCATCAGGCCTTCGACCAGCAGACGGATCACGATCGCGAAAGCGGCCAGCTTGGGGGCGCCGCCGATCAGCAGCGTGACCACGGTGGGCGCGCCCTGGTACACGTCGGGCACCCACATGTGAAACGGCACTGCGCCCAGTTTGAACGCCAGGCCGGCCACCACGAACACCAGGCCCAGGATCAGCACCTGCTGCGAGCCCTTGAGCGTGGCCTCGCCGCCAGCGATGGCCTGCATCACCTCGGGGAGACCCAGCGAACCGGTGGCGCCATAGACCATGGACAGGCCGTAGAGCAGGAAGCCGCTGGCCAGCGCGCCGAGCACGAAGTACTTCATGGCCGCTTCGGTGGCCTGGAGGTCGTCGCGGCGCAGCGCCACCAGCGCGTAGCTTGAGAGCGTGAGCAGTTCCAGGCCGAGGTAGATCACCAGGAAGTTGTTGCCCGAGATCATCACGTACATGCCCAGCAGCGCAAACAGCGACAGCGTGAACAGCTCGCCACCGCGCAGCATGTCGCGCTGGCTGGCGTATTGGCGGCCGTAGACCAGGGTCACCATCAAGGCAACCGTGGCAAAGCACTTCAGCCAGTTGCCCATCGGGTCGCTCACCACCATGCCGCCAAAGGCAACCACGGTGGCGCCGCTGCTGGCGTACACGCCGAGCAACACGGCCAGCACGCCGAGCGTGAGCAGGGTGAGCAGGTGGGTGGCACCGCGCATGGGCGTCTTCACGCCCAGGTCGACCAGGGCGATGACGCAGGCCATCACCAGCAACAGGATTTCGGGGTAGGCCGCGTACCAGCCGAGCGAGTCAATCATGGGAGCGTTCTCTTCTTGTGGTGCACAGGCTCAGTTCAGCTTGGAGATGGCCACATGGCGCAGCAACTCGGTGACCGATGCGTCCATGACGTCGGTGAACGGCTTGGGGTGGATGCCCATGTAGAGCACCATGAACGCCAGCAGTCGCCATCACCAGAAACTCGCGCGCGTTGATGTCGAGCAACGCCTTCACATGGCTGTTGCCGGGCGGGCCCAGGTAGACCCGTTTGAACATCCAGAGCGAATAGGCGGCACCAAAGATCAGCGCAGATGCAGCTGCCATGCCGACCCAGAAATTGGCTTTGACCGCGGCAAGAATCACCATCCACTCGCCCACAAAGCCGGCCGTGCCCGGCAAGCCGCTGTTGGCCATCACGAACAGCAGGGCAAAGGCGGTGAAGTTGGGCATGGTGTTGACCACGCCGCCGTAGTCTGCAATCTCGCGCGAATGCACCCGGTCGTACAGCACACCGATGGAAAGAAACATGGCTGCCGAGACAAAGCCATGGGCAATCATCTGCACGATGCCACCCGCCATGCCGATGTCGCTGAACACAAAGAAGCCCAGCGTGACAAAGCCCATGTGGGCCACCGACGAGTAGGCCACCAGCTTCTTCATGTCCTGCTGAACCATGGCCACCAGGCCCACATAGACCACCGCCACCAGCGACAGCGCGATCATCAGCCAGGCCCATTCGTGCGAGGCGTCGGGCAGGATGGGCATGGAGAAGCGCAGGAAACCGTAGGCGCCCAGCTTGAGCATGATCGCCGCCAGCACGGCCGAGCCGCCGGTGGGCGCTTCAACGTGCACATCGGGCAGCCAGGTGTGCACCGGCCACATCGGCACCTTGACCGCGAAGGCCGCAAAGAAGGCAAAGAACAGCAGGGTCTGCGCGGTGCCGCCCAGTGGCAGCGTGTACCAGGTGGCCAGATCAAAACTGCCGCCCGACTGCGTGTAAAGGTAGACCAGCGCCACCAGCATCAGCAGCGAGCCCAGCAGCGTGTAGAGGAAGAACTTGAACGCCGCGTAGATCTTGTTCTTGCCGCCCCAGATGCCGATGATCAGGTACATCGGGATCAGCGTGGCCTCGAAGAACACGTAGAACAGCATCGCGTCCTGCGCGGTGAAGACGCCAATCATCAGACCCGAGAGAATCAGGAACGCGCCCATGTACTGGTTCACGCGGGTGGTGATCGCCTCCCAGCTCGCAATGACCACGATCACCGTGATGAACGCGGTGAGCAGCACCAGCCAGAGCGAAATGCCGTCGACACCCAGGTGATAGTGGATGTTGAAGCGCTCGATCCAGACGCTCTTTTCGACAAACTGCATCGCTGCCGTGCCGAGCTGAAAGCCGGTGTAGAGCGGAACCGTGACCGCCAGCGACACCACGGATCCAAGCAACGCGATCCAGCGCACCATGGCCGCCTGTTCGTCTCGACCGAAGGCGAGCAACACCGCGCCAAAGAAAATTGGCGTCCAGATCGCCAGACTCAGCAAACCCATCTTGTTCTTCCTCTTGGCTTTGTTCTTATCGGGCGATCCAGACGAAGTACGTCATGAACAGCAACACGCCCACGATCATCGCCAGCGCGTAGTGGTACAGATAGCCGCTTTGCGCCTGGCGCACCACCGACGACACCCAGCCGACCAGCTTCCAGCTCGCGTTGACCACGCCACCCTCGATCAGCCCGCGATCGCCGCCTTTCCAGAGACCGGTGCCCAGCGCACGGGCACCGCGCGCGATCACGTTTTCGTTGAACCAGTCCAGGTAATACTTGTTCTCCAGCAGGTTCATGAGCGGCTTGATCGAGCGCGCAATCGCAGCGGGAACCGCGGGATTGATCAGGTACATGTACCAGGCGCTCACCGCACCCGCCAGGGCCAGCCAGAGCGGCGGGGTAGACAGCGAATGCATGGCCATGGCGAGCGGGCCATGGAATTCCTCGGCGAACTTTTCCAGCGCCGGGTGAAGCTCGGCGTTGATGGTGATCGCGTCTTTGAGGAAGTCTGCCAAACAGCATCGGCTCGATGGTGAAGAAGCCGATCACCACCGACGGGATCGCCAGCAGGATCAGTGGCACCGTGACCACCCAGGGCGTCTCGTGCGGCTTGCTGTCGCCATGACCGTGACCGTGGTCGTCGTGGCCATGGTGGGCGTCCGGGTTCTGGTCGAAGCGCTCCTTGCCATGGAACACCAGGAAGTACAGGCGGAACGAATAGAACGAAGTGACGAACACACCGGCCAGCACCGCGAAATAGGCAAAACCCGCGGCCGGCAGGTTGCTGAAATGCACCGCCTCGATGATGCTGTCCTTGGAGTAGAAGCCGGAGAACAGCGGCGTGCCGATCAGGGCCAGCGTGCCCAGCAGCGAAGGTGATCCAGGTGATGGGCATGTACTTGCGCACGCCGCCCATCCAGCGGATGTCCTGGTTGTGGTGCAGGCCCATGATCACCGAACCAGCCGCCAGGAACAGCAGCGCCTTGAAGAAGGCGTGGGTCATCAGGTGGAACACCGCCACCGAGTACGCCGAGGCACCCAGCGCCACCGTCATGTAGCCCAGCTGCGACAGCGTGGAATACGCCACCACGCGCTTGATGTCGTTCTGGATGATGCCCAGAAAGCCCATGAACAGCGCCGTGATGGCACCGATCACCATGATGAAGTTGAGCGCGGTGTCCGACAGCTCGAACAGCGGCGACATGCGCGAGACCATGAAGATGCCGGCCGTCACCATGGTGGCGGCGTGGATCAGCGCAGAAATCGGGCGTCGGGCCTTCCATGGAATCGGGCAGCCACACGTGCAGCGGAAACTGCGCGCTCTTGCCCATGGCACCGATGAACAGGCAGATGCAGATCACGGTGACCAGCATCCAGTCGGCGCCACCGAACGGGTTGGCAAAACCGATCGCACCCAGCTCGCTGCGCCTTGGCGAACACCTCGGTGTAGTTCAGCGTACCGGTGTAGGCCACGATCAGGCCGATGCCCAGGATGAAGCCGAAGTCGCCCACGCGGTTGACCAGAAAGGCCTTCATGTTGGCGAAGATCGCGGTCGGTTTGTTGAACCAGAAGCCGATCAGCAGGTACGACACCAGACCCACCGCTTCCCAGCCGAAGAACAGCTGCAGCAGGTTGTTGCTCATCACCAGCATCAGCATGGAGAAGGTGAACAGCGAGATGTAGGCGAAGAAGCGGTTGTAGCCCGCGTCTTCTTCCATGTAGCCGATGGTGTAGAGGTGCACCATGAGCGAGACGAAGGTCACCACGCACATCATCATCGCGGTGAGGCCGTCGACCATGAAGCCGATTTCCATCTTCAGGCTGCCGACCTGCATCCACTCGTAAATGGTCGCGTTGAAGCGCGCGCCGTCGATCACGTTCATCAGCGTGCATGGCCGACAACGACGAACGCCACCAGCACACCCAGGATGGTGAGCGGTGTGCGAGGCGCGGCGACCAATGACGTTGCCGCCAAAGGTGGTGCCCAGAATGCCGGCAATCAGCGCGCCCGCGAGCGGGGCCAGCGGGACGGCCAGCAGGGTGGATGCAGAGAGGGTTGTGCTCATGGTGCGTGCTGGAAATTGCCTGGGTGAGCCCAGGCCTCAACCCTTGAGGGTGTTGAGTTCTTCGACGCTGATCGACGGCTTGGTTGCGGAACAGCAGCACCAGGATGGCCAGGCCAATGGCCGACTCGGCCGCCGCCACCGTCAGAATGAAGAACACGAAAACCTGGCCGTGCAGATCGCCCAGGTAGTGGGAGAAGGCCACGAAGTTCATGTTGACCGCCAGCAGCATCAGCTCGATGGCCATCAGCAGAACAATCAGATTCTTTCGGTTCAGGAAAATGCCGATCACCGACAGCGCGAACAGAATCGCGCCCAGCGACAGGAAGTGACCCAGTGTCAAGCTCATGCCTTGGCCTCCTCGGCTGCGCTGCGTCGGCAACGGGCGCGGCTTTTGAGTGGCGTTCATGGGCAGCACCACCAGACGATCGCTGGCGCGAACCTGCACCTGCATGCCGGGGTTGATTGCCTTGCTGTCCTTGCGCTGGCGCAGCGTGAGCGCAATGGCCGCGATCATCGCCACCAGCAAGATCACCGCAGCCACCTCGATCGGATAGAGGTATTCGGTGTAGAGCAGCAGACCCAGCGACTTGGTGTTGGACACATCGGCCATGGCAGCGGTCGCCACAGGTGCGGTCACGTTCGGGAACCCGACCCACAGCACGGCGATGATCTCGGAGCGCCACCACCGCACCCAGCGCGGCGGCGAGCGGGAAATGCTTCCAGAAAGCCCAGCGATCGCCGTCGAGCTTGATGTCCAGCATCATGACCACGAACAGGAACAGCACCATCACCGCACCGAGGTAGACCAGCACCAGGGTGAGGCCGAGAAACTCGGCCTGGAGCAGCAGCCACAGCGCCGCCGCCTGCGAGAACGCCAGCATCAGGTGCAGCACCGCCACGCACCGGGTTGCGTGCGGTGATGACGCGAAAGGCGGCAAACAGCAGCACCGTCGCGAACAGGTAGAAAAAGCCGGTCTGGTAATCCATGGACGGGAGGCGGGTGTCTGGGGTTGTTGGGGCGCGTGGGCGGCGAAGGTGGCGCTCAGTGCGGGTCGACGATCAGCGGTACGGTGCGTCCGCGGCGCGTGGCCGCGGCGATTTCGGGTTCGTAGCGGTCACCCACGGCCAGCAGCATCTCTTTGGTGAAGTACAGGTCGCCGCGCTTTTCGCCGTGGTATTCGAGGATGTGCGTTTCCACAATGGCGTCGACCGGGCAGGCTTCTTCGCAGAAGCCGCAGAAGATGCACTTGGTCAGGTCGATGTCGTAGCGCGTGGTGCGGCGTGTGCCATCGTCGCGCTGGTCGGACTCGATGGTGATGGCCACGGCCGGGCACACGGCTTCGCACAGCTTGCAGGCGATGCAACGCTCTTCGCCATTTTCGTAACGGCGCTGGGCGTGCAGCCCACGAAAACGCGGCGACAGCGGTGTCTTTTCTTCCGGAAACTGCACCGTCACCTTGCGGCGAAAGGCGTAGCGCCCGGTCAGGGCCATGCCCTTGACCAGTTCGACGAGCAGGAAGCTCTTGAAGAAGTCGCCCAGTGAAAACGGCGCAACAACAGCCGGTGCAGCGGCCCGTAGGGCGGTGGGTGCGGTGGTGGTGTTCATGTGCGTTGTCCTGTGATGGGGGCGGTTTCAATGGCGTGGCGTGGCTCGCCCGCTTATTTCCAGATGTTCCACGAGGTCTGCATCAGCCCGCCCACGAGCAGCAGCCAGACCAAGCGTCACGGGAATGAAGATCTTCCAGCCCAGACGCATGATCTGGTCGTAGCGGAAACGCGGGAAGGTGGCGCGCATCCAGATGAACATCGAAACCACCACGAAGGTCTTGAGGCCCAGCCAGATCCAGCCTGGAATCCAGTTGAACGACGCGCTGTCGATCGGTGGCAACCAGCCACCCAGGAACATCAGCACCGCCAGAATGGACACCAGCCACATGCTGGCGTATTCGGCCAGGAAGAAGATGGCAAAGCCCATGCCCGAGTACTCGACCATGTGACCGGCCACGATCTCGGCCTCGCCCTCGACCACGTCGAACGGGTGGCGGTTGGTTTCGGCCACGCCGGAAATCAGGTACACCACGAAAATTGGCAGCAACGGCAACCAGTTCCAGGACAGGAAGTTCAGACCCATGCCGGCGCCCATGCCCCGCGCCTGCGAAGCGACGATCTCGCCCAGGTTCAGGCTGCCGGCGGTCATGATGACCACCAGGAAGCAGAAACCGATGGCAATTTCGTAGCTCACCATCTGGGCCGAGGCGCGCAGCGCGCCCAGGAAGGCGTACTTGGAGTTCGACGCCCAGCCGGCAATGATCACGCCATAGACCTCGATCGAGGTGATGGCCAGGATCAGCAGCAGACCCGCGTTGACGTTGGCGAGCACCGCTTCCGGACCGAACGGGCATCGCCACCCAGGCGGCCAGCGCCGGCATGATGGCCATGATGGGGCCGAGACGGAACAGGCCCGTGCTCGGCCGCGCTCGGGCTGATGATTTCCTTGGTCAGCAGCTTGATCGCATCGGCGATGGGCTGCAGCAGGCCGAACGGACCGACGCGGTTGGGACCGAGGCGCACCTGCATGAAACCCAGCAGCTTGCGCTCCCACAGCGTGAGGTAGGCCACCGCACCCATCAGCGGCGCCAGCACCGCCACGATCTTGATCAGGCTCCAGATCACCGGCCAGGCGGCCGTGGTCCACCAGGGTGCTGCGATCAGCCCGAGGCCGCCGTTGTACATCGCGTCGATCATGCGTGCGCCTCGTCTGCGAGCCTGTGCGCGACGCGCATCGGCCGTGAGTTGCAGCGATGTGGCGCGGCGCACCAGACCATCCAGTTGGTAGATGGAGGCCACGCAGGGTGTGCCGGTCGACAGGCATCAGGTCGGGCTGGACGCACGCTGCGCGGCGTTGGACAGGCGCGCCGCAGTCCACCAGCTGGCCCGCCTGCCACGCCCGGCAGGGCTGCGGCCAGCACGGCCTGCGAGGAGTCGGCATCAAAGCCGGCAGGCCCAGCAGATTGCCCAGCACGCGCAGCACCTTCCAGGCCGGGCGGGTATCACCCAGCGGGCGCACCACGGCGTGGAAACTCTGCAGACGGCCTTCGGCGTTGACGAACGAGCCCGAGGTTTCGCGTGAACGGCGCGATCGGCAGCAGCACATCGCTGATGTCCAGGTTGGCCTTGAACGGGCTGAGCGTGACCACCATGTCGGCTTGACGTCAGCGCCGTCGGCGCCCGCGGCGCTGTCGGACGCCGGCTTCGGTGTTCAGCAGCAGCGCCGCCTTGAGCCGCCTGCCGAGCATCTGAGCGGCATTCAGGCCACCCTGCCCCGGCACAGCGCCCACCAGCTGGGCGCCCACCGTGTTGGCGGCTTCGGTGAGGTAGCCCACGCGAGGCGCCGGTCTGCTCGGCGATCCAGTTGGCCAGCGCCAGCAGGCTGGACGCCTTTTCATGGTGGGCGGCGGCGTTGCCCAGCAGGATGGCCTTGCTGTTCACCGCCGAGCAGCGATTTGGCCACCGCGCTGCGCGGCGTCGCTCGCATCGGCCGGCCACCGGCGGCTGCACGCCCTTGGCCTCGGCGACCACGGCAGCGGCGATGCCGGCCAGCGCCGCGACCCAGACCGATGCTGTCGGCCAGCACTCGATTGGCTTCACCGGCATCGCCCAGTCGTGCGTCTGCTCGGTCAGCGACGTTGACCTGCGCGCCCTTGCGAGCGGCCTGGCGGATGCGCTGCGCAAACAGCGGATGGTCCTTGCGCAGGTTGGAACCCACCACCAGCACACGCTGCAGCTGGTGACAGGTCGGCGATCGGCATGACCCAGCCAGCGCGCCTGACCGGCCGCTGCGGCGTTGCTGAAATCGGCGTGGCGCAGGCGGCTGTCGATGTTCTCGCTGCCCAGGCCGCGCACCAGCGCACCGGCCAGAGCAAGCTCTTCCACCGTGCTGTGCGGGCTGGCCAGCAGGCCGATGGCACTCGGCGCCATGCTCGGCCTTGACCTGCTTGCAGGCCATTGGCCACGTATTCCAGCGCGGTCTGCCAGTCGACCGTCTTCCACTCGCCGCCCTGCTTGAGCATGGGTGCGGTCAGGCGCTCTTCGCTGTTCAGCGCTTCGTAGGAAAAGCGGTCGCGGTCGGCGATCCAGCATTCGTTGACCGCTTCGTTTTCCAGCGGCACGACACGCATGCACCTTGTGGTTCTTGACCTGCACGATCAGGTTGGCGCCGGTCGAGTCGTGCGGGCTGACCGACTTGCGGCGCGACAGCTCCCAGGTGCGGGCGCTGTAGCGGAACGGCTTGCTGGTCAGCGCGCCCACCGGGCAGATGTCGATCATGTTGCCCGACAGCTCGGAGTCCACCGACTGGCCGACGAAGGTCTCGATCTCGGCGTGTTCGCCGCGGTGCGACATGCCCAGCTCCATCACGCCGGCAATTTCCTGGCCAAAGCGCACGCAGCGGGTGCAGTGGATGCAGCGGCTCATCTCCTCCATGGAGATCAGCGGGCCGACGTCCTTGTGGAACACCACGCGCTTTTCTTCTTCGTAGCGCGAGCGCCGAGCCGCCGTAGCCCACGGCCAGATCCTGCAGCTGGCACTCGCCGCCCTGATCGCAGATCGGGCAATCCAGCGGGTGGTTGATGAGCAGAAACTCCATCACCGACTTCTGGGCCTTGATGGCCTTGTCGGACTTGGTGCGCACGATCATGCCCTGCGTCACCGGCGTGGCGCAGGCGGGCATGGGCTTGGGCGCCTTCTCCACATCGACCAGGCACATGCGGCAGTTGGCCGCGATGGACAGCTTCTTGTGGTAGCAGAAATGCGGGATGTAGGTGCCCGCCTTGTCGGCCGCATGCATGACCATGCTGCCCGGCGGCACTTCGACCTTCTGGCCGTCGAGTTCGATTTCAACCATCTTGCTTCACCGTTGTCTCGCGTCGTCAGGCCGCGGCCGGCGTGTCGGCCTTGATCATGGCCTCGAACTCGGGCCGGAAATGTTTGATCATGGCGCGCACCGGCATGGCCGCGGCGTCGCCCAGCGCGCAGATGGTGCGGCCCATGATGTTTTCGGCCACGTTGTCCAGCAGCGCCATGTCGGCGGGCTTGGCTTCGCCGCGCTGAATCTTGTCGACCAGGCGCCACAGCCAGCCGGTGCCTTCGCGGCATGGCGTGCACTGGCCGCAGGACTCGTGCATGTAGAAGTAGGACAGGCGCTTGAGCGACTCGACCATGCAGCGCGAATCGTCCATCACGATCACCGCGCCCGAGCCCAGCATGGAGCCGGCCTTGGCGATCGAGTCGTAATCCATCGTGCACGTCCATCATGATGGACGCCGGCAACACGGGCGACGACGAACCGCCGGGAATCACCGCCTTGAGCTGACGTCCGGTGCGCACGCCACCGGCCAGCTCCAGCAGCTTGGCAAACGGCGTGCCCATGGGCACCTCGTAGTTGCCCGGCAGGTTCACATCACCGCTGACCGAGTAAGATCTTGGTGCCGCCGTTGTTGGGCTTGCCGCATTCCAGATAGGCCTGCCCGCCGTTGCGGATGATCCAGGGCACGGCCGCAAAGGTCTCGGTGTTGTTGATCGTGGTCGGTTTGCCGTACAGGCCGAAGCTGGCCGGGAACGGCGGCTTGAAGCGCGGCTGGCCCTTTTTGCCTTCGAGCGATTCGAGCAGCGCGGTTTCTTCGCCGCAGATGTAGGCGCCAAAGCCGTGGAAAGCGTGCAGCTGGAAGCTGAAGCTCGCTGCCCATGATGTTGTCGCCCAGGTAGCCGGCGGCACGCGCTTCTTCCAGCGCGGCTTCGAAACGCTCGTACTCCTGGAAAATTTCGCCGTGGATGTAGTTGTAGCCCACGCTGATGCCCATGGCATAAGCCGCGATCGCCATGCCTTCGATGACGATGTGCGGGTTGTACATCAGGATGTCGCGGTCCTTGCAGGTGCCCGGCTCGCCCTCATCGGAATTGCAAACCAGGTACTTCTGGCCCGGGAACTGGCGCGGCATGAAGCTCCACTTCAGGCCGGTCGGAAAACCCGCACCACCGCGGCCACGCAGGGCAGACTCTTTCACCGTGGCGATCACCTGATCGCGGCTCATGCCGGCGAGTCCGGTTTCCGGATCCGGCGGCGCGCCGTCCTTGCCGAGAATCTTGCGCAGAGCCTGGTAGCCACCGCGCGCTTCGTAGTCCTTGAGCGACCAGTTGCTGCCGTTGAGGCCAGCGTAGATCTGCGGATTGATGTGGCGGTCGTGGAAGCAGGTCTGCACGCCGGTGGCGCGAAACTGGGCGATCACCTGTTCTGCGTTCATGCCTTGGCCTCCCGCGGCCTTGAGGCCATCGATCAGCTGGTCGAGCTTGTCGTTGCTCATGAAGCTGCACATGTGGCGGTCGTTCACCAGCATCACCGGCGAGTCGGCGCAGGCGCCAAGACACTCGCTTTGCTGCAGGGTGAACATGCCATCGGCCGTGGTTTCGCCCATGGCAATGCCCAGCTTGTTCTCCAGATGGTGCAAAGCCTGCTGTCCGTCGCGCAACTGGCACGGCAGGTTGGTGCACACGTTGAGCTTGAACTTGCCCACCGCGCGCTGGTTGTACATGTTGTAGAAGGTCGTGACCTCGTGCACGGCCATTGGCGCCATGCCCAGGTACTCGGCAATCAGCCTGCTCGGCAGCTCGGCTCACATGGCCCTGCTCCTGCTGCACGATGGCCAGGCAGGCCATGACGGCCGACTGCTTCTGGTCGGCCGGGTACTTGGCCACCTCGCGCGCAAAGCGCGCCTGGGTCGATTCGGACAACGCCACCGCGGCTGCGTTCTCAGCGGTCTTCATCGGTCGATCTCTCCAAAAACAATGTCCATGGTGCCAATGATGGCCACCGCGTCGGCCAGCATGTGGCCTTTGGCCATCTCGTCCATGGTGGCCAGGTGCGCGAAGCCAGGCGCGCGGATCTTCAGGCGATAGGGCTTGTTGGCGCCATCGCTCACCAGGTAAATGCCGAACTCTCCCTTGGGATGCTCGACCGCGGCATAGGCCTCGCCCTCGGGCACGTGGAAACCTTCGGTGAAGAGCTTGAAATGGTGGATCAGCTCCTCCATGTTCGTCTTCATCGATTCGCGCGAGGGCGGCGCCACCTTGTGGTTGTCGGTGATCACCGGGCCAGGGTTGACGCGCAACCAGTCGACGCATTGCTTGATGATGCGGTTGGACTGCTTCATCTCCTCCATGCGCACCAGATAGCGGTCGTAGGTGTCGCCGGTCTTGCCCACCGGGATGTCGAACTCCATGCGGTCGTACACCTCGTACGGCTGCTTCTTGCGCAAGTCCCAGGCAATGCCGGAGCCGCGCAGCATGGGGCCGGTCATGCCCAGGTTGAGGGCTCGCTCCGGGCGTCACGACGCCGATACCGACCGTGCGCTGCTTCCAGATACGGTTGTCGGTCAGCAGCGTGTGGTACTCGGCCAGGTAGGTCGGGAAGCGCTGGGTGAAATCGTCAATGAAATCGAGCAGCGAACCCTGGCGGTTGCTGTTCATTTCCGCCATCGCCTTGGCATTGCGGATCTTGCTGTGCCGGTACTGCGGCATGGTGTCCGGCAGGTCACGGTAAACGCCACCCGGGCGGAAGTAGGCCGCGTGCATGCGCGCACCCGAGACCGCCTCGTACATGTCGAACAGGTCTTCGCGTTCGCGGAACGCGTAGATCAGGATGGTGGAGCTGCCGCAATCGTTGCCGTGCGAGCCCAGCCACATCAGGTGGTTCATCAGGCGCGTGATCTCGCTGAACATCACACGGATGTACTGCGCACGGATCGGCACCTCGATGCCGAGCAGCTTTTCGATCGCCAGGCAGTAGGCGTGCTCGTTGCACATCATCGACACGTAGTCGAGCCGGTCCATGTACGGCAGCGACTGGATGAAGGTCTTGTGTTCGGCCAGCTTTTCGGTGGCGCGGTGCAGCAGGCCGATGTGCGGATCGGCGCGCTGCACCACCTCGCCATCGAGCTCCAGCACCAGACGCAACACGCCGTGTGCCGCCGGGTGCTGTGGACCGAGGTTCAGGGTGTAGTTCTTGATTTCAGCCATGGTCAGTGCAAGCCACCGTAGTTGTCTTCGCGGATCACGCGCGGTGTGACTTCGCGCGGCTCGATCGTCACCGGCTCGTAGATCACGCGCTGGCGTTCGGCGTCGTAGCGCATCTCCACATGGCCCGAGAGCGGGAAATCCTTGCGGAACGGGTGACCGATGAAACCGTAGTCGGTCAGGATGCGGCGCAGGTCGTTGTGACCTTCGAACACGATGCCAAACAGATCAAACGCTTCGCGCTCGTACCAGTTGGCCGAAGCCCAGAGCCCGGTGACCGAGTCGAGCACCGGAAAGTCGTCTTCCGGGCAAAACACCCGCACGCGCAAACGCTGGTTCAGGCTGACCGACAGCAGGTGAACCACGGCGGCATAGCGCAGGCCTTCCCAGCGCCCGTCGCCGTAGGTCGAGTAGTCCATGCCGCAGAGGTCGATCATCTGCTCGAAGCGAGTCTGGGGCGCATCGCGCAGGGTTTGCATGGCACCCAGGTAGTCGGCTGCAGCCACCACCAGCACCAGCTCGCCTCGGTCGACCGTGAGCGAGCGCACACGGTCGCCAAGCAACTGAGCCACCGTGGCCTGCAAGACCTCGGGACGGATGGCGTGGCTGACGTCAGAAAGGAGGGTGTCGCTCATGGCTGATCCGGTGCGCACTCAGGCACGCGCAATGGTGTTGGTGCGGCGAATTTTCTGTTGCAGCTGGATGATTCCGTACAGCAGGGCCTCGGCCGTCGGCGGGCAGCCCGGCACGTAGACATCCACCGGCACGATGCGGTCGCAACCGCGCACCACCGAATAGCTGTAGTGGTAATAACCACCGCCGTTGGCACACGAGCCCATGGAAAGCACCCAGCGCGGCTCGGCCATCTGGTCATAGACCTTGCGCAAAGCGGGTGCCATCTTGTTGCACAGCGTACCGGCCACGATCATCAGATCGGACTGACGCGGGCTGGCGCGAAACACCTCGGCGCCAAAGCGGCCGATGTCGTAGCGCGCCGCAGCGGCGTGCATCATTTCCACCGCACAGCAGGCCAGACCAAAGGTCATGGGCCACAGAGAGCCTGTCTTGGCCCAGTTCACCACCGAGTCGTAGCTCGTGGTGACAAAGCCTTCCTTGAATACGCCTTCGATCATGTGTTGCTCCGGTAGAGGGTGGCCAGGTTCGGGAGATCACTCCCAGTCGAGCGCGCCCTTCTTCCATTCATAGACAAATCCCACGGTGAGGATGGCCAGAAACATCACCCCGGCCAGGAAGCCCGTCATGCCGATGTCTCCCAGCGCCACCGCCCATGGAATGAGAAACGCGATTTCGAGATCAAACAGAATGAAGAGGATCGCCACCAGGTAATAGCGCACATCGAACTTCATGCGGGCGTCTTCGAAGGCTTCGAAACCGCACTCGTAAGGAGAGTTCTTTTCTGCATCGGGCCGGTTCGGGCCAAGGATGTAGCCCAGCACCTGCGGAATGACCCCGATGGCAAGACCCACCAGGATGAACAAAAGTACGGGGAGGTATTGTTCAAGGCTCATCTTGGTCTGCATTCCACTGACATGGCGCACGAGGCCATGTTGTTCAAAGATTGGTGCCGACGGCGAGACTCGAACTCGCACAGCTTTCGCCACTACCCCCTCAAGATAGCGTGTCTACCAATTTCACCACGTCGGCTGACTCTGACTTGTCGTGTTCACGAGGACTGAGAGAACCCTGCTACGGCAGCCTGCTAGTTTACCCTGAAACCACCCCGTTCTCAGGGAGGATCCAGGAATTCCGCGACCCTTTGGCAACCCGCTTTCGCTGAGGCTGCCCATGGGAACACGGCGGGATTGCGTCAGGCTTACTTGCCTGGTATCTGGGCAGCGCCCGTGCCTGCCGGCTCGGTCGGCAAGGCCGCTGGCGCGGGCACCGAAGACCCACCCGTTGAGTCGGGAATCTGCGCTGCCGCTGGTGACTGAGCGGGC
Organism: uncultured beta proteobacterium; assembly: GCA_963831255.1. Classification (GTDB taxonomy): domain Bacteria; phylum Pseudomonadota; class Gammaproteobacteria; order Burkholderiales; family Burkholderiaceae_C; genus Hydrogenophaga. The sequence continues at coordinate 516,258 of CAWHPI010000006.1, read as the reverse complement.
AGCACCGAGCCTTCCAGCACGCTGCCCGAGCTCGGAGCCGTGGCACGCAGGTTACCGAAGTAGGCCAGTCCCAGGGTGCTGGCCAGAAACACGGCGGCGAGCACGCCGGTGGAACGCGACAGAAAGTTGGCGCCACCCGAGGCGCCAAACAGGCTGGCCGAGCCCGCACCGCCGCCGCCAAAGGCAGCGCCAGCGTCGGCGCCCTTGCCATGCTGCATCAGGATCAGCACGATCATGGCGATGGCAGACAGCATCTGCACCGCCAAAAGAATGGTCAACATCACGTTCATAACAATCTCCGCGAGGGTTGTGCAGCAGCCGGCTCAGACCTGGGCTGCCGCAGCGATTTGCAAAAAGTCGGTGGCCTTGAGCGACGCGCCGCCGATCAATCCGCCGTCGATATCGGGCTCGGCCAGCAGGCTGGCCGCGTTGGTGGCATTCATGCTGCCACCATAAAGAATGGGCACCCGCTTGGGGTGCTCGGTGGCGGCCGCCAGCTGGGCACGAAGCACGGCGTGCACCGCCTGCGCCATCGCGGGCGTGGCGGTCTTGCCGGTGCCAATTGCCCAGACCGGCTCGTAGGCCACCACGATCTCGCTGGTGCAGTGGGTCACGGCGTGAATCACGGCAGCAAGTTGCCGCTTGACCACAGACTCCGTCTCCCCGGCCTCACGCTCTGCCAGCGTTTCGCCGACACAAACGATCGGCGTGATGCCAGCGGCCAGCGCGCGTTGTGCTTTGGCCGCCACCAGCAGGTCGGACTCACCGTGGTACTGGCGTCGCTCGGAATGACCCACGATGGCGTAGCGGCAGCCGAAATCTTTCAGCATGGCGGCGCTCACCTCACCGGTGAAGGCACCCTGCTCGTGTGCCGACACATCCTGTGCGCCCCACACCAGGGGACTGGCCGACAGCAGCGACTGCAGCTGAGCCAGGTAGGGCGCTGGCGCACAAAGCGCCATCTCTGCACCAACACCACGCTCGGCGATGCCGGCCAGCATGGCCCGCACCAGCGCCTCGTTGGCCGCCAGCGATCCGTTCATTTTCCAGTTGCCAGCAATCCGTTTTTTCATTGCGATCTCCCCAGACCTCAAGCCCAGGTCAGCACGATCTTGCCGATGTGCTGGTTGGATTCCATCAGTGCATGCGCCTCGGCGGCCTGGGCAGCCGGAAACACGCGGTGAATCACGGGCTTGACCTTGCCCTGCGCCAGCAGCGGCCAGACCTGCTCGCGCAGCCGCCGCGCAATCGCGGTCTTGAAGCCCAACGGCCGCGGGCGCAGCGTGGAGCCGGTGATCACCAGCCGGCGGCGCAGCACCAGCCCGGCGTTGAACTCGGCCTTGACGCCACCCTGCACCGCGATGATGACCAGACGGCCGTCTTCGGCCAGGCATTCGACCTCGCGCGCCACGTAGCTGCCAGCCACCATGTCGAGCACCACATTGGCGCCACGGCCTTCGGTGAGCTTCATGACCTCGGCGGCGAAGTCCTGCGTCTTGTAGTTGATGGCGTGGTCGGCGCCGAGTTGCAGACAGGCTGCGCATTTTTCGTCGCTGCCGGCGGTGGCGATCACAGTGGCGCCGAGCGCCTTGGCCAGCTGGATCGCCGTCACGCCGATGCCGCTGGTGCCGCCCTGGATCAGCAGGGTTTCACCCGCCTGCAGGCGCGCGCGGTCAAACACGTTGCTCCAGACGGTGAAGAAGGTCTCGGGCAGCGAGGCGGCGTGCACATCGTCCAGGCCCGCGGGCACCGGCAGGCACTGGCCCACCGGCGCCACGCAGAACTGCGCATAGCCACCACCCGCGACCAAGCGCACAAACGCGGTCACCGAGCTTGAAACCAGCTTGCGCCATTGCGCCAGCATCCCCTGCTTCGATCACGCCCGCCACCTCCAGACCCGGCAGGTCGGAGGCACCGGGTGGCGGCGGGTAGGCGCCACTGCGCTGCAACACATCGGGCCGGTTGACGCCGGACGCACGCCACGCGGATCAGCACCTCGCCCGCACCGGCGACCGGCATCGGGCGCTCGCACAGGCGCAGCACCTCGGGGCACCGAAGGCGCTGATCTCAACCGCTTGCATCGTCGTCATCAGACCAGCTTCGCTGCTAAGGCTGCTGCTGTCGGCTGCTGCGTTGCGGTCGAGCAGGGCTTTCATGGACAGCTTGACGCGACCCTTTTCGTCGGTCTCCAGCACCTTGACCTTGACGATCTGGCCTTCGCTCAGGTAGTCGGTACACGCGCTCCACGCGCTCGTGGGCGATCTGGCTGATGTGCAGCAGGCCGTCCTTGCCGGGCAGCAGGTTGATCAGGGCGCCGAAGTCCAGGATCTTGGTGACCGGGCCTTCGTAGACCTTGCCGATTTCCACTTCGGCGGTGATCTGCTCGATGCGGCGCTTGGCTTCGTCGGCCTTGCACGCTGTCGGTCGACGCGATGGTGATGGTGCCGTCTTCGTCGATGTTGATCTGGCAACCGGTCTCTTCGGTCAGCGCGCGGATCACGGCGCCGCCCTTGCCGATCACGTCGCGGATCTTCTCGGGGTTGATCTTCATGGTGAACAGCTTGGGCGCGAAGTTCGACACCTCGGTCTTGGCTTCGCCCATGGCTTCCTGCATCTTGCCCAGGATGTGCATGCGGGCTTCCTTGGCCTGGGCCAGTGCGACCTGCATGATTTCCTTGGTGATGCCCTGGATCTTGATGTCCATCTGCAGCGCAGTGATGCCGTTGGTGGTACCGGCGACCTTGAAGTCCATGTCGCCCAGGTGATCTTCGTCACCCAGGATGTCGGTCAGCACGGCGAAGCGGTTGCCGTCCTTGATCAGGCCCATGGCGATGCCCGCCACGTGGGCTTTCATCGGCACGCCCGCGTCCATCAGCGCCAGGCAGCCGCCGCAGACCGAAGCCATGCGACGACGAGCCGTTGGATTCGGTGATTTCCGACACCACGCGCATGGTGTAGGGGAAGTCTTCCTTGCTCGGCAGTGCGGCGATCAGCGCGCGCTTGGCCAGACGGCCGTGGCCGATTTCGCGGCGCTTGGGCGTGCCCACACGGCCCGCTTCGCCGGTGGCGAAGGGAGGCATGTTGTAGTGCAGCATGAAGCGGTCCTGGAAATCGCCGGCCAGTGCGTCGATGCGCTGCGCGTCGCGGTCGGTGCCCAGCGTGGCCACCACCAGCGCCTGGGTTTCGCCACGCGTGAACAGGGCCGAGCCGTGGGTGCGGGGCAGCACGCTGTTGCGGATTTCGATGGCACGCACGGTGCGCGTGTCGCGACCGTCGATGCGGGGCTCGCCAGCCAGAATCTGGCCACGCACGATCTTGGCTTCGATTTCGAACAGCAGGCCTTCGACCGCCACGCTGTCAAAGGCAGCGCCTTCGGCCTTCAGGGCCGCCATCACATCGGCGTAGGCCGTGCGGCAAGCCTGCGTGCGGGCCTGCTTGTTGCGGATCTGGTAAGCGGCTTCCAGCTTGGCCTTGGCCAGGCCGTCGATCTTGGCGATCAGTGGCTCGTCCTTGGCGGGCGGCTGCCAGTCCCAGGCCGGCTTGCCGGCGTCGCGCACCAGTTCGTTGATCGCGGCGATGGCGATGTTGCCCTGCTCGTGGCCATACACCACGGCGCCGAGCATGATTTCTTCGCTCAGTTGCTGGGCTTCGGACTCCACCATCAGCACGGCGGCTTCGGTGCCGGCGACCACCAGATCCAGCTGGCTGTCCTTGAGCTGGGTCTGACCCGGGTTGAGCACGTACTCGCCGTTCACATAGCCCACGCGCGCCGCGCCGATGGGGCCGTTGAACGGGATGCCGCTGATGGACAGGGCTGCGGAGGTGGCGATCAGGGCGGCGATGTCGGCCTGCACTTCGGGGTTCAGGCTCACCACGTGCACGATCACCTGCACTTCGTTGTAGAAGCCTTCAGGGAACAGCGGACGGATCGGACGGTCGATCAGGCGGCAGGTCAGCGTCTCCAGCTCGCTGGGGCGGCCTTCGCGCTTGAAGAAGCTGCCGGGGATCTTGCCGGCGGCGTAGGTTTTTTCGATGTAGTCGACGGTCAGGGGGAAAAAGTCCTGACCGGCTTTGGCTTCGGTCTTGGCGACCACGGTGGCCAGCACCACGGTGTCGTCGATGTTGACCAGCACGGCGCCGGTGGCCTGGCGGGCGATTTCGCCGGTTTCCATGGTGACCGTGTGCTGGCCCCACTGGAAGGTCTTGGTAACTTTGTTGAACATGCTCATGGTTTTGCTCCTCTGCGCCACCCGCATGGGTGGCATGGCGTGCAGGCAATCTGCACAAAACCCGGAATCACAACCCAGAACACGATGCCATTCCAGCGGTGCTGCCCGCAGGCTTCAAGGCCCGCAGCGCCGTTGGAATGACACAGCTTCGCTCTGTGTTGTTGCTCCGGAATCTAAAAATGGGGGCTTACAAACAAAAATCGCCCGAGCCAGCGAACCAACTCAGGCGTTTTGCGTGTCAGACCCGGCTCACAATTACTTGCGAAGACCCAGTTTCTGGATCAGGGCGACGTAACGCTCGGCGTCCTTGGACTTGAGGTAGTCCAGCAGCTTGCGGCGGCGGCTCACCATGCGCAGCAGACCGCGGCGGCCGTGGTGGTCCTTGGCGTGGGTCTTGAAGTGGGGGGTGAGCTCGTTGATGCGGGCGGTCAGGATGGCGACCTGCACTTCTGGGCTGCCGGTGTCGTTGGCGGCACGGGCGTTGTCCGCGATGACGGCGGCTTTGATGTCTTGGGCGATCATGGAATTTCCTTTGGGTGACGAGCGACCCGGCGCAGCTTGTCGGCACCTCGCCAGCACCCAAAAGCACCAACGATCCCAACCGCCGCAACGGGCGTGAGTTGTCGCCAAAGCTGACGACAACCCGTGATTATAGCCCAGCGCTGTTGTTGGGCGAGCGCTCCAGCCAGGCGCGCAGCCGCTCAACCCCCTGCACCAGGCGCTGCGGGTCGCGGCTGGCGAAGCACCAGCGCAGCCAGCCGGTCGACTCGGCGCCAAAGGCGCTGCCCGGGGCCAGGCCAATGCCGGCTTCGCGCACCAGGCGCTTGGCGGTGTCCAGGCAGTCGTTGTGGCCATCCAGCCGGAAAAAGGCGTACATGCCGCCGCGAGGCTCGGCCAGGGTGACGCCGCGCGTGGCGCGCAGCAGCGGCACCAGGGTGTCGCGGCAGCGCTGGAGGTGGGCCACCAGCGCCGGGGTGATCTCGTCACCCCGCTGGATCGCCGCCAGCGCGGCGCGCTGGATGAACACCGGCGCGCAAGACGTGTTGTATTCGATCAGCTTGCCCATGGCGTGGGTCAGCGTGGCGGGCAGCACCAGCCAGCCCAGGCGCCAGCCGGTCATGAGAAAGCTCTTGGAAAAGCTGTGCGCCACGATCAGGCGGTCGTCGGGGCTCGGCCACGTCGAGAAAGCTGCTGGCCGCGCCGTTGTTGGTGTCGCCGGCGAAATAGAGGCGCTCGTACACCTCGTCGGCCAGGATCCAGGTGCCGGTCTGGCGGCAGTGGTCGAGGATGGTGGCCTGCTGCTTGCGGTCCAGCGTCCAGCCGGTGGGGTTGTTCGGCGCGTTGAGCACCAGCATGCGGGTGGCGGGCGTGACGGCGGCGAGCAGCGCGGTCATGTCCAGCACCCAGGCGCCCGCGCGCGGTCCGGACGGCACCACCTTGAGCGGTACACGCACCACCCGGGCACCCAGGATGAGAGGCTGCGCCACGAGGTTGGGCCAGGCCGGCGTGACCACCACCACCTCGTCGCCCGCGTTCACCAGCGCCTGCGAGGCCAGCATGAGCCCGTTGACCCCGCCCGACGTGACCGCCAGACGCGGCAGCCAGTGGGTCGCGCCCAGACCAGGGTGCAGGGTTTCGGTGTAGACCGCGATCGCCTGGCGCAGCTCCACCAGGCCCAGGTTGTGGGCATAAAACGTGTCGCCCGCCTGCAGCGAGGCGATGGCCGCTTCGCGCACGAACTCGGGCGTCACCTCGTCGCTTTCGCCAAACCAGAACCTGAGCACATCGTCGCGGCCCAGGCCTTCGTTGGCCACCTCGCGGATGCGCGACTCCTCCAGGGTCTGAATCACCTCACGCATGCTGATCTCCTCGAACTGGTCGCGGGTTCATGGGCGCTGCATGGTGCAGCTGTGGGGCGCCTCAGCCTGCTGCGGCGTGAGCTGGCGAATGACACGGAAACCGTAGCCGGAACCTTCCACGTCGAATGGGACGCCAGCCGCGCCCTGGCGGTCCATCACCGCCACCGCCAGCGGCTGCTGGAATTGGTGATCGGCGGCGCGCATGCGCGCGGTCTGCCCGGCCAGCGTGACCTCGGCCCGCTCCAGCTCGCGGGCGATTCGGGTGGCGTCGAGCGCGCCAGCGCGCTCGATCGCCTGCGCCAGCGCCTCGATCAGGAGCTGCATGCGCATGTGCACGTAATCGTCTTCCGGTTTGGGAAAACGCTCGCGAAAGGCCCGGTAAAAGGCGTCGGAAGCTGCTGTGGGCGTGTTGGGAAACCAGTCGGCCACCGCAAACACCTTGCCCACACCCGCCTCACCCATGGCCGCTGGCGCGCCCAGCGCGTTGCCGTAGAAGGTGTAGAAGCTGCCCTGAAAACCCGACTCCCGCGCGGCCTTCACCAGCAGCGTGAGGTCGTTGCCCCAGTTGCCGGTGAGCACCGCCTGGGCGCCACTGGCCTGGATCTTCGCGGCATAAGGCAGGAAGTCCTTGACGCGCGCCATGGGGTGCAGCTCGTCGCCCACGATCTGGATGTCGGGCCGCACCGCAGCCAGCTGGCGCCGAGCTTCGCGCAGCACGCTCTGGCCAAAGCTGTAGTCCTGTCCGATCAGGTAGATGCGCTTGAGCGCAGGGTCTTCGCGCAACACGCTCATGAGCGCGGTCATGCGCATGTCGGCATGGGCGTCGAAGCGGAAATGCCAGAAGCTGCAGCGTTCGTTGGTGAGCGAGGGATCGACCGCCGAGTAATTGAGGAACACCACGCGCCGCGCCGCGTCGCGTTCGTTGTGCTTGTTGATCGCCTCGATCAGCGCGGCAGCCGGCGCAGACGAGTTGCCCTGGACCACGATGCGAATGTCCTGATCGATCGCCGAGCGCAAGCCCGACAAGGCCTCTTCGGTCTGGCCCTTGCTGTCGAAACGCTCGATCAGCAGCGGCCGATTGCCGCCGGGCAGCTTCACACCACCGCGGGCGTTCACCCGCTCGGTGGCCCAGACCAGGTTGCGAAAAACCGCCTCGCCGGTGTTGGCAAAGGCGCCGGATAGGCCCTCGATCATGCCGATGCGGATCGGCGGCTGACTGGTTGGGACTGCCGTTTGCGCGGCGGCATGGCTGACGCAAAGCGCTGTCACCAGACAGCCGGCGGCGACAGCGCGCCAATGCGGAATACGGAAAATGGAAATCATGTGGGCAGACGGGTGAATGCGGTCCGGGTGACGGCGCATGGCATGAGAAGGGCCCGGGGTCGGGGCTGATTGCCCGGCACGGTGGCGCAAGACGGCGGACGCGATTATCCGACCCAATCCAGACGCCCTGCCACGGTGCCGGGGTTGCCGACGAGAGACTGCGTCCGAAACAGGTTCAGGCTTGCGCGCCGGCCAAAGCGCTGAGCGGCCAGCGCGGTTTCACGTCAAACGCATACCGCCGCTGGTGCAGATCGACCAGCCCCGCCTGCACCCGCAGGCCGGCGGCCAGCGCGATCATGGCGCCGTTGTCGGTGCACAGGTGCAGCTCGGGGTAGTGCACGCGCACGCCGCGCTTTGCACAGGCCGCGTTCAGCTGCCCACGAAGCAGCGTGTTGGCGCCCACGCCGCCGGCGACCACCAGACGTTTCAGCCCCGTGCGGTTCAGCGCAGCGAGCGATTTTTTCACCAGCACATCGACGATGGCGGCCTGCGCGCTGGCCGCCACATCGGCCTTTTGCGCCTCGGTCAACGCCTCGGCCAGCGCCGGCGTGGCCGGGCCTTCGGGCCGGGCGTGGGCCAGCCGCTTGACCTGGGTGAGCACCGCCGTCTTGAGGCCAGCAAACGAAAAATCGAGATCGCCGCTGTGCAGCATGGGGCGCGGAAAGGCATGGGCGTCGGCCCTGCCCTGCTCGGCCAGCCGCGCCAGCGCCGGGCCGCCGGGATAGCCCAGCCCGAGCAACTTGGCCGACTTGTCGAAGGCCTCGCCCGCGGCGTCGTCGATGGTTTCGCCCAGCATCTCGTAGCGGCCCACGCCATCGACCCGCATCAGCTGGGTGTGGCCGCCAGACACCAGCAAGGCCACGAACGGGAAACTCGGGCGGGTCGGTGCTCAGAAACGGCGACAGCAAATGGCCTTCGAGGTGGTGGATGCCGATCACCGGCTTGCCCAACGCCATGGCCATCGCGCAGGCCGCGCCCGAGCCCACCAGCAGCGCGCCGGCCAGGCCCGGTCCGCGGGTGTAGGCCACCGCGTCCACCGCCGACAGCGGCAGGGCTGCCTGGGCCAGCACCGCGTCGGTCAGCGGCAGCACGCGCCGAATGTGGTCTCGGCTGGCCAGCTCGGGCACCACACCACCATAGGCCTGGTGCATCTCGATCTGGCTGTGCAGCGCATGGCCGAGCAGGCGCGGCACGCCCGCACCGCTGGCATCGACCAGCGCCACGCCGGTTTCATCACAAGAAGATTCAAAGCCCAGGATCAGCATGGCGGGAGTGTACGGTTGCCCCTGGTGGGGATAATCGTTGAACCACTTGCTCTGAACCTCGCACATGAACATCCGCATGATTTCCTCCATGGCCACCCAGGCCCTGCTGTCCGACCTGAACCAGCAGTTCCAGGCTCTCCAGCCCGACACCACCGTGTCGCTGGTCTCGGTCGGTGGTGTGAGTGCGGCCCAGCGGGTGCAGGCCGGCGAGGCGTTTGACGTCGTTGTGCTCGCGGCCAACGCCATCGACACAGCTTTCCGCCAGCGGCCAGCTGCTGGCCGAGAGCCGGATCGACCTGGCGCGCTCGGGCGTGGCCGTGGCGGTGCCGCGCAGACAGCCCAGCGCCCGACATCCGGACCGAAGCCGCCGTCAAGGCCGCGGTGCTGGCCGCGCCCACGCGTGGGCATTCCACCGGCCCCAGCGGCGTGGCGGTGAGTGCGCTGTTCGAGCGCTGGGGCATGGCCGATGCACTCCGCGAGCGCATCCGTGACCGCGCCGCCCGGCGTGGCGGTGGGTTCGCTGGTGGCCAGCGGCGAGGTGGCGCTGGGCTTTCAGCAGCTCAGCGAGCTGCAAGGACCTGCCCGGCATCAACGTGCTCGGGCCCTTTGCCGCCCGCCATCCAGATCATCACCACCTTCTCGGCGGCGCGCACCGTGGCCTGCGAACAGCCCGAAGCGGCACAGGCCCTGCTGGCGTTCCTGGCCTCTGCCGCCACGGCCGCCAGCAAGCAGGCGCATGGCATGAGCCCGGCCTGAGTGCACCCATTCCGCCGGTAGCGAGGCACGCGCGCCAGTGGGCGTGAAATTCAGACGGCACGGATGTTGCTGGATCCACGCGCAATGGCGGCCGCGGGTCGCCGACGCATTGCACGCATGAATTCCGGACTGCCTTTTCTGATTGCCGCCAAGCTCTGCGACATCGCCGAGCTGCAGCGGCTGGCCCTCACCAGCTCCCTGGTCGACGCCATGGGTCACCTGATCCACGCCTTGCAGCGCGAGCGCGGCATGTCCAACCTGGTCCTGGGATCGCAGGGCGCGCGCTGCCAGCAGGCACTGCGCGCCCAGGTGCATGACACGGGCTTGTGCGAGCAGGCACTGCGCCAGCGCCTGAGCGACCTGGACACCGCCGCCTCCAGCCGCGGCCACGGAGCCCGCCTGTTCAGCCGCATCGCCTATGTGTTGCAGGGACTCGATGCCCTGCCCCTGCTGCGCGAACAGGTGGAGCGGCTGGCCTGGACGCCGGCGCGCGCCACCGGGGCCTACATCCGGCTCATCAATGGCTTGCTGGCGGTGGTGTTCGAGGCCGCCGACAGCGCCTCCGACCCGCTGATCTCGCGCCAGTCTGGTGGCCTTGTTCAACTTCATGCAGGCCAAAGAGTTCGCCGGCCAGGAACGGGCCACCGGCTCGGCCCTGTTCGCCGCCGGCCAGGCCGAGCCGGCGGCGCAACAGCGGCTGCTGCACCTGATCGAGTCGCAGGAGCGCTGCCTGCAGGTGTTCCAGGACTTCACCCGGGAGCACGGCAGCCCGTCGTGGGCAGGTGCGCCGCCCGCCTCGCCACCGGCGGTGCTGGAGCGGCTGCGCCGCATCCTGTGCACCGCGCCGGCTGGCGGCACCGCTGGACACCGGCCTGAGCCAGACCTGGTTCGACGCCTGCACCGAAGGCATCGACGCGATGAAGCTCACGGAAGAACAGCTGTGCGCCAGCCTGCGCACCCTGTGCAAAGCGCGCACGCGGCAGCCACCGCCGACTTGATCGCCCACCAGCAGCTGCTGGAGCGCCCGGCCGACCAGACAGCGCCGTTCGACGAGGCAGCATCCTTCTTTGGTGCGGAGACGGAAGCTGCCGGAATCGCTCAACACAAGGAGCCGGTAGTTGGTCAGCGTTATGGCCCCCAGGTGGATCGCTCCATCCTGGACCTGGTGCAAGACCAGGCGCGACGCCTGCAAGCCGTGAGCGACGAGCTGGAGACGGTGCGCGCCAGCCTCAACGAGCGGCGCCTGATCGAACGCGCCAAAGGCCTGCTCATGGCGCACCGCAGCCTGCGCGAAGACGAGGCCCACAAAACCCTGCGCCAGATGGCGATGAACCAGAACCGTCGCATCGTCGACGTGGCCGAGGCCTTGCTGGCCATGGCCGTTGTGCTGCCTGAGCGCTCGCGCTGAGCGCGGGCGAGCGCACGCGCCGTGCACACCTTTTGGATGCTGCACTGCACAAAGATCGTGCCCCAGACCTGAAACGCACCAAATTGAGCACCAGCTTGACGCCTCGCGCCCGGCAGACGCGCCAGGCCAGCGGCCTCGCCAAATCGGCTGATTGCCATCTGCCCAGCGCGTTTCTCTCATGAAATCAAAGGCCTGAGCAACACCCCCGCACAGACAGCCGCGAGTTGGCACGCTCCCTGCTAAACAAGCCTTGAGTGGGCAAATGCCAATGGCGGCACGAACCCCAAAGTCTTCCCAGACACGGACAACGGCGTCCATTGCCTTCCAGCCTCGGCTGGGACTGCAGTGGGCGCCGTTTTGTTTTTTTGGGCTTCCGCATCCCCATGGCCCGCTAACTTTTTTGCAGGAGTTGAACATGACCCAGCCCTTGAAACCCACCGCCCTCTCGCGCCGCGAAGTCATCCGCAAATCGTCAGCGATCGGTGTTGCCGCCGTGGCAGGCGGACTCTTCGCCGGACAGGCACGCGCCCAGGCAGCCACGGCGCCCGAAACCCGAGCGGCCAAGCTTGGCTTCATCGCGCTCACCGACGCAGCGCCCCTGTTTGTGGCCGACGAAAAAGGCCTGTTCAAGAAGCACGGCATGACCGAGGTCGAGGTGCTCAAGCAGTCGTCCTGGGGCACCACGCGCGACAACCTGGTGCTCGGCTCTGGCAAGGGCGGCATCGACGGCGGCCACATCCTCACGCCCATGCCCTACCTGATCAGCACCGGCGCGGTGACGGCCAACAACGTGCCGGTGCCGATCAACATCCTGGCGCGGCTGAACCTGGGTGGCCAGTGCATTTCGGTGGCCGAGGAATACAAAGCACCTCAAGGTCGGCCTGGACACCAAAGAGCTTTGGCAAGGCGCTGCTGGCCAAGCGCCTGAAGAACGGCAAGCCGGTGAACGCGGCCATGACCTTCCCCGGCGGCACGCACGACATGTGGATCCGCTACTGGATGGCCGCCGGCGGCGTGGACCCCAACAAGGACATCACCACCATCGTCGTGCCGCCGGCGCAGATGGTGGCCAACATGAAGGTGGGCAGCATGGACGCGTTCTGCGTGTGCGAGCCCTGGAACCGCCAGCTCATCAACCAGAAGATCGGCTACACCGCGCTCACCACCAGCGAGATGTGGATGAACCACCCGGAAAAGGCCTTTGCCTTGCGCGCCGACTACGTCAACGCCAACCCCAACGCCACCAAGGCCTTGCTCAAGGCGGTGATGGAAGCGCAGATGTGGTGCGAAGACCCGGCCAACCGCGCCGAGGTGGCCGAGATCTGCTCGCGCCGCCGCTGGATCAACGCGCCGGTGGCCGACGTGATCGACCGCGTCAAGGGCGACTTCGACTACGGCACCGGCCGCGTGGAGATGAACAGCAAGTTCCAGATGCGCTTCTGGAAAGACTTCGCCAGCTACCCGTTCCAGAGCCACGACCTGTGGTTCCTGACCGAAAACATCCGCTGGGGCTACCTGCCGGCCAACCTCGACACCAAGGCCTTGATCGCCAAGGTCAACCGCGAAGACATCTGGCGCACCGTGGCCAAAGAGATGGGCGTAGCGGCCAAGGACATTCCCACCTCCACCTCGCGCGGCGTGGAGAAGTTCTTCGACGGCAAGGTCTTCGATCCGGCCAATCCGGGCAAGTACCTGGAGAGCCTGAGCATCAAAACCATCAAGTCGGCCTGATCAGGAGCAAACACCATGAGCGCCACCGACACCATCGAACCGATCCGCCTGGCTGCACCCCGCACACCCTCAGCGGTCCAGACCGGGTTCACCGCGACGGCCCGGGTCTTCATGACCCACGTGTTGCCGCCACTGCTGGTCATTGGCGTGCTGCTGGTGATCTGGGAGCTGCTGGGCGCCCGCCCCGGCGCCTCGCTGCCGGCCCCAGCCGGGTGGTGCAGGACACCTGGGAGCTGATCGTGAACCCGTTTTACGACAACGGCGGCAACGACGTGGGCGTGGCCTGGCAGCTGCTCGCCAGCCTGGAGCGGGTGGCGCTGGGCTACTCGCTGGCGGTGCTGGCCGGCGTGAGCCTGGGTGTGCTGGTGGGGCAGTCGACCTGGGCCCTGCGCGGGCTGGACCCGCTGTTCCAGGTGCTGCGCACCGTGCCGCCGCTGGCCTGGCTGCCGATCTCGCTGGCCGGCTTCCAGGACGGCCAGCCCTCGGCGATCTTCGTGATCTTCATCACCTCGATCTGGCCCATCATCATCAACACCTCGATCGGCATCCGCAACATCCCCGAGGACTACCGCAACGTGGCGCGGGTGATCCAGCTCAACGGCATCGAGTACTTCATCAAGATCATGCTGCCCGCCGCCGCGCCCTTCATCTTCTCGGGGCTGCGCATCGGCGTCGGCCTGTCCTGGCTGGCCATCATCGCCGCCGAGATGCTGATCGGCGGCGTGGGCATCGGCTTCTTCATCTGGGACGCCTGGAATTCCTCGCGCATCAGCGACATCATCCTCGCGCTGATCTACGTCGGCCTGATCGGCTTCATCCTCGACCGTGTGGTGGCCTGGATCGGTCGCATCGTCACCCGCGGCACCTCGGCCAGCTGAAACCCATCCACCAGGAGCGCTTCATGAGCAACGCCTACCTCAACCTCTCGCAGGTCGACATGACCTTCACCGGCAACAACGGCGCGATCAACCCGGTGCTCAAGGGCATCGACCTGGACGTTCAGCGTGGCGAGTTCATTTCCCTGATCGGCCACTCGGGCTGCGGCAAGTCCACCGTGCTCTCGATCGTGGCGGGCTGCTGAACGCCACCGCCGACGGCGTGATCGTGGACGGGCGCGAAGTCAACCGCCCGGCCCGACCGCGGCCTGGTGTTCCAGAACCACTCGCTGGTGCCCTGGCTCACCGTATTCGAGAACGTGAGATGGGGGTGGACACGATCTTTCCCGCAGCAAGCCAAGGCGGAGCGCAAGCTGGATCCTGCACTACCTGAACCGGGTGGGCCTGTCGCACGCGATGCAGCGCCTGCCATCGGACCTGTCCAACGGCATGAAGCAACGCGTGGGCATTGCGCGCGCGTTCGCGCTCAACCCCAAGATGCTGCTGCTCGACGAGCCCTTCGGCATGCTGGACTCGCTCACCCGCGCGGACCTGCAGAGAGGTCCTGCATGGAGGTGTGGTCGCGCAGCAGGTGACCGCCATGATGGTCACGCACGACGTGGACGAGGCCATTCTGCTGGCCGATCGCGTGGTGATGATGACCAACGGCCCGCGCGCCAAGATCGGAAAGATCATGGATGTGCCCCTGCCCCGCCCCCGCACCCGTGAAGCGCTGCTGGAACACCCGCGCTACTACGAACTTCGCGAGGAGCTGATCGGCTTCCTCGAAGACTGCGGCAGCCAACACTGAACACCCTCAGAGAGCCCACCATGAAAAAGTCTCAACTCGTGATGATCGGCAACGGCATGGCCGGTGTGCGCACGCTCGAAGAGCTGCTCAAGATCGCGCCCGACCTCTACGACATCACCGTCTTCGGCGCCGAGCCACACCCCAACTACAACCGCATCCTGCTCTCGCCGGTGCTGGCTGGCGAGCAGACGCTGGACCAGATCGTGTTGAACGACTGGGCCTGGTACACCGACAACAAGGTCACGCTGCACACCGGCTGCACCGTGACCGAGGTGGACCGCATCAAGCGCGTGGTGCATGGGCGAAATGCGGCGGGCGAACTCGTGAGCGCGCCCTACGACCGGCTCATCATGGCCACCGGCTCCAACCCCTTCATCCTGCCCATCCCGGGCAAAGACCTGCCCGGTGTGCTGGCCTACCGCGACATCGCCGACACCCAGGCCATGATCGACGCCGCCACGAAGTACCAGCACGCGGTGGTGATCGGCGGCGGCCTGCTGGGCCTTGAAGCGGCCAATGGCCTGATGAAGCGCGGCATGAGCGTGAGCGTGGTGCACGTGGCGCCGTGGCTCATGGAACGCCAGCTCGACGATGTGTCGGGCAAGCTGCTGCAGCAATCGCTGGAGGCGCGCGGCATGAAATTCCTGATTGGCGCGCAGACGCAGGAACTGGTGGCGGGTGACGATGGTCGCGTCAAGTCGATCCGCTTCAAAGACGGCAGCGAGCTGCCCGCCGACCTGGTGGTCATGGCGGTCGGCATTCGCCCCAACACCGCGCTGGCCGAGTCCATGCGTCTGCATGTGAACAAGGGCATTGTGGTCAGCGACACCCTGCAAACCGTGACCGATCCGCGCGTTTACGCCGTGGGCGAATGCGCGGCGCACCGCGGCATTGCATACGGTCTGGTGGCGCCGCTGTTTGAACAGGGCAAGGTACTGGCCACGCACCTGGCCGAGTTCGGTATTGGCCGTTACAGCGGCTCGCTCACCTCCACCAAGCTCAAGGTGACCGGCATCGACCTGTTCTCGGCCGGCAACTTCATGGGCGACGACAGCACCGAGGAGATCGTGATGAGCGATCCGGCCGGCGGCGTCTACAAAAAGCTCGTCATCAAGGACGACAAGCTGGTGGGCGCCTGCCTCTATGGCGACACGGTTGACGGCTCGTGGTACTTCAAGCTGCTGCGCGACGGCCGCACGGTGAACGACATCCGCGACAAGCTGATGTTTGGTGAATCCAACATCGGCGATGTCGGCCACCAGGGCCACAACAAGGCCGCGGCCATGGCAGACAGCGACGAGGTCTGCGGCTGCAACGGCGTCACCAAGGGCACGATCTGCAAAGCCATCAAAGACAAAGGCCTGTTCACGCTGGACGAAGTGCGCAAGCACACCAAGGCCAGCGCCTCGTGTGGCTCGTGCACGGGTCTGGTCGAGCAGCTGCTGATGTTCACCGCCGGCGGCGACTACTCGGCCACGCCGAAGAAAAAGGCGATCTGCGCCTGCACCGAGCGCAGCCACCAGGACGTGCGCGACGCCATCCGCGACCAGAAGCTGCTCACCATCGGCGACACCTTCAACGCACTGGGCTGGAAAACCCCCAACGGTTGCGCCACCTGCCGTCCGGCGGTCAATTACTACCTGATCAGCACCTGGCCCAAAGAAGCCAAAGACGATCCGCAAAGCCGTTTCATCAACGAGCGCAGCCACGCCAACATCCAGAAAGACGGCACCTACTCGGTGATCCCGCGCATGTGGGGCGGCGAGACCACGGCCGACGAACTGCGCCGCATCGCCAACGCGGTGGACAAGTACAAGATCCCCACGGTGAAGGTCACCGGCGGCCAGCGCATCGACCTGCTCGGCATCAAAAAGGAAGACCTGCAAGCGGTGTGGAACGACATCGGCATGCCCAGCGGCCACGCCTACGCCAAGGCACTGCGCACGGTGAAAACCTGCGTGGGCAGCGAGTGGTGCCGCATGGGCACCCAAGACAGCACCCAGATGGGCAAAGACCTGGAGCGCGCCATGTGGCGCATGTACGCGCCGCACAAGGTGAAGTTCGCGGTGTCGGGCTGCCCGCGCAACTGCGCCGAGGCCGGCATCAAAGACGTGGGCGTGATCGGCGTGGACAGCGGCTGGGAGCTCTACATCGGTGGCAACGGCGGCATCAAGACCGAGGTGGCGCAGTTTCTGGTGAAGGTGAAAACCGCTGAAGAGGTGATGGAAGTCACCGGCGCCTTCATGCAGCTCTACCGCCTGGAAGGCTGGTACCTGGAGCGCACCGTGCACTACCTGAACCGCGTGGGCATGGAGCACATCAAAAAGCGCGTGATCGACGACGCCGAGGGCCGCAAGGCGCTGTGGGAGCAGCTGCAGTTTGCGCTCGACGGCGAGCCGGACCCGTGGTTTGAACACGCCAAGGCGTCGGTGGACACGCGCCAGTTCATCCCGATTCAAGCGGCCCAGACCGAAGGGAGCGCCGCATGAACAACGCCGCCTGGACCCCCATCTGCAAGGTTGACGACATTCCCGTGCTCGGCTCGCGCCGCGTGGCGCGCGAGCGCGGGCTGGATGTGGCTGTGTTCCGCAACGACGCGGGCGAGGTGTTTGCCCTGCTCGACCGTTGCCCGCACAAGGGCGGGCCGCTGAGCCAGGGCATCGTGTTTGGCACCAGCGTGGCCTGCCCGTTGCACAACTGGACCATTGGCCTGTGCACCGGCCAGGCCGCCGCGCCCGACGAGGGTTGCACCCCCAAGTTCAGCGTGAAGCTGGAAGACGGCACGGTGTTTCTGGACGCGCACGAGCTGGCGACGCAAGCGACCGATCTGGAGCGCCCAGTGGCTGGCCCTGTCCGGCGAACGTTGGCATGAACGCCAGGCAGGCGCCGCCCTTGCCCAGTGAACGGGTGATTGCCGTGCACCGCGCCGGCCCCGCCCTAACCCGCTCCACCTGCCCTTACTGCGGCGTGGGCTGTGGCGTCATCATCGAAAGCGAGGGCGTGCAGATCACTGGCGTGCGCGGCGATCCCGACCACCCGGCCAACTTTGGAAAACTCTGCTCCAAGGGCAGCACGCTGCACCTCACCGCCTCGGCCGAGGTCACGCGCCAGACCCGTTTGCTGCAGCCGTTGCATCGCCTGCAGCGCGGCGGCGCCACCGCGCCCATCGCCTGGGATGCCGCGCTTGATCTCGCTGCCAACCGTTTCGCCCACACCATCGCCGAGCACGGCCCCGATGCGGTCGGCTTCTACATCAGCGGCCAGTTGCTCACCGAGGACTATTACGTCTTCAACAAGCTGGCCAAAGGCCTGATCGGCACCAACAACGTCGACACCAACTCGCGCCTGTGCATGAGCAGCGCGGTGGCCGGCTACAAGCTCACGCTGGGGGCAGACGCGCCGCCCGCGAGCTACGAGGACATCGACCACGCGGCCTGCCTCTTCATCGTCGGCAGCAACACCGCCTTTGCCCACCCGGTGCTGTTTCGCCGCATCGAAGAGGCCAAGCGCAAGAACCCGGCGATGAAAATCATCGTGGCCGACCCGCGCCGCACCGACACCGCCGAACAGGCCGACCTGTTCCTGCAGCTGCAACCCGGCAGCGACGTGATGCTGTTCCACGGCCTGCTGCACATCATGCTGTGGGAAGGCTGGACGGACGCCGCCTACATGGCCGCGCACACCACCGGCTTCGATGACCTGAAAGCCCTGGTGCGCGACTGCACGCCCGAGCGCGTGGCGCAGGTCTGCGGCCTGAAGAAGGAAGACCTGTTCACGGCAGCCAAGTGGTTCGCCGGCATGCAAGACGGTGGCGCACGCCAGCCCACGCTCAGCCTCTATTGCCAGGGCCTGAACCAGAGCAGCAGCGGCACCGCCAAAAACGCCACCCTCATCAACCTGCACCTGGCCACCGGCCAGATCGGCAAGCCCGGCGCCGGCCCGTTCAGCCTCACCGGACAGCCCAACGCCATGGGCGGGCGCGAGGTGGGCGGCCTGGCCAACCTGCTCAGCGCCCACCGCGACATGGGCAACGCCACACACCGCGCCGAAGTGGCCAAGCTCTGGGGCGTGGCCGATGTGCCGAGCAAGCCCGGCAAAACCGCGGTCGAGATGTTCCAGGCCGCGGCCGACGGCGAAATCAAGGCGCTGTGGATTGCGTGCACCAACCCCGCGCAGTCCATGCCCGACCAGGCCACCGTGCGCCGCGCGCTGGAGCGCTGTGAGTTCGTGGTGGTGCAGGAAGCCTTCGCCACCGCCGCCACCTGCGACTTCGCCGACCTGTTGCTGCCCGCCACCACCTGGGGCGAAAAAGAGGGCACGGTCACCAACAGCGAACGCCGAATCAGCCGCATGCGCGCTGCCGTGCCCGCGCCTGGCGAAGCAAAACACGACTGGCAGATCGTTGTTGACTTCGCTAAGCGGCTGGAAGCCAGGGGAGTCAACGGGGTCAGATCCGAATTCAAGACAACCACGCCCGAGGACACCCACAACCTCCAACGAAATTCGGCTCTGACCCCGATGACGTTGCAGCCGGAGAAAAATGGCCCGAACACCACCACCCTCTTCCCCTACAAAAGCCCAGAACACATCTGGCAAGAACACCGCGAGTCCACCCGGGGCCGAGACCTCGACATCACCGGCCTGTCCTACGCCTTGCTGGAACAGCAAGGCCCGCAACACTGGCCCTTCCGCGAAAACGACACGCAAGGAAAAACCAGGCTGTACGAAGATGGCGTCTTCCCCACCCCCGACGGCAAAGCCCGCTTCGCCGCCCTGCCCTGGCTGCCCCTGGCCGAGCCACGCGAATCGCGCTACCCGTTTTCGCTCACCACCGGCCGCTTGCGCGATCAGTGGCACGGCATGACCCGCACCGGCACCATCGGGCGCCTCTTTGGTCACGTGCCCGAACCTGTCGTCCAGCTGCACCCCCAAGACATGGCGCGGCGCGGCCTGAAGGAAGGCGATCTGGTTCAGGTGACCAGCAAGCGCGGCAGCATCGTGATCCCCCTGCAAGCCAGCACGGCGCTGGGCCTCACACAGGCCTTCATCGCCATGCACTGGGGGGCCGAGACCTTGAGCGGGCGCAGCAGCACGGGCACGGTGCTCGCCGGCGTGAACGCGCTCACCACCTCGGCGTTTTGCCCCACCTCCAAACAACCCGAGCTGAAGCACACGGCGGTGAAGGTGCTCAAGGCCGAGCTGCCCTGGACGCTGCTGGCGATGGGCTGGCTGCCCGAGACGAGCGCGCTGTCCACGCTCACCGAGCTGCGTGGCCTCATGCCCCAATTCGAGTTTGCGTCCTGTGTGCCGTTTGGCCGCGAACGCACCGGCGTGCTGCTGCGCGCTGCTGCCCATGAAGCGCCCGACGACGCCACGCTGGCGCAGATCGAAACCCTGCTGGGTCTGAACACCGCCGACACACTGCGCTACGCCGATCGCCGCCTGGGTCAGCGCCGCAGCGCGCGCCTGGTTCGCGCGGATGAATCCGCGCAGTTGCATGCTGTCCTGCTGGCTGGGGACACGCAGGCCGAGCACTGGATCAAGCCGCTGTTGCAGGGCGAGCTGCCCGCCCAGGACTACGGGCGCCGCCTGCTCATGGCCGGGGCCAAAGCGCCCGTGGCGCTGCCGGTTGCCAGCCCTCAGGTGTGCACCTGCTTCAACGTGAACGAAGACGCCATCCAAGCTGCGTTGAACGGCTGCGAGGGCGGTGAAAGTCAGCGCCTGGCCGCACTGCAACAGCGGCTTCAATGCGGCACCAACTGCGGCTCGTGCCTGCCCGAAGTTCAGCGGCTGGTGCGCACTTCGGTGGTGCTCGCACCGGTTTGACCGGCATTTGCACATAACGCCAGGTCATCACGATTGCCTGAGAATCCAGGTCATGGGCATCAGTCAGTACATCAAGGAGATCGGCCGCGGCAAAGACGGCGCCCGCTCGCTCACGCGCGAACAGGCCGCCGATCTCATGGGCCAGGTGCTCGACGGCAGCGTGACCGATCTGGAAATCGGCGGCTTCTGTCTGGCCATGCGCATCAAGGGCGAGACGCCCGAAGAGATGGCGGGTTTTCTCGACGCCACGCATGCCCGCCTGAGCCTGCTGCCAGACAACCAACGCACCACCGTGGTGCTGCCCAGCTACAACGGCGCACGCAAGCTGCCGGTGCTCACACCCTTGCTGGCCATGTTGCTGGCCCGCGAAGGCCTTCCCGTGCTGGTGCACGGCACGGCCACCGAAGACCGGCGCGTGAGCAGCCAGGCCGTGTTTGAGGCCCTGGGCACACCAGCCACCGGTCCGGCTGCCGGGGTCGCGCCCGGCTCGGTTGCGATGGTCGCCACCGAGCGACTCAGCGCCGGCCTCAAGCGGCTGCTGGATGTGCGGCGCGTGGTGGGTCTGCGCAACCCGGCGCACAGCCTGGTCAAACTCATGAATCCCTGCGCGGGTGCGGCGCTCATCGTCGGCAGCTACACCCATCCCGAGTACGCGGCGTCCATGGCGCACACCTTTGCCCTGACCGGCGCCCACGCCCTGCTGCTGCGCGGCACCGAAGGCGAGCCGGTGGCCGACGCGCGGCGCACGCCGCAAATGGAAGCTTTCCGAGCGGGCGAGCGCCACCTGTTGCAACCGGCACAAGACGGCCCGCTCACCGCCCTGCCCGACCTGCCCAAAGGCACCGACGCTGCCCTCACCGCCACCTACATCCGCGCCGTGCTCAGCGGCGCGTTGCCCGTGCCGCCACCGATTGCCCTGCAGGTGGAACACATCTTGCGTGAAACCGGCTTGCACCCAGCACCTCAGGCCACCGCCTCACAACATGACACACCAGCCCAAACCCGCTGACCCCGGTACCGCCTTTCTGCCGGGCACCGTCACCCTGGTCGGCGCCGGCCCGGGAGACCCCGAGCTGCTCACGCTCAAGGCGGTGCGCGCCATCGCCTCCGCGACCGTGCTGCTGGTGGACGACCTGGTGAACGAGGCGGTGCTGGTGCACGCCTCGCCCGGCGCGCGCATCGTGCCGGTGGGCAAGCGCGGCGGCTGCAAGAGCACGCCTCAGGCCTTCATCGAAAAGCTCATGGTCATGGCCGCGCGCGAAGGCGAGGTGGTGGTGCGCCTGAAAGGCGGCGACCCCTTCATCTTCGGCCGCGGTGGTGAAGAAGTGGAGCATCTGCAAAGCGAAGGCATCACGGTGCAGGTGGTCAACGGCATCACCGCCGCCCTCGGCGGACTCACCGCGCTCGGCGTGCCGCTGACCCACCGCGAGCATGCGCACGGCGTGGTGTTTGTGACCGGGCACGCCAAGCCAGGCGACAGTGGTACCGACTGGGTGGCGCTGGCAGCGACCGTGCGAGACGCCAAGCTCACGCTGGTGATCTACATGGGCGTGTCGGGCGCAGCCCACATCCAGCAGCAGTTGCTGACCGGCCTGCCCGCGAGCACGCCACTGGCGATCATCCAGCACGCCACCCTGCCGCAGCAGCGCCACGCGGCAACCACGCTCGGCGATCTTTTGCACACCCTGGCGCGCGAGCAACTCGGCAGCCCGGCGGTGATCGTGGTGGGCGACGTGGTGCGCGGCATCGCGGCTGCGCAAGGGCAACCGGCACACATGCGCGTCGCCTGACACGGCCGCCGGCCGCCTACACTGCGCGGCATGCAAATGTTTGATGTGGTGGTGATCGGGGCGGGTGCGGCTGGTCTGTTTTGTGCGGGCATCGCAGGCCAGCGTGGCCTGAAGGTGCTGGTGATCGACCACAGCGACAAGGTGGCCGAGAAGATCCGCATCTCCGGCGGCGGGCGCGCCAATTTCACCAACCGCGACATCGACCCACAAGCACCGCACAAGCACTTCCTGAGCGAGAACCCCAAGTTCTGCCGCTCGGCGCTTTCGCGCTACACCCCGGCCGACTTCATCGCCCTGGTGCAGCGGCACGGCATTCCCTTCCATGAGAAGCACAAAGGCCAGCTGTTCTGCGACCGCTCGGCCGACGACCTGATCCAGATGCTGCTGGCCGAATGCGCCGCTGGCGGCGTGCAGCGCTGGCAACCTTGCGGCGTGAAAGCGGTGCGGCTGGCGAGCGACGGCTCGTACGAGCTGGGCACCGATCGCGGCCAGGTGACCAGCCGAAGCGTGGTCGTGGCCACGGGTGGCCTGTCCATCCCCAAGATCGGTGCCACCGACTTTGGCTACCGGCTGGCGAAGCAATTCGGTTTGCGGCTGGTGGAACCTCGGCCCGGACTGGTGCCGCTCACGTTTGACGGCGACGGCTGGGCGCCCTACGTCGAGCTGGCCGGCCTCTCCTTGCCCGTCCACATCCAAACCGGAACCAAAAAACAGCAAATGGCCTTCCAGGAAGACCTGCTGTTCACCCACCGCGGCCTCTCCGGCCCGGCGGTGCTGCAGATTTCGAGCTACTGGACCGAAGGCACACCGATCCGCCTCAACCTCGCGCCCGAGGTCAAGCTGCCCGAGGCGCTGGCGCTGGCCAAGGCACGCTCGCGCAAGCTGATCGCCAACGAACTCGCCGCTCTGGTTCCCGGCCGCCTGGCCGACGCCTGGACGCAGCAAGACACCGACTGGCAACGCCCCATCAGCGAGGCCAGCGACAAGGCCCTGACCCGTCTGGCTGAGCGCCTGACCCGCTGGGAGCTCACGCCCAGCGGCAGCGAGGGCTATCGCAAGGCCGAGGTGACGCTGGGCGGTGTGGACACGCGCGACCTCTCGTCCCAGACCATGGAATCCACTCAACCTGGCCTGTATTTCATCGGCGAAGTGGTCGACGTGACGGGCTGGCTGGGCGGCTACAACTTTCAGTGGGCCTGGGCCAGCGCACACGCCTGCGCGCAGGCATTGCCTGGCGCAACCGGGCAGGCAATGCCGCCGACGGTGGCCACAGAAGAGCCGTGAACCTCGCAATCCCGCAAAAGCCGGAGCCCCACGATCCGCCAATTGACCGGCAACGGACTCGCTCAGGGCTATAATCCAAGGCTTTGCTGGCAAATCCCCGTCGGCCAATACTAGTTAATGACGGGACAATTGCAGAAACGACGCCCGGGCCTGATCTTCCCGTCCATCGGCTTTCTGCACCTTTTGGAAACCATTCGTTCATGACGACCATCCGTGTAAAAGACAACGAACCCTTTGACGTGGCACTTCGCCGCTTCAAGCGCACCATCGAGAAGCTCGGCCTGCTGACCGACCTGCGTGCCCGCGAGTTTTACGAAAAACCGACCGCCGAGCGCAAGCGCAAAAAGGCCGCTGCGGTGAAGCGCCATTACAAGCGCGTGCGTTCCATGCAGCTGCCGAAAAAGCTCTACTGAGCATGGCAACACCAGGCTACGCCTGGTCTGCACCCAGGCAAAAGCCCGCTGGAGTACGCTCAGGCGGGCTTTTTTGTTGTCGATAAAAAACCCGATTCAAGGACCAATCATGTCGATCAAAGAACGCATCGCGCAAGACGTGAAGGCCGCCATGCTGGCCAAGGACACCCGCACCCGCGACACGCTCCGACTGCTGCAGGCAGCGGTCAAGCAGCGTGAAGTGGACGAACGCGTCGATCTGGACGACGCTGGCGTCATCGCGGTGCTGGACAAGCTCGTGAAGCAGCGCAAGGACTCGATCACCGCCTTCCAGCAAGGCGGACGCCAGGATCTGGCGGACCAGGAGCAGGCCGAGCTCGTGGTGTTGCAGGCCTACCTGCCCGCACGCCTGTCGGCCGACGAGGTGACGGCCGAGGTGCGGGCGATCGTGGCCGAGCTGGGCGCGACAGGCCCTGGCGACATGGGCAAGGTGATGGGCGCGGTGAAGGCTCGGCTGGCCGGCAAGGCCGACATGGGCGCGGTATCCGCCGCGGTGAAGGCCGCACTGGCGGGTTGAGCGGGCGCGCGCCAGCTTTTCCGTTCGTCGCAGACGGGCGGCGTTGGGTCAGCACCATGCGTTTTTGCGTGACCTGCGTCACAATTTTGGCGGTGCGAAGTCGCAACAACAGGGTCAGACTCGATTGACCTGCGCGCGCCGATCTCTAGACTGCGCCCAGTCAACAAGGAGTCCCATGCGCCGCCCTCTCCACATTTTTCTGGCCAGCACGTTGGCCGCGATCACCCTGTCCACCAGTTCGTGGGTCGGTGCGCAAGCGCTTCCTGCGGTCAAGCCGGTGCGCATCGGCATGATTGGCCCCTTCACCGGCCCATCGTCCGACTTCGGCACACCCATGTTGCGTGGCGTTCAGCTGGCGGTCGAGGAAATCAATGCGGTGGGTGGCTACCTGGGCCGACCGCTGGAGCTGGTGATCAAGGACGACGAGGGCAAGCCCGACGTCGGCCTGGAGCGCTCGAAGGAACTGATGAACGAGGGCGTGATCGCCACCATCGGTTTCTGCAACACCGGCGTGGCGCTCAAGTCCACTCGAGGTGTTTCAGAACGCCAAGTCGCCGCTGATCGTGCCCTGCTCCACCGGCTCCCCGCTCACCGCCAAGTACCCGGCACCCGAGAGCTACATATTCCGCACCTCGGCGCGCGACGCCATCCAGGCGCCGTTTGTGGTGGACGATCTGGTCAAGCGCGGCTGGACCCGGGTGGCCATCTTTGCCGACACCACCGGCTATGGTGAAGCCGGCCTGAAAGATGTCGAAGCCGCGCTGGCGGCCAAGGGCCTCAAGCCCGTCTACGTGGCGCGTTTTCCGCTGGGTGTGAAAGACCTCAGCGAACGAGCTCAAGGCCGCGCGTCAGACGGGCGCCAACGTCATCTTCAGCTACACCGTGGGTCCTGAAAACGCCACCATTGCGCTGGGCCGTCGCGCGCTGCAGTGGGATGTGCCGCAGGTCGGCGCGCTGGCCGCTGTCGTTCCCGTTTTTCATCGACGGCGCCAAGCAGGCCGCGGACGACGCGCTGATGGCCCAGACCTTCATTGCCGAGCCCAGCAACGAGCGGCGCGCCGCGTTTCTCAGCGCCTATGCCCGCAAGTTTAACGCGCCACTGGGTGTGCCCATGGCCGCGGCACAGGGGTACGACACCACCTACCTGCTGATCTACGCGCTGTTCTCCATTCGCAGACGGCAAGTTCACCGGCCCGGCGGTGAAAGCAGCGCTGGAAGAACATTCCGCGTGTGTACTACGGCGTGGTCGCCACCTACGACAAGCCGTTCAGCATCGACGACAAAGACGCCATGACGCAGAACATGCTCGTGATGGGCAAGGTCAAAGGCGGCCGCATCACCTTCGCCTACCCAGAAGACGCGCGCCGCAACCTGTTTGTGCAGCGCAAGAGGTAGCTTCCCGCGCCAGCATCGCCGTCACCCCTTCAGGGGACGGCACTGGCGAAACGGCAAAGCCGGTTCCGCGGCGTCCTGGGTTTGGGCAATCGCGCCGGTAAGCGCGTGGTCGAACAGAGGGGCTGCTTCCAAGGGCACCGCCGACCTGGCTTCGCCAGTCGGCCAGTGCCGCCCCCTTGAGGGGGTGACGGCCCGAGCATCGGGTCGGCGCGGGAGTGGGCTAACTGCCAGCGACCTTCATCCGGTTGACAAGGATCGAGCCCACGGTCTTGGCGCCGTAGTTGTAGGCGTCGGCGCCCACCGCCTCGATGCCTTTGAACATGTCTTTGAGGTTGCCGGCAATGGTGATTTCCTGCACCGGGTAGGCGATCTCGCCGTTCTCCACCCAGTAGCCCGAGGCACCGCGGGAGTAGTCGCCGGTCACGTAGTTCACGCCCTGGCCCATGAGTTCGGTGACAAACAGGCCGCGGCCGAGCTTTTTCAGCATGGCGCGCAGGTCGTCGCCGGGCTGGGTCAGGCGGCTGGTGAGTGTGAGGTTGTGCGAGCCACCGGCGTTGCCGGTGGTGCGCATGCCCAGCTTGCGTGCCGAGTAGGTGGAAAGGAAGTAGCCCTGCACCTTGCCGGCGCTGAGCACCTTGCGGCGCGCGGTGCGCACGCCTTCGTCGTCAAACGGCGAGCTGCCCTTGCCGCCGATGATGTGTGGGTCTTCCACGATATCGAGGTGTTTGGCCATCACGCGTCTTGCCCAGGCTCGTCGCCCAGAAAGGTGGTCTTGCGGTACAGCGCGCCGCCGCTGGTGGCCTGCACATAGGCGCCCAGCAGGCCGGCGGCCAGCGGCGACTCGAACAGCACCGGGCATTCGGTGGTGGCGATCTTGCGCGCCGTTCAGGCGCGCCAGCGCGCGCTCGGCGGCGTAGCGCCCAATGGCCTGCGGACTGGCGAGGTCTTGCGGCGCGCGCTGCGAGCTGTACCAGTAGTCGCGCTGCATGTGCGCGCCCTTGCCGGCGATCGGTGCCACCGACAGGCTGTGGCGCGAGCTGGCGTAGCCACCGCTGAAAATGCCGGGCTTGCCGCGCTCGCCGCCGCGCATGTGGGCGGTGAAAAAGTGCGACTGCTGGGCCGACACGCCAGCGCCTTCGCTGTTGCTGATCTTCTTGCTGGTGGCAAAGGCCGCGGCCTCACAGGCCAGCGCGATGCTGCAACGCGTCTTCGGATGTCGAGCGCCCAGGGATGGAACAGGTCCAGGTCGGGCTAGCTGTCGGCCACGTCTTGCGGGTCGGGCAGGCCGGCCACCGGGTCTTCGGCGGTGAAGCGCGCGATGTCGTAGGCCGCCTGCACCGTCTGGCGCACGGCGGCTGGCGAAGAAGTCGGAGGTTGAGGCGTTGCCGCGCTTCTGGCCGAGGTAGACCGTGACGCCCAGCGACTTGTCGCGGTTGCGCTCCACGTTCTCCAGCTCGCCCTTGCGCACCGACACGCTCAGCCCAGCGCCTTCGGACACCTCGGCAGCCGCGTCCACCGCACCCAGCTGCTTCGCATGGCCCAGCGCCAGATCCACCAGCTCCTCGAATCGGGCCCTCGGGTACTGGAAGCCTGGCAAGGGCTGGTTCGCCGGATGGGCAACAGGGGCGTGGGCGGGGGTGTGAGCGGCTGTATTCATGTCGGCGGCTATGATACTTGTCGCCTCACCATCACCCTCCCCCCAGATCAGGAACCCCCGCACCACAGGCCAGTTGCCGCATGGTGCTTTTTCATCCGATGTCCCGCAAACCCACCAAAGGCTACTACGTCCGGGGCCATTTCGTGGCCGAGGGCAGCGAGCTCGATCTGGAGCTCAAGCGCGAGCTCAAAGGCTCGGTCGAGGCCAGCAAGACCGACCTGAAAAAAGCCAGCGACCGGCTGCAGACGCTGGGCGAAAACCTGCTCACGCTGGGCCAGAGCGTCATCGCGCGGCTGGTGGCGGAAGAACACCTGCCAGAGAAGCTGGTCGACGCGGTGAACGATGCCAAGCGCATCACCAACTTCGAGGGCCGGCGGCGCCAGATGCAGTTCATCGGCAAGCTCATGCGCAAGCTCGATGAGGCCAGCGTGGCCGCCATCGAAGCCGCGCTCGACGAACTGCGCCGCCCCTCGGCCGCGGCCACCCTCGCGCTGCACCAGGCCGAGCAGTGGCGCGAGCGTCTGCTGGCCGACGACGCCGCCCTCACCCAGTGGCTTGAACTCGACCCGCAAGCCGACATACAGCCCCTGCGCGCCCTGATTCGCCAGGCGCGCAAGGATGTGCAGGCGGTGAGCGAACGCCCCGGTGAAGCGCAACGCCACAGCAAGGCCTACCGCGAGATTTTCCAGATCGTGCGCTCCACACTGAACCGAGACGACCCCACGGAATCCGAGCCCCCAGATGTCGACTGAAACAGCGCCCAATCCACACCCGGAACCGGTGCGCATCGGCATCGTCTCGATCAGCGACCGCGCCAGCGCCGGCACCTACGAAGACAAGGGCCTGCCCGCCCTGCAAGACTGGCTGCAGCGCGCGCTGCACAACCCGATCAGCTTCGAAGCCCGCCTCATCCCGGACGAAGCCGAGCGCATCAGCGCCACCCTCATCGAACTGGTGGATGCCGGCTGCTCGCTGGTGCTCACCACCGGCGGCACCGGCCCCGCGCTGCGCGACGTGACGCCCGAAGCCACACTGGCGGTGGCCCACAAAGACCATGCCCGGGTTCGGCGAACAGATGCGCCAGATCAGCCTGGCCTTCGTGCCCACCGCCATCCTCTCGCGCCAGGTTGCGGTGATCCGTGGCAACAGCCTCATCATCAACCTGCCCGGCCAGCCCAAGGCCATCGCCGAGACGCTCGAGGGCCTGAAAAACGCCGACGGTACGCAGCGCATCAACGGCATTTTTTCCGCCGTTCCCTACTGCATCGACCTCATCGGCGGCCCCTACCTGGAAACCCACGACGCCGTGTGCAAAGCATTCCGGCCCAAATTGGCCGTGCGAGCGATCAGCAGAGGCTAAAGCGACGCGATACACCCCTTCGCGATCGACCCCACTCGCGTCGAGCAACGTCTCAGGAAACGAAACATGCCTGTCTACCGCTGCAACCAGTGCGGCCACATCAGCGAATCTCCCACCGCCGGCGTTCAGGTCGCTTGCGCCAAGTGTCAAACACCCTGCTCGGTGTTTGACACCGCCTTTTACGTCGGCAAGCTGATCGAGCGCTACACCGCAGCGATGCGAGAGCTCAAGGCGCTGCAGGCAGAGGACAAGCCAGAGCCGGCAGAAGCGCCTCAGGAAGTGACGGCAGACGCACCACAAGCGTCAACCAATACGGTGGAGCAACCTCTCAACACGCCGATCCAGCATGCAGCCGATCGAAACCTGGCTGAAGTCGCAACAAGTCGAAGCACAGTTCGACCACAGCAGCGTGGACACGAGCGGCTACTTTGACGAGGCGGCGCAACAACTGGGTCTGCGATACGACCTGTTCGGCGAATTGATTCAGCGGGTGGCTTATGCCTACCGAAAAGACCACACCGGTCTGAACATCAACCTGGCCGAAGTGGGGCAAAAAGACGCTCAGGCGATTCACAACCTGTGTCGGCAGCTTTACAGCCACACCCTGTTTGCGCGCTACCACTACCAGAAGCAAGACAAGGTGCTGCGCCTGAGCTTGCAGTCGGCACCCAAGGTTCGGCAGTTTTTCACCGGTGCGTGGCTGGAGTGGTTTGCCCTCACGGAATCGATCACCGCGCTGCAGCAACGCAAGCTGGCTTTCTCCTGCGCGCGCGGCGTGAAGGTGTTGTTTCCCAATGAGGATGTGCACGAACTCGATGTGGTGGTGCTGCCAGCGGGCCGGCCTCCCATCTGCATCGAATGCAAAGCGGGCGAGTTCCGGCGCGACATCAGCAAGTACCAACGGTTGCGAAAGAGGTTGGGCGTTGAACCGGCGCGCTTTTTGATCTGCTCGACCGACATTTCAGATGAGCAAGCCGGTAACCTAACAGCCATGTACGACCTCAGCTTCGTCAGCCTCGGCGCCTTGCCGCGCCAGCTCGCCAGCATCCTCTGATCAACAGCCCCTCAACACCCTGAGCACCATGAAAATCACCAAAGACACCATCGTCACCCTCACCTTCCGCGCCACCGATGCCCAGGGCAAGGTGCTGGAAGACGGCAAGACACCGCGCGCCTACCTGCATGGTGGCCACGGCAACACGCTGCCTGGCATCGAGAAGGCGCTGGAAGGCCAGGAGGCGGGCTATGCCGCCACCCTGGTGCTGGCGCCGCAGGATGCGTTCGGCGAGCGCGATGAATCGCTGGCCACCAGCATCCCCAAGCGCGATTTCCCGCCGGGCGTGAAGGTGGGCGCCCAGCTGCAGGGCACCAACGAGCAGGGTGAGCAGCAGGTGTTCACCGTGATGAAGATCAAGGGCGACACCGTGCTGCTGGACGGCAACCACCCGCTGGCCGGGCAGACGCTGCACCTCGCGGTGAAGGTGCTGGAAGTGAAGGCCGCTTCGGCCGAAGAGGTGGCGCACGGCCACGCCCACGGAGCACACGGCCACCACCATTGAGCGACGCCGTCCGGCCCATGCTGCAAGGCGCGTCCAATTTCCGCGATCTCGGCGGCCACACGGGCACCGATGGGCGGCGGGTGCGCCATGGCCTGGTCTACCGCTCCGACCACCTCGCCAGCCTCACCGCCGAAGACCAGCGCACGCTGGCGGCGCTGCACATCACGCACACCCTGGATTTTCGGGGGCTGGCCGAGCGCGCTGCCCTGCCATCGCTGGTGCCGGGTGCGGCGGCTGTGTCGCTGGCCATCGAGCCCACCGTGGTGCGGCGGCTGCAGACCATGCTGGCCGCTGGGCAAATTCCCAGCGAAACCGAAACGGTGGCGCTGATGGCGCAGACCTACCAGTCGTTTGCGCGCGATGCCATCCCCACCTACGCGCGCTTTTTCCAGTACCTGATCGAACAGCCTGGCCACGTGGTGTTTCACTGCACCGCCGGAAAAGACCGCACCGGCTTTGCAGCTGCACTGCTCCTCTCGGCGCTCGGTGTTGACCGTGAAGCGGTCATGGCCGACTACCTGCTGACCAATCAGCTGTACCGGCGCAGCCCGCTGGTGCCTGCCGATGGCCCGGCGCATGTGGTCAATGTCCTGTGGAGCGTGCAGCCCGCGTTTCTCGACGCCGCGCTGGACACGGTGGCGCGCGAGTTCGGCGGCATGGACCGGTATCTGCAAGGCCCGATGGGCCTGGGACCAGCGGCGATGGCGCGCTTGCGCGATCGCCTACTGGAAAACTGAGACTGCCCGTTTCTGCCGCGCCACGTGCGACGCAAACGGGCAGCAGGCGCCCCGATAAAAAAACCGCTGCGCGCTCAGTTCGGGCGGATTTTGTTGCGCTCGATCACGTCGGCCATGGCCGCCGTGTCCTGGCGCATCCGGTTGGCCAGGCCCTCGGGCGAGGTGCCGGTGACCTGCCAGCCCTGGGCCAGGATTTTTTCGCGAATGTCGGGCCGGCGGACGATCTCGGTCAGCAGCGCGGCCAGTTGCTTCACATGCGCCTTGGGCAGGCTGTTGGGCGCGGCCACCGCGTTCCAGATTTCCAGCTGCAGATTGGGCACGCCGGCTTCGGTCAGCGTGGGCACCTCGGGTACCACACTGCTGCGCCCGGCCGAGGTCACGCCGATGGCGCGCAGTTTGCCGCCGCGCACCTGCGCCATGGCCAGACCAGGCGGCAGCAAAGCCATCTGCACCTGGTCGGTGATCATGGCGGTGATCACCTGGGGGTTGCCGGGATAGGGCACGTGCAGCGGTGAAATACCGGCGCGCGACTTGATCAGCTCCATGCCGATGTGGGCCACGGTGCCCACACCGGGCGAGCCGTAGTTCCAGCGGTCGCCGCCCTGGCGCGCAGCGGCCAGAAACGCCGCGCCATCGGCGGGCGCGCTCATGGGGGCGGTGAGCACCAGCGGCGCGACCGCGAGCAAGGACACCGGCGTGAGGTCGGTCTGCGGGTCGTAGGCCGTGGCCGGGTTGAGGATCTTGGCGATGGTGAGGTTGCCGTTGATCATCAGGCCCAGGGTGTGGTCGTCGGTGGCGCGCGCCACAGCTGCGGCGGCGATGTTGCCACCCGCGCCGGCCCGGTTTTCCACCACCACCGGCTGCCCGAGCGCCTGGGCCAGAGGCTCAGCCAGCGTGCGCGCCATGAGATCCGGCGAGGAGCCGGCGGGGAAGCCCACCACCAGCTTGATCGGCTGGCTCGGCCAGGACGCGGTCTGGGCCAACACGGACGACGTGGCGCAAGCCAGCGCCATCGCGGCGGAGATGAAGATACGGCGTTGGATGCGGTGCATTCTGCGTTCCTGCTGCGAAAAAAAGCAGCAGGTTAACAGCCATCACGCAGGCGCGCGTCCAGCGCACACCGAGGAACCGGCTCCGCCGGGCCTCAGCTGTGGTCCCCCTTGGGGGAAGACGCGCAGCGGCGCAGGGGGTT
The DNA here is from genome assembly GCA_963831255.1 of uncultured beta proteobacterium. Taxonomy (GTDB): domain Bacteria; phylum Pseudomonadota; class Gammaproteobacteria; order Burkholderiales; family Burkholderiaceae_C; genus Hydrogenophaga. The sequence goes on along the minus strand of CAWHPI010000006.1, from coordinate 484,232 downwards.
ACCCAATTTCTGGCGGCCCACTGTAGAGCCAGGGCAGATCCAGCAGCGACTCACCCAAGACCGAGATGGCCGCGTTGCGCCCCCATCTCACCAGACCACTGGCGTGGAAGATGCTGCCGTTGCGCTGCGAGCGGCTTTGCACGCGCGCGTTGCGGGCCCAGCGCGTGCTGGCGAAACGCTGGAACAGCGCGGGCCAGTCGATCTCGGTGTCATCGGGGTGCTGCTCCACCAGCCGGCCCAGGGTCCACGCGTCTTCCAGCGCCATCGCCGCGCCCTGCGCCAGGTAGGGACGCAGCGGGTGAGCAGCGTCGCCAAGCAGCGCGACCCGGCCGTGCGCGTGCTCATGGGGCCCGGCGATGGGTGGGCGGTCATTCAGCGGCCAGAGCGTCCAGTTCGGGACCGCATCGACCATCTGCAGCAGGTCGGCATGGGCCGGGCCCAGGGTGCGGCGCAGGTCGGCGGCGTGGGCCTGGTGGGTCCAGCTCTGCGGGTCGGCGCCCACCGCCCCGCCATGGCCTTGCCCGAGAACACCCTGCACGACCACCACCACATTGAACCACTCGCCCTGGCGCACCGGGTAATGCACCACATGCAACCGCGGCCCCAGCCAGGCGGTGACCAGCGGCGCGCGCAGCGCGGCGGGCAGATCGGCGCTGCGCACCATGCCGCGGTAGGCCAGGTGGCCGCTGGCACGCACCGGCTGCGCGCCCAACAGTTGGCTGCGCACGCGGCTCCACAGCCCGTCGGCGCCGATCAGCGCGCGCGCGGCGTATTCGGTTTCGTCCTCCCCGGTCACGCGCACACCCTCGGCGCTTTCGGTGTAGCCGGCCACGCGGGCATCGAGGGTCAGGCTCACCTGCGGCAACTGGCGCGCGGCCTGTAGCAGCAGGGCGTGCAGATCGGCGCGGTGCAGCGTGGCGTAAGACTGGCCGTAGCGTGCGCGCACCTGCGGCCCCAGCATCAGGCGGCCCAGCCGCACACCGCCAAGCGCATCGCGCACCTGCAGCGCTTCGGGGAACGCGGCGCAGGCGTTGAGCGCGTCGATCAACCCCCAATGCGCCAGCACGCGCACCGCGTTGGGTCCCAGCTGCAGGCCCGCACCCACCTCGCCGAAGGCGCTGGCCTGTTCCAGCACCTGAACGTTGAGCCCGTTGCGGCCCAGCGCCACGGCACAAGCCAGGCCGCCGATACCGCCCCCCACCACCATTGCGTCGTGTGTCATGGTTGCCAATTGTGCCGCTGGCAGAGCGGCCGCCCTTGACCTGGCGCAGGGCGCGCGCGATCAGAGCACGCGGTTGAACCAGAGCAGCGACAAGCCAGCCGAAAAAGCCACCAGCAGCGCGGCCGAACAGCGCCAGCAGACCCGAGACCTCGGTCTCCTTCTTCTCCACCGTGAGCCGGGTGCTGAGCGACTGGTAAACCTGCTTGAGGTTCTCGGCCGTGCCGGCGTAGAAGTACTCGCCCTGGGTGGTCTTGGCGACATCTTTCAGCGTGTCTTCGTCCAGCCGCACCCGCATCGACCAGCCTTCGAAGCCGATCACCTCGCCGTCCACCGTGCCCACGCCCACGGTGTACACCCGCACCCCGCGGTCGGCCGCCATTTGCGCGGCCTCATCGGTTCGAACACCCGTGGTCCGCTGGCCGTCGGTGAGCAAAATGATGGCCGCCGAGCCATAAGAGCCCGGGGCCACCGGCTGAAACGGCTTGGGCTCGCTCGCGCGGCTGGTCGATGGCGCGGCCCTGCGGCGCAAACGGGTCGTTGCGGCGGTCGTAGGTGAGGCTGGCCAGATCGATACCTTGCCCAGGAAACAGCTCGCCCAGCGCCACCACGATCGCGCTGCCGATGGCGGTGGCGCGCTGCAGCTGAAACTTGTCGATCGCGGCCGCCAGGTCTTCCCGGCTCAGCGTGACCGGCTGCACCACCTGGGCGGTGCCAGCAAACGCCACGATGCCCACCTTCACATCGCGCGGCAGATCGGCCAGAAAGGCCTTGGCCGCATTCTGCGAAGCCACCAGCCGGTTCGGCTCGACATCGGCTGCGCGCATGCTGCCCGAAACATCCATCGCCAGGATCACGGTCTGCTCGGTCGCTGGGCAGCGTGATCGTGGCCAGCGGCCGCGCGGCGGCCAGCAGCATGGCGGCGAAGGCCAGCAGCAGCAGCAGCGGCGGCACATGGCGACGCCAGCCCGGACCCTTGCCCATGGCCTCGCGCACGATGGACAGGCTGGCCAGCCGCACCGCGGCCGGGCGCCTGCGGCGCAACAACCACCAGTAAAACAACACCATCAGCGGCAACAGCCAGAGCAGCCACAGGAACTGGGGCCAGAGAAAGGTGACGGGCAAGGCGGCGAGGTTCAGGGTCATGCGGAAACTCCCAGGTGGCGCGCCAGCGCGCGGGCGCTGGCCGCTGCGCAAGCTGCTGCGGCGCCGGCGCAAGTCCACAAAACGCAGGATGGCGTCGGCCAGATCGTCGTCGGTGGACAGCTCCAGCGTGTCCACCCCGGCGCGCGTGAGGCTGTCGCGCAGCTCGGCCTCGCGCTGCGGCCGCGATGCGGGCAAAGCGCTGGCGAAAGCCGCTGTCGTGTGTGTCCACCAGCAGCTGCTCGCCGGTTTCGGCGTCGCGCACCGTGAGCAGGCCCAGATCGGGCAGCTCCAGCTCCAGCGGGTCGAGCAGGCGCACGGCCACCACATCGTGCCGCCGCGCCAGCTCACCCAGCGGCTGCTCCCAGCCGGGCTCGCTGATGAAGTCGGACAACACGAACACGGTGCTGCGCTGGCGCACCGCGTGGGTGGCGCTGCGAAGCAGATCGGCGAGACGGGTGGCACCTGCCATGGTTTCACCAGATGCTGGCGGCGCAGCGCCTCGCTGCACCAGTTGCATCAAGCGGAGCACCTGCGCCCGGCCGCCGCGCGCTGGCAGCACCGCGTCAACCCGCGCCGCGCCGCGCGCACCGTACTGCACCGCACCGACCCGGTTGCCATGGCGGCTGATCAGCCGCGCGAGCACCGCCACAAAACCCACCAGCAATTCGCTCTTGCGCTGCGCGCCAGAGCCGAAGTGCACCGAGGGACTGAGGTCGAGCAGAAACCAGGCCGCCATTTCGCGGTCTTCGGTGAACACGCGCACATGGGGCTGCTGCAGCCGCGCGGTCACGTTCCAGTCGATGTGGCGCACGTCGTCGTGGTGCTGGTATTCGCGCAGGTCGGCCAGATCGAGACCGCTGCCGCGCATGAGGGTTCGGAAATCGCCCTGCAGCAGGCCATCGAGCCGGCGCATCACGGTCCACTCCAGGCGCTGCAGCATCGCATCGGCGCGCTCGGTGGGCGCTGCCGCACTCGGTGGTGGCGCTTGGGCTTCAGGGCGTTTTTTGAAGAGACCGAACATGGTTCAACAGGCCGTCAGGCAGCCTTCTTCTCGTGTTCCATCGGGCGCGTGGGTGGTCGGACGGCGGCCATGATGCGCGCCGCCACCGAATCGCCATCCAGCCCTTCGGACAAGCCCTCGTACGACAGCACGATGCGGTGACGCAGCACGTCGGGCGCCAGATCGCTCATGTCTTCGGGCAGCGCGTAGCTGCGCCCGCGCAGCATGGCAAGCGCCCGCGCGCCCTCCACCAGGCCAATGGTGGCGCGCGGGCTGGCGCCGTAGGTGATGAAGCGCGCCAGGTCCTTGATGCCGTGTTTCTCGGGCGTGCGCGTGGCCGAGACCAGCTTCACCGCGTACTGCACAAGGGCTGGGTCCACATACACCGCGCGGCACTGCGCCTGCAGCGCAGCGAGCTGGTCGGTGGTGGCCACGGCCTGCACCTGCACCGCGGGGCCGGTGACGCGCTCGACGATCACGAACTCCTCTTCGTCGGTCGGGTAGTCCACCAGCACCTTCATCATGAAACGGTCCACCTGCGCCTCGGGCAGCGGGTAGGTGCCCTCGGTCTCGATCGGGTTCTGCGTGGCCATCACCAGAAAGGGGTTGGGCACCTTGTGGGTTTCGCCCGCAATCGTCACCTGGCGCTCCTGCATCACCTCGAGCAGCGCGCTTTGCACCTTGGCCGGCGCGCGGTTGATCTCGTCGGCCAGCAGCAGGTTGGCAAACACCGGCCCCAGCGAGGTGCTGAAGTCGCCGGTTTTCTGGTTGTAGATGCGCGTGCCCACCAGATCGGCCGGCACCAGATCGGGCGTGAACTGGATGCGCTTGAAACGGCCCTGCACCACATCGGCCAGCGTCTTGACGGTCAGCGTCTTTGCCAGCCCCGGCACGCCTTCGACCAGCAGGTGGCCCTGGGCCAGCATGGCGACCATGACGCGCTCGAGAAAGCGGTCTTGCCCCACCACCACCCGCTTCACCTCGTAGAGGATCTGCTCCATCAGTTCGGCCGTGTCGTTGTTCTTGTTTGATTCACTCATGACGATCTCCAATTCATTTTCAGAAACAACGTGTCTTCACCAAGAGCACCGCGGAACTGGCTTTGCCAGGCCGCCAGTGCCGCCCCCTGGGGGGTGACGCCGCAGGCGGCGCGGGGGAGCCCCATCCTGCGGCGCGGGAATTCGCTAAAACGGTGGCAGCCCTGCCGCCGCCGCCGCGCTCTCGATCGGCACAGCAAAACCAATGCCGACAAACGTGCGGTGGGCGGTCGGGTTCAAGATGCCGGTGACGATGCCCACCACCTCGCCGTCCATGGTCACCAGCGGCCCGCCCGAATTGCCGGGGTTGGCGGCGGCGTCGAACTGGATCAGGTTGCCAATCTCCTGCTCGCCCTCGGGCGAGCGGAACGAGCGGCCCAGGCCCGAAATCACGCCGGCCGAGGTGGAGGGGCCGATGCCGAAAGGGAAACCCACGGCCACCACCTGATCGCCCGGCACCAGATCGGTGGTGCTGCGCAAGGTGGCGGCGATCAGGTCGTCGGGCAGGGTGTGGGCCTGCAACACCGCCAGATCGTTCTCGGGCTGGGCGCCCGTGATGGATGCGGTGGACTCGCTGCCATCGGCAAACACCAGCCTGATGTTCTGCGCGGACTGCACCACATGCAGGTTGGTGAGGATCACGCCCTTGTCGACGATCACCACCCCGGTGCCCACGCCCAGCTCCACTTCTTCGCCGGCCTTGTTCTTGCCAAACGACATGACGCGCACCACCGCCGGGCGAATCTTGTCGGCCGCGCGCGCCGCGGCCGAAGGAAGGTTCTGCGTGGTGAGGGTGCGCAGCACCGCCGCGTCGATGTCTTTCTGGGTCAGCGCCCGCAGCGCCCAGCGGCCCGCGCTGCCACACGCTGACCAGCAGCAGCGTGGCCAGCAGCGCCAGCGCCGCCCACATCAGGCGCGGGTTGACGGCAGCGCGCGCCAGCTTGCTGCGCCAGCGGCGGCGGCGGCACGGCGTTGCCGGTTTCCAGCTCGCGCTCGGCCGCCGGTGACGGCGCGGGCGTTCCCCGGCGGGAGGGGCTGTAGAGAGCAGGCTTTCGCATGTCGGCTCCTGTGCGGTTCGCACGACCCGGCGCGGCTGCGACCGGGTCCACCGCAGCGCCAGGATGGGCGCTGCTCGGTACATCATGCCGCGTTGCGGTAACCGCGCTCAAGCGCTCAACAATTGCCGCAACACGTAAGGGAGGATTCCGCCGGCCCGGTAGTAGGCCACTTCCACCGGCGTGTCGATGCGCAGCACCAGCTTCACCACGCGGCGCTGGCCGCCCGGCGCGTGTGATCACCAGCGTGGCCTCGCTCTGCGGCAGCAGCTCGGGGTGCGGCAGCACCTCGATGGTTTCGTCCCCCGTGAGACCCAGGCTTTCCCAGGAATCGCCGGCCTTGAACTGCAACGGCAGCACGCCCATGCCCACCAGGTTGCTGCGGTGGATGCGCTCGAAGCTGCGCGCCACCACCGCCTTGATGCCCAGCAGCTGCGTGCCCTTGGCGGCCCAGTCGCGGCTGGAGCCGGTGCCGTATTCCTCGCCGGCGAACACCACCGTGGGCACCCCGGCGGCCTGGTAGCGCATGGCGGCGTCATAAGATGGGCAGCGGATCGCCGCGTCCCTCAAACAGCGTCAGGCCACCCTCTTCGCGCGAGCCGTCAGCGCCCGCGGGCAGCATCAGGTTCTTGATGCGCACGTTGGCAAAGGTGCCGCGCATCATCACCTCGTGGTGACCGCGCCGCGCGCCGTAGCTGTTGAAGTCGGCCTTCAACACACCCCGCTCGCGCAGCCACTGGCCAGCGGGCGAGCTTTCCTTGATCGAACCGGCGGGCGAGATGTGGTCGGTGGTGATCGAGTCGCCAAACAAGGCCATGACGCGCGCGCCCTTCACCGCCGCATCTTCCCGCACAGGCGCCTCGGGCGAAAACCCGTCGAAGAACGGCGGCTCGGCGATGTAGGTGCTCTCGGGCCAGTTGTAGACCTCGCCACTCACACCTTTGATGCGCTCCCAGAGCTTGCCGGGCTCGCTCTTCACCCGCTCGTAGTTCTCTCGGTAGGCCTTGCCGTTCATCGCGGTCTTCATGAAGCGCGTGAATCTCGTCGCTGGTTGGCCAGATGTCGCCCAGGTACACCGTCGCGCCCACCCTTGCCCTGGCCGACCGGCTCGGTCATGAGGTCTTTGCGTGACGTTGCCGGCGATCGCATAGGCCACCACCAGCGGCGGACTGGCCAGGAAGTTGGCCTTGATGTTGGGGTGGATGCGGGCCTCGAAGTTGCGGTTGCCCGAAAGCACGGCCGCGCACACCAGATCGTTCTGGGCGATCGCCTCGTTGAGCTCGGGCGTGAGATCGCCCGAGTTGCCGATGCAGGTGGTGCAGCCGTACCCAGCGAGCGAAAAACCCAGCTTCTCCAGATAGGGCATGCAGCCCGGCCTGGGTGAGGTATTCGGTGACGATGCGCGAGCCCGGCGCCAGCGAGGTCTTGATGTGCGGCTGCACCTTGAGCCCCGCCTCCACCGCCTTCTTGGCCAGCAGGCCGGCGGCCAGCAACACGCTGGGGTTCGGGTGTTGGTGCAGCTGGTGATGGCGGCAATCAGCACATCGCCATTGCCCACCGTGAGCTGCCTGGGCCCCACCGCGGCGCGCGGCGCCAGCACCGGGCGGTTGCTCACCATTTCAGCCACATCGCGCGGCGCCCCGGGCGCCACCTCCACCGCCACCGCACCGATCTTTTCGCCGCCACCGGACAGCACCGGCACCCGCAGACCGAGCCGGTCGGCCGGCAGGTTGAAGCCATTCTCGGCGTTGGGCTTGCTGAACAGCTCGCGAAACTGGTTCGCCACCTGACCGAGTTCGATGCGGTCTTGCGGCCGCTTCGGGCCGGCCAGGCTGGGCGTGACCGAGCCCAGATCGAGGCTGACCACCTGCGAGTAGGCAATTTCACCCGCGCGGATCGAGGCCCCCGGCGCGCCCGGAATACCGAACATCCCTTGCGCGCGGAAGTAGGCCTCGAAGGCGTCGATCTCGGCCTTGCTGCGGCCGGTTCCGCGGAAGTAATCCAGCGTCTTGTCGTCGACCGGGAAGAAACCCATGGTGGCGCCGTACTCGGGCGCCATGTTGCCGATGGTGGCGCGGTCGGGCAGCGTGAGCGAAGCCGCGCCAGCGCCGAAGAATTCAACAAATTTGCCCACCACCTTGTTGCTGCGCAGCAGCTCGGTGACCGTGAGCACCAGGTCGGTGGCGGTCACGCCCTCACGCAGCTGGCCGCTCATCTCGAAGCCCACCACATCGGGCGTGAGGAAGTACACCGGCTGGCCCAGCATGGCCGCCTCTGCCTCGATGCCACCCACGCCCCAGCCCACCACGCCGATGCCATTGATCATGGTGGTGTGGCTGTCGGTGCCAACCAGCGTGTCGGGGTAGTACAGACCACCCTTCATGTGCACGCCGCGCGCCAGATACTCCAGGTTCACCTGGTGCACGATGCCAAAGCCCGGTGGCACCACGCGGAAGGTGTCGAACGCCTGCATGCCCCATTTCATGAACTCGTAGCGCTCGCGGTTGCGCTGGAATTCCAGCTTCATGTTGAGGTCGAGCGCGTTCTTGCGTGCCGTAGTAATCGACCATCACCGAGTGGTCCACCACCAGGTCCACCGGCACCATCGGCTCGATCTTTTTCGGGTCGTGTCCCAGCCGCTCGGCCGTGCTGCGCATCGCCGCCAGGTCGGCCAGCAGCGGCACGCCGGTGAAGTCCTGCAACACCACACGCGCCACGGTGAACGGAATCTCGTCGCTGCGGCTGGCGTTGGGCTGCCAGTTGGCCAGCTGCGCAACGTGCTCGGCAGTCACCCGCTCGCCATCGCAGTGGCGCAACACGCTCTCCAGCACGATGCGCAGCGACACCGGCAAGCGCTTGACGTTGGGAAACTTGCGTCGCCAGCGCCGGCAGGGAATACAGGCGCCCGGCCTTGCCCGATCGCAGTCTTGAACGGCTTGACGGTGGAAGCGAAGGGATGGGAAAACGAGGCGGGTTTGGCCATGGAAATCTCCTGACGGTTGAAGCAAAGTTTGCTTCCATTGTGGGCGCACGCAATGCCTTTGTGCGGTACGCGGTCTATTCACCGCCCTCCGGTGATCCGCGGCGCGGAGCTGCCCACCTGCCCAGATACGATACGACGATGTCGCTCCCTTCCGCCACCCAAGCCCACCACAGCGACCGGGATGCGACCCGGGCGCCAATTGCCCAGGCCCTGCTGACACAGCTTGACGAGATCGCACAGCGCTTTCCACCAGCGACGGTGGTGCGACTGCATTTGCCGCTGCAAAGCCCCACTGGTCAGCCCCACGACGCCGAGTTCTGCGCCATCGAACTGGCCGACGGCGGATTCGGGCTGTCTTATGTGCTGCTGGGCGACACGCTGCACGACCTGCTGCGCAGCCATGGCCGTGCAGTACCGCCTGGCGGGCGCCGATCCGATGGCGCTGGCGCGAAGGCTCTCGGGTGGAGACCCGGTGGAGCGAGCGCTGGCGCTGGCCGCCATCAACGCCATGACCGACGCAGTGTGGCGCCGTGTGGGCTACCAGCCGCCGCCCGCCGGCAACTCGCTGGGCGACATCACCCTGACCGCCCACGACCACCTCGGCATGATCGGATTCTTCCCGCCACTGGTGCGCCGCGTTGACGCGGCGGGCGGCCGGCTCAGCGTGGTGGAAATGAGCGCCGAGATGGTGGCGCGCCAGCGCGAGCGATTTCCCGGTGTGCACATCACGCTGGAGCGCGCCGCGCTGGCCGATTGCAACCTGGTGGTCGGCACCTCGACCATGCTGCTCAACGACACGCTGGACGCCATGCTCGCCGCCGCGCCTGGGGCCAGCCGCTTCGCCGTCATCGGTCCCTCGGCTGGCCTGTGGCCCGACGCGCTGTTCGAGCGCGGCGTGACGCTGCTCGGCGGCACCCGCGTGATGGACCCGGCGGCGTTTCGCCACGCCATGGCGGCGGGCGAGTCGTGGAGCGGCGCCACGCAGAAGTTCGCGATTGACCGGGCGGGCTGGCCGGGGTGGCGCGCGCTCGTGGGTGGCTGAGCATCCGCATCGGACAGCAAAAAGCGGCCCTCAGGCCGCTTTTTTTCGGGGTGTCAGACCGTTAAGCGGTCACGCCCTTGGCCTTTTCCGCGTATTCCTCGATCTGGTCGAAGTTCATGTAGCGGTAGATGTCGGCGGCATCTTTGCTCACGATGCCCATGGCCTCGCTGGTACTCGGCCACGGTGGGCAGTTTGCCCAGCTTGGAGGCGACAGCGGTGAGCTCGGCAGAAGCCAGGAACACGTTGCTGTTCTTGCCCAGGCGGTTGGGGAAGTTGCGGGTGGAGGTGGAGACCACAGTGGCACCTTCGCGCACCTGCGCCTGGTTGCCCATGCACAGCGAGCAGCCGGGCATTTCGGTGCGGGCGCCCGCGGCGCCGAAGCTGGCGTAGTGGCCTTCCTTGATCAGTTCGCTCTCGTCCATCTTGGTCGGTGGGGCGACCCACAGCTTGACCGGGATGTCGCGGCTGCCGCCGAGCAGCTTGGCGGCGGCGCGGAAGTGGCCGATGTTGGTCATGCACGAACCGATGAAGGCTTCATCGATCGGGGTGCCGGCCACCTCGGACAGGAACTTGGCGTCGTCCGGGTCGTTCGGGCAGCACAGGATCGGCTCCTTGATGTCGGCCAGATCGATCTCGATCACGGCGGCGTACTCGGCGTCTTTGTCGGCTTCCGAGCAGCTCGGGCTTGGCCAGCCAGGCTTCCACCTTGTCGATGCGGCGCTGCAGCGTTCGCTTGTCTTCGTAGCCGTTGGCGATCATGTTCTTCATCAGCACGATGTTGCTGGTGAGGTACTCCTTGACCGGCTCGGGGTTGAGCTTGATGGTGCAACCGGCGGCGGATCGCTCGGCCGACGCGTCGGACAGCTCGAATGCCTGTTCGATCTTCAGATCTGGCAGGCCTTCGATTTCCAGGATGCGGCCCGAAAACACGTTCTTCTTGCCGGCCTTGGCCACGGTGAGCAACCCGGCCTTGATCGCGTAAAGCGGGATCGCGTGCACCAGATCGCGCAGGGTCACACCGGGCTGCATCTCGCCCTTGAAGCGCACCAACACCGATCTCGGGCATGTCCAGCGGCATCACGCCGGTGGCGGCACCAAATGCCACCAGGCCGGAGCCAGCGGGGAAGCTGATGCCGATGGGGAAGCGGGTGTGGGAGTCGCCGCCGGTGCCCACGGTGTCGGGCAGCAGCAGGCGGTTGAGCCAGCTGTGAATGATGCCGTCGCCCGGGCGCAGGGCCACGCCGCCGCGGTTGCTGATGAAGGCCGGCAGATCGCGGTGGGTCTTGACATCAACCGGCTTGGGGTAGGCGGCCGTGTGGCAGAACGACTGCATCACCAGATCGGCGCTGAAGCCCAGGCAGGCCAGGTCTTTCAGCTCGTCGCGTGTCATGGGGCCGGTGGTGTCCTGGCTGCCCACGGTGGTCATCTTGGGCTCGCAATAGGTGCCCGGGCGCACGCCCTGGCCTTCGGGCAGACCAACCGCGCGGCCCACCATTTTTTGCGCCAGCGTGAAACCGGCCTTGGTTTCGATGGGTGGCGTGGGCAGGCGGAACAGCGTGGACACCGGCAAGCCGAGAGACTCGCGCGCTTTGGCGGTCAGGCCGCGGCCGATGATGAGGTTGATGCGGCCGCCGGCACGCACCTCGTCGAACAGCACATCGCTCTTGAGCTTGAACTCGGCCACGGTCTCGCCGTTTTTCACGATCTTGCCGTCGTAAGGCAGTACGTCGACCACGTCGCCCATTTCCAGCTTGGAAACATCGACCTCGATCGGCAGCGAGCCCGAGTCTTCCTGCGTGTTGAAGAAGATGGGCGCAATCTTGCCGCCCAGCGTCACACCACCAAAGCGCTTGTTGGGCACAAACGGGATGTCTTGCCCGGTGGCCCAGATCACGCTGTTGGTCGCGCTCTTGCGGCTGGAGCCGGTGCCGACCACATCGCCCACGTAGGCCACGAGGTGGCCTTTCTTCTTCAGGTCTTCGATGAACTGCATCGGGCCGCGCTTGCCGTCTTCCTCGGGCTTGAAGGCGGCGTCAGGCCGCGTGTTCTTCAGCATCGCCAGGTAGTGCATGGGGATGTCGGGGCGCGTGGTGGCGTCGGGCGCTGGCGACAGGTCATCGGTGTTGGTTTCGCCGGGCACCTTGAACACGGTGACCGTGATCTTTTTTTCCACCTCGGGGCGGCTGGTGAACCACTCGGCGTCGGCCCAGCTCTGGATCACTTCTTTGGCCTTGGCGTTGCCGGCCTTGGACTTCTCGGCCACGTCGTTGAAGAAGTCGAACATCAACAGCGTTTTCTTCAGCGCCTCGGCGGCCACGGCCGCCACGTCTGCGTCATCCAGCAACTCGATCAGCGGGTGCACGTTGTAGCCGCCCACCATGGTGCCCAGCAGTTCGGTGGCCTTGGCCTTGGAGATCAGGCCCACTTTTTCGTCGCCGTGCGCCACGGCGGCCAGGAAGCTGGCCTTGACCTTGGCCGCATCGTCCACACCCGGTGGCACGCGGTGCGTGAGCAGGTCCATCAAAAAGGCATCTTCGCCGGCAGGCGGGTTCTTGATCAGCTCGATCAAGGCAGCGACCTGCTTGGCGTCCAGCGCGAGCGGGGGAATGCCCAGGGCGGCGCGTTCGGCGGCGTGGGCACGGTAGGCGGTGAGGAAATCGGACATGGTTTTCTCCAGAAGGGTGGGAGGGAACGGTTAAAAACAAAAAAGCAATCAGGGGGCCAGGGCGGGGGCCGGCTCGGTAAACCAAAGGGCCACGGCATCGGGCAGCGCGCGGCCGGTCTGATGGGCGCGCTCCAGCAGCTGCCAGTAGAAGCGGTAGCTGGCGCGGTCGTGCAGCCGACCCTCGAACGACAGCGGCGCCCAGTCGGCATTTGCGGCGCGCTCGATGATCTCGGCAGCGCTGTGAACCGCAGACTCGCTGGGCGCAAACGCGGCCAGAATCGGGCGAATCTGGTCCGGGTGGATGCTCCACATGCGGGTGTAGCCCAGTGCATCGGCGGCCTGACGCGCAGCGCTGGACAGCGCGGCCACATCCTTGAACTCGGTCACCACGTTGTGCGAAGGCACCTTGCCGTGCGCGTGGCAGGCCGAGGCAACTTCCAGCTTGGCGCGCAGCACCAGCGGGTGCGCAAACTGCCCCGCCACACCCATGCCCTCGGCCGGAATCGCGCCGCCGTGGGCCGAGACGAAATCCATCAGACCAAAACTGAGCGACTGCACGCGAGGGTGTGCGGCGATGTCGAAAGCGCGGTGCACCGCCGCCGGCGACTCGATCAACACATGCAACGGCAAGCCACCGGCTCCCGCGGCATTGAGCGCATCGACCGCCCGCTGCACATCGGCCACGGACTCGACCTTGGGCACCATCAGATGGCACAGGCGATGGCCCGCAGCACCCACGATGCCGGCCACATCGGCATCAAAGGCCGCGTGATCGACCGGATGCACCCGCACCGCGACACGCGCCTGGCTCGCGGCATGCAGCGCGAGCTCGGTGACCAGCGCCGCATGTTCGGCTTCGCCACCCACCGGGGCGCCGTCTTCGCAGTCGAGCGTGACGTCGAACACGCAGGTGCCGAACTCGGCCGTCATCTCGGCCTGCAGTTGCAGGCTCTTTCGCATGCGCGCCTCGACCCCGCTGTAGTGGTCGCAGACCGGCAGCGAAAACGCACCGGCCTGGGCTCCAAGCAGGATGTCGCGGGGATGGGTATTCACGTGCACCAATCGGTCAGCAAGCAGCGATCACCGTGGCCCGCTTCCAGCACAAACCGTGACACCGGCTTCGCCGGGCCACTGGTTTGTTCCCCTTTGGGGGGAAGACGCAAAGCGGCGCAGGGGGGTCCTCTTACAGCAGGTGCTTGACGCCGTCTTTCTCGCCCTCGAGCTCGGCAAGCGTCTTGTCGATGCAGGTCTGCGAGAACGCATCGATCTCCAGACCATCCACCACCTTGTACTCGCCGTTTTCGCAGGTCACGGGGAAGCCGAACATGGTGTCTTTCGGAATGCCGTACTGGCCGTCCGACGGAATGCCCATGGTGACCCACTTGCCGTTGGTGCCCAGCGCCCAGTCGCGCATGTGGTCGATGGCGGCATTGGCAGCCGAGGCAGCGGAAGACGAGCCACGCGCTTCAATGATGGCCGCGCCGCGCTTGCCCACCGTGGGCAGGAAGGTGTTGGCGTTCCATTCCTGATCGTTGATCATCTTGGCCACGCTCTCGCCCTGGATGGTGGCGAAGCGGTAATCGGCGTACATGGTGGGCGAGTGGTTGCCCCACACGGCCAGCTGCTCGATGTCGGCCACGGCCTTGCCGGTCTTGGCAGCGATCTGGCTGGCAGCGCGGTTGTGGTCCAGGCGCAGCATGGCGGTGAAGTTCTTGCGCGGCAGGTCGGGTGCGCTCTTCATCGCAATGTAGGCGTTGGTGTTGGCCGGGTTGCCAACCACCAGCACCTTGACGTCGCGCGAGGCCACCGCGTTGAGTGCCTTGCCCTGCGCGGTGAAGATGGCGCCGTTGACGGCCAGCAGTTCAGCTCGCTCCATGCCGGGGCCGCGCGGACGCGAGCCGACCAGCAGCGCGTAGTCGGCGTCTTTGAAAGCGGTCATCGGGTCGCCATGGGCGGTCATTTCAACCAGCAGCGGGAAGGCGCAGTCGTCGAGTTCCATCATCACGCCCTTGAGCGCCTTTTGCGGACCCTCCACCGGGACCTCCAGCAGTTGCAGGATCACAGGCTGATCTTTGCCCAGCATTTCGCCCGAGGCGATGCGAAACAACAGGGCGTAACCAATCTGACCAGCGGCGCCTGTGACGGCAACGCGAACGGGCTTCTTGCTCATGGGATAACTCCAGAAATGGACGGTGGGAAGAAACGAAATTTTGACCAGCAGGCCCAGGAAAGCCCCCTCGGGGACATGCATACCCAGTGACCCGAACGGCCTAAAAACACGCGGCAAATTCAGCGCCTGAGTGTACCCTCGCAAACCCTGATAGGTCAATTTGTCTTATGTCTTATATAAGATATGATAAAGATTGCCTCGCACCGCCTGGTGCCCTGTCTGCCATGCCCAACACTCCCGCCCCGATCAGCGATCCGGCTGCGCCCGACCCGCGCAACGCCGGGACCGAAAGCGAAACACCCGACGCTCCGGGCACCCCTGCGTTCAGCCCGCTTTACCAGCAGATCAAGACGCTGATCCTGCGAAGCCTGCAAGCCGGCGAATGGAAGCCGGGCGACGCCATCCCCAGCGAATTCGAGCTCGCAGCACGTTACCGCGTGAGCCAGGGCACGGTGCGCAAGGCAGTTGACGAGCTGGCCACCGACAACCTGCTGGTGCGCCGCCAGGGCAAAGGCACCTTCGTGGCGACCCACGCCGAGACCCACACCCAGTACCGCTTCCTGCGCCTGCTGCCCGACACCGGCGACCTGGACAGCCAAGGTCCGGCCGAGCGGCAGCATCATCGAGTGCCGCCGCCAGCGGGCCAGCGCCGAAGTGGCGCGGCAACTGGGCGGTCGCACCGGCGACCCGGTGCTGCAGGTCAAGCGGGTGCTGTCTTTTGCCGGGGCGCCTGCCATTCTGGAAGACATCTGGCTGCCCGGCGGCCCCTTCAAAGGCCTCACGCTGGAAGCGCTCTCCGACGACACCGGGCCGATGTACGCCCTGTTTGAGGCGCAGTTCGGCGTGCGGATGGTGCGGGCCGTGGAAAAGATCAAAGCGGTCAGCGCCGACCCGGAGACCGCGCGGTTGCTGGCGATCGGCATTGGCCAGCCGCTGCTCAGCGTGGAGCGCGTGGCCTACACCTACAACAATGTGCCCATGGAGCTCAGGCGCGGCCTGTACCGCACCGATGCCCGGCACTACCGCAACGAGCTGAGCTGAATTCACCCACCCGAGCCAGAGTCCCACCGTCAGTCTCCGGTATGGTGCATTGCAATAGAATTTGCACGCTGTGTTACCGGGTTACCAGCGCGTGACACCACCCGGCCACCCCGCATCCCCACCGCAAGAAAGCACCCCCACCATGACCGAAGCGAGTCGCAAGCGGCCCGAGTTCCGCAACATCAACGCGTTCAGCGACCTCACCACCTACCGAATGACGCCCGCAGCCTGGGTGTCAATCCTGCACCGTGCCAGCGGGGCTCTGATGTTCCTGCTGCTGCCGTTGATCGTCTGGCTGTTCGACACCTCGGTGTCGTCTGAAATTTCGTTTGCCAGCTTCACCTCGGCCTTCTCGGCTGGTGTGGGCTTTGTGCCCGGCTGGCTGTTCAAGCTGGTGGTTCTGGCCATCATGTGGGCCTACCTGCACCACCTGCTGGCCGGCTTGCGCCATGTCTACATGGACGCCACCCACGAGGTCACCAAAGAATTCGGCAAATCCATCCGCCATCGTCACGCTTGGTGCTCAGCATCGGCCTCACCCTGGTGCTGGGCGCCAAGCTGTTCGGTCTTTACTGACCGCAGCAGTTTCTCTTTTCACTGCAAGCGACCATTCACTTTCAAGGACACACCAAGATGCCTGTCAATTACGGAACCCAACGCGTCACCCCCGGCGCGCATTTCGGCACACGCGACTGGCTGGCCCAGCGCATCACCGCCGTGCTGATCACGCTGCTCACGCTGCTGGTGATCGCCAAGGTCGTCTTCTCCAGCGGGCCGATCGGCTACGAAACCTGGGCCGGCATTTTTGCCGCCCAGTGGATGAAGGCACTGACCTTTGCCGTGTTTGCTTCGCTGGCTTATCACGTGTGGGTGGGCATGCGCAACATCTGGATGGACTACGTCAAACCCCCGGGCATTCGCCTGGGCCTGCACGTTTTCACCATCGTCTGGCTCGTGGCCTGCCTGGGCTGGGCTGTTCAAGTTCTCTGGAGGCTCTGATTTCATGTCCGCAACCGCAAATCTTCCCACCCGCCAATTCGACGTTGTCATCGTGGGTGCCGGTGGCTCCGGCATGCGCGCCTCGCTGCAACTGGCGCGTGCCGGCCTCAAAGTGGCCGTGCTCTCCAAGGTGTTCCCGACCCGTTCGCACACCGTGGCCGCGCAGGGCGGCATTGGCGCCTCGCTCGGCAACATGAACGAGGACAACTGGCACTACCACTTCTACGACACCATCAAGGGCTCGGACTGGCTGGGCGACCAGGATGCCATCGAGTTCATGTGCCGCGAAGCACCCAAGGTGGTGTACGAGCTCGAACACTTCGGCATGCCGTTTGACCGCAACCCGGACGGCACGATCTACCAGCGCCCCTTCGGCGGCCACACAGCGAACTACGGCGAAAAGCCGGTGCAGCGCGCCTGCGCCGCGGCCGACCGCACCGGGCACGCCATGCTGCACACCCTGTATCAGCAAAACGTACAGGCCCGCACCACTTTCTTTGTCGAGTGGATGGCGCTGGACCTGATCCGCGACGCCGAGGGCGATGTGGTGGGCGTGACCGCCTGGAAATGGAAACCGGCGAAACCTACCTGCTGCAGGCCAAGACCACCTGCTCGCCACCGGTGGCGCCGGCCGTATTTTTGCAGCCTCCACCAACGCCTTCATCAACACCGGTGACGGCCTGGGCATGGCGGCACGCGCCGGCATTCCGCTGGAAGACATGGAGTTCTGGCAGTTTCACCCCACCGGCGTGGCCGGTGCCGGCGTGTTGCTGACCGAAGGCTGCCGCGGCGAAGGCGCGATTCTGCTCAACAGCGAAGGCGAGCGCTTCATGGAGCGCTACGCACCCACCCTGAAAGACCTGGCACCGCGCGACTTCGTTTCGCGCTGCATGGACCAGGAAATCAAGGAAGGCCGCGGCTGCGGGCCGAACAAAGACTACGTGCTGCTCAAGCTCGACCACCTGGGCGCCGAGACCATCCACAAGCGACTGCCCTCGGTCTACGAAATCGGCGTGCAACTTTGCCAACGTCGACATCACCCGCGAACCGATCCCGGTGGTTCCCACCATCCACTACCAGATGGGCGGCATTCCGACCAACATCAACGGCCAGGTCGTCACACCAGCGGCCGATGGCAGCGGTAAACAGGAGGTCGTCAACGGCCTGTACGCAGTGGGCGAATGCTCCTGTGTGAGCGTGCACGGCGCCAACCGCCTGGGCACCAACTCACTGCTCGACCTGCTGGTGTTCGGCCGCGCGGCCGGCAACCACATCGTGAGTTCAACGACAAAAACAAGACCCACAAGCCGCTGCCAGCCGACGCCGCCGACAAGACCCTGGCCCGCCTGGCACGGCTCGATGCCACCACCGATGGCGAATACGCCCAGGACGTGGCCAACGATCTGCGCGCCGCCATGCAGCAGCACGCTGGCGTGTTCCGCACCCAGGCCAGCATGGACGAAGGCGTGAAGAAGATCAACGCCATGCGCGAGCGCGTCAACAAGATCGCACTGAAAGACAAGTCCAAGGTGTTCAACACCGCGCGCATCGAGGCGCTGGAAGTGGAAAACCTGATCGAATGCGCACAGGCCACCATGACCTCGGCCGCTGCCCGCCACGAATGCCGCGGTGCCCACACCGTCAACGACTACGAGCGCCCAGCAGACGATGCCGAGTTCCCGCTGGGTCGCAACGACGCCGAGTGGATGAAGCACACGCTGTGGCACAGCGCCGACAACAGCCTGAGTTACAAGCCCGTCAACCTGAAGCCGCTGACCGTGGAATCCGTGCCACCGAAAGTTCGCACTTTCTAAAGCCGCCATTCCGCCCCACGACGCACGGAGAAAATCACCATGGCACTTCGCACATTCAAGATCTACCGCTACGACCCCGAAAAGGACGCCAAGCCCTACATGCAGACCATCGAGGTCGAACTCGACGGCCACGAGCGCATGCTGCTTGACGCGCTGGTGCAAGCTCAAGAAGGTCGATCCGTCGATCTCGTTCCGCCGCTCCTGCCGCGAAGGCGTTTGTGGTTCGGACGCCATGAACATCAACGGCAAGAACGGTCTGGCCTGCCTGACCAACATGAACACGCTGCCCGGCGTGATCACCTTGAAGCCGCTGCCCGGCCTGCCCGTGGTGCGCGACCTGATCGTGGACATGACGCTGTTCTTCAAGCAGTACAACAGCATCAAGCCCTACCTGATCAACGAAACGCGTGCCGCCTGAAAAAGAGCGCCTGCAGAGCCCCGAAGAGCGCGACGAGCTCAACGGCCTGTACGAGTGCATCCTGTGCGCCAGCTGCTCCACCAGCTGCCCCAGCTTCTGGTGGAACCCGGACAAATTCGTCGGTCCCGCCGGTCTGCTGCAGGCCTACCGTTTCATCGCCGACAGCCGCGACGAAGCCACCGGCGAGCGCCTGGACAACCTGGAAGACCCGTACCGCCTGTTCCGCTGCCACACCATCATGAACTGCGTCGACGTGTGCCCCAAGGGCCTGAACCCCACCAAGGCCATCGGCAAGATCAAGGAAATGATGGTGATGCGCTCGATCTGAGCGCACGCACCCGACCGATCCATGAACGCCAGCCGCCAGCCTGACGCCCTGCTCGACGAACGCGCCCTGAGCAAGCTGCGCTGGCGCTGCCGCCGTGGGCTGCTGGAAAACGATCTGTTCATCGAGCGCTTCTTCGCCAGGCACGAATCTGGCTTGACTGTCAGGCAGGCCGAAGCTCTCGGGGTTTTAATGGATCTGTCCGACAACGATCTGCTGGATCTGTTGCTGGGCCGCAAATCACCCGAGGGCGAACTGGCCCGCGACGATGTCACGCACGTGCTGGGCATGCTGCGCGCAGCCCGGCCTACCGTTTGAAGACCGCCTGTTAAAGGAAACCGCATGAAACTCGTTGACAACAAAGCCACCCTGTCGTTCTCCAACGGCAGCCCCAGCGTCGAACTGCCGGTGTACGCCGGCAGCATCGGCCCCGACGTGATCGACATCCGCAAGCTGTATGCGCAGACCGGCATGTTCACCTACGACCCGGGCTTCCTGTCCACCGCGTCGTGCCAGTCGGCCATCACCTACATCGATGGCGACAAGGGCGAGCTGCTGTACCGCGGCTACCCCATCGAGCAGCTGGCCACCCAGTGCGACTACCTCGACACCTGCTACCTGCTGCTCAAGGGTGAACTGCCCAACGAGACCGAGCGCACCGACTTCCACAAGCTCGTGATCAACCACACCATGGTCAACGAGCAGATGCAGTTCTTCCTGCGTGGCTTCCGCCGCGATGCCCACCCCATGGCCATCCTGACCGGCCTGGTGGGCGGCCTGTCGGCCTTCTACCACGACAGCACCGACATCAACAACCCGGAGCACCGCGAAATCGCGGCCATTCGCCTGATCGCCAAGATGCCCACGCTGGTGGCCATGGCCTACAAGTACGGCATCGGCCAGCCCTACATGTACCCGCACAACGACCTGAGCTACGCAGGCAACTTCCTGCGCATGATGTTCGGCACGCCTTGTGAAGACTACGAGGTCAACCCGGTGATCGAGCGCGCGCTGGACCGCATCTTCATCCTGCACGCCGACCACGAGCAAAACGCCTCCACCTCCACCGTGCGTCTGTGCGGCTCGTCGGGCACCAACCCGTTCGCAGCCATCGCTGCGGGCGTGGCCTGCCTCTGGGGCCCGGCCCACGGTGGCGCCAACGAAGCCTGCCTGAACATGCTGGAAGACATTCAGCGCCAGGGCGGTGTGGCCAAGGTCGGTGAGTTCATGGAGAAGGTCAAAGACAAGAACTCCGGCGTCAAGCTGATGGGCTTTGGCCACCGTGTCTACAAGAACTACGATCCGCGCGCCAAGCTCATGCAGGAAACCTGCAACGAAGTGCTGCAAGAGCTCGGCCTGGAAAACGACCCGTTGTTCAAGCTGGCCAAGGCAGCTGGAGAAGATCGCCCTGGAAGACGACTATTTCGTCTCGCGCAAGCTCTACCCGAACGTCGACTTCTACTCCGGCATCGTGCAACGCGCCATCGGCATCCCGGTGAACCTGTTCACCGGCGTCTTCGCGCTGGCCCGCACCGTCGGCTGGATCGCCCAGCTCAACGAAATGATCGGCGACCCCGAATACAAGATCGGTCGTCCACGTCAGCTGTTCACCGGCTCGCCGCGCCGCGACATCCAGGGCGCTGCACGCTGAAGGCTGGCCGGTCAGCGGCCGGCAGTGCCCCGATGACATCGCCCGCTCCGCTTCACGCGGGGCGGGCGATTTTCTTGAGTCCAGACACGTTCTTCCGCTTGGTCAGCCCGACAGCGCCGACTCGCCCTTGCCATAAAATCGGGCTTTCGCCCAACGAACCGACGAGGCACACGCCACCATGGGACGCACCCTTTACGACAAGATCTGGGACGAACACGTTGTCCACACCGAAGAAGATGGCACGTCCGTGCTCTACATCGACCGCCATCTGGTGCACGAAGTCACCAGCCCGCAGGCCTTTGAGGGCCTGCGTCAGGCCGGGCGCAAGGTCTGGCGCGTCAGCTCGATCGTCGCCACCGCCGACCACAACACGCCCACCACCGGCTGGGAGCATGGCTACGACGGCATCACCGACCCGATCAGCAAAGAGCAGATCGTCACGCTCGACAACAACATCACCGAATTTGGCGCTGCGGCGTTTTTCCCCTTCATGTCCAAGCGACAGGGCATCGTGCACGTGATCGGGCCAGAAAACGGCGCCACCCTGCCCGGCATGACGGTGGTCTGCGGCGACAGCCACACCTCCACCCACGGCGCCTTCGGTGCGCTGGCCCACGGCATTGGCACCAGCGAGGTCGAGCACGTGATGGCCACGCAGACCCTGCTGGCCAAGAAGGCCAAGAACATGCTGGTCAAGGTCGACGGCAGCTTGGGCAAGGGTGTGACCGCCAAAGACATTGTGCTGGCCATCATCGGCAAAATCGGCACCGCCGGTGGCACCGGCTACACCATCGAATTTGGCGGCAGCGCCATCCGCGCACTCTCGCATGGAAGGCCGCATGACGGTCTGCAACATGGCCATCGAAGGCGGCGCGCGCGCCGGGCTTGGTGGCGGTGGACGACAAGACCATCGAATACGTCAAGGGCCGCCCGCTGGCGCCCAACGGGGTGGAGTGGGACCAGGCCGTCGCCTACTGGAAGACGCTGCAATCGGATGCCGACGCGCACTTTGACGCCGTGGTGGAGCTCGACGCGAGCCGCATCGTGCCGCAAGTCACCTGGGGCACCTCGCCCGAAATGGTGCTGGGCGTGGACGGCAGCGTGCCCGATCCCGAAAAAGAAAAAGACCCGAACAAGCGCGGCGCGATCGAGCGGGCGCTCGCCTACATGGCGCTGGAGCCGGGCAAGCCGCTCAACGACATCTTTGTCGACAAGGTGTTCATCGGCTCCTGCACCAACAGCCGCATCGAAGACATGCGCGAGGCCGCGGCCGTGGTGAAAAAGCTGGGCCGGAAAGTGGCCAAGAACGTCAAGCTGGCCATGGTCGTGCCAGGCTCGGGTCTGGTGAAAGACGCAGGCCGAGCGCGAAGGCCTGCACGAAATCTTCAAAGCCGCCGGATTCGAGTGGCGCGAGCCGGGTTGCTCCATGTGCCTGGCCATGAACGCCGACCGGCTGGAGCCTGGCGAGCGCTGCGCGTCCACCAGCAACCGCAACTTCGAAGGCCGCCAGGGCGCTGGTGGTCGCACCCATCTTGTATCCCCCGCCATGGCGGCCGCTGCGGCCATCCATGGTCACTTCGTCGATGTCCGTCAATTTGCCTAAAAGGAAACTGCCATGAAACCGATCGTTGCTCTCTTCGCCGCCGCTGTCGTTCTGATGCTGAGCGCCTGCAACACCGTGCAAGGTGTGGGCCAGGACATTCAAAAGGGTGGTCAGGTGCTGGAAGACGCGGCCAAGAAGAAATGACACCGTTCACCACGCACCGCGGTCTGGTCGCCCCGATGGACCGCGAAAACGTCGACACCGACGCGATCATTCCCAAGCAGTTCCTGAAGTCGATCCGCAAGACCGGCTTCGGTCCCAACCTGTTTGACGAATGGCGCTACCTGGACAAGGGCGAGCCCGGCCAGGACCCGACCAGCCGCAAGCCCAATCCCGGACTTCGTGCTCAACCAGCCCCGCTACGCAGGCGCCTCCATCCTGCTGGCGCGCAAGAACTTCGGCTGCGGCTCCAGCCGCGAGCACGCGCCCTGGGCGATCGAGCAATACGGCTTTCGCGCCCTGATCGCGCCCAGCTACGCCGACATCTTCTTCAACAACTGCTTCAAGAACGGCATCCTGCCCATCGTGCTGCCAGAGGCCCAGGTGGATCAGTCTGTTCAACGAAGTGGCGGCCTTCCCGGGCTACGAGCTGACCATCGACCTGGAGCGCCAGGTGGTGCGTCAAGCCGCAGGGCGACGAACTTCCGTTCGAGGTGCAGGCGTTTCGCAAATACTGCCTGCTCAACGGCCTGGACGACATTGGCCTCACGCTGCGCCACAAAGACAAGATCGCAGCCTTCGAAGCCGAACGGCTGGCCAAGAAGCCCTGGCTGGCCCACACCATGCCGGCATGAAACGCTGAACGCTGGGCAGATCGCCTTGGGCGGTCTGCGCCACAGGCTCAAATACACAACACACGACATGAAAATCGCAGTTCTCCCGGGTGACGGCATCGGCACCGAAATCGTGGCCGAGGCCGTCAAGGTGCTCGACGCGCTCGGCCTTCCCTTCGAGATGGAATCGGCTCTGGTCGGCGGTGCCGCCTTTGATGCGCACGGCCATCCGCTGCCCGAGTCCACGCTCAAGCTGGCGCAAGTCGGCCGACGCCATCCTGTTCGGCGCGGTCGGTGACTGGAAATACGACAAGCTCGACCGTCCGCTGCGCCCCGAACAGGCCATCCTGGGATTGCGCAAGCACCTCGGCCTGTTTGCCAACTTCCGCCCCGCCATCTGCTACGAGCAGCTGGTCGGCGCTTCCAGCCTCAAGCCAGAGCTCATTTCGGGCCTGGACATCCTGATCATCCGCGAGCTCACCGGCGACATTTATTTCGGCCAGCCGCGTGGCCGCCGCACCGCCACCGACGGCCACTTCCCCGGCGCCGAAGAAGCCTTCGACACCATGCGCTACAGCAAACCGGAAATCGAGCGCATCGCCCACGTGGCATTCCAGGCGGCGCGCAAGCGCAACAAAAAGGTCACCAGCGTGGACAAGGCCAACGTGCTGGAGACCTTCCAGTTCTGGAAAGACGTGGTCACCGAGGTGCACGCCGACTACCCCGACGTGGAGCTGCAGCACATGTACGTGGACAACGCCGCCATGCAACTGGTCAAGGCGCCCAAGGCGTTCGACGTGGTGGTCACAGGCAACATGTTCGGCGACATCCTGAGCGACGAAGCCTCCATGCTCACCGGCTCGATCGGCATGTTGCCCTCGGCCAGTCTGAACGCCAAAGGCCAGGGCCTGTACGAGCCCAGCCACGGCAGCGCGCCCGACATCGCAGGCAAGGGCGTGGCCAACCCGCTGGCGACCATCCTGTCCGCGGCCATGATGCTGCGCTTCAGCCTGAACCAGGAAGCCGCCGCCCAGCGCATCGAAGCCGCCGTGCAAAAGGTGCTGGCGCTGGGCTTGCGCACACCCGATATCCACAGCGCAGGCACCACCCAGGTGGGCACCGAGCAGATGGGCGATGCTGTGGTCCAGGCACTGGGCTGAACGCGACCGCTGCAAACCGCCGCACCACCAGAGTTGGCCAACGGGCTGCGCTTTTTGCACACGCATGTCAGTTTCATCCAAGCCACCATCCGGTACACTTTGAAGCTATGTTTGCCGCCCGCCAGTTCGACCTGAACACAGCACCCGCCGCCCTGGCTGGTGCGGCATCGCGCGCAATCACCTTCAAAACCACGACCATTAAGGGCTGATCCAGCCTGGTTCGTCGTGCGCCCTCCCCGGCCAGACGAGCCGGGGCAAGTCGGTCTGGTCTGGACCTGTTTTATCTACTTGAAAAGGCGTTTGAAATGAGCAAGTTGGTTGGTTTGGTGGGCTGGCGCGGCATGGTCGGCTCGGTGCTGATGGATCGCATGGTCGAAGAGAAAGACTTCGATCTGATCGAGCCGCTGTTTTTCTCCACCTCCAACGCCGGCGGCAAAGCCCCGGCGATGGCGAAGAACGAGACCACGCTGCAAGACGCGCACGACATCGCTGCCCTGAAGCGCTGCGACATCATCATCACTGCCCAAGGCGGCGACTACACCAGCGCGGTGTTCCCCAAGCTGCGCGCCGCTGGCTGGAACGGCCACTGGATCGACGCCGCATCGACTTTGCGCATGGAAAAGGACGCCGTCATCATCCTCGACCCGGTGAACATGCCGGTGATCAAGGACGCACTGGCCAAGGGCGGCAAGAACTGGGTGGGCGGCAACTGCACGGTGAGCTGCATGCTGATGGGCGTGGGCGCTTTGTACAAGGCCGGTCTGGTGGAGTGGATGAGCACCCAGACCTACCAGGCGGCGTCAGGCGGTGGTGCCCAGCACATGCGCGAGCTGCTCACGCAGTACGGCACGCTGAACGCCGAAGTCAAAGCGCTGCTGGACGACCCCAAGAGCGCCATTCTGGAAATCGACCGCAAGGTGATCGCCAAGCAGCGCGCCTTGTCTGCCTCGGAGACCGCCAACTTCGGCGTGCCCCTGGGTGGTTCGCTGATCCCCTGGATCGACAAAGACCTCGGCAATGGCATGTCCAAAGAAGAATGGAAGGGCATGGCCGAAACCAACAAGATTCTGGGTCTGGGCGAAGGCTTTGGTTCATCACGCCATCCCGGTCGACGGTTTTTGCGTGCGCGTCGGTGCCATGCGCTGCCACAGCCAGGCCCTGACCTTCAAGCTCAAGAAAGACGTGCCGGTGGCCGATATCGAAGCCATGATTGCTGCCGACAACCCCTGGGCCAAGGTCGTGCCGAACACGCGTGAAGCCACCATCAAGGACCTGACGCCGGTGGCTGTCACCGGCACCATGACGATTCCGGTCGGGCGCATCCGCAAACTGGCCATGGGACCAGAATATGTTGGCGCTTTCACCATTGGTGACCAGTTGCTTTGGGGAGCGGCCGAGCCGCTGCGGCGGATGTTGCGCATCGTGCTCGGCGCCTGAGTGCTACGACATGCAGCAGCCAGGCGATCAGAAGACCGCCGGCTCGTTGCGAAGCCACAACGCCAAGACAGCCCGCCAAGCGACCAAAGGCAGCCTTGGAACATCAAGCGGATTCTCAGCTTGTCACGCTAATGCGTTGATGCTAAGGTCATTTGTCGGTTTTTCACATTGAGGTCCACGTGCCATCCAACTCCCGCCAAACCCCTGTCCAACCGACCACTTTTCCACGCGAAAAGCCTTGCACAGGCGGTATCAACCGGTTACACGCGATCGCCGCGGCAGTCGTGCTGTGCACCGGCCTCGCACACACCGGGGACGCGATGGCCCTGGCTCTCGGCCGCATTGTGGTGCAGTCCGCTCTGGGTGAACCGCTGCGCGCCGAAATCGAAGTACCTGAGATCAGCGCCGAAGAAGCCAGCAGCCTGCGCGTGGGCTTGGCCACACCAGCCGCATTTCGCGCCGCGGGCATGGACTTCAACCAGGCCCTCGGCAGCGCACAGCTCACACTCGAGCGCCGCCCCGATGGACGGGCCTATCTGCGCCTGACCAGCCCGCGCCCAGTCAACGAACCCTTCGTCGATCTGATGATCGAGGCCAACTGGGCATCGGGTCGCATCGTGCGCGACTACACCTTGCTCATTGATCCCCCCAGGACGCGTGCGGCGGTTCCCGTCGCGCCCGTGCCTGCTGCAGCAGCGACGCAGCCGGTGCGCCCGCCCGCTGCCGTCGGTGCGCAACCCCTCCCGCCTGTGACAGCGCCTGCCGCGCGCGCACCTGCAGCGCCACGCGCGACTGCGCCGAGTGCGGCTCCCAGCCAGGTGCGTGTACGGGCCGGTGACACCGCTGGCCGCATCGCAGAGGCCAACCGTCCAGCCAATGTGTCGCTCGACCAGATGCTGGTTGCCATGCTGCGCGCCAATCCGAGCGCCTTCATTGGCGACAACGTGAACCGCATCAAGGCAGGCGCGGTGATCGATCTGCCGCAAGAGTCTGCTGCGGCCAGTGTTTCTTCCGGTGAAGCGCGACAGATCATCGCTGCCCAAAGCCGAGATTTCGATGAGTTCCGTCGCCGTCTGGCTGGCCGGGTTCCCGCGACCGCAGTGGACACCGGAAGCCGGGAGGCCGCAGGCCAGGTGCAGGCCGAGGTGCAAGAGCAGAAGCCGGCAGCCCCGGCACAGGACAAGCTGACCCTGTCCAAAGGCGCCGCGCCCGCCGTTGGTACGGCCGAAGACAAGATTGCACAGGAGCGCCAGGCGAAAGACGCGGCAACCCGCGTGGCAGAGCTTGCACGCAACGTCGATGAGCTGGCCAAGTTGAATGGTGCGCCGGCCACCGCCACACCCGGCGCAGCCACTCCCTCGGCGCCGGCCGCCGAAGCGCCTGGTGCAGCCGTCACCGCGCCGGCTGCGGTACCCGTGCCAGCAGAAACCGCCCCGGCAACGGCTGCTACCGAGCCGCCTGCGGCGACAGTGCCACCAGTGGACGCGCCTGCCGAGCCAGCCGTTACAGCGCCGGCACCGGCGCCGGTGCCGGTGCCAGCACCCATCGCAGACGAGCCCTCGCTGCTGGACCAGCTGCAAGAAAATCCGCTGGTGTTGCCCGCAGCCGGTGGCCTACTCGCGCTGCTGGCCGGATTCGGCCTCTACCGAATGCGCCAGCGCAAGAAGGGCGCATCGGTCGACAGCTCGTTCCTGGAAAGCCGCTTGCAACCCGATTCGTTCTTCGGCTCCAGCGGTGGCCAGCGCATCGACACCGCAGAGGCAACCGCCTCGGGCTCCTCCATGGTCTACTCCCCAAGCCAGCTCGATGCGGCAGGCGACGTGGACCCGGTGGCAGAGGCCGACGTCTACCTGGCCTACGGTCGCGATCTGCAGGCCGAAGAAATCCTCAAAGAAGCGATGCGCAGCACGCCCTCGCGTGTGGCCATTCACAACAAGCTGCTGGAAATTTACGCCAAGCGGCGCGACGCCAAAGCCTTCGAGGTGGTGGCCACCGAAGCCTTCAGCCTCACGCAAGGTCAAGGCCCCGAGTGGGATCACGCTTGCGAGCTGGGCCGTGAACTCGATCCGAACAACCCGCTTTACCAGCCTGGTGGCGCACCAGCCGAGCGGGTGGTGGCACTCACCGCTGCGGGCGGTGCCATGACCCAGCCATTCGGCGTCAGCACACTCGAACCCATGGGTGGTGGCCAGGGATCCGACGGCGGTCTCGATCTGGACCTTGATTTTTCCACCGACGACACCCCTGCCTCGTCAGCCAAAACTTCGGCAGAGTCAGGCGCCATGTCGGCACTCGACGACCTGGGGAGCACCGACGCGCTGACACACACGCCTGTTGTCGACCTGACTGCACTCGAGTCGCGCCCGATGGACTTCGATCTGGACTTTCCTTCCGAGCCCGCTGCGCTGGGAGACGATCTGGCCCGCGGGTCGGCAACCCAGGCGCCCATTTCGGATCAGCCCATGTTCGACCTGGGCGATTCGCTGCCAGGCCTCAACTTCGATGCGCCGCAAGAGCTTTCCACCAACCTGGAGTCGTTCGATGTTCAGGCCGATGTGGACCCGTCTTCTCCCGTGACCGCGCCCTCGGAATTGATGTCTTTCGATCTCAGCGACGCCAGTCTCGACCTTGAAGCGCCAGCGCCGGACGCTGCCGCCGACGACAGCCTCACCGAAGAGAATCCGCTCGACACCAAGCTGTCGCTGGCCGAAGAATTTCGCGCCATTGGCGATCTGGAAGGCGCGCGTTCGCTGGCCGAAGAGGTGTTGGCAGAGGCTTCCGGCACGCTCAAGACCAAGGCCAGCACCTTCCTCGCTGACCTGGGCTGAGACAGGCGCGTGCCCAAAGCCTTTTCGCGGTCTTGAGCGCATCTCCCACCACGCCCTCTACGCCGATCGAGCCGGAGTTGCAGCGCATGGCGCTGGGCGTCAGCTACAACGGCCACGCTTTCGAGGGCTGGCAAAGCCAGCTCAGCGGCCTCACGGTGCAAGACCACCTGGAATCTGCGCTGCGATCATTTCACCGCCCTTGAGAAGGTCAGCACACTGTGCGCCGGCCGCACCGACTCGGGTGTGCACGGCCTGATGCAGGTGGTGCACTTCGACACCCCACTGGATCGCGCAGACATGGCCTGGATGCGCGGCACCAACCGCTTCCTGCCCGACACCATCGCGGTGCAGTGGGCGCGCCAGGTACCGGCCGCCTTCCATGCGCGCGGCAGTGCCCGGTCGCGTCGCTACGCGTATGTTCTGCTGGCCTCGCCGGTGCGCCCCAGCGTCGACGCGGGCCAGGTGGGCTGGGTCTTCCGCGCACTCGACGGCGACGCGATGCGCGCCGCTGCGGCGGTACTGGTCGGCGAGCACGACTTCACCTCGTTTCGCGCTTCGTCCTGCCAGGCGCACAGCCCCGTGAAGCAGATGCTGAACGTCGGCATCAGCCAGCGCGGGGCCTATTGGCGTTTTGACTTCGAGGCAACCGCTTTCCTGCACCACATGATCCGCAACATCATGGGCTGCCTGATCGCCATTGGCACCGGCAAGCAGCCCGTGAGCTGGATGGCCGAGGTATTGGCGGCCCGCAGCCGCGATGCCGCCGCACCCACCTTTTCCCCCGACGGCCTGTATTTCCTGGGGCCGGTTTACGATGCATCGTGGGGTTTGCCAGACCGCACCCCGGCCTTCGACTGGCTTCCTTAGCCCACCGCGCGCCTGGCTCGCGCTGTGAGCCCGTCACCCCCTCAAGGGGGCGGCACTGGCGGACCGGCAGAAGCCGGATCCGCGGCGCCCTGAAAAAACTTGCCCTCTCACCCGATGAATCCGCACCGAACACGAATCAAGATCTGCGGCCTGACCCGAGAGGCCGACGTCGATGCCGCCGTGCAGGCCGGCGCCGACGCCATCGGCTTCGTGCTCTACCCCGACAGCCCGCGCTTTGTCTCGCCCGAACGGGCCGGTGAACTGGCGCGCCGCCTGCCCTGTTTTGTCACGCCGGTGCTGCTGTTCGTCAACGCCAGCCCTGAATTCATCGCGCAGGGTGTCGAAGCCGTGCCACAGGCCTTGCTGCAGTTTCATGGCGACGAAACGCCCGACGATTGCCTGGCCGCCGGGCCGCCCCTTCCTCCGCGCGGCCCGCATTCCCCCCGGACCGGCCGGTGCGGCGTTTGATCTCCTAAAATACGCACTTGACTTCGCCGCTGCACAGGCCATCCTGCTCGACACCCATGTCACAGGGCTATGGCGGCAGCGGCCAGTGTTTTGACTGGACAGCATTCCCTTGGTCACATCCGCAACTAAACGCCAGCTCTCGCCTCGTTTTGTCTGGTGGACTCGACGCTGCAAACGCGATCGATGGCATCACGCAGGTGCGGCCCTGGGCCGTTGATGTGAGTTCCGGCGTCGAAGCCCGCGCACCCGATGGTGCGGTGATGAAGGGCATCAAAGACGCCGACCAAATGAGCGCCTTTGTGGCTGCGGTCCGCGCAGCCGACGCGCAATTGTCCCGTCCGAGCTGAGCCCCCTGTGTGCTGGCTCGGGCCACCCAACCGAGAGCACACCATGCAGACCTACCAGCAACCCGACGCCCGAGGCCATTTCGGCATCTACGGCGGCAGCTTCGTGAGCGAAACGCTCACGCACGCCATCAACGAGCTGAAAGCGGCTTACGCGAAGTACCAGCACGACCCCGAGTTTCTCGCCGAGTTCAACAGCGAGCTGGCCCACTTCGTCGGCCGCCCGAGCCCGGTCTACCACGCCGCGCGCATGAGCCGCGAACAGGGCGGCGCGCAGATTTTCCTCAAGCGCGAAGACCTCAACCACACCGGCGCCCACAAGGTCAACAACACCATCGGCCAGGCCATGCTGGCCAAGCGCATGGGCAAGCCGCGCATCATTGCCGAAACCGGCGCCGGACAACACGGCGTGGCCACCGCCACCATCTGCGCGCGCTATGGGCTGGAGTGCGTGGTCTACATGGGCAGCGAAGACGTCAAGCGCCAGAGCCCCAACGTCTACCGCATGAAGCTGCTGGGCGCCACCGTGGTGCCGGTGGAGAGCGGCAGCAAAACGCTGAAAGACGCGCTCAACGAAGCCATGCGCGACTGGGTCGCCAACGTGGACAACACCTTCTACATCATCGGCACCGTGGCCGGCCCGCACCCCTACCCGATGATGGTGCGCGACTTCCAGAGCGTGATCGGCGAAGAGTGCCTGAAGCAGATGCCGGAGATGCTGAAAGAAGCGGGGTGCCACAGCGAGCAACCCGACGCGGTGCTGGCCTGCGTGGGCGGCGGCAGCAACGCCATGGGCATCTTCTACCCCTACATCAACCACGCCGCTACGCGGCTGATCGGCGTGGAAGCCGCGGGCGAAGGGCTGGAGAGCGGCAAACATTCGGCCTCGCTGCAAAAAGGCAGCCCCGGCGTGCTGCACGGCAACCGCACCTACGTGCTGCAGGACGACAACGGCCAGGTCACCGAAACCCACAGCGTGAGCGCCGGCCTGGACTACCCCGGCGTCGGCCCGGAACACGCATTCCTGAAGGACATCGGCCGCGCCGAGTACGTGGGCATCACCGACACCGAAGCGCTGGAGGCCTTTCACTACCTGTGCCGCACCGAGGGCATCATTCCCGCGCTCGAATCCAGCCACGCCATTGCTTACGCGATGAAACTGGCCAAAACCATGAAGCCGGACCAGTCCATCCTGGTCAACCTCTCGGGACGTGGCGACAAAGACATCGGTACCGTGGCCGATCTGTCACAAGCCGATTTTTACTGCCGCCCGAGCTGCAAAGGCCAGTCGGTCAAGGGTGGCGCCGACACCGCGGTGGTGAAGCTGACGGCCAACGTGGCTCGAAGCGCCGCCAGCGTGGAGGCGAAGGCAGCATGAGCCGCATCGACACCACGTTCAGCGCCCTCAAGGCGCAGAACCGCAAGGCACTCATTCCCTTCGTCACGGCCGGCTTTCCGTTCGCCAACATCACGCCCGAGCTGATGCACGGCCTGGTCGAAGGTGGCGCCGATGTGATCGAGCTCGGCGTGCCGTTCTCCGACCCCTCGGCCGACGGCCCGGTGATCCAGAAGGCGGGCGACCGCGCGCTGGCGCTGGGCATTGGCCTGGTGCAGGTGATCGCCATGGTCAAGACCTTTCGCGAGCGCAACCAGCAGACCCCGGTGGTGCTGATGGGCTACGCCAATCCGATCGAACGCTACGACCAGAAACACGGCGAAGGCAGCTTCGT
This sequence comes from uncultured beta proteobacterium, assembly GCA_963831255.1. Lineage (GTDB taxonomy): Bacteria > Pseudomonadota > Gammaproteobacteria > Burkholderiales > Burkholderiaceae_C > Hydrogenophaga. The sequence goes on along the minus strand of CAWHPI010000006.1, from coordinate 452,457 downwards.
GCGCGATGCATCGACCGCCGGTGTCGACGGGGTGCTGGTGGTCGACTACCCGCCGGAGGAATGCGAAGACTTCGCCGCCACCCTGCGCGCGAACGACATGGACCTGATCTTCCTGCTCGCGCCCACCTCGACCGACGAGCGCATGGCGCAGGTGGCCCGGGTGGCCAGCGGTTACGTGTACTACGTCTCGCTCAAGGGCGTGACCGGTGCCGGCACGCTGGACGTGGGCCAGGTCGAGGCCATGCTGCCGCGCATCCGCCAGCATGTGACGGTGCCGGTGGGTGTGGGCTTTGGCATTCGCGATGCCGAGACCGCCAAGGCGATTGGCAAGTCGGCCGATGCCGTGGTCATCGGCAGCCGCTTGATCCAGTTGATCGAAAACGAGCCGCATGAGAAGGTGATCGCTGTCGCCACCCACTTTTTGCGCGGTATCCGCAAAGCGCTGGACAGCTGATACCTGTCTGAGAACAAGCTGCGGCGGCGTGCTTTAATTTCCGTTTTCACAGGGCGCCGTGCGCGCCCGCTCTCCAAGGAGATGCCATGTCCTGGCTAGAAAAACTGCTCCCACCCAAGATCACGCCCACCAACCCCACCGAGCGCCGCAGTGTGCCCGAGGGCCTGTGGATCAAGTGCCCCAGCTGTGAAGCGGTGCTGTACAAGACCGATCTGGAGAAAAACCAGAACGTCTGCCCGCACTGCAGCCACCACCACCGCATCGGTGCGCGAGCCCGCCTCAACGCCTTCCTCGACGCCGAGGGCCGATACGAACTGGCGCAGGAGGTGCTGCCGGTCGACGCGCTGAAGTTCAAGGACAGCCGCAAATACCCCGAACGCCTGAAAGAAGCCCTGGAAACCACGGGTGAAACCGATGCGCTGGTGGTGATGGGCGGTGCGGTGCAAGGCATCAGCATCGTGGCGGCCTGCTTCGAATTCGACTTCATGGGCGGCTCCATGGGCTCGGTGGTGGGTGAACGATTCGTGCGCGGCGTCGAAGAAGCCATTGCGCAGAAAGTGCCCTTCATCTGCTTCACCGCCACCGGCGGTGCCCGCATGCAAGAGGGCCTGCTGTCGCTCATGCAGATGGCCAAAACCAACGCCGCGCTGACCCGCCTGGCCAAGAAGCGCCTGCCCTACATCAGCGTGCTGACCGACCCGACCATGGGCGGCGTGAGCGCCGGCTTTGCATTCATGGGCGACGTGGTGATCGCCGAGCCCAAGGCGCTGATCGGTTTTGCAGGCCCGCGCGTGATCGAGAACACCGTGCGCGTGAAGCTGCCCGACGGCTTCCAGCGTGCCGAGTTTCTGCAAACCAAAGGCGCGGTCGACTTCATCAGCGACCGCCGCGAACTGCGCGCCAGCATCGCCAACTGCCTGGCCATGCTGCAGCGCCAGAGCGCCGACGCGGTGGTTCCCGATTGACCAGCACCGCTGAGCCGGCAGCGCCGCTCACCCTGAAGCAGCTGCCGCTGTTTCCGCTGCAGACCGTGCTGTTCCCCGGCGGCTGGATGCCGCTGCGGATTTTCGAGGTGCGCTACCTCGACATGATCAACCGCTGCCACAAGGCGGGCGCACCCTTCGGCATCGTCTGCCTGTCCGAAGGCAGCGAGGTACGCCGCATCGACCCCAAGGCACCACCCACCGGCGATGCGTTTGCGCGCGAGGTGTTTTTCCCGGTCGGTACGCTGGCGCAGATCGAACGGCTGGAAAAGCCACAGCCGGGCCTGCTCATGATCCACTGCCGAGGTCTGCAGCGCTTCCAGATTGACGCCACCCACCAGCTGACCCACGGTCTCTGGGTGGCCGATGTCACGCTGCAGCCACCGGACCAGATGGTCCCAGTGCAAGACGATCTGCTGAGCACCCGCGACGCCCTGCAGCGCCTGCTGGAAAACCTGCAAGAGCGCGAGCCCGAGGGCCTGAACGAGCTTCCGCTGCAACCGCCTTACCGCTGGGACGACAGTGGCTGGGTCGCCAACCGCTGGATCGAACTGCTGCCCGCGCCGCCCGAACTCAAGCAGCGGCTGATGATGCTGGACAACCCGCTTCTGCGGCTGGAGCTGGTGTCGGACCTGCTCGACAAGATGGGTGTGGAGAGGTAGGAAAGGCCCCCACGCTCCGCCGCTGCGCGGGTCGCTGCCCCCGAGGGGGCTGATCCGGCTTGGGACGGCCCGGCGCCGGATCCCGACCCCACGCTCCGCCGCTGCCGGGTCGCTGCCCCCGAGCGATCCGGCTTGGGACGCCCGCGCCGGATGCGCCACGTCCGCCGCTGCGCGGGCCGCTGCTCAGGGCAGCAACGACAACGCCTGCATGTAGCGCTCGCTCACCATCAGCTCGTCCCAGGCGATGGCGGTTCCCGTGGGCAGCAAGGCTTGGCGACGCGCTTCGCTGGCGGCGCTGGGCACCCAGTCGCCCTGAAGCACCGCACGCGACAGGTCGTCGATGGCGGCGTCGATGGGAGCACCACCGTCAACGATCGACTGGTTGCACAGCAGCACCATGTCGGCACCAGCATCCAGAGCCGCCAGCGCTGCCTGGGTGAAACTCACCCGCCGACCGTCGATGAAACGCGCAGCCTCCATGCTCAGGTCGTCGCTGAAAATTGCCCCAGTGAAACCGAGCTGGTGGCGCAGGATGTCTTGCAGCCAGCGCGCAGAGAAGCCCGCTGGGCGGGCGTCGACCTTGGGGTAGATCACATGCGCCGGCATCACCGCCTCCAGGCTGGCCGAGAGCCACGCGTACGGCGCTGCGTCTTCCGCCAGGATGGCTTTCAGGCGGCGGGCATCCACCGGAATCTCCAGGTGCGAGTCGCCCTTCACAAAGCCATGGCCCGGAAAGTGTTTGCCGCAGTTGCCCATGCCGCTCTGCTTGCAGCCCCAGCATCAGCGCTTGCGCGAGCAGCGTGACCACCCGAGCGTCTCTGCCAAGCGCGCGATCGCCGATCACCGAGCTGCCGCCGTGGTCGAGATCGAGCACCGGCGTGAAGCTCAGGTCGACACCGCAGGCGCGCAATTCGGCGCCCAGCACGTAACCGGTGGCAGTGGCGGCATTGCAGGCGCGCAGGGCCGAAGCCCCTGTCGAGTTCGCCGGCCTTGTCGGGCTGCATCCAGATCGAGCCCAGCGCCGCCATCGGCGGCAGGTGGGTGAAGCCATCGCTGCGAAAGCGCTGCACGCGGCCGCCCTCGTGATCCACCGCAATCAGCAGATCGGCGCGCACCGCTTGATCTGGCCACACAGGCGCGTGAGCTGCTCGCGGCTCTGCCAGTTGCGGCCAAACAAGATGACGCCACCCACCAGCGGGTGCGCCAGGCGCTGCTGGTCGGCCTTGGTGAGCGAAAGACCAGCAACGTCGATGATCAGAGGGGCGTGGTGGTTCATGCGGTGGGTGCTTTGGGGTTCGACAAATCGCGCTCGACCACCACGAAGCTGGCCGCGTAGTCGGTCTCGTCGGTCACGGTGACATGAGCGCGCAAGCCCTGGGCGTCAAACCAGGCCTTGAGTTCACCGTGCAGCACGATGTAGGGCTGCCGCTGGCGTGGTTGAGGATTTCGCAGCGCCGCCAGCTCATCGGCATGCGCATGCCCAGGCCGATGGCCTTGGAGAACGCTTCCTTGGCCGAAAAGCGCGTGGCCAGGTAGCGCACGCCGCGTTGCGGCCAGCGCGCGCCGCGCCGCTGCCACACGGCCAGCTCGGCCTCACCCAGCACCTTGTGCACAAACCGGTCACCCTGGCGCGCCAGCGTGGCCTCGATGCGGCGGATGTCGCACACATCGGTACCAATGCCGAAAATCACGCGTCCACCGCCAGCATCAAGCAGCGCTCACCCATACGCCTGGGCGATGCAGCGGTTGTAATCGGCCACCGTGGCGGCGTAGCCCGTCTCCAGCGCGTCGGCGATCAGGGCGTGACCGATCGACACCTCGCTGACGCCTGGCACGGCGCGCAGGAATTCGGTGAGGTTGTCGCGATTCAGGTCGTGGCCCGCGTTCACGCCCAGTCCGGCGTCGCGTGCGGCCTGGGCCGCCGCTGTGAAACGCTGCAACTGCACAGCGCGCTCCGCGGGCGTGTTCCAGGCCGCGGCATAGGGCTCGGTGTACAGCTCAACACGATCCGCGCCCACGGCCTTTGCGGCTGGCATGGCGGGGGCATCGGCATCCATGAACAGGCTCACGCGCGCGCCCAGGGCATGGGCCTGTGCCACCACTGGCTGCAGCCGCGCGGCGTCTTGCGGAAATCGCCAGCCGTGGTCGCTGGTGAACTGGCCTTCGCTGTCGGGCACAAAGGTCAGCTGGTGCAGCGGCAGACCGCGGGCCTGAACTTCGGCGGCAATGCCCATGAGGTTGTGAAACGGGTTGCCTTCGATGTTGAATTCGCGGTCGGGCCAGGCCTGCATCAGCGCGGCCAGCTCGAACACGTCGTGCAGCCGAATGTGGCGCTCGTCTGGGCGCGGGTGCACCGTGATCCCGCGCGCACCGGCCTGCAGGCACAGCGAGGCCGCGCGCAAGACCGAAGGGATGCCGAGATGGCGCGTGTTGCGCACCAGGGCCACCTTGTTGAGGTTGACCGACAGGGCGGTGCGCAGCGGTTGGGTGGCGGGGTTCATGATCACAGTGGAAGGTTGGGTGAGGCGTCCGGTTCGGGCAGGCGGCGCATCGCCTGCACATCGAGCATCAGCTGGCGGGTCTGGAACACCCTGACGCCGCAATGGTAGTGCAGCACCGCACGCAGTTGCGCGCGCAAGGCCAGCAGCGCCGGCGCGCAGGCGTGCAAGGTGGCCACAAAGGCGTCGGGCGATTGCAGCGCGGCGGCCAGTGCCAGCCACTGCTCGCCGCCCAGGCTGTGCGCGTCGTCGCCATGGGCCAGACGCAGGCCGCTTTCGGGCGCGAGCACGTAGCTTGCGGCGGGATCAAGCGGTGCAAGCGTGCTGCCCTCGCGGGCCAGGTCGGAGAGGAATCCCACATCGCGCAGCAGCAGCAGCTCGAAGGTGCGCAGCACCACCGCCTGCACATCGGCACGCTCGGCCAGCAGCTGCACCGCCAGCGCGTAGTGATCGAACAGCTGCGTGTGCGGGTCGTCGCGCGCCAGCAGTCGCATCAGCAACTCGTTGAGGTAACTGCCCGAGAGCAGCGCTTCGCCGGTGGGCATCACATGCCCGCCCTGCCACTGGGCCGATCGAAGCGTTCGCACCTCGGCGTCGCCGCCCCAGCTCAGCAGCAAGGGCTGCAGCGGCAGCAACACCGGGCGAAACTGCGAGGTGGGTCGCTTCACCCCCTTGGCCACGATGGCGATGCGCCCCTCGCGGCGGGTGAAAACTTCCAGGATCAGACTGGACTCACTCCAGTCGTATCGGTGCAGCACAAAGGCAGGCTCCTCATGAACCCGTTTGCTCATGGTCGTTAGATGTCCCTGCGCGGAGTGTGGGGGTCAATGGGCCAGCCGCCGGACCGCCCCAAGGCCGGCCCAACCCCCTTGGGGGGCAGCGACCCGCAAAGCGGCGGAGCGTGGGGGTCATACAGTCACTCGTAGCCAAAGGACCGCACGCGCACATCGTCATCGGCCCAGCCCGACCGCACCTTGACCCACAGTTCCAGGAACACCTTGCAATCCCAGATCTTCTCAAGGTCTTGCCGCGCTTCGGTGCCGATGCGCTTCAGCTTCTCGCCCTTGTCGCCAATCACCATGCCTTTGTGTCCATCGCGCTCCACCACGATGGTGGCGGCAATGCGCCTGAGCGTTCCCTCCTGCTCGAACTTGTCGATCACCACGGTGGAGGTGTAAGGCAGCTCGTCGCCGGTCAGGCGGAACAGTTTCTCGCGCACCATCTCGGCCGCCATGAAGCGCTCGCTGCGGTCGGTGAGCTCTTCCGGCGCGTGCATCCAGGGTTGCTGTGGCAAATAGGGCTCGCAGATCCCGAACAGGCGCTGAATGTCGCGCTGGTTCTTGGCCGACATCGGCACGAATTCGGTGAACGGGTGGCGCTCCTGCATGCTGGCCAGCCAGGGCGCGAGGTCACCGCGGCGAAGCACAAGGTCGAACTTGTTGGCCACCAGAATGACCGGCGTGTTGCTGGGCAGCAGGTCGAGCACCTTGGCGTCGGCCAGGTTGAAGCGGCCAGCTTCCACCACGAACAACACCAGATCCACCTCTGCCACCGCGCCGAGCACGGTCTTGTTGAGCGATCGATTGAGCGCGTTGCCGTGTCGGGTCTGAAAGCCTGGCGTGTCGACAAACACAAACTGGCTGACGCCAACCGTGCGGTAGCCGGTGATTCGGTGGCGCGTGGTCTGCGCCTTGCGCGAGGTGATGCTGATCTTTTGCCCGACCAGCGCGTTGAGCAGCGTGGACTTGCCGACGTTGGGCTTGCCGACAATGGCGACCAGCCCACAGCGCTGCTGCGCGGGATCGATCGGCACAGGCTCGGCGGCACCTTGCGCCGGGTCAACGGTGTCGTGGTCGGTGGCGTCGGGCAGCTTGCCCAGCGCGCGGGCCAGCATCGCGTCGAGTTCGGGATTGGCGGGCGCCGGGTTTGGCTCGGCGGGGGGAGTGGAGCGGGGCATATCGACTGAGATCGGGAAAAATTGCGTAACGGGCGCTGCGCGCGGGTGGACTCAGCGGTGCGTGGATGGGGTGTTGACGAGTTGCTGCAGCATCGCCGCCGCCGCCGCCTGCTCGCCAGCGCGACGCGACGCGCCAATGCCGCGCTCGCTGTGTCCGGTTTCAACCACCGTGCATTCGACGTCAAAGGTCTGCTTGTGCGCCTCGCCCAGTGTGGCCACCACGCGGTAGCTCGGCAGCTTCATCTTGCGCGCCTGCAACCACTCCTGCAACTCGGTCTTGGGGTCCTTGCCCATGGCACTCATCTGCGCGCTGAGCTCGACATCGCCATAGAGTCGACGCACCAGAGCAGACGCCGCCTCGAAGCCGCCATCCAGGTACACCGCGCCGATCAGCGCCTCCAGCGCGTCGGCCAGGATCGAGGGGCGCTTGTGACCGCCCGAGCGCTTTTCGCCCTCGCCCAGTCGCAACGAGCGCGCCAGATTCAGCCGCGTGGCCAGCTCGAACAAGGTTTCTTGCTTGACCAGATTGGCGCGAACCCTTGAGAGATCGCCCTCGGGCAGCTCGGTGAGCTTCTCGAACAGGAGGCCAGAGACCGCCAGACCCAGCACCGAATCACCCAGAAATTCCAGGCGCTCGTTGTGATCGGCAGAAAAACTGCGGTGTGTCAACGCCCGCTCCAGCAGGCGCGGATTGACGAACACATGATCCAGACGCTGTTGCAGCGCCTGCAACTCGGGACTCAAACGCAAGCTGGCGCAGGTGCGCGCATGACCGCAACACTCACTTGGAGCGACCCTGGTACCGCATCACCAGATAGGCGGGGCCGGCGAGGTGGATGTCGCGCTCGTAGGCGTAAGACACGACCACCTTGCTGCCCTCTTTGCCCACCTCAAGGTCTTTGCCGGCGATGGTGCGAATGTCGTCGATGGTGGCCGCCTTGTCGAAAATGCTGCGCACCTCGGCCACGGTTTCACCTGCGGCGGCTTTGTCGACCGCCTTTTGCACCGCCATGTACTCAATGTAAGTGGGCACCACCTGGGCAAACACCACGCCGGACAACGCCAGCAAGATACCCACCACCAACAGGCCCACAAACGTCAGGCCGCGTTGCTGCTTTTTGTTCGTCATTTGATTGCTTCTCCTACCGTAACGCCCGCCTCTGACAGCAGACACCCACCCTTACTCGAACGACCCAATACGGCCCAGGTCACCAAAGTTCATCCACACAAAGAAGGCCTTGCCAACGATGTTGGCATCGGGCACGAAGCCCCAGTATCGCGAGTCCAGGGAATTGTCACGATTGTCACCCATCATGAAATAGTGACCCTGTGGCACTTTGCACACAACGCCCTCCACGGTGTAATTGCAGTTGTCCTTGAACGGGAAATCGCTGGCGCCCGGCACAAACCCCGGACGGTCGTCGTCGTTGAGGGTGTTGAACTGCTTGGCATCCACCGTTTCGGTGAACTGCTTGGCGTAGCGCATGGTGTCGCCGTCAAAGAAGTCGGGCTGCGGCTGGGTCGGCACGGGCTGGCCATTGATGGTCAGCCGCTTGTTGAGGTAGGCCACTTCATCGCCGGGCACGCCGATCACGCGCTTGATGTAGTCCAGGCTGGGTTGCGGCGGGTAGCGAAACACCATCACGTCGCCACGTTTGGGCTCGTTGTTGGCCACCAGCTTGGTGTTGAACACCGGCATGCGCAGGCCGTAATGGAATTTGTTGACCAGAATCAGGTCGCCCACCCGCAAGGTTGGAATCATGGAGCCCGAGGGAATCTTGAACGGCTCAAACAGAAAGGAACGCAGCACGAACACCGCCAGGATCACCGGAAACAGACCCGCAGTCCAGTCCAGCCACCAGGGCTGAGCCAGCAGTGCACGACGCGCTGGCTCAATGTCGCCTTCCACCTCGCTGAACCCCTGCTTGAGCAGCGATTCCTTGCGTGCGCTGGTGCTCTTGCACCAGCCGCTCGGCAGCCTGCTTGCGGCGCGGCAAAAACACCAGCCGCTCAGCCACCCAGTAAAGCCCCGTGACGATCACCGCCAGCATCAGCAGCAGGGCGAAATTGCCTTGGACGGCGCCGGTGTACCAGGCCGCGGCGTAGCCGAGAAACGCCGCCAGGATGACCGCGGTGATGGAGCCCATTGCAGCAGCCATCAGTCTTGCACCTGCAGGATGGCCAAGAACGCCTCTTGCGGCACTTCCACCGAACCAATCTGTTTCATGCGCTTCTTGCCTGCCTTCTGTTTTTCGAGGAGTTTGCGTTTGCGGGAAATGTCACCGCCGTAACATTTTGCCAGCACGTTCTTGCGCAGCGCCTTGATGGTCTCGCGCGCAATCACGTTGCCGCCAATGGCGGCCTGGATCGCCACGTCGAACATCTGCCGGCTGATGATCTCGCGCATCTTGGCCACCACCGCGCGCCCACGGTACTGGGACTGGCTGCGGTGCACGATGATGGACAGCGCATCGACCTTCTCACCGTTGAGCAAGATGTCGACCTTGACCACATCGGCCGCCCGGTACTCCTTGAACTCGTAATCCATGGACGCATAACCCCGGCTCACCGATTTGAGCTTGTCGAAGAAGTCCAGCACGATCTCGCCCAGCGGCATGTCGTAGGTCAGCATGACCTGCTTGCCGTGGTAGGCCATGTTGAGCTGCATGCCGCGCTTCTGGTTGGCCAGCGTCATGACCGCGCCCACGTATTCCTGTGGCATGTACAGGTGCACCGTCACGATGGGCTCGCGGATCTCTTCCAGACGGCCCTGATCGGGCATCTTCGACGGGTTCTCCACCATGACCACTTCGCCATCGGGCTTGACCACCTGGTACACCACGCTGGGTGCGGTCGTGATCAGGTCCTGGTCGAACTCGCGCTCCAGCCGCTCCTGCACGATCTCCATGTGCAGCAGGCCCAGGAAACCGCAGCGAAACCCAAAACCCAGCGCCTGCGACACCTCGGGCTCGTACATCAGCGCGGCGTCGTTGAGCTTGAGCTTTTCCAGCGCGTCGCGCAGGCCGTCGTACTGGTTGGCCTCGGTCGGATAGAGGCCGGCGAACACCTGGGGCTGCACCTCTTTGAAGCCAGGCAAGGCCTGGGTCGCCGGGCCGGCGTTGTTGGGCAGCTTTTTCTCCAGCGTGATGGTGTCACCCACCTTGGCAGCCTGCAGCTCCTTGATGCCCGCGATGATGTAGCCCACCTCGCCCGCCTGCAGCGACTCGCGCGGCTCGGTGGCTGGCGTGAAGACGCCCAGGTTGTCGGCGTTGTAGACCGTGTTGGTCGCCATCATCTTGAAGCGCTCGCCCTTGAGCAAGCGGCCGTCGACCACGCGCACCAGCATCACCACGCCCACATAGGCGTCGTACCAGCTGTCGACGATCATGGCGCGCAGGGGGGCGTCGGGCTGGCCGCGCGGCGCAGGGATGCGCGCCACCACCGCCTCCAGGATGTCCTCCACGCCCATGCCGGTTTTGGCAGAACAGGGAATGGCGTCGGTGGCATCGATGCCGATCACGTCTTCGATCTCGGCCTTCGCGTTCTCCGGATCGGCGTTGGGCAGATCCATCTTGTTGAGCACCGGTACCACCTCCACGCCAAGGTCCAGCGCGGTGTAGCAGTTGGCCACGGTCTGCGCTTCCACACCCTGGCTGGCATCCACCACCAGCAACGCCCCTTCACACGCCGACAGCGAGCGGCTCACCTCGTAAGAGAAGTCGACATGACCGGGTGTGTCGATGAGATTCAGGTTGTAGACCTGTCCATCGCGCGCTTTGTAGTGCAGCGCAGCGGTCTGGGCCTTGATGGTGATGCCGCGCTCTTTCTCGATGTCCATCGAGTCGAGCACCTGCTCGCTCATCTCGCGATCGGCGAGGCCGCCACAGCGCGAAATGATGCGATCGGCCAGCGTGGACTTGCCGTGATCAATGTGCGCGATGATGGAAAAATTGCGGATGTGATTCATCGAAAAAACAGACTCGACAGAGACAAAAACCGGCGCCGAAGAACAGGGTCGCGGGCACATAAAAAAGGGCGCGTCAGGTGGTGACGCGCCCAGAACCAACAAGCAATGGCAACTGCATTCGTTGGGGTTTCATTGTAGGCAAAAAGCCCAAAACGCACACACCCGAACAGAGGGACAGGCTTTGTTGCAGCGCGGCAACAAAGAGCTTATCCACAACTCACCCACAACATTGCCAGATCTCTCTTGCAATGCTGTGGAAAACCTGCGCCAAGCGTTGCTTTTTTTCGCATCGTGAAGCGAGCGGAGCAGCCAAGGCCGCAAATCAGCGTCTGGACCGCGGATTTTATCGAATTCGACCACCAACGCCAAAATCATGTGGGTGTTCACTTACGTAGACGGGTGAAGAACAGCCCAAACGGCAGCCCGCCGGTGTGTCGCAAAACCACCAACAAAGACAAAAGCCCCCAGCTTCGTGAGGGAAGCTGGGGGCTTTGTTGAGAGACCCTGGCGCTCAACGCGCAGGACGGATCACCGCGTATTGCGCCCACTCGCCACGGCGGAACAAGACATTGACCGGCTTGCTTTTGTCGAGCTTGGCGAGCGCTGCCTCGAACTCCTTGAGCCCCAGCGTTTCCGTGTTGGCGATCTGCACGATCACGTCGTCTTCACGCAGCCCGGCCCGCGCAGCCACACCCTCCGCCGTCACGACCCGCAGGCCGCCTTTGAGGTTGAGTTCCTTTTTCTGCGCCGCGGTGAGTTCGGCCAGGGTCAGGCCGAGCGACTGCACAGCGCTGCTGCTGGGCCCCTTCGGTGCCTGCGGCGCCTCGGCCCGCTGCTCCGCACGCTCTGGCTCCAACTCGGCAACCACGATCGACAACGTGCGCTCGCTGCCACGGCGAAACACCGTCATCGTGCTCTTGGTGCCTGGCTTGGTATTGCCCACCAGCCGCGGCAGGTCGACCGATTTGTCGATGGTCTTGCCGTCGAATTTCACGATGATGTCGCCCGGCTCCACGCCAGCCTTCGCCGCTGGCGCATTGGGCTCCACGCCTCGCACCAGGGCACCGCGAGGCGCACCAAGCCCGATCGATTCGGCCACGTCTTTGCTCACCTGATCGATCTGCACGCCGATTCGGCCCCGCGTGACGCGACCGTTGGTCTTGAGCTGGTCGGAGACACGGATCGCCTCGTCGATCGGAATCGCAAACGAGATGCCCTGGAAGCCGCCCGAACGCGAATAAATTTGGCTGTTGATGCCCACCACCTCGCCGCGCATGTTGATCAGCGGGCCACCCGAGTTGCCAGGGTTGATGGCCACGTCGGTCTGGATGAACGGAAGGAAATCGCCGGTGTCGCGCTTTTTCGCGCTGACGATGCCCGCGGTCACGGTGTTTTCCAGGCCAAACGGCGAACCAATGGCCATCACCCACTCGCCCACGCGCAGCCGATCCACATCGCCCGTCTTCACGGCACTCAGCCCACTTGCTTCGATCTTGACCAGTGCCACATCGGTGCGCTTGTCGGCACCCACGATCTTGGCCTTGAACTCACGGCGGTCGGGCAGGGTCACGATGAGCTCGTCTGCGCCGTCGACCACATGGGCATTGGTCATGATCAGGCCATCGGTACTCAGGATGAAGCCCGAGCCCACGCCGCGCGGCTGCGGTTCTTCCGAGGATCCTCGGTCGGATCTGGGACCGCGTGGCACCGCACCGGGGGGAATCGGGATGCCGAAGCGCCGGAAGAATTCCAGCATCTGCTCATCCTGTCCCGAGCCCGATTCGGCCTTGGCACGCTCCAGCGTGCGGATGTTGACCACCGACGGACCGACCAGATCCACCAGATCGGTGAAGTCTGGCAAGCCACGCACGCTGGGCGCGACAGCAGCCGGGGTCTGCGCCATGGCAACTGCGGGCACGACGCCACCGAATACCAGCAGGGACGCGGTCAAAACTGCCACACGGGGAACTTGCAACCAAGAGCGAAGCATCATGGTGATCCTTTGAAAGAACGGAAAAAAACAGCCTGTGAGTGCGCCGGCGTCGTATGCGCGATCGAGCTCGACGGCAACAGGCAGAACAGCTTCAGCGCGTGCGCTCCAGCGACTCGGCGAACCGGCGCAGAGTCGCCACAGGCACCTCGCCCAGGGCGGTGATCCAGTACCCATCCAGTCGCTGGGCAAACGAATGCGTAGCGCCGACGGCCGCACTTCTCTCGGTCCCGTGGCGCTGCGGATCAAAGGTTTCCACAAAAAGCGAGACCGAAGCCAGCCCATCCGAGAACACCCACTGCATGGACGCCGGCTCGGTCGCACCCGGCCCACCGCGGGTGTGACAGCTCATCGAGGCAAAACCAGGCACAACCTCGCGCATGCGCCAGCCTTCTGCCTCGGCGGTGGTCTTCTTCATCTTCGACTTGTGTATTTCATAGCCGCGTGTGTCGTTCATCTGGCGCTTGAGTGCATCCATGCGAACCGGCGCACTCAGGTCCAGCTCGGAGAACGCCACCTGCTCCATCACCGCGCCCTGATCACCCAAGGTTTGCATCTTCATCACCAGACCCGTTTTCTGCTCGGCCCAGATGCGGTAGCCAAAACGCAGTGTGTCGCGTGGCACGATCTCCAGCCGGTCGGCCTGATGGCCCGCCACCCGGTCGGTGCCGGTCTCGCGCAGATCGTAGTGATCGGGGATCGCGTTGCTGGGCATGCGCAGCATCTCGGGAAACAGGCCCAGCGACTCGCGCTTTTCCACCCAGGCCGTTTTCGAATCGGGCGCGAAGGTGATCACATCGCTGTTGCGGCGAATGGTGGTGCGCGGCGCGCCGGTGAGCGTTTCCACCCGCTCCATCTGCTGCGAACCGTCGCACACATGCCAGATGCGAGACGCCGACATGGAGGCCCCCGCCGAGACCACCAGCGTGCCCTGATAGGCCCGCTGACGTGAAGCTTCGTGCATGCGCGTGAGCCACTCGGTCAGGCTGCGCGCTGGCTCCTTCGCCGTGGCTTGCGCCCAGGCGGGCGCTGGCAGGGCTGTGATGGCCATCAGCAACCATGCGCCTGCCAGCAGCTGAAGCCATCCACCCATGCTGCGAGCTGAGTGGGCGCGGACGAGACGATCCGAAAGATTGAGCGGCTGGCGCCAAAAAACGGTCATGGCTTTCAGCGGGCGTCGGGATCGTAGGTGGCGTTGCGCAGGAAGCCGGCCGGCATCTGCAGCGCCGAAACGCCGCCGTGCTGACGGTGCTCCGCCATCAAGGCCTCTAGCCCGGCGTCTCGAATCAACACGCCCTGGCGGGTGTTGACCACCAATGGCGCTGCTGCAGCTTCCGTGCCCGCAGGCGACGGAACGGTTTGCGCCGGCTGGGACAAGGCCAGTTGGGGGGCGCCAGCACCGACACCCGAGCCGGCCGGTGCGCTTCCCAGCACGGTCCAGCTCACCGCCATCACCGCCGCCAATGAAGCGAGCCCGGCCACCAGCTTCCAGCGAAACACCGCGTCATTTGCCGCGGGCGCACGCACCTGCGTCACCTCGGTGGTGCTGGCTGATTGAAGGGCCGTCGTGGGTGTCGGGCGAACCGACGGTTCAGCTCCCAAGCCGGGCCTGAATGCCCAGCAGAAAGGCCGAAGAGGTGTCGCTCACCACAGGCGCCTGCCCGCGCAGGGACTCGCCGATCAGCTGGTAAACCCGCCCACGCGCTGCGGCGGTGTGCAGCTCTGGATTGCGACCCAGCCAGGCGCTCAGTTCTGGCTCGCTCAGCTCGCCATCCAGCAAGGCGCAGACCAGCATCTCTTCGCTCGCGGGCTCTGCCGCCGCAGCTGGCTGGTGGGGCGGCTGTTCCCCGAAAATGTGTTCTGCGTTCATGCTCTGAATTCCTGACTCGCTGCCTGACGGCGAATATTCAAACCTGTCCGATGAATCCTGTGGACTGCCTGCAATTTTTTGGCGATCACCACTCACCAGCGCTTGCCCGTCTGTCGGTCCAACATCGGACGGATGCGGCTGGAAATCGCCTCGCGAGCGCGAAAGATGCGGGACCGCACCGTGCCAATCGGACACTCAAGTGCCTGCGCAATTTCTTCATAACTCAGCCCTTCGATTTCCCGCAGCGTGATGGCCATTCGCAACTCTTCTGGGCAGATCGTCCATCGCAGCATTCACCGCTTGGGCAATCTCCTTGCTGGCCAGCAACGCCTCGGGCGTTGCCTCGTCAGCCACACCGAGGTTTAGTTCGCGTTCTGAACCGGAAGTTTCATCGTCGTCGGCCGATTTCATCTGCGACTGGAAGATCAACGGGTCGCGCTTGAGTTCCAGCAGCTGTTTCTTGGCGGTGTTGACCGCAATCCGGTAGAGCCAGGTGTAGAACTGCGCATCACCCCGGAACTGGCCGAGCGCGCGGTAGGCACGAATGAAGGTTTCCTGGGCAATGTCGGGCACCAGATCGACATCTCGCACCATGCGCCCGATCAGGCGCTCAACGCGCCGCTGGTATTTGATGACCAGCAATTCGAAGGCTTTTTGCTCCCCGGCCAGCGTGCGCTGCACCAGCATGACATCGCTGTCGGGCGGCGGCGGGGCGTTGTGGTCTTCTTCGGGCGTCATGCGCGCGGAAATATAACGCACACCGCGCCGAGCGCCAGGGACGGTCAAGCAGAGCCCCGCTGCAGCGCTCGCCGCAGATCGAGCCAACGGGCCGGGTCGCTGGTCTGCTGCACCCACACCCAGCGTGGGACCGATTTGTGTGCATGAAGCCGAAGCAACAGCAGCCGCTGCAGATCCAGCGCCGACTCCAGGCGCAGCAAAGGCTGCGGGTCCAGCGCCACAGCACCGTGCCAGAACCAGGCACCCACCTCCAGACTCGGCAAGCTGGGCGCCTGCGCGTCCCAATGCAACCGCCCCACTGGCGAGCGCCACCAGGCGCGCAGCGCCCAGGCCAGCCAGAAGCCGGCGCCCAGCAACGTGGCCAGCCACAAGCGGGTATCCACAGCGGAGCCGACGCGCCAACCCAGGAGCGCAGCGGCCACGATTGCGGCCAGCACCAGCAGCGCCCGCACATGAAAAGCACAACGCCCCACCGGGTACATCACCGATGGGGCGTTGCGCATGGCGGTTTTTCAGCGTGGGCAACGGGTGTGACTCAAACCCGCTGGAACACAAGCGAGCCGTTGGTGCCACCAAAACCGAAGTTGTTTTTCAAGGCAACGTCGATCTTCATGTCGCGCGCCACATTGGCGCAGTAGTCGAGATCGCACTCGGGGTCCTGGTTGAAGATGTTGATCGTGGGCGGGCTCTTCTGGTGGTGCACCGCCAGCACGGTGAACACACTCTCGATGCCCGCCGGCGCCACCCAGCAGATGCCCGGTCATCGACTTGGTGGAGTTGACCACCACCTTGCGTGGCATGGTCGCCCAGCGCGGCCTTGATGGCGTTGGTTTCGTTCACATCGCCCAGCGGCGTGGAGGTGCCGTGGGCGTTGAGGTAGTGCACCTGAGTCGGCATTCAGGCCAGCGTTGCGCAGCGCATTCAGCATCGCGCGGCGCGGGCCGTCCATGTTGGGCGCAGTCATGTGGCCGGCGTCGGCGCTCATGCCGTAGCCCGACCAACTCGGCGTAGATCTTTGCGCCGCGCGCCGTGGCGTGCTCATACTACTCCAGCACCATCACCCCAGCGCCCTCGCCCAGCACAAATCCGTCGCGGTCTTTGTCCCAGGGGCGCGAGGCGGTAGCCGGGTCGTCGTTGCGCGTGGACAGCGCGCGCATGGACGCAAAACCGCCGACGCCCAGCGGCGATACCGTGGCCTCGGAGCCGCCGGCGACCATCACATCGGCGTCGCCGTATTCGATCATGCGCGCGGCCTCACCGATGCAGTGCAGCCCGGTGGTGCAAGCGGTGACCACCGCCAGGTTGGGACCCTTGAAGCCGTAGCGCATCGACACATGGCCCGCGATCATGTTGATGATGGACGCTGGCACAAAAAACGGCGAGATGCGGCGTGGGCCCCGGCTCACGTACTCGGCGTGGGTGGCTTCGATCAGCGGCAGCCCACCGATGCCCGAGCCGATGATGCAGGCCAAGCGGTGCGAAGCCTCTTCGCCCAGCGCATCGCCCGTAGGCAGGCCCGCATCGACCACCGCCTGATGTGCGGCAGCAATGCCGTAGTGGATGAAGGTGTCCATCGTCGCGCGCTTCCTTGGCGCTGATGTACGACTCCAGATCGAAGTTCTTGACCTCGCCAGCAATCTGGCAGGAAAAAGCGGACGGCATCAAACTTGGTGATCCGGTCAATACCGGATTGCCCGGCCAGCAGATTGGCTCCAGGCCTCGCCACCGTATTGCCCACGGGGCTGACGCAACCCAGGCCGGTCACGACAACACGACGACGACTCATCAATAACCCCTATCGGCCGCCACAAAGGCGGGGCAACCTGGCGCTGCATGTGATGCGAACCTGCCCGCCGGCGCAGAGCGCATGGGGCAAGACCTCGCGGCGACTCATGGGCGCAATCAGGCCTTCTGGTGCGTGGTTGCGTAATCGATGGCGTTTTGCACCGTGGTGATTTTCTCGGCGTCTTCGTCCGGAATCTCGATACCGAATTCGTCTTCCAGCGCCATCACCAGTTCGACCGTGTCCAGCGAGTCGGCACCGAGGTCGGCCACAAAGGCCTTTTCATTGGTGACCTGCCCCTCTTCCACGCCGAGTTGTTCGGCAATGATTTTCTTTACACGTGCTTCGATATCGCTCATAAGTCCCTCTGAGGGTGGTTGGAATACAGGCCGTCATTTTAGCCAGCGCTAGGGAGTGGTCCCTAAACGGCCCGCCGGGCGGCTTTCTCGGCGTGATTCGATGAAAAAAATGAAGGCCGATCAGGCCATGAACATGCCACCGTTGACATGCAGTTCCTGCCCAGTCACATAGGCGGCTTGCGGGCTGGCGAGGTAGGCCACCGCGTGGGCAATGTCGGCCGGTTTGCCCAGATGGCCCAGCGGGATCTGTCCGAGCAAAGCCTTTTGCTGCTCTTCGGGCAAGGTCGCCGTCATGTCGGTCTCAATGAAGCCGGGCGCCACACAATTGACCGTGATGTTGCGGCTGCCCAGCTCGCGCGCCAGCGCGCGCGTCATGCCCGCCACGCCGGCCTTGGCCGCTGCGTAGTTGGCCTGACCCGCGTTGCCGGAGGCGCCCACCACGCTGGTGATGCTGATGATGCGGCCATAGCGCTGCTTCATCATGGGGCGGATCACCGCGCGGCTCATGCGAAACACGGCCTTGAGGTTGGTGTCCAGCACCGCGTCCCAGTCGTCGTCTTTCAGGCGCATGGCCAGCATGTCGCGCGTGATGCCGGCGTTGTTCACCAGCACCTGCAAACCACCATGGGCCTTGACGATCTCATCGATCAGCGCTTCACCGGCGGCGCGTCGTTCACATTCAGACAAGCGCCTCGGCAGCCGGCCGCTGCACCCGGCAGCTGCCCAACGCGGCGCCGATCTTGGCTGCACCTTCGTCGGTGGTGGCGGTGCCGATCACGATCAGGCCGCGAGCCGCGAGTTCCTGCGCGATGGCGGCACCGATGCCGCGCGAGGCGCCGGTGACCAGGGCCACCTGCCCTGCAAATTTCACTTCAGACATGCGGATCCTCCGGGCTCAGCCCAACTGGGTCTTGACCTCAGCCAATGTGGCCGGGTCGAAAAGCGGCAGCGCCGGTGAGCTCGGCGTCGATGCGCTTGACCATGCCGGCCAGCACCTTGCCGGGGCCGCACTCCACCAGCGTGGACACGCCGCGCGCCTGAATCGCCTGCACGCACTCGACCCAGCGCACCGGGCCAAACGCCTGGCGGTACAGGGCATCGCGAATGCGGTCGGCATCGGTCTCGACCGCCACATCGATGTTGTTGACCACCGGAATTTGCGGCGCAGCGAACGCAGTAGCGGCCAGCTTGCTCCTTGAGCTTCTCGGCCGCTGGCTTCATCAGGCTGGAATGGAACGGCGCCGACACCGGCAGCGGCAAAGCGCGCTTGGCACCCTGCGCCTTGAGCAGCTCGCAGGCCTTGTCCACCGCCGCCTTGCTGCCGGCGATCACGGTTTGCGCCGGATCGTTGAAATTCACGGCTTCCACCACCTCGGCGCTGCCTGCACCAAACGTGGCTTGCGCCTCCAGGCAGCCAGCGATCACTGCGTTCGGCGTCCATGCCCAGAATGGCGGCCATGGCGCCCGTGCCCACCGGCACGGCGTCTTGCATGGCGTGCGGCGCGAAAGCGCACCAGCGGTGCCGCCTGCGCCAGCGTGAGCACGCCCGAGGCCACCAGCGCCGAATATTCACCCAGCGAATGGCCGGCCACGCACAGCCGGCTTGGCGCCGCCCTCGGCGCAGCCAGACGCGCCAGGCCGCCACGCCTGCGACCAGCATCACCGGCTGGGTGTTGGTGGTCAGCGCCAGCGCCTCCTTGGGGCCTTCGCTGGATCAGGTGGCCCATGTCTTCGTCCAGCGCGTCTGAGGCTTCCTGCAGTGCACCAGCCACCGCCGGGTGATCGCCCCAGGCGTCCAGCATGCCGACGGACTTGCGAGCCCTGGCCAGGAAAGACAAATGCAAATGGTTTCATAAAAAGTGATGTTTAATTGAAACAGGCGTAGCACTGCAGAGTGCGACGCTCAGAAGTCGAGCAGCACCGAGCCCCAGGTGAAACCGCCGCCCACGCCTTCGAGCATGAGCGTGTCGCCGCGCTTCACCTGGCCGGCGCGCACCGCGTGGTCGAGTGCCAGCGGGATCGACGCGGCCGAGGTGTTGCCGTGCTGATCCACCGTGACCACCACCTTGTCCATCGGCAGCTTGAGCTTGCGCGCAGTGCTTTGCATGATGCGGATGTTGGCCTGATGCGGAACCAGCCAGTCGATATCTGCGGCGCTGCGCCCGGCCTTGGCAAGCACCGCGCGAGCGGTTTCTTCCAGCACGCCCACCGCCAGCTTGAACACCGCCTGCCCGTCCATCTTGAGCAGCGGATCGCCCAGCACGGCGCCGCCCGACACGTGGCCCGGCACGCACAGAATGCCGACGTGCTTGCCATCGGCATGAATATCGGTGGCCAGAATGCCCGGCGTGTCGCTGGCCTCCAGCACCACCGCGCCCGCGCCATCGCCAAACAGCACACAGGTGGTGCGGTCGTTGAAATCGAGAATGCGGCTGAACACCTCGGCGCCCACCACCAGCGCCTTGCTCGCCGAGCCGGTCTGGATCATGGCGTCGGCCACCGTGAGCGCATAAATGAAGCCGCTGCACACCGCCTGCACATCGAACACCGGGCAACCGGCGATGCCCAGCTTGTGCTGCAGGATGGCGGCCGTCGAGGGAAACACCATGTCGGGCGTGGAGGTGGCGACGATGATCAGGTCGATCTCGTCGGGTGCCACCTTCGCCGCGGCCATCGCCTGGCGGCAGGCCTCGGCCGCGAGATCGCTCACGAACACGCCATCGGCCGCAAAGTGGCGGGCGCGAATGCCGGTGCGCTCAACAATCCAGTCGTCGCTGGTTTCCACGCCGCGCTCAGCGAGCAAGGCCACCATGTCTTCGTTGGTCAAACGACGGGGCGGCAGCGAGCTGCCGGTGCCGGTGATGCGGGCAAAGCGTGTCATGCAGCAGAAATGCGGTGATTCAGAGGGTGGGGATGCTCTTGAGTTCGCTGGCGGGGCCGGCTGCCTCGATCAAAGGTGCGGCGTGGGCGATGCGCTCGCGCACGTTGTCCAGCATCGCGTGGTGGGCCGCATCATAAGCGCGCGCCAGCGCCTGCTCGAACCCGAAGGCGTCAGCCGAACCGTGGCTTTTGAACACCAGTCCGCGCAACCCCAGCAGAGCAGCGCCGTTGTAACGCCGCGGGTCTACACGATTTTTGAACGACGTTAGCGACCGATAGGACAAAATGGCCGCCATTTTCCGAAAAATGTTCTTCGAAAACTCTTCGCGAATAAAACCGCCCAGCATCGAGGCAAGGCCTTCGCTGGCCTTGAGCGCCACATTGCCAACAAAACCGTCGCAGACCACGATATCCACCGTGCCCTTGAAGATATCGTTGCCTTCGACATTGCCGAAAAAATTCAGATCACCGGCGTTGGCCGCATTTCGCAGCAATACGCCCGCTTTTTTGATCACTTCGCTGCCTTTGATGACCTCTTCGCCCACATTGAGCAAACCCACGCTGGGCGTGCGCTGGCCTGTCATGGCCGAGACCAGGGCAGAACCCATCACCGCAAACTGAAGCAAATGCTCGGCAGAGCAGTCCACATTGGCGCCCAGATCGAGCACGGTGGTGGCCCCGCCGCGGGCGTTGGGCAGCTGGCTGGCGATGGCCGGGCGGTCGATACCGTCGAGCGTTTTCAGCACATAGCGCGAAATGGCCATGAGTGCGCCGGTGTTGCCGGCCGACACCATGGCCTGGGCCGAGCCATCCTTCACCTGCTGCGCCGCCACGCGCATGGAAGAGTCTTTCTTGCGCCGCAGCGCGACCTCGACCGCGTCGTCCATCTCGACCACCTCGGTCGCGGGAACCACCCGACAGCGTACGTTGTTGAGCACCTGCGGCCATGCTGCAAAGGCCTCGGGCCGCCCCACCAGCAACAGCTGCGCCTGCGGGTGACTGGACAAAAAGGCGTTGCAGGCCGGTAGCGTGACAGCTGGGCCAGCGTCACCCCCCATGCAATCGACTGCGATGGTGATCATGCTGGCGCTTCCATGTGAATCATCGACCTGGCCCGATAACGCAAAAAGCCCGCATGCAGCATGCGGGCCATCGCTTGAACCGTCTGTGTGGCCTCAGGCACGCCACGTTGGCGAGGCCAGAGGGCAAGCCGCATTCAGGCTTCAGACTTGTTTTTCAACACCTGGCGACCACGGTAAAACCCGTTTGGGCTGATGTGGTGACGCAGGTGGATTTCGCCGGTGGTCGGCTCCACGGCAATGCCGGGCACATTCAGAGCGTTGTGCGAACGGTGCATACCGCGCTTGGACGGGGATTTTTTGTTTTGCTGAACAGCCATGGCGGGCTCCTGGAGAAGAGGGTGAGATCGGTGACGCGCTTGAGGCCGTGAAGAACAGGCAACCAATACCGAGAAAGCTCGGACTTGCGCGAAGCCCATGATTGTAGCGTGAAACTTTGTCGCAGGGAAAGGGCGAGTAGCCACCCATCGCAGGAGCGACGCCAGCCAAAGTGGCGCTGGCTAGCGCGCCGGCTCGTGGATCGCGCCTTCACCGGTCGCTACACCGCACCTCTCGCCGTCATTTCTTCAACCGCGACAAGGCCTGAAACGGGTTCTCGCGAACCGCATCCTCTCCACCCGCATCCGGTAACACCCCGGCCGACAACGGCAGGGGTTGCGGGCAGGTCTCGTGCATGGGCACCAGCGGCAGCGCCATGAGCAGTTCGTCTTCAAGCACAGCCATCAGATCGGGGCGCGGCTCCAGCGCCAGCAGGTCTTCCTCGGCGGCGTCGTCTTCCGCCTCGGCCTGTGCCTCGGTGGCGACAAAGCGGTACCAGCGATCGACCACCAGCGGCGTTTCGACCGCACCCAGGCAGCGCTGGCAGGTGAGCGGGGTCACCGTTTGCGCCTGAAGGTGCAGCCAGACCGCTGGCGCCGCGCCGTCGCTGGCCTGTCGCAGCTCGCCATCGGCCTGCCACGCCACAGAACCCGAAGGCGCCGCCGCGTGCAAGTCGGCGGCCAGGCGCTTCAGATCGGAGGCTGCACGGCTGCCTTCGAGGTGGCCATGGGCCTCGGCGAAGCGGCGCGCGTCCAGGCGGGCGGGGTTCCAGGCGGGGGGTGTGGTCGCTGTCATGGCGGCAGTGTAATGAAGGAATGCAGGGACAATCTCGCGCATGACAGACACCATGCCACCCAGCCGCGTCCTCATCTTGGGCTCCACCTCGCCCTACCGCCACGCCCTGCTCTCCCGCCTGGGCTTGCCCTTCGAGACGGTCAGCCCCGAGGTCGACGAAACCCCATTGCCTGATGAGGCGCCGGCCGATATGGCCCTGCGTCTGGCGAAACAAAAAGCCGCCTCGGTCGCGCGGCGCCACCCGCAAGCGATCGTGATCGGCAGCGACCAGGTGGCCGATCTGCACGGCGAGCCGCTGGGCAAACCGGGCAACCACGAGCGCGCCCGGGAACAGCTTGCGCGCATGAGCGGCGAAACCGTGATATTCCAGACGGCGCTCTCCGTGCAGTGCCTGGAGACGGGATTCGAGCAAAGCGCGGTGGTGCCGGTGCGGGTGGTGTTCCGGCATCTGGGCGCCGACGAAATCGAGCGCTACCTGCGCGCCGAGCAGCCTTACGACTGCGCGGGCAGCGCCAAAAGCGAGGGCCTCGGCATCTCGCTGCTGGCGCGGATCGACAACGACGACCCCACCGCGCTCATCGGCCTGCCGCTGATTCGCACCTGCCAGATGCTGCGCGCCGCCGGCCTGCTTGTGCCGTGAAGCACGCCGCCACCCAGAAGGGCACGCTCTACCTCGTGCCCACCCCGCTCGATTTCGGCTGCACCGGGTCTGAGCACGCCGCGATCGACCAGCTCCTGCCTGGCGCCACGCTCGCGGTGACCAGCCGACTCAGCCACTGGATCACCGAAAACGCCAAAAGCACGCGCGCCTTTCTGAAACGCGTGGAGCAGACGCACGGGCTGGCAGCCCCTCTGCAAGCGCAGCACATCAGCGAACTGCCCCGCGCCGCCCACAAAAAAGGCGACCACGCACCCGACGCCGCGCTCGACACCGCCGCCCGCGCCCTGCTTGCACCCGCCCTCGCCGGCCACGACATCGGCCTGGTCAGCGAGGCCGGCATGCCCGCAATCGCCGACCCTGGCAGCTCGGTGGTGCGCACCGCCCACGCTTTGGGCCTCGCGGTGGAGCCGCTGAGCGGCCCGGTGTCGCTCATGCTGGCGCTGGCGGCCAGCGGCCTCAATGGGCAAAGCTTTGCGTTTGTGGGCTACGTGCCGCAGGAAGCCACCGAGCGCAATCGGCGCCTGCGCGAACTCGAAGCCCTGGCGCTCGGCAGCGGTCAAACCCAGATCCTGATCGAAACGCCCTACCGCAATGCCGCGCTGCTGCAAGCACTGGTGCAAACGCTGCAGCCCAACACCCGCCTCGCGGCCTGTTTCGGGCTCGGCTTGCAACAGCAGCGCTGCCTGAGCCAGACGGCGCGCGAGTGGAAGCGCTTGCTCACCGCCGAGCCAGGCCTCCCGTTGTCGCTGCCCTGCGTGTTTCTGATCGGTCGCTGAAGCGGCTTTACATCATGCGCTGGCGATGCGCCGAATCTGCGCCAGCAAGCCAGCTTTGAGTTCGGGATTCTGCAAGGCCAGGTCGATCGTGGCCTGCAAAAAGCCCTCTTTGCTGCCGCAGTCGTAGCGCAGCGCCGTCGTAGCGAAACGCCTGCACGCGCTCGGTGCCGATCAGCGCGGCAATGCCATCGGTCAGCTGAATTTCGCCGCCCGCGCCGCGCGGCTGGCGGCGGATGCTCTCGAACACGCCCGGCGTGAGGATGTAGCGGCCGGCCACCGCCAGCGTGGAAGGCGCCTGCTCTGGCGCTGGCTTCTCCACCATGGCAAACACCTCGGCCAGCTGGTCGGTCGCGCCGTGCACGTCCACCACGCCGTAGCGCCGCGTGTCTGCCCGGGGCACGTCTTGCACCGCCAGCACCGTGCCCGGGCTGCGCTCGTAGGCCTGCACCATCTGCTGCAACACGGTCGGGCCGCCAGCGAGCTGGTCGCGCCCCATCATCAGGTCGTCGGCCAGCAAAACGGCAAAAGGCTCGTTGCCCACCAGCCGCTCAGCACACAGCACCGCGTGCCCCAGGCCCAGCGCCCGCGGCTGGCGCACGTACACGCAGTCCATGTCGTCTGGCTTGATCGCATGCACGACCTCCAGCAGCGCGTGTTTGTTCAGCGCCTCCAGCTCAAATTCGAGTTCGAACGCGGTGTCGAAATGGTCTTCGATCGCGCGCTTGTGACGCCCGGTGACAAAAATCATCTCGCGGATGCCCGCCGCGTAGGCCTCTTCCACCGCGTACTGAATCAGCGGTTTGTCGACCACCGGCAGCATCTCTTTGGGAATCGCCTTGGTGGCGGGCAGGAAACGGGTGCCGAGGCCGCCCACAGGGAAGACTGCTTTTTTGATCATCTGTTTTCACTCCTCTTACGAATTCATGCGCTTGCAACACCTCAAACGCACATGCGAACCCTGCAACCCAGTAAACCGTGACACACGGGCCGATAGAATTCACCGCTGATTTTGCTGCAAGGCGTCAGAAGAACGCAGCAGGGCCCAGGGCAGATGCCTGGTGAGCCCCAGCAGCACGATCTAAACAGGAGTGCAAACCTTGGAAAATCCGAAGGGTTGCAGACCATCTGTCACACGCCCCATCGGCCAAGTCACTTGAGCGGACTGAGCGAGCCCATGCCCGTCGTTCTCGAAAAGGCATTTGTGCGGTTTTTCACCTGCGCCCTCAGGCCGCGGCATCAGCGCAGTTCGCCTGAGCCAGCCACGCGTACGATCCCCAAGATATTCATGTGAGCTTCAAGGATTCCACCGTGTCCGCCTTCACCCCCATCACCCCGGTCATTCTCTGCGGCGGCTCCGGCACCCGCCTGTGGCCGCTGAGTCGCCAGAGCTTCCCAAAACAGTTCGTGCCGCTGGTCGGTGGTCAGAGCCTGCTGCAGCTCACGCTGGGGCGGCTGGCATGGTGTGGTGAGCCGATGGTGTGTGTGGCGGCGGAAGACCACCGCTTTCTGGTCGCCGATGCCATCGGCAACCAGCGCCCCGGCAGCCAGGTGCTCCTGGAACCCGCCGGGCGCAACACCGCCGCCGCCATGGCGCTGGCCGCCTTGCTGGCGCAGCAAAACGGCGCCGACCCGCTGCTGCTGTTCTGCCCGGCCGATCACCACATCCCCGACGCCACGGCCTTCGCCCAGACCATTCGCCTGGGCGTGCCCGCGGCCGAGGCCGGCGCCATCGTCACTTACGGCGTGGTGCCCAGCTTCCCCAGCAGCGCCTACGGCTACATCCAGCAGGGCGAGGCGCGTGCCGACGGCAGCCACCGCGTGGCCCGCTTCATCGAAAAGCCAGCGCCTGCCGCCGCCCAGGCACTGCTGCTGCAGGGCGGCGTGTTGTGGAACGCCGGCATCTTTCTGGCCCGCGCCAGCGCGCTGCTCGCCGCACTGAAAGCACACGCGCCCGACATTTTGCAAAGTTGCGAGCAAGCCATGGCCAGCCCACGCCAGGAGCGCGTGGGCAGCGGCAGCGCAGACGGTATCGGCTTCGTGCGGCCACAGGCCGAAGCGTTTCTGGCCTGCCGCTCGCAAAGCATCGACTACGCGGTGATGGAGCCCCACGACAACGTGGCCGTGGTGCCGTTCCAGGGCCAGTGGAGCGACGTGGGCAGCTGGAACGCCGTGGCCGAACTGACACCGGCCGATGCCGATGGCAACCGCATCACCGGCCAGGGCCAGGCGCTGCACGCGCGCAACACGTTCATTCACGCGCCCGGCAGAACCGTGGTGGCCCTGGGCACGCAAGACCTGCTCATCATCGACACGCCCGACGCCCTGCTGGTGGCCAACCGCGACCACGCCGAGCAGGTGAAAGACGTGGTGGCACATCTGGCCGCCCAAGACATTCCCCAGGCCGCAGCCCACCGCCGCGTGGCCCGTCCCTGGGGCTGGTACGACAGCGTGGACGCTGGCGAGCGCTTCCAGGTCAAGCGCATCGGCGTGAAGCCCGGCGCCAGCCTGAGCCTGCAAAAGCACCACCACCGCGCCGAACACTGGATCGTGGTGCAGGGCACGGCCGAGGTCACGCGCGGCACTGAGACCTACCTGCTGTCCGAAAACCAGTCCACTTACATACCCATTGGCGAGGTGCACCGCCTGCACAACCCCGGCAAGCTGGAGCTGGAAATGATCGAGGTGCAGTCGGGCAGTTACCTGGGGGAAGACGACATTGTTCGCCTGGAAGACAACTATGGGCGTTCGGCGTAAGCGCCAAGCAGCTCCAAAAACTGCAATGGACCATCCATGATTCTCGTCACCGGCGGCGCCGGCTTCATCGGCGCCAATTTCGTGCTCGACTGGCTCAGCGCCAGCGACGAGCCCGTGCTCAATCTCGACAAGCTCACCTACGCCGGCAACCGTGCCAACCTTGCCAACCTGCAAGGCGACCCGCGCCATGTGTTCGTGCAGGGTGATATTGGCGACACCGCGCTGGTGGCCAGCCTGCTGGCCCGGCACCGCCCGCGCGCCGTGCTCAACTTCGCCGCCGAAAGCCACGTGGACCGCTCCATCCACGGCGCCGAAGACTTCATTCAGACCAACATCGTCGGCACCTTCCGCCTGCTCGAAGCCGTGCGCGCCCACTGGTCCGGCCTGCCGGCGCAAGAGAAATCTGCCTTTCGCTTCCTGCACGTGAGCACCGACGAGGTCTACGGCAGCCTCGCGCCCAACGAGCCGGCCTTTACCGAGGCCCACCGCACCGAGCCCAACAGCCCCTACTCGGCCAGCAAGGCCGCCAGCGACCACCTGGTGCGCGCATGGCACCACACCCACGGCCTGCCGGTGCTCACCACCAACTGCAGCAACAACTACGGCCCGTTTCACTTCCCCGAAAAACTGATCCCACTCACCATCGTCAACGCCCTGGCCGGCAAGCCGCTGCCGGTCTACGGCGACGGCCAGCAGGTGCGCGACTGGCTGTATGTGAGCGACCACTGCAGCGCGATCCGCCGCGTGCTCGAAGCCGGCCGCCTGGGCGAGACCTACAACGTGGGCGGCTGGAACGAAAAGCCCAACCTGGACATCGTGCACACCGTCTGTGCCCTGCTCGACGAACTGCGCCCCCGCGCCGACGGCCAGCCGTATGCCCAGCAGATCAGCTTCGTGAAAGACCGCCCCGGCCACGACCGCCGCTACGCGATCGACGCGCGCAAGATCGAGCGCGAACTGGGCTGGAAGCCGGCCGAGACCTTCGAGAGCGGCATCCGAAAAACCGTGCGGTGGTACCTGGACCACCCCGAATGGGTGGCGAATGTGCAGAGCGGGGCTTATCGCGACTGGGTTCAGACGCAGTACGCAGGGTCCGCCCAAGCATGAACATCCTCCTGTTCGGCAAAAGCGGCCAGGTCGGTTGGGAGCTGCAACGCAGCCTGGCGCCGCTGGGCCACGTGACCGCGCTCGACTTCGACAGCACCACCCACTGCGGCGACTTCGCCCAACCCGCCGGCATCGCCGACACCGTGCGCGCGCTGCGGCCAGACGTGATCGTCAACGCCGCCGCCCACACCGCCGTGGACAAAGCCGAGAGCGAACCCGAATTCGCCCGCCTGCTCAACGCCACCACCCCCGGTGTGTTGGCCGAAGAAGCGCGCGCCTGGGCGCCCTGCTGGTGCACTACAGCACCGACTACGTGTTTGACGGCAGCGGCAGCCAGCCCTGGCTGGAGACCGACACCCCCGCGCCGCTCAGCGTCTACGGCCGCACCAAGCTGGGAGGGCGAACAGCTGATCCAGCCAGCAGGCGCCCAAACACCTCATCTTCCGCACCAGCTGGGTCTACGCCGCGCGCGGCGGCAACTTCGCCAAGACCATGCTGCGCCTGGCGCAAGAGCGCGAGCGCCTGACCGTGATCGACGACCAGTGGGGCGCCCCCACCGGCGCCGACCTGCTGGCCGACGTCACCGCCCACGCCATCCGCCAGACCCTGCGCGAGCCCCAACACGCCGGCCTGTACCACCTGGCCGCCGCAGGCGAAACCAGCTGGCATGGCTACGCCCGCTTCGTGCTCGACACCGCGCGCGCCCTGAAACCCGAGCTGGCCCTCAAAGCACAAGAAGTGGCGCCGGTCCCCACCAGCGCCTTCCCCACCCCCGCGCAGCGCCCGCTCAACTCCCGCCTGAACACCGCCCACCTGCGCCAGACCTTCGGCCTCACGCTGCCCGACTGGCAGCACGGCGTGCGGCGCATGCTGGCGGAAGTCTTGTAATCAAACCGCTACATCCATGACCCAACGCAAAGGCATCATCCTTGCAGGCGGCTCCGGCACCCGACTGCACCCCGCCACGCTCGCCATCAGCAAGCAGCTGCTGCCGGTGTACGACAAGCCCATGATTTACCACCCGCTGACCACGCTCATGCTGGCCGGCATTCGCGAGGTGCTCATCATCAGCACCCCGCAAGACACCCCCCGTTTCCAGCAGCTGCTGGGGGACGGCAGCGCCTGGGGCATGAACCTGCAATACGCGGTGCAGCCCACCCCCGACGGCCTGGCGCAGGCCTTCTTGATCGGCGAGACTTTTCTGGCCGGTTGCCCGAGCGCGCTGGTGCTGGGCGACAACATTTTTTATGGCCACGACCTTCATCAACTGCTGGGCAACGCGATGCGGCGCACCGAGGGCGCCAGCGTGTTCGCCTACCATGTGCAAGACCCCGAGCGCTACGGGGTGGCGCAATTCGATGCGGCGGGCAAGGTGCTTTCGCTTGAAGAAAAGCCCGCAAAGCCCAAGTCCAACTATGCCGTCACGGGCCTGTACTTTTACGACCAGCAGGTCGTGGAAATGGCCAAACGCCTGAAACCCTCAGCCCGTGGCGAGCTCGAAATTACAGACCTCAACCGCCTGTACCTGGAACAAGACCAGCTCCAGGTCGAAATCATGGGCCGAGGCTATGCCTGGCTCGACACCGGCACCTTCGAAAGCCTGCTCGAAGCAAGCCAGTTCATCGCCACCCTGGAGCACCGGCAAGGCCTGAAAATCGCCTGCCCGGAAGAAATTGCGTGGCGCCGAACATGGATTGACAGCGAGCAACTCGCGCGCCTCGCTCAACCCTTGGCCAAAAACGGCTACGGCCAATACCTGCTGCGTCTGCTGCAGGAAAAAGTGTACTGAACGAGCCCATGAACGTCACCCCTCTCGCCATTCCGGATGTCCTGCTGATCGAACCCAAACTGTTCGGCGACGCGCGCGGCTTCTTCTTCGAGAGCTTCAACCAGCAAGCCTTCAACGACGCCACCGGCACCAACCACCAGTTTGTGCAGGACAACCACAGCCGATCGGGGCGTGGCGTGTTGCGCGGCCTGCACTACCAGATTCAGCAGCCCCAGGGCAAGCTCGTGCGCGTGGTGCAGGGCGCCGTTTTCGACGTAGCGGTCGACATCCGCAAAAGCTCGCCCACCTTTGGCCAATGGGTGGGCGAAGAACTGAGCGGCGACAATCACCGCCAGTTGTGGGTACCACCAGGATTTGCCCATGGGTTTTTGGTGCTCAGTGAAACAGCAGACTTTTTGTACAAGACCACCGACTACCACGCGCCGCAGCATGAGCGATGCATCGCCTGGAACGACGGATCGATTAATATCAAATGGCCAAAACTGAGTATCGCTCCCACGCTTTCCAGCAAGGACCAAGCAGCTTTGTGGTTGCACAAATCGACTGTGTATGAGTAGTTGCTTTCGAATTGCTTATACGCGCCAATGTGCAGGCAACCAAGATATGGAACAACGCTTACGCCAAACATGCTTCGTCAACACTTGCCAGAACCATCCCTGCCCAACCCCTCAAAAATTCACAGGCAAGCGGATTTCGTAAGGGTCCGAGCGTCACCCAATGGCAAATATGCGCCGAGGATTTATGGCGGCGAAAACGCTCGAAGCGCATGATCTTGCCTCCAATCGAATCAATGAAAAATTGACTGCTGCGTGAACGTAAGAAAATACATCAACCGCGATCTCACCGGTCTGGCATATCAATTTGTCAAGCGGGACATCCTGTCGCGTTACAGAGGCTCACTGCTGGGCGTTGGCTGGACCGTGCTCACACCCTTATTGATGCTGGCATTGTACACATTTGCCTTTGCTGGCATCATGAAAACCCGGTGGCCCGGCGCAGAAACGATGGGCGGCATTGGCTACGCTCTCAATCTTTTTGCTGGACTGATTATATTTAATCTTTTTTCGGAAGTTGCAGGTCGCGCGCCAGGTTTGATTATTCAGCACACGAATTTGGTCAAAAAGGTTGTCTTCCCGCTGGCCATTTTTTCATGGGTAGCGGTATCTTCCGCGATGATACAACTTTTTTTCAGCACCCTGATTCTCATCGTTAGCGTTAGTATTTATTCCGAAATTTTGCCAATTACAGCACTCGCATTTCCTCTAATTGTATTGACATTTATTCCCTTTCTCTTGGGTCTGTGTTGGCTTCTTTCTTCAATCGGTGTCTATGTACGGGACCTCTCTCAGATCATGACACTGATTATCAATCTCGCACTATTTTTATCCCCCATTTTTTATCCTGCATCGGCCTTGCCAAAGTATATTTCGGATCTGATGTGGGCCAACCCTCTCACTTTGATCATCGAGCAAACGCGGCTTGTGTTGGTGGTTGGAGATTGGCCCAATTGGGGGGCTTTGCTGATATATGCCGGAGCGTCGTGCAGCTTTGCACTTCTAGGCTACTTTTGGTTCGCCCGTGCGCGCAAAGGGTTTGCCGATGTTCTCTGAAATCGCTTTAAACGCCGATGGTTTGGGGAAAGCCTACCAACTTTATGCGCGTCCCATTGACCGCTTGAAGCAACTGTTCGCACCCCGCAGAAAGACCTATTACCAAGAGTTCACGGCCGTGCAACAGGTCACCTTCGAGTTGCTCAAAGGCGAAGTGTTGGGCGTTATCGGAACCAATGGCTCGGGTAAATCCACCTTATTGCAGTTAATCTGTGGCGTGCTGGAGCCGACGGCTGGGAAAGTGGAAGTTACTGGGCGAATTGCAGCTCTGCTGGAGCTTGGCGCAGGCTTCAATCCCGACTTTACCGGGCGTGAAAACATTTATCTCAACGCCACTATTTTGGGTCTGTCGGCAGCAGAAATCGAAGGAAAAATTGAACAAATCATCGATTTTTCGGGGGTCCGCGACTTCATCGACCAACCGGTGAAAACCTATTCCAGTGGCATGTATGTTCGGCTGGCGTTTTCCATTGCGACTTCGGTAGAACCAGATATTTTGGTGATCGATGAAGCGCTTTCTGTGGGTGATGGTGCGTTCGCGCGCAAATCGTTTGATCGCATCATGCAGCTCAAGGCGCGTGGCGCAACCATTCTCTTTTGCTCACACAATATCTATCAGGTGGAAGCGTTGTGTCAGCGTGTTATGTGGCTTGACAAAGGCAAGGTGCGGGCATTTGGTCAGGCTGCGGCTGTGTGTCAACAGTACAATCAATTTCTGGAGCAGGACACCTCTGCACCTTCCACCCTGCTGGGACAAGCGCCAGAAGCTGCGCCAGCAGTCGCATTAGATGGCGCGGCGCGGATTGTAAAAGTGGAGATCCTGGCAGACGGCAGCAGCAGCGAACCACTGAAAATCCACAGCATGGTCTCCACGCTGGAAGTCAAGGTGGCTTTTGGTGGCAGTCCCAACCTGCCGCCGCCCAGTGTTGCAGTCATCATTACCGATACCTCAGGGCGCAACATCACCAGCTGCTCAACGCATTACGACAAACTCACGCTGCAGCGCAATGCGCAGGGAAACGGGTATGTAAAGGCGGCGTTCCCCGGGGTGCATCTCTTGCGTGGGGTGTATGTGGTTCATGTCTTTCTGATGTGCGAGCAGGCCATTCATATTTACGATTCCGCACGTTGCGGAGAGTTTTCTGTGGTGCAGCCTGGCCTTGAAATCGGCATCGTCGCTTTACAGCGCCAGTGGAGTCAGGTGTGAATCCACGGCTTGCGTGGCAGTCGTGGTGGACATTCTTCGACTACACCTTTTTGCTGCCATTTTTGGCCCGCCTACCGGTTCCCCTAGGTCGTGGTCTTGCGACTGTCCGAGGTAGGTTGTACGCACGTTGGGAGCGCGACTGGCGACAGTTTTCGTTTCAGGACACCACGCTGCGTGAGCGCACGCGAGAGGCCTACGCAGAGTTTCGACCGCACGCAGCGCCGGAAGAAATCGAGCGCTTGGTGCGTCAGCGCTATGTCATGCAGAGCCTGGAGGAGCTGGAGGCAGCATGGGTGGCATGCCGGGACCTCAACGATTGGCCGGTGGAGTATGTTGGGCTGGATCATGTGCAGGAAACCTTGAAAGCCCACGGACGTGCCGTGTTCGTCACCAGCCACTTTGCCAGCAGCATCGTGGGCACCATCCACCTCCGGCGACTTGGTCTGCCTGTGCTGGGCATGAGCTCCAATGTGGTCGAAGATCCCCGTGTGCACCCAGCCATCGGGCGGTTTTACCGAAGAAAATACGCCGCCATGGGACGCTATCTGCTGGGCGGGAAAATCCTTGACCGACAGGGCAACTCTCGCGCATTTGTAAAGTTTCTGCGAGCCGGCGGAGCCATCGTGATCGTCGGCGATTTGCCACCCGATCCTCACGAGCAGGCGCTTGAGGCGCCATTCTTTGGCGCCCTGCGTGGCTTTGCGCCGGGCCCATCGCGCATGGCGGCCATGGCGAAGGCGCCTTTGCTGGCTTACGTTTGCGAGTTCACCGCAAAAGGCTACCGGCTCACCTTTTCCGAGCCAGGGCAGAGCCCCTACGCCTTGTTCGAGAGACACATTCGTAAAAATCCATCGGCTTGGTGGGCGGCAGACCTCTTACCACTGCTGCCCCTGGGACAAAACACCGGGCATTGACTCTCATGAACGATCTGCCGCTCGAACTCCGTTCGCTTTTACCTGCTTTGGCAGAGCCCCGCCTGATAACTTCTCCTGCGCCATGGGCCGGGCACACGCCATTTGCCATGTGGTTGGTCACCTTGCATCGACCGCAGGTTCTTGTGGAGCTGGGTTCCTATTCAGGAATTTCCTATTTGTCTTTCTGTCAGGCAATCGTCGCTGGAAAGCTTGAAACGAGATGCCATGCGGTGGACACCTGGGGCGGCGATGAGCACGCTGGGTTTTACGGTGAGCACATCTATCAGGCGCTGCGCCAGAACCACGATGCGCATTACAGTGAGTTCTCCACATTGCTACGCAAAAGCTTTGACGAAGCCGTCAACGAGTTTGCTGACGCGAGCATCGATTTGCTTCATATCGACGGCTTGCACACCTACGAAGCCGTGCGGCACGATTTCGAAACCTGGCGTCCCAAGCTGTCTGACCGAGCGATTGTCTTGTTTCACGATACCGAGGTGCGCCGGGACGATTTTGGTGTCTGGAAATTCTGGGCAGAAGTACAGCAGGACCATCCAAGTTTGTCGTTCGGGCACAGCCACGGCCTGGGGGTCTTGTTTGTCGGGTCGGACAGCCTGCAACCATGGCTGGCGTTGGGTCTGGACCCTCGCATGCCTGAGTGCGCGGCTCATCTCCAGCAGCTCTTCCAGGCCCTGGGCGCTGCGCAGGAACGGCGTGGTGAACTGCACGCGCTTCGACACGACCTGGCTGAAAACCAGGCTGCCCTTGAAAGGCTGCACACCCTGCTTCCTGGCCGCGCCAGCGAGCTGGACCTTTTACAAGCGAACTGCAAATCCCTACAGGCAGAGCTGGCCGAACTGCGAAACAAGTTTCAGCAAAAGCAAACAACCACTGTGCAGTTGGAGCAATCCTTGGCCACGCAGCACAGCTGGATTCAAAAGCAAGACCAAACCATACTTTTGCATGAACAGGCGCTGGCACGGCTCAACCACCACCACGCAGCTCTGCAGAACACCTTGGAGGCAACGCTGGATCGGCGTTTGAAGCGCGGTTTGCGTGGCATCGCCCAACAAATGAGGCCATCCGTGGTCCGTCGCAGAACCATCAAATTGGCTCATCGCGCTCGAAACGCCCTGCGCTACCTGCTGCGCGGTGATTTTTCGGCCCTGCGCGAACGCACGCAAAACCTCTGGCGCGAGCGGCAATTCGCCAAGATGGTGGGCACGGGCTCTGGCAGCGGGCAGGTGGGCATTCTCACGACGCCCCACACACTGTTCGTGGCGCACGCACTGGAGCGCTCACTCGCTCTGGTCGGCCTCAGCGCGCACATCATCACCGACGATGAGGCCAGTGGCTTTCCACACGATTTCTATATCGTGCTGTGCGCGCAAATGTTCGTTCACCTGCCGCCGGGCGAGAAGCGCATCGTGTTTCAAATGGAGCAAACCGTCAGCGACAGGTGGTTTAACGCACGCTACCTGTCCATCCTGGAGAATTCGCGCGCGGTGCTCGACTACTCGCTCGCCAATCTGGCTTATCTCGCCCAGCGGAAAATTGCGTACCCCCATGTTTTTCATGTCCCGCTTGGCGCAGTAGCAGACTATGCCCAGACCCGGGGTGTTGGGCCAATAGAGGTTCAAGCGCCAGACCAGCCCACCGTGCTTTTTTACGGCGATGTGCATTCCCCAAGGCGTCAGCAGTATCTGGAGGCGTTGAAGGCGGTCTACAACATCCGCATCATCGGCAACCAGTTTGGTGCAGAGTTACAAGCAGCAATTGCCCAAGCGCAAGTGGTCGTGAACATTCACTACTACGAAGGCGCGCTGCTGGAGAGCACACGCATTTTCGAATGCCTGTCACTGGGTGTGCGTGTGGTGTCTGAAACAGCAACAGACGTTGGCGATTACCCGGGGCTCGATACCGCTGTGCACTTTGTCCCAGTGGGAGACGTGCAGGCCATGGTGAGCGCCGTGGGAAGCGCTTTGAGCGAACTCGCCCAAGGCGCCCGCTCCGACGCCGAAGTTCGCAAGGCCTACCTCAAGCAGACACAAAACCGCTTCGAATTCATGCTCTTCCGCGCTTTGCTGGCGCAACGCCTGATCAGCTTCGAGCAGATTCAACGACTCACGGCTCCACCCATAGGCGATGCGTTTGCGCTGAGCCTGCCCGAAACCCTGGAGCGCCGCGCGGCCTACTTGGCCACGCCTGCGCCAGGTGTCAAGGTTTTCGACGGCCTGCGTGGACGCCCCGGATGGCTTGGGTGCGCCATGAGTTACAAATATCTGTGCTCAAACGCTTGGCATCAAGGTAAAGAGCAGCTGTTGATTTGTGAAGACGACGTTGAACTCCCGCCCGACTACGACCGCGTGATGCAAACGATTGAAAATTATTTGGAGGCAAATACCGGAAAGTGGGACATTTTCGTCGGCATCATCGCCCATCTCCATCCAGATGCCCTGGTGTTCGATGTCCAGGAGAGCAACGGCCTCACGTTTGTGACCGTCGACAAAATGACTTCAATGGTCTTCAACATCTACAGCCGTCGCGCAGTGGAACTCATTGCTCTTTGGGATGAAACCAACGAAGACGACCAGACCAACACGATAGACCGCTACCTCGAACGCACGGCAAACCTGCGCATCGTCACCTTGCTCGAACCCGTCTTTGGGCACCGCGAAGACCTCTCGTCATCGCTTTGGGGTTTTGGCAACGAGCAGTACGCCAGCTACATCGAACGCAGCAGAGACCTGCTGCGGCAGAAGGTCGATGCGTTTCTAGAGAAATCGACCGTGTAGACAATCTTCATCCCGGTTGCGCGTGCGGTGCGAGCACCACGCAGCGGTGCACGCTCGGCCAAAACTTCGCGCCGCCCGCAGCCACACCCTAACGGCCTCTCGTCTCAAGCCATGCATCACTCGGCTGCGGCCTTGCTGACATCCAGATCACCTGCCGCCACGCGCCGAATGAAGTTCGGCTGAAGCACCTGCAGAGCGTGTCCATCGCGCTCCACCACACCGCGGCCCTGCAGCAACTGAAACACCCGTGTCACCGTTTCGCGACTGGCGTTGATCATGATGGCCAGCTCCTGGTGTGTGGGAATGTGGGCAATCTTCACCGAACTGCCCTCCACCGCCCACATCAGCTCCAGCTGAGCGCACACCCTTTGCAGCGGATTGGGCAGGCCCAAAATGCGCCTTTGTGCGGTGTCTTCACGCAAGCGGTGTGCCAAACGCGTGCACAACGCCTCCGCAATTTTGGGCACACCAAACAGAATCGGGCGAATGATGGCTTTGGGCAGCGTGATCACGTGCGAGCGCGCCAAGGCGGTCACCAGCTCCGGCTGTTGCTGGTTGTCGATTAACGCCACTTCACCGAAGTAATCGCCCGGGTTGATGAAGTAGAGCCCCACTTCCCGCCCGTCGCTGGTGAAGTCCAGACCCTGCAAGCGCCCCTCCAGCAAAAACGAGAGACTGGTTGAATGCTCTTCCTTTTGCAGCACCACCTCACGCTTATTGAACCAGCGCTGCTGCGCATGCGAGGCCAGATGCTCCAGCGTCACCTGTGGCAGATGCATCAGCATCGGCAGCAACTCAAGTGATTGGGCTGAAAGCGACATGGAAAACGTCTGGCGAGCGCGTTTTGGCCGACAAAACCGAAAAAAGGAACAAAATCACCCAAATGCAGGCAGGAATTCCCTGGTGGCTTGCGGGCGCCGTTGGCGCATGACTTGCGCTCGTGTGAGCGTGGTCACAGACAGCAAAGCCCTGGGCGCGGTAAATTATCGCCACATATTAGAGGTAGCTCGCCATGACACGTCGGTTTGTTCATTTTTCCCTCACCGCGATCGCCGGTCCACTGATTGCGGGCTCTGCCGCGCTGGGCATGGCCGCCCAGGCGAGCCAGCCGGTGGGTTCTGTCACTCTAGTGCTAGGGCAAGCCACTGTGGTGTCGATGAACGGCGCGCGTCAAGCGATCCAACGCGGCAGCAGCATCACCCCGGGTGACCGTGTGGAAACCGAGCAGGGCGGTCATGTCCACATCCGTTTCATTGACGATGCGCTCGTCAGCGTTCGCCCTTCCAGTCGACTCACGGTCGAGGCATACCAATACGACCCGGCGCAAGTAACCCAGTCACAAGTGCGTTTCAAGCTTGAGGCCGGGGTTGCGCGTGCCATTTCCGGTGCTGCAGCCGAAGGCGCCAAAGAGCGCTTTCGACTCAACACGCCCTTGGTCGCCATTGGTGTGCGAGGAACCGATTTCGTGGTCAGCAGCCAGGCCGAGCAGACCACCGCCCATGTCAATCAGGGCGCCATCGTCATGGCGCCTCTGGGCACAGGGTGCACGGCCAACACCCTGGGCCCGTGCAACACCAGCGCCGCCATGCTCGTTTCTGCCCAGATGGGAGACGTGCTCGCCGAATACCGCAGCGGCCTGACCCAGCCGGAAATCAAACCGCAGCTGCTCGCACGCGCCAGCTTGTTGCCTGCCGAAGGCACCGCATCAGGCGGCGCAAGAGAGGGCGCACAGACCGCCAAGCTGGACGGCGCAAGCGCAGAGAAACCCGAAGGTGCGGTCACGCAGGCCAGCTCGGCTATTCGCAACGAGTTCGTATCGGCCGTCGTGGCCAGCCAGCCAGCTGCACCACCTCCACCCAACATGGCCTGGGGTCACTGGGTCAGCACCGTCGGCACAGACGATTTCTCCGAGCCCTTCCGCGTGGCCGCCATTGGGCGCGAAGTCACCGTGGGCAATGGCACCCACGTGCTCTACCGCGCCCTGCCGCTGGGCGCCGATGCCACCGCCATCCAAGCATCACTCGGCCAGGTCAGCCTGGGCTTGGCGCAAGCCAGCGCCCAGTTTCGGCCCTGGGGCGGCGCCAACCAGGACGCGCTCGCCAGCAACGGCGTGTTGAGCCTCGATTTCGCGGCGCGCACATTCCAGACCAACCTCCAGCTCGACCACGCCAGCGGTGGCAGCCACCTGCTGAACGCCACCGGTGTGGTGTTGCCCGACGGCATCTTCGGCGGGGCCACGTCCAGCCAGAGAGTCATCGGCGCCACCGCCCTAGACGGCAAGAGCGCCGGCTACTTCTTCGACAAAACAGTAGACCGCGGCGTGTTCAGCGGTATCACGCTGTGGGGCAAGTAAGAAAGCGGCTGCTCACCGTCCTGGTGGCGGTGGGCTTGTGGTGCATCGCCTGGGTGTCGCTGCCGCAAGCTCTGCCCCTGGTCAGCGAGCGCGGGGCCGATCTTGTCTGGCGACTCACCCAGACAAGCCAGCCCGAGCGGCGCGTGGTGGTGATCGACATTGACGACGAAAGCCTCACCCAAGTAGGCCCCTGGCCCTGGAGCCGACCCGTTCTGGCAGACCTGACGCAAAAACTCGACAGCGCGGGCGCCGCCCTCAAGCTGTTCGATGTCACTTTCCCCGACCAGCGCGAAAGATCCAGCGAATTCAGCAGCGCCCTGGCCGCAGGCGGCACCGCCTCCCCGGCCGTGCTG
This sequence comes from uncultured beta proteobacterium, assembly GCA_963831255.1. Classification (GTDB taxonomy): domain Bacteria; phylum Pseudomonadota; class Gammaproteobacteria; order Burkholderiales; family Burkholderiaceae_C; genus Hydrogenophaga. Next base: position 413,805 of record CAWHPI010000006.1, on the reverse strand, counting down.
GGCCAGGTATTCGCCCTGCGCAACGAATCCACGCTTCAGGTGGGCGAGCCAGTGGGCGCCCTTCCCGGGCAAGGCTGCCTGGAAGCCGCCATGCCCGCCCAAGGTGTCATTGCCAACATGCCCGGGCTGCACCCGCTGGCGGGCCACATCACCCCCGTGATCGACGCAGACGGTTCCGTGCGCAAAGTTCCCGCCGTGGTCTGCTACGCCGGGCGCAACTACCCCACCCTGAGCGTGGCCGGCCTGAGTGCCCTCGGAGATCAGCCCCCACGCATCGAGCGTGGCCGAGGCCCTTGGTCGCCCGCCTGGCAACTGCACCTCGCCGCCCTGCCTGGCCTGCCCGTTGCGCTCGACGCCGGCGGCCTCGTGCGCGTGCCCTTTGGTCAGGCGCGCACCGCCTTTACCGGCGTGTCCGCCAGCGACGTGCTGAACGGCAAAGTGCCCGTGGGCCTGCTCAAAGGCTCAATCGTTCTCGTGGGTGCATCGGCTTTCGGCCTGTCCGACGTGGTCTCCACCGCGCTCGGCCCCACCGTGAGCGGCTCCGAGGTACACGCCCAGTTGCTCGCCGGCATGCTCGACGGCAGCACCCCCTACACCCCACAGGCGGCCTGGGTGCTGCAGCTTGCGGGCGCGGGCTTGCTGGCGCTGGCGCTGATGGCGCTGGGCTCGGGCAAGCCGCTGCGCCAGCGCCGCCGCGTCGTGCTGCTGCCCTTGGTCGCCTTGGGTGGCGCTGTCTTGCTCTACCTGTTGCACGGCCTGTTGCTGTGGTCAATGCACATCTACATCAGCTGGGCCGAGCCCGCGCTGGCCGTCGTGCTGCTGGGCATTTGCCTGGGCATTGAAGAACACGCGGGCAGCCTGCACGTCAAAAACCGCCTGTTCGAAAACCTCGCCAGCTACATCCCCAGCCAGGTAGCCGAAAAAATCGCACTCACCGTGCCCAGCGGCGAAATCGAAGCCCAGCGGAGCCAAGCTTCCATTCTTGCCGCCGACATTCGCAACTTCTCCGCCTACTGCGAAGCGCGCACACCCGAAGACGCCGCCCGCGTACTGCACCGCTTTTACAAAACTGCCAGCGAAATCATTGCCAGCCACGGTGGCGTGGTGGAAGAAATGGTCGGCGACAGCCTGCTCGCCGTGTTCGACGGCTCTGACTCCCCCCAAGACCACACCCGCCAAGCCCTGCTGGCGGCCCGCCGCATCTGGTTGCGCTGCGGTGAAGAACTGCCCAACGTGAGCGGCCAAGGCCTGGAGCCGCTGGCCATCGGTATCGGCGTGGAAAGCGGCATGGTCTTGCTCGGCAGCTTTGGCGCAGCCAACCGCCGGGTGCACACCGTGCTCGGGCGCACCGTCACCATCGCCCTGCGCCTGAGCGATCTCACCGCCGATCTGGCCTACCCCATCCTCGCCGGCCCCGGCGCGGCCACCGCCATCGAGCCCCGGCTTGATGAGCCGGAGTTGCTGCTCAAGTCCCTTGGCTCCTTCCTGCTGCCCGGCCTCACCCAAAGTGGCAAAATCTACACCTTGTGCAATTTGCTCAAGGCCAGCTCTGAGCAAGAGCAACAAACCATCGATCTACTCAAGCTCCACAACCCAGCAGCGTGACGCACCCAGTTCTCAGCGCACTCGCTCCCCCAGAAAGCGAGAAGCGGTCTGGTGTGTTTCTTGATCGATCCACCCCCGGGCCCCAGCCCCCGCCACCCATTTTCAGCCTCCCCCAGGGCAAGCTGCCTGCGCGCGCGCCCGCGCCTGCACCGTCACCAGCGAGTTCCCCGGCGATGGCAACGCGGCCAGCAGTCCGGCGAGGTCCCGCCATCGCGCTCACAAGACTGCTCGCCGCGCTGCTGCTGGCCAGCCCCGCAGCGGCGGAGCAGCCCATTGCCCCCCAAGTCCAAGCTCAACCCCAAACCGAGTCCCAAGCGCCAGCTGCCACCGCTTACCTGGCCGACCCAGACCCCTGCGCCAGCACGCCAGCGCCAGCGCCAGAGGCAACGGCGCAACAAGCGAAGCGGCACTTTGAGCTGCTTGAGGCGCAGTGCCTGCGCAGCGCCGTGTTCTACCGCCACAGCGGCCAGTGGCTGCTCAAACAAGGCAACGCCGGCGCAGCCATTGAAGCCCTGGAGCGCGCGCTCTTGCTGGAGCCTGCCCACCTCGGCACCCAGCTCGACTACGCGCAGGCCCTCATGGCCATTGGCGACATCGACTCCGCCTTTGGCCTGCTGCGCTCGCTGCAAGCTCAACCAGACGTACCACCGCCCATTGCCGCCCTGATCGCCGGGCAACTGCGAGCCCTGAGCCGGCTCGCCCTGTCAAACGAGGCGCCTGCCCAAGGCCTCACCAGCAGATTCCAGATCAGCCAGGCGGTGGGCCACGACACCAACCTCAACAACGCCAGCACCGCCACCAACATCACCCTCACCTACCCCGAGGCCGATCTCGATCTCCCCCTCCAAGAGGCCAGCCGGCCTAGCTCAGGCGCCCTTGCCGCCACCGCCCTGCAATGGACAGGGCTGCTCCCCGTGGACCGCCAGGTCTGGCTGTTTCAGGCAAAAGCCCAGGCGCGCCACACCGGCGGCGCAGCCAACCGCTACCAGCAGGCCGAGCTCGGCGCCACCTGGCTGCAAAACCCCGCCGCCGCAAGCCAGTGGATTGCCCGCGCCGAGCACACCCAGTTGCGCTGGGCCAACCGAAACCTTTACAACAGCGAAAAGCTCAGCCTGCAACACCAGTGGGTACACCGCGCCCCTCTCGAGCCCAGCGGCAGCAGCAGCGAATTCAACTGCCGCAGCGCCGTCGGCGCCGAGCTGGAAGACCGCGAATTTCCCGGCAGCCGTACCGCAGACGGCCTCTACCGCGGCGCCATCTTCAGCCTGGTGTGCCAAAACGCTCACAGCCTGAGCCTGCAGCTGCGCACCGGGCTCGACCAGCCCAACAACGCCGCCCGAGTGGGCGGCACGCAGCAGCAACACGAACTGCGCATGCAATGGCAGCACAGCGCCGCCGGCACCGACTGGCAGGCCGAATACAGCTACCAGCGCCAGCAAGACACCTCCGGCTACAGCCCCCTGCTGGCGCGCAACGCCGTGCGCCGCGTCTCGCGCCACGCCCTGCGGTTTGAGGCCAGCCGCCCCACCCAATGGGCCTCGCTGGGCAACCCCCAGTGGTTTGGCAGCCTGGAGTTCACCCGCCAGAGCAGCAACCTGCAGCTGTTCGAATCCAGCCGCAACGCCGCTCAGACTGGCCTGCGCTGGCTGTGGCCTTGAGCGCCATTGGCTACCTGAACGCAGCAGCGCGGGGAAGCAAAAGCCAGCGTCACACAGCCAATACGCAGCTAAAAAGCAACACCTCGACGCTCCGGGCCTTGCCATGTGACCCCAGTCACATCGACGGCCCATTGGCCTTCTCTATACTCGGGTCCGGATCAGGCGCATTGGGCTCCTGGTTTTTTTAATTCCATGTGGAGAAATTTAATGGCGATGATCATTCCAACCACCCAGACCACCATTGCGCGTTACGCAGCGGGTCTGTACGGTGCCAAGCTCGGCAACCCCACCCTGACAGCTGTCCTGGCCGACGTTCAACTGAGCAGCGCCAACGGCATCAACGGCCTCAACGCCGTGCTCAACAGCTACTACGCTCCCTTCGCTGGCAAGACGTCCGCCGAAGTGGCCGCCATCGTCGTGGCCAACGCAGGCGTGGTTGCTGGCACCTTCGGCCTGACCGCTGCCAACGTGGCAGACGCCGTGTCGGTCGTCACCGCTGAGCTCAACGCAGCTGCCCCCGTGAACAACCAGGGCGCTGCCATTGCTGCTGTTCTGGCTGCTTGGTCCAACAACTTCACCAGCGACGCCGTGTTTGGCGCCGCTGCAACCGCCTGGAACCTGAAGATCGCCCAGGCCAACGCCTACTCAGCCACCGGCACCGTTGACATGGCCTTCGGCGCCATCAACACCGAATTTGTGCTGACCGGCGGCAACGACAACCTCACCGGTACCGCTGGCGACGACACCTTCACCGCCAACTTCAATGGCGAAGGCAACACCCTGCAATCCGGCGACAAGATCAACGGCGGCGCAGGCACCGACACCCTCAAGGCCATCATGACCAGCGCGTCACAGGCCAGCACCCCCACGATCACCGGCGTCGAGAACATCGCCATCACCGCACAAAGTGGACAGCGTGTTGGACGGCGGTCAGAACAACGTGTCTGGCGAAGATGCCGTGATGGTTGACTTCGGTCGCGTCTCTGGCGTCAAGCAAATCTGGAGCCTGGACAGCCGCCCCGATGTGCAGGTCGAAGACGTGCGCATCCTGGACACCGAAATCACCAAAGACGTCACCATTGCCTTCCGCGACAGCGACCCAGGTGCCGTGGACTTTGCTGTGTACTTCGACCAGAACAGCCTGCGCAACGTCTCCAGCTCCACCTCGCTGATCAACCTGCGCGTGCTCGACACCTTCGCCGTGTCGCAAGGCCTGGCCCCGCTGAAAGACAGCCCATACGGCTCGTTCACGTTCACCTACACCCTGAACGGCGGCGCCGCCACCGTGGCCACCCTGGCATCGCCTGCGATCCAGAGTGCCCAGACCTTCGCCGAACTGGTTGTTGCTTTGCAAGCGGCCGCCAATGGCGTGTTTGGTGCTGGCGTGGTCACCGTGGCCACCGGCAGCACCTACACCGTGCCAGACTCCGTGTCCGGCACCCAGGTTCAGGGCACCGAAATCGTGCTCAGCGCCAGCGGCAACATCGCCTTTGACACCACGCCTGCCGGCTCCGGCTGGCTGGCCACCGAAACCGTGCCCGCCGTCTCTGGCCTGTACACCAGCTTCAACACCAACGTTTCCAGCACCACCGCGCTTGTCACCAGCACCATCGTGCTCGACAACGTGGGCCGCGGCTCCAATGGTGGCGATCTGATTGTGGGCGGCCTGTCCAACGGCGAAACCTCCACCTCGCAAGGCGTGCAGCGTTTCGACATCACGGTGGAAGACAACAGCAAACTGTCCAACATCCTGTCGACCAACAACACCCTGCGTGAGGTCTACATCGTCAACGGCACCACCGACGAAAAATCCGACGCCTACACCACCACGGTGACGAACGCCGGCAACCTGAGCGTGGGCATCAGCAACGACCAGGACAGCAATCTGGACAGCGGGTCACAGAACTACGAAGACAGCGCCTTCGGTTTCAACGACGTTCGCGTGATCGACGGCTCCGCCATGACCGGCAAGCTGGCCTTCACCTCGGCCATCAACCAGACCTCGCTGGCCAAGTACCTGAACCTGACCGACACCGCCAACGACCCGGCTGCCGACAACGTTCAGTTTGTCTACACCGGTGGCTCCAACGCCGACACGATGTCCGTCACGATCGACGGCAACGTGGCCGCCAGCCAGACCCTGGGTGCCCGTGAAGACTTCAAATTCACCATGAACGGTGGCGCCGGCAACGACGCCCTGAGCGTGACCCTCCAGGGCAATGGCAACTGGTATGCCCAGCAGGCCTTCCTGAACAACGTCACCATCAACGGCGGCGAAGGCAACGACACGATCCGCACCCTGTCCAATGGCGACTTCGTCGTCAACGGCGGCACGGGCAACGACACGGTCTACATCGGCAACGATGGCAACAAGTCCAAGTGGGTGGTCAGCACGCAGACCGACATCCTCGCATCCCTCGGTGACACCACCGACCTGCTCGGCGTGACGGCCAACGCCGCTCCCCGCTTCCTGTCGGACGGCAAGCTGACGGTGATCTACTCCGGTCCTGGCATTGCTGGCCTGGCCGCATTGCTGGTGGCGTGATGGGTGACTCGGTCACGGGTACCGCTTCTGGTGTTGGCGTTACTTCGTTCACCAACGGTCTGGAAGTCACGGTGGACATCCCCGCCGGTGCCAACTTCGCGGTGACGCAGTACCACATCAACCAGGCGATCAAGAACGCGATCAACAACGATGCCGTTTTGAGCAAGCTGCTCAAGGCGTCTGACGGCCCAACCACCTCGCTGATCATCGAATCGCTGGTGGACGGTGCACACGTTGGCACAGACCTGACCTTCTCGGTGTGGAACAACAAGACCTACCTGGCCACCGACACAGCCATTCTGAATGCTTACAAGGCGTTCACGAACAACTCCGGTGCGCTGATCGGTGATGTGAACACGGCGATCACCACCAACGTGACCGACATCAACCTGCGCGACGGTATGGTGAACGACGCCACGCCTGCCACGCAGTTCTACGCTGGTACCAACTCCGCATTGACCACCGACAACGTGATCGATCTGGGTTCGGGTAACGACGTGGTGGTGTTGAGCACCAGCATCAACGCCAACGAAATCGTGAAGTTCACCGCCACTGCCGGCGTGAATTCCACGGTGATCAACTTCTCCACCGGCCTGGTGGACGACGTTGAAGGCGGCGACCGTCTGGACTTCACCAGCTACCTGACCAGCAAGAACTGGACTGGCTACGTCTTCGTCGGCTGACTCGCAGGTGCGTCTGGCTACATCGTTGAACACCAATGCGGACGTGGAAGCCAACTCGGTGACCATTTTGGACACGTTCAACTTCAACACCACCACCTCCGACACCTTTGCGGGTTTGACCGCTGCGAACTTCGCTGCGGCCATTGCCAACGTCAACACAGGTACCGCCGACTACGCGGGCATCACCAACGGCACGCTGAATGCGGTGACCACCTACACCGCTAGCGGTACTACTGGTCTGGTGAGCAACCTGGGCAAGGCCATCGTGATGGTTGAGAACGACGACAACCGCGGCGAGTACAAGGTGTTCGAGCTGACCTTCAAGGGCCAGGCCGGTACCAACGCCACGTTTGACTTCGATACCGTGAGCCTGGTCGGTGTGGTTGACTTCGGTGCCTCTGGACGGCACCACGACGCCAGTCCTCGCTTTGGCCAACCTGGTCTAAGCTGCCTGCCTCCTCAACGCTCACCGCCCTGTGCGGTGGGCGCTGAAGATCAGTCTCGAAACCCTTCCCCTCGGGGAGGGTTTTTTTTTGCCCCTTTGTCATCCCCATTTCTCATTGGCAATCTGTGCCTTTTGGGGTCAGATTCCCATTCAACCCAGCAACCCAGGAAGCAACATGTCAACCGACCCAACCGTCACCATCAACAACACCGAATACGCGCTCTCCAGCCTGAACGACGACGCCCGCGCCCAGATCAACATGCTCAAGATCACCGACCAGGAAATCCAGCGCCTGCAAGGCCAGCTGGCCATTGCCCAGACCGCCCGCCTGGCCTACGGCAAAGCCCTGCAAGCCGCGCTGCCCACGCCCACCGAACTGGCCATGAAAAGCGACACGATCAAGCTCAACTGAGCCTGCAGCCGCCGGGCCAAGCAGCACCGGCCAGCACCCGCCAGCGGAACTGGCTCGGCCAGATCCGCTGATTGACCAGCGCCTGCGAGACGGGGCAAAACCGTCTGGCGCCGGGCAGGCGAGAAGGGAGCCCAACCCGTGCGGCGCGGCAACGCGGCTGGCGCCGCTGGTCCGGCACAAGCGGCCGCCGGGCTGGCACGGCGGGAAGCCGGTATCGGCAGGCGGCGGACGCCCGTCGAAAATGCAAAAGCCACAAGCGCAAACCCCAAGGAGTGAACCAAGATGACCGCAGCCGAATTGCTCAACAGCAAAGGTGTTTCGATGCAGCAGGCCAGCGAATGGGTGCAGGCCCGCTTGCAAAGCCCAGCCGAGATTTACAACATTTGCCTGGAATTCGGCATCAACAGCAGCATGCTGGCCGACATCGTGCAGCCGTTTGTGCCCGGCGTGGTGGCCAGCGATGTGGAAACGTTTTTCACCAACCTCGGTTTCAATGCGCTGGATCTGCGCAACGCGGGCCCTCTAGAACCCGTGCCCATGCCCTCACCAGTGCCGGCGCCGGTGCCCGAAGCACCGATGTTCTCGGGTGTGCTCCCGCCCGAGCTGAGCGCTCTGCTTTCCTTCGTTTCACTGAACGACAACACCGGCGCGCTGAGCAACGCGAGCTTGCGCGAAGTGGGTCTGGGGCTGAGCAGCGCTTACTGGTCTGCCTTCAACCCGGCTCAGGTGGGTGGCCACACCGATGGCATCTGGAGCACCGACGAACTCGGTTTCAGCAGCCTGGGCAATTTGCCCGCCACAGCAGAGACGCTGGAGTCGCTGTTTTACGGCACGGTGATCCGCTTGGCGCGCTCAATCGACGCGCAAGAGGTCAACCAGCTGGATGCCTTCTTGACAGCCAACGAGGCAGCTCTGGACGCCGGCAACGCTGCCACCATCAACAGCCTGATTCAACAGGTCTCCCAAGCCCTCTCCACACCAGCGGCGGTGCCGCTCGTGTCAGACGCGGATCTGGCCGCAGCCTTGCCGTTGCTGATTCAACTGGTGGGCACGGGCAGCGCCGATTTGTTCAACGGGCTGCTGGACTTCGGGCTGTAAAGCCGGCGAGTCAGGAACTTGAACTGGGGTTTGAACTGAGGTCTTAACTGCTGAACTGTGATGAACTGGGGTCAGATTCCAATTAAATTGCTCTTTTTTTGCAATTTCCGGGTAGAAATGCACCACTTTTCCCATGCCGGATATCTGCCATAATTTTGTGTGAGGTGAGATTTTCGAGCTGGTAGCGCAGTCCCCCGAGTGCCCCTGTTTCCCTTCCCCGTTTCCCGGCCCTGTTTTTGGTTGCGCATGTTGGCTGCCTTGATGGGCGCGATTGGAACGAACAGCCTCGACCATGCAGCCAATAGGCTGAATCTGAGCGCTGCAAGCTTCGAGAAGTTTCTCCCTCACACAAGCCCAACCCTTTCGATATGCAAGGCGTTGGTCCAATTACCTTCGCCTACCCACCCATCGCACCATGAAACCCAATCGTTTTTCGCGCCGCGTCCTGGCTCTGGCTGTTTTGTCTGCTGCTGCGTCGCTGGCCGCCTGTGGCGGCGGCGATACACCGCTCTCGCCTTCCGAGTCTTTCGTTTCGCGCATGGCGACTGAAACACCTGTGTCTGGCAGCTTGCCCGCCACCGCCACCATGGCAAAGGCGGCCTCTGCAGCCACCATCACCAACGCGCAACTGTTCCAATGGGCGCAGTTGCAGTTCCCCGAGTTGTTTGGTTCGGCAGCGCCTGTGGTGATTGCCAACCTGTTTTACAACGGGCAAATTTACGATGTGCGAGAGTTTCCGGGGGGCACTTACCTTGGCATCTCGCAAGGCCGGATCTTTGGTCTGGGCCCGTTCACCAATGGGGATCTGGTGGACTTTGGCGCTGTGCAGAGCTACGCCACCCAGGTCTGCAGCCGGGTCAGTTGCGCAAGCTCTGTGAATCCGGGTACCGGTACCGGCGCGCTCAACGGCTGCGTGCTGCCCGCCAGTGAAGCTTTGCGAACCGGCAATCGGTACAGCGCTGTTTACAAAAACGATCAGTTTGCGCCAGAGGCGTCATCAGGCGAGTTCACGACCGAGTCGGTGGTGGAAGGTGGCACCTCGTTTGAAGGCCAGTCGGCCATCCGGGTGACCAGTCGCACGCGCGGCGTGCAACAAGGGCAAGCGCTGGACATCACCAGCATCTCGTTCGAGCAGGAGGCCGAAAACGGGCTTATTCGCAGCCTCGGCGCCGAGGTTGTGGTGCCCTTTTTCGGGGGCGCCCCCGTGACACTGCGCACCGTGGACACACCGCCAGTTCTGAACAACGAATTCACCTTACAGCCAGGCCAGTCGTTGGACCAGACTTTCACGTCCACCTCCACTTACATCAACCCGCCGTTCCCACTGCCACCCACCACCGGCACCAGCACAGAGCGCGTCACTTACGAAGCACGCGAGACCATCAATGTGTTGGGTCGCAGCTACAACACCTGCCGCTACAAGAGCACGGGGTCGGGCGACGAGATCGATTTCACCTGGCACATTGTTGGCAACGGCCTGCCCGCCCGCTCGGAGACGCGCAACAGCGCTGGCGCGGTGCTCTCGCGAACCGAGCTCAGGTCCCTCAGCATCAACGGCACCGCATTCTGAGCGCGCGACAGTTTTGGCTGGTGAACGCGCAAGGGTGAATTGGGGTTGAGGCGCGCGGGCCCTGCGCATCGCCGTTTCGGCCCGGCCAATTCTCCACGCCGCTGGAGTTGAGCCGCTCACAGGGCCAAGCCAACGACCAGCTCAGGGCGAACGGTCCCCGCTTCGCGGGGCCGAGTCAACAGCAGCGCCTTTGCGCGCTGCTGTGCTTTCTGTCTTTTGAACGCAGGGCAGGTCATCTGCGGCTCGGCGACCGCGGTGGCTCCTTCCTCGCCAAAGCAGCACTTGAGGGGACTGGACGTTGCGACAGACCAACGCTTTGATTTCTCCTATATGAACTTCATATAGGAGACGGTCACACTCGCATCTGCTTATGACTTCCATGCTTTGCATTCCCCTCCACGCCGAGCCCAAGGCGCAACAACGCCTGCTGGATCTGCAGCGGGGTTTTGCCAGGGTGTGCAACGCGCTGGCGCCGCTGGTGCAACAGACGCGGGTGTGGAACCGGGTGGCGCTGCACCACCTGGCCTACCGGCAGTTGCGCGAGCAGTTCCCCGAGATGGGCTCGCAAATGGTGTGCAACGCGATCTACTCGGTGTCGCGCACCGGGCGGCTGGTGTTTCAGCACCCGCAAAGCCCTTTCAGTCTGGCGCGCCTGGGCGACAAGCCTCTGCCGCTGCTGCGGTTTACCGAAGACTAGTCCGGTGTATTTCGATCGCCACACGCTGAGCCTGAAAGATGGTCAGTTGTCGATGTTCACGCTGGATGGCCGGATGCGCTTTCAGCTGGCGCTCTCCGCAAAGGACGAGGCGCTGTTTCACACCGGCAAGCTGAGCGAGGTGGTGCTCTCGCGCCAGGCTGACGGGTTGTTTTCGCTCACGTTTCCAGCTCGCCAACGCCGAGCTGGCAGGCCACAAACCACTGGCCGGCGCTGAGGGTATGGCGATGAGCCTTGGCACGGCGGCGGGTGGCGCGGCTGAGCGCTCAGGCGGCGCGATTCCGCACTACGTGATGGTTGAACCCATGCCTTCCCTTTCCCAAACCGAAACGATTCGATGAAACCCAAATTTGCAATAGGCCCAAAACCGGGGTCTTCCGAGCTGCGCGAAGCGGTGGCTGCGCTGCGGCCATTTTTTGTGCGCGCCATGTGGTTCAGCCTGGTGTGCAGCGTGTTGATTCTGGCGCCCTCGGTGTACATGCTGGAGGTGTACGAGCGGGTGGTGAACAGCCGCAGCCACATGACGCTGTGGATGCTGACGGGGCTGGTGCTGGGGGTGTTTGTGTTGATGGAGATGCTGGAATGGGCGCGCAGCGAGGTGATGCGGGGAGCCAGTGTGGCGCTGGACCGCCGGCTGGGCTGGCGGGTGTTCGACGCGATTTTTCAGGCCAATCTGAAGAAGCTGCCGGGCGGCACGCAGCAGCCGATGAACGATTTCCGGCAGGTGCGCGATTTTCTGTTTTCGCCGGTGTTGCTGGCGGTGATGGAGTCGCCGGTGGCGCTGTTGATGATGGTGTTGCTGTTTTTGATCAGCCCGGTACTGGGCTGGACGGCACTGGCGTTTGGGGTGGTGCTGGTGGTGGTGGGCTGGTTCAACGAGCGCAGCACCAAGCCGCCGCTGATGCAGGCGAACCAGGCTTCGATCGCGGCGCAGCAATACGCCGACAACGCGCTGCGCAACGCGGAGGTGGTGGAGTCGATGGGAATGCTGCGCAACACGCAAAAGCGCTGGCTGGAACGGCAGCAGGAGTTTCTGGCCTTGCAGGCCCAGGCCTCGGCCAGTGGCGGGGGGTATCAGGCCACCTCGAAGATGCTGCAAACGATGTTGAGCTCGGCTTTGCTGGGGCTGGCGTGCTGGCTGCTGCTGCACGAGGCACTCAATGGCGGGGCCGCGATGATGATCGTGGCATCGATCCTGGGCGGTCGCATGGTGGCGCCGCTGGTGCAGGTGGTGTCGCAATGGCAGACGGTGGTGAATGTGCGCGACGCCTGGGGCCGGCTGGATGCGCTTCTGGCCTGCGGTGCCACAGCGGCCGGCCGCGATGGCGCTGCCGGCGCCGCGCGGGGCGCTGCGGGTGGAGCAACTGGTGGCGGGCGCTCCTGGCGCGAACCCAGTGCCGATTTTGCGCGGGCTTCAGTTTGCACTGGCGCCGGGCGAGGCGCTCGTGGTGGTGGGGCCCTCGGCCTCGGGCAAGACAACGCTGGCGCGGCTGCTGGTGGGGCTGTGGCCAGCACAGGGCGGCAAGGTGCGGCTCGATGGCGCCGATGTGCACACCTGGGACAAGGCGGAGCTGGGCGCTCACCTGGGCTATTTGCCGCAGGGCGTGGAGCTGTTTGAGGGCACGCTGGCGGAGAACATTGCGCGCTTTGCCGAGGTGGAGCCGCACAAGGTGGAGGCGGCCGCGCGGGCGGTGGGCATTCACGATTTCATTTTGTCGCTGCCCAAGGGCTATGAGAGCGATGTGGGGCCGGAGGGCGCGCGGCTCTCGGGCGGGCAACGGCAGCGGGTGGCGCTGGCGCGGGCGCTGTATGGCGACCCGGTGCTGGTGGTGCTCGATGAGCCCAATTCGAGTCTGGACGAGGAAGGCGATGCGGCGCTGGCGCTGGCGATCCAGGAGGCCAAGGCCCGGGGCACGACGTTTGTGGTGATGACGCACCGCACCAGCGTGCTGGGCGTGGCCGACAAGATGCTGATCTTGAACGACGGGCAGCAAGCCGCCTTTGGCCCGCGCGACGAGGTGCTGGCGGCGTTGCAAAAAGCACAGCAGGCGCAGCAGCCCGCGCCAGCCGGCCTGCCTGCCGGAGCGCCAGCGCAGGCTTTGGTCGCGTCCTGACCCCCTCTTCCCGATTTTCTCAAGGCAGACTTTTCATGAAGAACCCTGGCTTTTTTGAGCGCAGCGAGTTGACGCAGGCGCTGTGGACGTTTCGGCGCGAGTTTCTGGTGGTGGGCGTGTTCAGCATGGTGGCCAATGTGCTGATGCTGGCGCCCACGCTGTACATGCTGCAGATATTTGACCGGGTGTTGGCGAGCCGAAGCGAGCTGACGCTGCTGGCGATGTCGCTGATCACGCTGTTTTTCCTGGCTGTGATGGCGTTTTCAGAATGGATGCGTTCGCGGGTGCTGGTGCACGCGGGGGTGCAGCTCGATGGGGTGTTGAGCACGCGCGTTTTCAACGCGAGTTTCGATGCGCAGCTGGCGCCCTCAGGCGCACGGCCGGCGCGGGCGTTTTCGGATCTGATCCAGGTTCGCCAGTTCTTGACGGGCAACGGCGCTCTGGCGTTTTTCGATACGCCCTGGACGCCGGTGTACATCGCGGTGCTGTTATGTGCTGCACCCATTGCTGGGTTACCTGGGAATTTTCTTCGCGGTGCTGCAGGGTTTGCTGGCCTGGCTGGGCCATCGGCGGGCGGTGGCGCCATCTGAGGCGGCCAACAAGGCGGGCAGCGAGACGGTGCAGTTTCTGCAGACCAAGCTGCGCAACACCGAGGTGCTGGAGCCGATGGGCATGGTGAGCAACCTGCGTCCACGCTGGGCCGAGCGCCACGCGCAGGCGCAGGCGCTCAACGGGCAGGCACAGGCGCTGACGCATCGGCTGACCGCCGTGAGCAAGTTTCTGCGCTACTCGCAGCAGTCGCTGGCGCTGGGAGCGGGCGCGCTGCTGGTGATTGACGGGCAGATTTCACCTGGCGCCATGATCGCGGCCAACGTGCTGATGACGCGGGCGCTGGCGCCAATCGACATGCTGGTGGGCGCCTGGCGAGGCTTCATTGGAATGCGCAGCGCGTTTGGCCGGCTGGAGGCATTGTTGCGGGCGCACCCGCCACGCGATCCGGCGCTCTCGCGGGTGGCGCCGCAGGGCGCGATGGCGTTGCTTGATCTGGTGGCGACCGCGCCTGGACGGGCAGAGCCGATCTTGAAGGGGATCAGCGTGGCGGTGACGCCGGGCACGGTGACGGTGGTGCTCGGGCCTTCGGGTTCGGGCAAGTCGACGCTGGCGCGCTGCCTGGTGGGCATTTGGCCAGGGGCGGCGGGCGAGGTGTTGCTCGACGGACTTCCGATTGGCGGCTGGGACCGGCACGAGCTTGGGCCATATCTGGGCTATCTGCCGCAGGACATCGAGTTGTTCGAGGGCTCGATTGCAGAAAACATCGCGCGTTTTGGCGAGTTGGATTCGGAAAAGGTGATTGCGGCAGCGCGCAGCGCTGGGCTGCACGACATGATTCTGCGCTTTCCCAAGGGCTACGACACGCCGATTGGCGAGGCCGGCGGCTTGCTCTCGGGCGGGCAGCGCCAGCGCATCGGGCTGGCCCGTGCGGTGTACGGCGACCCGGTGCTGGTGGTGCTGGACGAGCCCAACGCGAACCTGGACGACGTGGGCGAGGCGGCGCTGGTGCAGACGGTGCGCGAGCTGAAGGCCAAGGGAAGTACGGTGTTTCTGATCACGCACCGGCCCGGGATTGTGGCGGTGGCAGATCGGCTGATGGTGCTGCGCGATGGCCGGCTGCAGGCCGAGGGGCCGCGCGATGAGGTGCTGGCGGGGCTGCGCGCAGCGCAGTCGCAGCCCGGGCCTGCGCCGGCGACGGGGACGGGTTTGAGTCCGCAGCCGGCCTGAGGGCGGGTTGGCACCGTTTTCTGACGTGATGTTTGTTTTTTCTGGCGGTACTGCCGTCTGATTTTTCTGTCTGGTGATGACATGTTCAAGTCTTTGAATTCTGCGAAACGCTCAAATGGCTCGGTGGGTAGCTCCGAGGTGTCGGATGCCACGCCCAAAGCGGAGACAAACGCGAGTCGCGTACGCGGGCGTAGCGGATGGGCTGCGCGCCGGTCGCCTCGGGCCTGTGGGCGCTGGCCATTGGCTTTGGTGGCTTTTTGCTGTGGGCCTCACTGGCGCCGCTGGGCGAGGGGGTACCAGCGCCGGGCGCGGTGGCGATCGACACCAAGCGCAAGACGGTGCAGCACCCGAGCGGGGGCATCGTGCAGCAGGTGCTGGTGCGAGAGGGGCAGGAAGTGAAAGAGGGACAGCTGTTGTTGCAGCTGGACTCGGCCGTGGCGCGGGCCAACTTTGAGGCGGTGCGCCAGCGCTACCTGGGGCTGCGCGCGATGCAGGGCCGGCTGCTGGCGGAGCAGGCGGGCCAGTCGGTGATTTCGTTTCACCCGGATTTGGTGGCGGTGAAAAGCGACCCGCTGATTGGCCAGCAAATGCAAACGCAAGAGCTGCTGCTGCTCACGCGCCAGAGCCTGTTGCGCTCGGATCTGCAGTCGATTGAAGAGAGCATTGCGGGCCAGCAAGGCATGCTGGCTTCCTACAAGGAGGTGCTGGAGAACCGCCGGCAACAGCAAAGCCTGATCAACGAAGAGCTGGGCCAGTTGCGCGGGCTGGTGGCCGACGGCTACGCGCCGCGCAACCGCCAGCGGGAAATGGAGCGCATGGCGGCGGAAGCGAGCAGCGCGATCGCCGATTTGCAGGGCAACACGGTGCGCGCGCTGCGCGCCGTGGGTGAACTGCGCCAGCGCGCGCTGTCGCGCCAGCAGGAATACCGCAAGGAAGTGGAGTCGCAGCTGGCCGAGGTGAGCCGGGAAGTGTTGTCGGACCAGGAGAAGCTGCTGGCGGTGACCAACGACCTGGCGCGCACCGAAATCGTGTCGCCAGCCAGCGGCCAGGTGGTGGGCCTGACGGTGCAGACGGTGGGCGCGGTGGTGCAGCCGGGCCAGAAGCTGATGGACGTGGTGCCGAAGGGCGCGCCGCTGCTGCTGGAGACCCATGTGGCGCCGCACCTGATCGACCGGGTGCACACGGACCTGCCGGTGGATGTGCGGTTTTCATCGTTTGCGCATTCGCCGCAGCTGGTGGTGGACGGACGGGTGGTGTCGGTTTCGCGCGATCTGCTGACCGATCCCGCACCAACATGAGCCATTACCTGGCGCGGGTGGAGGTGACGCCGGAGGGCCTGAAGACCCTGGGTAGCCGCCAGATGCAGCCGGGGATGCCGGTGGAGGTGATCTTCAAGACCGGCGAGCGCTCGATGCTCACCTACCTGATGCACCCGCTGACCAAGCGGCTGGCCGCTTCGATGACGGAGGAGTGAGGCGATGAAGCACACACGGCGCTTTGACGCAATCCCCGCACTTTCTTCGCGCTCGTCGGTCTCTGGCACTGGCTGCGCGGCACGCCGGCGCCAGCCTGATCGGGCTGGGCCTGCTGTCGGTCGGCACCGGTCTGGTCGATGGATTTGAAGCAGGCCTACGAGGCGGCGCTGGTGAACGACGCCAACATACGCGCTTCGCGTGCCGGAGCCGAGGCTAGCCGCGAGCGACTGCCGCAGGCGCAGGCGCAGCGTCTGCCGAGCATCAATTTTTCGGCCTCGCGCAACCACAACGATCTGGAGACCAAAAGCAGCGATTTTCTGGGCCGCCCGACGCGGTCGGAAAACCAGTACTACAGCGACAACCAGTTGCTGTCGCTGCGCCAGCCGCTGTACCGGCCGCTGCTGAGCGCCCGGTGCGCCAGGCGCAAGGCTCAGACCGAGGAGGCAGATGCCACGCTGGAGCGCGACGAGCAGGCGCTGGTGGTGCGGGTGGGAGAGGCGTATTTCGAGGCGCTGCTGGCACAAGACCAGCTGCTGCTGGCAGAGGGACAGAAAAAGACCTATGGGGTGCAGCTGGAAGCGGCGGGCCGGGGCTTCAAGGCCGGCTCGGGCACCCGCACCGATGTGGACGAGGCGCAGGCGCGCCTTGATCTGGCGCTGGCCCAGGAGCTGGAAGCGCGGCAAAACGTGGACTTCACCCGCCACCGGCTCGAGGTGCTGACCGGTCAGCCGGTGCAGACGCTGGCGCCGCTGGATGTGCAGCGCTTTCGCGCGGGCGCCCGAACCGGCCAGCGTGACGGCCTGGATTGAGCGAGCAGAACAATCCAGCCCAGAGCTTTTGGCGTTGCGCGCGCAGCTCGAAGCCGCGCAGCAGGAGATCGAGAAAGCCGAGGCGGGCCACAAGCCGACGCTGGACGCGGTGGTGCAGTGGTCGCGCAGCAACAGCGACAGCGTGACCAGCGTGAACTCGCGCTACAACAACAAGAGCGTTGGCCTGCAGCTCAATGTGCCGCTGTATTCCGGCGGTTTTGTGAACTCAACCATACGCCAGGCGGTGGCTTCGCGCGAGCGGGTGCGCGAGACGCTGGAGGCGGCCACGCGCGACCTGGGGGTGCGGGTGCACCAGGAATTTCGCGGCATGACCGAGGGCAAGCTTCGGGTGGCGGCGCTGGAGCAGGCGGTGCGCTCGGCGGAACAGGCGGTTTTGTCGAACCAGCGCTCTTTCCTGGCGGGGTCGCGCACCACGTTGGATGTGCTCAACGCGGAGCAGCAAAAGACAACGGCACAACGCGATCTGGCGCAAGCGCGCTACCTGTACCTGGTGGCGCAGCTGCGACTTCAGTCGCTGGCTGGCGATGATCGGGCGGCGGCGATCGCACAGGCGAGCAAGGTGCTGATGGCCCCTGAACGGTTCGGTTGTGCAAGGTCGTTACGCGCTACCGATCCTTGCCATGACCGGCCTTTGGGCGCACCACCCTGTTTGTCGGTTTGATTCGTTGTTGCTACCTGCGTTTGCACAGGTTCACAAGCGAATCGCCGCAGGCCAGGAAGCATGGCCGTAACCGTCATTCTTTGTGGAATGTGTCTGTGATGGCCGAAAACCCGGATGGCTTGGAGCTGGACCGAGCCCTTGCCCCGCCCGGCTCCAAGCTGGCCAGTGAAGCGACCACGCCGCATGTCGCCATCTTGCTGGCCGCCCACAACGGCATGGCATGGATTGACGCGCAGCTCGACTCGATCTTGAAGCAGACGGGCGTGCGCACAAAAATTTACATCGGTGTTGATCCATCGACCGATGACACGCTGGCGTGGTGTCAGGCCGTGGCTGCCCGGAACCTGGCGGTGGAGGTGCTGCCCTTCGACGGACATTCGGGCGGCGCGGCATCGAACTTTTTCAGAATGCTCGCCACGGTCGATTTTTCGGCATTTGACTATGTCAGCCTGGCTGACCAGGACGATGTCTGGCTGCCGGGGAAACTGGCCCGGGCCCACGAAATGTTGTCGAGCACAGGCGCCGACGGCTATTCGAGCAATGTGATCGCGTTCTGGGCCGATGGCCGCAAGGTGCTGGTTGAAAAATCGCAACCGCAGGTGAGATGGGATTTTCTGTTTGAGGCCGCCGGGCCAGGCTGCACCTATGTGATGCGACGCGGGTTGGCACAGGCGGTGCAGTCTTTGGTGCGCAGCGAGCCGGTGGACATCGCGGGGGTGGGGCTGCACGATTGGTTTGTTTACGCCCTGGCTCGCGCCCAGGGTCGGCGGTGGTTGATTGACGACCATGCTGGCATGTTGTACCGCCAGCATGACAGCAACCTGGTGGGCGTGAACTCAGGCATGCAGGGCGTTTCGGTACCGCGCGCGCCAGGTTTTGGGCGGCTGGGCCCTGGACCAATCCAGGTTGATCGCGAAACTGATCGGGCTCGGCAAGGATCCTTTCGTGTTGAAGTGGTCTCAAAATGACAGGGTTTCCATGCTCTGGCTCGCCATGAACGCTTGGCAGTGCCGCAGACGTTGGCGCGACAAATTCATCTTTTTTCTGTCGTGCATGGCACTGGCGGTGGTTGGCCACCGCCGAGTTTGAATGACGACCGTCGGGCTACCCAGTCGTCGGAATGCTTGGAAACGTAATGTCAGCCCAGAAGGTCAGAATCGCGGTGACCGGCGCCACCGGGTTTGTTGGCCAAGCGCTGGTGGCGCAAGCGGGCTTGCAGGCCGGGTTGTCGGTGCAGGCATGGGTGCGGCAACTGCCGCTGCGGACTTTGGCCGGTGTGTCCTATGTGGTTTCAGGCGATTTGTCTGAAGCCCACTGGAAAAAGGACGCTTGGGATTCGGAGGTGGTTGTTCACTGCGCCGCTCGCGCGCATGTTGTGCAGGACGCCGCGCCAGACCCTTTGCAAGCGTACCGGGAAGTCAATGCGCAAGCCACGCTGAACCTGGCTCGTCAAGCCGCCGCGGCCGGGGTACGGCGCTTCGTTTTCATCAGCTCGATCAAGGTCAATGGCGAAGCAACCGTGCCAGGTCAATCGTTTTTCGCTGATGACGCCGCTGCGCCG
Organism: uncultured beta proteobacterium; assembly: GCA_963831255.1. Classification (GTDB taxonomy): domain Bacteria; phylum Pseudomonadota; class Gammaproteobacteria; order Burkholderiales; family Burkholderiaceae_C; genus Hydrogenophaga. Next base: position 394,654 of record CAWHPI010000006.1, on the reverse strand, counting down.
CTGGAGCCCTATGGCGTTTCCAAAATGGAGGCCGAGCAAGGCTTGCGCGAAATTGCAAAGCAAACGGGGATGGAAGTCGTGATCATTCGCCCGCCCTTGGTTTACGGGCCAGGGGTGAAAGCCAATTTCCTGTCCATGATGCGCTGGCTGTTCCGAGGCATCCCGTTGCCTCTGGGCGCGATCGACAACCGCCGCAGCCTGGTGGCGCTGGACAACCTGGTCGATCTGATCGTGACCTGCATCGACCACCCGGCGGCGGCCAACCAGACGTTTCTGGTGTCCGACGGGCAAGATATGTCCACCACCGAGCTGCTGCGTCGCATGGGGCGCGCGCTGGGCAAACCGGCGCGGCTGCTGCCGGTGCCGCCGGCGCTGCTGAAGGCGGGCGCGGCGCTGGTGGGCAAGCCCGAGCATGGCGCAGCGTTTGTGTGGCTCATTGCAGGTGGACATTTCCAAAACCCGGGAGCTGTTGGGCTGGACGCCGCCGATTTCGGTGGACGAGGGTTTGCGCCGGGCGGCGCAAGGGTTTTTGCGTGAAACGGCTGTTTGATTTTCTGCTCGCGCTGGTCCGCGGCGCTGGTGCTGGCCCTGCCGGTGGCGCTGGTGGCACTGGCGGTTCGCCTCACTTCGCCGGGCCCTGCACTGTACTGGTCCGACCGCGTGGGCCGGGGGAATGCCATTTTCAAAATGCCCAAGTTCCGCAGCATGCGGCTGGGCACGCCCGCCGTGGCCACCCATTTGCTGACCAACGCCTCGGCCCACCTCACGCCCATTGGCGGTTTCCTGCGCAAGAGCAGCCTGGACGAGCTGCCCCAGCTGTGGAGCATTCTGGTGGGCGACATGAGCTTTGTGGGCCCGCGCCCGGCGCTGTTCAACCAGCACGACCTGATCGCCCTGCGCACCGCAGCAGGGCGTGCACCAGCTCACGCCCGGGCTGACCGGCTGGGCGCAGGTGAATGGGCGCGACGAGCTGCCCATTCCCGCCAAAGTGGCGCTTGACGCAGAATACATGCGCCGGCAATCGCTGAGCTTTGACCTGCGCATTCATTGGTCAGACCTTCGTGAACGTTCTGCGCCGTGCGGGCGTATCTCATTGAGGGCCGCTTTGAGTTTTCGGGCGTCCATCTATGCAACCCCATCCTTTTTCCCAATGGCTACTGGCCATGCCGAGACCTGCCAAGCGGGCGCTGGCGCTGGCATTGGATGCGTTCTTCTGCGCGTTGACGGTATGGGTTGCGCTCTATCTCAGGCTTGAGGCCTGGGTGGGGATGGAGACGTCCTATCTGCCGGCGGTGCTGGGCTCGATCGCACTGGCGCTGCCGATTTTTGTTCGCGCCGGCCTGTACCGCACCATTTTTCGACACGCGGGCTGGCACGCCATGTTGATTCTGGTGAGGGCCATGCTGTTGTACGCGGTGTTGTATGGAGCGGTGTTCACGCTGATCGCCGTGCCGGGTATTCCACGCACGGTGGGCATCATCCAGCCGCTGCTGCTGTTTGTGGCGGTGGGCAGCAGCCGGGTGGTGGTGCGGTTTTTTCTGGGCGATCTCTACCGCCGTCTGCTCAAGGAACATAACGTGCCAGGCGTGCTGATCTACGGGGCAGGCTCGGCCGGGCGTCAGCTGGCCTCCGGATTGAGAAAGAGCAGAGAACAGCGGATCGTGGGGTTTATCGACGACGATCAACGTCTTCAAGGCAACACGGTGGACGGGCTCACGATTTTCTCGCCCGACCTGCTTGAGGATGTGCTGACCAGCAATCGGGTGTCCCAGGTCTTGCTGGCGGTGCCTTCGCTGCAGCGCGCTGCACGCAACGAGATCCTGCACAAGATTCGCAAATATGCGGTGCATGTGCGCACGCTGCCGGGTATGTCGGAGCTGGCCTCGGGGCTGGTCAGCTTGAACGACATGCAGGAACTCGACATCGCCGACATTTTGGGTCGCGACCCGGTGGCGCCCGATGCGCGGCTGCTGAACCAGAACATCCGGGGCAAGGTGGTGCTGGTCACGGGCGCGGGCGGCTCCATTGGCAGCGAGCTGTGCCGCCAGGTGATGAAGTGCGCGCCGCAGCGGCTGCTGCTGGTGGACATGAACGAGTTTGCGCTCTACCAGATTCACCAGGAGCTCAGCGCGGCCAAGGCGCTGCTGCCGCCCGAGCAGCAGCCCCAGCTGATCGCGCTGCTGGCCTCGGTGCAGAACGAGCAGCGTATGGACGACATCATTGGCGCCTGGCAGCCAAACACGCTTTACCACGCGGCCGCTTACAAGCATGTGCCGCTGGTGGAGCACAACCCGGCCGAGGGGCTGCGCAACAACGTGTGGGGCACGATGATCTGCGCACGCGTGGCCGCGCGCCATGGTGTGCAGAGCTTTGTGCTGGTGAGCACCGACAAAGCGGTACGGCCCACCAACATCATGGGCGCGAGCAAGCGGCTGGCTGAGCTGGTGATCCAGGCCTATGCAGATGCAGCGAAAACCGAAATTGAGTCCGAAACCTCAGATGCCGCGCCGGACACGATCACCTGCTTTTCCATCGTACGGTTTGGCAACGTATTGGGCTCGTCAGGCTCTGTGGTGCCGCTGTTTCGCCAGCAGATCGAGCAAGGCGGACCGATCACGCTCACCCATACCGAGGTGACGCGCTACTTCATGACCATCCCGGAAGCCTCCGAACTGGTGATCCAGGCGGGCGCAATGGCCAAGGGTGGTGAGGTGTTTGTGCTGAACATGGGCGAGCCGGTGCGCATCCTTGATCTTGCGGTGCGCATGGTGGAGCTCTCGGGACTGCGTGTGCGCGATGCGCAAACGCCTCACGGGCAGATCGAGATCCGGGTGACAGGCCTGCGTCCGGGCGAGAAGCTGTACGAGGAACTGCTGATCGGCGACGAACCGAGCTCCACCGAACTGACCCGGGTGATGAAAGCACGGGAACATTTTCTGCCCTGGACCGAGCTGGAAGCCGAACTGGCCGTGCTAGACGACGCGCTGCACAGCGCCGATTTGGTCGCGGTTCGCAAATTTTTGCAGCGCCACACTGGCTACACGCCCGAGGGCGCCGGCGTGGACTGGGTGGAGAGCGCGCGCTCGCAAAGGCGGGCCGACTTGTTCGGGTCGAATGACAATCCACAAGTCTCTTGCACAGAGTCGGCCTAGCGAGCACTCTGCCAAGCAGCAGGGCAACGCCCCAGCGGCTGGCGCCGCTCCCGACCAAAGCCAGCGAGTTGGCCACTACCCACCCATTCGTTTTCATCGTCCATGCCATGAACATCCTCCTCACAGGCGGCGCCGGCTACATCGGCAGCCACACCTTCATTGCGCTGCGTGAAGCGGGCTTCGAACCCGTGATCCTGGACAACTTCGCCAACAGCCACCCGGAGGTTTTGAATCGGCTGGAGCGCATCACGGGCCGGCCGGTCACGCTGGAGCGCGGTGACGTGCTCGACACGGCTTGGGTGGAAGCGGTCTTGCGCCGCCACCAGCCCGCGGGCGTGGTGCATTTCGCGGGCGACAAGGCGGTGGGCGAGAGCGTGGCCAACCCGCTGAAGTACTTCCACAACAACATCGGCGGCGCGGTGAGCCTGCTGCGCGCGATGGCGGCGGTGCACGCCGACGGCAGCGCACCGGCCGCGCCCACGCTGGTGTTTTCCAGCAGCGCCACGGTCTACGGCGACCCGGCTTCGGTGCCGATCCTTGAGGACTTTCCGCGCTCGCACACCAACCCTTATGGCCACACCAAGCTGGTGATCGAAGACATGCTGAGCGCCCTGCGCCAGGGTGGCGCCACCAGCCCGGCCTGGCGCATCGGCGTGCTGCGCTATTTCAACCCGGCTGGCGCACACCCCAGCGGCCTGATTGGCGAAGACCCGGCCGACATCCCGAACAACCTCATGCCGTATGTGACGCAAGTCGCGGTGGGCCAGCGGCCGCAGGTGAACGTGTTCGGCAACGACTACGCCACGCCCGACGGCACCGGCGTGCGCGATTTCATCCACGTGCAAGACCTCGCAGCCGGCCACGTGGCGGCGCTGCGCGCGCTGCTGGATCGCGGCGAAAGCTTCACGGTGAACCTGGGCACCGGGCGCGGTGTCAGCGTGCTGGAGGTGATTCGGGCGGTGGAGCGGGCCAGCGAGCGGCCGATTCCGTTTGCATTCGCACCGCGCCGCGCGGGCGATGTGGCGCAGTGCTACGCCGACGCCTCGCTGGCCAAACGCCTGCTGGGCTGGGAAGCGCTGCGCTCGCTCGACGAGATGTGTGCCGACGCCTGGCGCTGGCAAAGCGGCAACCCGAACGGTTACCGGGGCTGAGCCAGGCACCATGCAACTCTACGGCCTCGCGCGAAGCCTGCTGACCGACCCGCTGGTCTGGGTCGTGCTGATCCTCGCGGTGGGCTTTTTGACGATGCGTCGCAGGCCGGTTGCGGCCCGGCGCTGGATTGGCTGCGGTTTGCTGCTGCTGGTGTTGCTGGGCTGGCGGGCGCTGCCAGACAGGCTGATGCACGTGCTCGAAACCTGGCACCAGCCAGCCAGCCAGCCGGCTTCAGGCTACGCCGGCGTGGTGGTGCTGGGCGGCTCGTTCGAGCGGGCTTCGTTGCAAGCGGGGCGAACCGGCGTTCAGCTCAATGCGCAAGCGGAACGCTTGACGGAAGCGGTGGCGCTGGCGCGCGCTTACCCGGAGCTGCCCATCATCTTCACCGGCGGCTGTGTGGACACCGGCGAGGGCTGCGTGCCCGAGGCCGAGCTGGCGCAGCGCTTTTTCACCCAGATGGGGTTGGCGCCAGACCGGGTGCGCTACGAGTCGGCGTCGCGCACCACGTTCGAGAACGCGCTGTACACCGCGAAGCTGCCCGGCGTGGACAAAATCCAGCCTTGGCTGCTGCTCACCTCGGCCTGGCACATGCCGCGCTCGATGGCCGCGTTTCGCGCCCAGGGCTGGAATGTGACGCCTTGGCCAGCGGATTTCCGCAGCAACGACGACATGCCCTGGAACGCGTATTCGCTCACCCTCGGCGTTCGGCAGTGGCAGCTCGCCCTGCACGAGTGCCTGGGGCTGCTGGCCTACTGGGTCTCAGGCCGGGCGGTGCTGTGAGCCGGCGTGCCGGGCAACAGGCCGCGCTTCAGCGCAGCTGAACACCGGCCGCGCGCGCGGCCAGGAACATGCCCTCGCCCACGCTGGCGCCAAAGCGCTTGGCCAGCCGCAGGCCGAGGTTTTCGCGCTGGGTGTAGTCGACGATGTCTTCGGCCTTGACGATTTCGCGGGCCACGTAGTCCAGACTGCCCAGGCCGTCGGCCAGGCCGAGATTCACCGCCTGCTGACCGCTCCAGACCAGGCCGCTGAAGGTGTCGGGCGTTTCCTTCAGGCGCTCGCCGCGGCCGCGCTTGACCACCGCGATGAACTGGGTGTGGATTTCGTTGAGCATGGACTGGATGTAGGCGCGCTGCGCTTCGTCTTGCGGGCTGAAGGGGTCGAGCATGCCCTTGTTGCTGCCCGCGGTGAGGAGCCGGCGCTCGACGCCGAGTTTTTCCATCAGGCCGGTGAAGCCGAAGCCGTCCATGAGCACACCGATGCTGCCAACCAGGCTGGCCTTGTCCACATAGATTTCGTCGGCGGCAGCGGCGATGTAGTAAGCGGCCGACGCGCAGGTTTCTTCGACCACCGCGTACACCTTTTTGTTGTGCACGGCTTTCAGGCGGGTGATTTCGTCGTTGATGATGCCGGCCTGCACCGGGCTGCCGCCGGGCGAGTCGATCAGCAGCACCACGGCCTGGGCACCGCTGTCTTCGAACGCGCTCTTGAGCGAGCTGACCACGTTCTCCGCGCTGGCTTCGGCGCCGTTGGCGATCTCGCCACGGATCTCGATCACGGCGGTGTGCGGCGTGGTGATGGGCGTATTGACCGCCTCGGCCTTGTAGACGAACCACACCGCGGCACCAATCAGCAGCAGCCACATCAGCCGCGTGAACAGCTTCCAGCGGCGTGCGGCGCGCTGCTCCCGCACCTGTGCCAGCACCAGTTTTTCGATGGTGGCACGCTCCCAGCTGACGCCGCCCACGCGGTCATCGGGCTGGGTGCGGGAGGAAGTGTCAAAGCTGGGTTCGGTCATGGTGTTTTGTGTGCTTCAGAAGGCCAGGGGTTTCAGGTTGTATTGTGAACGCCAGTGCACCACACCGCCCGCTTCCACCAGCGCGATCTTGACCAGTCCACCCCGACATGGCCCACCGGCGCAGGCGCCGGTGTCGGGCGCGTAGGTGGCGCCGTGGGTGGCGCACAGCAGCCAGCGGCCGCTGTCGTCGAAAAACCGGTTGGGCTGCCAGTCCATCTCCATCGCCACATGCGCGCAGCGGTTGAGGTAGGCGTGGGCCTCGCCCTGGAAACGGATCGCAAAGGCGCTGCAGCTTTGCCCGGCATAAACCACGTCGAACGGCACCGCCACACCGCCATCGACCAGATCGCCGCTGTTGCACAGCGGATGCAGGTCGTCGTCGGCGGGCGTGGGCATGATGCGGCGCCGCTCAGGCGTGGGCCAGCAGCCAGTCGCGAAGCTCGTGCACCGAGTGCGCCACATGGCGCGGCTGCAGCGCGTGAAACGCGTCGGGCTCGTGGGCACCGTAGCTCACGCCCACACTGGCACAGCCGGCGTTGAGCGCCATCTGCAAGATCGTGCGTGGTGTCGCCGATCATGAGTGTGCGCTCGGGGTCGACACCGAACTCGCGCATGAGCTGGTTCAGCATCAGCGGACTGGGTTTGCCGGCGGTCTCGTCGGCCGTGCGCGAGCCGTCGAACACGCCCTGCAGCTCCACGCTGCGCAGCGCTTCGTCGAGCCCAGCGCGGCTCTTGCCGGTGGCCACCGTCAGCCAGTGGTGGCGCGACTTGAGATCGGTCAGCAGCGGCAACACGCCTTCGAAACAGGCTGAGCTCGTGTTGCTTGGCGCCGTAATGGTGCTTGTAGCGCTCGCCGAGCTGCGGGTAGAGGCTTTGGGGCACGTCGGGCGCGGCATGCGCCAGCGCCTGCATCAGACCCATGCCGATGACGTAGCTGGCATTCTCATCGCTGGGCACGGTGCCGCCCACATCGCGCACCGCGGCCTGGATGCAGCGCGCGATGATGGCGGTGGAGTCGAACAGGGTACCGTCCCAGTCGAAGGCGATGAGGTCGAATTGGCGTGGGCGCATGGTGGTTGGAGCGGGTTCAGCGCCGCAGGGCGGCAGCGTGGTGGCGCAGGTGATCGCCGACGAAGCTGGCGATGAAATAGTAGCCGTGGTCGTAGCCTTCGTGGCGGCGCAAGGTCAACGGCTGGCCCACGGTGGCACAAGCGGCTTCGAAAGCTTGCGGGTGCAGCTGCTCTTCCAGGAATTTGTCGGCCAGGCCCTGGTCGATCAGGATACCGCCCGGGTACGGCGGCGCTTTCTGCGCGGCCATGAGCGCGCTGGCGTCGTGCTCAGCCCAGGTTGATTCGTCCTGCCCCAGATAGCCGGTGAACGCCTTGTGGCCCCAGGGGCATTGGGTGGGCGCGCAGATCGGCGCGAACGCCGACACGCTGGCGAACATACCCGGGTGGCGCAGCGCGAGGGTGAGCGCGCCATGGCCGCCCATGGAGTGGCCGAACAGGCCCAGACGATCCTGGGCCAGGTCGAACTCGGCCACGACCGCAGGCAGCAGCTCCTTGAGCAGGTAGCTCTCCATGCACCAGTGGCCCGACCAGGGCGCCTGTGTGGCGTCGAGGTAAAAACCGGCGCCCACGCCAAAGTCCCAATGGTGGTCTTCGCTGTCCACGCCGGTGTTGCGCGGGCTGGTGTCGGGTGTGAGCAGCGCCAGACCCAGCTCAGCGGCACTGCGCTGCGCGCCCGCTTTCGTGGCAAAGGTTTCTTCGGTGCAGGTCAGGCCGGCCAGAAAGGTGAGCAAGGGCACCTGTTTGCCCGCCAGCGCCGGCGGCGGCAGGAACAGGCCGAAGCGCATCGGCAGGCCGATCTCGCTGGAGGCGTGTTTGTAAAAGCGCTGCACGCCGCCGAAGCAGGCGTGTTCGCTGAGGAGTTCGAGGCGTTCGAATGCGAGGGGCATCGGGAAGAATTCCAGAAAACAGGTGAACTAGGGTGGTGGGGCCAAGGGCGAACGCACCAACTCAAGCACAGCATCGGCAAAGGCCTGCGGCGCTTCCTGCGGCAGGTTGTGACCCACGCGAGGAACGATGCGGTGGGATCGCGGACCGCTGAAACGCAGCGCATGGACCTCAGCCGCGTCGGGTGACCGCACACCGTCGTCCACCCCGTCGAAGGTGATGGCAGGCACGGTGATCACCGGTTGCGCGGCGAGACGGCGCTCAATGTCAGCGTACGCCGGATCGCCAGCCACCAGGCCAAAGCGGTGGCGGTAGGAGTGGATCACCACGTCAACAAAATCGGGGTTGTCAAACGCGGCTGCGCTGCGATCGAACGCGGCGTCGTCAAAGCCCCAGGTGGGCGACCAGAGTTGCCACAGCAGGCGGCAGACACCGCGCCGGTCGGCTTGCAAGGCGGCGCGGCCGCGCTCGCTGTGGAAGTAGTACTGGTACCAGAGCCGGTGTTCGTTGGACGGCTGGTCGGGCACCATGGCCCGCGCGATGTTCTGGATGTTGTAGCTGTTCAGGGAGACCAGGCCGCTGCAGCGCTCGGGCCACAGCGCCGCCACCACGCAGGCTGCGCGGCCACCCCAGTCATACCCGGCCAGCACGGCGCGCCGAATACCCAGCGCATCAAGCAGCGCCAGCAGGTCCGCACCCAGCGCCGCCTGCTCGCCCGAGCGCGGCGTGTCCGCGCTCAGGAAGCGTGTGCCGCCAAAGCCGCGCAGGTAGGGCACGATCACGCGGCAGCCCGCGGCCGCCAGCAGTGGCGCCACTTCGGCGTAGGCGTGGATGTCGTAGGGAAAACCGTGCATGAGCAGCACGGACGGGCCGTCGGCCGGGCCGGCAGCGAAGTACGACACGTCCAGCACGCCGGCTCGCACCGACGACAGGGGCGCCATCAACCCGCTCATGGCCACCGCCTCAGTACAGCACCACGCCGCGGATCGACTCGCCGCGGTGCATCAGGTCGAAGCCCTTGTTGATGTCTTCCAGCGGCATGGTGTGGGTGATGAGGTCGTCGATGTTGATCTTGCCCTCCATGTACCAGTCCACGATTTTGGGCACATCGGTGCGGCCGCGCGCGCCGCCAAAGGCCGAGCCTTCCCACTTGCGGCCGGTGACCAGCTGGAACGGGCGGGTGCTGATTTCAGCGCCGGCTTCGGCCACGCCGATGATGATGCTGCGGCCCCAGCCCTTGTGCGTGCACTCCAGCGCCTGGCGCATCACCTGGGTGTTGCCGATGCACTCGAAACGAGTAGTCGGCGCCGCCGTCGGTGAGCTGAACGATGGCGTCCACCACGTTGTCCACTTCCTTGGGGTTGATGAAGTGCGTCATGCCGAACTTGCGCGCCATGTCCTGGCGCGCCGGGTTGATGTCCACGCCAATGATCTTGTCGGCGCCCACCATCTTCGCGCCCTGGATCACGTTCAGGCCGATGCCGCCCAGGCCGAACACCACCACGTTGGCGCCCGCCTCCACCTTGGCGGTGAACAGCACCGCGCCGATGCCGGTGGTGACGCCGCAGCCGATGTAGCAGACCTTGTCGAACGGCGCGTCTTCGCGGATCTTGGCCAGCGAAATTTCGGGCGCCACCGTGTAGTTGCTGAAGGTGCTGGTGCCCATGTAGTGAAAGATGGGCTTGCCGTCGAGGCTGAAGCGGCTGGTGGCGTCGGGCATCAGCCCCTTGCCCTGCGTGCCGCGGATCAGCTGGCACAAATTGGTTTTGCGGCTCAGGCAGAACTTGCACTGGCGGCACTCGGGCGTGTAGAGCGGAATGACGTGGTCGCCCTTCTTGAGCGAGGTCACGCCGGGGCCCACATCCACCACGATGCCCGCGCCTTCGTGGCCCAGGATGGCGGGGAAGATGCCTTCGGGGTCGGCGCCGCTGAGCGTGTACTAGTCGGTGTGGCAGATGCCGGTGGCCTTGATCTCGACCAGCACCTCACCGAGCTTCGGACCCTGCAGGTCCACGGTTTCGATGGTCAGGGGCTGGCCTGCTTTCCAGGCGACGGCGGCGCGCGTTTTCATGGGTGGCGATCTTGAGAGTTGAACAACCGCTCAAGGTTACCGCAGCAGGAAGTACGCCAGAGCGCGAAATCTCCAGCCCAGAACACCGCGGAACTGGCTTTGCCAGGCCGCAGGTGTTGCCCCCGCGGGGGGTGACGCCGCCGGCGGCGCGGGGGGGGGAATCTAGTTCGCACCGTCCTTGAACCACTTGGCGAACAAGCGCCCGCTCTTCGTCGGTGATGCCGGTGGCGTTGTTCATCGGCATGAGCTTGCTCACCACCACCTGCTGGTACACCGTCTGGGCATGCTGCTTCAAGCTCTTCGGGCGAGTCGAGACGCACGCTTTTGGAGGCCAGCGCTTCGCCGTGGCACATCACGCAGCGCTGCTCGATCACCGGCTTGAGCTCGGCGTAGCCCACGGTCTCGGGCAGCGCCACCGCAGCCACCGGCGCCGGCCTGAGCCAGACGATCAGCGCCAGCAGCACCACCACGCCCACCGCGGCATACGGCCAGGGGTGGGCGTTGCGGCCGAGCTTGAAGCCGTGGCGCAGCACGAAGAACTGGCGGATGGCGGCGCCGGCGAACATCATGCCGATCAGGATCAGCCAGTTCTGCGGGTGGGCGTAGGTGAAGCTGTAGTGGTTGCTCAGCATGGCGAACAGCACCGGCAGCGTGAAGTAGGTGTTGTGCACGCTGCGCTGCTTGCCGCGCTGGCCGTGGATCGGGTCCACCGGTTGCCCGGCCTTGATGTCGGCCACCACGGTGCGCTGGCCCGGGATGATCCAGAAGAACACGTTGGCGCTCATGGCGGTGGCGATCATGGCGCCCACGAGCAGGAAGGCCGCGCGGCCGGCGAACATGTGGGTGGCCGCATAGGACGCCACGCAGACCAGCACCAGCACCAGCGCGCCCACCTTGGCGTCGCCGTTCTTGCTCTGACCCAGGGTGCGGCAGATGGCGTCGTACAGCAGCCAGAACACCACCAGAAAGGCCAGCGCGGCGGCAATGGCGCCGGCCGGGCTCCAGGCCATGACGTTGGGGTCGATCAGGTAGACGCTGGGGCTCCAGAGGTAGGAGATCAGGAACAGCGCAAAGCCCGAGAGCCAGGTGGAATAGCTTTCCCAGTAGAACCAGTGCAGGTGCTCGGGCAGCTTGGGCGGCGCGCCGGCGAACTTCACCGGGTGGTAGAAGCCGCCGCCGTGCACCGCCCAGAGCTCGCCGCTCACGCCGTCTTTCTTCAGCTGCTCGTCCTCGGGCGGCGTGAGGCTGCTGTCGAGAAAGACGAAATAGAAGGAAGAGCCGATCCAGGCGATGGCGACGATGACGTGCAGCCAGCGCAGCAGCAGATTGGCCCAGTCGAGCAGGTAGGTTTCCATGGCGCCTCAACAGGACGGCGTGGCCGTCGGTTGGTGCGACTCACCACCGCGGGCGCTCTGAGTCGGCTGAGGGCCGCGATTGAGCGCCGGACCAGAAGCTGACACCCGCTCCGCTGCGACCGAGTGGAAAGTGTATACAGTTTCTGAAAACATTGAGGTGCGGGCAAACCCGCAATCTGGCCGCACGCTGCCACCGCTCAGAGCGCAAGCAACAACTGGGCCGCCACCGAAGCGGCGATCACCTCGGGCGCCTTGCCCGTGATGCCCGGCAGGCCGATCGGGCAGGTGATGTGCGCCAGCTCGGCCTCGGCAATGCCGCGCGCTCTGCAGGCGACTGCGGAAAGCTGGCCCATTTGGTGCGGCTGCCGATCAGCCCCACGAACGGCAGATCGCCCTGCGGCGCGCTGGCGCAGCAGGCAGGCGGCCACGATGTCCAGGTCTTCGGCGTGGGAAAAGCTCATGATCAGCACCCGTGAACCCGGCGCGAGATCGCGCACCGCGGCCTGCCACCGGGTCGGAATGCTCGGTCTGCACGGTGGCCGGGAGAGGGCTGGGAAACACCTCGTCGCGGCTGTCGATCCAGCGCACCGAAAACGGCAGGGCGGCGAGCGCCTGCACCAGCGCGCTGCCCACATGGCCGCCGCCAAACAGCGCCACCGGCGTGAGCGGGGTGGCGAGGCGCCGGCTCAGTGCGGGTGCATCGGTGGAACCGATGGGCTCGAAGCACAGCGTGAGCGCACCGCCGCAGCACTGGCCCAGGCTGGGGCCCAGCACCACGTCGCGTGTCCAGCCTCTCTGTGAGGTGCGAGGCTCCCGCAAGTGATCACGCGCCTGGCGAATGGCGTCCCACTCCAGGTGACCGCCGCCGATGGTGCCCACCAGCGCCTGGCCGAACACCGCCATCCAGGTGCCGTTCTCGCGCGGCACCGAGCCGCGTGCGTTGGTCACGCTGACGAGAACAGCAGGCGCTGTCGCCAGACGGCGCAGGCAGTCGTCCAGGTGGTGGGCCATGGGCAGCGGGGTGTGGCGGGACCGCCAATCAAATGTGTGGAGTCGTAAAACTGGAACCGTGTGTCGAGTATGAGCGGCGATCCAGCCCCGCACCATGCACAAACCGAAATACACTGCACACGCTCAAAGCCATCGGCCGAGACTCAGCGATTCAACCCGATCCCCAGGATCGAGCTTCTGGGCAGACCACCATGAAGAAAATCTCTCCCAACCACCACCGCACCGTCTGGCAATGGCTTGGCGTGTGCTCGGCGGTGTTCCTCGCATCTTGCGCATCCCCACCGCCGCCTGCGCCGCCGCCACCGCCTCCACCACCAGCGCCGGCTCCCGCCCCACCCCCGCCGCCGCCGGTCGCTGTGCTGCCAGCGCCCGCTTTGATTTCCGAGGCGCTCACGCCCAAAGACTACCGGCGAGACGGCGCACGTCACCTCTACGGCCTGAACGCCAACCGCATCTACAAAGGACAGCTGCCGCCCCTGATGCACGCGGTCGGCGTGCTCGACGTGGAGCTGGATGGCCGTGGCAATGTGCGCAATGTGAGCTGGATGCGAGCCCCTTCTCACGCGCCCGATGTGATGCGCGAGATCGAGCGCACCGTGCGCGCCGCTGCGCCCTTCCCCGCCCCCATGCGTCTGGGTGGTGTGACCTACCGCGATGTCTGGCTTTGGGACCGCAGCGGCAACTTCCAGCTCGACACCCTCACCGAGGGCCAGCGCCTGCGCTGACCTGTTCCTTTTTCTCTGAGGTTGACAAGCCCGCGTACGTCGCGGGCTTTTTTTTGCTCAGCTGCCGCGGTAGGTGGAATAGCTCCAGGGGCTCACCAGCAGGGGCACGTGGTAGTGCTGATCGGTGTGAGCCACGCCAAAGTCCAGCGCCACGCGGTTGAGGAAATTGGGCTCGGGCAGCGCCACGCCTTTCGCCGCGAAATAGCCTTTGACGTCGAACACCAGGCGGTAGGTGCCGGCCTTGAGGCTGGCGTTGTCGTACAGCGGGCCATCGGGGTTGCGGCCGTCGTGGTTCAGCGTGAAGCGCTTGACCAGCGTGGCCTGTTCGCCCTGGGTGGTGTAGAGCTCGACCGCCATGCCAGCGGCCGGGCAGCCGTGCATGGTGTCGAGTACGTGGGTGCTCAGGCCCATGGTGTCTCCTTGAAGGTGCGCGTGGAATGCATTCGGTCGACTGAAAGTGTATACACTTTTTGTTTTTATCGATACCATGCGGCCATGGAAACCTCCAGCACCCACCACATCGTTGAATCCCTGACCCGCGCCATCGTGGAACACCGGCTGCATCCCGGCACCAAACTGGCCGAGCAGAAACTGGCCGACCACTTTGGCGTCTCGCGCACCCTGGTGCGCCAGGCGCTGTTTCAGTTGTCGCAGAACCGGTTGATCAAGCTGGAGCCGGCGCGCGGCGCCTTCGTGGCCGCGCCTTCGGTGGAAGAAGCCCGGCAGGTGTTTGCGGTGCGCCGCATGCTGGAGGCCGAGATGGCGCGCGCCTTTGCGCGCTCGGCCACACCAGCCAGGATCAAGGCGCTGCGCGAGCACGTGGCGCAGGAAAAGCAGGCGGTGCAGCAGCAAGACGTGCCTGGCCGTACCGAGCTGCTGGGCGACTTTCATGTTCGCATGGCCGAGCTCATGGGCAACCAGGTGCTGGCCGATCTGCTGCGCGAGCTGATCTCACGCTGTTCGCTGATCACCCTCATGTACCAGAGCACCCACGCCGCCGAACACTCCAGCGAGGAGCATGTGGAGATCGTCAAGGCGCTGGCCGCCAAGGACGAAGACCTGGCGGTGCGCCTGATGAACGAGCACCTGCAGCATGTGGAGGAAAACCTGACCTTCGAGCGCAAGCTGCCGGTGAACGAGCTGTCGCTCGCTCTGGCTTGACCCACCCCCGCCGCGCTGCGCGCGACCCCCTCAAGGGGGCGATGCTGGCGGACCGGCGGAGCCGGATCCGCGGCATCCTGAGCTGAACTTCCCCTCATCTGATTGATTGCTTCCTTCCATGACCGCTGTTTACGACTCCACCGCCGCCTACCCCCGCGATCTGATCGGCTATGGCCGCGATGTGCCGCATGCGCGCTGGCCGGGCGGTGCGCGCATCGCGGTGCAGTTTGTGCTGAACTACGAAGAAGGTGGCGAGAACTCGCGTGCTGCATGGCGATGCGGGCTCGGAGCAGTTTCTCTCCGAGATGTTCAACCCGCCGGCTTTCCCCGAGCGCCACATCAGCATGGAAGGCATTTACGAATACGGCTCGCGCGCCGGCGTGTGGCGCGTGTTGCGCGAGTTCGAGAAACGTGGCTTGCCGCTCACCGTGTTCGGTGTCGCCACAGCGCTGCAGCGCCACCCAGAATTGACCGCTGCGTTTCGCGAGCTGGGTCACGAGATTGCCTGCCACGGGCTCAAATGGATCAGTTACCAAAACATGCCCGAGGACACCGAGCGCGCCCACATGGCCGAGGCGATGGCCATCATCGAGCGCCTCACCGGTGAAAGACCGCTGGGCTGGTACACCGGGCGCGACAGCCCCAACACGCGCCGCCTGGTGGCCGACTTCGGCGGCTTCGAATACGACAGCGACTACTACGGCGACGACCTGCCGTTCTGGATGAAGGTGCGCAAGACCGACGGCAGCGATGCGCACCAGCTCATCGTGCCCTACACGCTGGACTGCAACGACATGCGCTTTGCCCTGCCCCAGGGCTATTCGCACGCCGACCCGTTCTTTCAGTACATGAAGGACACCTTCGACGCGCTGTACGCCGAAGGCGACCCGGCCGGCCTGGACCGGCCCAAGATGATGAGCATCGGCATGCATTGCCGGCTGCTCGGGCGCCCGGGCCGCATCACCGCGCTGCAGCGCTTTCTCGATCACATCGAGCAGCGCGACAAGGTCTGGGTGGCCAGCCGGCTCGACATCGCACGCCACTGGAAAGCCACCCATCCCCTCACCGCCTGACCCAGGAGCACCCGAAGCCCCATGCCCATCACCCTGGACCAACTCAACGCCGCGCCCCTGCACGAGGCAACGCAGCTGCTCGACGGCCTGTACGAGCACTCGCCCTGGATCGCCGAGCAGGCGCTCGCGCAGCGCCCTTTCGCCTCGCTGGCGCGCGCTCAAACACGCCATGGTGTCGGTGCTGAACGACGCCGGCGTCGAGCCTCAACTCGCGCTGATCCGCGCCCACCCCGAGCTCGCGGGCAAGGCGATGGTGAGCAACACGCTGACCGCCGAGTCAACCAACGAACAAAGCAAGGCCGGCCTCACGAACTGCACGCCCGAGGAGTTCGCCCACATCCAGCAACTCAACGCCGACTACAACGCCCGCTTCGGCTTCCCGTTCATCCTCGCGGTGCGCGGCCCGCGCGGTACCGGCCTGGCCAAGGCCGAAATCATCGCCACCTTCGAGCGCCGCCTGCACAACCCGGTGGACTTCGAGCGCGCCGAGTGCCTGCGCCACATCCACCGCATCGCCGAGATCCGCCTGAACGACAAGTTCGGCTTCGAGCCCACGCTGGGCAACGAAGTCTGGGACTGGCAAGAAGCCCTGGCCCAGCACACCGACCCGGGCTACGCCGAGCTCGGCCAGCTCACCGTGACCTACCTGACCGAGGCGCATCGCGCCTGCGCCGCGCAGTTGCAGCAGCAGATGCTCGACTGCGGATTTGACGAGGTGCACATCGACGCCGTGGGCAACGTGGTGGGCCGCTACCTCGGCGCACGCCCGATGCAAGAACACTGCTCACCGGCAGCCACTACGACACCGTACGCAACGGCGGCAAGTACGACGGCCGCCTGGGCATCTACGTGCCCATGGCCTGCGTGCAGAGAACTGCACCAGGCGCAGCAGCGCCTGCCCTTCGCCATCGAGGTGGTGGGGTTTTCCGAAGAAGAAGGCCAGCGCTACAAGGCCACCTTCCTCGGTTCGGGCGCGCTCACCGGCCACTTCAACCCGGCCTGGCTGGAGCAGAAAGATGCCGACGGCATCACCATGCGCGAAGCCATGCAACACGCCGGTCTGCCCGCCACGCTGGAGGCCATCGCCGCGCTGCAACGCGACCCGGCGCAAGTACCTGGGCTTTGTCGAGGTGCACATCGAGCAGGGCCCGGTGCTCAACGAGCTGGACATGCCGCTCGGCGTGGTCACCTCCATCAACGCCAGCGTGCGCTACCAGGGCGACGTGACCGGCATGGCCTGCCACGCCGGCACCACGCCCATGGACCGGCGGCGCGATGCCGCCTGCGCCGTGGCCGAGCTGGCGCTCTACGCCGAACAGCGCGCCGCTGCAAGACGGCGATTCGGTGGCCACCATCGGCATGCTGAACGTGCCCAACGGCTCGATCAACGTGGTGCCCGGGCGCTGCACGTTTTCGCTCGACCTGCGCGCGCCGAGCAACGCGCAGCGCGACGCGCTGGCCCAGGATGTGCTGGCCGAGCTGGCCGCCATCTGCGAGCGCCGCGGCGTGCAACACAGCCTGGAAGAAACCATGCGCGCCGCCGCCGCGCCCAGCGCGCCGGCATGGCAGGCGCGCTGGGAAGCCGCGGTGGACGCGCTCGGTGTGCCGCTGCACCGCCTGCCCAGCGGCGCCGGTCACGACGCCATGAAGCTGCATGAAATCATGCCGCAGGCCATGCTGTTCGTTCGCGGACTGAACAGCGGCATCAGCCACAACCCGCTGGAATCCAGCACCAACGACGACATCGATCTGTGCGTGCGCGCGTTCTCGCACCTGCTTCAACAGCTGGCCAACGAACACGCCTGAGCGGCACCCATCCACAACAACCAATGAGCCCGAGAGACACCCACACCATGACCACGCCACTGGACCAAATCGATGCCTGGATCGACGCCCATTTCGACGAAGAAGTGCAGCTTTCTGCAGGAGCTCGTGCGCGTGCCCACCGACACGCCGCCCGGCAACAACGCGCCGCACGCCGAGCGCACCGCCGAGCTGCTGGCCGCCATGGGCCTGAACGCCGAGCAACACGCGGTGCCCGACGCCGAGGTGAAGGCCGTCGGCATGGAATCGGTCACCAACCTGATCCTGCGCCGGCGCTACGGTGACGGCGGCAAGACCATCGCGCTGAATGCCCATGGTGACGTGGTGCCGCCCGGTGAAGGCTGGACGCACGACCCCTACGGCGGCGAAATCGTGGACGGCCAGATGTACGGCCGCGCCACCGCGGTGAGCAAGTGCGACATCGCCAGCTTCACCTTCGCCATCCGCGCGCTGGAATCGCTGGGGGCCCAGCTGGCCGGCGGCGTGGAACTGCACGTGACCTACGACGAAGAATTTGGCGGTGTGGTCGGCCCCGACTGGTTGCTCAACCACGGCCTCACCAAGCCCGACCTGATGATCGCCGCCGGTTTCAGCTACCAGGTGGTGGTGGCGCACAACGGCTGCCTGCAGCTGGAGGCCACGGTGAACGGCGACATGGCGCACGCCGCCATTCCCGACAGCGGCACCGACGCGCTGCAGGCCGCCACCCACATCCTGAACGCGCTCTATGCGCTCAACACCGAGTACCTGAAAGTCACGTCGAAGGTCGAAGGCATCACCCACCCCTACCTCAACGTCGGCCAGATCGTGGGCGGCACCAACACCAACGTCATCCCCGGCAAGGTGGTGCTCAAGATCGACCGCCGCATGATCCCCGAAGAGGACCCGGCCGAGGTCGAGGCGTCGCATTCGCCGCACCATCGCCGAGGCAGCGGCGAGCTTCAACCCGCCGCGCGGCGGACGCGATGTGACGGTGGACGTCAAGCGCCTGCTGCTGTCGCGCGCCATGAAGCCGCTGCCGGGCAACCAGCCGCTGGTGCAAGCCATCCAGCGACACGCGCAAGCTGTCATGGGCGAATCGATTCCCGCGCTGGGCACGCCGCTGTACACCGATGTGCGCCTGTATGTGGAGCGCGGCATTCCGGGCGTGATCTACGGCGCCGGCCCGCGCACCGTGCTGGAGTCGCACGCCAAGCGCGCCGACGAACGCCTTGATTTGCGCGACCTGCGTTGCGCCACCAAGGTGATTGCGCGTACCCTGTTCGATCTCCTGCAACCAGAATAAGCGAGACAACCATGACCCCCGCTGAAGAAGCCCTGCGCGACGCCGCTTTCGAGTACCACCGTTCGCCCGGCAAGGGCAAGATTTCGGTCAACCCGACCAAGCCGCTGTCCAACCAGCGCGACCTGTCGCTGGCGTATTCCCCTGGCGTGGCCTACCCCTGTCTGGCGATCGAAGCCGACCCCTCGCTGGCAGCCGAATACACCGCACGCGGCAACCTGGTGGGCGTGATCACCAACGGCACGGCCGTGCTCGGCCTGGGCGACATCGGGCCGCTGGCGTCCAAGCCGGTGATGGAGGGCAAGGGCTGTCTGTTCAAGAAGTTCGCCGGCATCGATGTGTTCGACATCGAACTGGCCGAGCGCGATCCCGACAAACTGGTCGAGATCATCGCCGCGCTCGAACCCACCCTGGGCGGCATCAACCTCGAAGACATCAAGGCGCCCGAGTGCTTCTACATCGAGAAGAAGCTGCGCGAGCGCATGAACATTCCGGTGTTCCACGACGACCAGCACGGCACCGCCATCATCTCCAGCGCCGCCCTGCTCAACGGCCTGGAACTGGTGGGCAAGGAGATCGGCGCGGTGAAGGTGGCCGTCTCGGGCGCTGGCGCCGCGGCCATCGCCTGCCTGGACGTGATGGTGGGCCTGGGCGTGAAGCCCGAAAACATCCTGGTCTGCGACTCCAAAGGCGTGATCCAGACCGAGCGCGAAGACGCCAAGGCCGGCAAGCTCGATGCGTCAAAGCAGCGCTATTGCAGCGTCACCGGCAGACCGCACCCTGGCCGATGCGGTCAAGGGCGCCGACGTGTTCCTGGGCTGCTCGGCTCCTGGCGTGATGACGGTGGAGATGGTGAAAACCATGGCCAACAAGCCCATCATCCTGGCGCTGGCCAACCCCGAGCCGGAAATTCGCCCCGAACTGGCCAAGGCCGCGCGGCCCGACTGCATCATCGCCACCGGCCGCTCGGACTACCCGAACCAGGTCAACAACGTCCTGTGTTTCCCCTACATCTTCCGCGGTGCGCTCGACTGCGGCGCGACCCGCATCACCGAAGAAATGAAGCTGGCCTGCGTGCGCCAGATCGCCGATCTGGTGAAGAGCGAAACCAGCGAAGAGGTGGCCAACGCCTACGCCGGGCAAGAACTCGTGTTCGGCCCCGACTACCTGATCCCCAAGCCGTTTGACTCGCGCCTGATTCTGAAAATTGCGCCCGCCGTGGCGCAAGCGGCGGCCGACTCCGGCGTGGCCACCCGGCCGATCGAAGACATGGCGGCCTACAAGGAAAGCCTGGGCAGGTTCGTGTACCAGACCGGCATCCTCATGCGGCCCATCTTCAGCGCCGCCAAGGCCATTCCCAAAGACAAGAAGCGCGTGGCCTATGCCGACGGCGAAGACGAGCGTGCGCTGCGTGCCGCGC
Organism: uncultured beta proteobacterium; assembly: GCA_963831255.1. Lineage (GTDB taxonomy): Bacteria > Pseudomonadota > Gammaproteobacteria > Burkholderiales > Burkholderiaceae_C > Hydrogenophaga. The sequence goes on along the minus strand of CAWHPI010000006.1, from coordinate 374,678 downwards.
AAATGGCGATCGACGACGGCCTGGCCACCCCGATCCTGATCGGGCGCCCGGCGGTGATCGCCGCGCGCATCGAAAAGGCCGGCCTGCGCATGCGCCTGGGCGCCGATGTGGAGAACTGCAACCCGGAAGACGATCCGCGGTTCCGCCAGTACTGGGAGCAATACCACCGGCTCATGGGCCGAAACGGCGCCACACCCGACGTGGCCAAGGCCGCGGTGCGCCGCTCCAACACCATCATCGGCTCGCTCATGGTCTCGCTCGGTGATGCCGACGCCCTCATCTGCGGCCTGGCCGGCAACTTCATGACGCACCTGGAGCGCATCGACAGCATCCTGGGCAAGCGCGCAGGCGTGAGCAACTACGCGGCGGTCAACGCGCTGATGACCGACAAAGGCCCGCTGTTCGTGGCCGACACCTACGTGAACGAAGACCCGGGCGCCGAACAGCTGGCCGAAATCGCCTGGATGGCGGCGCAGCAGGTGCAGCGCTTCGGCCTGCCGCCCAAGGTCGCGTTTCTCTCGCACTCCAGCTTCGGCTCCAGCAAGCGAGCCTCGGCGAAGAAAATGCGCCTGGCGCGCGACATCTTCGTGGCAGCCCACCCCGAGATCGAGTGCGACGGCGAGCTGCACGGCGACGCCGCGCTGCAGGAAGACATCCGCAGCCACTACTACGCCGAGTCCACCCTCAGCGGCTCGGCCAACCTGCTGATCTGCCCGAATCTGGACGCGGCCAACATCCTCTACAACGTGCTCAAAACCACCACCAGCGGCGGCGTCACGGTGGGCCCTGTGCTCATGGGCGGCGCGTCCACGGCCTACATCCTGACCCCCGCGGCCACGGTGCGCCGGGTGCTCAACATGACCGCGCTGGCGGCGGCCAGCGCCAGCCGCTGAGGCGGAAAGCCAAGCAGATCCAGGGGCGCTCAGGCGCCCCTTTTTTGTGCCCGTTCGGCGGATCAGCCCGCAAACAAAGGGCTTCCCCAAAGGCGACGCCAAGCAGGCCAACGCGCATGGAAGCCCGGCTTCACGCGCTTCGAACACAACACATCCCGCGGCGCTTCGGGCGCATCGGGCGCATCGGGCGCTTCGGGGGATTTGTTCGCTGGAAACCGGGTGAGCTCAAACGTCTGGACGAGCCAGCGTGGACTTGACAGCAGCGGGCCGGCGACTCACCGGCGCTGCCACCCGTACCAGCGCTGAACCACCACCCGAGCCCTTTGGCGGTACAGGCTCGGTCAGCTCGGCCAGCGTCATGCCATCAAGCGCCTTGAAGTAGGCCGCCAGGGCCTCGCCGAACAAGCCCTTCAAGCGGCACGACGGCGTGAGCGTGCACTGGTCGGTGGCCGGGTCGAAACACTCGACCAGCCGAAAGTCGGTCTCGGCAGCGCGCACCACGTCGCCCACACGGAGCTGCTCGGCGTCTTTCATCAGCCGTAGACCGCCGCCACGGCCGCGCGTGGTCTCCAGCACGCCCTGGCGGGCCAGGTCGTTGACGATCTTCATCAGGTGGTTTTTGGACACGCGGTGGTGCTCGGCCAGCTCGCCGATCGTGACCAGCTGCTGCGGCCGGGCCGCGCAGTACATCAGCACCCGCAGCGTGTAGTCGGTGTATTCGGCCAGTCGCATAAAACCCCTGTAAACATGCACTCAGTGTATTGCTTTCAACAGAAAAAAGAAATAACATTCATCGAACGTACTTCTTTAAGACTCCTGCCTTGCAAGGCTGCCGGGCCACTCGCCCAGCCACCGCCCGCCAACACCACCATGTCCTCAAGCCCGTTGTCCATTTCCGAGCCCGCCCGCGCCTCGGCTCGGCCCACCACCCCGCCCGGCTGGCCGCTGCTGCGCTTGGGCTTTCGGCCGTTTTACCTTGGGGCAGCGCTGTTTGCGCTGCTGTCTGTTCCGCTCTGGGTGGCGCTGTTTCTGGGCCAGTTGACGCTCAACATGGCCTTGCCACCACTGCTGTGGCACGCGCACGAAATGCTGTTTGGCTTTGCGGTCGCGGTCATCCTGGGCTTTCTGCTGACCGCCGTCAAAGCCTGGACCGGGCTGGCCACGCCGCGCGGCGCCATTCTGGGCGCGCTCGCTTTGCTCTGGCTGGCCGCCCGCGTGGCTGCGTTGACCGGGCCGTATGCGCTGTACGCCGTGCTGGATCTCATGTTGCTGCCGCTGGTGGCCGCGGTGCTCACACGGCTGCTGCTGCGCGCCCGCAACCGGCGCAACCTGCCGCTGGCCGGCATGCTGATGCTGCTGGCGCTGGTCAACGGGCTGTTTCACCTGTCGGTCACCGGCACCCTGGCGATCTCGCCCATGACGCCGTTGTATGCCGCGCTGGCGCTGATCGTGATGATCGAGAGCGTGATCGCCGGTCGCGTCATCCCCGCTTTCACCATGAGCGCCACGCCGGGCCTCAAGCTCAAGGTGCGCGCGCCGCTGGAGCGCGCCACGCTGGCGCTCACCGCGCTGGCCCTGCTGCTGTGGGTGCTGGCGCCTGCGGGTGCGGCCTGGAGTCTGGCGACCGGTCTGGCCTTCTCGGTGGCGGCGGTGGCGCAAACCGCGCGCCTGCTGCAGTGGCGCCCTGCGTTGACGCGGCATCGCCCCATCCTCTGGATCCTGCACCTGTCGTACGCCTGGATTCCGCTCGGCCTGGCCTTGCTGGCCGCCGGGCAGTTTGGCTGGATCGCCGCCAGCGCCGGCGTGCACGCGCTGGCCATCGGCGCCACCGCCGGTCTCATCATCGGCATGATGACCCGCACCGCGCGCGGCCACACCGGGCGCGCGCTGCAGGTGTCGCGGCCCGAGATCGCGGCCTATGTGCTGGTGATGGCCGCCGCCGCCGTGCGCGTGTTGCTGCCGCTGGCCGTGCCGCAGTGGTTGCCGCAGGCCCTGGTGTTCGCCGCCGTGGCCTGGGCAGCGGCCTTTGCGATCTACCTCTTCGTCTTCACGCCCTGGCTGCTCACGACCCGCGTCGACGGGAAAGACGGCTGAGACCACGCATCACCTGCATTCACCTCTCTCCACTTCACGATCGAACCCAACCATGAACACAACCGCTACCGCCACCCTCCCCACCGTTGACCTGCGCGCCCTCGCGCCCCGCGAGCGCCACCCACGGGTGTTCTCCACCTTCAAAGCCCTGTTGCCCGGCGAAGCCATGGATCTCGTCAACGACCACAATCCGCAGCCCCTGCTGGGCCAGTTCGAAAGCGGCCTGTTCGGCGCTTTCAACTGGCACCCGCTGGAGAGCGGGCCCGCGCAATGGCGGGTGCGGATCACCAAGCCCCTGGAGACCAAACCGGTCCACGGCGCGGGCTCTTGCTGCGGCGCCTGTGGCGGCAGCTGACCGGGAGCCGCGGCCATGACCTTTGTGGTGACCGAATCGTGCATTCGGTGCAAGTACACCGACTGTGTTGACGTCTGCCCGGTGGACGCGTTTCGCGAAGGCCCCAACTTTCTGGTGATCGACCCCGACGAGTGCATCGACTGCGCGGTCTGCGTGCCCGAATGCCCGGTCTCGGCCATCTACGCCGAAGAAGACGTGCCCAAAGACCAGCTGGATTTCACGCCGCTCAACGCCGAGTTGTCGCGCAAGTGGAAGACCATCACCCGCACCAAGCCCGCACTGCCCGACGCCGACGCATGGGCCGAGGTGAAAGACAAGCGCGACCAGCTCGAACGCTGACCCGCGCGACCTTCCAGCGGCGGCCTGATCGCTGGCAGCGAGGCCACAGCAAGCGCATCGAACGGCGCTGATCGCCGCGCACCCCTGTTCAGCTCGCAGGGGCCATCGCCAGAAACGCGGCCACGGTGCCGTCGGCGCCGCGCAATGCGGCCAGGGTCGTTTCGTCGGGTACCACGCTCAGATCGATCACCGCCACGCCCATGCCGGCATCGGTCTCCAGGTGCAGCAGCGACACGTTGATGTCAGCGTCTGCCAGCGCGCGGTTGAGCTGCGACATCACGCCCGGCTGGTCGCGGTGGATGTGCACCAGGCGCGCGGCCGAGCGCCGCGCACCGACCGACAAGGCCGGGAGGTTCACGCTGCCATTGACCGCGCCCAGCAGCAGGTAGTCGCGCAGCTTTTCCGACACCTCCACACCCAGGTTGCGCTGCGCCTCCACCGTGGAGCCACCCACGTGGGGCGTGAGGATCACGTTGTCCAGCTCGCGCAACGGCGACAAAAACTCGGCCGCGTTGGACGCCGGCTCGACCGGAAACACGTCGATCGCTGCACCGCGCAAATGCCCGGTGCGCAAGGCCGCGTGCAGCGCGTCGATGTCCACCGCATGGCCGCGCGCCAGGTTGATGAAGGCCGCGCCAGGCTTCATCTGCGCCAGCCGTTCGGCGCCGATCAGCAAGCGCGTGCGCTCGGTCTGCGGCACGTGCAGGCTGACCACGTCGGCCTCGCGCAGCAGCGCCTCCAGCGTGGGTGCGGGCTGGGCATTGCCCAGCGGCAGCCGCGCTTCGATGTCGTGGTAGCTCACGCGCATGCCGATCGCCTCGGCCAGCATGCCCACCTGCATGCCGATCTTGCCGTAGCCCACGATGCCCAGCGTCTTGCCGCGCACCTCGTTGGAACCGCGCGAATCTTTCAGCCAGACCCCACGCCGCGCCGCCGCGTGGCGCTCGGGCACGCGGCGCATCAGGGCGATCGCGTGGCTCACCACCAGCTCGGCCACCGAGCGGGTGTTGGAAAACGGGCCGTTGAACACCGCCACGCCGCGCTCGCTGGCCGCCGCCAGGTCGATGTTGTTGGTGCCGGTGCAATAGGCGCCGACCGCGAGCAGCGAGCCCGCGTGCGCCAGCATCTCGCGGTTGAGCGCGGTGCGCGAGCGCAAGCCCAGCAGATGCACGCCGGGCAGCAGCGAAGCAAGTTCGCTCGCGTCGGGCGCGTGTTTGAGGCGCACGACGTGCGCGCCGGGCACGGTCTCCAGAATCGGGGTGGCACTGTCGTGCACGTCTTCGAGCAACAGGATGTTGAGGGTCATGGGGATGGAATTGGAAAGCGGCGGGAGACTGCTGCGTGGCCCGCTGGGCGACGCGATTTTTAAGATGCAACTTTAGTGCATGTTAAAAAGATCGCCAAGAAAGGCGCTCAGTGCCCGCGGCGCTGCCAGGGGATTCGGTACAAGGCGGGGAACTGGCCTGAAATCGGTGTGCAGTTTCGGCGTTCGGCCGGCGTTTGTCCGTTCGAAAATGGTGTGCTTGGCGCACCGATTGGCATCCACGCAAACCCCAGCCCACTCTGCTCACAGCCCGGCTTTCCGACCGAACCCACATGCCCACCACATCCACCGAGTTCCAGGACGCCAGGGCGCTCGTCGTGGACGGCAACCCGCAGTCGCGCTCCATCCTGGCCTCTCAGCTGCGCGACATCGGCATCGGCACGGTGGTGCAATGCGGCAAGCTGGCGGATGCGCGAAGCAGGCTGGAGATGAGCAGCTTCGACATCGTGCTGTGCGAGCAGTATTTCGACCGCGAAGACACCACCGGGCAAGACCTGCTCGACGATCTTCGGCGCAACCAGCTGCTGCCGTTTTTCACCGTGTTCGTCATCGTCACGGCCGAGGCGACCTACACCAAGGTGGCCGAGGCAGCGGAGTCGGCGCTCGACGCCTACCTGCTCAAACCCCACACGGCCAACGGGCTGACCACCCGCATCGCACAGGCCCGCGAGCGCAAGCTTTCTCTCAAGGAAATTTTCACCGCCATCGAACAGCAGCGCTTCGAGGAAGCCGGCGCGCTGTGCAGCCAGCGCTTTGCCGAACGCGGGCCTCACTGGCTGTATGCCGCTCGCATTGGCGCCGAGCTGATGCTGCGCACCGGCCAGCTGGGCGAAGCGCAGCGGTTGTATGAAGCGGTGGTGGCGGCCAACACGCTTCCCTGGGCCAAGCTTGGCGTGGCACGGGCGCAGCTCGAAGCGGGCCACGCGAAACGGGCGGCGACAACGCTGGAGAGCCTGATCGAAAGCGACCCCGGCTACACCGATGCCTACGACATGATGGGCCGGGCCCAGTTCGAGCTGGGGAATTTCCAGAACGCGCTCAAACACCTTCGGCATGGCAACCAAGCTCACGCCAGGCTCGGTCAACCGGCTGCTCAAGCACGGCATGATGGCCTACTACGCGGGCGATCGCGACGAGGGCGTGGAGCTGCTCGACCGCGCCACCCGCATTGGCCTGGAATCCAAGTTCTACGACCCGCAGGCGCTGGTGCTGCTGGCATTCACACGGCTCGACAACAACGACCAGCGTGGCCTTCTGCGCTGCTCCGAGCAGATGCAGCGCCTGGGCATGCGCCAGGCCGACAACCCACGCCTGCAAAGGCTGCTGGATGTGGTGCAGTGCCTGCTGGCGCTGCAGGAGTACCAGACCGCCCGCGCGCTGGACGAGGTTAGGCGGCTGGCGAAACTGGTGCACCAGCCCACCTTCGATTTCGAGTCGGCCGGCAACCTGCTGGCACTCATGACGCGGCTGACCAAGCGCTCGATCCAGCTCTACGAGGTGGATGCTGTTGTCGACACCATGGGCCTGCGCTTTTGCACCAGCCGCGCGCTCACCGAGCTGCTGGTCTGCACGGCAGCCGGGCGGGAGGAGTACGCACAGCGCATCCGCGCCGCCCACGCGGACATCCTCAAACTCACCGAGCAGGCCATGGCGATGAGCCTCAAGGGCGAACCGCAGCACGCGGTCGAGGCCCTGCTGGAACACGGCGAGCGCACGCTCAATGCCAAGCTCATCGAATCGGCCCATCTGGTGCTGCACCGCTACACCGGGCGAATCCCCGACGAGGCGGCGCTGACCGAACGCGCCCAGGCCCTGCGCCTGCGCTACCGCACCACCGACATTCACGCCGGACTGGGCGAACAGGCCCACACCGGCCGCGCAGCCGGGGGCGTTGCCCTGCCGGGAGCCTACAAGGCGCCGAGCAACGAAGGCTTGCTGGCCAAGGTCAGCAACATCTGACCGGCAGGCGTGCCGACGTTTGCCCGGCGCATCTCACCAAGACTGCTGATGCACCAGCCCCCTGGCGTGCACAACCCAGGCCCGAGCCCCACGATGCAGCGCAGCGCCCAATAAAGGTGCGATCCCAAGCGGTTTGCGCACCGTTTCAGGGTTAGCCATGATGACGGCCGCGCCAGGAAGCAAAACAATCTGTATACACCTTCTGTATTCAAGTGACAGAGGAGGGCCGCCGTGACGGGTCACCGCTGGCTCCGCTTCTGGCACCGTTCTTGCTGAATCTGCCGCACGCCAACCATCTTTTTCAAGTTCCCCCTGTCCATTTCGGAGACCCTCCATGCAAAAACGCCACTTTCTTCAAGCCGCCACCGCAGCCGCTGCGCTGCTGGCCTTCGGCAGCGCCCAAGCCCAGACATCCATCAAGTTCCAGCTCGACTGGCGTTTTGAAGGCCCGGCCGCGCTGTTCCTGCAGCCGGTGGCCAAGGGACATTTCAAGGCCGCTGGCCTGGACGTGACGGTGGACTCGGGCAACGGCTCGGGCGGCACCGTCACCCGCGTCGCCTCGGGCAGCTACGACATGGGCTTTGCCGACATGGCCGCCCTGATGGAATTCCACGCCAACAACCCGGACGCGCCCAACAAGCCGGTGGCCGTGATGATGGTCTACAACAACACGCCGGCTGCCGTGCTCGCGCTCAAGAAAAGCGGCATCACCAAGCCCAGCCGATCTCAATGGCAAGAAGCTGGGTGCGCCGGTGTTCGACGCCGGCCGCAAAGCCTTCCCGATCTTCCAGAAAGCCAACAACATCACCAACGTGGCCTGGACCTCGATGGACCCGCCGCTGCGCGAGACCATGCTGGTGCGCGGCGACATCGACGCCATCACCGGCTTTGGTTTCACCTCGCTGCTCAACCTCGAAGCGCGCGGCGTGAAGGCCGAAGACGTGGTGCATCATGCCCTACGCCGACAACGGCGTGAAGCTGTACGGCAACGCCATCATTGCCAGCCCCAAGCTGATCAAGGAGAACCCGGCCGCCGATCAAGGCCTTCCTGACCGCGTTTGCCAAGGGCGCCAAAGACGTCATGGCCAACCCGGTCGCCGCCATCGAGACGGTCAAGGCGCGCGACGGCATCATCAACGTGGCGCTGGAAACGCGCCGCCTGCAGCTGGCGATCGACTCGGTGGTGGCCAGCCCCGACGCGCGCAAGGAAGGCTTTGGCCAGGTCGGTGCCCGGTCGTCTCGCGCTGATGGCTTCGCAGGTGTCTGACGCCTACGGCACCAAGAACCGCGTCGACCCCAAGGCGGTGTGGGACGGCTCCATGCTGCCGAGCGCAGCCGAGCTCAACGTGTTGCCGCCAGCCAAAAAATAAGCCCCGCGGTCCAGCAGGCCGCAGGCCAGCCCCCACCTGGCGGCTGGCCTTTTTTCAGGATTTTTCATGCCAGCCACCGAAAACGCCGCCAGCAGCGACACCGCATTTGTCGATTTCAAAGACGTCTGGCTCGCCTACAACGACGAACTCAAGGCGAAAAACATCTTTGCGGTGGAAGACATCAACCTGCGGGTCAAGCAGGGCGAGTTCATCGCCATCGTGGGCCCCTCGGGTTGCGGCAAGTCCACCTTCATGAAGCTCACCACCGGGCTCAAGATGCCCAGCATGGGCAAGATCATGATCGACGGCCAGCCGGTCACCGGCCCGCTGAAGATCTCCGGCATGGCCTTTCAGGCGCCCTCGCTGCTGCCGTGGCGCACCACGCTGGACAACGTGTTGTTGCCGCTGGAAATCGTCGAACCCTTTCGCAGCCAGTTCAAGGACCGGCGCAAGGAGTACGTGGAGCGCGCCGGACGGTTGCTGGAGAGCGTGGGCCTGGGCGGCATGGAGTCCAAGTTCCCGTGGGAGCTATCCGGCGGCATGCAGCAGCGCGCCAGCATCTGCCGCGCGCTGATTCACGAGCCCAAGATGCTGCTGCTCGACGAGCCGTTCGGCGCACTGGATGCCTTCACGCGTGAAGAACTGTGGTGCACCCTGCGCGACCTCTGGGAGGCGCAGCGCTTCAATGTCATTCTGGTCACCCACGACCTGCGCGAGAGCGTGTTTCTGGCCGACACCGTGTACTGCATGAGCCGAAGCCCGGGTCGTTTCGTGGTGCAGCGCGAGATCCCCATTCCGCGCACCCGCGACCTGGAGGTGACCTACACGCCCGAGTTCACCGACATCGTGCACGAGCTGCGTGGGCACATCGGGGCCATGCGCAAGGCCGGCGCCGCCATCAACCAGTGACAGGAAGAACGACCCCATGAAACAGAAACAACTCGAACGCTGGTCGCCGCTGATCCTGCTGGTCGTGATCATCCTGATCTGGGAGGCGATCACGCGCGGCTTTGGTGTCTCGGAGTTCATTTTTCCCAGCCCCTCGCGCATCTGGGAGCAGACGCTGGAGCACAAGACCACCATCCTTGGCCATGCCTGGCGCACCTACTGGGTGACCATGGTGGGCTTTGGTATTGCGATCGTGGTCGGCGTGTTGCTGGGCTTTCTGATCGGCAGTTCGCGCCTGGCCTACGCCGCGGTCTACCCGCTCATGACCGCCTTCAATGCATTGCCCAAGGCGGCGTTCGTGCCGATCCTGGTGGTGTGGTTCGGCATCGGCGTGGGGCCGGCGGTGCTCACCGCGTTCCTGATCAGCTTCTTCCCCATCATGGTCAACATCGCCACCGGCCTGGCCACACTGGAGCCCGAGCTGGAAGATGTGTTGCGCGTGCTGGGCGCCAAGCGCTGGGACGTGCTGACCAAGGTCGGTCTGCCGCGCTCCATGCCTTACTTCTTCGGCTCGCTCAAGGTGGCGATCACGCTGGCGTTTGTGGGCACCACCGTGTCGGAAATGACGGCCTCCAACGAGGGCATTGGCTACCTGCTGATTTCGGCCGGCAGCTCGATGCAGATGGGCCTGGCCTTCAGCGGCCTGCTGGTGGTGGGCGTGATGGCGATGGTGATGTACGAGCTGTTCAGCTTCATCGAAAAGCACACCACGGGCTGGGCGCACCGCAGCAGCCAGAACTGATCCCCCCTGCGCGCCTGCGGCGCCTCCCCCCTGCTTCGCGGGGGGACGACACCTGCGGCCGGGCGGAGCCCGATCCGCGGTGTCCCTGGGTTTGAACACCCCGCGCTCGCCGATCATCTCTTTCCTGAACTGCCATGACCGACGATCAGATTCACCGCCACCTTCGCCGCGCCAACGAGGTCGCGCAGCGCGCAGCAAGCATGGGTCGCCATCCGTTTGGTGCGCTGCTGGTGGCGCCCGATGGTGAAACGGTGCTGGCCGAGCAGGGCAACATCGACACGGTGAACCACGCCGAGTCCACGCTGGCGCGCCACGCGGCCGACAACTGGCCCGGTGAGTACCTGGCGAGCTGCACCCTGGTGACCACCTTCGAGCCCTGCGCCATGTGCACCGGCACGGTCTACTGGGCCAACATCGGTCGCATCGTCTACGGCGCGAGCGAAGAGGCCTTGTTGGCGCTCACCGGCAGCCACGAAGAAAACCCCACGCTGTCCCTGCCCTGCCGCGAGGTGATCGCGCGCGGCCAGAAGACCATCGAGGTGATCGGCCCGGTGGCTGAACTCACCGACGAGCTGCTGACCCCGCACCGGGGCTTCTGGCAGCTTCGCTGAGCACACACAAGCAAAAGCCCCGGCGCTGCGGGGCTTTGTTGACTTTCTGGGCTCGGTGGCCGGGGATGCAGCGAAGAACGCGTCAACCCGGTGCCAGCCGCTCCAGCCCACCCATGTAGGGGCGCAGCACCTCGGGCACGCGCACGCTGCCATCGGCCTTCTGGTAGTTCTCCAGCACCGCCACCAGCGCCCTGCCGACCGCCAGGCCCGAGCCGTTGAGCGTGTGCACCAGCTCGTTCTTGCCCTGCGCGTTCTTGAAGCGCGCCTGCAGCCGGCGCGCCTGGAAGGCTTCGCAGTTGGAAACCGAGCTGATCTCGCGGAAGGTGCCCTGCGCGGGCACCCAGACCTCCAGGTCGTAGGTCTTGCTGGCACCAAAGCCCATGTCGCCGGTGCACAGGCTCATCACGCGGTACGGCAGGTCAAGCTTCTGCAGGATGGCCTCGGCGTGGCCGGTCATGGCCTCCAGCGCTTCATAGCTTTGCTCGGGATGCACGATCTGCACCATCTCGACCTTGTCGAACTGGTGCTGGCGGATCAGGCCGCGCGTGTCGCGCCCGGCGCTGCCGGCTTCGGAGCGAAAGCACGGCGTGTGGGCGGTGAGCTTGATCGGCAGCTCGGCCTCGGCCAGCACGGTGTCGCGCACCACGTTGGTCAGCGGCACCTCGGCTGGTGGGAATGAGGTAGAGCGCCTGGTTGTCGGGCTCGCCTCGCCGTCCTGGCCGCCCTTGTTGGCGGCGAACAGGTCGGCCTCGAACTTGGGCAGCTGGCCGGTGCCGCGCAGCGTGTCGGCGTTGACGATGTAGGGCGTGTAGCACTCGGTGTAGCCGTGCTCCTGGGTCTGCACGTCGAGCATGAACTGGGCGAGCGCTCGGTGCAGCCGGGCGATGGGGCCGCGCATGAAGCGTGAAGCGCGCGCCGGTCAGCTTGGCGCCGGTCTCGAAGTCCAGCCCCAGCGGCTCGCCGATGTCGACATGGTCGCGCACCGGGAAGTCGAAGCTGCGCGGCGTGCCCCAGCGGCGCACCTCCACGTTGCCGTGCTCGTCGCTGCCCACCGGCACGCTCTCGTGCGGCAGGTTGGGCACGGCCAGCAGCAGGGTCTGCAGCTCGGTCTGAATCGTGGTCCAGCCGCTGCGCCGAGTGCTCCAGCTCGCCCTTGAGCGCGCCGACCTGGGCCATCGCGGCATCGGCCTCGGCGTGCTGGCCTTTGCCCTTGAGCATGCCGATCTGTTTGGACAGCTGGTTGCGCTGGCTCTGCAGCGCTTCGGTGCGGATCTGCAGCGTTTTGCGCTCGGCCTCCAGCGCCTCGAAGGCGCCCACGTCCAGGTACGGCTGGGGCTGTTTGCGGGTTTGCAGCCGGGCAACCACGCCGGGCAGGTCTTTTCGCAGTTGGGTAATGTCTAGCATGCGGCGAATTGTAGGTTTGGGCCGCCAGCCGCGGCTCAGCGTTCAGGTGGTTGATCAGTAGCGCTCGAGCGTCACTGCCATCGATCTTCAGGCCCTTGGGCAGCGGAAATTTCACCGTCTCGGTCAGCCCGTCCATGCGTGCGCACCGACATCGCGCCCATCGCCTTGATGCGCTCGATCACCTGGCGCACCAGAATCTCGGGCGCCGAGGCACCCGCGGTCAGGCCGACGCGCGACTTGCCCTCGAACCAGCTGGCCTGCAGCTCGTCGGCGCTGTCGACCATGTAGCTCTCGGTGCCAAGCTTGATCGCGCCACCTCGCGCAGGCGGTTGCTGTTGGAGCTGGTGGGGCTGCCGACCACGATCACGATGTCCACCTGCGGGCTCAGCAGCTTCACCGCGTCCTGCCGGTTTTGCGTGGCGTAGCAGATGTCTTGCTGCTTGGGCTCGCGCACGCTGGGGAAGTGCGCCTTGACGGCGGCGAGAATTTCGGCCGTGTCGTCCACCGAGAGCGTGGTCTGGGTGACCACCGCGAGCTTTTCCGGTCTGCGCCGGGCGCACGCGCGCCACGTCGGCCACGTCCTCCACCAGGTGAATGCCGGCGTCGAGCTGGCCCATGGTGCCCTCCACCTCGGGGTGGCCCTTGTGGCCGATCATGATGAACTCATAGCCTTCGCTGGTGCAGCTTGGCCACTTCCACATGCACCTTGGTGACCAGCGGGCAGGTGGCATCAAAAATGGGAAGCCGCGGCGCTGCGCTTCGTCCTGCACCGCCTTGCTCACGCCGTGGGCCGAAAACACCAGCGTGGCGCCCGGCGGCACATCGGACAGTTCTTCAATGAAGATCGCGCCTTTGGCCTTCAGGTCGTTGACCACATAGGTGTTGTGCACGATCTCGTGGCGCACATAGATCGGCCGGCCAAATTTCACCAGCGCACGCTCCACGATCTCGATCGCGCGGTCGACCCCGGCGCAAAAGCCGCGGGGTTCGGCCAACAATATTTCGCTCATGGTGCGACTCCTGAACATGCGTGGGTGTGGGCCTGGAGGTGGTCAATCGAGCACCCCGATCAATTCCACCTCGAAGCGCACCGGCTGGCCAGCCAGCGGGTGGTTGAAATCGAACAACACGGCGCCGTCTTCGCGCACCTCCAGCGCCGATCCGGCGTAGCTGCCCAGGCCATCGGGCGTGGGGAACTGCACCACATCGCCCGGCTTGTACTGCTCGTTGGGGTCGCCCAGCTCGCTCAGCAGCTTGCGCGCCACCCACTGCACCATTTCGGGCTGGCGCTCGCCAAAAGCCTCGCCGGGGGGCAGATCGATCACCTCGCGGCTGCCCTCCTCCAGCCCGATCAGGCGCAGCTCGATCGCCGGAGACAGCTCGCCTGCGCCCAGGCTGAGCGTGGCCGGCTGGCCGCCAAACGTGTCGATGATGGTCTGACCCTGCGGCCCGGACATGCGGTAGTGCAGCGTGAGAAAGGAAGCCGGTTGAACCTGGGGCATGGACGAATGGGGGAGAAAGGGAGGGGGTGGGTGGTCAAACCGCACACGGGCGAGGGAGTGTGGCGCCTCGGGGAACAAGGGCTATTGTAAAAAGCGGAACCGCTCAGGGAGAGAACAACATGGATAGCCTTGCGACCACCGGCCTGAAAAGCCTGCCTGAGGACTCCCGTCCCCGGGAAAAGCTGCTGGCGCGAGGCGCGGGCGCGCTCAGCGATGCCGAGCTGCTGGCGCTGCTGCTGCGCACCGGCCTGCCGGGCAAGCATGTTTTGCAGCTTGCGCAGGAACTGCTGGATCGTTTTGGTGGCGTGGCCGGCCTGCTGCACACCGGCATCGACGCGCTCAAGGTGGTCAAGGGCCTGGGCCCGGCCAAGCGCGCCGAGGTGGTGGCGGTGCTGGAGCTGGCGCGCCGCGCACTGGCCCAGGAACTGCGCCAGCAACCGCTGTTTGACAGCCCGAAAGCGGTGCGCGACTACCTGCAGCTGCAACTCGGCGCGCGCAGCCACGAGGTGTTCGCGGTGCTGTTTCTCGACAGCCAGAACCGACTGCTTGCGCTGGAAGAGCTGTTTCGCGGCACGCTCAGCCAGACCAGCGTTTACCCGCGCGAGGTGGTGCTGCGGGCGCTGCACCACCACGCGGCCGCGGTGGTGCTGGCGCACAACCACCCCAGCGGCACCGCCGAGCCATCACGCGCCGACGAGGCGCTGACCCAGTCGCTGAAAGCGGCGCTGGCGCTGGTCGACGTGCGGGTGCTCGACCATTTCATCGTGACCCGGGACCGCGCCGCCTCGATGGCCGAAATGGGCTTGATGTAAGTACCCCCTGCGCCGGTTCGCGTCTTCCCCCGAGGGGGACCACACCAGCGGCCCGGCGAAGCCGGCCCCACGGTGTGTGCTGGAGCGGCGCTTTCGAATGCCAGCCTTTCATACGCTCACACCAACGGGCCCATCCAAGCTGGGGGAAAATCCACCGCATGAAGGTTCGCTCATTCCTCGAACTCGGTCCATTGCAGAAAGCCATGGTTCGGCGGGCGGCAGCCGAAGCGGCGGCCCTCGCCGCCGCTCGCGCCTTGGCCGAGCGCGAAGACCGGGAGCGCCGGCTGTTTGAACTCGCGGTGGGCCCGGTGCAGGCGCTGCGGGTGGCGCGGCGTGCGCAGCACACGCCTGAACCACTGCAGCCGCAACCGTTTCAGCGGCTGCTCGACGAACGCTCGGTCATGCGCGAAGCGCTGTCGGACGAATTCGATGTCGAAACCCTGCTCCACACCGACGACCTGCTGAGCTACCGGGTGCCGCGACTGGGCCCGGACGTGTTGAAAAGCTTGCGCGAAGGACGCTGGAGCATTCAGCGCCAGCTCGATCTGCACGGTCTGCGCACCGACGAGGCGCGCGAGGCGCTGGGGCGTTTCATTCGCGAGGCGCACCAGCAAGGTCTGCGCTGCGTGCGCGTGGTGCACGGCAAGGGCCTGGGCTCACCCGGACGCATGCCGGTGCTCAAGAGCCGGGTGCACCGCTGGCTGGTGCAGAAGCACGAGGTGATGGCGTTTGTGCAGGCGCGGCCGGCCGATGGTGGCGCGGGCGCGCTGGTGGTGCTGCTGCGCTCGGGTTGAAGCTGCCGCTCGGGACAGCGGCGCCGATCAGGGGAAGTGCAAGCTGAGCCCCGACTGCTCGCTTGCGAAGCGGCTCAGGTGCTCGAAAAACTCGCCCTGCCCCTTGGTGTCCTGCCAGTGCTGGCCGTCGAAGCGGTAATGGAAGCCGCCGGCGCGTGCCGCCATCCAGACCTCCTGCAAAGGCTTTTGCAGGTTGATGATGATCTGGCTGCCACTGGCAAAACTCAGGGTGACCATACCGCCCACGCGCTGGTTGTCGATGTCGGCGTCGGTGCTGTCGTTGATGCGGTCGCAGGCCAGCTCCACGGCGCGCAACAGACGCTCCGCGTGGTCAAGGTATTCAAGGTCGGTCATTACAATTCGCAGATGAAAAACAAGCGGGCGGAAGAAATTTTAGGCCGGAGGCCATCGGGCAGTGCTCGCGGCGCGGTTGCCGCCATGATGCTCGCCGGGTTGCTGGTCGCCGGATGTGGCCAGAAAGGCCCGCTGATGCTGCCCTCAGCAGCGTCCAAACAGGTCAAACCACCCGCGCCCGACAGCGCAACGCGCAGCGAAATCGCCCCCCTCGCACCCCGTTGACCCCAGATTGGCCCAGACCCTGCTGCACGGGTCAGCACCCCGAACATGAACGCTTCCACTCCCATACCGCTGCCAGCCCACTTCGCTTACGTGGATGGCCGCCTGTGCGCCGAAGGTCAGCCGCTGGACGCGCTGGCCCAGGCCCACGGCACCCCCTTGTTCGTCTACAGCCAGGCCGCCATGCTCGACGCCCTCGCCAGCTACCAACGCGCGCTGGCCGGCCGGCCGCATCTGATTTGCTACGCGATGAAGGCCAACTCCACCCTGGCCGTGCTGCAAACCCTGGTGCGCGCCGGTTGTGGGCTGGACATCGTCTCGGGCGGCGAGCTGGAGCGCGCGCTGGCGGCTGGCGTGGCGCCCGAGCGCATCATTTTCTCGGGCGTGGGCAAGACGCGCCACGAAATGCAGCGCGCCCTGGCGATCGGCATCGGTTGTTTCAACGTGGAAAGCACCGCCGAGCTGGATGTGCTCAACGCGGTGGCCCAAGCCGCCGGCCTGCGGGCACCGGTGAGCATTCGCGTCAACCCCAACGTCGACGCGAAAACCCACCCCTACATTTCCACCGGCCTCAAGGGCAATAAGTTTGGTATCGCACAGGAAGACGTGGTGGCCACCTACCGCCATGCGGCGTCCTGCAGCGGTCTTCGCGTGGTGGGTATCGACTGCCACATCGGCTCCCAGATCACCGAAGCCGGCCCCTACCTGGAAGCGATGGACCGCGTGCTCGATCTGGTGCAGGCCATCGAAGCGGCGGGTGTGCCCATCGAGCACATCGACTTTGGTGGTGGTCTGGGCATCGACTACAACGGCGACACACCGCCCGCGGCCGACGCGCTCTGGCAGCAGCTGCTGAACAAGCTGGACGAACGCGGCTTTGGGCAGCGAAAGATCGTTCTGGAGCCGGGCCGATCACTGGTGGGCAACGCCGGGGTTTGCCTCACCGAGGTGCTGTACCTCAAGCCCGGCGAGCAGAAAAACTTTCTGATCGTTGACGCCGCCATGAACGACCTGCCGCGCCCCGCGATGTACAACGCGTTTCACCGCATCGAGCCGGTGGTGCCGCGCGCGGGGGATGCCAGCCTGTGGGACGTGGTCGGGCCGGTGTGCGAGAGCGGCGACTGGCTGGGCCGGGACCGCACCCTCGCGGTGCAAGCCGGCGATCTGCTCGCGGTGCTCTCAGCCGGCGCCTACTGCATGAGCATGGCCAGCAACTACAACACCCGCGGCCGCGCGGCCGAGGTGCTGGTGGGTGGCGGCCAGGCCACGCTGATCCGCGAGCGCGAAACGGCCGCCGATCAGCTGCGGCTGGAACGCCTGCTGCCCTGAGCCCAGCGCCACCCGCGCCAGGCCAGCAGGCTGCCCAGGATGGCGGCGTACACCGCCACCTCGGCAAAGTCATTTTTGCCGCTGCGCATCCAGTAGAAATGCAGCACGGCAAGGCCGGCGATGGCATACACAGCGCGGTGCAGCAGCTGCCAGCGCCCAGCGCCCAGCCAGCGGATGGCGCGGTTGAACGAGGTGGCCGCGAGCAACAGCAGCAGAGTCCAGGCGAGCATGCCCACCAGAATGAAGGGGCGCTTGATCACGTCGTCCACCACCGCTGCGAACACCAGTTCCTGGTCGAACCACGCGTAGGCCAGCAGGTGCAGGCTGGCGTAGAAGAACACAAAGAGACCGAACATGCGGCGCCAGCGCGCCAGCACCGCCAGTCCGGATGCCACGCGCAGCGGCGTGACCGCGAGCACGATCACCAGAAAGCGCAGCGTCCAGTCGCCCAGAGAACGAATCAAAGCCTCCGCCGGGTTCGCGCCCAGCTGCTCACTCACCGCCGCCCAGAAGAGCCAGACCGCAGGCAACAGGCACACCAGGAACAGCGTGGGCTTGACCGAACCGTGGCCCAGCAGCCGGTTCGCACTGGCGCGGACCGCCGACGGGGCTGCGGTGTTCGCGCCGGGATCGGGCGCGCTGCGGGCGGGAGCCTGGGCCACTTTCAGAAGAACTTCTGCAAGTCCATGCCCGCGTACAGCTGGCCCACCTGGGCCTCGTAGCCGTTGAACATCAGCGTCTTGCGGCGCTTGGCCAGCAAGCCGCCCTCCTCGCCGATGCGCCGCTCGGTCGCCTGGCTCCAGCGCGGGTGGGGCACGTCGGGGTTGACGTTGGAATAGAAGCCGTATTCCTGTGGCGCTGCGAGTTCCAGGCGGTACGCGGCTCCTTGTCGGTGAAGCGGATCTTCACCAGCGACTTGCCGCTCTTGAAGCCGTACTTCCAGGGCACCACCAGGCGCACCGGCGCGCCGTTCTGGTTGGGCAGCACCTCGCCATACATGCCGAAAGCCAGCAGGGTCAGCGGGTGCATCGCCTCGTCGAGCCGCAGGCCCTCCACATACGGCCAGTCGAGCACGTTCGAGCGCAGCCCCGGCATGGTCTGCGGGTCGGCCAGGGTCACGAACTCCACGTACTTCGCGCTGCCCAGGGGCTCGCACCTGGCTGATCAGCTCGGCCAGCGAGTAGCCGACCCAGGGAATCACCATCGACCAGCCTTCGACGCAACGCAGGCGGTAGATGCGCTCTTCCATCGGCGCTGAGCTTGAGCAGGCTCGTCGATGTCGAAGCTGCGCGGCTTGCTTCACCAGGCCCTCGACCGACACCGTCCAGGGGCGGGTTTGCAGCGTCTGCGCGTTGCGCGCCGGATCGGCCTTGTCGGTGCCGAACTCGTAGAAGTTGTTGTAGGTGGATGGCGTGCTCGTAGCGGGTGAGCGCTTTCCATGGTCCCCGCGCCCGCCACCGCAGAACGCGCGCCGGCCAGCGGCGCCAGCTTGCCGGGGCGGGGCGTGCCCGCTTGCGCCAGCGCATCGCGTGCAGCCCAGCTCGCCAGCGCCGCGCCGCCGGCACCCAGCGCGAGGCGCTGCATCCAGGCGCGCCGGTCGCAGGTAGGCCGATGCGCGGCGTGATGTCGCTGGAAGTGGGGTGCTGGAAGCCGTTGCCGGCGGTGCGAATGATCATGCGGCGCTCCTCTGTGTGGGTGGGAGTCGTGAGAGCCGCACCGTTCTTACAAGGTTCCGGCCAGATCGCACGCAGCGACCCGCGGCCGGCAGCCTCGGCATCACAGTTCGCCGTAGCTGTGCAGGCCGGAGAGGAACATGTTCACGCCAAGGAAGGCAAAGGTGGTCACCGCCAGACCGACCAGCGCCCACCAGGCCGCCACCGTGCCGCGCAGGCCCTTCATGAGGCGCATGTGCAGCCAGGCGGCGTAGTTGAGCCAGACGATCAGCGCCCAGGTTTCCTTCGGGTCCCAGCTCCAGTAGCCACCCCAGGCCTCGGCGGCCCAGAAGCGCGCCCAGCACGGTGGCGATGGTGAAGAAGGCAAAACCGACCGCGATCGCCTTGTACATCACGTCGTCCAGCACCTCGAAGCGGGCAGGCGCTCGGCAATGCGGCGGCGGCCGAACAGGATGGCGCCGACGATCAGCAGCCGAGACGCCGAAGTAGACCAACCAGTAGCTGCCGCCTTGTTCGGCCGCCGACTGGCGAAACACGATCGGCTCGAAGCACAGCACCAGGCCCAGCAGCCACAGCGGCGCCAGCTTGTACCAGCGGGTCTCGGTGGCGCTGCTGCTTGATCAGGTAGGCGAAGGCCGAGCATGGCCGACGAGCGCAAAGGTGCCGTAGCCGATGAAGTTGGCGGGCACATGCAGCTTCATCCACCAGCTTTGCAGCGCTGGCACCAGGGGCTGGATCTCGTGCGCCTCGCGCACCACCGTGTACCAGAGCAGAAAGCCCACCGCCGCGCTGACCACCAGCATCACGAACGCGCCCAGCGCGCGCGTCTTGTACTGGTCTTCGTAATAGAGGTAGAAGGCCGCTGTCATCCAGCAGAACAGCACGAACACCTCGTACAGGTTGCTGACCGGGATGTGGCCGATGTCCGGGCCGATCTGGTGGCTCTCGTACCAGCGCACCATGGTGCCCACCAGCGCCAGGGTCGACAGCCACCCAGGCCAGGCGCGAGCCCAGCAGCTCGAAGGTCGCACCGGCGCGGCGTGAGCATGCCGATCCAGTAGAACAGCGTGCTCATGAAGAACAGCATGCTCATCCACAGGATGGCCGACTGGCTGGAGAGGAAGTACTTGAGCATGAACACCTGGTCGGCGCGCGCCAGATCGGCGCCGCCCGCCGGTGTCTGGTAGAGCCAGATGGCCAGCAGCGACAGCGCCGCCACCGCCAGCATCAGCGTGCGCAGCGGGCGCCAGAACCAGCCCAGCCAGATCAGCGCTGGGCACGGCACCGGCCAGGATCGCCTTCTCGTAAACGTCCATTGATGCGCCGTAGCGCACGAACGCCAGCGCAGCACCGGCCACGACCAGGGCGGCAAACAGCCAGTCCCAGCGATTGCGGCGGGCGAAATAGCCGGGCTGCGTGATCGGAGCCGTTGTTCTTGAGCTCGATGGTGTGGCTGGTCGCGGCGGCGGTGTTCATGCGGGCACCTTCAACAGTTTGGTTTTCAACACTTCGAACTCCTGATCGGATTCCATGGTCTTGCGGTTGGATGACAGAGCCATGCTGGCCTGAGAGAGGCCCTCGCCGGTGGGTGCGAGCCAGACCCAGATTCGGCGCTCGCGCACATACAGCATCGCAAAAACGCCCAGAATGAGCAACAGGCAGCCCAGGTAAACGATGTTCTGGCCAGGCGCTCGCGCCACCTGAAACACGCTGGCCTGCACATGCTCGAAGTCCTTGAGCTCAAACGTGACTGGCGCCGGGTAGTAGAACGCGTCGCTCAGACTGAGCACGGTGTTGCGTCATGAAGGTCTGCGTGGCCTCGTCGCGCGGCAGGGGCGCGAGACCAGCGCGCTCGCGGGCGATCTGCATCAGCTCGAACAGGGTGCCGTTCAGGATGCGCACCAGCACATCGCTGGCGCGCTCGCGTTCGGCAGCGGGCACGTTGACTTCCAGAAAGGCAGACACCGCTGGCAAACCACCCTTGGCGGGCTGCGCGGGCATGTCGGCGTTGCCGGCATGTCGATCCGTTCGGCGCCAGCGAAAAGATCCAGCGCCCGGGAGGCCGAGGCCTGCAGCGCTTCGGACAACGCAGCGCGCCCGCCCTCGACCGCCGAGTTGGCGTAGCGCTCCACCGCCAGCGTCACGCAACGCCGGATCGGCCAGCGCGCCGCGCAGCCGGACGAAATCGCCCATGCTGTCGTCGCGGTCCACCGGCACGCGCAGGTAACGCATCGGCTCGGCGGGTGTCTCGCGCATGCCCAGCAGGAACATGCGCGCGCCGTCAATCTCCACCGGCAGCATGTAGTTGTTGTACTCGACGGCCTGGCCAGCCGCATCGCGCAGCTTGTAGCTGATGCTGGGGCCGACGTTGCGCAGCACTTTTCTCGGTCACCGGTCTTGTGGCCGGAGCCGAGGCGGCTCTCGATCGCGCGTGCGCAGATCGACCTTGCGCACATCGGTGCCCGAGGCGCTGTTGCCCGCAGAAGTTCTCCACGTTGATCACGCGCAGGCCGGTGAACTCCAGCGTGAGCTTGCTCCGATCGCCGTTGGACAGCGGCGCGGAGCTGCCGATGACGCCCGACACCTCGAACGGCTTGGTCGACCCGTTGAGCGGCAGTGCCTGCAGCGTGACCTTGGAGCCGCCGTCGTCAAAACTGGACTGGTAGATGTTGATGCCGCGGTGGCTGGCCGGGTGGTTCACCTCGACGCGCGCCGGCTTCTGCTCGCCGGTCTCGTGGTCGTGGATCACGATGTCGCTGGCGAACAGCTTGGGCATGCCCGTGTCGTAGTACTCGACGATGAACTTCTTCAGCTCGACCGAGAACGGCAGGTCCTGCAGCAACACGCCATTGGGCTGCGCAATGATGGCAGTGCCCGCGGTGGTGCCTTCGGTCACCAGCAGGTTGCCGCGAAAGGTGGGGTTGCTGGGCGAGAGCCGGTGCTGCGCCGGCACATCGGCGATCAGTCCGCCGCCGGTGAAGGGCGTCTTGCCGTTGAACCACATCTGCGCGCGCACGATGAGATCGCCATCGAGCAGACCGCCAATGCACACCAGCACGATGGCGCTGTGCGCCGCGAGATAACCGATCTTGTTGGCGGTGCCCTTCTTGGCCGCCACCATCCAGCCGGTGCCGGCCTCGCGCTCGCGCGACTGCAGCTTCACCTTCCAGCCGCTGCGCCAGCAAGGTCTGCCCGATGCGGTTGGCCGCCGCCTCGGCGCTCTCGTTGAGCGACTGCTCGGCGCGGCTGGGGAAGGCCTTGCAGGCTTTGCTCGCGAACGTTTTCCTTGAAGGTCTTGAAGTCGGCAAAAATCTTCGGCGTGTTGCGCGCAATGCACAGGCTGGTGCTGGTGACCAGAAACGCGAGGATCAGCAGAAACCACCAGGCGCTGTAGACAGAGAACAGGTTGGCGCTGGCAAAGACATCGGCCCAGAAAGGGCCGAACTGGTTGACGTAATTGTTCAGCGGCTCGTGCTGTTTGATCACGGTACCGATGACCGACGCAATGCAGATCACGGTCAGCAGCGAGATCGCAAACCGCATGGAAGACAGCAGCTCGACCAGCGCGCTCAGCACGCGCGAGCCGGTCTTGAACTGCAGGCCTTCGGTGGAAACGGTCATGGCATCTCGGGATCGGAAAAACGCAACAAAAAAGGCGAGGATGGACAAACCAACACACGCCCCATTGTGACGGCGGCCCGGCGGTGAGGTTCCAGCAGATGCCTCAAACGCCCATTTTCGCCGCAAATATCAACGTTGGCTGATATTTCTCACCTTGACCGACGACTCGACCGCGATCAGAGGATCAACGCAGGCCGGCGATGTAATCGGCAACCGCCTTGATTTCGCGGTCGTTGAGCTTGGCGGCCACACCGGTCATGGCGGCGTTGTTGGCGCGCTCGCCCGAGCGGAACTGGTTGAGCTGGGTGGCGGTGTACTCGGCGTGCTGGCCGGACAGGCGCGGGTACTGGATGGGCAGGCCGGCACCGTTGGGGCTGTGGCAGGCCGCGCAGGCAGCGATCTGGCGGTCGGGAATGCCGCCGCGGTAGATGCGCTCGCCCAGCGCCACCGTGTCTTTGTCGGTCGCGAAACCCGGCGTTCCCTTCTGGCTGGCGAGCCAGAAAGCGATGTTGGTCATGTCTTCATCGGACAGGGCGGAGGCAAAGCCCTTCATGATCGCGTTGTTGCGCTTGCCAGACTTGTATTCCTGCAGCTGCTTGACCAGGTACTCCGGATGCTGCTGGGCCAGCTTGGGGTTGGCCGGAATCATGGAGTTGCCGTCTGCCGCGTGACACGCGACACAAATGCCGCCATACAGGGCCGCACCCTTCGCCAGATCGGGCTTGGCTGTCTGCGCCTGGGCGCTGAAAGAGAAAGCCAGCGCAGCGGCGGCGAAGAGAATCGAGACGGGCATTTTCATGACGGACAGGCGTCGCGAGCGACAGGTTCGGGTTGCACGAGGCTGCCATGGACAGCAGCACAGACATTCAATTTTACAATGCCGCACCGGGCTGTTCCGGGAAAGCCCCCCATGAACCACTCTCCCATTTCCCGCCCACCCCGCCCGCCAACGCCAACGCCCGGTCACCTGCGCCCACCCGCCGTGGTCACGCCAGAGGCCAAGCGCGCCCACGCCTGGCTGCACACGGCACGTTTCCTGACCACCGCGCCACAGCTGGAGCACCTACCGGCGCTCGACGTGCCGGAAATCGCTTTCGTGGGTCGCTCCAACGCGGGCAAGTCCACCTGCATCAACACCCTGACGCAGCAAAAGCGGCTGGCGTTCGCCTCCAAAACGCCCGGCCGCACCCAGAGCATCAACCTGTTTGCCCTGGGCAAGCAGGGCGTGACCGACGCGGTACTGGCCGACCTGCCGGGCTACGGCTATGCCGCGGTACCGCGCGAAGCCAAGTTGCGCTGGCAGCGCGTGATGGGCAACTACCTCATCACCCGCGAAAACCTCAAGGGCGTGGTGCTGATGTGCGACCCGCGCCTGGGGCTGACCGAACTCGATGAAATCCTGCTCGACGTGATTCGCCCCCGGGTCGCGCAGGGTCTGAAGTTCCTGATCCTGCTGACCAAGGCCGACAAGCTGACCCACGCCGAGGCGCAGAAGGCGCTGTCGATTGCAAAGCTGCAATGCGGCGGCGGGGAAGCCCGGCTGTTTTCAGCGCTGAAAAAACAGGGGCTGGACGGCGCGGCCACGTTGCTCTGGGACTGGAGCCACGATCCGCAAGCGACTGCCGCCGAGGCAGCGCCCGAAGCCGAAGAAGACGAGCCGCCAGCGCTGGACTGAGCCGGCTGGCTCGGCCGCCGCCCTGGGTCAGTCGCCGCCGTAGAAACCCGGCTCGCCCGGCGGGCGGGTTTTGAAGCGCTTGTGCACCCAGTAATACTGCTCGGGCATGGTGGCGATGTAGCCTTCCAGCCGGCGGTTCATCAGGGCGGTGTCGGCCAGCGCGTCGCGCGTCGGAAAGTCGACCCAGGCCGGCAGCACCGTGACCTCGTAGCCTTGCGGCGTGAGCCGGCTGACCACCGGCACCACCTGTGCGTCGGCCAGCCGGGCAAAGCGCGACAGCGAGGCGATGGTGGCGGCCGGCACACCGAAAAACGGCACAAACACCGAGTCGCGCGAGCCGTAGTCCATGTCGGGCAACAGATACAGCGGCTCACCGCCACGCAGCGCAGCCACCAGCGGCTTGAGCCCGTTGCGCATGGCGACGATGTGCGGGTCACCGAAGCGCTGGCGCCCCTGCGACATCCAGCGGTCCACATCCGGGTTGAGCTGGGCCGCGTACAGCCCGCAGCAGCGCCTCGGCAGGTGCACGGTGAGCGCGGTCCAACCCGCATCCATGCCCACGAAATGCGGCGCAAACAGCACCGTGGGCTGCGTGCCGGCCAGCGCCTGCAGGTCGCCCGTGAGCGAGAGGCGCTGCGCCACCACCTCGGCACGGCCTTCCCAGAGCCAGCTGCGATCGAGCCAGGCCTGGGCGAACAAGACGAAATGGCGCCGCACCGCGCGCCGCGTCTCGCGCTCGCTGGCGCCTGGAAAGCACAGCGCCCAGTTGGTGCGTGCGATGCGCCGCCGCCGGGCTGCCACGGTGTGCAGGCCCTGGCCCAGCAACCAGCCCAGTGCGCGCAGCCAGGGCAAGGGCAACCCGGCCAGCGCCCGCATGAAGCCCAGGCCGATGCGGTTGCGCCAGCGCGATGCCGGCACCTCGGCTGCGGGTGTGTCTGGCGAGGCGCTCACGGCACACCCGCAAAGTGAACAGAAGAAAAAACAGACACGGGACGGGTCAGGCACTGGGTGCCGCCGTGGCGGCAACCCGGGGCGACTTGTAGCGGTCGTAAGACCAGAGGTATTGGCGCGGACATTCTCGTACCAGGCGCTCCATGGCCCGGTTGATCTGCTGCGCCGCCAGCGCCGGCTCGGCTGCGAGGGGTTCGCCCAACACCTGCTCGAATGGCCGCACATGCACCAGGTAACCGCGGCCCCAGCGAAGGCGCTCGCCCCAGGCGAGCACGATCTGGGTGCTGCCCGTGTGGGCCAGCCGGGCCGAGAGCGTCATGGTGTAGGCGTCGCGACCAAAAAACGGCGCCCAGACGCCCTGCCCCTCGGGCGGCACCTGATCGGGCAGCAGGCCCACCGCATGGCCGACCTTCAGCGCTTTGATCAGCTGTTTGACGCCGGCCAGCGTGGTCGTGGCGGTGTGCAGGCCCGGGCGGTCGCGCGCTGTGGTCATCAGCTCGCTCAACCAGGGCTGGCGCGCAGGACGAAACAAAACCGTGATCGGCTGGCGAGCGCCGAAGCGCTGGGCATAGGCCTGGGCGGTGATTTCAAAGCAGCCCATGTGCGGCGTGAGAAACAAAACGCCCGAGCCATGCGCCTGCGCCGCCTCGATGCAGGCCGCGCCCTCCCAGCCCACCCGAACCGGCCGACCCAGCCACAACCGCGGCAGCTCGGCCACCAGCTTGCCCGCCTCGCCGACCGAAGACAGCGCCACCCGCCAGCCGTAGCCCGCCTGCCGGGCGTGGGCCACCAGCCGACGCCGGTAGCGGCCCGAGAACACAAAGCTCAGCCAGCCCAGCACCCAGCCCAGCGCGTGCAGCAGGGGCAGCGGAAGGTGGCTCAGGGTGATGAAGAGGGTGCGGAGCACGGCGTCTCAAAAAGACCAGGTGGGGCAAGCCCACACGCAGAAAACGGGGTTCGCAAACCCCAGGGTGTGGGCGACATTGGCAAGTACTGGCTCGGCTCGACCCGAAGCGTGTTCTAGAATTCCGCTATCGCCGAGTTACCGAACTAATTGCGGGGCGATTCATAAATTCCGCTAAAGCGTTCGCCAGCTCCGAGAGGACGGCAACGCCGATCCACCCACTTTGGAGTTTATCTACATGGCGAACGACTTTCTTTTCACTTCCGAATCCGTCTCTGAAGGCCACCCCGACAAGGTGGCTGACCAGATTTCCGACGCCATTCTGGACGCCATCTTCCAGCAAGACCCGCGCAGCCGCGTGGCTGCGGAGACCCTGTGCAACACCGGTCTGGTGGTGCTGGCCGGCGAGGTCACGACCAACGCACACGTCGACTACATCCAGGTTGCGCGCGACACCTTGAAGCGCATCGGCTACGACAACACCGAATACGGCATCGACTACAAGGGCTGCGCAGTCATGGTCTGCTACGACAAGCAGAGCAACGACATCGCCCAGGGCGTGGACCACGCGTCCGACGACCACCTCAACACCGGCGCCGGCGACCAGGGCCTGATGTTTGGCTACGCCTGCGACGAAACGCCCGAACTCATGCCAGCGCCTATCTACTACGCGCACCGGCTGGTCGAACGCCAGGCCCAGCTGCGCAAGGACGGCCGCCTGCCTTTTCTGCGGCCCGACGCGAAAAGCCAGGTGACGATGCGCTACGTGGACGGCAAGCCCCACAGCATCGCCACCGTGGTGCTGTCCACCCAGCACAGTCCCGACCAGTCCGAGACGCCCACCAAGATGAAGGCGTCGTTCAACGAGGCCATCATTGAAGAGATCATCAAGCCGGTGCTGCCGGCCGAGTGGCTCAAGGACACCGAGTACCTGATCAACCCCACCGGCCGCTTCGTGGTCGGCGGCCCGCAGGGCGACTGCGGCCTGACCGGGCGCAAGATCATCGTCGACACCTACGGCGGCGCCTGCCCGCACGGCGGCGGCGCCTTCAGCGGCAAAGACCCGAGCAAGGTCGACCGCTCGGCCGCCTACGCGGCCCGCTATGTGGCCAAAAACGTGGTCGCTGCCGGGCTGGCGCGGCAATGCCAGGTGCAGGTGGCCTACGCGATCGGTGTGGCCCGGCCGATGAACATCACGGTTTACACAGAAGGCACCGGCGTCATCCCGGACGCCGAGATCGCAAAGCTCGTCGCGGCCCACTTCGATCTGCGCCCCAAAGGCATCGTCCAGATGCTCGATCTGCTGCGCCCGATCTACCAGAAGACCGCCGCCTACGGCCATTTCGGCCGCGAAGAACCCGAGTTCACCTGGGAACGGACGGACAAGGCAACGGCGCTGCGGGCTGCGGCGGGTCTCTAAAGCCACGCCAAGCCCGGGTCGGGTGAAATCCAAAGACCCCACCTGAACCGCCCCTGCCCCTTCGGACAGGGGCTTTTTTACGTACTGACGCGCTCAGAACGGCATGACAGACAAGCGGCGCTGAATTTTTCGCGTGAGGTTCCGATATGCCTTGTACGGACTTGATCCAATCACACCCGCAACGCTCTGGAGCCTCCACCATGTCAAATTCTGTCTGCCCGGACCGCACCGACGTCGCCCAAACCAGCCAGCAACCCAGCGCCGACGAGCGCATTCGGGCGCTGGAGCAAGCGCTGGCGCAATCGCAGGCACTTTTCCACCAGTCTCCCTGCGGCTACCTCGGCGTGGATACCGACCTCGGCCTGGTCCACATCAACCACACCCTGCTGGACTGGCTGGGCCTGCCACACGATGCACGTCCCAACCTGCTGGAACTGATCGATTCCGCTGGACACCAGCCGCTGCGCGAGCACGTTGCGGCGCTTTGCGCAGGCGAAGAAAGCCTGCCGCTGGAGCTCAGCCTGCACCGCCAGGAGGGCAGCCCATTGCAGGCGCTGCTCACCTCGACCGCGGTGCGCGACGAGGCCGGCAACATCTCGCACATCAACAGCGCGGTGCAAGACATCGGCGAACGGCAGGCGGCTGAACAGCGGCTCAGCGCACACGGCGGGTTTCTGCAGTCAATCACCGACCGCATCCCCGCTCGGCTCGCCTACTACGACAAGGATCTGGTCTGTCGATTCTCCAATTCAGCCCATGCCAATCGATACGGAAAGCTGGCGTCCGAAATGGTGGGATCGCACTTGTGCGATGTTGTGCGCCCCGAACTCTTGCCAGAGATCATGCCCCGGGTGGCAGGCGCGCTCAACGGCGAATGGCAGACGTTTGACGCTGAGCGAGAGGCTTCTGATGGGACTCGCGCGCATTACCAGATTCACTACATACCGGATCTCCAGAACGGTCTGGTCGAGGGCATCTTCATCGAGCTGCACGACATCACCGAGCGCAAGCGCACGGAAGAGTTTGTGCTGGAAGCCAACCGCGATCTGGAAGAGCGGGTGCGCGAGCACAGCGCCGACCTGTTTCAGAGCGAACAGCGCTACCGCCTGATGGTCGACGCCATCCAGGACTACTGCATCTACTTCGTCGATGCCGAGGGCGTGGTGACCGACTGGACCGAAAGCGCCCAGCGCCTGCACGGCCACAGCCGAGCGGACATGATCGGCAAACCGTATCAGGACCTGCTGGCCAAAGGCACCGGCGGCGAAGACGAGGTGGACGCCGCCCAGGTGATGCGGCTGGCGCAGGCTCACGGTCAGTGGGAAACCCGCGGCTGGCGCCTGCGCGACGACGGCTCGCGCTTCTGGGCACACACGGTGCTGACCGCACTTCGCACCGAAACCGGTGAACTGCAAGGCCTGTCGGCCATCACCCGCGACATGACCGCCGCCAAGAGCCTGGAAGACGTCATGAACGACCTCAACCGCGAGCTGGAAAAGCGCGTGGCCGAGCGCACGCAGCAGCTGGTGGCCGCCAACAAAGACCTCGACGTGTTCTCTCACATGGTCTCGCACGACCTGCGCGCACCGCTGCGCCACATCTCCAGCTTCGTCAGCCTGCTGCTCGAACACATGGGCGAGACCACCGACAAGCTGGCGCTGCAATACCTCAACAACACCGCCAAGGCGAGCAAGCGCATGAGCCACATGATCGAGGGCCTGCTGGAGTACGCGCGGCTGGGTCGCGTGTCGATCGACGAGCAGCCGGTGCCGCTGACACCGCTGCTGGAAGTCCGTGATGGCGCATCTGCGCAAAGACAACCCAGACCGGGACATCGAGTGGGTGATCGAGGAGGACCTGCCTGTGGTGCGCGGCGACGCGATGCTGCTGGCCCAGGCCTGGAGCAACCTGCTGAGCAACTCGGTGAAATACACCCGCCCACAGGCCAAGGCGCGAATCGAAATTGGCTGGAAGGTGAACCCGGTGGGCGGACGCACGTTCTATGTGCGCGACAACGGCGTCGGCTTCGATCTGCAGAAAGCGCAAAACCTGTTCGTCATGTTCCAGCGCCAGCACCACTCGATGGACTTCGAGGGCACCGGAACCGGGCTGGCGCTCGCGCAGCGCATCATCGAGCGGCACAACGGGCGCATCTGGGCCGAAACCGAGCTCGGTGAAGGTTGCACCTTCTTCTTCACCCTGCCGTTCGAAGGTCTGGAGCCAGAAATGGACTTCCCCAAGTCTTCCATGGCCGAACTCGCGTTTTGAGCTGAAACCCGAGGGCTGGCCGGCCGCCTTGACCGCTCGCCTTCAACTTCGCAGCGCCTGCCCCCTCGGATTCGGCCTTCGCTTTTGGCACCAGGCGGGGCGCGGCAGAGCGGCCAGCCCGCCCCGTCTTCGGCCTCAAATGGCACCAGCGCCGGCTTGCACGCCGCACTCGGCGGCCGTCACCACCGACGGGAAACCACCGGTGCGCCGGGCAGAAGGCGCTCGCTGCGGGGCCGTCATTCAGCCCGAGTTTGTCCCTGCACCTTGAAAACAGGCCTCCTCGCCCTTATCATTAGCACTCGCTGAAGATGAGTGCTAACACCTGTTGAGCCCATCTTCACGTCGATCAACGGTACCGGCGCACCCGCGCCGATACCGATGTGAGTCCTTCCCAACCGTTCCCATCAGGAGATGCAATGAACCTTCGTCCTCTCGCCGATCGCGTGATCGTCAAGCGTATTGACAGCGAAACCAAAACCGCCTCGGGCATCGTCATCCCCGACGCAGCCGCCGAAAAGCCCGACCAGGGCGAAGTCCTGGCCGTCGGCCCAGGCAAAAAGAACGACAAAGGCGAACTCGCCGCCATGAACGTCAAGGTCGGTGACCGCGTTCTGTTTGGCAAGTACAGCGGCCAGACCGTCAAGGTCGACGGCAACGAGCTGCTGGTCATGAAAGAAGACGACCTGTTCG
Organism: uncultured beta proteobacterium; assembly: GCA_963831255.1. Taxonomy (GTDB): domain Bacteria; phylum Pseudomonadota; class Gammaproteobacteria; order Burkholderiales; family Burkholderiaceae_C; genus Hydrogenophaga. The sequence continues at coordinate 344,424 of CAWHPI010000006.1, read as the reverse complement.
CAGTCGTTGAGAAGTAATCCTTCGCCCTTTCACCCCCATTTACTGAATCCGGAGAAATCAACATGGCAGCAAAAGACGTCATTTTCGGCGGCGAAGCCCGCGCACGCATGGTCGAGGGTGTGAACATCCTGGCCAACGCGGTCAAAGTCACCCTCGGCCCCAAGGGTCGCAACGTGGTGCTCGAGCGCTCGTTCGGCGCCCCAACCGTCACCAAAGACGGTGTTTCGGTCGCTAAAGAGATCGAACTGAAAGACAAGCTCCAGAACATGGGCGCCCAGATGGTCAAGGAAGTCGCTTCCAAGACCTCTGACATCGCCGGCGACGGCACCACCACCGCCACCGTGCTGGCCCAGGCCATCGTGCGCGAAGGCATGAAGTACGTGGCCGCCGGCATGAACCCGATGGACCTCAAGCGCGGCATCGACAAGGCTGTGACGGCCCTGGTCGAAGAGCTGAAGAAGGCTTCCAAGGCCACCACCACCAGCAAGGAAATTGCCCAGGTGGGTTCCATCTCCGCCAACTCGGACGAGACCATCGGCAAGATCATTGCAGATGCCATGGACAAGGTCGGCAAAGAAGGCGTGATCACCGTGGAAGACGGCAAGTCGCTGGAGTCCGAGCTCGACGTGGTCGAGGGCATGCAGTTCGACCGTGGCTACCTCAGCCCCTACTTCATCAACAACCCCGAGAAGCAGGCCGCCCTGCTGGACAACCCGTTCGTGCTGCTGTACGACAAGAAAGTGTCCAACATCCGTGACCTGCTGCCCGTGCTGGAGCAAGTCGCCAAGGCCGGCCGTCCGCTGCTGATCATTGCCGAAGACGTCGAAGGCGAAGCCCTGGCGACGCTGGTGGTCAACACCATTCGCGGCATCCTGAAAGTGGTGGCTGTGAAGGCCCCTGGCTTCGGCGACCGCCGCAAGGCCATGCTGGAAGACATCGCCATCCTGACCGGCGGCAAGGTCATCGCCGAAGAAGTCGGCCTGACGCTGGAAAAAGTGACCCTGGCCGACCTGGGCTCTGCCAAGAGCATCGAAGTGGGCAAGGAAAACACCACCATCATCGACGGCGCTGGCGCATCGGCTGACATCGAAGCCCGCGTGAAGCAAGTGCGTGTGCAGATCGAAGAAGCCACCAGCGACTACGACCGCGAGAAGCTGCAAGAGCGCGTGGCCAAGCTGGCGGGCGGCGTGGCCGTGATCAAGGTCGGCGCTGCCACCGAAGTCGAAATGAAGGAAAAGAAAGCCCGCGTGGAAGACGCCCTGCACGCCACCCGCGCTGCGGTGGAAGAAGGCATCGTGGCTGGTGGCGGCGTGGCTCTGCTGCGCGCCCGCCAGGCTGCTGGCACCGTGAAAGGTGACAACGCTGACCAGGACGCCGGCATCAAGCTGGTGATGAAAGCCATCGAAGCGCCCCTGCGCGAAATCGTGGCCAACGCCGGTGGCGAGCCATCGGTGGTGGTCAACGCCATCCTGGCCGGCAAGGGCAACCACGGCTTCAACGCCGCCAACGACACCTACGGCGACATGATCGAAATGGGCATCCTGGACCCAACGAAAGTGACCCGCACCGCGCTGCAGAACGCCGCATCGGTCTCCAGCCTGATGCTGACCACCGAGTGCATGATCGCTGAATCGCCGAAAGACGACGCACCGGCTGGCGGCATGGGTGGCGGCATGGGTGGGATGGGCGACATGGGCGGCATGGGCATGTAAGTGCTCCTTGCCTGAGGCTCCAGGCCGTTGTTGCAAGGGCTTGCCGTGGCGATGCCACTGTCTGCGCCCTTGCGCCTAGGCCTGAAACCTCATGCTGCGTCGGAATGCATCTTCTGCACTCTGACGAACTCCCAAGAAAAAACCCCGCGAGGTGACTCGCGGGGTTTTTTGCTTTCTGGTCCGGGTGTGCCTACTTCATCAGGCCTTCGAGCTTGATGGTGTCGGCCACGAAGGCGCGGATGCCTTCGGCCAGCTTTTCGGTGGCCATGGCGTCTTCGTTCAGCGCGAAGCGGAAGGCGGCTTCGTCGTACTGAACAAACGGGATGTCCATGGCCTTCGCGGCCTCGGCATTCAGCGCCTGCGGCAGAGGCGCCTCGCTGGCGGCGAGTTGCGACAGCAGATCGGGGCTGATGGTCAGCAGGTCGCAACCCGCCAGGGCGGTGATCTGGCCCAGATTCCGAAAGCTCGCACCCATGACCTCGGTCTGCGATGCCGTGCTTCTTGTAGAAGTTGTAAATGGCCTTCACCGACAACACGCCGGGATCGTTGGCGCCCGCTTTCGCGGCTTCATCCCACTGGGCACCTGCCTGCTTCTTGTACCAGTCGTAAATGCGGCCCACAAAGGGCGAGATCAGCTGCACCTTGGCCTGACCGCAGGCCACCGCCTGAGCAAACGAAAACAGCAGGGTGAGGTTGGTGTGGATGCCATCGCGCTCCAGCCGCTCAGCCGCCTGGATGCCCTCCCAGGTGGACGCGATCTTGATCAGCACGCGGTCCACGTGCACGCCCTCGCCCTGGTACAGGTCGATGATGCGGCGCGCGCGGGTGACGGTGGCCTCGGTGTCAAAGCTCAGCCGGGCATCGACCTCGGTCGAGACCCGACCCGGAATGATGCTTGAGGATTTCGCCGCCGAAACGCACCAGCAGGCGGTTCATGGTTTCGTCCAGGCCCTGTGCGCCGTGGCGAGCCACCACCTCGTGCAAGAGGTGCGCGTATTCGGGTTTCTGCACCGCCTTCAGGATGAGCGAAGGGTTGGTGGTCGCGTCCTGCGGGGTGTAGGCGGCGATCTGGTGGAAGTCGCCGGTGTCGGCCACGACCGTGGTCAGTTGTTTGAGGGCTTCAAGCTGGTTCATGGCGTGATTATCGGTGCCTCAGGTTTCACCGATTCCAGCAAATGCTGTAACCAAGTTACCATTTGCCATGCTCGACCGAATCAAAGCCTCCCTCCCATCGCTTGCGCCCGCCGAACAGCGGGTCGGCAAACTGGTGTTGCTCGACCCGCGCACCTTCGCCAGCTTGCCCGTGACCGAGCTCGCGCAACGCGCCCATGTGAGCAAACCCACCGTGGTGCGCTTCTGCCGCAGCGTGGGCTACGACGGCCTGTCGGATTTCAAGCTCAAGCTGGCTGGCACGGTGAGCGAGGGCGTCCCCTTCATCCACCGCAGCGTGGACGTCGACGACAAGGTGGGCGACGTGATGGTGAAGGTGATCGACAACACGGTGGCGGCTTTCCTGAAGTACCGCAACGACGCGTCGACGCACGCGATCGAAAAGGCGGTCGATGCCCTGTAGCCACCTACAAGAACCGCGGCCGCATCGAGTTCTACGGCGCCGGCAACTCGGGCATCGTGGCGCAGGACGCGCAGCACAAGTTTTTCCGCCTGGGCATCAACGCCATCGCCTACAGCGACGGTCACATGCAGGTCATGGGCGCTTCGCTGCTGAGCCCGGGCGACTGCCTGGTCATCGTGTCCAACTCCGGGCGCACCCGCGACCTGATGGACGCCGCCGACATCGCCCGCAAGCACGGCGCCACGGTGATCGTGATCACCACCAGCGGCTCACCGCTGGCCCTCTCCGGCCACATCCACCTGGCTGCCGACCACCCGGAAGGCTACGACCGCTACAGCCCCATGACCTCGCGCCTGATGCACCTGATGGTGATCGACGTGGTGGCCACCTGCCTGGCGCTGCGCATCGGCGGCACCAAGCTGCAGCCACTGCTGAAGGAAATGAAGAACAACTTGCGGAGTAAACGGTATGCGTAGCCGTGCGCGCTGCGCACAGACTACGCCCCCCTGCGCCGCTTCGCGTCTTCCCCCAAAGGGGGACGATGCCTGTGGCTCGGCGGAGCCGGTTCCACGGCATCCTGGGTTTGGGGGGCACGCGCTCCTGACGCAAGGTAAGGATGACGGGCGTTTCCCGCAGCGAAGTAAAGGAGGAGGCCTGCGCAGCAGGCCGGGGGACATTCGCGGAGGGAAGCGCCCGTCGTCCGCGCCAACGACCACCCCGCCGCCGAACCCCTCCCGGCGTCAAATCCGCCCTTCCTCCACCGCATGGCAAGCCACGCGAACACCGCCAAGGCTTTGCAACACCGGCCGCTCGTTGCGGCAACGGTCGTTGGCATGCGGACAGCGCGGGTTGAAGGCGCAACCATCGGGTGGGTTGAGCGGGTTCGGCACTTCGCCGCTCACCGGCGTGCGCGCCCGACCGGTGTCGTGCATCTTGGGAATGGCATCGAGCAGCATGCGCGTATAGGGGTGGCGCGGGCTGTCGAACAGCGTGTGCTTGGGCGCCAGCTCCACCAGCCGCCCCAGGTACATCACGCCCACCTGATCGCTCACGTGGCGCACCACCGCCAGGTTGTGGCTGATGAACAAATAGGTCAGACCGCGCTCGCGCTGCAGGTCCTTCATGATGTTGAGCACCTGCGCCTGCACGCTCACGTCCAGCGCCGAGGTGGGCTCGTCGCACACCAGAAACTCGGGCTGCGTGGCCAGCGCGCGCGCAATCGAGATGCGCTGGCGCTGCCCGCCCGAGAACTGGTGCGGGTACTTCACGCGGTCTTGCGGTGACAGGCCCACCGAGCGCAGCAAATCATCCACCCGCGCATGAAGCGCTTCGGGGTCGGTCTCGATGGCGTGTTCGCGCAGCGGCTCGGCGACGATGTCTTCCACGATCCAGCGCGGGTTCAGGCTGGCGTATGGATCCTGAAAAATCATCTGGATGCGGCTGCGCAGCTGGCGACCCTGAGGCGTCTTGAAGGCGGCGTGGGCATCCTGGCCGTCAAACTCAAAGCCACCGCGCGTGGGCTCGTACAAGCCCACCAACAAACGCGCCACCGTGCTCTTGCCACACCCCGATTCGCCCACCAGCGCCAGCGTCTCACCACGCGCAATGTCGAACGACACGCCATCCACCGCGCGCAGCAGCAGCCTCGGCTGGCGTTCCAGCACCCGGTTGAGCCAGGGGGCGGACACGTCAAACGTCTTGGCCAGGTCCGTGGCGCGCACCAGTGGCCCACCTTCTGCGACTGAGGCAGCCGGACTCGCGACAACTTGCTCGGTCGTGTTCATGCGATGGCTCCCGGCGCCACGACAACAGCTTGTTCCGCGTGCAGCCAGCAGGCGGCACTGGTCGGCCCCGCGTCGATCAGATCGGGCCGTTCCCGGTGACAGCGGTCGAACACGCGATCGCAGCGCGGGTTGTACGCGCAGCCGCTCGGGATGGCATTCAGGCGGGGCATGGCGCCGTCGATCTGGTGCAGGCGCTCGCGGTCCACGCTCATGTCGGGAATGCAGGCCATGAGGCCCGCGGTGTAGGGGTGGGCCGGGTGGTTGATCACCTCGTGCACCGGGCCCGATTTCAGCGATGCGGCCCGGCGTACATCACCGCCACGCGGTCGCAGGTTTCGGCGATCACGCCCATGTCGTGCGTGATCAGCATCACCGCCGCGCCGCGCTCTTTGCAGATGGTCTTGAGCAGCGTGATGATCTGCGCCTGGATCGACACATCCAGCGCGGTGGTCGGCTCGTCGGCCACGATGAGTTGCGGCTCGGCTGCCAGCGCCAGCGCGATCACCACCCGCTGGCGCATGCCGCCAGAGAACTGGTGCGGGTAGTGGTCAATGCGCTGTTCGGCTGCGGGAATGCCAGTGTCTTTCAGCAGCTCGATCGCCCGCTTGCGCGCCTCGGTCTGGCTCAGCGGCAGGTGGGTGGTGATGGTCTCGATCAGCTGGCGCCCCACGGAATACAGCGGATTGAGCGAGGTCAGCGGATCCTGAAAAATGGCGCCGATCTTGCGGCCACGCACCTTGCGCATTTCCTCGTAGGGCAGGTTGTCGATGCGCTCGCCGTGCAGCAGGATCTGGCCCGAGGCCACACGGCCCGGCGGCTCCAGCAAGCCGATGATGGACGCACCGGTGAGCGATTTGCCAGCACCCGACTCACCCACCACACCCAGAATTTCACCGGGCGCAATCGAGAACGAAATGTCGTCCAGCGCACGCAGTGTGCCGTGCCGGTTTGGGAACTCGACGACGAGGTTTTTGACTTCGAGCAAGCTCATCTCAGTCTCGGGTTCAGCGCATCGCGCAGCCAGTCGCCCAGCAGGTTGACCGACAGCGCAATCAGCACCAGCATCAGGCCAGGGAAGATCGTGATCCACTACTCGCCGGAAAACAGGTAGTCGTTGCCGACGCGGATCAGCGTGCCCAGCGACGGCGAGGTGGGCGGTGCGCCCACGCCCAGAAACGACAGCGTGGCCTCGGTGATGATGGCGGTGGCCACCTGGATCGTGGCCAGCACCAGCACCGGCCCCATCACATTGGGCAGCACATGGCCGCGCATGATGCGCAGCGGTGCCACACCGGTCACGCGCGCGGCCTGCACATATTCCTTGTTGCGCTCCACCAGCGTGGAGCCCCGTACGGTGCGCGCGTATTGCACCCAGCCGGTGAGCGAGATCGAGATGATCAACACGCCAAAGGCCAGCGATTCGTGCGCGTTGGGAAACAGGGCACGGCCCACGCCCGCGATCAGCAGCGCCACCAGGATGGCGGGGAACGAGAGCATCACATCGCACAGCCGCATCAGCACACTGTCGATCCAGCCGCCCAGGAAGCCGGCCAACAAACCCAGGGCCACGCCCACCACCACCGACAGCACCACCGAAGCGAAGCCGACGGCCAGCGAGATGCGTGCGCCGTACATCAGGGCCGAGAGGATGTCCCGGCCCTGATCGTCGGTGCCCAGAAAAAAGGCGCGGCTGCCGCCCTCGTTCCAGGCCGGTGGCAGCCGCGCATTGGAGAGCTCCAGCGTGGCCAGATCAAACGGGTTGTGCGGCGCCACCCAGGGCGCAAAGACGGCACAGAAAACGCAGATGAAAGCGATCAGCGCCGCCACGATCGCGGTGGGCGAGTTGCGGAAACTGTGCCCAATGTCACCATCGAGCCAGCGGCGGGTAGCAGAGATCAAGAGATGACTTTCGATTCAGACATGCCGAGCTCACAGAAGCTCAACCAAAAAACCAACACAGGCAGCACAGCGATTCAACGTCACCTGCGCGAGGCCTCCATCTCAGAAATGCCGTGGAACCGGCTCCGCCGGGCCACAGGCATTGCCCCCCTCAGGGGGGTGACGGCGAAGCCGGCGCGGGGGGGTGATCACTTCACGCTCATGTACCGAAACGGCATCCCGTTGTCGGCCAGTTGCACCAACTGCACGTTGTTGGCAACGCCCCAGGCCAGCGCTTGCTGGTGCAGCGGGAGGTGGCCGATGTCGTCAGCGTGCAGCGTGAAGGCTTCTTTGATCATCGCGTCGCGCTTGGTCTTGTCGGTTTCCGACTGGATCTTGAGCGTGAGCTCGTCCACCTTGGGGTTGCAATACTGACCCAGGTTGAATTGCCCGGCGCCCGAGGCGTCCACGCAGCGCATCAGGGCGTTGAGTGCGTTGTGGGCGTCGTAGGTGCTTGGGGTCCAGCCGAGCATGTAGAAGCTGGTGTTGCGGCTCAGGATCTTGGGGAAATAGGTGCCCTTGGTTTCCGCCTGCAAGTTGATCTTCACGCCGACTCGCGCCAGGTTGGCCGCCACGGCCTGGCAAATGTTGCTGTCATTCACATAACGGTCGTTCGGGCAGTTCATGCTGACCTCGAAGCCATTGGGATAGCCCGCCTCGGCCAGCAGCTTTTTGGCCGCATCCGGGTCGTAGGGAAGACGCTTGTCCATCGCTGCGTCAAAACCGTTGATGCCCGGGCCCACCATCAGGCCGGTGGGACGAGACGCACCGCGCATCACCGTCTTCTGAATGCCGGTGATGTCGATCGCCTGGTAGAACGCCTGGCGCACCCGCTTGTCTTTGAACGGGTTCTTGCCCTTGACGTTGGAGAACAGCAACTCATCGCGCTTTTGGTCCATGCCCAGGAAGATGGTGCGCAGCTCGGGGCCTTGCATCACACGCGCCTTGCCGCTGGCAGCGATGCGCGCCACGTCCTGCAGCGGCACCGGTTCGATCACGTCCACCTGGCCAGAGAGCAGCGCGGCCACGCGGGTGGCGTCGTTGCCGATCGGTGTGTACTCCACATTGATCACGTTGCCTTCGATCTTGCCCCAGTAGCTGCCGTTTCGAACAAAGCTGGTCTTGATGTTGGGCTGGCGCTCGCGCAGGCGGAACGGACCCGTGCCGTTGGCCTGGAAGGAGGCGGCATTCTCGATGCCCTTGCGGCGATCCACCGGCTTGGTGGCGCCGTTCTTCTCTGCCCAGTCCTTGCTCATGATGTAGAAAAACGAGAACACATCTGGCAGGATCGGGAACGGCGCTTTGGTCTCGAAGTCCACCGTGTGGCTGTCGACCTTGCGCACTTCCTTGATGTCGTTGGTGTAGGTCTTCATGTCAGAGCCATCACCCGCACCCCGGGCAAAGCTGAACAGCACGTCGTCCGCGGTGAACGGGGTGCCATCATGAAACTTCACGCCTTTGCGCAGTTGGAACCGCCAGACAGTGGGCGATATCTGCTTCCAGCTCGTGGCCAGGCCGGGCGTCAGACCAAGATTCCGATCGCGAGCGACCAGGGGCTCGTACACGTTGCCGGTCACGGTGAGCTGCGTGGTCTCGTTCAGCGAATGCGGATCCATCGACAGGGCATCGCCCTGGTTGCCGATGCGAACGGTTTGCGCCAGCGCAATACCGCTGAAAGCAGTGAGCACCAGGGAGGTGGTGAGTGCATGTCGGAATTTCATGGGTGGCTCCTGGTTGAATGGTTGAAGGCGAACAGCGAAGCGGAATCAGGTTGCGTGTGAAAGCGGCATACCGTGTTCGACAAGGCCCGCATGCAGCGCGGCGCCCAGCGGCAACACATCATCGTTGAAATCGTAGCGGGTGTTGTGCAGGAAACAACTGCCTTCACCCCCCTGGCCCAGGCGCAGATAGGCACCAGGCTTCACCTGCAGCATGAAGGAAAAATCTTCTGCACCCATGCTCGGGTCCATGCTCCGTTCCACGTGCTCGTGACCCACCATCTTTTGCGCCACATCGGCCGCAAAGCGGGCCTCATCGGGTGTGTTGATGGTGGCGGGGTAAATGCGCTCGTAGTTCACATGCACCGAGGCACCCAGGCCGAGCGCCACGCCCGAGCAGACCTCGTGCAGGCGCCTCTCCACCAGATCCTGCACCTCCGGGCGGAAGCTGCGTACCGTGCCCACCAGCGTTGCCTTGCCCGGCACCACGCTGAAGGCGCCCATGTCACCCGCCTGCATGGCACACAAGCTGAGCACCGCGCTGTCGATCGCTCGCACGTTGCGCGACACAATGCTTTGCACGGCTGTGATGATATGGGCCGCCACCAGCACCGGATCGACTGCGAGATAGGGATGCGCGCCGTGGCCGCCCTTGCCGGTGATCTCGATGGTGATGCGATCGGCTGCAGCCATCATCGGCCCGGGGTTCACGCCCACGGTGCCCGGCTTCATTTGCGGCCAGTTGTGCATGCCGTACACCGATTTGACCGGAAAACGCTCGAACAGCCCGTCTTCGATCATCGCCTTGGCACCGGCAAAGCCCTCTTCACCTGGCTGAAAGATCAGCACCGCGGTGCCATTGAACTGGCGCGTTTCGGCCAGATAGCGCGCCGCGCCAACCAGCATCGCGGTATGGCCGTCGTGCCCACAGCCGTGCATCATGCCGGGCCTGGTGGACTTCCAGGCAAAGTCGTTCTGCTCGGTGATGGGCAACGCGTCCATGTCGGCACGCAGCCCGACCATCTGACCGCTGCTTCGGTCGGCGCCGTGGATCAGCGCCACCACACCAGTCTTACCAATGCCGGTGTGAATTTCGTCCACGCCACACACCTTGAGCGACTCCACCACCCGCTGGGCTGTGTAGTGCTCTTCGAAACCGATTTCGGGATGGGCATGCAGATCACGCCGCAGCGCGGTCAGCTCCGGGTGAAAAGCAGCGATGTGCGCAAACGCCCGGCCGTGGGCCTTGATGCGGGGTGCCAGCATCTTCAGTGACCTCCCGCCTTTTCAACGCGCAGGCGCGGGTCGACAGCGAAGTACAACAGATCAACAATGAGGTTGATGACCACAAATATCAAAGCAATGAGACACAGGTAGGCAGCCATCACCGGAATGTCGGCAAACGTCACCGCCTGAATGAACAGCAGGCCCATGCCGGGCCACTGAAACACGGTTTCGGTGATGATGGCAAACGCGATCAAACCACCAAGTTGCAGCCCCGTGATGGTCATCACCGGCACCAGCGTGTTCTTCAGCGCATGCCCAAAATGCACCGCCCGATTGGTCAGGCCCCGGGCTCGGGCGAATTTGATGTAGTCGGTGCGCAGCACCTCCAGCATCTCGGCGCGCACCAGTCGCATGATGAGCGTGAGCTGGAAAATCGCCAGGGTGATGGCCGGTAGCACGATGTGCGTCCAGCCATTGCTGGTCAGCAGCCCGGTGCTCCACCAACCCACCTGCACCACCTCGCCTCTTCCGAAGCTCGGAAGCCAGCCCAGGTAAACAGAGAACACCAGAATCAGCAAGATGCCGATCAGGAAGGTGGGCAGCGAGACACCCAGCAGCGAGATCGTCATGAACAACTGACTGATGAAGGTGCCTCGCTTGAGCGCAGCGTAAACGCCCATGGGAATGCCGACCACCAACGCCAGCACACCGGCCACCAGCGCCAGTTCCAGCGTGGCCGGCAGACGCTCCCCGATCAGGCGGGAGACTTTGGCACCCTGACGCAAACTGATGCCGAACTCGCCTTGCACCGCATTGGCCAGAAAATGCCAGAACTGCACCACAAAGGGCTGGTCCAGCCCCAGATCGGAGCGCAGCTCGCGCACCTGCTCTGGGGTGGCGTCCTGACCCAGCAGAAACACCACCGGATCGCCCACATACTGAAAAAGCATGAAGGCGATCAGCGCCACGCTGACCATGACGAGAACGGCCTGTGCAAGACGTCTCAGAATAAAAGCAAACATCGGTGAGGCGTGTCCAAAAGAGAGGGCCGCTCAGCGCGGCCCCCATCGGTGCAATCGACGATCAGTTTACTTTGATCAGCCGCCAGTCCAGCCGGTTGTCTGCTCGGTGCACCACATCGATATTTTTCTTCATGGCCCACGGAATGACCTGGTTGTGCAGCGGGATGTGCGCCACGTCCTGGTTCTGCAGCGCCAGCGCGCGGGTCAGCAGCTCGGTACGCAATTTCAGATTGGTTTCCTTCTTGGCACGCTCGATCAGCGCGTCCATTTGCGGGTTGCTGTAACGACCCACGTTGTAGTTGCCGTCACCCTGCGCGCCCACGGTGCGCACCAGCGACTGCAGCGAGTACATTGCATCGAAAGTCGGCACGCCCCAGCCCAGCATGTAAATGCTGGCCTCGTAACGCTGGATCATCGGAAAGTAGGTCACCAGCGGCAGCGTGCGCAGCTTGGCTTTCACGCCCACCCTGGCCCACATGGCGGTGACCGCCTGGCAGATGGCTTCGTCGTTGATATAGCGGTTATTTGGGCAGGCGAAATCCACCTCGAAACCATTGGGATAGCCGGCATCAGCCAGCAGCTTCTGTGCGGCGGCAGCATCAAATGGGTAGCGCTTGTGCACCGCCTCGGTCCAACCGGTCACCTGCGGCGCCACCAAAGCGCCCGTGGGCTGACCCAGCCCGCGCAAAGTCACGCGGGCAATGGTGTTGATGTCGATCGCCTGGTACAGCGCCTTTCTCACCCGCTGGTCTTTGAGCGGGTTCTTGCCCTTCACATCGCTGCCCGGGAGCTCGTCGCGGAACTGATCCATGCCAAAGAAGATGGTGCGGTTCTCCACCCCATCGATCACCTTGAACTCCGGCGAAGCGCGCACACGGCCCAGATCCTGCGGGCTGGGATCCAGCACCAGATCCACCGCGCCCGACAACAAGGCGGCCATGCGCGTGGACACGTTGCGCACCGGGGTGTAAATCACCTCGGTCACATTGCCTTCTGACTTGCCCCACCAGGCAGCGTTGCGTGTCAGCACCAGCTTTTGGTCTGGTTGCCACTCCTTGAGTACAAACGGGCCCGTGCCGTTGGCGTTGCGGTGCGCGAAATTTTCGTCCTGCGTCTTGATGTCCTTCGGCGCGGTCGAGTTGTTTTTCTCCGCCCAGGCCTTGCTCATCATCCGCAATTCGGTGAGCTGGTTAACAAGCACAGGATTTGGGTCTTTGGTGAACACGTCAATGGTGTTGGCGTCCACCTTCACCACCCGGTCTATCCCAGCGGTGTAGACAGCAAAGTTCGAGGTCTTGCTCATCGCACGCTCGATTGAAAAAACGGCGTCGTCGGCGCCGAAAGGGCTGCCGTCGTGGAACTTCACGCCGGTACGCAGGGTGAGGCGCAGCTGAGTTGCCGAGACCTGTTTCCAGGCCGTGGCCAAAACCGGCTCGGCCTTGAACGTGCGGCTGTTGTAGTAAACCAGTGACTCGTAGACCGCGGCGTGGATGCCGTTGGAGAGCGCGTTGTTCTGGGAATGAATGTCCCAAGTTGGGATGTCGCTTGCGCTGGTCCACTTGAAAGTCTTGGCATGTGTGCTCGCTGCACCCAAGGCGAGAGCTGCAACCAGTATCGTGGTGGAGAATTTCATTTTGCTGAACCCTGAAAGGAGGTAAAGGGACGAGACTATGCAACATCCGTTCCATCGACCTAAGCGGAGAAACCCGAAGCCCGCATGTCAACGTGGCAATGGAGCACTCTGCTGCTCGGTGAAAGCCTGTGTGTTCGCCTTCCCGCTTGCTTCGTGCTTCTGGCTGTTGGTTCCCAGGTTTAGCCGCCCATACCAAGCCTGCAGCTGGCTGGACGTGTTGTCGGTGTCGGTCATCAGTGCAATCGCCAGCAGAGGCCCGGGTGGCTCGCCAAACGCACGGATGAAGTCCGTTTGCACATCGCGGTCATATTTGCGCCAACGACCAAGAGAGCGATCGCCGGTTTCCACCACCAGCTTGCGAATGCGGTCTGTGCGTGGATTGTTGATGACCGTCTCCAGCGGCTCTCCATCGCTCCACACATAGGCAAGTGTCGCGTAAGGCAAATCTTCACCGGTCAGCAGCCGGCTGAGTTCAGAAAGACGGTGCGTTCGCGGGCTGAGCAGAGACCGGTCACCACCAAACGCCAAGACGATCCTCACCGGCGCATCTTCAGCCTGTGCATCGCGAAGATCAGCTTTGACCGGCAACACATCGATCTTCCAGGAAAAACTGAGTCGCCCCACGGATGGAAGCCCCTCTCCAAACCGCTGACGCAGAATGCTGACAGAGCTGTCTGCCTGAACATGGAGAGCCGCCTCGCCCATCGCGGTCGCGGGCTCGAACGGCGCCGCGTTCTTGCCCGGCAATATCAAAGCCTCCCACCGGGAGGGTGAAGCCGGCGTGGTCAGCAATGTGGCCGTTGCGATTTCTAGCGCGGCCTCTTGTTTGGTGGGTGGTTTCTGTTCAGCGTGTGATGCACAGCCCAACGCAGAGGCAACGAAAATAGCGCTAGGCAACCGAAGTAAAAGCCAGTGAAACGCTTCTCTTCGGCTGCGGACGCCATGACCAGTCAGCGATGGAAGCGTCATCATTGAAACCTCACTCGAATTGGTATTTCGTCAATGAAAGCGAAGCCATCATTTGACAGTAAGACAAGGGAAGCCGGCCAGCCTCACTGCAGAAGGTGTCCCTGCTTATCATCTCTACAACCCCGTCTCTCCAAAGACAAAAGCCCCACTCTGGACATACCGGAGTGGGGCTTTTGCTGGCTGTAAGAGACTGACGATGACCTACTTTCACACGGGAACCCGCACTATCATTGGCGCAAAAGCGTTTCACTGTCCTGTTCGGGATGGGAAGGAGTGGTACCACTTTGCTATGGTCGTCAGACATAAAGGGTTGTCCTGACAGACTGAGTCTGTCGGGACGAATTCATAGAGTCTTGAATCAGTTTTTTTCGATTGCTGGCAACGATTGTGCAGTCATTATTTGACTGCTTGCTGGCATAACTGACATTTGAACCTGATGATGACTCATCAAAGTTATAGGGTCAAGCCTCACGAGCAATTAGTACTGGTTAGCTTAACGCATTGCTGCGCTTCCACACCCAGCCTATCAACGTCCTGGTCTTGAACGACTCTTTAGGGGGCTCAAGGCCCCGGCAGATCTCATCTTGGAACGAGTTTCCCGCTTAGATGCTTTCAGCGGTTATCTCTTCCGCACTTAGCTACCCGGCAATGCCACTGGCGTGACAACCGGTACACCAGAGGTGCGTCCACTCCGGTCCTCTCGTACTAGGAGCAGGCTTCCTCAAATCTGCAGCGCCCACGGAAGATAGGGACCAAACTGTCTCACGACGTTTTAAACCCAGCTCACGTACCTCTTTAAATGGCGAACAGCCATACCCTTGGGACCGGCTACAGCCCCAGGATGAGATGAGCCGACATCGAGGTGCCAAACACCGCCGTCGATATGAACTCTTGGGCGGTATCAGCCTGTTATCCCCAGAGTACCTTTTATCCGTTGAGCGATGGCCCTTCCATACAGAACCACCGGATCACTATGTCCTGCTTTCGCATCTGCTCGACTTGTCAGTCTCGCAGTTAAGCACGCTTATGCCATTGCACTATTAGCACGATGTCCGACCGTACCTAGCGTACCTTCGAACTCCTCCGTTACACTTTGGGAGGAGACCGCCCCAGTCAAACTGCCTACCATGCACTGTCCCCGATCCAGATAATGGACCTAGGTTAGAACCTCAAACACACCAGGGTGGTATTTCAACGTTGGCTCCACAAGATCTAGCGTCCCTGCTTCAAAGCCTCCCACCTATCCTACACAGATCTGTTCAAAATTCAATACAAAGCTACAGTAAAGGTTCATGGGGTCTTTCCGTCTTTCCGCGGGGAGATTGCATCATCACAAACATTTCAACTTCGCTGAGTCTCTGGAGGAGACAGTGTGGCCATCGTTACGCCATTCGTGCAGGTCGGAACTTACCCGACAAGGAATTTCGCTACCTTAGGACCGTTATAGTTACGGCCGCCGTTTACTGGGACTTCGATCAAGAGCTTGCACCCCATCAATTAATCTTCCAGCACCGGGCAGGCGTCACACCCTATACGTCCACTTTCGTGTTTGCAGAGTGCTGTGTTTTTAATAAACAGTCGCAGCCACCAATTTTTTGCAACCCGTTCGTGCTCAGATGTTCTCATCACACTACAAGGGCACACCTTCTTCCGAAGTTACGGTGTCAATTTGCCGAGTTCCTTCTCCAGAGTTCTCTCAAGCGCCTTAGAATACTCATCTCGCGCACCAGTGTCGGTTTGCGGTACGGTCAATTACAAGCTGAAGCTTAGTGGCTTTTCCTGGGACCTCGTTCAGTTACTTCGCGAGCAAGCTCGCTCGATCAACAGCCTCGGTATATGACACGCGGATTTGCCTACGTGTCGCCTACATCTGTCTAAACCGGCACTTCCAACCGCCGGATAACCTATTAAGATCCGTCCCCACATCGCACTTGTAATCGGTACAGGAATATTGACCTGTTTCCCATCAGCTACGCATCTCTGCCTCGCCTTAGGGGCCGACTCACCCTACGCCGATGAACGTTGCGTAGGAAACCTTGCGCTTACGGCGAGGGGGCTTTTCACCCCCTTTAACGCTACTCATGTCAGCATTCGCACTTCTGATACCTCCAGCATCCTTTACAAGACACCTTCACAGGCTTACAGAACGCTCTCCTACCACTTGCAATAAATTGCAAATCCGCAGCTTCGGTAACTGGCTTAGCCCCGTTACATCTTCCGCGCAGGACGACTCGATCAGTGAGCTATTACGCTTTCTTTAAATGATGGCTGCTTCTAAGCCAACATCCTGACTGTTTTAGCCTTCCCACTTCGTTTCCCACTTAGCCCGTTTTAGGGACCTTAGCTGGCGGTCTGGGTTGTTTCCCTCTTGAGTCCGGACGTTAGCACCCGGTGCTCTGTCTCCCAAGCTGTACTCGTCGGTATTCGGAGTTTGCCTTGGTTTGGTAAGTCGCCATGACCCCCTAGCCAAAACAGTGCTCTACCCCCGACGGTAATACTTGAGGCACTACCTAAATAGTTTTCGGAGAGAACCAGCTATTTCCAAGTTTGTTTAGCCTTTCACCCCTATCCACAGCTCATCCGCTAATTTTGCAACATTAGTCGGTTCGGACCTCCAGTACCTGTTACGGCACCTTCATCCTGGCCATGGATAGATCACTTGGTTTCGGGTCTACACCCAGCGACTGAATCGCCCTATTCGGACTCGATTTCTCTACGGCTTCCCTATTCGGTTAACCTTGCCACTGAATGTAAGTCGCTGACCCATTATACAAAAGGTACGCAGTCACCCCTTACGAGGCTCCTACTTTTTGTAAGCATGCGGTTTCAGGATCTATTTCACTCCCCTCCCGGGGTTCTTTTCGCCTTTCCCTCACGGTACTTGTTCACTATCGGTCGATGATGAGTATTTAGCCTTGGAGGATGGTCCCCCCATATTCAGACAGGATTTCTCGTGTCCCGCCCTACTTGTCGTCAGCTCAGTACCACACGTCTCTTTTCACGTACAGGGCTATCACCTTCTATGGCCGACCTTTCCAGATCGTTTCGTTAAGAGTCGTGCTATCACTAACAGGCTTCTCCGATTTCGCTCGCCACTACTTTCGGAATCTCGGTTGATGTCTTTTCCTCGAGCTACTGAGATGTTTCAGTTCACCCGGTTCGCCTCGCATGACTATGTATTCATCATGCGATACCTACTGCTAGGTGGGTTTCCCCATTCGGAAATCTCCGGATCAAAGCTAATTTGCCAGCTCCCCGAAGCTTATCGCAGGCTATCACGTCCTTCGTCGCCTATCATCGCCAAGGCATCCACCACATGCTCTTATTCACTTGACCCTATAACTTTGACGTCTTACGCCAGCTTTCAGCCACGCAAAACCTCATTCACAATTCAAGCAAATGTCTGTCAGGTCTCTCACCTGACGCGTTATGCCGTTTCAATTCATATCTTTCGATCAAATTGAATATTCGTTGACGCAATCAAAAAATGTTGCTGATGGCACGGTGCGTACCAAACCTTTACGAATGTACGCTTTCCATCAGCAACGCTGATTCGACTCTATGAATTTTTAAAGAACAGCCGTTGCAGTTAGAAAACTGCTTGTCGATCGATCGATATCAATCAACATCAAAGTACTCTCGGCAGAGAACGCTTTGATGTTGAATTCGCCTTGAGGGCAGCGTGTTCAAGAAGTGGTGGAGGATGACGGGATCGAACCGACGACCCCCTGCTTGCAAAGCAGGTGCTCTCCCAGCTGAGCTAATCCCCCATCTTCGTTCACAAGAGATGCACACTGGTGGGTCTGGTTGGGCTCGAACCAACGACCCCTGCGTTATCAACACAGTGCTCTAACCAGCTGAGCTACAGACCCAGGACAGACACTGATAAATCTGACTTTCGCCAGATCGTCAATGACATCTCTTCAACAACCGATAAGTGTGAGCGTTTGAGCTTGATTGCTTGATCCACTGCCGCCACCTGCGCTTGACCTTGCAAGCAAGATCAGCATTCAAATGACTGGTGTGGATTTTTCCAGAAAGGAGGTGATCCAGCCGCACCTTCCGATACGGCTACCTTGTTACGACTTCACCCCAGTCACGAACCCCGCCGTGGTAAGCGCCCTCCTTGCGGTTAGGCTACCTACTTCTGGCGAGACCCGCTCCCATGGTGTGACGGGCGGTGTGTACAAGACCCGGGAACGTATTCACCGTGACATGCTGATCCACGATTACTAGCGATTCCGACTTCACGCAGTCGAGTTGCAGACTGCGATCCGGACTACGACCGGCTTTATGGGATTGGCTCCCCCTCGCGGGTTGGCTACCCTTTGTACCGGCCATTGTATGACGTGTGTAGCCCCACCTATAAGGGCCATGAGGACTTGACGTCATCCCCACCTTCCTCCGGCTTGTCACCGGCAGTCTCATTAGAGTGCCCAACTGAATGTAGCAACTAATGACAAGGGTTGCGCTCGTTGCGGGACTTAACCCAACATCTCACGACACGAGCTGACGACAGCCATGCAGCACCTGTGTTATGGCTCTCTTTCGAGCACGAATCCATCTCTGGAAACTTCCATACATGTCAAAGGTGGGTAAGGTTTTTCGCGTTGCATCGAATTAAACCACATCATCCACCGCTTGTGCGGGTCCCCGTCAATTCCTTTGAGTTTCAACCTTGCGGCCGTACTCCCCAGGCGGTCAACTTCACGCGTTAGCTTCGTTACTGAGTCAGAAGAGACCCAACAACCAGTTGACATCGTTTAGGGCGTGGACTACCAGGGTATCTAATCCTGTTTGCTCCCCACGCTTTCGTGCATGAGCGTCAGTGCAGGCCCAGGGGATTGCCTTCGCCATCGGTGTTCCTCCGCATATCTACGCATTTCACTGCTACACGCGGAATTCCATCCCCCTCTGCCGCACTCCAGCCTTGCAGTCACAATCGCAATTCCCAGGTTGAGCCCGGGGATTTCACGACTGTCTTACAAAACCGCCTGCGCACGCTTTACGCCCAGTAATTCCGATTAACGCTTGCACCCTACGTATTACCGCGGCTGCTGGCACGTAGTTAGCCGGTGCTTATTCTTACGGTACCGTCATTAGCCCAGGGTATTAACCCAGACCGTTTCGTTCCGTACAAAAGCAGTTTACAACCCGAAGGCCTTCTTCCTGCACGCGGCATTGCTGGATCAGGCTTGCGCCCATTGTCCAAAATTCCCCACTGCTGCCTCCCGTAGGAGTCTGGACCGTGTCTCAGTTCCAGTGTGGCTGGTCGTCCTCTCAGACCAGCTACAGATCGTTGGCTTGGTGAGCCTTTACCCCACCAACTACCTAATCTGACATCGGCCGCTCCAATCGCGCGAGGCCCTTACAGGTCCCCCGCTTTCATCCGTAGATCGTATGCGGTATTAGCACAGCTTTCGCTGCGTTATCCCCCACGATTGGGCACGTTCCGATGCATTACTCACCCGTTCGCCACTCGTCAGCACCTTGCGGCCTGTTACCGTTCGACTTGCATGTGTAAAGCATGCCGCCAGCGTTCAATCTGAGCCAGGATCAAACTCTTTAGTTCGATCTTGAATTTACTCATAAAAACGAAAATGAAGTGAACCTCACTTCTATTCTCATGAGCGTTTAAAGTCTTGCGACTTGGACTCTTTCGAGTCCGTTTTCGCAATCGCCTTCAAACGCCCACGCTTATCGGCTGTAATTTTTTAATGATCTGACAAGCCAATGAAACCCGAAGATTTCGCTTTGCTTGCCTGACTCAGCTTCGATCAGCTGAGCCTCGCATTATGGCACAGTTTTCAGCGCCTTGTCAAAATATTCAGGGTTTTTACCAAGAATCTTCGACCCGGCAGCTTTGCAGTGAACTTCAAAACCAGCTCCTGAGAACCCTCAGAAGCTTGCTCTGCGCACCTCCAAAACCTGCACCTTCCCTCGCGCTTTCCTGACCTTGCTTGAAAGCTTGGCAGTGAGCAGCGAAGCCTTGCAGTATACGACAGATTTTGACGAGCTGTCAAAGATATGCCAAAAATGTTTCAAGACTGCCAATACGTCGAAGGGTGGAAGCATGACTCCCCTCAGGAGCATCCACCGCTTGGGGGATGAGTCTGACGCACCCCATGCGCACGGCATCCACTTGCTCCTTACATTTACGTTGGGCAACGCGTTTTGCATGCCCCCGTCGTTTGAAAGCCCTGCTTACAGACGGCGGTCCAATGCCTGTCACACACCATGGAGTCCATCATGCTCAAACGTTTTCTCGCCGCTCTGCTTGCCTTGAGTGCGTCGATCGCCTTCGCTGCGGTCGATGTCAATACCGCCAGCGTCGCCGATCTGGACAGCATCAAGGGCATTGGCCCTGGAACATCGTCCAAGATCGTGGACGCGCGCAAGTCAGCGAAGTTCAAGGATTGGGGCGACTTCATTGCCCGCGTGCCTGGGATTGGCGACAAGCGTGCGGTGAAACTTTCCAGCGAAGGGCTCACTGTGAATGGCGAAACCTTCAAAGGTACGGTTGCGGCTGCCAAGCCGGCGAAGAAGAGCGAGACCGTTGCGGTCAAGGACTCTGCCGCAGCGAAGCCTGCCAAACCGGAGACCAAGCAATAGCCAGAGGCAAGTCGCAGCTGCCTCGTTCAGCCATCAGGGATGGCGTGAAGTCTTTGCGTGAACCGTCAGCGTAGAGATCTTCTGCCCTCACCCTTCCTGATCGGCTTGCTTGACGCAAGCCCGTGCAGGCAGGCATCGCTGCTGCAGGGTGCCGCAGACCAGCTGCTCACCCTCTTTCTCCCCTTACCAGGAAAACGAATGGCTTGAATGGCCGCGACGCCTACGTTGCGGTCATTTTCCTGGGATACAGGCGGCTGGGCTTCGCGCCGCGGCGACCGGGTCAACTTGTGCCGGACGCCCCAACGCTGCGAACCACCAGCGCATGTTGGAGACAGTGCCACGACGCTGATAGACGACCCACTCGCCGACCGACCTGCCGCCAGCTCGTCGAGTCTGGCTGTTGACGCTCCTTGGGGAAAGATTGAGTCTCTTGGGTCAGCTGGCTGAGGGAGTCCCAGCTCGCTTGGCACCCCCCCCTTCAACTTCAATCTGACTCGAGTATTTTCAATTTGCGAGAGCCAAAAAGAAAAAGCCGCCAGGACACCCGGCGGCTTTTCTTATCGGATCTCAAAGCAGCCAGGAGGCTGCAACGCGATCAGAAGGCGTGGCGCACGCCAACAGCGTAGAAGTCGCCATCTGCCCTGGCGTTGGATGCCTTGCGGCTTTCAGCGCGCACGCCGGCGTACACGGAGGTGCGCTTGGAGAGGCTGTACGAAGCAGCAACGCCAAAGCCGCTGTCGCTCTCGCCACCCTTCGGCTTGGAACTCGCGTAGCCGACCGACAAGGTCAGCGCGCTACCCAGTGGCACATCGGCGCCGAGCTGGTAGGAATTGACCTTTGCACCAGCCACACCGCCGGTGTTATCGGTGGTGTAGTAGCTGGCGAGCAGCTTGGCCATGCCCAGATCATAAGAACCGTTGAGCATCGTGCCCTTCTGGTCGCCATTGGCTTCGTCTTTTTCGTAACCCAGAGCCACAGCGACAGGACCGGTGGCGTAGGTGACATTGAAGGCACTCAGCTTGCCGGCGGCTGCGTTGCCCTTGAGCTGGGTGCTGACGGCTGCGGTGAAGCCGGCAATCGTGGGGGTGGAATACTTCAACTGGGCATCGGCAGCGCCGTTGTAGCCATTCAGCCAGATAGCGTTGGCGGACAGGGCAGAGTCAAAGCCGCTGTTGGACGCGCCATACACATCGTCCATGGCGTTCCAGTTGCGACCGAAGGTAAAGGCACCGAAACCACCGCTCAAACCGAGGTTGGCCTGACGGTCAAAGGTCTTTGCGTTGGTTGCGCCATCGGTCAGCTGGAGTTTCTGTTCGAAGGTGAAGTTGGCCGTCAGACCGCCGCCCAGATCTTCAGAGCCTTTAACACCCAAGCGGCTGGTAGACACACCACCGTTACCGAGCACAGTGTCCTGACCCTTGGTCTTGCCGACCCACAGGTCTGCAATACCGTACAGGGTGACGCTGGACTGGGCCATGGCGGCACCGGAAGCGGCCAGAACGGCCAGTGCGACGAGAGTCTTTTTCATGGAATTTTCTTTCAGAGGTTGAACAAAAGGGCTTGGCCAAACCACCACACTTGCGGCTTGGCCTGCGAATTGATCTTACTCACGAATACAAGATGCAAAGGGTTTTCACCTAGCCAGCTTGCAAATTGAGAGCGGATACGTTGCGTGATGCCCACAAACGCCGGAAGCAAGATTC
Organism: uncultured beta proteobacterium; assembly: GCA_963831255.1. Classification (GTDB taxonomy): domain Bacteria; phylum Pseudomonadota; class Gammaproteobacteria; order Burkholderiales; family Burkholderiaceae_C; genus Hydrogenophaga. Next base: position 322,533 of record CAWHPI010000006.1, on the reverse strand, counting down.
GCGCCCCGATTCGACCGCTTTGCGCGCACAAAGAAAAAACCCGGCAGCGTTGCCGCTGCCGGGTTTTTTTGATCTGCTTTCGCGCTGGTCAAGCCAGCGAAAAATCAGAAGTTGTGGCGGATGCCCAGGCCAACGTTGTTCACGTTGGTGGCAGCCTTGCCTTTGCCGTCACGCAAGAAAGCGGCGTAGGCGAAAGTGCGCTTGCTCAGTGGGTACTTGGCTTCCACCAGGACGTTGGTGTCCTTGAAGCCGGTGTCGCGGGCGATGTCCAGTGTCAGAGCAACTGGGCCGAGAACCGTCGATGCGCCGATCGTGAAACCCTTGCTGTCCACAGCGGTGGTGTCGGCTGGATCAACGTAGGCACCTGCGAGCTTGAAGCCGCCGAAGTCGTAGTTCGCGCCGATGTGAACGTTGTCGTCAGAGCCGCTCACCTTGTTGTAACCCAGGGCCACAGCCAGAGGGCCGCCGCGGTAGATCACGTTCAGGTCGGTCTTGGCATTGCCGCCGTTGTTGCCCTTCATGATGTAACCGACAGTTGCGGTCACACCGCCAAAGTTGGGAGACGTGTAGGCGATCTGGTTGCTGTTGCGAATGCCACCGAGAACGGCGCCAGAACTGGCTGGTCACCACCGAGTAGTTGGCGGTACCAGTCAATTCCCATGCAGCAGCAGCGAAGAACGATGGGTTCAGCGTGCGACCCAGACGCACTTCACCGAAGCCGCCCATCAAATTCATGTAAGCAGCGCGCGAGAAGTAGTTGCCACCGCTCTGGTTCACGGCGCCATCAGCCAAGCTCAGGCCAGCTTCGAAGTTGAAACCAGCCTTCAGGCCACCACCGAGGTCTTCGGTTCCGCGCACGCCCCAACGGCTGGTGCCGTTGTTCATGCCGCCGGAGCTGGAAAACGCGGTGTCAACGTTCGTGGTCTTGACGATGGCTGCATCGGCCACGCCGTACAGGGTCACGGAAGATTGAGCGAAGGCGGCGCCGGTGGCTGCCACGGCGGCCAGAGCAATCAGGGTCTTTTTCATTGAGGGAATCTCCAAGGTTGAAAAAAAGGGCCGTGGGTCTTGAGCCCCCGAGCCAACCTCCGTTCAGGAAGCTGCAGTGATTGCACCAGAAGGGCTCGCGGGATGCAAAGCTTTCGGCACCTTGAGCCGTATTTTGTCGCTTGTGGACAACAGCGCACCCAGCCGGTGCGTTGCTGCATCGGCTTGGTGCGAAGGCCACTGGCTGTTCCGGGCGGTTCGGCTGCCGCAAAATGCGTGCATCGCTTGCTGTCTGCGATGCTCAGTCGCGGGGAAGGAAACCTCTTTTCCTGGCAGCGGCATCGCTTCAAAAGGAACCTGCCCCATGGACGCTTTCATCAACGCCGCCGACTCGGCCCTTCGCGCCCTGTTTGTGCCGCCCAGGGCTTCGCGGCCCTGCCCAACCCTGCCCGAAAACACCACAACGCCGCTGAGCGACAGCGAGCGCGCCTTGTCGGGCGCGCTGATGCGGGTGAACCACGTGGGCGAGGTGTGCGCGCAGGCGCTGTATGCCTCGCAGGCGCTGGCGGCGCGCGGCTCGGGGCCGCGGCGCAGCGAGGCGCTGGCACGTCAGCTGGAGGCGGCGGGCCGGGAGGAGACGGATCACCTGGCCTGGACGCAGACTCGGCTGGACGAGCTGGGTGCGCGGCCCTCGCTGCTGAACCCGCTGTGGTACGCGGGAGCGTTTGGCCTGGGCCTGTTGGCCGGGCGCCTGGGCACCGGGGTGAGCCTGGGCTTTGTGGTGGAGACAGAGCGGCAGGTGGAGGCGCACCTGGCAACGCCACATGGAGCGGTTGCCGGTGAACGACCACGCTTCGCGCGCGATCGTGGCGCAGATGAAGGACGATGAGGCGCGCCATGCGCGGGAGGCGCAGCACGCCGGGGCGGTGGAGCTGCCGCTGCCGGTGAAGGGGCTGATGCGAATGGCGGCGAAGCTGATGACGACGGTGGCGCACCGGGTTTGAGGCAGCCTCCCGGCGCCTGGACGCCGGGATGGTGCGTTCAGGCCTCAGCCAGCTCGAAACTCGTGGTGATCTCGGCCGTTTTGGCCAGCATGATGCTGGCCGAGCAGTATTTTTCGTGGCTCATGGCGATGGCGCGCTCCACCGCCGACGCGGGCAGGCCGTGGCCGGTGACGGTGAAGTGCATGTGGATCTTGGTGAAGACCTTGGGATCGGTCTCGGCGCGCTCGGTCGTGAGCTTGACGCTGCAGCCGCGCACGTCGTGGCGGCCGCGCTTCAGGATGAGCACCACGTCGTAGGCGGTGCAGCCGCCGGTGCCAGCGAGCAGGGTTTCCATGGGGCGCGGCGCGAGGTTGGCGCCGCCGTTTTCGGGCTTGGCGGCGTCGGGCGCGCCGTCCATGGTGAGCACGTGGCCGCTGCCGGTTTCGGCAACAAAGCCCATGTTGGAGCGGGTGCCGGCGGCGCCGGTCCAGGTGACGGTGCATTCCATGGGAGGTTCCAGGTGTGAAAAATCTGACGGGGAAACCGGGGCAGCTCTCTAAAAGCTAGCAAAAGACGGTTGAGGATGTTGCGCTGCAACATTCCATCGGTATACTGGCGTCATTGTATTTTCACGGTTGTCTCCTCTACCCTCCTCGGGTGGATTCATACCCGGACCGGCTCTGCCAGTCCGGGTTTTTTTTGGCCGCTCGCCAAGCATTTTTCGGCGCCAGGGCCGGCCACTATGATGGGCGCCCAAGGAAAGACCGATGCCCACACGCGCCAAAAAACCAACACCCGCTGCCGCCAACCCGTCGCCGGTGACCACGCTCGGCCCGGCCGATTACCTCAAGAAGATACTGACCGCGCGGGTGTATGACGTGGCGCAGGAGACGGCGCTGGAGCCCGCCAAGAACCTCAGCCGGCGGCTTCACAACCGGGTGTTGCTCAAGCGGGAAGACCAGCAGCCGGTGCACAGCTTCAAGCTGCGAGGGGCCTACAACAAGATGGCGCAACTGAGCGCCGAGCAGCTGGCCAAGGGGGTGATTTGCGCCTCAGCCGGCAACCACGCGCAAGGCGTGGCGCTGGGCGCGCACAAGCTGGGCTCCAGGGCGGTGGTGGTGATGCCCACGACCACGCCACAGATGAAGGTGGACGCGGTGCGCGCGCTGGGCGGCGAGGTGGCGCTGCATGGCGAGAGCTATTCAGACGCCTACGCCCATGCGCTGAAGTTGCAAAAACAGCAGGGTCTGACCTTTGTGCACCCGTTTGACGACCCGGATGTGATCGCGGGCCAGGGCACGATTGCGATGGAGATCCTGCGCCAGATACAAAGCCTGGGCTCGGACCGGCTCGACGCGGTGTTTGTGGCAATCGGCGGCGGCGGGCTGATTTCGGGCGTGGCGAACTACATCAAGGCGGTGCGCCCGGAGATCCGGGTGATCGGGGTTCAGATGAACGATTCCGACGCGATGATGCGCTCGGTGCAGGCTGGCGAGCGCGTGGCGCTGCCCGATGTGGGCCTGTTTTCGGACGGCACGGCGGTAAAACTGGTGGGCGAAGAAACGTTTCGCATCGCCGGCGGCCTGGTGGACGAATTCATGACGGTGGACACCGACGCGGTGTGCGCTGCCATCAAAGATGTGTTTGTGGACACCCGCAGCATTGTGGAGCCCGCGGGTGCGCTGGCGGTGGCGGCGATCAAGCAGTATGTGGCGCAGCACAAGACCCGGGGCGAGACCTACGCGGCCATTCTCTGCGGAGCCAATATGAACTTCGACCGGCTGCGCTTCGTCGCCGAGCGGGCCGATGTGGGCGAGGAGCGCGAGGCGCTGTTTGCGGTGACGATTCCCGAGGAGCGCGGCAGTTTCCGGCGTTTTTGCGAGCTGATGGGCGAGCTGCCGGGCGGGCCGCGCAACATCACCGAATTCAATTACCGCATTCACGACGGCAGCCAGGCGCATGTGTTCGTGGGCGTGAGCACCTCGGCGCGGGGCGAGTCGGCCAAGATCGCCAGCAATTTGAACAAGCAGGGCTTCCAGACGCTGGACCTGACACACGATGACTTGGCGCAGGAGCACATTCGCCACATGGTGGGCGGACATTCACCGCTGGCGCAGGACGAGCGGCTGCTGCGCTTCGTGTTCCCCGAGCGGCCGGGCGCGCTGCTGAAATTCCTGAGCCTGATGCGCCCGGGCTGGAACATCAGCCTGTTTCACTACCGCAACCAGGGCGCCGACTACGGCCGCATTCTGGTCGGGCTGCAGGTGCCACCGAAAGACGAGAAGGCGTTTGACAAGTTCCTGGACACGCTGGGCTACCCCTACGTGGAGGAAACCAGCAATCCGGTGTACCGTCTGTTTCTTCGCAGCTGAAAGCACTTCTGACCATGTCTTTGCCGTCCAAGCCAGCCAGTGCCGATGCCACCGAAAGCGCAGCGCCAGCGCCGCGACTGCCCGGCATCGCGCCCACGGCCGATCCGGTGCTCGACGCCTCGGTGATACAGCGCATCAGCCCGCAGGGCTTTCCAGACCACGCGCTGGGACGGCTCGAAGAGCTGGTGTTGCAGCTGGCGCGCGTACAGAGCGCGGGCACGCTGGATTTCGATCTGCTGGCGTTTGACTCACCGCAGGTGGTGGTGTTTGCAGCGGACCACGGCATTTGCGACGAGGGCGTGTCCGCCACGCCGCAGAGCGCGACGCGCGAGCGGGTGTTGCAGATTCTGCGCGGAGAGGCGCCGATCAACACCGTGGCCGCCATGCAGGGATTTGACCTGACCGTGGTGGACTCAGGCGTGGCCAGCCACCTGACCGAGGGGCCAGATGCCGCCGTCGACAACGGGGTGCCACTGCTGCTGCGCAAGATTGGCTACGGCACACGCAACATGACGGTGGGGCCGGCGATGTCGGTGGCGCAGGCGGTGTCTGCGCTGCACGCGGGAATGGACGTGGTGCGCCACCTGCCGGGCAACGTGCTGGCGCTGGGCGATGTGGGTGTGGGCAACAGTTCGTGTGCGGCGCTGCTGCTGTCTCGGCTGTGCGGTGTGCCGCTGGCCGATGCCTGCGCCAGCGATCAAACCGGGGCGGACGGCCTGGACAGCACACAAACCCAGTCCAAGCTCGACGTGTTGTTTGCAGCCGCGAGGCGGCACCGGCAAGCGACCTCACCGCTGACCGCACTGGCGGCGCTGGGCGGCTTCGAGATTGCGATGATGGCCGGCGCCATGCTGCAGGCGGCCAGCGAGCGGCGCGTGGTGCTGGTGGATGGGTTCGTGGCGGGCACCGCCGCGCTGGTGGCGCGCGGCCTTTGTCCGGCCGTGGCCGACTACCTGGTGTTTGCGCACCGCGCGGCCGATCCGGGTCACCGGCTGCTGCTGATCCACCTGCAATGCCGCCCGCTGATGGACCTGGAGCTGCGGGTCGGGCAAGGGGTGGGCGCCTTGCTGGCCTGGCCCCTGCTGCAAACGGCGGAGCGCCTGCTGGAGCGAGGCGGTTCGGGGTGGCTGGGCGCGATGCCAGATTAGGGCCAGGACGGCGTTGCCAGTCCCATGGCGGTCTCAGCCGCCCGGCTTGGGCGGCATGTCGAGGGTGAGCGAGGTGGGGCCTTCTAACGCTGGGCCCAGGCGCACCTGCTGGGCGGTCACCGCCTGCAGCAACAGCCCAGACGTCACCTCGGCACCCAGCCCAAACGGCCGCGCCGGCTGGCCATCTACCGCGATCAAGGCGGCACCGCGCGCGGTGCCGACCGCCACCACGCCTTGCAGGGCGTAGCGACTGGCGGCGGCGGGCGGCGCCTCGGCCATGGGCACGGCGGCCGGCATGGCGCCCAGGGCACGTGCCAGCAGCACCGTATCGACCACGGGCGGCGCACTCACGGCCGCGGGCACCGGCGTGACCGGCGAGCGGCCCAAGGCCTGCAACACCCAGTAACCAGCACTCAGCCCCGCCACCAGCCACAGCAGGCCTGCCACCACAGGGGGCCAGGGCTTGCGGGCAACCGACCGCACCGCTGTGATTTCGCCGGGGAAAGCGGAGTGGGCGAAGGAAGACACCTTGGACATGGGCGCATTATGATGGACGCGCGCCGGCGGACAAGCCCCGCAACAGCAGCATCTGGTCGAGCTTGTGCCCCTGTTTCACCGCTTTTTTCACACCATTTTTCATCGATTTCCCGCGGGAGAATTTGAGTTGACCCACCCCACTTCCTTGCACCAGCGTTCGCGCAAACTGGCGAGCCGCCTCGCGCGCGGTGTGCAGCGCGGCTTCACCCTGATCGAGCTGATGGTGGTGCTGGTGATCATCGGCGTGCTGGCCGCGCTGATCGTGCCGAATGTGCTGGACCGCGCCGACGACGCGCGCGTGACCGCGGCGAAGACCGACGTCAACAACCTGATGCAGGCGCTCAAGCTGTACCGGCTGGACAACCAGCGCTATCCCACGGGCGAGCAGGGACTCAATGCCCTGATGAACAAGCCCACGGCAAGCCCGGTTCCACCCAACTGGCGCCCGTATCTGGAGAAGCTGCCAGCCGACCCCTGGAGCCGGCCTTACCAGTACCTGAACCCCGGTGTGCATGGCGAGGTAGACGTGTTGTCGCTGGGCGCCGATGGCCAGCCCGGTGGCGAGGGCAAGGACGCGGATGTGGGCAGTTGGCAGTGAACTTGACCCCCCCTGCGCCGCTGCGCGGCTTCCCCCAGGGGGACGCCGCCCTTCGCCCGGCAAAGCCGGATCGTCGGCGGCCGCTGGGCGACTGCCCCTCGGATCCAGGCACCTCGCATTCCCTGCGCCGCTGCGCGGCTTCCCCCCAAGGGGACGCCGCCCTTCGCCGGCAAATCCGGATCGGCGGCGGCCACTGGGTAGCCCTGGCGCTTCTGGTGCCTCGCCCTCGCGGCGCCGCTCGGCGCGTTCATGAATCGCCGCCAGGTTGAATGAACCTGATGCTCGCGCGCAGCCGTGGCTTTACCCTGCTGGAGCTGCTGGTGGTGCTGGCCATTGTGGCGCTGGCGACCGCCGGGGCGACGCTGGCCCTGCGTGACAGCAGCGCGACGCGGCTGGAGCGCGAGGCGCTTCGGCTGTCTGCCATGCTCGAATCGGCCCGGGCGCAGTCTCGAACCAGCGGCATTCCCGTGGTGTGGCGCACCGCACCGCAAGGTTTCGAATTTTTGGGCCTGCGACCGCGCGAGGAAGACCCGGACTCGCTCGCCGGGCCCAGAAGTTGGCTCGACCCACAAACCCGCGCCCAGATCGTGCGCCCGGTCAATGCGCCCAGCCTGGTCCTCGGGCCAGAACCGCTGATCGCGGCGCAGCGCGTGGTCTTGCTGCTGGGTGAGCGCCAACTCACGCTGGCCACCGACGGACTGGCCCCGTTTGCGGTGATGTCCCCATGAACAGGCGGCAGCGGGGCTTCACCCTGATCGAGGTGCTGGTGGCGCTGGCGGTGGTTGCCATCACGCTGAGCGCGGGTCTGCAGGCCACTGGCGCGCTGACCCGTGCCGCCACCCGCCAGACCGATCAGTGGCTGGCCCAGCTCTGCGCCGAGAACACGCTGACCCGGCTCAGGCTGGTGCGCCAGCTGCCGGATGTGGGCGACAGCACCGTCAGCTGCGAACAGGCGGGTCAGACGCTGCAGGTCCGGCTGGCGGTGCTGCCCACCCCGAACCCGAATTTCCGTCGGGTTGACGCCACGGTGGAGGGCCTGGTGGACGGCCGCGAGGTGCGTCTGCTGACCATCTCCACGGTGCAGGGGCGGTATTGATCGTGCCCCCACGCTCCACCGCTGCGCGAGTCGCTGCCCCCCAAGGGGGCTGTTTCGCCTTGGGGCGGCCCGGCGGCGAAACCTTGCTCCCACGCTTCGCTGCTGCGCGGGTCGCCATGTCTCGCGTTGCGGGTTTCACGCTGATCGAGTTGCTGGTGGCAATCACGATTTTGTCGATGCTGGCGCTGTTGAGCTGGCGCTCGATCGATGGCATGACGCGGGCGCAGACGCAGACGCAGCAGAGGGCAGACGATCTGTTGCGGTTTCAGGCGGCGCTGGGGCAGTGGACAGCCGACCTGGACACGATCGTGGACACGCGCGAGGTCAGCCCGCTGGCGTTCGACGGCCGCCTGCTGCGTCTGACGCGGCGCGACGCAGCGGAGTCCGGCTTGCAGAGCGCAGGCGTGCGGGTGGTGGCGTGGACGCGGCGCAACGGGCCGCTGGCCGATGAAAACGGTCAGCCGGCAACGGGCGCGCTGGCCGGGCCGGGGCAGTGGGTGCGCTGGCAGTCACCGCCGATCTTGCGGCGCGACGAACTGGCGCGCGCCTGGCAACGCGCCGCCGACTGGAGCCGCGAAGCCCAGCCCGTGGGCGGCGAAGCCGCGGGTTCTGACAGCGCGATCGCGCTGATCGGGCTCACCCAGTGGCAAATTTTCTACCACCGCGGCGACACCTGGGGCAACCCATTGTCGTCCGTGGGCACGCCGGCCGACAACGCGCCGGGCGGGCTGCGCAGCGACGACGAAGGCGCGGTGCCCAACGGGGTGCGCATCGTGCTCAGCCTGCCGCCTGGCGCCAGCCTGAGTGGCGACCTGGTGCGTGACTGGGTGCGCCCGACCCTGGAAGCGGGTCGCCCATGACGAGCCAACCTGCGATCGCGCGGAGCCCTGCGGGGGCAACGGGCCAGCCGCCGGGCCGCCCCAAGCGGGATCAGACCCCTCGTGGGACAGCAGACCGCGCGCAGCGGGGAAGCGTGGGGGCTCGCCACTTTCAGCGCGGCGCGGCGCTGCTGCTCGCCATGCTGGTGGTCACGCTGGTGGCCACGCTGGCCTCGGCCGCGCTGTGGCAGCAGTGGCGCGCCACCACGATCGAGGCCGCCGAGCGCCAGCGCGCCCAGGCTGGCTGGATCCTGACCGGCGCGCTCGACTGGGCGCGCCTGATCCTGCGCGAAGACGCGCGCGGTAACCGCAACAGCGGCAACGCCGACCACCTGGGCGAACCCTGGGCAACGCCGCTCGAAGAAGCGCGCCTTTCCAGCTTTCTGGCGGCCGACAAGAACAACAACACCGACGACATGCTGCAGGCCTTTCTCTCCGGCGAGGTGATCGATCTGCAGTCGCGCATCAATTTCATGAACGTGTTGCGCCAGAGCGGCCAGGGCACGCAAAAGAAATTCGAGGTATCCGAACCCGACCGCGAGGCGCTGGTTCGGCTCTACCAGGACCTGGGGCTGGTCGAAAGTGAGCTGAGCGCGGCCATCGCCGAACTGGTGCGCACCAGCAACCTCGCCGAAAACGACCCGCTGCCCTCGGCCAGCGCACTGGTGCCGATCAAGTTCGCCCAGCTGGCCTGGCTGGGCATCAGCCCCGCCAGCCTGGCGGCGCTGGAACCCCATCTCACGGTGTTGCCCACCCGCACCACGCTCAACGTCAACACCGCCAGCCAGCAGGCGCTGAGCGCCAGCATTCCCGGGCTGGACGCGGCGCGGGCACAGCGCCTGGTGAGCGAGCGCGGACGCAACCCGTTCAAGACTTTGGGCGAAGCGGTGCAGTTGCTGGGCGACGGCGCGGTGCAGCTGTCTGATTTGCACCACGGTACACGCAGCCAGTTTTTCGAGATACGCGGCCGGTTGCGGCTGGACAACACGGTGATCGAGGAGCGCTCGCTGGTCGAGCGACAAGACCTGAACGTGAGCGTGCGCTGGCGCGAGCGCCTGGCCGCTCGGTGAAGCGAGCACCAACACGCCAGGCGGCCATGTTTTTCCGCGCTGTCATCGCCCCTCTCTAGAATGCAAAACGCGGTCTGCACAGTGCAGGCCGCCAGACCCATCACCACACCGTGCTCATCCTCACCCCCGCAGATTTCTCCGTCGCCTCGGCCAGCGGCCCGGCGGCCGTGCTCGACTGGGCCAGCTCGGTCAACGGCGAGACGGTGATCGACAACGGGCAGAGCCCCGCCTCCACGCTGCCGCGCGACGACGACGTGGTGCTGGTGCTGCCGCCGCGCGTGGTCTCCTGGCACCGGCTGGCGGTGCCCAAAGTGGGCGGGGCGCGTCTGCGGGCGGTGCTCGACGGGCTGCTCGAAGACCGCTTGCTCAGCGACACCGCCGAGCTGCATTTCGCGATCGAGCCCGGTGGCCGCGCCGGCCAGACGGTGTGGGTCGCGGCCTGCGACCGGTTGTGGCTGCGCGGCTGGCTGCAGGCGCTGGAGGCCGCGGGCCGGCCGGTGGCGCGCATCGTGCCGGCGCTGTGGCCGCTGGCGCCGGTGGATGGCGCCTTGCCCACGCTGTACTGGGCACACGACGAGGGCGACCAGCCGTGGCTGCGCCACCGCCAGCCCGCTGGGCGTGCGCTGCACGCCGCTGGAAGACGGCGGGCAGGTTGAGTCGGCCTTCGGCGGCACGCCCAACGCGGCGGGAAGCCTGGCCTACGAGCTGCTGCAATGCCAACCCCGACGACACCCGCCTGCTGGCCGACCCGGTGGTCTCCGGCCTGGCCGAGCGCGTGTTCAACCAGCGCTTTGATCTCATCTCCAAGCCATCCTGGCTGTTGCAATGCGCCCAGTCCGACTGGAATCTGGCGCAGTTCGACCTCAGCCTGTCGGCCGGCGCGCGGCGCGGCCAGCGCTTGCGCCAGACGCTGCGCAGGCTGCGCAGCGCACCCGAATGGCGCCCCGCTCGCTGGGGCCTGGGCGCGCTGGTGGCGGTGCAGCTGCTGGGTCTGAACCTGGCGGCGTGGTCTGAACGCAACAGCCTGAACGCGAAACAGCAGGCGGTCACGCAGACGCTGCAACAGACGTTCCCGCAGGTCACGCTGGTGCTGGATGCGCCGGTGCAGATGCAGCGCGAGCTGGCGCGCCTGCAACAGGCCAGCGGCGAGCTCTCAAACAACGATCTGGAAGCCATGCTGGGCGCGCTGGCCCAAAACAACCCGATCGATGGCGCGGCGCCCGGCAGCGTCAACTTCACCACCGGCGAGCTTCGCGCGGGTGCCTGGGCGCTGGACAACGCGGGCCTGGGCGCGGTGCAGGGCGCGCTGGAGCGCAGCGGCTGGCGCGTGCGCAGCGATGGCGCCGAGCTCACGCTGCAAACCGGGAGCCGGCCATGATCAAAAAACCACGGACATCGAACAGCGAAAAAACCGCCCTGCCCGCGCTGGGCCGTGCGCTGGCCCCGCTGCAGCAGGCGCTGGCTGGCCTGCAGCCGCGCGAGCGCCGCGCGGTCACGCTGGCGCTCTGGGTGGTGGGCCTGGGGCTGCTGTGGTGGGTCGCGATCGCGCCCGCCTGGGGAACGCTGCGTCAGGCGCCCGAGCGCCACGCCCGGCTCGACGCGCAGCTGAGCCAGATGCGCGGCATGGCGGCCAGCGCCCAGGCATTGCGCGGCCAGACCACCACCCAATTGCCCGCGCGTGACACCGCGCTGCGCGCGCTCGATCAGGCCACCACCGCACTCGGCGCCAACGGCCAGATCGCGGTGCAGGGCGAGCGCGCCACCCTCACCTTGAACAACGCCACGCCCGAGGCGCTGGCGCAGTGGCTGCAGCAGGTTCGAATCAACGCCCGGCTGGTGCCGGTCGAGGCCAAGCTGAACCGTCCGGCCGACAGCGCGCCGGTCTGGAGCGGCAGCCTGGTGGTGGCCGGGCCGGGTCTGGCGGGCGGGAACAGCCGGTGACGGTCTGGACGCGCCGTCTTGCCTGGCTGGGCGGCATCGCCGGCCTGCTGGTGGCGCTGGCGCTGTTTGCGCCAGCGCGCTGGCTGGCCGATGGCGTCACCGCCGCCACCGCGGGACAGGTGCAGCTGGTCAACGCGCGCGGCACGCTGTGGCAAGGCCGGGCCGATCTGCTGTTCACCGGCGGCGAAGGCAGCCGCACCCAGACCGCCCTGCCCCAGGGCGTGGCCTGGCGGCTGCGCCCCACCCTCGCTGCGGGCATGCCTGCGCTCGCGGTGGCCCTGAGCGCTCCTTGCTGCACCAGCACACCGCTCAACGCCACCGTGGCCCCGCGCTGGGGTGGCGTGCAGGTGGAACTGGCGGCCTTCGACAGCCGCTGGCCAGCCGAGCTGCTCAGCGGCCTGGGCACACCCTGGAACACCTTGCGCATGGAAGGCCAGCTGGCGCTGCAAAGCAGCGGCCTGAGTCTGCGTGTGGACCGCGGTCGAAGCAGCCTGCAGGGCGTGCTGACCGTGGACGCGCTGGACATCGGCTCGCGCCTGGCCACCCTGCGCCCGCTGGGCAGCTACCGGCTGGAACTGCGCGCTGCGGCCGACGGCAACACCGCCACCCTCAACCTCAGCACGCTTCGCGGCGACCTGCTGCTGCAGGGCTCGGGCCAGTGGGTTGGCGGGCGGCTGCGCTTTCGCGGCGAAGCGCAGGCCGCGGCCGGGCGCGAAGTGGCACTGACCAACCTGCTCAACATCATGGGCAAGCGCCAGGGCGCGCTGTCGGTGTTCAGCGTCGGATGAATCGAGATGCCCGCGCAGATGTCCCCATTTCGGCCGCTGTTTGCGCCTTCAACACCGCAGCTTGGTGACAACATGCGCTCACACATGCGCTCTCGCTTGAGCCGCCTGCGGCGGCCTTCGCGATAGGATCGCGCTGACTGGAAACCCTATGAAACCGTTCTCTCTTCGCCGCCCGTCTGCCCCGCTGGTACCCAGCCAGGGCAGCCGCGCCGTGCTGGCCGCCTTCGGCCTGTGTCTGGCGCTCGGCGCCTCGGCCCTTGCCACAACGGCCCAGGCCCAAACCCGCGCGGCAACCGAACCCGTGGTGCTCAACTTTGTGGGCGCCGACATCGAGGCGGTGGCCCGCACCATGGCCAACATCACCGGGCGCAACGTGGTGGTGGACCCGCGCGTCAAAGGCCTGGTCAACCTCTCGACCGAGCGGCCGGTCTCGCCAACCGCCGCACTCAACCAGTTCGCCGCCGTGCTGCGCTTGCAGGGCTTCTCCCTGGTCGACACCGGCGGGCTTTACAAAATCGTGCCCGAGGCGGACGCCAAGCTGCAAGGCAACGTGGTCAACGCCGGTCCGGCCTCGCGCCTGCCAGCGTCCAACACCGTGGTGACGCAGATCTTTCGTCTGAACCACGAGTCGGCGAACAACCTGGTGCCGGTTCTGCGGCCGCTGATCGGCCCCAACAACACCATCAACGTGAATCCCGGCAACAACTCGCTGGTGATCACCGACTACGCCGACAACCTGCAGCGCATCGGCCGCATCATCAGCGCGCTCGATGTGTCGGGCGCGACCGATGTGGACATCATTCCGCTGCAGCACGCACTGGCGATCGATCTCGTGCCCCTGGTTTCGCGCCTGATCGAAGGCAGCAGCGGCGGCGCGTGCGGCGCCCGGCCAGGCCGACACCTCGTTCAAGACCACGCTGGTGGCCGAGCCGCGCAGCAACAGCCTGATCCTGCGCGCGGCCAATCCGGCGCGGGTCGCCCTGGTGCGCTCCATCGTGACCCGGCTCGACCAACCCACCTCGCAGGTCGCCAGCGGCAACATCTACGTGGTCTATCTGAAAAACGCCAACGCCGTGGCGCTGGCCACCACCCTTCGCGCCGCGCTGGCGGGTGAGGCCAGCACGGGCAGCGGTGGCACGGCCAGCGGCGGGGCCAGCCGCGCGGCCGGGGCCGCTGGTGCAACCGGCGCCAATCTGGCCACCACGCCGGTGGCCGCCAGCGCCGCTCCCTCCACCGGCGGCCAGATCCAGGCCGACCCGGCCACCAACGCCCTGATCATCACCGCGCCCGAGCCGCAATACCGGCAACTGCGCGCCGTGATCGACCAGCTCGACTCGCGCCGGGCGCAGGTGTACGTGGAGAGCCTGATCGCCGAGGTCAACGCCGACAAGGCGGCCGAGTTCGGCATTCAGTGGCAAGGACCGCTCGGCAATTCGGGCAGCAGCCTGATCGGCCTGCTGGGCACCAATTTCGGTACCGGCGGCAACAACATCTTCAACCTGCGCCGCCGGCGCCGCCGGCACTGTGGCGCCCGGCGCCGGCCTGAACCTGGGCGTGGCGGCGCAGAAAAACGGGGTGTACTTCCTCGGGTTCCTGGCGCGCTTTCTGCAATCAACCGGCGAGGGCAATGTGCTGTCCACGCCCAACCTGCTGACGCTGGACAACGAAGAAGCCAAGATCGTGATCGGCCAGAACGTGCCCTTCGTCACCGGCCAGTTCACCAACACCGGCAGCAACGAACGGCTCGGTGAACCCGTTCCAGACCATCGAACGCAAGGACGTGGGCATCACGCTGCGGGTCAAGCCGCAGATCAGCGAGAACGGCACCATCAAGATGACCATCTTCCAGGAGGTCAGCAGCGTGCAGGCCTCGTCGGTCAACTCCAGCACCGGCCTCATCACCAACAAGCGCACCATCGAGTCCACCGTGCTGGTGGACGATGGCGCCATCGTCGTGCTCGGTGGCCTGCTGCAAGACGAGTACTCGGGCAACGAAGACAAGGTACCCGGCCTGGGCGATGTGCCGCTGTTCGGCAACCTGTTCAAGAGCCAGAGCCGCAGCCGCAAGAAAACCAACCTGATGGTGTTTCTGCGCCCGGTGGTGATGCGCGACGGCCGCGAAACCAGCAACCTCGCGCTGGACCGCTACGAGCTGATGCGTGCGATCCAGAAAGACACGCAGCCGGTGCAAAGCAGCGTGCTCGGGGTCAACGAAGCGCCGGTGCTGCCGCCGCAGCGGGCGCCTGGCGCGCTGTTGCCACCGCTTGGCCAGGCCGTTCCCTCCACCGCCACACCAGCGCCGGCGGCCGCACCCACAGCCACGCCAGCCCAGTAACGGTCTCGCCATGAAGTACCCGCTGCCCTACGCTTTCGCGCGCGAGCATCTCTGGCTGCTGGAAGACGAGGGCGAGCACATCACCCTGGTGGGCAGCAACACCGCGGCGGCCGATCCGGCGCAGCAGACGCGGCGCCTGTCGGCGTTGTCGGAAATTCTGCGGCGCCACGCGGTGCGGCAGATTCAGTGGGAGCCGGGCGAGTCGGTCACGCAACGCATCAGCGCCGCCTACGCGCAAGGCGAATCGAGCGCGGCGGCGGTGGTGAGCGAGGTGCAGAGCGATGTGGACCTGAGCCGGATGATGCAGGACCTGCCCGCGATCGAAGACCTGCTGGAAGCGGCCGACGACGCGCCCATCATCCGCATGCTCAATGCCCTGCTCACGCAGGCCGCGCGCGATGGCGCCAGCGACATCCACATCGAGCCCTACGAGCGGCACTCCAGCGTGCGCTTTCGGGTCGACGGCACGCTGCGCGAGGTGGTACAGCCCAACCGCGCGCTTGCACGCCGCGCTGATCTCGCGCCTGAAGATCATGGCCGAGCTCGACATTTCTGAAAAACGCCTGCCGCAAGATGGTCGCATTTCATTGCGCATCGGCACGCGCGCGGTCGACGTGCGCGTGTCCACCCTGCCCAGCGCGCACGGCGAGCGCGCCGTGCTTCGCCTGCTGGACAAGAGCGAGAGCAAGCTCA
This sequence comes from uncultured beta proteobacterium, assembly GCA_963831255.1. Taxonomy (GTDB): domain Bacteria; phylum Pseudomonadota; class Gammaproteobacteria; order Burkholderiales; family Burkholderiaceae_C; genus Hydrogenophaga. Next base: position 307,107 of record CAWHPI010000006.1, on the reverse strand, counting down.
CGCTGGAAGCGGTGGGCATGCAGGGCGATGTGCTGACGCGGTTCAAACAGCTGATCGATCAGCCGCACGGCATCATCCTCGTGACCGGCCCGACTGGCTCGGGCAAGACCACCACGCTGTACTCGGCGCTGCAAAAGCTCGACGCCAGCACGCTCAACATCATGACGGTGGAAGACCCGATCGAATACGAGTTGGCGGGCGTGGGCCAGACCCAGGTGAACGCCAAGATCGACCTCGACTTCGCCAAGGCCCTGCGCGCCATCCTGCGGCAAGATCCCGACGTGATCATGATCGGCGAGATTCGCGATTTCGAAACCGCTCAGATCGCCATCCAGGCCAGTCTGACCGGCCACCTGGTGCTGGCCACGCTGCACACCAACGACGCGCCCAGCGCCGTCACCCGCCTGACCGACATGGGCATCGAGCCGTTCCTGCTCAGCTCCTCGTTGCTCGGCGTGCTGGCGCAGCGCCTGGTGCGCAAGCTGTGTGTGCATTGCCGGAGCCAAGACGACAAAGGCCGCTGGATACCGGTGGGCTGCAGCCACTGCAACCAGACCGGCTACAAGGGCCGCACGGGCGTTTACGAGCTGCATGGTGGCCGACGACAAGGTGCGTTCGCTGATCCACAGCCGCGCCGCCGAGAGCCAGCTGTTCGTGGCCGCCGAGGCCGCCGGCCTGCGCTCCATGCGCGAGGATGGCCAGCGGCTCATCGAGGCGGGCGTGACCTCGGCGGCCGAGGTGATGAGCGTCACCCGGGATTGACGCATGAAACCCCCACGCTCAGCCGCTTCGCAGCCCTCAGCCCCGCAAGGGAGCTGCTCCGCCTTGGGGCGGCCCGGCGGCGCAGCTTGACATGCCCGCCTACACCTTTGAAGCCCTGGACGCCCAGGGCGCAACCCAGAAAGGGCTGATCGACGCCGACACGGCGCGCGCTGCGCGCGGCATGCTGCGTGCTCGCGCGCTGGTGCCGATCGCGGTCGAGCCAGCCACCGGCAGCGGTTCAACGGCGGCGGGCAGCGGTTTCAACATCACGCTGTGGGGCGGCAACGTCTTCAGCGCCACCACGCTGGCTGTGTGGACGCGCCAGCTGGCCGGGCTGGTGTCGGCCGGGCTGCCGCTGGAGCGGGCGCTCTCGGCCCTGACCGAAGAGGCTGAGGAAGACAAGCAGCGCAACCTCATGGCCTCGCTGCGCTCCGAGGTCAACGGCGGCTCACCGTTTGCGCGCGCCTTGTCGCAGCACCCGAAAGAGTTTTCCCCCATCTTCACCGGCGTGATCGCGGCCGGCGAACAGAGCGGCCAGCTCGGCGTCGTGCTGGAGCGGCTGGCCGACGATCTGGAAACCCGCGAAGCGCTCAAGAACAAGCTGATCGCCGCCTCGCTCTACCCCGCCATCGTGACGCTGATCGCGATCGTGATCGTGGTGTTTCTGGTGTCGTACGTGGTGCCGCAGGTGGCTGGCGTGTTTGCCGGCAGCAAGCGCGCGCTGCCGTTTCTCACCGTGGCCATGCTGGGCCTGAGCGACTTCGTGCGCAGCTGGGGCTGGTGGATGCTGGCGCTGGGCGTGCTGGGCGGTGCGGGCCTGGTGATGGCCCGCCGTGTGCCCGCGCTGCGCCAGACCATGGACGCCGCCTGGCTGCGCCTGCCGGTGGTGGGCAAGCTGGCGCGCGGCTACAACGCGGCACGCTTCGCCGGCACGCTGGCCATGCTGGCGGGCGCCGGCGTGCCGATCTTGCGGGCGCTGCAGACCGCGGCCGAAACCCTGAACAACCAGGCCATGCGCGCCGACGCGCTGGACGCGCTGGTGCTGGTGCGCGAGGGCGCGCCGCTGGCCTCGGCCCTCGCCAGCAAGAACCGCTTTCCGCCGCTGCTCAGCATGTTTGCGCGCCTGGGCGAGCAGACCGGCAAGCTGCCCGCCATGCTCGGACGCGCCTCCGAGCAGCTGAGCGCCGAGGTGACACGCCGCGCCATGCACCTGGCGACCATTCTGGAGCCGCTGCTGATCGTGGGCATGGGCGGGGTGGTGATGCTGATCGTGCTGGCGGTGCTGATGCCGATCATTCAGCTGAATCAGCTGGTGGGGTAGGCTCCCCCCGCCGCGCTTCGCGCGACCCCCCAGGGGGCGGCACTGGCCGACTGGCAAAGCCAGATCGGCGGTGCCCTGGACTTGGCTCCCCCTCCCCCGCGTCGCACCCTCGGCCTGGCGGAGCCAGTTCTGCGGCATCCTGAGTTGAACTTCTCTTCGTTCTCACCGTGCCGGCATTCCCGGTATAGAGTTCGCGCCATGCCAGCCTCACTTGAAGGGCAACTTGTTGTTGCCATTTCCTCCCGCGCCCTGTTCGATTTCGAAGAGGAGAACCGGCTTTTTGAAACCGGGGATGACCGGGCCTACATGAAGCTGCAGCTGGACCGCCTGGACCTGCCGGCCAGGCCGGGGGTGGCGTTCTCGCTGGTCAGGAAACTGCTCGCGTTCAACGACGCGAATGCGCAGCGGGTGGAGGTGGTGATCCTCTCGCGCAACGACCCGGTATCGGGCATGCGGGTGTTCCGCTCGGCGCAGCACTACGGCTTGCCGATCCAGCGCGGCAGCTTCACGCGCGGGCAGCCACCCTGGCGCTACCTGCGGCCGCTGCGGGCCAACCTGTTTTTGTCCACCCATTTGTCGGACGTGCGCGCCGCGCTCGCGGCTGGCGTGCCGGCCGCGCAGGCCTACCCGCTGTCGGTGCACGCCAGCGACGCCCACCCGCACGAGGTGCGCATCGCGTTTGACGGCGACGCGGTGCTGTTCTCCGACGAGGCCGAACAGGTGTTCCAGGCGCAGGGCCTGTCGGCTTTCCAGGCGCACGAGGCCAGCAAGGCTGCGCTGCCGCTGGCCGGCGGCCCGTTCAAGCCCCTGCTCGAAGCCCTGCACCGGCTTGCAGGCCGAAGGCACTTCCCAGATGCGCATCCGCACCGCGCTGGTCACGGCGCGCAGCGCACCGGCCCACGAGCGCGCGATCCGCACCCTGATGAACTGGAACATCGAGGTCGACGAAGCCATGTTCCTGGGCGGCCTGCCCAAGGGCGAATTTCTGCGCGAATTTGAACCCGACTTCTTCTTTGACGATCAGACCGGCCACATCGAGCACGCCGCGCTGCACGTGCCCAGCGGCCATGTGGCCTCTGGTATCTCGAATCATTGACCCCCCGCGCCGCCTGCGGCGTCACCCCCCGGGGGCGATGCCTGTGGCCTGGCAAAGCCAGTTCCACGGCATCCTGGGTTGGACTGCCCTTCTGACTGCCAACTTGCCACGACGCGAACCATTTAGAAAACAGCGCCTGCCATGACCAAACCCATGTCCAAATTCCAGAGCTTCAAGGTTTTCACGAAAAAAGTCTGGCGGCTGGCCGCGCCCTACTTCATGACCTCGGACCAAAAGTGGCAGGCGCGCGGCCTGCTGCTGGCCATCGTGCTGCTCAACCTGGGCGCGGTCTACATGCTGGTGCAGATCAACGAGTGGAACCGGTTCTTCTACGACGCGCTGCAGAACAAGGACCAGCCCGCCTTCTGGCGCCAGCTGGGCCGCTTCACCTACCTGGCGTTCGGCTTCATCATCATCGCGGTCTACCGCTTCTACCTCACGCAGCTGCTGCAAATGCGCTGGCGCGGCTGGATGACCGGGCAGTACATGGACCGCTGGCTGGCCAACAAGGCCTTCTACCAGCTGGAGATTTCGCGCTTCGCCAAGGGCAGCGACGCGCCGCCCGACAACCCCGACCAGCGCATCGCCGAAGACATGAACCTCTTCACCAGCTACTCGGTGAGCCTGTCCATGGGCCTGCTCAACGCCGTGGTCACGCTGGTGAGCTTCGTCGGCATCCTGTGGGTGCTCTCGGGCAGTTTCGGCTTCAGCTTCAACGGCAGCGACTACAGCATCCCCGGCTTCATGGTCTGGATGGCGGTGGTGTATTGCGTGGTCGGCAGCGTGCTCACCCACTACATCGGTCGCCCGCTGATCAACCTCAACTTCCGCCAGCAGCGCTTTGAAGCCGACTACCGGCACCACCTGATCCGGGTGCGCGAGTACAGCGAATCGATCGCGCTGGACCGCGGCGAACCGGTGGAGCGCCAGCGCCTGGGCGGTCGTTTCGGCGAGGTGCTGACCAACTACCTGGCGCTGATCCGCGCGCAGAAGCGGCTGACCTGGTTCACCGTGGGCTTTGGCCAGGCCGCCGTGGTGTTTCCCTTCATCGTGGCCGCGCCGCGCTTCTTCAGCGGTGCCATCCAGCTCGGTGAGCTGATGCAGATTTCGTCGGCCTTCGGCCGGGTGCAGGACTCGCTCTCCTGGTTCGTCGACAACTACGACAGCCTGGCCGCCTGGCGCGCCACCACCGACCGCATCACCAGTTTCGAGGAAAGCTTTGCCGCTTTGCAGAGCGCCGATCTGGCGCGCGAGCGCGACCCGGTCAGCGGTGACCAGATCGCGGTGGACAGCCTGGACCTGGCCTTGCCCGGTGGCGTGGCGCTGCTGGGCGCCGCAAGCCTCTCGCTCAAGGCGGGCGATTCGCTGCTGCTCAAAGGGCCGTCGGGCAGCGGCAAGTCCACGCTGTTCCGGGCGCTGGCCGGCATCTGGCCCTGGGCCAAAGGCCGGCTGCGGCTGCCGGCCGACTTCGACGCGCGGGTGATGTTCCTGCCGCAGCGGCCCTACTTCCCCAACGACAGCCTGCGCACCGCCCTGGCCTATCCCGAGCCGGCCGACCGCTATCCCGACGCCGCCCTGCAGCAGGCGCTGCGCGATGCGCTGTTGCCCGACCTCGCCGAGCGGCTCGACGAGCAGGACAGCTGGGGGCAAAAGCTCTCGGGTGGCGAACAGCAGCGCCTGGCGATCGCGCGCGCCTTCCTGAAACAGCCTCGCTGGCTGTTTGTGGACGAAGCCACCAGCGCGCTCGACGAACAGGCCGAGGCCGTGCTCTACGAGCGCCTGCATGCGATGGTGAAAGCGGCCAACGGCGCCATGGTGTCCATCGCCCACCGCTCCACCGTGGCCGGGTTCCACGAGCGCCAGTGGGCGCTGGCGGCCGACACCAGCGGCAGCCACCGCTGGCAGATCGCGCCGGGCTGAGCGCTTGGCGCGCTGCTACAGCCTGGGCGGCCGCCAGAAACCCGGCCCACCCCTTGGCCCGCAACTCACACGCCGGGCAGCTGCCACAGCCATAGCCCCAGGCGTGGCGGTGCTCGCGGTCGCCGAGGTAGCAGGTGTGGGTGTGCTCCACGATCAGGTCCACCAGCTGCTGGCCGCCCTTGCGCCACACCCGAGGCTTCGCCGATGTCGTGGGCCAGTTGCCAGGTGGCGGCCTTGTCGATCCACATCAGCGGGGTGTCGATGAGAAAGCGGTGGTCCATGCCGAGCGAGAGCGCGACCTGCAGCGCCTTCATGGTGTCGTCGCGGCAGTCGGGGTAGCCGCGAAAAGTCGGTCTCGCAGACGCCGGTGACGATGACCTGGATGCCGCGCCGGTAGGCCAGCGCGGCGGCAAAGGTGAGGAACAGCAGGTTGCGCCCGGGCACGAAGGTGTTGGGCAGGCCGCTGGCTTCCATCTTGAAACGCGGTCTCGCGGGTGAGCGAGGTGTCGCTGACCTGCCCGAGCACGGCGAGGTCGAGCAGGTGGTCTTCGCCGAGTCGCTCGCGCCAGGCGGGGAAGCGTTCGCGCAGTTCGGCCAGCACCGTGATGCGTGCCTGCAATTCCACGTGGTGGCGCTGGCCGTAGTCGAAGCCCAGCGTTTCCACTCGCGGGTAGCGCGCGAGCGCCTGGGCCAGGCAGGTGGTGGAATCCTGGCCGCCTGAGAACAGCACCAGGGCGCTGGTGTGGTGGGGTGGGCTGGCGGCATGGGCGGGAATGGTAGCGCGCCGCTGCCCCAGGTTGCGCTCAGTCTGGCTTCGTCGTTCGCCGGCGTAATCGCGGCTGGTGGCGAGCATGCGCAGCAGGCTTCGGTTGGCGTGTTCCAGGCCGATCTCGTGGCGCTCGCAGATGGCGGGCAGTGCGGCGAGCTCGGCGGGGTCGCCCTGGGCGCGTGCCACTTCCAGCAGCGCGTGATACGGGCCAGAGGCGCGCAGCACGGCATCGAAGATGCGCTCGGAGAGAGGCAGTTTGCTGGATCAGGCCGCCCAGCGGTTTGTGCAGCAGGCGATCGAGCTCGGCAAACAGCGCGGTGAGGTAGACCTCGGCGCGCAGATCGTCACCGGCGCCGGACTCCAGCAGGTGCTGCGCCAGGCGCGAGCGCATCACCATGGCGTAGCGCACCGGGTGCAGATCGGCCTCGGCCTGGGTTTCGTCGCTGGTGTGGTCGTGGGCGGCTTGCTGCTCGCGCAGCCAGCGCGCCAGCGAGGTGAAGCCGAGCATCATGAGCGCGTGGCGCAGCGACTCGAATTTCGTGGCGCAGACCATAGGCGGCGGAGTTCACCAGCGCGAGCAGGCGGTAGACCAGCACCGGGTCTTGCCGCACCAGCGCTCCAGTTGTTCGAGCGAACACTCGTCCTCCATGCCAGCCAGAATTTGTTCAATGACGCCGGTCGAGCACTGCGGCGGGCGATCGCGGTGGGCATGCAAGCACGTCTTCGTCTGGCCAGCCGAGCAGGCCCCAGGCGCCGGCCTCGTCGAGGCAGATGTTCGGCGAGCGGGTGGTCGGCCACGCCGGCGTAGATCTGGCCCGGCAGCAGGGCGCGCGAGAGCGTGAGCTCGGCCGAATTGCGCTGGCGCCGCGCCAGCAGCGCGTCGTCGGCGCTGAGTTGCAGCAGGCTGCGCACGTCCAGCGGCGAGATGACCTCGCCGCGCACCGCGGCCAGATCGGCGGCGCGCAGCAGCTGGTGGCCCCGGCGCACGGCCACCACCAGCTGGGCCAGGGTGTCGGGTGCTTCGAACCAGGCGTGGCCGGCACCTCCAGCCAGCTGTTGCGCAGCGGCGGGCCTTGCAGTGCCTGGTCGCAGCAGCTCGGGTGTGCTCGGGCGCAGAGATGAGCATGGGCGCGGCCACTGGCCAGTCGTTGCCCAGCGCGCGCCACAGGTGTTCGGCATCGACCGATTCGGCGTGCAGCACCTGCACCGTCAGGCGCACCGCGGCCAGCTGGCGCGCGCGGCCCCAGACCGGCTGGTAACCCAGCGCCACGCTGTCGAGTACGGTGTGGTTCATACGAAAAGCTTCAGCGGACAAACTCGAACAGCGAGAGGCGCTGCACCTGGGCATACGACTTCAGCGCGGCCTCCAGGCCCACCTGCTGGTTCTGGAAATCGGAGATGCCCTTGATCAGGTCCAGGTCTTCGAGCTGGGATTTTTCGGTCTCGTAGGCCAGCTCGCGGGTGCCGAGCATGGATTCGAGCGAGTCGGCCCGGTTCAGCCACTCGCCGGCGCGCCCGCGCGCGAGCAGCACACGGTCGAGCCCGGCGTCGAGCTCGGTGAGGGTGCGGCCGAGATCCTGGGTGCGTCGAGCTTCGCTGCCGGTGCCGGTGTCGCGCAGCGCGTCCATCGTGTCCTGCATCACCTTGAAGATGTCGGTCGGCGCAGTGGCCGGGCGCAGTTCGATGCGGTCGCCGGTGGCGGCGGGGTTTTGCATGTCGAAAGACAGGCCATCGAAGGCGATGGTGGTGCCCGGCTGGTAGGGCTGGTTGGTCTGCCCGGCCACCGGCGTGCCGGTGTCGAGGTTGGTCACGCTGTACTGCATGACACCGCCGACGTCGGCGAACGTGATGTCGTAGCGCTGGCCGGTGAGTGCCGAGGGGTTGGTGACCTGGCCCACGCCGGTGCGCACCGCGCCGGTGTTGGGCGGGGTGTCGGGCAGCGACAGGGTGAAGCTGCCGTTGCCCTGCGGGATGCGCATCCAGATGTCGTTGCCGTCAAGCGACTGCGGCAGCGAGGTGTTGCCCGCCGCCTGCTGGCCGCGCTGGCCCTGAAACTGCACCGCGCCGCCGGTGGGGCCGTAGAGGTCCACAAACGGGGTGGCCGAGCCGCCCAGGCCGCCATAGAGGGTGCGCCCGGCGTTGTCCTGGCGGTTCGCCACGCCAATCATCTGCTCGCGCAGGCCCGCGATCTGGCGCGCGATGTCTTCGCGCTCGCTGGGGCCGAAGGTGGCGTTGCCAGCGGAAACGATGAGGTCGCGCACTTTTTGAATCAGGTCGCCCGATTCGGCCAGGCCGCTTTCGGCCTGCGCCAGGCTGGCGCGCGAAGATTCGAGCGCGCGCTGGTCGCCCTGCACCCGCGAGAGCCGGTTTTGCGCCGCCTCGGCCAGGGTGGCGGCCACCGGGTCGTCGCTGGCTCGCAGCACCCGCTTGCCGGTGGACAGGCGCTCCTGCTGCGCGGCCAGATCGGCCTGGCGCTGCGCGAGCGTGCTGACGGTGATGTCGTAGCTGTTGGCGGTGGAGACTCTCATGGGCTGACCTCGTTAACGGCCGACCGTCTGCAGCAGCGTGTCGAACGTGCTCTGGGCGATCTGCAGGAACTTCGCGGCGGCTTGATAGGACTGCTGGAACTGCAGCAGCCGCGCGGCCTCTTCGTCCAGGTTCACGCCCGAGACACCGGCGCGTGCGCTCTCGGTGCTGGTCGCCACCTGGGCGGTGAAGTCGGCCGCAAACCGGGCCGACTGCACCTTGGTGCCGAGCGAAGAAAACAGGCTGGTGTAGCCATCGGCCAGCGGCACGCCTTCAAACGTGGGCTGCTCGCGCAGCGCCAGCATGGCGCCTGCGTTGCCGGCGTTCTGCGCGGTGGAGCCGGGCGGCGCACCGGCCACGGTAAAGCTGTCGCCAGCGGTGGGGGCGCCGCGCAGGGTGAGGCTCCAGCCGTTGACATTGATCGGCTGGCCGGCGATGTAGGGGTTGCCGGCGGAGGTGGTGCCGGCAACCGTGTCGACCACGGTGTAGCTGCCGTTGGACTGGAAGCTGATGGTGACCGGGTTGGTGAGGCTGGCCGAGGGGCTCACGGCAGACAGCCGCTCCACGCTCAGGCCGCTGGCGTTGCCCGCCGCCGGCGTGACCAGCACCGGGCTGGCAGCGGCCAGCCGGTCGGGCGCCGAGAGCGACATGGTGAGGTTGCGCGCCGCGGCTTCATACGGCCGCAAAACGAAGCGATCGCCCACGGCGGCGGCACCCGTGGGCAGCTCGAAACTGAGGCCATCGAACGTGACCGGCAGCGAGCCGAATGCGGTGCTCTGGCCATCGCTCAGCCGAATCACATCAGCGCCGGTGGCGGTGATGCGCAACTCGTAGTCGGAGGCGCGCAGCGCGGTCGGGTCGCTGACCGTGGCGCTGGCGGTGGCGTTGCCGGTGTTGGCGGGTGAGGCCAGGCCGGCGGCGGCGGCGGGTGGCACGAAGAAGTCGGCACCGGCCACACCGGTGAGGTCAACGCCGAGACGGTGCTGCGTGTTCATTTCGCTGGCCAGCGCCAGCGCCATGCGGCCGAGCTGGTTCTGCATCTCCGGCAGATCCTGGTGCAGAAAGGTCATCAGGCCGGCGAGCTCGCCGCCGCCCAGCACCTTGTCGTCCAGCGGCGTGGTGACACCGGCCTGCACGAACGACAGGCCTTTGCGCGACGGGTCGATCGGGTCGCTGGTGACCGCCAGCTTGTTGGCGGTCTGCCCCAGCACCAGCGGCTGGCTGCTGCCCACGAACACGCTCACCGTGCCGTCGCTGGCGGGCACGGTCGAGGTCTGGATGTACTGGTTGAGCTGGCTCAGCAGCTGATCGCGCTGGTCGAACAGGTCGTTGGGCGTGTTCGCCGAGCCCTGGGTTTCGATGATGCGCTGGTTGACCGAGGCCAGGTCCTGCGCCAGCCGGTTCACCGTGTTCACCGTGCCCTCGGCCTGCAGCACCGCGCCCTGCTTCTGCTGGTCCAGCTGGCCGGCGGTGTTGCGCATGCGCGCGGCCAGCTCTTCGGCACGCGCGATCACCACCACCCGCGCGGTGAGGTTGCTGGGCGAGGAGGCCACGTCGGACCAGGCGTTGAGCATGCTGTTCATCGCCGAGCCCAGGCCGGCCGAACCGGTGGGAAACACGTCTTCCAGCTGCTGCAGTTTGGCCAGCCGAAGACCGTCGGCCGAGGCCACCGATTTCGAGAGGCTGGCCTCGCGGGTCAGGTAGGCATCGTGCGAGCGCGTGATGGTGGCAATTTCAACGCCCTTGCCGAAGAAGCCGTTGCCGAATTCCTGGTAGCCGGAAGACTGCAGCAACACGTTTTGCCGCGAATAGCCGGGCGTGTTGACGTTGGCAATGTTGTTGCCAATGACCTGCAGCGCGCTCAGGTTGGCGTTGAGCGCCCGGGTGGCGATGTTGAGAGCGCCAGACATGTCAGCCCAATCCTGCGCTGCGCTGCAGTGCCAGCGTGCTGTTGATGGCGCGGCTGAGCTTGGCCGCGTACTGCGGATCGGTGGCGTAGCCGGCTTCCTGCAGTTCGCGGGCAAAGGCCACTGGCCGACTGCCGGCTGGCCCATCACCTTCTCGTAACGCGGGCTCTGGCTGATCAGCCGGGCGTAGTCGCGGAACGAATCGGCGTAAGAGTCGTAGGCGCGGAAGCTGCGCGGTACCTTGCGCGCCTCGCCGTTGACGTATTCGGTGGTGGTGATTTCGGCCACCTTGCCGTTCCAGCCGCCGGTGGCCTTGATGCCAAACAGGTTGTGCGAGGTGGAGCCATCGGCATGCCGGATTTCGCTGCGACCCCAGCCGGTTTCGTGGCCGGCCTGGCCGATCATGAAGCTGGCCGGAATGCCCGACTCGCGCGCCACCGCCGCCGCCACCTCGCTGTGCTGCGCCACAAAACCCGCCTGGCGCGGGCCGGCGCTGGCGCGGCTCACCGTGCTGGCCTCGCTCACCGCCGGCAGCGGGTTGGCGCTGGCGCCATCGGCGCCCATGATCTGGCGACCGAGCTGGCGCTGGATCGCTTCCGACAAACCGCCGGGCAGGCCCGAGAGCTGCACCGAGAACTGCTGATCCAGCAGATCGGTGCCCAGGTCGCTGCCTTCGCCATCCATCAGGCCCGACTTCTGCGTGGCCTCGCGCATGCTCTTGATCAGCTCGCGCATGAACAGCGACTCAAACTGCTTGGCCGCCTCCTTGAGCGCGGCCTTGTCGCCTCGCTCTGCCCGACCCCGCGCTGTAGCGCAAGGCATTGAGCGCCGACGGATCGGCCGCCAGGCCCTGCGGGGGTGAAGGGATGACGCGTTCAGATGACTTCCAGCTCCGCATTCAACGCGCCAGACGCCTTGATCGCCTGCAGGATCGCCAGCAGATCCTGCGGCGTGGCGCCCAGCGCATTGAGCGCGCGCACCACGTCGGCCAGCTGCGCGGCCGCGGGCATCTGCGATCAGCGAACCCTTGTCCTGGCTGATCTGGATGTTGGCCTGTTCGGTCACCACGGTCTGGCCGCCGGTGGACAGCGCGTTGGGCTGGCTGATCACCGGCGTGGAGCTGATGCTGACCGACAGGTTGCCGTGCGCCACGGCGCAGGCGGCCGAGCGTCACGGCCTGGTTCATCACGATGGAGCCGGTGCGCGCGTTGATGATGACCTTGGCCACCGGAATCGGCGCATCCAGCCGCACCTCTTCCACGGCGGCAAGAAAGCCCACGCGGGCGTTCGGATCGGCCGGTGCCTGCAGGCGGATCACCCGGCCGTCGACCGCGTTGGCGGTGCCGGTGCCGAGCTTCTTGTTGATCGCGTCGGTCACGCGCAGCGCGGTCTGGAAGTCGGCTGGCGTCCAGGCCGAGATCGATGGTCTCGCCGAGCGCAAACGGGCGTCGGCACCGCGCGCTCGACCTGCGCGCCGCCGGGAATGCGACCCGCGCTCAGGTGGTTGATCTGCACCTTGCTGCCGCCGGCCGAGGCACCCGCGCCACCCACCAGCAGGTTGCCCTGGGCCAGCGCATAGATCTGGCCGTCGGCGCCCTTGAGCGGCGTGGTGATCAGCGTGCCGCCGCGCAGCGACTTGGCGTTGCCGATGGACGACACGGTGACGTCGATCATCTGCCCCGGCTGCGCAAAGGCCGGCAGCTGCGCCGGTCACCATGCACCGCCGCCACGTTCTTGAGCTGCAGGTTGGCGCCGGGCGGCAGAGACAGGCCGAGCTGCTGCAGGTAGTTGTTCAGGCTCTGCGCGGTGTAGGGCATCTGCGTGGTCTGGTCGCCGGTGCCGTCCAGACCCACCACCAGGCCGTAGCCGGTGAGCTGGTTGGTGCGAACGCCCTGCACCGCGGCGATTTCCTTGACCCGGATGCGCCTGCGCCGATGCGCTGGCCGCCAGCCACAACAGACCAGACAGCAGCACGACCAGGCGCCATGAGCAGCCACGCACTTCGCGCGTTGCCGACGCAGGGTGAAACGCACGGTGGTCATGCGGCAGCAATTCGGTTTTCATGAGGCCTATGCTGGTCAGGCTCAGAACGGGATAACGCTCAAAAAGAACCGTGCAAGCCAGCCTATTGAGAGCGCTTCGCCCTGGGCGCCGCGTCCACGCGACTCGATGCGCGCGTTGGCCACCTGGGTCGAGGCGATGACGTTGCCGGGCCGGATCTGGCGCGGATCGACCGTGCCGGAGAAGCGCAGCACGTCCACGTTCTGGTTCACGCCGATCTGCTTTTCGCCCGCCACCACCAGGTGGCCGTTGGGCAGCACCTCCAGCACGGTGGCGGTGATCGAGCCCGAGAAGTTGTTGGTGCTCTCGGTGCCGCCCTTACCGGCGAAGCTGTTGGACGACTCGGCGCCGGTCGTGAACTTGTCGAGCGAGGGTCGCCTTGCAGAGAACGGGCAGCGCCGAGACGCCGGCCGAGAGCTCGCCCGAGCGGTCGATGGTGGCACGACGACTTCTGGCTCGCGCTGACCTTCTCGGTGATCTGGATCGTGAGGCTGTCGCCCGGCATGCGCGCGCGCGGATCTTCAAACGCCGGCCGGTAGCTCACCGCCTGAAAAAGCCCGCCACTCGGCACAGCAGCCACCGGCGCCGGCGCCGCATAACTGCACCGGCCGCGACCGGCACCACATCCACCTCGGGCGTGTTCTGCAACGAGGCGCAGCCGGTGAGCCAGACGCCCAGGGCGACCAGAAACGAAACCCGAAGAATGCAAGTAGTCATGACAGTCCTCTCAGAACGAAACCAAAAAACAGCGAGCAAACCCAGCCCGGCGCACGTGCCCGAAACCCAGAACGCCGCGGAACCGGCTTCGCCGGGCCGCCAGCGTTGCCCCCTGGGGGGTGACGCGCTGCAAGCGCGGCGCGGGGGGGTTACAACTGAGCCAGCCGCTGCAGCATCTGGTCGCGAGGTCTGGATCGCCTTGGAATTCATCTCGTAGGCGCGCTGGGTCTGGATCATGGTGACCAGTTCCTGCACCACGTTGACGTTGGAGGTCTCCACAAAGCCCTGCATCACGGTGCCCAGGCCGGCGGTGCCGGGCGCGCCGTTGACCGGGTTGCCCGAGGCGACGGCTCTCGGTGTACAGGTTTTGCCCGCGGGCTCCAGGCCGGCCGGGTTGATGAAGTTGGCCAGCTCGATGTTGCCCACCGCTGAGGGCTGTGGCGCTGCCCGGCAGCTTGACCGAGACCACGCCGTCGCTGGACGACGGTGATGCTCTGCGCTTCGGCCGGGATGGTGATGCCGGCGGCCAGCGGGCAGGCCGCTGGAGGTGACCAGGCGGCCCTGGGCGTCGAGCTGCAGGCTGCCGTCGCGCGTGTAGCCGATGGTGCCGTCGGGCATGGTGACCTGCAGGAAGCCGTTGCCGTTGATGGCGAGATCGAGGTTGTTGCCCGACTGCTGCAGGCTGCCCTGCGCGAACGAGCGCGAGGTGGCCACGGTGCGCACACCCAGGCCGATCTGCAGGCCGGTGGGCAGCTCGTTCTGCTCGGTGCTGCTGGCGCCGACCTGGCGCAGGTTCTGGTACATCAGGTCTTCGAACACGGCGTTGGCGCGCTTGAAGCCGTTGGTGGAGACGTTGGCCAGGTTGTTGGAAATGACGTCCAGCTGGGTCTGCTGGGCCTGCATGCCGGTCTTGGAAATCCACAGCGAATTGATCATGGGGTGCTCCTGGAGAAATGGGGTTTGGCCGGGAAGTTCAGCCGTTCAGGCTGAGCAGCTGGCGCGGCGGTCTTGTCGTTGGTTTCGCCGTTCTGCAGCATGCGCATCTGCACCTCGAACTGGCGCGCGACCGCGATCATGCCGACCATGGCCTCGATCGGGTTCACGTTGCTGCCTTCGAGCGCGCCGCTCTGCAGGCGCGCGTTGGCGTCGGCGGCCAGCGGGTCGCCCAGCAGGCCGCGGAACAGGCCGTCGTCGCCGCGCTGCAGGCGGTTGTCGGCGTCGGGCGTGACCAGCTTGAGGCGGCCCAGCGTCTGCGGCGGCTGGCCGCCGACGCGGGCGGTGACGGTGCCGTCTTCGCCGATGGCGAGCTGGGCATTGGCCGGCGCCACGATGGCGGGCCGCCGTCGCCCAGCATGGGCAGGCCCTGCGGCGTTGACCAGCGTGCCGTCGGTGTCCGACCTCCAGCGCGCCGGCGCGCGTGTAGGCCTCGGTGCCGTCGAGCCCGTGCACCGCAAAGTAGCGTTGCCGCGCGCGGCCACATCGAGGTTGCGGCCGGTGTTGGTGACCGGGCCTGGCGCATCGGAATGGCCGGCGCGTGGCCTCCAGCGCGAACACCCGCGTGCTGGCGCCGTCGCCCCGCACCGGCACCGCCCGGAACGTGGACAGCTCGGCGCGAAAGCCCGGCGTGGAAGCATTGGCCAGGTTGTTCGCCAGCAGCTGCTGCCGGTGCTGCGCCGCGTTGGCGCCGGTCATGGCGGTGTAGATCAGGCGGTCCATGGAGAACTCCAGGTGAACACAGAAGAATGAAAAATTGCGAAGACCAAAAGGGCGGGCAGAAAGCGATGTCTTCTTTCAAGGGCACCGCGGCACCGGCTCTGCCGGGCCGCCAGTGCCGCCCCCTGAGGGGGTGACGCGAAGCGGCGCGGGGGGGTGCGCTATCAGCGCATATTGAGTAGCGTGCTCATCACCTGATCCTGCGTCTTGATGGTCTGCGCGTTGGCCTGGTAGGCGCGCTGCGCGGTCATCATGTTGACCAGCTCGGAGGTGATGTCGACGTTGGAGTCCTCCACCGCGCCGGCGCGCAGGAAACCCAGCTTGCCTTCGCCGGGCGCGCCGCGCACCGGATCGCCCGAGGCGAAGGTCATGGCCCAGTTGCCGCCGCCCGTGGGCGCGAGGCCCTGCGTGTTGCGGAAGTTCACCAGCGAGATCTGGCCCGCAGCGCGCGACTCGCCGTTGGAGTAGCGCGCGGTCATGCACGCCGTTGTCGCCGATCTTCAGGCTGGTGAGCTCGCCAGGGCGGTAGCCGTCCTGCGTGAGGTTGGTGACCGCGAAGTCGCTGCCGAACTGGGTGGCGTTGCCGAAGTCGAGGCTGGAGGTGAAGGTGAGCGCGGGTCGTTGGGCGAGGCCAGCGTGATCGGTGGCACCACGGTGGCGGGGTCGAGCGTGCCGTCGGCCAGGAAGCTCACCACGAACGGCGTGGACAGCGGCCGGGTCGGAGCCGTTGACGCTGGTGTAGACGTTCCACTGGTTGTTGCCGATCTTGTCGAACGCGAGCGCCACCGGCACCTCCAGACCCTGGGGGTCGTAGGCCACCAGCGAGGTGCCGTAGGTGCCCAGCGGCGTGGGAGGCGTGGCGGTGGCGGCGATCGGGCGCGCGCGCGTCGAGGTTGAATTCGGCGGTGATCTGCCCGGTGGCGCTGCGCCGGGATCGGCCCGCCGGTGGGCAGCGTCAGCGGCGCAGACTCGAAGCTCAGGCGGTTGCCCGTCGAGATCGGTGGGGTAGCCCATGAGCTGGCTGCCCTGGTTGTTGACGACGTTGCCGTCACGGTCCAGCTTGAACTGGCCGGCGCGCGATGTAGGACAGCGAGCCATCGGGCGTTGGTGAGCTCGTAGAAGCCGTTGCCGTTGATGGCCACGTCGAGCTCGTTGCCGGTGATGGTGATGTTGCCCTGGGTGAACAGCTGGGTGACCGCGCCACACGCTCACGCCGATGCCGGCGTTGTTGCCGCCGGAGCCGTTGATCGAGCTTGCGTACAGCTCGGCAAATTCGGCGCGCGAGGCTTTCATGCCCACGGTGTTGGCGTTGGCGATGTTGTTGCCGATCACGTCCAGGTTGCGGCTGGCGGCGTTGAGTCCGGAGAGTCCTTGCTGGAATGCCATGGTGGTGTCCTTGGTTGGAAAACGGGGTTGGTGGGGAGTGGAGGCTGTGGGTGGGTGGCGCTTACATGAAGGCGCGCACCTGGTCGTAGCCCAGCGTGCGGCCGTCCTGCAGCTGCAGGCTCATGGCACCGCCGGTGAAGCTGACGGAAGACACCGGCGTGCGGGTCAGGGGTGTGGCGGCGACCGCCTGGCCGCCCTGGGTGGCGCGGATCGAGAAGCCGGCCACGCGGGATGGGTCGACGCCGGCGGCGTTCCAGTTGAAGGCGTGTTGACCGGCGGGCAGCGCGCCCAGGTTCACGGTGTCGATCAGCGCGCCGTTGGTGCCCATCACGTCGACTGGCCACCTGCGAGGCGGCACCGCTCGAGCGCCACCGCGCCGCGCGCCTGGTCGCCGTCAAAGCCGAGCTGGTTGCCCTCGACCAGCGCCTGGCGCCCGATCAGCGAGGTGCCCTGCAGGCCCTGCATGGCGCTGTACTGGTCGGCCATGCCCTTGAGCGTGGCGTTGAGCTGCTGGATGCCGCTGACCGTGTTGATCTGCGCCATCTGCGTGGTCATCTGCGCGTTGTCCATCGGGTTGAGCGGATCCTGGTTGTTGATCTGCGCCACCAGCAGCTTGAGGAAACGGTCTTGCGCGGCCTGCGGGTCGGAATTGGCGTCGGCCTTGCTGGTGTTGGTGGTGCTGCCCACGGAGGTGCCGAGGCTGCCCAGATCGAGTGCGGATGTGTACATGGTTCAACTCGCTTTCATTGCCCCATCTGGAGCGTTTTGAGCAGCAGGGTCTTGGCCGTGTTCATGACCTCGACGTTGTTCTGGTAGGAGCGCGAGGCCGACATCATGTTGACCATCTCCTCCACCGGGTTCACGTTGGAATGGGTCACATAGCCGTCGGCATCGGCGCTGGGGTGGCCCGGGTTGTGCACGCGGCGCCCGGGCGTCTGGTCTTCGGTGATGTTCTGCACCTTCACGCCCGCATTGCCCGCTGCCGCCCATGGGCACGGTCTGGAACATCACCTGGCGCGCCTTGTAGCTCTGCCCGTCGGGCCCGGCCACCGCGTCGGCATTGGCCAGGTTGCTGGCCACCACGTTGAGCCGCTGTGCCT
The DNA here is from genome assembly GCA_963831255.1 of uncultured beta proteobacterium. Taxonomy (GTDB): domain Bacteria; phylum Pseudomonadota; class Gammaproteobacteria; order Burkholderiales; family Burkholderiaceae_C; genus Hydrogenophaga. The sequence continues at coordinate 289,829 of CAWHPI010000006.1, read as the reverse complement.
GCGAACTGATCGCACTGCCAGAGACACCAAAAATCGTGAACATCGACATGAGAAATCCTTTCAGAACCGGCTCGCGCCGTACCGAACGCGGCGGAGGGTCGTACCGTCATTGCCCCGAGATCGCAGAACATGGTCTTCACATGACCGTTGATGAAGCGCAGCGTGGACTCGTAGCGAATGCTGTTGTCCACGAAGTTGGCGCGCTCGCGGTCCAGATCCACCGAGTTGCCGTCCTGGCTGGGCTGGGTCTGCACCGTGTAGGCCATGCTGGCCGCGCCGGCCGGGCCCCGGCCGCCCAGGCGCATGTGGCCGTTGTCGGTCATGGTGGGCAAGGCGGCGGTGGCGCCGCCCGTGGCTTTTTGCAGCGCGGCGGTGAAATCGAAGTCGCGCGCCACATAGCCCGGCGTGTCGGCGTTGGCGATGTTGCTGGCAATCACCTGCTGGCGCTGCGAGCGCAGCAGCAGCGACTGGCTGTGAAAGTCCAGGCGGGCGGTCATCTGTTCCAGCATGGTCACCTCGGCGCGTTGGTTGAAGAAGGTGGCGAATCGGGCGGCGCGAAGGCGGCACGGTTCACCGGGATGAAAGCGAGTATGGGAAAACTTGAGCCCTGGCAATGACCCGAACAAGCGCTGCATTCCGGCGCTATTCGTTCCTTTGTGCGGCCGGCCCGGCTCCTACAGTGACTGGCTGCAAACCGCCATGCCGAGCGGTCATTGCCCACCCGAAACCCGAACCGCCCAGGAGCTGCACCATGCGCCCCTTCTCCCGTGATCTCCCCCGCGACCTGACCCGCTCCTTGCTGCGCCCGCGCCACCAGCCCGCCGCCTGGAAGCTGCTGGTGTTGTTCCTGTTGCTGCTCGGCAGCCTGCTGGTGACAGCCCGGGCCAAGGCCGCCGAGCCACCCGCCTCGGCTGGCGACAGCGCCCACCTGGAGCAGGTGGCGCGCGAGTTTCTGACGCCCAGCGTGGCATCGGCCATGGGCCAGGGCGCCGAGCTGCCGCTTCGCGCCGAGGTGGTGGTGGGCGCGCTGGACTCGCGGCTGCGCCTGGCGCCCTGCGCGCGGGTCGAACCGCACCTGCCCAACGGCACCCGGCTCTGGGGCCGCGCGCGCGTCGGCCTGCGCTGTGTTGAAGGCCCGACCCGCTGGAATGTCTATCTCCCGGTCACGGTGAAAGCCTGGGGCCCGGCCTGGGTGGTCAAGCGACCGGTGTCGGCCGGTGAAATCCTGACTCAAGAAGACGCCGAAATGGCCGAAGTGGACTGGGCCGAGCAATCGGCCTCGGTGCTGGCCAATCCGGCGCTGTGGGTCGGCCAGCAAGCGGCCTACACCCTGCTGCCCGGCCAGGCGCTGCGCCAGCACATGGTGCGCGCCACGCAAGCGTTTTCGGCCGGCTCCCAGGTGCGCGTGACCCAGTCGGGCGCGGGCTTCGAGGTGGTGGTCACCGGTCAGGCGCTGTCCACCGGCATGGTCGGCCAGACCACCCGGGTGCGGCTGCCCGGCGGCAAGATCGTGACCGGCCTGGTGCGCGACGGCCAGACGGTCGAACTGGCCCTGTAACGGCGTCGATCGGCCTTTCCAGCCCATGTGGCCGCCAGTCTCGTGACACATTCAACGAAAAAGGGCTCAAGTCGCAGCGCTTTTGGGCCGATAGTCTTTCCACAAGGCCCCAAGTTCGGGGTTTGGAGAGCGTCATGAAAATCGAATCATCCCCAGATTCCTACATTGGTTCCGTTGCCGGTGGCCCGCAGAAAGCGGCCTCCACGCCCGCTGCGGGCGCTGAAAACGGCGCTGCTGCCGGTGCGGTGGCGGGTGCTGCTGCGGCGGCCAAGCCACAAGCCGGCGTCACGGTCACGCTGTCTTCCGCCAGCCAGGCGCTGTCTTCGGTCAGCGGCGCTGGTGGTGATGTGTTCAATGCCGAAAAGGTCGAGGCCATGAAGCTTTCGATTGCCGACGGCAGCTTCAAGGTCAACCCGGAAGCGATCGCCGACAAGATGCTGTCGAACGCCGCCGAAATGCTGGGCAACGCCCGGGGCTGAGCCCCCAACGTCCGCTTTTTCACGCCAACGCCATGAAACCGACCGCCCCAGCCCTGACACCTTCCCATCCCTGGATGGGTCAGCTGCATTCCGGGCTCGACGGTCTGGCGGCCGCCTTGCTGCGCGGCGACGCCGCCGCCACCGAGCAGGCCAGCGCGTCTCTGCAAGTCATTTTTCAGCGCGCCCCGCAGCCCGCCGACCTGGCCGACGCCGGCCAATCCCTGCGCACCGAGATGCTGCAAGCCGCGCGCCGCTTCGCCCAGCTGCGCCAGGCGGTGCTGCGCAACGCCAGCCAGAGCCAGCGCGCCGTGCACAGCCTGCTGCCCCAGGCCAAGGCGCCACCTATGGCCGCCAGATCGGCCAGGCCGCTTCGTCTACCGGCGGCGCCGGACGCGCCTACCTCTCCGCCTGAACTGTCGGCCTCTCGCCGACCCATTTGCGCGTGGTCGGGCGACCTCCCTCCGACTTTCTGCTCACGGCCAGCAAAGCCTGAGACAGGCCCACACCCTCGCTGATTGCCCGAATTCACCCACCACCTGATGCGGTGGACTGACCTATCGCGCGCTGAGAAGCGGTCTCCTGGCAGCGTCTCGTGGCTTCGCTCATGGCCAGAAACTGAGCTTTCTGCACACCGCTCGAGACCAGCCGGTCAAGGAAGCGATGATTGAGCTTTACTGGATCGAGTCGCCGATGCCCCTCTCCACCAGATCCGTGCTCCTGGCCATGATTGGCAGCGTAGGTCTCTTCCTTGCTGCGATAGCGTGGGGCGTTCAGTTCGCGTTTCCCACGCCCGATGCCGGCCCAGAGGAGGCAGCCACACTGCAGCTCCACGCAAGCATTTCTGGCGCGGTCATGCTCTTGTCTGTGCTCGTCTTCGCGGCATCGTTCGTGCTCCTTGTGTGGCGGTGGCTTCGAGGAAGGGCTCGAGGTTCCGCTTTTTCAAGGCCAGAGTGACTGCAGCGGATCCCAAGCGCCCGTTCATCCTCAACAGCAGCTGCCACTCCGGCAGGCTTACATGGTTCTGCAGCGAAGCCTTCTCGTGGACTTCGCCGCGTCGCCTCGGTCTTTTCTGGCAGCGAACAATTTCACCGGTGACCAGCCCCAGCACTGCGCGCACCGAACACCGATCGCCAATCAGTCGCCCATGAAAAAACCGGCCCACAGGCCGGTTGGTTCGCGCGGGCGGGCGCTGAGGGATTCGCTCAGTGTTCCCGCAACTTGGCGCGCAGCCGCGCGATCGACTGGCTGTGCAGCTGGCAGATGCGCGACTCGGTCACGCCGAGCACGGCGGCGATCTCTTTCAGGTTCATGTCGTGCTCGTAGTACATGCTCATGATCTTTTGCTCGCGGTCTGGCAGCAGCTTGATCGCGCCCACCAGGGCCGTGCGCATGCGCTGGTCTTGCAGCACGGCTGAGGGTTCGGCACTCGCTCTCGCCGACGTGGCGGTCGAGGAAGCTGTCTTCGTCGTCGCCGTGGCCGCTGATGTCTTCCAGGTAGACCAGCTGCGTGCCGCGCACCTTGGCCAGCAGGTGCTGGTAGTCGGCCAGCGGTCATGCCGAGTTCCTGGGCGATCTCGGACTCCAGCGGTGCGCGGTGCAGCTTCTGCTGCAGGCGGTGCACCGCTTGCTCGATGTCTTTCTGGCTCTTGCGCGAACCGCGCGACATCCAGTCGCCCTCGCGCAGCTCGTCGATCATGGCGCCGCGGATGCGCTGGCTGGCGAAGGTCTCGAACTGCACGCCCTGGGTGGGCTCGAAGCGCGAGATGGCTTCGGTCAGGCCGATCATGCCGACCTGGATCAGGTCGTCCACCTCCACGCTGGGCGGCAGTTTGGCGATCATGTGGTGCGCCAGACGGCGCACCAGCGGGCTGTATTGGCGCAACTGGTCGTCCCGGTTCAGGGTGCCTTTGGCGGTGTACATCGTGGTCAACTCCAGAGCACCGGGGAATGGGCTGGCGCGCGGTGCGCGGGCGCGCGCGCGGCTGGCCGCTGGCGTCGAGTGCGCTGGCCTGGGCGCGCTGGCCCCAGCTGGCCTGCGGCCAGACATCGGGCGCCAGACCGAGGTGGCGCTGCGCGCAGTCCACCACCGTGTCCACCGCCTGCTGCAGCGGCACGCTGCCCTGGGCCAGGCGGTCGGGCAGCGGCGCAAGCACCGGTGCCACACCACCGAGGTGCAGGGATTTCAGCGCGCCGTAGGTATCGATCGTGGTCTGTGCCTGGTCGAGCACCGGCACCAGTGCCCGGGCGTCCAGCCCGCCAAACAGCGGCCGCAATCAGATGGGCCGGCGCAAACACCAGCACGCACACGCCCGGGGCAAACGGCGCGAGCCAGGCGCGAGAGCGCCACCTCGGGGCCGGCCAGCTGCGCGGTCTGCGCCAGCGCCTGCAGGCCCAGGGCGCCCGGCATCACCAGCCACTCGCTGCCGTGCGGCGCGTGCTCCAGGCCGGCGATGGCCGGGTCTTGCAGCGCGTGCAACAGGCCGAGGTGGTGCCGTCTGGCTGCGGGCTGCGACCACTGGACTCGGTGGCGCTGCCGTCCACGATCACCACGGTTTCCTGCCAGCGCGGTGAGGTGCGCGGCCAGCGTGCACAGCAGTTCGTAGGCCTGGGCCGGCTGGCTCAGGCTGGCTCACCGGCACCACGCGCACCGCGGGCGGTGGGAGCGGCGCGGCGCGCAGGCCGGCGGCCTGGTCGTGACCGATCTCAAACATGGGCGGCTCCCAGGTGGATGCCGCGGGACGAAGCCTGCGAGAAGTAGAAGCCCATGTCGGTGGCCAGCGGGTCGTAGGCCGACTTGCCCTCGCTGCCCATCGACATGCGCACCAGCGCGGCGGCGTCGGCAGTCCTGCCAGTCTTCGGGCACGCGCTGGCCGTTGGCCACACCGCGCAGCATCACCTGGTGGCGGATCAGGGCATCGAGCGCCGGGCCGAGCTTGACGGCCTCGTCCACCTTGGACAGCACCACGCCGTGCAGCGTGCTGGCCTTGAAGCGCGGTGAGCACGTCGTCGAGCGTGTCGCCGTGGGCGCCGGCGTTGAGCACCAGCACCTTCTTGATCTTGGGCATGTCGAGCACGTCGAGCATGTCCTGGATGCGCTGGTCGCGCTGGCCCAGGCCGGCGGTGTCGATGATCACCATGCGCTTGTTGGCCAGCAGGTTGAGCAGGTCCTTGAGCGCGGCGCGGTCGTGCGCCAGGTGGGCCACCACACCGAGCATGCGGCCGTAGGCGCGCAGCTGTTCGTAGCCCGAAACGCGGTAGGTGTCGAGCGTGATCAGGCCGACGCTGTCGGCGCCGTACTGCTGCACGCACTGCGCGGCCAGCTTGGCGGCGGTGGTGGTCTTGCCGACACCGGTGGCGCCGATCAGCGAGATCACGCCGCCCTCGTCGCACAGGCCAGCGCCGGGCGTGGCGGTCTTCAGGTTGCGCGTCGAGCACGTCCATCAGCCAGCGCACCGCTTCGGCCGCGCCGGCTCTCCGCCGGCACCCGCTCCAGCACGGCGCGCGACATGGCGGGCGAGTAACCGGCGCGGATCAGCTTGAGCATCAGGCTGCGACTGGATCGGGTTCTGCTTGGAGGAGCCGAGCCAGGCCAGCGTGTTGAAGCGCTCTTCGATCATTTCCTTCAGCGCAGACAGCTCGACCGCCACGCTGGTTGTCGCCTGTGCGCACGGCCGGGCTGCGGCGGCAGCGAGTCTTCCCAGCTCGGCTGCACCACGGCGCGGGTGCGGATCGGGGCTGGCATCGGGTTGACGACGCTGGCCGGCGGCGCCACCGGCGCATTCATGCGCTGGATCGGCACCTGGATCGGCTCGGCGCGCGGCGCGCTCTGGCGTGGCGCAGCGGCCGGGGCTGGCGCGGGCAGCTCGCCCTGCACCGTGTCACCCTGCATGGCGGCGCGGCGCTTGCGCAGCATGCGCTCGCGCACATAGTCCTGAAACGACAGCGTGCTCATGGACAGCGCTTCGGTGTCGTCCTCCACCGAGTCGGGCGCCGACAGCAGCGGGTGCGCTGGCGCGGCTGCGGGCTGGCTCGGCATGCGCAGCGGCGCGCGGCAGCGCGGCTTGTTGCCGCCAGCGGGGCCAGGCTCTCCTCGGCCGCGGCCATCACCTCGAAGCCGCTCGTCGGTGGAGCGGGTGGACAGAATCACGGCGCTGTCGCCAAAGGCGTTGCGGGCCTTGGCCATGGCCTCGCGCGAAGTGGGGGCGGTGAATCGCTGGATGTTCATGATGCGAGCTCTCCAAGAATCGGGCCGATGCGGATCAGGTGGGTTTCAGGAATTTCGCTGTGGGCCAGCACCTGCAGACGCGGCGCGGCGCGGCGCAGCAGGCGGGCCATGGCGTTGCGAATGGCGTCGGGCACCAGCAGGCAGGCGGGCACGCCCTTTTCTTCCTGCTTGTTGGCGATGTCGGTGGCCGATTTGCGTCAGCATCTCGGCCACGCCGGGGTCGAGCGCACCGCTGCGCATTGCCGGTCAGGGCCTGCATCAGCAGGCGCTCCAGGCCGGGCTCGATGGCGATCACTTCCAGTTCTTTCACCGGGCCGTAGATCTGCTGCACGATGGCCGGCGACAGCGCCATGCGCACCCGGCGGGCCAGCTCGACCGGGTCGGTGGTGGCGGTGGCGTGTTCGGCGATCGATTCGATGATGGTGCGGATGTCGCGCACGTGCACCGACTCTTCCAGCAGCAGCTGCAGCACTTTCTGGAACGACGGCGATGGAAATCATCTTGGGCACGACTTCTTCGATCAGTTTCGGGGCCAGGCGGGTCACGTGTTCAACCAGTTCCTGGGTCTCCGTCCGGCTCAGCAACTTGGCTGCCTGGACTTGCATCAAGTGTGAAAGATGGGTCGCCAGCACGGTCTCGGAATCAACCACCGTAAAACCGGCCATTTGCGCGTTTTCCCTTTGCTTGTCGTCGATCCAGTGCGCGGGCAGGCCAAACGCGGGGTCGGTGGTGGGCGTGCCGATCAGCGGTGTGCCGATGCCGCCGGGGTCGATGGCCAGGAACATGCCGGGGAACACCTCGCCCTCGCCCACCACCACGCCGCGCAGCGTGATGCGGTAGCCGCTGGGCTTGCAGTTCCAGGTTGTCGCGCACGTGCACCGCCGGCGGCAGGAAGCCCACCTCCTGCGCAAACTTCTTGCGCACGCCCTTGATGCGGGTGAGCAGGTCGCCCTGGCGGTCTTTGTCGACCATGGCGATCAGGCGGTAGCCCAGCTCCAGGCCCAGCAGATCGACCGGCTGCAGGTCGTCCCAGGTGGCCTCGCCATCGCCGCGCGGCGCTGGGCGCTTCGGCTCGACCGGCGCGGGCTTGGCTCTCCTGCCCAGTGCGCCACCAGGCCATGGCACCGATAGCGGCGGCGAACAGTGAGAAACACGGTGTGCGGCATGCCGGGCACGATGCCCAGCAGGAACAGCACCGCCGCGGTGATGCCCAGCACCTTGCGGGAGAGTGAACATCTGGTCCATCATCTGGACGCCCAGGTCGTCGTCCTTGCCCACGCGCGAAACCACCATGGCCGCGGCCACCGAGATCAGCAGGCCGGGAATCTGCGCCACCAGCGCGTCGCCGACCGCCAGCAGGATGTAGCTGTCGGCCGCTTCGCCGGCCGACAGGCCGTGCTGCAGCATGCCGATGGCGAAGCCGCCAATGATGTTGATGAACAGAATCAGGATGCCGGCGATGGCGTCGCCGCGCACGAACTTCGAGGCGCCGTCCATGGAGCCGAAGAACTCGGCCTCTTCGCCCACCTCGGCGCGCCGGCGCTTGGCTTCTTTTTCGTCGATCAGGCCGGCGTTCAGGTCGGCGTCGATCGCCATCTGCTTGCCGGGCATGGCGTCCAGGGTGAAGCGGGCCGACACCTCGGCGATGCGCTCCGAGCCCTTGGTGATCACCACGAAGTTGATCACCACCAGGATCGCGAACACGATGAAACCGACCGCGAAGTTGCCGCCGATCAGGAAGTGGCCAAAGGCCTCGATCACCGCACCGGCCGCGCCCGGGCCGGTGTGGCCTTCGAGCAGCACCACCCGGGTGGAAGCCACGTTGAGCGACAGCCGCAGCAGCGTGGTGAGCAGCAGCACCGTCGGGAAGACCGAGAAGTCCAGCGGCCGGATGCATGTAGGCCGCCACCATCATCACCATCAGCGCCACGCGCGATGTTGAGGGTGAAGAAGGTGTCGAGCATCCAGGGCGCCAGCGGCAGCACCATCATGGACAGCATGGTGATCACCAGCATGGGCGCGGCCAGGCCCTGGCCCAGGCGGCGTTGCGGCTCGAACCATTGCTGCAGGGGTTTCAGTTGGCGTTCATGGCGGCGGCCTTGCGGGTTTTGTGCAGTGCGGATCGAGCTCAGGCGGCACCTCGGGCACCGGCATGTCGCCGGGCATGGCGCCCTCGCCCGCATGGCGAGCCTTGAGCTGGTAGACGTAGGCCAGCACCTGCGCCACGGCGGTGTAGAGCGCGGCGGGGATTTCGCTGTCGATCTCGGCGTGGGCGTACAGCGCGCGCGCCAGCATGGGCGACTGCAGCACCGGCACGTCGCTGGCCTTGGCGACATCGCGGATGCTGCATGCGCCAGCAGGTCGGCGCCCTTGGCGATCACGCGCGGCGCGTTCATGGTGGCGTCGTCGTAGCGGATCGCCACCGCGTAGTGGGTCGGGTTCATCACCACCAGGTCGGCGCGCGGCACCGCGCCGATGCTGTTGCGCTGCGCGAGCTCGCGCTGGCGTGCGCGGCGCTTGCCCTTCATGTGCGGGTCGCCCTCGGTCTCCTTGTGCTCGCGCTTGACCTCTTCGAGCGACATCTTCAGCCGGTTGGCGTGCAGGAATTTCTGCAGCGGCACGTCGATCATCGCGAACAGCAACACCACCACCAGCAGCAGCGTGACGCCCGTGGAGCATCCAGCTGCCCAGCTGGCCCAGCGCGCCCTCCAGCGGCATCAGCACCAGCGTGGCAAAAGGCGGCACATGCGCGCCAATGAACTGCCAGGCCACCACGCCGATCACCGCGGTGATGCCGGCCAGCTTGGCGGTGTCGATCAGCTGCTGTTTGGAGAACAGCCGCCCGATGCCCTTGAGCGGGCTGAGCCGGGTGAGGTCGGGCATCGAGCGGTTTGCTGCTCAGCGCCCAGCCGCCCGAGGCCACGATGGCCGCCAGGGCAATCGCCAGCACCACCAGCCCCAGCGGCAGCGCGAGCAGCATGCCCTGCACCCACGGCCGCTGACGAAGCGTCTCCAGCAGCATGCTCGGGTTGCTGCAGGGTGCTGTGGTCAAAGCGCAGGTGCGAGCGCAGCGCCATGCGCAGGCTCTCAAAGCCGATGGGCAGCAGCGCCACCATCACCAGCGCGCCGCCACCCAGCACCGCCAGGTTGGACAGGTCCTTGGAGTTGGGCACCTGGCCATCGCTGCGCGCCTTTTTCAGGCGCTGCGGCGTGGCGGGTAGGTTCTTGTCCTGACTGGAGGATTCCATGGCACTGGCTCATCGGGGGGATGAGTCAGATTGTGGAAGTCGGGTCGGAAAACTAAAGGGCAATAAGACGCGGTGGAACCGCGCTTATCGGGGGGTCACGTCCACCGAACAGGGCCTGCGCTCGAAGTTCGCAGCCCAGGGCGAGACAGCACCGAACACCGCAGCGACACGCCAGGCCGCCGGCGTGCGGTGGCTGTTCCAGCGAACACCGCGGAGCCGCCCTTCGACAAGCTCAGGACGGGCCGCAGGTGTTGCCCCCTTGAGGGGTGACTGGCTACGCAGTCAGCCTGGCGCGGGGGTGGGTCTAAAACCCCAGGCTCGCCAGCAGGTCGTCCACCTGCGCCTGGTTCGTCACCACGTCGGTTCGGCCTTCGGGGTTGACCACCGGGCCTTGCGGGGTGGGCGCGGTCAACACATGGTCCTGGCCCGGCTTGCCGGCCGGGGCCGACTCCAGCAACAGCGCGAGCAGCTGCTCTTCGATGGTGGCCGCGAGCTGCACCACGCGGGCCACCACCTGGCCGGTGAGGTCGTGGAAGTCCTGCGCCAGCATGATTTCGGTCAGGCGCGCGTCGTTGCGCTCGCCCATTTCGGCAATCGACTGCGCCAGCCTGCCGCAGCTCGGGCATGGCCGCGCTCAGGCCGGGCACACGGGCCAGCGTGTCGTCGAGCTGCGCGGCCGCGCGTCGGGTCATTTCGGCCTGGTCTTCCTTGGCGTCGTCCACCTGGTTGAGCACCTTCTCGGCCGCTTCACCGGTCAGGCGTGCGATGTATGACAGGCGGCTGCTGCGCATCGGGCAGCTCCTCGACCGTGCCCTTGCAGCTTGGGCGTGTAGCCCAGCTCGTTGAGCGCATCGTGCAGCTGGCGCGTGATGCCGCCGAGCTTGCTGAAACATATCGCCGCTCGGGCTGGTGTGGGTGTCTGTTGGGTTCACTTGGCGCTCCCGTTCACAAACCGAGCTTCTTGAAGATGTTGGCCAGCTTGTCTTCCAGCGTCGCCTTGGTGAAGGGCTTGACGATGTAGCCGGCCGCGCCACCTTGCGCTGCCATCACGATGTCTTCCTTGCGCGCCTCGGCGGTGACCATGAGCACCGGCAGGTGCTTGAGTTTCTCGTCTTTCTTGATCTCGGTGAGCAGCTCGAACCCGTTCATGTTGGGCATGTTGATGTCGCTGACCACGAAGTGGAAATTGCCGTTGCGCAGCTTGTTGCAGCGCGACCGCGCCGTCTTCGGCTTCGTCGGCATCGGTATGACCGATCTCTTTGAGCAGGTTGCGCACGATGCGGCGCATGGTGGAGAAGTCGTCAACGATCAGGAATTTCATCGGGGTGGCCATGGCTGCCTCCAGCGGCGGGGTAGAAGAATCGGGCGAACAAGAAAGTCGGGCACGGTGGGCTCAGCGCGGCGCCCCTGCCGAGAGTTTCGGCAGATCGGGCGCAATCTGAAGCGGAGATGGCAACGCAGCGGCGCTTGCCGTGGTGCGCGCGGCGGTAGCGGTTGGGGGCGGTGCGGCCTGCTGGCCGGGCGGCGGCACCAGGGCAGCGCCCGGCACAGCGCTGCCCGTTGGCAACACCACACCCGGCACCACCGTGGGTGGCTTGGGCAGGGCCGCTCGGGCGGCCGGCATCAGCCGCTCTTCGGCCTCTTGTGTCATCACCACAATGCTGATGCGCCGGTTCACCGGGTCGTTGGGCGCCTCGGGCGAGCGCAGCTGGCTCGACGCCAGCCCCTCCACCCGCAGCAGCCGGTCGTCGGGCAGTCCACCGGCCACCAGCTCGCGCCGGGAAGCGTTGGCGCGGTCGGCCGAGAGCTCCCAGTTGCTGTAGCCGCGGTAGCCACTGCCGTAGGGCGTGGCGTCGGTGTGGCCGGCCAGCGCAATGCGGTTCTCCACATCACCGAGCGCGGCGCCAATGGAGCGCAGGATCTCGCGCATGTAGGGCTTCACCAGCGCGCTGCCGGTGTCGAACATCGGGCGGTTGTTCTCGTCCACGATCTGGATGTGCAGGCCGTCGGCGGTCTTGTCGAGCTGGATCTGCGAGGCGTACTCGGCCAGGTTCGGGTTGTTCATGATCACGGTGGCCAGCTTGCGCTGCAGCGCCTCGATGCGCAGCTCGTCGCGCCGCGCCTGGTCTGCGCGCGCCATCTGCGCACCCATGAGCTTGGCCGCACGCTCGGCATCGCCGCCGTCGGTCTGGCCACTTGACTGGCTCAGGTCGCGCCCGCCACCCGGCAGGATGCTGTTGCTGTTGCCGCTGCCGGTACCACCCATGAGCGCCACGTGCAGCGGCGACTGAAAGTAGTCGGAGATGCCCTTCTTGTCGCCCTCGGTGGTGGAGCCCAGCAGCCACATGAGCAGGAAGAAGGCCATCATGGCCGTCACGAAGTCGGCGTAGGCAATCTTCCACGCACCCCCGTGCGCCGCATGCCCACCCTTCTTGATGCGCTTGATGATGATGGGCTGGAAGTTTTTATCGGCCATTCTGGCCTCCCCCCGCGCCGCCTGCGGCGTCTCCCCCAGAGGGGGGCGGTGGAAAGCTCCCCCCGCGCCGCCTGCGGCGTCACCCCCCCAGGGGGACGGCGCATGGCGGCCCGGCAAAGCCGGTTCCGCGGCGCCCTGGCATTGGAAACTGCGCGCCGGACAGCTACTTGCATCTCGGCGAAACACGCCGAAACAGCCCGGCGCGAAGTGCATTGGTTCAGGGCACCCGTGGAACCGGCTTCGCCGGGCCACAGGGTGCGCTCCCCCTCGGGAACCGGAGGGGGGGTGACGCGAAGCGGCGCAGGGGGGTGTTCCGTGCTCATGCTTTCTTGCCTTTCACATGACCTTCAAGCTCGGCGAAGCTTGGGCGATCGGGCGAGAACAGCACCTTGCGGCCAAACTCGATGGCGGTGGTGGGTGCGTAGCCTTGCATGCTGGCCAGCAGCGTGGTCTTGATGCACAGCAGCTCCTTGCTGCTTTCGTCCATCTTCTGTTCCATCACGCCGGCCAGTGGCTCGACCATGGCGTAGGCCAGAAAAATGCCGAGGAAGGTGCCCACCAGGGCCGAGCCGATCATGCCGCCGAGCACGGCGGGCGGCTGGCCGACCGAGCCCATGGTCTTGATCACGCCCAGCACCGCAGCCACGATGCCGAAAGCCGGCAGGCCGCCAGCGAGGCGCTGGATGGCCGCCACCGGCGCGTGCGCCTCCTGGTGGTGGGTTTCGATTTCGGCGTCCATCAGCGACTCGATCTCGTGGGCGTTCAGGTTGCCCGAAACCATCATGCGCAGGTAGTCGGTGATGAACTCCACCACGTGGTGGTCGCTGCCCACGGTCGGGTATTTCTTGAACAGCGGCCGACTCGCCGGGGTTCTCCACATCCTGCTCGATGGCCATCAGGCCTTCCTTGCGCGCCTTTTGCAGAATGTCGTATTGGAGCGCCAGCAACTCCATGTAGCGCGCCTTGGTGAACTTGCGAGCCTTTGAAGGCAGCAGGCACCGCAGACATCGCCGCCTTGAGCACCTTGGGCTGGTTGTTCACCACGAAGGCGCCGGTGGCGCCACCGCAGATGATCAGCATTTCGATCGGCAGCGCCTTCAAGATCACCATCATGTTGCCGCCCGCGATCATGTAGCCGCCAAAAATGCAGCCCAGCGCAACCACGTAGCCGATGATGATGAACATGTTCCAGACCTTGCCGATGTGAGGGGAGAGCCGAACCGCGCGAAGCGCTGCCGGTCCTGCTTTTTCTATCGACCAACTTTAGGGACGATTGAGGTTCCCCATCGACGCGAAAAGGGCCCACATCGGGGCCCTTTTCAAATGTTGGGAGAGACAGCGCGCCTGGCGGCAGGCGCTCAGTGAAGGCGCAAGCCCCCGGAGGCACTGCCCTTGCCGGCGCGCGCTGGTGGCTCACACAGGCCGCAGACAAACTGGCGTGCGTTCTCATAAGGCTCGGTCACGAAGTTGCCGCCGCAGCAGGAGCATTTGGTGAGCGTGAGCATGCCGTTGTCGACAAACTTCACCAGCCGCCAGGCGCGGGTGACCGAGAGCAGCGGCTCGATCGCGCTGGCCGTCATCTGCTCGGTGTAGAGGCTGAACGCCTTGATCACCGTGTCGATCTCCTCCAGATCACTGGTCTTGGAGAGGTACTCGTGGATGTTCAGGAACAGCGAAGCGTGGATGTTGGGCTGCCAGGTGAGAAACCAGTCGGTGGAAAACGGCAGCTGCCCTTTCGAAGGGCTCTTGCCCGCCACCTCCTTGTAGAGCCGCAGCAGCCGCTCATAAGACAGGCTGGTTTCGTATTCCAGCACCTGCAGCCGCGCACCCAGCTTGATCAGGGAAATGGCGCGACCGATGTCACGCGACTCGTTGAGGATGCTTTTCTGGGTTGCCATGATCTGAATCCAATGTGATGTGAAAGACGTGTCGCTGAAGCCGTGCCTTGTGCCAGCACACACCGCGGAACCGGCTTTGCCGGGCCGCTGGTGTGGCCCCCCTTCAGGGGGGTGACGCCGAAGGCGGCGCGGGGGGTGTTCTCAATGCGTGCTGACCGACTCCGCATACCGCCCGGCCATCAGGATGCTGGCGTGCAGCTGCGTGGTGGTGGCGTTGTCCACCTTCTTCACGTTGTGGCTGGTCAGCAGGTTCCACACCAGATCGTCGTCCACCCGGAAGCGGCACAGCAGCATGTTGCTGGAAGCGATCTTCAGCAGCTGAGCGGTGGAGAGCATGCCCAGCAGATCGGCGGCCTCTTCGGTCAGACCCAGGCGGAACAGCGCTTCGGCGCGGTCCTTGCGGATCAGGTTTTGCGCCAGCATGAGATAGGTCAGGTTGGCTTCGCGGATTTCAGCCAAGAGTTGTTCGCTGTCCATGGGGTGCTCCTTCAAAGGCGGGTCGGCGCGGTGAGCGGGGTGCTTACGTTTGCTGACCTGATGTGAGTAATTGTGTCGAGCCGAAACAGAACTTGAATCGGGAAATGGCTGTTCGGCCTGTCAGGTGTGCAGCCCCGCCGTGTCAGCGTTCCCCTACAACCTTGGTGTTCATTTCGGCCCTGCCTCTGCCAGCCCACGGCGCGCAGGTGAAACAAAAAACAAGGCTGCTACAGCCAGGCGGTGCCCGCGCCGATACAGGCAATGCAACCTCGCGTCACTGTTAAAGCAGCGCACCACAGCAGCGCAGCAGAAGCGCAGAACAACGCTTGACAAGCACGGCTTTTTTTGATCACACAGAAGCAGACAGTGCTAAAGAATCTCCCCGGGGCTCCGAAACTGTTCTCAACGAACTTCTAAAAAGGTTCGTCGTCCGGCAAGTGAGATGCGGCGAGATGGCAAGGACCCCAAAGGGACCGAGCCGGCGCGCCAGCAGAAGCTCCGGTCATGGCGGCCAGCCCCCTGGCTGGCGTTGAGATTGGCAGCAATGCCGGATTACTTTTTGTCCATTTTTTAGGAGTTAGTTATGACGCACGATCAACACCAACGTTCAGTCGATGAATGCGCAGCGCAACCTGATGGCTTCGCAGAATTCCCTGTCCACCTCCATGCAGCGCCTGTCTTCCGGCCTGCGCGTCAACAGCGCCAAAGACGACGCTGCTGGCCTGGCGATTTCCGAGCGCATGAACGCCCAGGTCAAGGGCCTGAACGTGGCAGCCCGCAACGCCAACGACGGCATCTCTCTGGCGCAAACCGCTGAAGGCTCGCTGGGCAAAGTGGGCGACATGCTGCAGCGCATGCGTGAACTGGCCGTGCAGTCCGCCAACGCCACCAACAGCTCAACCGACCGCGACGCGCTTCAATGCAGAAGTGACACAGCTGAAGTCCGAAATTCAGCGAGTCGCAGAGCAAACCAGCTTCAACGGCACCAAGCTGCTCGACGGCAGCTTCATCATCCAAGCACTTCCAGGTTGGCGCGAATGCCGGTGAAACCATCACCGTCTCCAGCATCGCCAACGCGCAGTCTGGCACCGCTTGGTGGCACCACGGCAACATCGCTACCGCCTCGGTGACAGCCTCGGGAGTCGACGGGCTTTGCCACGCCCATTGCTGCTGGTGGGGTCCTCATCAACGGTGTGGACATTGGTGCTGGTGCAGGCGGTTGGCAGCGCTTCGGAGCGGGCCAACCAAATGGTCTGCTGCCATCAACGCAAGTCTCGGGTCAGACCGACGTGGGTGCTTCTACGACGCAGCGACTGGGCAAATTCATCCTTGCGCAGCACCTCTGGCCGACATCTGTAGGATGAGCCGGCACCACGCGACATCCGCCACCGTAGCGGGCTTCGCCAACGCCACCACGACCGCCGTGGCCACCACCGGCATTGTCGGCATGAACGTGTCGAGCTTTGCTGACGCCACAAACAGCCATTGGTGCAAATCGACAAGGCACTGGCCTCCGATCAACAGCTCGCGTGCCGATTTGGGTGCCATTCAAAGCCGCTTTGAAAGCGCGATCGGCAACATCAACGTGACCTCCGAGAACCTCGCCTGCTGCCCGCGGTCGCATCGTGGACGCCGACTTCGCCAAGGAAACCGCCAACCTGTCGCGCGCCCAGATCCTGCAGCAGGCCGGTACCGCCATGGTCGCCCAGGCCAACCAGCTGCCGCAGGGCGTGCTGAGCCTGCTGCGTTAATCCCCGCAGCCGTCTTTCAACCGCAAGCGCCTCGCCCACCCGGGTGAGGCCGCCCAGGCGGCGGCGGTGGCCAGCAGCCACCCCGCCGCTTCGGGCTTTGCGGGATGCACAGACCACATGCCTCTTGCGTGTGGTGCGTCCATCCCGGGAAGGAACACACACCATGGCCACCATCTCATCCCCAGGCCTGGCCAGCGGCATCGATGTGAAGAGCATCGTCTCCCAGCTGGTCGCGCTCGACCGCGCGCCGCTGCAGCCGCTGCAAAGAACCGCCAGCTCGCTGCAAAGCCAGCTGTCGATTTACGGCACGGTGAAATCCTTGGTCGCTACGCTGGGCGATGCGGCATCCAAACTCTCCACCGCCAGCGGCTGGAGCGGCGTGAAGGCCAGTTCCTCGAACACGGCTGCGGTCAGCGTCACCGCAGCGGCAGGCGCAAGCGCCACCGGACTTTCGATCGAGGTGCAGCAGCTGGCCAAGGCGCAGTCGGCCGTTTCGCCGCAGCCGGCTTTTGGACTGCAAAGTGCGCTCGGCGCGGGCACGCTGAGCATTCAGGTGGGCAGCGACACCCCGGTTGACGTGGTGATCGGAGCGGGCACTGACAGCCTGAGCGAGGTGGCGCGGCAGATCAACGAGGCCAAGGCTGGCGTGACGGCCACGGTGCTGCGCGACGCCAGCGGCGAGCGGCTGCTGATGCGCTCCACCGCCACCGGCGCGGCCAACAGCTTCACCGTCGCCGTGACCGGCGGTGACCCGGGCGGGCTGGAGCGCCTGGCCTTTGGCCCGAGCGCCACCGGCGGCATGACACAGACCCAGGCCGGCCTGGACGCCTTGGCCACCATCAACAACGTGGCCATCACCTCGGCCAGCAACACGCTGGACGACACGGTGCCCGGCCTCACCCTCACGCTGGCGCAGGTGACCACCGCGCCGGTGGAGATCGATGTAACCGCCGACAAGGAGGCGATGCGCAAAAACGTGCAGGCGTTCGTGGATGCCTACAACGGGCTCAACACCATGCTGACCGAGGCCACCAAGTACAACGCCGACACCAAAACCGCCGGCTCCCTTCAAGGCGACAGCACCGCCGTGGGCCTGCAAAACGCGTTGCGCGGCATGATGCGCTCGGTGACCTCAAGCAGCCCGTTTTCGCGCCTGATCGATGTGGGCATTGAGGCGCAGCAGGGCGGCAAGCTGGAGATCAAGGCCGACAAACTCGACGCCGCGCTCGGCAACCTCGACGGCCTGCGCGCGCTGTTCACCAGTACCAGCACCGACCCCGCCTCGCAGGGCTTCGGCCTCAAGGTGAAGGCCTTTGCCGACGGCCTGGTGAGCGCCACCGGCACGCTGAGCACCAAGACCGAGTCGATCCAGGGCGCGATCAAGCGCAACACCACCGAGCAAGACAAGGTGAACGACCGCGCCTCGCGCGCAGAGGTGCGTTACCTGGCGCAGTACAACGCCATGGACGCGGCCGTGGGCCGCCTCAGCAGTCTCAACGCTTTCGTCACCCAGCAGATCACGCTGTGGAACCAGAGCACCAGCTGATGGGCCGGCAACAGGTTCGGGGCCATCTCGGGGGCCCGGTCTTGCGCAGTGAGCTGCCAGGCCGGGCTTTTTTCTGCCCGACGCTAGCGCGCGGCCTTGTTCTGGCGGCCTGGCGCTGAAGCCTTTCCCTGTGACCGTTTTTCACCCTCAAATCTGCGCACCCATGGCTACAGTCCCGCCGCCGGCTGCCGATACAAAAAGGCATCAGACACAAGGAACCGACACCATGTTTACCTCTGTCAACTCCCGCGCCGCCGCTGCCTACAAGCGCGTGGCAGCCGACACCGGCGTTCAAGCCGCCAGCCCGCACCAGCTGGTGACCCTGCTGTTCGACGCGCTGCTGCAATCGCTGCAGCGCGCGCGCGGCGCGATGGAAGCTGGCGACGTGGCGGCCAAGGGCATGGCGATCGGCAAGGCGGTGCGCCTGCTGGAAGAAGGCCTGAAGGCCGGCCTGAACATGGAGCAAGGCGGCGAGCTGGCGCAAAACCTGCGCGGCATGTACAGCTACTGCATCGTGCGCCTGACACACGCCAACCTGCGCAACGACGCCGCGGCGCTGGCCGAGGTGAGCAGCCTGATCGAGCCGGTGGCCGATTCCTGGCAGCGCATCCAGGGCGCAACCCCCAACACCGCCGGTCAACCCGCCCTGGCGGTCGGCGCCGGAGCCTGATCATGAACACGGAGCAACACAGCTTGCTGGACTACTACAAAGCGATCGAGCACGCGAGCCAGCAGATGCTCAATGCCGCGCAAAGCGAAAACTGGGACCAGGTGGTGCGCCTGGAGAGCACCTGCGCGGTGCTGATCGCGCAGCTGCGCGGCAAGGCCCGCACCAACAAACTCAGCAGCGACGAGCGCCGCGAAAAGCTGCGCATCATGCAGCGCATTCTGCGCACCGACGCCGAGATCCGCCTGCTGGCCGAGCCCTGGCTGAGCGACATCGAACTGCTGATGGGGAACCGGAGCATGGTTCATTGACCCACCCCCGCCGCGCTGCGCGCGACCCCCTCAAGGGGGCGACGCTGGTCGGCCGGCAAAGCCGGTCCGACGGCGTTCTGGGATCAGCGGCCTGCGGACCGCTCAAGCGCACTGCGTGCGCGTGCTGGCGAAAGGGTTCGGTTTTTTGTCAGTGCCCGAGTGCGAGGGAAGTCAAGCCGGGGTGGTGTGGCCCAAGCTGCGCGCGCTTCGAGCGGTCCGCAGGCCGCTCGATCCCAGAACGCCGTGGCCGGCTTGCCGGGCGACCAGCGTCGCCCCCTGGGGGGTGACGGCGAAGCCGGCGCGGGGGGGGTCACACCGACATATTCATGATGTCGGTGTACGCCTGCACCATGCGGTTGCGCACGTGAAGCGTGGCCTGAAAGCCGATCTGGGCTTTCTGCATGGCGAGCATGGTTTCTTCCAGGCTCACGTTGGGGTTGCCGAGCTGCACCTGGGTTTGCAGTTGCGAGGCTTCGTTCTGGGCCTTGCTCACCGTCTGCAGGGCGGTCTTGAGGTTGTCGGCAAAGCCGCCGCCCACGCCGGAAGCGCCGCCGGGGCGCTGGGCACCGGCGCCGCCAATGCCGCTGAGTGCCTGGCTGCTGAGGGGGGAAATACGAAGGTCCATGGGTGTTTCCTTCTGTGAAGGGATTTGAAGCCTGATGCTAGGCACTGGAGCGCCAGCGGGCGGCGGGAATAAGCGGACAAAGGCCGCCCTTATCGGCCTTATGGCGGCGGGGGTGGGCTCGAATAATCGGTGCGTGCCGGGTGGATTTCGCCCGCTTCATCACCGCCACACCGCCCTCACCTTCTCTTCGACCACCGCCCATGAGCAGCAACACCGTCGCCGAGATTCCGCTCCAGCCAGTCACCAGCCGCAGCGCGCTGGGCGATGGCCTGTCCCGCATGGACGCGGGGCAAAAACTCAAGCTCGGCATCGGTGCCGTGGCGCTGCTCGCCATTGCGCTGGCGCTGTTCTTCATGAGCCGCCAGCCCGACTACCGCGTGCTCTACGCCAACCTGGGCGACAAAGACGGCGGCGCGGTGGTGGCGCAGCTCTCGCAGATGAACATTCCCTACAAGTACACCGAGGGCGGCGGCGCGATCATGGTGCCGGCCGACAAGGTGCACGACACGCGCCTGCGCCTGGCGTCTCAGGGCCTGCCCAAGGGCACGGTCAACGGCTTCGAACTGATGGAAGTCGAACCGCTTCGGCATGACGCAGTTTCAGGAGCGGCTGACCTTCCAGCGCGGGCTGGAGGGCGAGCTGACCCGCTCGATCCAGTCGCTCTCTTCGGTGCAGGCGGCGCGGGTGCATCTGGCGCTGCCCAACCAGAACGGCTTTTTCCGCGAGCAGCAAAAACCGTCGGCCTCGGTGCTGCTCTCGCTGCACCCCGGGCGCACGCTGGACAAGGCGCAGGTGGCCGGCATCGTGCACCTGGTGGCCGCCAGCGTGCCCGAGATGAACCCCAAGGCGGTGAACATCGTGGACGACGCGGGCAACCTGCTCTCCAGCGCCACCGACGGCAGTTCCCAGGGCGCCGACGTGCAGAAGCTGCAGTATGTGCAGCAGCTGGAGCAGAGCTACACCCGCCGCATTCTGGACATGCTGGAGCCGCTGGTGGGTGTGGGCAACGTGAAGGCGCAGGTGAATGCCGATGTCGATTTTTCGCTGGTCGAATCCACCTCCGAACAGCATCGCCCGAACCAGACACCGGAGAGCAGCGCGGTGCGCAGCCAGCAGATCGTGGAAGACGGCAGCGCGCCTGGTGCGCAGCCCGCCGGCGTGCCCGGTGCCACCACCAACCAGCCACCGGCCACCGGCACCGCCCCCATCAACGGCGCCGCTGCGCCGCTGGGCGTGGCTGGCAACGGCGCCACGGCGGGCGCTGGCTCGCGGCGCGAGTCGGTGATCAACTACGAGGTGGACAAAACGGTGAAGGTGGTGCGCGAGGCCAGTGGCAACGTGCGCCGCCTGAGCGCGGCGGTGGTGATCAACCACCGCAGCAGCACCGACCGCACCGGCAAGGAAACCACGCTGCCGATCCCGCAGGCGCAGCTCGACCAGATGACCGCGCTGGTGCGCGAGACCATTGGCTTCAGCCAGGAGCGCGGCGATTCGGTGAACCTGGTGAACGCGGCCTTCAACATCACCAAGCTGCCCGAAAGCGAAGTGCTGCCGTGGTGGCAGCAGACGGACAACATGGAACTGGCGCGCAGCATGGCCTGGCCGCTGGCCATGGTGGGGCTGGGCGTGCTGGTGCTGCTCGGCCTGGTGCGCCCCGGCATGAAACTGCTCAAGGCGCCACCCGTCACCCTCACCCCCATCAACAACCAGCAACCGCAGCTGAGCGCGGTGCTCAACGAAGCGCCCGAGCGCCCGGGCCTTCCGATGCCAGGCGGCGCGGCCAGCGGTACCGCCGTGGCGCTGCCCGAGCAGCTGCGCCTGGAAGACGCCAAGCGCCTGGCCAAAGAGAACCCGATGGCGGTGGCCAACATCGTCAAGGGCTGGGTCAATGGCGAAGTGCCGGTTTGATGCCGCCTGAAGCCCACGCAACGCACCGCTAGGACACCCCATGGAAGACACCGGCGTACAGGACGCGGCCATCTTTTTGATGTCCCTCGGCGAAGAGGAAGCCGCCGAAGTGTTCAAGCACCTCGCACCCAAGGAGGTGCAGCGCCTGGGCGAGGCGATTGCACGCACGCGCTCGGTCTCGCGCGAGCGGGTCGATGGCGTGATCGAAAAATTCACCAGCGAGGCCGCTTCGCAAAGCCTGCTGGTCTCGGACACCGACAACTATGTGCGCGCGGTGCTCAAGCGCGCCCTGGGCGAAGACAAGGCCGGGCTGCTGATCGACCGCATTCTGCAAGGCGGCGATGTCACCGGCATCGAAAGCCTGAAGTGGATGGACCCGCTCTCGGTGGCCGAGCTGCTGCGCAACGAACACCCGCAGATCATGGCGGCCATCCTGGTTCACCTGGACTTCGAGCAGGTGGCCGGCATTCTGAAGAACCTCACCGCCCGCACCCGCAACGAGGTGATGCTGCGCATCGCCACGCTCGAAGGCATTCAGCCGACCGCGCTGAAAGACCTCAACGAGGTGCTGTTCAAGGTGCTGGCCGGTGGCGACAAGGTGCGCAAGGCCTCGCTGGGCGGGGTGAAGACGGCGGCCGAAATCATCAACATGATGGGCACGCAGATCGAGTCGACCGTGATCGACGCGATCCGCGAGCACGACGCCGATCTGGCGCAGAAGATCATGGACAAGATGTTCACCTTCGAAGACCTGACCAAGCTGGACAACAAGTCGATGCAACAGGTGCTCAAAGAGGTCTCGACCGACTCGCTGGTGCTCGCGCTCAAGGGCGCCACCACCGAGCTGCGCGATCTGGTGCTCTCCAACATGTCGAGCCGCGCCGCCGAAGGTTTGCGCGACGATCTGGAGTCGCGTGGGCCGGTGCGGTTGTCCGAGGTGGAAGCCCAGCAGAAAGAAATTCTGAAGGTGGTGCGCCGACTCTCCGACGAGGGTTCGATCGTGATCGGCGGAGGCGGCGATGACAGCTTCGTCTAAGCCAACGCCCAAGCCGGCGGCTTCCAAGACCAACGCGTATTCGCGCTTCATTCCGCGCGAAGAGATCGACGCGGTGGCGAGCTGGAGCTTTTCTTCCATGGACAGCAACCTCGCACCGCTGGAAGCCGGCGAGCGCGACGAGCCCGGCGCCACCGAAAGCGAAAACCTGCAGGCGGTTCGCGAACAGGCCTGGGCCGAGGGCTATGCCCGCGGCCGCGAGCAGGGCGAGCAAGACACCCGCGCCGCCATGACCGAGCCGCTGCAGCAGGCGCTGGCGGCCAACGCCCTGCGCATGGGCGAGCTGATGCACGGCATGGCCGACCAGCTGCTGGCCAGCGAACAGAAAATTTCGCGCCAGCTGCTGGAGCTGGCCTGCGACATCGCGCGCCAGGTGGTGCGCCAGGAACTCAAGGTCAACACGCGCCAGTTGCGCACCGTGATCGGCGAGGCGCTGGAGATGATCGTCGACGACGGTCTGCCGTCCACCGTGCGCATGCACCCGGACGACCTCGCCCTGATGAAAGACGCGCTGATCGAAACCCTGGGCGAGAACGCGCCCGAGTTCGTGGCCGATGTCACCATCACACCGGGTGGCTGCGTGATCCACACGCCGAGCATGGCGGTGGATGCCACGGTGGAAAAGCGCTGGGCGCGCGCGGTCGGCAACCTGGGACTGAGCGTGGACTGGGGCGGCGACGAGCCAACCCCGGGCAACAGCGCAGGCGGCAAGCACGACAGCAAGCCGGGCGGCGAAACCGATGCCGAGGAGGCCGACGATGCCTGAAGCCCTGCCGCGCTGGGAACAGTTCATGAGCGACGCGCGCGACTGCGCCGAGGCCCACAACCCGCTGGAGGTGCGCGGCACCCTCACCCGCCTGGCCGGTCTGGTGCTGGAGGCGGTGGGCCTGCGCGTGCCGGTGGGCTCGCAATGCCTGATCGCCAACGGCAGCAAGTCGCCGGTGATGGCCGAGGTGGTGGGCTTCTCGAACGACCGCGCCTTCCTCATGCCGGCCGGCGATACCCACGGCCTGGCCAGTGGCGCCAGCGTGACGCCGCTGGCGCCCTACCGCACCGTGCCGCGGGTCGGCCAGGTGAACCGCGCGCCCTCGGCGAGCGACCGTGGCGTGTTGCGACTGCCGCTGGGCGGCGGGCTGCTGGGCCGCGTGGTCGATCCGCAGGGTGTGCCGATGGACCACATGGGCCCGATCACGCAGGTGGATGTGCAGGCGCTGGACCGCGCGCCGCTCAACGCCATGGACCGCGACCCGGTGCGCGAACCGCTGGACACCGGCGTGCGCGCGATCAACGCGCTGCTCACCGTGGGCCGCGGCCAGCGCATTGGCCTGTTTGCCGGCTCCGGCGTGGGCAAGAGCGTGTTGCTCGGCATGATGGCCCGCTACACCAAGGCCGACGTGATCGTGGTCGGCCTGATCGGCGAGCGCGGCCGCGAGGTGAAGGAATTCATTGAAGACATCCTGGGCCCCGAGGGGCGCCAGCGCTCGGTGGTGGTGGCCGCGCCGGCCGATGCGCCGCCGCTGCTGCGCATGCAGGGCGCCGCCTACGCCACCGCGATCGCTGAGCGCTTTCGCGACGACGGCCTGCATGTGCTGCTGCTGATGGACTCGCTCACCCGCTACGCCATGGCGCAGCGCGAAATTGCGCTGGCCATTGGCGAGCCGCCAGCCACCAAGGGCTACCCGCCGTCGTGTTTCGCCAAGCTGCCGCAGCTGGTGGAGCGCAGCGGCAACGGCCTCAACGGCGTGGGCTCGATCACCGCCTTCTACACCGTGCTGTCCGAGGGCGACGACCAGCAAGACCCGATTGCCGATGCCGCGCGCGCCATTCTGGACGGCCACATCGTGCTCTCGCGCTCGCTGGCCGAATCGGGCCATTTCCCGGCGATCGATGTCGAGGCATCGGCCTCGCGCGTGATGCACAACGTGGCGACCACGCCGCACCTCGATCTGGCGCGCAAGTTCCGCAACCTCTACTCGCGCTACATGAAGAGCCGCGACCTGATTCAGCTCGGCGCCTACGTGGCGGGCAGCGACCCCGAGACCGACCGCGCCATCGTGCTGTATCCCGGAACTGCAGCGCTTCCTGATGCAGGACATGCGTGAAGCCGCCACCCTCCCCGAGAGCCTGACGCAGCTGGCCAGCGCGCTGCACGAAGGCAAAACCGAACGCCTCTCCCGTCAACCCCATGAAAGTCACGCCCGATGAGCACCGCAATCCAGACCCTGAACAAGGTGGTTGAGCTGGCACAGAAGCGCCGCGACGAGGCGCTGGCCCGGCTGGCGCAGCTGCAGCGCGAGATGGCGCAGGCGCAAGACCAGATGCAGCAGCTGCAAACTTATGCCGACGAGGCGCAGGCGCGCTGGAGCCAGCGCAGCAGCAGCGGGATGGATGCCAATGTGATGCACCACCACCGCCAGTTCATCCAGAAGATCGACCACGCCATGGATTTTCAGCGCGGTGTGCTGGGCCAGCGCCAGGCGCAGCTGGACCAGGGGCAGCAGCAGGTGCATGTGGCCGAGCGCGACCTGGCCGGGCTGCGCAAATACACCGACGGCAAGGTACAGGCGCTGCTGCACCGCGCACAGCGCGATGAACAGAAGCAGACCGACGAAATGGCGCTCACGATCCACCTTCGCCAGCGTCTCTCGCAAAGCGTGATCACCACCAAAGGCGCCCGACCATGAGCGAAATTTCCCGTTCCGCCCCGCCCGCCCCGAAACCCGCTGCCGCACCGGCAAACCGCAGCCAGGCTGGCAACACTGGCGAGCAGGGTGGCGACGCTTTTGCCGCGCTGTTGTCGATGGTGGCCGACACGCGGGTCGCTCCAGCCGCAGCCGCAGATGCCGACGCCAGCCCCGATGAGACCCGCGTTGCCGATGACGAAGAAAGCGAAAAGGAAAGCGCGGGCGACGACAACCCGGTGGCCCGGCTGCTCGGCCTGGCCGACCCCGGCTCGATGGGCCGTGCCAGCGCCCCAGCGCCGGCCGCGAACACCCCCGCGGCAACACCGGCAACCGCAGCCAGCCCCGCAGCCGTGGCCAGCGACACAACCGGCAAAGACAAGCCCGCCGGCCTCGACATCAGCGGCATGACCGCGCTGGCCAAGCCCGAGGCCATCGACCCCGCCAGCCTGCCGCCCGGTGCTGTCGCCGCGCGCCCTGAATGGCTGTTCAACCCGATACTCGCAATGCACGAACAGGAACCACTGCAGCGATTGACAGCACGCTGGGCAAGTCCGATTTCAAGAACCCGCCTCTTCACCGTTCGCCCCGATCTGCGCGCAGCACCGCAACCATGGCCGAGACGCCGAGGCCAGAGACTCGCACGCTGGCGTGCGGCGCGACGCCAAACCCCCCGTTGGCAACGACCCTGCTGCGGCAGTGCGTGCCTCGGCGACCAGCCTGCAAGCCCAACCGGTCGTGGTTGGCCGACCCACCGCGCCCAGCGGTGTGGCCGAGACAGCGCGCGCTCGTGGCGCTGCCTGGGCCGCCAGCACGGTGTCGATGGACCTGAGCGCGGCGCGCGAGGCCGACAGCGTGGCCGGCAACGCCGTTTCGCTCACGGCCCGCCTGAGCGAACTGCTCACCGGCAAGGCCCAGGCCGATGGCGCCGCGCCCACGCCGCTGCTCGGCGCCCTGCAAGAGACCGGCAGCGCGAGATCGGAGGGACCATCGCCCGCCGACCTGCTGCCCATGCCCGATGCAGCCACCGAGGCCGAGCCCTCCCCGCTCAGCCACTGGAGCACCCAGAACCTGCGCCACGCCCACCTGCGCCTGGGCGACGGCGGGCTCGACAGCCTGGACATCCGCCTGTCCATGCAGGGGCAAGACCTCAGCGTGGACTTCCGCAGCGACAACGCCGACATTCGCCAGTCGCTGGCCCAGCAGGCCAACCAGTCGCTGGCCTCGCTGCTGGAGCGCAGCGGCATTGCGCTGGCCGATGTGTCGGTCGGCGCGCAACAGCGCCAGCCCGGCGGCCAGGGAGCCGGCGGCGAGCCGGGGCAAGGCCAGGGCACGGCGCAGAACGGGCGCAGCACCCTGGGCCGCGCCGATGCCGCCGATCCGGCGATGGCCACGCGATCGCTCGCCCAGCCAGCCACGCGGGCCGACGGCAGCCGGCCGCTGGACCTGTTCGTCTGACAGACCGCAGGTTCCAGCGCCCGAAGTTGCTGGAACCAGACCGCGGAATGGCGGGCTTTTGCCGCCCTTTTCGCCCGACCGGGCGAGGCGCTGGCCTCCAATAATCCTCTCCAGACACCCGCGCCACCGGCGTGGAAACCCCGCACCAGCGGGGCCGTACTGGAAGGAAAACCATGTCAGCAGCCGCCGCCACCGCCGATGCCGCCGCACCGGCCAAGCCCAAGAGCAAAAAGCTCCTGTTCATCCTGATCGGGGTGGTCGTGCTCGCGCTGGCCGGCGCCGGTGGCGCCTTCTACATCCTGAAGAAAAACACCGCGGTGGACGAAGACGGTGAAGACACCGCGCACAGTGCCCAGGCCGACCACGCCTCGCGCTCGCCGCCCACCTTCCTGCCGCTGGAGGCCATGGTGGTGAACCTGGCCGATCCGGGCGGCAACCGCTTTGCCCAGCTCGGCATCACGCTGCAGGTGGAAGACAGCAAGACCGCCGACGCCATCAAGGTCTACATGCCCAGCATCCGCAACGCCATCCTGATGCTGATCTCGCAGCGCAGCTCCGACGACCCTGCTCGGCATCGAAGGCAAGGAAAAGCTGCTCGGCCGACATCGTGCGAGAGATCTCGAACGTGATGGGCTATTCCCTGCCCGAGAGCGACGAGGCAGACGCCGAACACAGCGACAAGCCCGCCAAAAAGCGCCGCGCCGCGCCGCCCAACCCGCTGCGTGGCGTGCTGTTCTCCAGCTTCATCGTTCAGTGAGCGCCCGCCGCTGTCGCCATGTCTGAATCCTTTCTGTCCCAGGAAGAGGTCGACGCCCTGCTGGAAGGCGTGACCGGCGAGAGCCAGAAACTCGACGAAGGAAGCGCCCCAGCTGGGTGGTGTGCGCGACTACAACCTCTCCAACCAGGAACGCATTGTTCGTGGGCGCATGCCCACCATGGAGATCGTCAACGAGCGGTTTTCGCGCAACCTGCGCCTGGGCCTGTTCAACTTCATCCGCCGCAGCCCGGAGATCTCCGTCGGTGCGGTGCAGGTGCAGAAGTACAGCGCCTTCCTGCGCGAGCTGGTGGTGCCGACCAACTTCAACATCATGGCGGTGCGCCCGCTTGCGCGGCAACGGTCTGGTGGTGTGCGAACCCACCCTGCTGTTCGGTGTGATCGACAGCCTCTACGGCGGCAACGGCAAGTTTCACACCCGCATCGAAGGCCGCGATTTTTCACCGACCGAGCAGCGCGTGATCGCGCGCCTGGTGGAGGTGGTGGCCGAGGAATACAAGAAGGCCTGGCTCGGCGTGTACCCGCTGGAGCTGGCCTACCAGCGCTCGGAGATGCAGCCGCAGTTCGCCACCATCGCCACGCCCAGCGAGATTGTGGTCACCACCAGTTTTTCGCTGGAGATTGGCGACATCACCGGCTCGCTGCACATCTGCATTCCCTACGCCACGCTGGAGCCGATTCGCGACGTGCTGTATTCCACCGCGCAGGGCGACGCGATGGAGGTCGACCGGCGCTGGGTGCGCGTGTTGAGCCACGAAATTCAAGCCGCCGAGCTGACCCTGGTGGCCGAACTGGCCCAGACCGAGGCCACCGTGGAGCAGCTGCTGGCGATGCAGGTGGGCGACTTTCTCGAACTCGACCGCACGCCCAACGTGCAGGCGCGGGTGGAAGGCGTGCCGCTGTTCGACTGCCAGTACGGCACGCACAACGGCAAATACGCACTGCGCATCGACAAGAAGCTGCGCGGACAAGACATGACCTGGCTGGGAGATTCTTATGTCAACTGACAACACCGACACCATGAACGATTCCGTCACCGACGACTGGGCGCAAGCCCTCGAAGAGCAGGCCAGCGCCGGCAACGGCGAGAGCGACAGCGCGCCGGCCTTCGAGGCCGATGCAACACCGGTGAAAACCGGCGGAGGCAACAGCTCGGCCGGGAGCAACGACATCCAGATGGTGCTGGACATCCCGGTGCAGCTTTCGGTGGAACTGGGCCGCACCAAGGTGCCCATCAAATACATCCTGCAGCTGGCCCAGGGCTCGGTGGTCGAGCTCGATGCGCTCGCCGGCGAACCCATGGACGTGCTGGTCAACGGCTACCTGATCGCGCAGGGCGAGGTGGTGGTGGTGAACGAGAAGTTCGGCATCCGCCTGACCGACATCGTGACGCCGTCGGAGCGCATGCGGCGGGTCAGCAGGGGATAGCCCCGCAGGGGCTGTCCCCTGCTCAGGCTGTTACTCCCCCCGCGCCGCCTTCGGCGTCACCCCCCAGGGGGGCGGCGCTGGCGGCCCGGCAAAGCCGGTTCCACGGTGCCTCTGGGTTGAAGTCACTTTGCGCCGGATCGTCTACTTTTTTTATCGACCTTTTTCTTTCCAACTTTATGTTCCAGAACGCTTTGCCTGCTGTGGTGCTGCTGATCGTGATGATCGGTGTCGCCTGGATGTTGCAGCGCTACCGGCGCCATTTGCCGGGGGCGGCGAGTCAGGGTGGGCCGCGCATGCAGGTGATGAGCAGCCTGTCGCTCGGGCCGCAGCAGCGGGTGGTGACGGTGCAGCTGGGTGAGGGCGAGACGGGGTTGTGCCTGGTGCTGGGCGTGGCACCGGGCGGCATCACCGCCTTGCACAGCCTGCCGCTGGCGGCTGCCGATGCAGCGGGTCCAGCGCCTGGCGCCACCGCGTCGGCTGATGCGGGCGGCTTTGCGGCGCGCCTGGCGCAGCTGGTTCAACCCAAAGCACAAGGCCCCCATGCGCCGCGTTGAATCTTCCGCCATGCCGCGCGCCGTGGCCATCGCCCTGGGTCTGCTGCTCACGGGCCTGGCCGGCGCGGCCTTTGCCCAGACAGACCCGGCCTTGCCAGCCGCAGCGCCCGCGCTCACCGGCGGCGCCTCGCTCCCGCTGGTGATCGGACAGGGTGCGGGTGGCAACAGCTACTCGGTGCCGATCCAGACCCTGCTGTTCTTCACCGCGCTGTCGTTCCTGCCGGCGGTGCTGTTGCTGATGACCGGGCTTCACCCGCATCGTGATCGTGCTCTCGCTGCTGCGACAGGCGCTGGGCACGCAGTCGGCGCCGCCCAACCAGGTGATCGTGGGCTTGTCGCTGTTCCTCACCCTGTTCGTGATGGGCCCCACGCTCGACAAGGTCTACCAGGACGCCTACGCGCCCTACACCACCAACCAGATCGGCTTTGAAGCAGCGCTGGCGCGCGGCGAGGCGCCCATGCGCGCCTTCATGCTCAAGCAGACGCGCCAGAGCGACTTCGAGCTGTTCGCGCGGCTGGCCAAACTGCCCGACGACGTGACCGCCGAGACCGCGCCGTTTCGCGTCATCGTGCCGGCCTTCGTGACCAGCGAGCTCAAGACCGCGTTCCAGATCGGTTTCATGATCTTCATCCCCTTTCTGGTGATCGACATGGTGGTGGCCAGCGTGCTGATGTCGCTGGGCATGATGATGCTGTCGCCCGTGCTGGTGGCCCTGCCCTTCAAGCTGATGCTGTTCGTGCTGGCCGACGGCTGGAACATCCTGCTCGGCTCGCTGGCGGCAAGTTTTGCACTGTAGAAAAACTCATGGATCCACAAGCCGCTCTCACCTTCGGACAAAACGCCCTCTACATGCTGCTCATGGTGGCCGCGCCGATTCTGGCCACGGTGCTGGGCGTCGGCCTGCTGGTCAGCCTGTTCCAGGCCATCACCCAGATTCACGAGGCCACGCTGTCGTTCGTGCCCAAGCTGATCGCCGCCATCGCGGTGTTTGCGATCGCCGGGCCGTGGATGCTCACCACCATGGTGGAGTTCATCCGGCGCACGATCATGTCCATCCCCAGCTACGCTGTTTGATGACGCCCCACCCCGCGCCACAGGAGCGACCCTCCCCCGCCGCGCTGCGCGCGACCCCCTCCAGGGGGCAACGCTGGCAGCCCGGCAAAGCCGGTTCTGCGGCGTTCTCGGGTCGAGCGGCCTTCGGACCGCTCGACGGGGAGCGCTTGCCCGCGTTGCCTCGTTGCGGTTGAAGCTCGACATGATCGGCTTCACCGAAGCGGACATCATGGCGCTGGTCTCGCCGGTGTTCTGGCCGTTTCTGCGCATCCTGGCGGTGTTCTCCAGTGCGCCCATTTTTTCTTCGCGCTCGGTGCCGGTGCGCACGCGTGTGGCGCTGGCGTTTCTGGTTGCGGTCTGCGCGCAGGCGGGGCTGGGTGAGCAGCCGGTGATTGCGCTCACCGATCCGCGCGCTTTTTCGGTGGTGATGCAGCAGGTGGTGATCGGCGTGGCGATCGGGCTGGCGGTGCGCATCGTGTTCGCGGCGGTGGAGCTGGCGGGCGAGGTGATCGGCCTGCAGATGGGTCTGAACTTCGCCGGTTTCTTTGATCCGATCACCAACGGACAAACCAGCACCGTGGGGCGCTTCTTCGGCAACATGACCATGCTGCTGTTCGTCATTCTGGGCGGGCACCTGATGCTGCTGCAAGCGGTGATCGCCAGCTTCAACACCTTCCCGCTGGACGGCAGCGCATTCGATGCGATCAACCGCCTGCGCCTGCACGAGCTGGGCGCGGTGGTGTTTCACTACGGGCTGTGGATTGCCCTGCCCATGATCGGCATGCTGCTGTTCATCAACATCGTGCTGGGCTTTGTCTCGCGCATCGCGCCGCAGATGAACGCATTCGCCATCGGCTTCCCGCTCACGCTCACGGTCGGTCTGGTTGGCATCGCAGCCACCGTGCCCATGCTCGACAAGCCGGTGGTCTCCTTGCTGCGGCTCGCCACCAGCCTGTTCACCGGCTGACCGCGCGCAGCGGCTTTCAGTTCCAGCGCAGGTCGCGCAGCTTCCAGTCGTCGCCCTCGCGCCACCACACCAGCTCCAGCGAATAGGGCTCGGCGCGTTCGGGCACCAGGCCTTGCGCGCCGGTCACCAGCACCTGCGCCGTGGTGCGCCCCACCCGGGCGCCGCTGCCCTCATCGATGCGGCTCTGCCGGTTGACCGCGATCACGCGCACCTGATTGAAACGCAGAAACACCAGCGCCATGGTCTTGCGCGCCCACTCGGCATCGAGTTCGTCCTGGGCGCGAAAACGGGTGTCGAGCATGGCCATCACATCACCCGTCTGCTTGGCCTCCAGCGCGTCCTGCAAGCGCTGCGCGGCCGCCTCCAGTGCGGCCTGCGGGTCGTCGGGCTTGCTGCAGGCCAGAAGCGCGAACGGCACGGCCCATAGCCAGACCCGACGACGCCAGGCCTTCACGCGTTCAACCCTTTTTCCATGTGCCACCGCCCGCCTTGCAGCTGGCCTCGGTGTCCTTGAGTGCCTGCGCATCCTGGGCGTAGTAGTGGCCACTCAGTGCCACACCGAACAGCTTGTCGCAAACGCCCAGCGCGGGCACCGGACAGGCCGCGAGGTAGGTGATCTTGGCTGGCGGGCCACCCATGGAAACAGCCGCCTGCGAGAGCCCCTGGCAGTTCTGCACAAACTGCGCCTGCGGCTGACCGCCGTTGTTCTGCAGGCAGTCCTTCATCACGATCTTTTGACCCATCAAGGTGAAGTTGCCCTCAAGCAGGCAGGCCTTGCCATTGGCGTGAGCGGCCCAGGGCGCTGCCAGGGCAGCGGCAAGAATGACGATGTGACGAAGCGACATGACGAACCTCCAGCATGAAAAGCCAGCACGATAACCCAAGCCGGGGGTTGGCTACTGCCCGTCCCCGACCCATGTGGGGGACGGCCGCGGCGCGGGTCACACCAGGTTGTTGCGGATCGCGTAGACCGTGAGTTCGGCGTTGTTGGCCAGGTGCAGCTTCTCCAGCACCCGCGCGCGGTAGACGCTCACCGTCTTGGGGCTGAGCATGAGTTCATCGGCGATCTCGGAGAGCTTGCGACCCGAGGCAATTTTTTGCAGTGTCTGCAGTCTCGCGCTCGGACAGGCTGGCGTGCAGCTCTTCGTTTTCGGGCGCGCTCAGGTTGTCCACCAGCATCTGCGCCACCTCGGGCGTGACGTATTTGCGGCCCTGCTGCACGGTGCGGATGGCGGCGATCAGTCTCGGCCGGTTCGCCGGCCTTGTTGAGGTAGCCGCGCGCTCCGGCGCGCAGGCAGCGAATCGCATACTGGTCTTCCGGGTACATCGAGACGACCAGCGTCTTGACCGGCGAGCCTTCTTCGCGCAAGGCCGCCAGCACCTCCAGACCACCGCGACCGGGCATGTTCAGATCGAGCACCAGCACATCGCATGGCGTCTTGCGCAGTTGCTCTCTGCAGCTCGGGGTAGCTGCCGGCCTCGCCGACCACCTGGATGTCCACCGCCTCCGAAATGGTGTCGCGAATGCCGCGGCGCACCACCGCGTGGTCGTCACACAAAACCACCTTGATCATCGGTTTCCTCCTGGGTCATGTCGTCACTGGCCGGGTGGCTGAAGGCATCCAGCGGCACCGACAGAATCACCGATGTGCCGCGCGGCGAGCTGCTCACGTCGAGCCAGCCATCGACCTTGGCGGCGCGCTCGCGCAAGCCCAGCAAGCCGAACGACTTGGCCTTGCGCAGCGCCTGCGCGTCCAGGCCACTGCCGTTGTCGTTGACCTCCAGCGTGAGCACGCCCTCGCGGTCGCTCAGGTCGATGGTGACCGCGCTGGCCTGCGCGTGCTTGGCCACGTTGGTCAGCGCTTCCTGCGCGGTGCGGTAGGCCACCAGTTGCAGCTCGCGCGGCACCTCGATCACCTCGGCAGACCGGCGCACCAGCACCCGGGTACCGGTGCGCCGTTCGAAACTGGTGGCCAGCCACTGCACCGCCGCCACCAGCCCCTGGTCGAGGATGGGCGGGCGCAGGTTGAGCATGATGCGCTGGCTGGCGCCCAGCGCGTGCTGCAGCATTTCCATGGCCGACTGGATGTGGCGCTGCATGGTCGGCTCGGTGGCGTGGCGCCCGACCCAGGCCAGATCGAGCTTGACCGCGGTGAGCGCGCCACCAATGTCGTCGTGGACCTCGCGCGCAATGTCGGCGCGCTCCTGCTCGATGCTGGCCTGCAGGTGTTCCGCGAGTTCGGCCAGGCGCTGGCGCGAGTTGGCAAGTTCGGCGTCGGCGAACGCCTTGGCACGGCGCGTCTCGCTCACCTCCAGGGCGCGCTCGATCGCATGCGCAAGCCGGTGCATGTTGTCCTTGAGCAGGTAGTCGCTCACACCGCGGTGCATGGCCTCCACCGCCGCTGCCTCGCCGATCGCACCCGAAAGCACCACAAACGGCAGCTCGGGGCGCAGTTCGTGGGCCAGGTCCCAGGCGTCCAGTCCGGTGAAGCCGGGCAGGTGGTAGTCGGCCAGCAACACGTCGAAGGCACCGGTCTCCAGCTGCGCACGCAGATCGTCCATGGTGTCCACCAGCGTGAGCTCGCAGGCCATCTGGCTGCGCTGCAGCGCGAACTTGACCAGCGCGTGGTCCACCCGCGAATCCTCCAGGTGCAGGATGCGCACCACGGGTTTGGGAGAGGTGGGGTCGGTCGTCGCGCTCATGGCAGGTCGGTCGGATCGGTCGGGGGCGACGGGCTCAGGGTGTCGGGCGGTGGGACAGCGCAGCGAAATGGTGCGGGTTTGGCCCGGTAATCGGCCGATTGCAAAGCGGCCGGTTGCAGAAAATTGTAATGCCCGACCGCCCCTGGCCGGCCCGAGGCAAACCACCACAGACCCGGACACCATGACCGAACCGCACGCCCCCCCCGCCATCGCCCTGCCCGTGACCCTGGTGGCCGACCTGCAGGACGCCCTGCTGATGGCCATGACCGATCTCAAACGCCTCGAAGGCCTGCTGGACCACGCCACCGGCAACCTGCTGGAGCGCTTTGGCGCGGCCAACCACGGCCTGGCCGGTCTGGTGGACAACCAGAGCGACGCGCTCAACGAGGTTCGCCACAGCCTGAAGCAGGCGGTCACCGAACTGCAGTTTCACGACATGGCCACCCAGCTGATCGTGCACACCGGCAAGGTGTTGCAGGGCTGCGCCTGGAAACTGGCCGAAGAAGCGATGGAACCCGAGGAGGGCGAACTGCCGCTGGACATCGACCCCATGCCCGAACGCCCCAGCCCGGTGACCCAGAGCGAGATGGACGCCGGCGCCATCGAACTGTTCTGATTCAAGTGCCAGCGCCTTCTGCCGATATTTCACCGAACGACGGAGTTCCCCCATGCAATCGATTCTTGCCGTAGACGACTCGGCTTCCATGCGAAAAATGGTGGCTTTCACGCTGACCAGCGCCGGCTTCCACGTGGTGGAAGCGGTGGACGGCCAGGATGCCCTGGAAAAGTCCCAGCACCATGCCATTGATCTGGTGCTGACCGACCAGAACATGCCACGCCTGGATGGCCTGGGGCTCACCCGCAAGCTGCGCGAGAGCCCGAAATTCAAGACCACGCCGATCCTGATCCTGACCACCGAGTCCAGCGACCAGATGAAGATGGCCGGCCGCGCTGCTGGCGCCACCGGCTGGCTGGTGAAACCGTTCGACCCCACGCGGTTGATCGAGGTCATCCAGAAAGTCATCCGCTGAAGCCCGCTCCCCCACCGAGACCACCCCATGGCTGACATGACCACCGAAGGCCAGAGCGCCGGCGACAACTTCGACCTGACCCAGTTCTACCAAATCTTCTTCGAAGAAGCGGGCGAGAACCTGGACCAGATGGAGCAGATGCTGCTGGCGCTCGACCTGGCGCAAGCCGACGACGAAGAGCTCAACGCCATCTTCCGCTGCGCCCATTCCATCAAAGGCGGCGCCGCCACCTTCGGCTTTGCCGATGTGGCCGAGCTCACGCACCAGATGGAGTCGCTGCTGGACAAGCTGCGGCGCCACGAACTGCAACCCAGCGCGCCCATGGTCGATGTGCTGCTGGAGTCTTCGGACGCGCTGCGCCTGCTGCTGGCACGCCACCAGGGCCGGCAGGTCGACACCCCGGCCACCGCGGATCTGGTGCAGCGCATCAGCCACCTGGCCAACGGCACAGCGCCCGCCCCTTCAACCGCCGCCACCAGCGCGCCCGCTGCGGCGGCAGCAACCGCGCCGCGCCTGCCGCGCCTGTGGCAGCCCCGGCGCCTGCGCTGCCTGCTGGCACGCGCCAGCTGGAACTGCACATCGGCCCGCTGGAAAACCCGGCGCAGGCCGACGGTGTGGCCGAGCTGTTTCGCGACATCCCGGGCCTGGGCGAGATCACGCCCCTGCCCTGCGACCAGAGCGACAAGCGGGTGTATCGGGTGCTCACCACCGCCAGCGATACCGACCTGCTCGACCTCTTCACCTTCCACGTGAGCAAGGAACAGATTCACATCATCGACGCGGCGGCGGCCTCATCCGCCGAAGCTGTCTCCCCTCCCGCTCCTGCCCCGCAGCCAGCCGCAGCCGAACGCGCCGACTTCGGCTTCTTCGATGGCGCGCCCGGCGTGCCTGAGGTAGGCCAGCCCCAGCCGGTGGCACCGGTGGCCATCGCCGCCTCGCCAGCAGACGAGGCACCCAAGGCAGCAGCACGCGCCAGCGCTTCTGCCGGCGCGAACAACGCCATGGAGTCGAGCACGCTGCGGGTCTCGGTCAGCAAGGTCGACCAACTCATCAACCTGGTGGGCGAGCTGGTGATCACCCAGGCCATGCTGGCGCAGAAAAGCAGCGAGCTCGACAGCGCCGCCAACCAGCCCCTGCTGGCCGGCCTGGCGGATCTGGACCGCAACACGCGCGACCTGCAGGAAGCCGTGATGTCGATCCGCATGATTCCCATGTCGGTCGTGTTCAACCGATTCCCGCGCATGCTGCGCGACCTCACCGCCAAGCTGGGCAAGAAGGTCGAGCTGATCACACACGGCGAATCAACCGAACTCGACAAGGGCCTGATCGAGAAAATCACCGACCCGCTGACCCACCTGATCCGCAACAGCGCCGACCATGGCATCGAAATGCCCGAGCAACGGCGCGCCAAAGGCAAGTCGGAACACGGCACCATCACCCTCTCGGCCAGCCACCAGGGCGGCAGCATCCTGATCGAGGTGCGCGACGACGGCAAAGGCCTGTCACGCGAAAAGCTGCTGAGCAAGGCGCGCGAAAAAGGCATGGACGCGCCCGACAGCATGAGCGACGGCGAGGTCTGGAACCTGATCATGGCGCCCGGCTTCTCGACCGCCGAGGTGGTCACCGATGTGTCGGGCCGCGGTGTCGGCATGGACGTGGTGAAGAAAAACATTGCCTCCCTGGGTGGCACGGTGGAGATCGATTCGTCCGAGGGCTATGGCATGCGGGTATCCGTGCGCCTGCCACTCACGCTGGCGATCATGGACGGCATGACGGTGCGCGTGAGCGACGAGGTCTACATCCTGCCGCTGGCCTCGGTCATCGAGTCGTTCCAGATCAAGCCCAGCGAGATCAGCACCGTGGCGCAGGGCGCGCGACTGGTCAAGGTGCGCGAAGAGTACATGCCGGTGATCGATCTGGAGCATGTGTTCCAGGTGCCGCGTTTCGAATTCAACGCCACCAGCCCGATCATGGTGGTGGTGGAGGCCGATGGCTCGCGCGTGGCGCTGATGGTCGACGAGCTGATCGGCCAGCAGCAGGTGGTGATCAAGAACCTGGAATCCAACTACCGCAAGGTGCCCAACGTGTCGGGCGCCACCATCCTGGGCGATGGCAAGGTGGCGCTGATCCTGGACACATCGAGCCTGGTGCGCCGCTCACGCCATTGACCATGAACACCACCACCGCGATCCGCCCGCCTGCAGCCCGCCCCATCGCCGTCAGCGAGGCACCGCTGGCCGAGAACCGCGAATTCGTCTGGCACGACGCCGACTTCGCGCGCATCAAGGCGCTGATCTACCAGAAGGCTGGCATCAGCCTGCACGACGGCAAACACGCCATGGTCTACAGCCGGGTCTCGCGCCGGCTGCGCGAAACCGGCCACGGCAGCTTCAAGAGCTACCTCGACTGGCTGGAGCAGCACGACGGCGCCGAATGGCAGGCCTTCATCAACGCGCTCACCACCAACCTCACCGCCTTCTTTCGCGAGCAACACCACTTTGTGGTGCTCGACGAGATGATGCGCGCCGAGCGCAACAAGGCCTGGCGCATCTGGTGTTCGGCCGCCTCGACCGGCGAGGAGCCCTACTCGATCGCCATGACCGCCGCCGAGGCGCTGGGGGGCTCCGGCTCTTATGAGCTGATCAACAGCGACATCGACACCCAGGTGCTCGCCACCGCCGAGCGCGGCGTCTACAAGGCCGACGGCGTCAAGGGCCTCAGCCCGGAGCGCATGCAGCGCTTCTTCATGCGTGGCAAAGACAGCAATGCCGGGCTGATGCGGGTCAAACCCGAGTTGCGAAAGTCGATGAGCTTTCAAGCGGTGAACCTGATCCGCGAGCTGCCCTTTCGCGAGCCGTTCGACGTGGTCTTCTGCCGCAACGTGATGATTTACTTCGACGCTGCCACCCAGCGCGAGGTGCTGGAGCGGATTCACCGCGTGATGAAGCCCGGCGGCAAGCTGTTCGTGGGCCATGCCGAGAACTTCAGCGACGCGCGGCACCTGTTCGTGCTCAAGGGAAAGACCGTCTATGAGCGCGTTTGACCTCGCCCCTCAGCGAGCTGGCGGGAGCGCCGGTGTGTCATCGTCTGGCCGCCTTGGCGTGCCGCCGGGCTCGCGTGTGGACGCGCTGAAAAAGCGCACACCCCGGCCGGGCGAAGCCGCGTTTTTCTATCACGACCACCATTTCCGGGTCGACACGGTGAAGGTGTTGCCGGGCGAGTACTACGTGAGCCAGGACGACCTCATGGTCATGACCGTGCTCGGATCGTGCATTGCCGCCTGCATCTGGGATCCCAAGATCCGGGTTGGCGGCATGAACCACTTCATGCTGCCCGAGGGCGGTGGCGACACCTCGGGCCGCTATGGCTCCTACGCCATGGAGCTGCTGATCAACGAGATGATCAAGCTCGGCGCGCGGCGCGAAACCATGCAGGCCAAGGTGTTCGGTGGCGGGCAGGTGATGCACAGCTTCACCACGATGAACGTGGGCGAGCGCAACACCCAGTTCGTGCTCGACTACCTGCAGACCGAGCGCATCGCCATCATCTCCAAAGACGTGCTCGACATCCATCCGCGCAAGGTCTGCTACTTCCCGGCCACCGGCAAGGCGATGGTCAAGCGGCTCGCCCACTCGCACCCCGAGACGTTCGAAACGCAAGAGCGAAAGGCCGGCGCCACCGTCGTGGCCAAGAGCGCGGCGGGTGGTTCGGTCGATTTGTTCTGAGCGCTCACCACACAACAAGACACAGCGGAACAAGAGGAGAAAAATGGCCAAGACACGCGTGGTGGTGGTGGACGATTCGGCACTCGTTCGCAGCCTGCTGACCGAAATCATCAACCGGCAGACCGACATGGTCTGCGTGGGCGCTGCGGCCGATCCGCTGGTGGCGCGCGAAATGATCCGCGAGCTCAACCCGGATGTCATCACGCTCGACGTGGAAATGCCGCGCATGGACGGCCTTGAATTCCTCTCGCGCCTGATGCGGCTGCGGCCCATGCCGGTGGTGATGGTCTCCACCCTCACCGAGCAGGGCGCCGAGGTCACGCTGCGTGCGCTGGAACTCGGCGCGGTGGATTTCGTGGCCAAACCACGCATTGGCGTGAGCAGCGGGCTGAACGAACTGGCGGGCGACATCGTTGACAAGATCCGGGTCGCGGCCTGCGCCCGGGTGGGTCGCCATGCAGCCGCGCCCGCCACGCCAGCCGCCGCCCACACCAGCGCGGCGCCCGCCCCGTTGCCACGCATCTCGACCGAGAAAGTGATCTGCATCGGCGCCTCCACCGGCGGCACCGAAGCGATTCGCGAGGTGCTGGTGCCGATGCCGGCCGACGCGCCCGCCATCGTCATCACCCAGCACATGCCGCCGGGCTTCACCACCAGCTTTGCCGCCCGGCTCAACACGCTGTGCCGCATCCGCGTGGCCGAGGCGCGCCACGGCGAGCGCATTCTGCCGGGCCACGCCTACATCGCCCCGGGCGGGCACCACCTGCGCATCGACCGCAGCGGCTCCAACTACGTCGCCGTGATCGAAGACACCGAGCCGGTGAACCGGCACAAGCCCTCGGTCGAGGTGTTGTTCCGCTCGGCCGCCCGGGTGATCGGCCCCAACGCCATCGGCGTGATGCTGACCGGCATGGGCGCCGACGGCGCGCAGGCGATGCGCGAAATGAAAGACGCTGGCAGCCACAACTTTGTGCAGGACGAGGCCAGCTGCGTCGTTTTCGGCATGCCGCGCATGGCCATCCAGGCCGGCGCCGCCCACGAAGTCTTGCCCCTGACCCAGATCGCGCCAGCCCTGCTGGCGCGCCTGGCCAGCTCGCCGGCTGGTGTTCGCCACCGCATCTGAGCGCCCATCTGTTTTTTCTATTTCACGGAGTATTCACCATGATCCAGCGCCGCGCACTTCACAAGATCCTGCTGCGTCAGCGCCCTGGCCCTGGCTTGGCCAGCCCAGGCGCTGGAGGCCCCGAAGGAGCGGGTGGTGCTCACGGTCTCCGGCAAGATCGGCGTCAAGAACGCAGGCGAGACGGCACGCTTCGACATGAAGATGCTGGCCGCCTTGCCCCAGCACAGCTTCACCACCAGCACGCCCTGGTACGACCGACCGGTGAAGTTCACCGGCCCGCTGCTGGCCGATGTGCTGGCCGCCGTGAAGGCCAGCGGCAGCACGGTGAGCGCCGTGGCGATCAACGACTACGCCATCCAGATTCCGGTGGCCGACACCACGCAACACAAGGTGATCGTGGCGCGCCTGCTCGACGACAAGCCGATGCCGGTGCGCGAGAAGGGCCCGCTGTTCGTGGTCTACCCGTTTGACGACAGCGCAACCCTCCGGTCGTCGGTGTACTACGAGCGCTCGATCTGGCAGCTCAAGGCGCTGGACATCCGGTGATGGCAAAAGCCTCATTTTTTTCTGCCAACCTGTCGCGCTGGGAATGGCGCCAGTGGCTGGTGGTCATCGGCACCCTGCTGGTCGTCACGCTCACGCCGCTGGGCTGGATCCAGTGGCAGCAGGCCAAGCTGCTGGATGACGTGTCGACCAACCAGGTCGACTCGATCATGTGGCAGGCCTACCAGCTGGAGCGCGAACTCTCCCGGCTCGACCAGACCATCACCCAGGCGCAGCGCGATCCCGCCGCAGCCGACCCCTACGAGCTACAGGCCCGCTACGAGGTGTTCCTGAGCCGCATCGATCTGCTCACCGATGTGCCAAGGCGCGACCTGCTGGACGCGTCCCCCCCCTACGCGATCGCCACAGAGGCGGTGCAGCGCTTCAGCGAGCTGGCCGATCCGCTGTTTGCCGAACCCGAGAAACTGCTGGCTTCGCCTGCGCAGCTGGCGTTGCTCGACGAACGCATTCGCGCCATGCTGCCCGGGCTGTCCGAGCTCACCCGCGAAGCCAACCGGGCTGGCGCGCGCTTTCTCGACCAGCGCAACACACAGCTGCAAAAACAGGGTGTGCTCGTGATTTCCCTGGCCGCGGCGCAAGTGGCGGCCATGCTGCTGTTCGTCGGCCTGCTGGTGCTGCACATCCGGCGCCAGGCGCGCCGCTATGTCGAGCTCGAGACGCTGAGCAAGGAACTCGCCATCGCCCGCGACCAGGCCGAGGCCGCCAACCACGGCAAGACCGTTTTTCTGGCCAACATGAGCCACGAAATCCGCACGCCGTTCCAGGGCCTGCTGGGCATGCTGACGCTGCTGGACGAGCCCAACCTGAGCGGGCGCCAGCGCGACTACCTGCAGACCGCACGAGACTCGGCGATGCACCTGCTCGGGGTGCTCAACGACATTCTTGACGTCTCGACCATGGAGTCGGGCACGCTCAAGCTCTCCGTCACGCCCGTGCCCCTGCACAACGTGGTGCAGGAGGTGGACGACCTGATGCAGGTGTCGGCACGCGACAAGGGCCTGGAGCTGCGGGTCGAAGCCGACAACGACCTGCCCGAGTGGGTGCTGGCGGACGCCACGCGCGTGCGCCAGATTCTCTACAACCTGATCAACAACGCCATCAAGTTCACACCCAAAGGCTCGGTGAGCGCCAGCATCTCGCGCGGCGCACCTGGCCAGCCCTCGGTGTTGATGACGGTGCGCGACACGGGCGTGGGCATGGATGCCGAGACAACCGGACATCTTTTCACCCGCTTCTATCAGGCCGACAACTCGCTGCGCCGGCGCATCGGTGGCGCCGGCCTGGGACTGGAAATCTCGCGCAATCTGGCGCGCATGATGGGCGGCGACATCCAGGTGCAGAGCGAGCCGGGCGCCGGCTCGGTGTTCACCGTCACCCTGGACCTGGCCGAAACCACAGCGCCCGAGGCGCTGCACAGCAGCA
Organism: uncultured beta proteobacterium; assembly: GCA_963831255.1. GTDB lineage: Bacteria > Pseudomonadota > Gammaproteobacteria > Burkholderiales > Burkholderiaceae_C > Hydrogenophaga. The sequence continues at coordinate 248,121 of CAWHPI010000006.1, read as the reverse complement.
TGGGCATGCCGCTGGGTCATCCCCGCAGCCTGCGCGTGCTGGTGGCAGAAGACCACCCGATCAACCTCAAGTACATGAGCATCCTGCTGGAGAAGATGGGACACGAAGCGGTGTTCTGCGAGAACGGCCAGGAGGCCCTGCAGTTGCTGGAGCGCCAGCCATTTGACGTGGTGCTGCTGGACTACCACATGCCGGTGCTCGACGGCCTGGCGACCACCGAGGCCATCCGCCAGCTCGCCAGCGACACGGCCCAGATTCCGGTGATTCTGGTGACCGCCGATGTGGTCAACGACACCCGCAAGCGCGCGCAGGAGGTGGGCGTGAGCGCCTTCGCCAGCAAGCCGCTGCAAGGCGACGACCTGCGGCGCGCGCTGCGTCAGTGTGGTCTGGTGGAAACCGGCAGCGCTGTCGACACCGCACCAGAGGTGGCGGCACAGCCTGCTGCGCCGTCAACAACACGGGTGTCTTCGATCGTCACGCACCTCACGCGGCGCGAGGATGTGATCGACGACGCCTCGTACGACGAGGTGTGCGACATGATGCCCGACGGCTCGATGCACGAAATGCTCGACACCGTGTTCGCGCCGCCCGAGGGCACGGTGCCGCAGCTGCTGGCGGCGCTGGCCAGCGGCGACCGTGCCGAGATTCACTACAAAGCCCACACGCTCAAGGGAACGGCCATGCTGCTGGGTTTTCGGGCCCTGGCCAAGACGGCGGCCCGCATCGAACACCTGAGCGCGGACGCCGAGGGTCCGGCCTTGCCAAAAGCACTGAGCGAGCGGCTGGTTCAAGACTCGGAAGCCACCCAGCAGGCGTTGTGCGAAACGCCCGAGCTCCCGACCGTTTGATTGAAGTGGGCTCAACCGCTCAGGGCCCTTTCACACCACCCTAAATGCGGCGGCTCAGCAGCACGCCGGTTTCCACCGAGGCCAGGTTGCTGTTGCCTCGCTCGTCGTAGGCCACCACATCCTGCGGCGCCGGGAAGTCGGGCCGTGTCCGGCTGGAGGCGGCGTCTTGCGGCATCACCGGCCAGGGCAGCGCGAGTTGCTCGACCGGCTGGCGGCCTGGCGAAGCAGGCCCAGTGGCAGCAGCCGGACTCACCGCTGCGCCCTCGTCCAGACCCAGCACACGCTCCACCACCGCCGCGCTGGCCTTCCAGACATTGGTCAGCAATTCCTGACGCTGGGCGCGCCGGGCTTCCTCGGCGGCGTCCTCGGCAGCCACACGACGCGCGGCCTGCTCGGCTTCGCGGCGCGCGAGCACATCGCCCGCCGCGCCGCGCGTTGACTCGGCCCGGCCCGGCGTGGCGCGTGTGCCGTCGCCGGCCACCGCACGGCGTTCGGTGCGGGAAGCGGGCAATTCCCGCTCTCGTCCTGCGCCAGGCTGGCCGTTGCGCGCACTCTCCTGCAGCGGCCGGATGGCGGCCACGGCAGCCACGGGCGCGGTGGCGCCGCTGGCCGGTGGCGACCAGGCGGCCGGGCTTGGTTGGGCAATGTTGATCATGGGAAAACCCTCACTCAAAGGCCCCGGACCGTTGGAATCCGGGAGTTCCCATGGGATTTCGACCGCTTAAGCGCCGACTTGAGGGGTTTTTCACGCTTTGTTCAAGCGTTTGACCCCGGGCAACTCAGGCGGTGAATTCGCGCTCGTGCATCCAGGCAGCGTGCTTGGGCGCGCGCTTGGTCTTGGACCACTCTTCGAGCATGTCCCACTTCACCTCGTCGAGCTTCTTCATCATCTCGGGCGTGGCGGTGTTGGCGGCCAGCTCCAGGCGGTGGCCATTGGGGTCGAAGAAATAGATGCTCTTGAAGATGGTGTGGTCGGTGATGCCGATCACCGGGATGCCGGCGGCCTCCAGACGCGCCTTGGCGGTTTCCAGCACCTCGACCGACTCGACCTCCAGCGCGATGTGCTGCACCCACTCCGGTGTGTTGGGGTCGCGCCCCATCTCGGGCGAGTTCGGCAGCTCGAAAAACGCCAGCACATTGCCGCCGCCCGCGTCCATGAACAGATGCATGTAGGGGTCGGGCGCGTGGGTGGAGGGCACATGGTCTTCGGCGATGGCGAGCACGAAGTCCATGTCGAGGTGCTTGCGGTACCACTCGACGGTTTCTTTGGCGTCGTGGCAGCGGTAGGCCACGTGGTGGATCTTGCGGATGTTGAGCATGGGAGGTCTCCAGGGTGAATCAGATGCCTTCGCGGGCAAGGATGAGCGCTTGTTTCAGGGTGGCGATGTCGCCCACCTGGTTGGCCAGCAGCAGGATCAGCTTGGCGTTGAGCAGCTGGCTTTGTTCGTCGCTGAGCTCGCGGTGGCTGTCGATCAGCGCTTCGTAGAAATCATCACCCGGGGTGAAGTCGCGGAAATAGCGCTGGCCGGGCTCGGCGAGATTGGGTTGAAGTTGCAAGGGCATGGGGTATTCCGGTTCAGGCGGTGACGGCTTCGCGGACCGGGTGGCGAGCGGCAACGGCCGGCAGATCATGGCCCGTCGCGCGGCGCAGCGCCGCCTGCAGGCGATCAGCGTCAAAGAGTCGCCAGCGCGCGGCCACGTGCTGGTCGGGGCGAATCAGGTAGGCGCTGCCAGGCCGGGCGTCGAGCCGCTGCGCCATCAGGCCGTCGCGGTCGTGCAGTGTGGTCAGGTCGGACTGGGCTGCGCCAGCGTGCGATGTGACCCAGACCACCTCGACCGGGATCGCCTGTGCAGCCAGCGCGGCGCTTTGCTCGCGCAGCGCGACCAGCGAGCCGCCGATGGCGTCCAGGCCGTCCACAAAAGCGAGCAGCACGAAGCGGTTGCCCAGCTGGTCGAGCAGCCAGGCGTCTTGCCCGGCGATGCGCACCGGCGCGTCGTCCAGCGGTGCGCCCGGCACCATGTCGCCGGCGAAGGCATCGGCATCGGGGGTGTTGAGCGCGGACTGCACCAGGTAAGACGGCACACTGAGCCGCCCGGAGTTCACCAGCTTGCGCGCAAACGGCTGGGTGCGCGCCAGCTCCAGCGCGGCGTTGCGAAACAGCTTGCTGACCGCGCTCTTGGGCGTGATGAAGTCGGTGGAGCGGGTGGAGTTGCGGATGTTTTCGTCGGCCGCGTAAACGCGGTCGGTGTCGTAGCTGTCGAGCAGCGCGGCCGGCGCCAGGCCCTTGATGACCAGGGCGAGCTTCCACACCAGGTCGTCGGCATCCTGAAAGCCGGAATTGGCACCGCGGGCACCAAACGGCGACACCTGGTGCGCCGCATCGCCGGCAAACAGCAGGTGGCCATGGCGAAACTGCGTCATGCGCCGGCACTGGAAGGTGTAGATGCTGGCCCACTCCAGCTCGAATTCGCGCTCGTCGCCCAGCATGGCCTTGACGCGCGGGATGATGTTTTCGGGCTTCTTCTCTTCTTCCGGATCGGCGTCCCAGCCGAGCTGGAAGTCGATGCGCCAGACGTTGTCGCTCTGCTTGTGCAGCAGCACCGACTGGTTGGGGTGGAACGGCGGGTCGAACCAGAACCAGCGCTCGGCCGGAAAGTCGGCCTTCATGACCACGTCGGCGATCAGGAAGCGGTCCTTGAACACATGGCCTTCGATGTCCAGCCCGAGCTGGCGGCGCACATTGGAGCGCGCACCGTCGGCCACGATCAGCCAGTCGGCCTCGATGTCGAACGCGCCGTCGGGCGTCTCCAGGCTCACGCGGGCGCCATCGTCCAGCGGCTGAACGCCGGCCACCTTGTATTTCCAGCGCAGGTCCACGCCGAGCTGCCTCGGCGCGCCGCACCAGCGCCTCTTCCAGGTGGTACTGCTGCAGGTTGATCATGCCGGGGCGCTTGTGGCCGGCGTCGGGCACGAGGTTGAAGCGGTAGACCTCTTCCTCGCGCAGGAAGGTTCGGCCCACGTTCCAGCTCACGCCCTTGTTCACCACCCCGTCGCCCACGCCCAGGCGGTCCAGGATTTCCAGCGCGCGCTTGGCATAGCAGACGGCGCGCGAGCCGAAGGACACGCTGTCGTCCTCGTCGAACACGATCACCTCCAGGCCCTGCAGCCGCGCGTCGATGGCGGCGGCCAGCCCAACCGGGCCAGCGCCAATGATCACCAGCGGGTGGCGCTGCGGCGCGTCCGCCATGAGATCCTGGGGCGCTCGGTACGCAAAGGTGGGGTAGGCGTAAGTGGCCATGTGGCTGGCGGCTCCGGTGAGGCTGCGCACCGCCTGCGGCGGTGCGGAAAACGGCTGAACGAGCGGCCAGTGCTGCGCGACCGGCCTGCGGCGAACTGTACTGGATAATTTCGCATCCGTAAATACGTTTCTCTAAACGTAATTTTTAGCCGGGCCAATATCGTTCGAATGTGCGCTGGCGAGCAGCCACCAGGCGAAAAAAAGCCAGACCTTCCGGTCTGGCTGGCAGGCGCTGAACCAATCAGTGCGATTCTGGCTCGGGCAGGGGCTTGACCAGCGTGACCGGCACCGGCGAAATCTGCACCAGCTCCTGCGACACCGAGCCGAGCATGGCCGCCCGCAAACCGGCGCCGTGGGTGGCCATGATCACCGCATCGCAAGCCTGGCGCTCGATCACGTCGACCAGCATCTGCGCCGGGTCGCCGGTCACCACCTCCTGCGTCACCTGCTGGCTGGCGGCCTGCAGCATCTGCACGGCAGAGCGCATCAGGTCGTGGCCGGCCGCCTCGTTCACCTGCTCCAGCACATTCGGGTCGTGCGCCACGACCAGCTCGTACAAGTTCGCCGTGGCCTGCACATTGGCCACCACGAAACGCGCCTTCAGGCCAGCCGCCACCAGAAACAGCGCGTGGTGCACCGCGCGCATCGCGTGCGCCGAGCCATCAACCGGGATCAGAATTTTCAACATGGTTTCGCTCCAGAACAAGAAGTCATGCCCATTCTGACATCCGCGCAGGGCCACCCGCTCGTGTTGAAGCCCGCTGCAAGACCAGGCCAGTCAGGGCTCGCGCAAATGCTGAAGCAACACCGCATCGTCGGCCTGGGGGTCACGGCCAGCGGCCTGTTCGAACACGCTCGCCGCGCTCTCGCCAAGCGGCCCCGCAAAGCCGGCCTGCCGGGCTGCGGCCAGGGCCAGGCGGGTGTCCTTGGCCAGCAAACCCACCTGTGCCCGGGGCAACTTGTCGCCCGCCAGCGCGCGGCGCATCCGGTCGGAGCCGATCCAGCTCTGGCCGCTGGATTGCTCGATCACGCTGAGCGTGGTGGCCAGATCCAGCCCCAGCCGCTCCGCCAGGGCGAGGGCCTCGGCAGCACCCACCAGGTTGATGCCGGCCAGCAGGTTGTTGACCAGCTTGGTGCGTGCGCCATCGCCCACGCGGTTGCTGATGCGAAAGCGCTGGTTTGACAAGGCAGCGAGCAGCGGCTCGTGGTGCGCCAGCAGCGCATCGGGCCCGGCCAGCATCAGGCTCATGCTGCCATCGCGGGCCCGGGCGGGACCGCCCGACATGGGCGCGTCGATGCAACCGATGCCACACCGCTGCAAGTCGGCAGCCAGGGTCTCGGTGTCCTGCGGGGCGATGGTCGGGCACAGCATCACAGCCTGACCCGGGCCCAGCGCGGCCACCGCACCGCGCTCGCCAAACAGCACCGAGCGCGCCTGCTCGGCGTCGACCACGCAGACGATCACGACACCGTCTGGCAACAGCGCCTGGGCCGCCTCGCGCGGGGCGGCGGCCAGCGCCGCGCCGTGGGCCAGGGCCTGTTGCTGGCGCACCGGATCGATGTCGCACACCACCACCGACCAGCCCAGTGCGGCCAGCCGCGCCACCATCGCGCCACCCATGTTCCCGGCGCCAAGCATCGCCACCTGGGCCCGCGGCACCACCGAGGGGAGCAAGCCGCGAAGCGCTGGCGCATGGGGCTCATCGGGAATGCCGCCGGGCCGCCCCAAGGCAGGCCCAGCCCCCTCGGGGGGCAGCGACCCGCGCAGCGGTGGAGCGTGGGAGCTTGCGATTTCCCGCCGGGCCGCCCCAAGGGAAATCAGCCCCCCTGGAGGGGCAGCGGACCTCGCGCAGCGGGGTAGCGTGGGGGTCTTGTCTCAAGATTGCATCAGCCGTTTGGATTTCGCCACCGACATCAGGATGCCCAGACCCACACCCATGGTGATCATGGCGGTGCCGCCGTAGCTCACGAACGGCAACGGCACCCCCACCACCGGCAGGATGCCGCTCACCATGCCCATGTTGACGAAGGCATAGACAAAGATGTTGAGCGTGACCGCACCGGCCAGCAAGCGGGCAAACAGCGTGGGCGCGTCCAGTGCAATGGTCAGGCCGCGCATCACCAGGAAGATGAAGGCCAGCATGAGGCCCAGCGTGCCCAGCAGACCGAACTCTTCGGAGAAGGCGGCGTAAATGAAATCGGTGGTGCGCTCGGGAATGAACTCCAGGTGGGTCTGTGTGCCCTGCATGAAACCCTTGCCCCAGACGCCGCCCGAGCCGATCGCGATCATGCCCTGAATGATGTGAAAGCCCTTGCCCAGCGGGTCTTTCGACGGGTCGAGCAGGGTGCAGACGCGCTGGCGCTGGTACTCGCGCAAGACGTGCCAGTCCACATCGGGCGCACACCAGCTGGGCTCCATCACGATCAGCACCACCACACCGATGGCACCCAGCAGCACCGGTGGAATGATGATCTTCCAGCTCAATCCGGCAAAAAAGATCACGAACAGCCCCGAGGCCATCACCAGCAGCGTGGTACCCAGATCGGGCTGCTTGAGGATCAGCGCGGCGGGTACCGCCAGCAGCAGCAGGGCGACCGCAAAGTCCAGCCCGCCGAGCTGGCCCTCGCGGCGCTGGAACCACCAGGCCAGCATGAGCGGCATGGCGATCTTCATGATTTCGCTGGGCTGGATCACCACGCCCACATCCAGCCAGCGCTGCGATCCCTTCCTCTCGATACCGAAAAGAAACACCGCCACCAGCAGCGCCACCGCAATGGTGTACATCGGCACCGCGAGCGACATCAGGCGCTGCGGCGGCACCTGCGCCACGACAAACATCACCCCCGCCGCCAGCATCATGTTGCGCGCGTGGCTGGAAAAGCGGGTGCCATGGTCAAAGCCAACCGAATACATGGTCACCAGCCCAATCGCCGCCAGCAGCAAGATGGCGACGAACAACACGCCGTCGAAGCCCCGAAAGATCGGAGCCACGCGCTGAACGAGGCTGGGTTTGTCGAAGCTGATGGCCATGCGCCATTATCCTTGGCCCACATGACCCCGTCCGCCGACACCGCGACCACCCACCTGCTCTACCTGCACGGTTTTCGCTCTTCGCCCCATTCGATGAAGGCGCAGAAAGTGGCGGCGCGCGTGGCGACCAGGCACCCGGGTGCGACCTGGTGGTGCCCACAGCTACCGCCTTCGCCGGCCGAGGCCATGGCGCTGTTGCACCAAGGTGTTGCCGAATGGCCGAAAGAGAGCATGACGGTGGTGGGCTCGTCGCTGGGTGGTTTTTACGCCCGCTGGCTGGGTCTGCGGCTCGGCTGCCGCGCAGCGTTGCTCAACCCGGCGGTGTTTCCGGCGCGTGATCTGGCGAAATACATTGGCGAGCAGACCAGCTGGCACGACCCGGACGAGCGCTTTTTCTTCCAGCCCGCGTTCGTGGACCAGCTGCGGGCCATGGAAACCGAGATCGCCAAGCGGGCCGCGCGCCAGGCCGCCAACCCCGAGACACTGTTTGCCATCGTCGCCCAGGGTGACGAGGTGCTGGACTGGCGGGAAATGCTGGCTTTTTGTGCCGGGGGACAAACCGTGCTGCTGCCTGGCAGCGATCACGCGATCAGCGATTTCGACCAGCACATCGACGCCTTGTTCGAGTTTCTGTGGCCCCCACGCTCCGCCGCTGCGCGGGTCGCTGCCCCCGAGGGGGTTGATCCCGCCTTGGGACGGCCCGGCGGCGTGTTCGCCTGTGGCCCCCTCGCTCCGCCGCTGCGCGGGTCGCTGCCCCCCGAGGGGGTTGATCCCGCCTTGGGGCGGCCCGGCGGCGTGATCGCTGTGGCCCCCACGCTGCACCGCTGCGCGGGTCGCTGCCGGGACGCCGTGGGACAATTCCATCCATGCACATTCTGTTCGACGACGCCGGCAAACTGCTGACCGGCCGCCTTTTGTCCGAAGCCGAAAGCTCGCTGCAGGTGGAGCTCGATTCGGGCAAGCGGGTCAAGGTGAAAACCGCCAATGCGCTGCTGCGCTTCGAAAAACCCGCCCCGGCCGAGCTGATGTCGGCCGCCACCGCGCTGGCCGACACCATGGAGCTGCCGCTGGCCTACGAATTTGCGCCGGCCGACGAGTTCGCCTTTGCCGACCTGGCGCACGAGTATTTCAGCGACAAGGCCAGCATCACCGAACAGGTGGCTGCCCTGCTTTGCCTGCAAGGCGCACCGCACTATTTCCGCCGCGCCGGCAAGGGCCACTACAAGAAGGCGCCGCCTGAAATTCTGGCGCAGGCGCTGGCCGCGATCGAGAAGAAACAGCAGTTGCAGCTGCAGATCGAAGCCTGGGCCGCTGAACTGGTGGCGGGCATTTGCCCGGCGCCGGTGAAGGAGCAGCTCTACAAGATTCTGTTCAAGCCCGACAAAAACGCGCCCGAATACAAGGCGGTGGTGGAGGCCGCGCGCAGCAGCCACACCGCGCCGCTGACCCTGCTGGAAAACGCGGGCGCCATCACCAGCGCCTACCAGTTTCACTGGCAGCGCTTTCTGTTCGACCAGTTCCCGGGCGGCACCGGCTTCCCCGCGCTGGAGGCACCGGCCATCGTCGACGAGCTGCCGCTGGCGCCGGTGCAGGCGTTTTCGGTGGACGACTCGCACACCACCGAAATCGATGACGCGCTCTCGATCCAGGGCCTGGGCAGCGGCACGGTGACGCTGGGCATCCACATCGCGGCCCCAGGACTTGCCATCGCGCCCGACGGCGCGATCGACGCGGTGGCACGCCAGCGCCTGTCCACCGTCTACATGCCGGGCCACAAGATCACCATGCTGCCCGACGCGGTGGTGCAGGCCTACACGCTGCAGGCCGGGCGCGACTGCCCTGCCCTGTCGCTCTACCTCACGGTGGATGAGGCCAGCCTGGCGATCACCGACAGCCGCACCGCGCTGGAGCGGGTACCGATCGCACACAACCTGCGCCACGACCAGCTCGACGCGGTGATCACCGAAGCCTGGCTCGCCGGCGAGGTCTCGCCCGAGCCGGTGCCGGCCGAGATCGCGGCCCTGCAGCCGCAGCTGGCGTTTCTGCTTCGGCTCGCCAACCACCTCAAGGCGCAGCGCATGGTGGTGCGCGGCAAGCCCGAGATGAACAACCGGCCCGACTACAGCTTTCGCCTGCAAGGCGTGGCCGGCGACGAGCCCGAGGGCAGCGAAACCGTGGTGATCACCACGCGCCAGCGCGGCGCGCCGCTGGACATGATGGTGGCCGAGGCCATGATCCTGGCCAACAGCACCTGGGGCCAGTGGCTGGCGTCTTGTGGCGTGCCGGGCATTTACCGCAGCCAGGCCAGTCTCGCGCCGGGCGTCAAGGTGCGCATGGGCACCAAGGCCCAGCCGCACGCGGGCATTGGCGTGCCAGCCTACGCCTGGAGCACCTCGCCGCTGCGCCGCTATGTGGATCTGGTCAACCAGTGGCAGATCATTGCCTGCGTGCGCCACGGCAACACGGCCGCCCTGGCCGCGCCTTTCAAGCCGAAAGACGCCAACCTGTTTGCCGTGGTCAGCAGTTTCGATGCCGCCTACAGCGCCTACAACGGCTTCCAGAACGGCATGGAGCGCTACTGGACGCTCAAGCACCTGGAGCAGGCCGGCATCACCGAAATCACCGCCACCCTGTTCAAGGACAATCTGGTGCGTGCCGACGACCTGCCGCTGGTGTTGCCGGTGCTGGGCACCGAGGGCTTGCCGCGCGGCGCGCATGTTCGCGTGCGGCTGGGGGCCATTGACGACATCGCGCTGGAAATCTCGGGCACCGTGATCGAGCGGCTCGATGGACCGGAGACCGACAGCGAGTCGGACGACGGCGAGGACGACGATGCCCTGGCAAGCCCGCTGGCACTGGCGATCGATCTCGGCGACAACAGCGAGGAACCACCGGCCTCGCCACCCAACGCGCCAATCGCCCAGCCTGTCGGCGAGGGTTGATGCGGCGCGCGCCGCACGGATAATCGCCGCGTGAAGTCCGTTCTTGTTTACCTCAAGGCCCTGAGCACGCTGCAGTTGGCGCTGGGCATTTCCCTGGTGCTGCACGCTGCGCTGCTCACGGTGCGTTTTGTCAACCCGGAAGGCTTCAACCGGGTGTTCCAGGACACACCGCTTGAGGTGATCCTGGTCAACGCCAAAAGCAATGAGCGGCCAGACAAGGCCATGGCCATCGCCCAGGCCTCGCTGGCCGGCGGCGGCGATGCCGACAAGGGCCGCGCCACCTCGCCACTGCCACCCAACGCGGTGGCACGAATCGGCGACACCACCGAAGAAGACGAACGCCAGATAGAAGCCCTGCGCGAGCAGCAAAGCCTGCTGCTCGCGCAAGTGCGCCAACAGCTCGCCAGCATGCCGCCGCCGGAGACCGCAGGCGGTGAATCCGAGTCAGAATCGGTCGAACGCGAAGCGCGCCGTCGTGCCCTGGTGAAAATTCTTGCCGAGATCGAAAAGCGCATCAACGAAGAAAACGCCCGGCCCAAGAAGCGCTACATCAGTCCGGCCACCCGAGAAGAGGTTTACGCGATCTACTACGACGACCTGCGCCGCAAGATCGAAGAGCGCGGCACGAGCAACTTCCCGGAGGCCGGCGGACGCAAGCTGTATGGCGAACTGACCATGATCATCACGGTGAACTTTTCTGGCGACGTGTTGCGAGACCGAGGTGGTGCAGATCGTCGGGACAGCCGGTGCTGGACCGGCGCGCCCAAGCCATCGTGCAGGGCATGAACTTCGGCCGCTTCAGCGACGCGCATGCGCCGCCAGGCCGACCAGATCGTGGTCGTTTCGCGCTTTCGCTTCACACGCGACGCCACGCTGCAAACCCAGATGTCCAGCCAATGAGAGCGCTTGGTCGCTGGCTGCTGTGGATGCTGCTCGCCGGCCTGGCCTTGCAGGTGTTTTTTGTGGGCCGCATCGCGCTGATGGCTGGTGATCGACCCGCAAAGCACCGCCTTCATGCGCTCGGAGGCCTGGCGCATCGCCGGGCAAAGCCTGGGCACCGACAAGCCCTGGCGCTGGTCGGCCCAATGGGTGGACTACGAGCAGATCAGCCCGCACCTCAAGCGCGCGGTCATGGCGTCGGAAGACGCTGGCTTTGCCGACCACGGCGGCGTCGACTGGGAAGCCATCCAGTCGGCCTGGGACAAGAACGAGCGGCGCCTGGCGCAGGCCGAGAAACGGGCCGAACAGATCGAGCGCCGACTGGCGAAAAAACCCGAGGCCGCCGAGGCCGCGGTCAAGGCCATCAAGCCGCCCAAGATCGTGGGCGGCTCCACCATCACCCAGCAACTGGCCAAGAACCTGCTGCTCTCTGGCGAGCGCAACCTGCTGCGCAAGGGCCAGGAGCTGATGCTCACGCTGACGCTGGAGACGCTGCTCAGCAAGCAGCGCATCCTGGAGATCTACCTCAACAGCGTCGAGTGGGGCGAAGGCATCTTCGGCGCCGAGGCCGCCGCCCAGCGCTACTTCAACAAGCCCGCCGCCAAGCTCAACGCCTACGAGGCCGCGCGGCTGGCGGTGATGCTGCCCAGCCCCAAGTTCTTCGAGACCCGGCAGGGCTCCTCTTACCTGGCGCGCCGCACCAACACCATCGTGGCGCGCATGGGCGGGGTGAGCATTCCATGAACCTGCGCGCCAAGGCGATGAGCCTGTTCCTGCTGGGGCTGGTGCGCCTGCTCACCGGTGCGCAAGCGCGCTGGTATGGCTGCCCGCCCAAGGCGGAGCAGCGCATTTACTTCGCCAACCACCAGAGCCATGCCGATCTGGTGTTGATGTGGGCGGCGCTGCCGCAAGAACTGCGCAGCATCACGCGCCCAATCGCCGCTCGCGACTACTGGACCACCTCGAAGCTTCAAGCGTTGGATCACCACCGAGGTGTTCAACGCGGTCTATGTGGAACGCGAAAAAAAAGGCGACGCAGACCCGCTGCAACCGCTGATCGACGCGCTGGACAGCGGCGACTCGCTGATCCTGTTTCCCGAGGGCACACGCGGCTTTGCCGAAGACCCGCAAGCCTTCAAGTCGGGCCTGTTCAACCTCGCGCAGCGGTTCCCGGCGGTGGTGCTGGTGCCGGCCTGGATCCACAACGTGCAGCGCGTGATGCCCAAGGGCGAGGTGGTGCCGGTGCCGGTGCTGTGCTCGGTGACCTTTGGTGAGCCGATCGCAGCTCGGCGCCGATGAGCCGCGCGGCGAATTTCTGCGCGCGCGCGCGCGAGGCCGTGATGGCGCTGCGGGAAGTCTGATGCCGGCCTTCCTGCGCAACCTCACCCCGGAACAGCAGGTTGGCCTGCTGTTCGTGCTGGTGTTCGGCCTGCTGGCGCTGACCACGGTCGCTGGCATTCTGGTGTCGCTTCGCGAAAGCAGGGGCAGCGCCACCGAGCCCAGCGCGCGCGCGCAGCGGCTGGACGATCTGCAGACCCTGCTGCGCACCGCCTGGCTGATGGCGCTGGTGTTCTGGGTCGGCTGGGCGGCGGGCGACGGCGTGGCCACCGCCTTGTTTGGGTTTGTGTCGTTCCTGATCCTGCGCGAGTTCATCAGCCTGTCGCCCACGCGGCGCGGCGACCACCGCAGCCTGGTGCTGGCGTTCTTCGTGGTGCTGCCCGCGCAGTACACGCTGGTCTGGACGCGCCAGTCCGACCTGTTCACCGTGTTCATCCCGGTCTATGTGTTCCTTGCCATCGCAGCGGCGAGCGCGCTGGCCGGCGACACCGCAGCGCTTTCTGGAGCGCAACGCCAAGCTGCAGTGGGGCATCATGGTCTGCGTCTACGGCATGAGCCACGTGCCCGCCCTGCTGATGCTCGACTTCCCCGGCTTCAGCGGCAAAACCGCCTTTCTGGTGTTCTTTCTGGTGCTGGTGGTTCAAACCTGCATGCTGGTGCAGCACCTGAGCGCGCGCCGCCTGCTGACCTCCGCGCAGGGTGAGCGGTTCCACTGGCGCAGCTGGGGCGCTGGCCTGCTGGCGGGCGGGCTGGTGGGCGCGCTGCTGTCGGGTCTCACGCCGTTCAACCCGCTGATCGCGCTGGCGATGGCGCTGGTGGCTTGCGCCGCCGGCACGCTGGGCCACCTGGTCATGAAGGCCATCAAGCGCGACCGCGGCGTGACCCACTGGGGCGCGGCCGGTCGATCGGTCACCGGCGCCAGCGGCATGCTCGACCGGGTGGACGCGCTGTGTTTTGCCGCACCGGTGTTCTTTCACTCGGTGCGCTGGACCTTCGACCGATGAGAATTCTCGGCATCGACCCCGGGCTGCAGTGCACCGGCTTTGGCGTCGTCGACACCGAGGGCCCCGACCTGCACTACGTGGCCAGCGGCACCATTCAGACCAGCCCGAAAGAGGGCGCCCTGCTGCCGGCGCGGCTGAAGATTCTGTTTGATGGCATCAACGAGGTGGTGGCAGCGCTACCAGCCGGCGGTGGCCGCGTGCGAGATCGTGTTCGTCAACGTCAACCCGCAGGCCACGCTGCTGCTGGGCCAGGCGCGCGGCGCCTGCCTGACCGCGCTGGTCTCCAACGACCTCGATGTGGCCGAATACACCGCGCTGCAGCTGAAGAAGGCGGTGGTGGGCCACGGCCGCGCCGACAAGTCGCAGATGCAGGAGATGGTTCGGCGCCTGTTGAAACTGCCCGGCCTGCCCGGCAAAGACGCTGCCGATGCGCTGGGCCTGTGCATCACACACGCACAGGTCAGCCGCACCGTGGCCGCCATCAACAAGGTGTCGCCACTGCAGGCGCGCACCCACGCGGCCTACAAGGGCGGAAGGAACTACTAACCCCCCGCGCCGCGTTCGGCGTCATCCCCCCAGGGGCAACATCGGTGGCCCGGCAAGGCCGGTTCCACGATGTTGCCGAGGCAGATCCCGCTGCGGCGAGACGCCAGGTCGACGCAGCTAAAGCAACCGTTCCAAAATCAGCACGCCGAAGAAGCCGAGCGCGGCGATCACGGTCCATTTCAGCGTGACCAGGCCCCAGCGCTTGTAGCGCGCCTGGCCGGTGCCGATGTAGAGCGCGAAGCACACGCCAGCGGCCAGCAGCAGGAAAAAGACGGCGAAACGGAAAAGCAACATGACGTGTCGTCGCTTACCAGGCCGGCGCGAGCTGTGCAAAACCCTGGGGCGCCTGCTTGTCCTGCTCGAAGCTCACGATCTCGTAGGCCTCGGGTTGCGCCAGCAGCGCGCGCAGCAGCTGGTTGTTCATGGCGTGGCCGCTGCGGAACGCGCTGTAGGCGGCCAGCAGCGGTTTGCCCACGATGTAGAGATCGCCCATGGCGTCGAGGATCTTGTGTTTCACGAACTCGTCCTGGTAGCGCAGGCCGTCGGCGTTGAGCACCTTCACATCGTCCATCACGATCGCGTTGTCCAGCCCGCCGCCCAGCGCCAGGCCGTGCGAGCGCATCATTTCCACGTCTTCGGTGAAACCGAAGGTGCGGGCCCGCGCAATCTCGCGCGCGTAGGTGCCGCTGCCGAAGTCGAACTCGACCCGCTGGCCCGTGGCGTTCACCGCCGGGTGGTCGAACTCGATCTCGAACGCCAGCTTGTAGCCGTGGTACGGATCGAGCCGCGCCCACTTCAGGCTGCGGCCCTCGCCCTCGCGCACCTCCACCGGCTTCATCACGCGGATGAAGCGCTTGGGCGCCTTCTGCATCACGATGCCGGCGCTTTGCAGCAGGTAGACGAACGAGGCCGAGGAGCCGTCCAGGATGGGCACCTCTTCGGCCGTGATGTCGACATACAGATTGTCGAGACCGAGCCCGGCGCACGCGCTCATCAGGTGCTCGATGGTGTGCACCTTGACGCCGCCGTTGGAAATGGTCGAGGCCAGCCGCGTGTCGGTCACCGCCTCGGCGGTCACCGGAATCTCCACCGGCTCCGGCAAATCGACGCGGCGGAACACGATGCCCGTGTCTGGCGCCGCCGGCCGCAGCGTCAGCTCCACCCGCTGACCGCTGTGCAGGCCGACGCCCACCGCTTTGGTGAGAGATTTGAGAGTGCGTTGTGCAAGCATGGCGATTATCCCCCCGCGCCGGCTTCGCCGTCACCCCCAGGGGGCGGCGCTGGCGGCCCGGCAAAGCCGGTTCCGCGGTGCCTGGGGTTGAGCGGCCTGCGGACCGCTCGACGCGCCCACCCCGCGCGCCAGCGCGCGCTTCGAGCGGTCCGCAGGCCGCTCGACTCAGGACGCCGTCGGACCGGCTTCGCCGGGCGACCAGCGTCGCCCCTGGGGGGTGACGGCGAAGCCGGCGCGGGGGGAGCTCAATCAATCGGCCTGTTTGCGCAGGAAGGCTGGAATCTCGAAATCGTCCATGCCACCCGACGACAGCGCGTCCACCTTGGCTGCGGCCTGGGTGCGGTTGGTGCGCCAGACGCTGGGCGTGGACATGGAGCCGTAGTCGGCTGGCTGCGCCGGCGCCCGGGCCGCCAACGGCCGAGTTCACCGTGGGCACGTTGAACGGCACGTTGTCGGTACCGGTGCGCAGCACCTGCAGGGGCGGCGCGGTGCGGCGCGCGACCTGGCGCGACAGGCCGGTGGCGACCACGGTGACGCGCATCTCGTCGCCCAGGCTGTCGTCGTAGGCAGCGCCGTAGATCACGTGCGCATCTGGCGAGGCGTAGGCGCGGATGGTGTTCATGGCCAGCTTGCGACTCGGACAGCTTGAGCGAGCCCTTGGCCGCCGTCACCAGCACCAGCACGCCCTTGGCGCCGGAGAGGTCGATGCCTTCCAGCAGCGGGCAGGCCACGGCCTGCTCGGCGGCGATGCGCGCGCGGTCCGGGCCGGCGGCCACCGCCGTGCCCATCATGGCCTTGCCGGGCTCGCCCATCACGGTGCGCACGTCTTCGAAGTCGACGTTGACATTGCCGTACTCGTTGATGATCTCGGCAATGCCGCCCACCGCGTTTTTCAGCACGTCGTTGGCGTGGGCAAAGGCCTCGTCCTGCGTGACGTCGTCGCCCAGCACTTCGAGCAGCTTGTCGTTGAGCACCACGATCAGCGAGTCGACATTGGCTTCGAGTTCGGCCAGACCGGCATCGGCGTTCTGCAGGCGCTTGCCGCCTTCGAAGTCGAAGGGCTTGGTCACCACGCCCACGGTCAGAATGCCCATTTCCTTGGCCACGCGAGCGATCACCGGGGCCGCGCCGGTGCCGGTGCCGCCGCCCATGCCGGCGGTGATGAACAGCATGTGGGCGCCATCGATGGCGCTGCGGATTTCGTCGATCGCCAGTCTCTGCCGCTTCACGCCCCTTCTCGGGCTTGCTGCCCGCGCCCAGGCCGCTCACGCCGAGCTGGATGGTCTTGTGCGCCGCGCTGCGGGTGAGCGCCTGCGCATCGGTGTTGGCGCAGATGAACTCCACGCCCTGCACCGCGCGCGCGAATCATGTGGTCCACCGCATTGCCGCCACCACCGCCGACGCCGATCACCTTGATCTGGGTGCCCTGGTTGAACTCTTCCACTTCAATCATTTCGATGCCCATGTTTCTCTCCTTGTGTGCCCTGCTGCCGCTGAGGCGTTGATTTCAAAAACTCAAAACAAAATTCGTTTGCTGTGATCGCCTCAGCCAGGCGGTCCGGTGCAGGACGCCATCGCCATCGATGGCGAGATCGGGTTGGCGCACCCGGGTCCAGCCCAGTGGCATCGTGGAACTGGCTGTGCCAGGCCACAGATGCCGCCCCCTGAGGGGGTGACGCGAAGCGGCGCGGGGGTGAGTCATCAAAACGTCCCCACAAACCAGTTTTTCACCCGCTCCAGCGCGCCCTGCATGGAGCCCGCCTTTTGCGCCACCTTGTGGCCGCGCACCCGCGCCAGCCGCGCCTCTTCCAGCAGGCCCATGACCGTGGCGGCGCGCGGCTGCGCCACCATGTCGGACAGGGCGCTGGCGTACTTGGGCATGCCACGGCGCACCGGCTTCAGGAAGATGTCTTCGCCCAGCTCGACCATGCCGGGCATGACCGCGCTGCCACCGGTGAGCACGATGCCCGAGGACAGCACTTCCTCGAAACCCGACTCGCGCATCACCTGCTGCACCAGCGCAAAGATCTCTTCCACGCGCGGCTCGATCACGCCGGCCAGCGCCTGGCGGCTGAGCATGCGCGGGCCGCGGTCGCCCAGACCGGGCACCTCCACCTGCTGGTCCGGATCGGCCAGCAGCTGCTTGGCGCAGCCACTTTCCACCTTGATGTCTTCGGCGTCCTTGGTCGGCGTGCGCAGCGCCATGGCGATGTCGCTGGTGATCAGGTCGCCGGCGATCGGGATCACCGCGGTGTGGCGGATCGCGCCACCGGCGAAGATGGCCACGTCGGTGGTGCCGGCGCCAATGTCGACCAGCGCCACGCCAAGTTCCTTTTCGTCCTCGGTCAGCACCGCCTGGCTGGAGGCCAGCGGGTTGAGCATGAGCTGGTCCACCTCCAGGCCGCAGCGGCGCACGCACTTGATGATGTTCTCGGCCGCGCTCTGCGCGCCGGTCACGATGTGCACCTTGGCTTCGAGCCGGATGCCGCTCATGCCGATGGGCTCGTTCACCTCCTGGCCGTCGATCACGAATTCCTGCGGCTCCACCAGCAGCAGGCGCTGGTCGGTCGAGATGTTGATGGCCTTGGCGGTTTCGATCACGCGGGCCACGTCGGCCGCGCGTGACCTCGCGGTCCTTGATCGCCACCATGCCGCTGGAGTTGATGCCGCGGATGTGGCTGCCGGTGATGCCGGTGTAGACGCGGGCGATGCGGCAGTCGGCCATCAGCTCGGCCTCTTTCAGCGCCTGCTGGATGCTCTGCACGGTGGCGTCGATGTTGACCACCACGCCGCGCTTGAGGCCGTGGCTGGCCGCCACGCCCAGGCCGGCGAGCTTGAGCTCGCCGCCGGCCTGCACCTCGGCCACCACCACCATGATCTTGGCGGTGCCGATGTCCAGTCCGACGACGAGATCCTTGTATTCCTTGGCCATGATGGTCTTCGTGGTTACCGCGTGTTGGGTTGGGGTTTGTCGCCGGTCGTCTTCGGTGACCGTGGTCACGCCGCGCACGCGCATCGCGTAGCCATTGGGATAGCGCAGGTCGACCGATTGCGAGCGCGCCGGGGTAGCGCTGCGTGAGCTGGCTCGAGCGTGGCGGTGAAGCGGCGCGATGCGCGCCAGCAGCTCTTCGGGGGTGCCACGGCCCAGCTCGATGCGCGGCGCCGTTGTCCAGCGCGGCGCGCCAGCTGCCGCGCTCGTTGAGCTCCAGCCGCTCCAGACCGAGTTCCAGCCGCGCCAGCTCGGTCGGCCAGCGGCTGGTACAGCGCCCAGACCTGCGCCGACTGCTCGGGCGGGCCGGCCAGCTCGGGCAGGCCATCGACTGTCGTCCGGGCTGGCGTCGAACACCTCGCCCAGCGTCGTTCACCAGTTGGCCCGAGCCGGCCTGCCCCCACCAGGCCACCGCCTGGTGCTCCTGCAGGGTGCACGCGCAAGCGGTTCGGAAACTCGCGCTGCACCACCGCCTGGCGCACCCAGGGCACGGCCTCGAACAGCCGGCGCACCTGCTGCAGGTCGACGCGTGAGGAAGCTGCCTGCAGGCGTGGTCTTCATCTGCGTGGCCAGCTGGGCGCGAAAGGTCACCGCGTTCTGGTGCGCCACATCGCCGTGCACCGTGATGGCCTTGACCGACCACACCGGATGCCGCACCGACCCACAGTGCCGAACGCGCCCAGGCACAGCACGGCAAACAGCACCACCAGGGCACGCGTGGCCAGCGGTCATGAGCTTGACGTCCAGGGGCAGGTCGGCTTGGGTCATGGCGTGGTCTCAGGTTCTGCGTCGGTCGGCGGGTTGTCCAGCGACGCGCTGGCCAGCAGCGTCAGGCACAGGTCTTCGTACGACAGGCCGGCCGCGCGCGCCGACATGGGCACCAGCGAGTGGCTGGTCATGCCGGGCGAGGTGTTGATCTCCAGCAGGTAGGGCTTGCGCGTCGTGGCGTCGATCATCACGTCGGCGCGGGCCCAGCCGCGGCAGTCCAGCGTGCGGAAGGCCTTGCAGCACCAGCGCCTGGATGGCGGCCTCTTCGCCCTCGGGCAGGCCGCAGGGCACGAGGTACTGCGTGTCGTCGGTGAAGTACTTGTGCTGGTAGTCGTAGTTGCCATCGGGCGCCACGATGCGGATCACCGGCAGCGCCCGGGCCGTCTGCGCCGGTGCCCAGCACCGGGCAGGTGACCTCGTCACCGGCGATGAACTGCTCGCACAGCACCATCGGGTCCTGCCGCGCGGCCAGCGCATAGGCGGCCTCGCACTGCTCGGCAGCGTGATCACCTTGGTCAGGCCGATGGTGGAGCCTTCGCGCACCGGCTTGACGATCATCGGGCGAGCCCAGTGCGGCCAGCGCGGCGCGGGTGTCGGCGGCGCTGTGCACCTGGCGCCAGGCCGGCGTGGGCAGGCCTTCGGCGAGCCAGATGCGCTTGGTCATGAGCTTGTCCATGGCCACGCCGAGGCCATGACGCCCGGGCCGGTGTAGGGAATGCCCAGCAGTTCCAGCGCGCCCTGCACCGTGCCGTCTTCACCGAAGCGGCCATGCAGCGCGATGAAGCAGCGCGCAAAGCCTTCGCGCTTGCAGCTCGCCCAGATCGCGCTCGGCCGGGTCGAAGGCGTGGGCATCCACGCCCTTGGCCTTGCAGCGCCTGCCAGCACGCCGGTGCCCGACATCAGCGAAACCTCGCGCTCGGCCGAGCGGCCGCCCATGAGCACGGCCACCTTGCCGAGCGCCTTCACATCGATTGCGGTCAAGTTGTCTTTCATGTTCATGCGCCTGCCTGTGCGGCCATGTTCGATCACCTTGCCCGGCACCGCGCCGATCGAGCCAGCGCCCATGCACAGCACCACGTCGCCGTCGCGTGCGTTGTCCAGAATGGCCTGCGGCATGGCGGCGATGTCGTCGACAAACACCGGCTCCACCTTGGCCGGCCACGCGCAGCGCGCGCGCCAGCGCGCGGCCGTCGGCCGCCACGATGGGCGCCTCGCCGGCGGCATAGACCTCGGCCAGCAGCACCGCGTCGGCCTGGCCGATCACCTTGACGAAGTCTTCGAAGCAGTCGCGGGTGCGGCTGTAGCGGTGCGGCTGGAACGCCAGCACCAGGCGGCGCCCCGGAAAAGCGCCGCGCGCCGCGGCCAGCGTGGCCGCCATTTCCACCGGGTGGTGACCGTAGTCGTCCACCAGCGTGCAGCTGCCGCCACCCGACGGCAGCGCCGGCTTCGCCGTAGCGCTGGAAGCGCCGGCCCACGCCCTTGAACTCGGCCAGTGCCTGCAGCACGGCGGCATCGGGCACGCCCAGCTCCACCGCCACCGCGATGGCCGACAGCGCATTGAGCACGTTGTGCTCGCCCGGCAGGTTCAGCACCACGTCCAGGTCGGGCAGCTGACACGCCGTTGCGCCGCTGCACCGTGAAGTGCATCTGGCCCGCCGACCGCGCGCACGTTCGATGGCGCGCACCTGGGCGTCTTCGGCGAAGCCGTAGCTGGTGATCGGGCACGCGACCTGCGGCAGGATGTCGCGCACCGCCGCGTCGTCGATGCACACCATGGCCGCGCCGTAGAACGGCATGCGGTGCAGGAAGTCGACGAAGGCCTTCTTGAGCCGGCCGAAGTCGTGGCCGTAGGTGTCCATGTGGTCGGCGTCGATGTTGGTCACGACCGACAGCACCGGCAGCAGATTCAGGAACGAGGCGTCCGATTCGTCGGCCTCGACCACGATGTAGTCGCCCGAGCCCAGTTGCGCGTTGGCGCCGGCGCTGTTGAGGCGCCCACCGATCACGAAGGTCGGGTCCAGGTCGGCCTCGGCCAGCACGCTGGCCACCAGGCTGGTGGTGGTGGTCTTGCCGTGGGTGCCGGCAATCGCCATGCCCTTTTTCATGCGCATCAGCTCGGCCAGCATCACCGCGCGCGGCACCACCGGCACCAGCTGCGCGCGCGCGGCGACCACCTCGGGGTTGTCGGCCTTGCACCGCGGTGGAGGTGACGACGGCGTCGGCGCCCTCGACGTGGCGCGCGTCGTGGCCCGATGAGCACCTCGGCGCCCAGCGCCACCAGGCGCGCGCGTGGCGCTGTCTCGGCCAGATCGCTGCCGGAGATCAGGTAGCCCTGGTTGAGCAGCACCTCGGCGATGCCGCTCATGCCGGAGCCGCCGATGCCGACGAAATGGATGTGCTGAATGGCGTGTTTCATGCGAGCGTTTTCACTTTCGCAAGCTCCTCGCAGGCGGCCACCACGGCGGCCACGGCATCGGTCTTTTGCATCTGCTTGGCCTTCAGCGCCATTTCCAGAAGCTGTTCGCGCTGCACGGTGCGCAGCATGTCGCGCCAGCGACTGCGGGCGTGAACTCGCGCTGCGGCACCAGCCAGCCGGCACCGGCGTCGACCAGAAAGCGGGCGTTGGTGGTCTGGTGGTCGTCCACCGCAGACGGGAAACGGCACGAACAGCGCGGCCGCGCCCACGGCGGCGATCTCGGTCACGGTGCTGGCGCCGGCGCGGCAGACGATCAGGTCGGCGTCGGCAAAGGCCTGCGCGGTGTCGTCGATGAACGGCGTGAGCTCGGCCTTGACGCCGGCAGCCGCGTAGTTGGCGCGCAGGGCCTCGATCTGCTTCTCGCCGCTCTGGTGGAGCACCATCGGGCGCTCGGCTGCGGGCAACAGCGCCAGCGCCTGCGGCACGGTGTCGTTGAGCGCCTTGGCGCCCAGGCTGCCGCCCACCACCAGCAGGCGCAACGGGCCCGCTGCGCCCGGCAAAGCGCTGCTGCTGGCGCGGGCTGACTCAGGAACGCCGCGCGCAGCGGGTTGCCCACCCACTGCGCTTTCTTCATCACGTTCGGGAAGGCGGTGAACACCCGGTCGGCGACGCCGGCCAGCACCTTGTTGGCCAGGCCGGCCACCGAGTTCTGCTCGTGCAGCACCAGCGGCTTGCCCAGCAGCACGCCCATCATGCCGCCCGGAAAGCGTGATGTAGCCACCCAGGCCCACCAGCACATCGGGCTGGACGCGGCGCACCACCTGCAGCGCCTGCCAGAAGGCCCGAGCAGGCGCAGCGGCAGCAGCAGCAGGGTCATGAGGCCCTTGCCGCGCACGCCACCGAAATCGATGGTCTCCAGCGCAAAGCCGCGCGGCGGCACCAGCCGGCTTTCCATGCTGTCGGGCGCGCCCAGCCAGTGCACGCGCCAGCCGCGCTCGCGCAGCGCCTCGGCCACGGCCAGGCCGGGAAAGATGTGGCCGCCGGTGCCACCGGCCATGATCAGGGCGCAGGGCGTTGGCGTCATGACCGCCTCCCGCATCATGGCTGCGTGCCGCAGCCGCGTCTGCTGCGCAGCCGCCTGCCGGTTTTGATGAAACCGCGCTGCGGTCATTCCCGACCTCCGCGCATCAGCTGGCGGTTCTCATAGTCGATCCGCAGCACGACGGCCATCGCCACCAGGTTGACCAGGATGGCCGAGCCGCCGTAGCTCATCAGCGGCAGGGTCAGGCCCTTGGTGGGCAGCGCGCCCAGGTTCACGCCGATGTTGATGAAGGCCTGAAAGCCCATCCAGACGCCCACGCCCTGCGCCACCAGGCCGGCGAACACCCGGTCGAGCGCGATCGCCTGGCGGCCGATGTGCATGATGCGGCGGGTCAGCCACAGGAACAGGCCGATCAGCGTGAGCACGCCGATCAGGCCGAACTCTTCGCCGATCACGGCCAGCAGAAAGTCGGTGTGCGCTTCGGGCAGCCAGTGCAGCTTTTCCACGCTGCCGCCCAGGCCGACGCCAAAGATCTCGCCGCGGCCGATGGCGATCAGCGAGTGCGAGAGCTGGTAGCCCTTGCCCAGCGCGTGCTCGATCGCTCCAGGGGTCGAGGTAGGCAAAGATGCGCTCGCGGCGCCATTCGCTGGTCATGACCATCAGCGCAAACGCCGCCACCACCACCAGTGCCATCAGGAAGAACATGCGCGCGTTCACGCCGCCCAGGAACAGGATGCCCATGGCGATCACCACGATCACCATGAAGGCGCCCATGTCGGGCTCGGCCAGCAGCAGCATGCCGACCACGCGCCACCGCCACCGCCATCGGCAGCACGGCGCGGAAGAAGCGCTCCTTCACGTCCATCTTGCGCACCATGTAGTCGGCCGCGTACAGCAGCACCGCGAACTTGGCCAGCTCGGACGGCTGGAAGTTCATGACGCCCAGCGGAATCCAGCGCCGCGCGCCATTGACCGACCTTGCCCGACGTGGGGAATCAGCACCAGCACCAGCAGCACCAGCGCCAGCGCAAACAGCCAGGGCGCGCAGCTTTTCCCAGGTGCGCATCGGCACCTGGAAAGCCATCAGTGCCGCCACCGAGGCCGATCAGCCATCGACAGAGCCGTGGCGCACCACGAAATGGGTGTGGGTCGTAGTTGGCGAAGCGCGGGTTGTCGGGCATTGCGATCGAGGCCGAATACACCATCACCAGGCCCCAGGCGAGCAGCGCCACCACCACCCACACCAGCGGCTGATCGAAGCCGAGCTCGCGAACCGCAGGCCCTGCGCGTGCCGCCGTAGCTGCGGCCGGACAGGCGCACCGGCAAACCGTCGCCGCCGGCCCGGCCAGCGGCCAGCAGCGCCAGCGCTGCAGATCGTGGTCTGCAGCGCGGCGATCACGCGGCGCCCTCCAGCATGCACGCCGTGCTCCGCGGCCAGTTCATGCACCGCCTGGACAAACACGCGCGCGCGGTGCTCGTAGTTGTCGAACATGTCGAAGCTGGCGCAGGCGGGCGACATCAGCACCGCATCGCCCGCTTGCGCCTGCTGCTGCGCCATGCGCACCGCGTCAGGCAGGGTTCGCGCATCCAGCATCGGCACCGCTGCAGCGATCGGCCAGCGGCCG
The DNA here is from genome assembly GCA_963831255.1 of uncultured beta proteobacterium. GTDB lineage: Bacteria > Pseudomonadota > Gammaproteobacteria > Burkholderiales > Burkholderiaceae_C > Hydrogenophaga. Next base: position 224,103 of record CAWHPI010000006.1, on the reverse strand, counting down.
CGCGGATGCAGCGGCGGCATCGCGGCCGATCAGCACCACGGCGCGGGCATAGCGAGCGCAGCGGCTCGGCCAGCGGAGCGAAGTCCTGCCCCTTGCCCTCGCCACCCAGAATCACCACCAGCCGGCGCTCGGCGCCCAGCCCGTTGATGGCGGCGACCGTGGCGCCCACATTGGTGCCTTTGCTGTCGTCGAAAAACTCGACGCCATCGACGATGCCCACCGGCTCGACCCGGTGCGGCTCGCCGCGGTATTCGCGCAGGCCATACAGCATGGGCGCCCAGCGCGCACCGGTGCAGGTGGCCAGCGCCAGCGCGGCGAGCGCATTGGCGGCGTTGTGGCGGCCGCGAATGCGCAGCGCATCGACCGGCATCAGGCGCTGGAAGTAGGTCTCAGGCGCCTCGTCGGCCGCCCGACCGCGCTTGCGGGTTTCGTCCAGCGCCAGCGCGCGCACCAGCCAGTCCATGCCGTTGACCGATTCGATGCCCCAGTCGCCCGGCGCGCTGAGGTGCATCCAGACCGAAGGTGGCCCAGGGCCGCGCGCTCTGCTGGCGGTTGCGACCACCCACCTTGACCGTGATCTGGCCGGGCTGCATGGCCATCACGCGCGCGTCGTCCCGGTTCAGCAGCATCAGCGCCTGCTCGCCGAACACGGCGGCCTTGGCCTGGGTGTAGGCGTCCATGGCTGCCGTGCCAGTCCAGGTGGTCTTCGCTGATGTTGAGCACGGTGGCGGCTGTGGCCGCTGCCTCCCAGGCGCCGCCGGCCACGCCGTCGAGCTGGAAGCTGGAGAGCTCCAGCACCCAGACCGCGGGCAGGTGCGGCGGCAGTGGCAACTTGGCGGGCGGTGGCACCAGCATGGGTGCTTCGCCGTCTTCGCTCGCTTCCGGCGCGACAGGTTCACCCAGGGGCTCCGCCTCGTCCAGGTCTTGCGCATCGTCGGAGGCTTCACCGGGAGGCTGCGGCGCTGGATTGACGGTGGGCGGTTGTGTCGGCTCTTCAAGGCGGTGCGGCCAGCGCCTGCTCCGCCGCCAGACGCTGGTCTTCGCGGTTGGCCACGGCTTCGCTGTCCAGCGCCTGCGCCAGCACATCGAGCAGGGCCGGGCCGATGTTGCCCGCCACCGCAGTGCGCACACCGGCGCGCTGCAGCAGCAGGCCGGTGAGCGCGGTCACGGTGGTCTTGCCGTTGGTGCCGGTGATGGCGAGCACCTGAGGCCGATAGGGCAGGGTTTCGCGTTGCGACAGGTCGTGCAGGGCCTGCGCAAACAGATCGAGCTCGCCGACCCACGCCGCACCGTGGCGCTCTGCCCAGTCATGCAGTGGGGCCAGCTGCTGGGGCGACAGGCCGGGGCTGCGCGCGATCAGCGTCCACGCCGCCTCGGTCAGCAGGGCCTCATCGAGCGGTCCGCAGCGGAATTGCGCGCTCGGGCACTCGGCGCGCAAGGCGGCGAGTTGCGGCGGGGCCTCGCGCGTGTCGGCCACCGTCACCTGCGCACCCTGGCGCAGACACCAGCGCGCCATCGCCAGGCCGGAGATACCCAGGCCCAGAACGAGAACGGGTTGGTTCTTCAAATCGGTTCATCGCAGCTTCAAGGTCGACAGGCCGACCAGGCACAGCAGCATGGTGATGATCCAGAAGCGCACCACCACCTGCGTTTCTTTCCAGCCCTTTTTCTCGAAGTGGTGGTGCAGCGGCGCCATCTGGAACAGGCGCCGGCCTTGGCCGTAGCGCCGCTTGGTGTACTTGAAGTAGCTCACCTGCAGCATCACCGACAGGGCCTCCACCACAAAGATGCCGCCCATGATGGCCAGCACGATTTCCTGCCGCACGATGACGGCGATGGTGCCCAGCGCGCCGCCCAGCGCCAGCGCGCCCACATCGCCCATGAACACCTGGGCCGGGTGGGTGTTGAACCACAGAAAGGCCAGACCGGCGCCGGCCATGGCCGCGCAGAAGATCAGCAGCTCGCCCGCGCCCGGAATGTGCGGCAACAGCAGGTAGCGGGAGAACACCGCGCTGCCGGTCACGTAGGCGAAGACGCCCAGGGCCGAGCCCACCATCACCACCGGCATGATGGCCAGGCCGTCGAGACCATCGGTCAGGTTGACCGCATTGCTGGAGCCGACGATGACCAGGTAGGTCATCACCACAAAACCGAACACGCCCAGCGGGTAGCTGATTTCCTTGAAGAACGGCACCAGCAGACCGGCCTGCGGTGGCAGATCGACCGTGAAGCCCGAGCTGCACCCAGTCGAAGAACAGCTCCAGCACCCGCAGGTTGTTCGAGCCTCGGAGATGCTGAACACCAGGTAGAACGCCGCCACCAGCCCGATCACCGACTGCCAGAAATACTTCTCGCGCGAGCGCATGCCCTCGGGGTCTTTGTGGACCACCTTGCGCCAGTCGTCCACCCAGCCGATGGCGCCAAAGCCCAGCGTGACCAGCAGCACGATCCAGACGAAGCGGTTGGACAGGTCGAACCACAGCAGCGTGGACAGCGCGATGGAGAACAGGATCAGCACACCACCCATGGTGGGCGTGCCGCTCTTGCTCAGGTGGCGTCTGCATCGCGTAGTCGCGGATCGGCTGGCCGATCTTGAGCGCGGTCAGGCGGCGAATGAAATACGGCCCGGCCACCAGGCCGACGATCAGCGCGGTCATCGCCGCCATCACGGCGCGAAAGGTCAGGTACTGGAACACCCGCAGGAAACCGAATTCGGGCCCCAGCGATTGCAGCCATTGCGGTCAGGCTAAGCAGCATGCGGCGCGTCCTTGTGTTCTTGTTGGTCGTGACGCCAGCGCTTGCAACGCCTGCACCACCCGCTCCATGCGCATGAAACGCGAGCCCTTGACCAGCACGCTGCGCGGCGCTGGCGCACCAGCGCACCGAAACGGCGATGTGGGTTGCCAGCGCGTCGACCTCGGCCCAATGGGTTGGCACGGGCTCGCCGGCGGCGCGCAGCGCGTCGCAAGCCTGGCGCATCCAGTCGCCCGCAACGTGCACCGCCTCGATGCCGCGCGCCTGCGCGTGGCGCAGCACCTCCAGGTGAAACGCCAGACCCTGCTCGCCGACCTCGCCCATGTCGCCCAGCACCAGCAGGCGCGGCGCGGGCAGCTCGGCCAGCACGTCGATGGCGGCGCAGCACCGAGTCGGGGTTGGCGTTGTAGCTGTCGTCGATCAGGGTCAGCGTGCGGTCGGCCAGCGTCACGGCCAGGGCGCGCGAGCGGCCACCGACCGGCTCGAAGGCCTGCAGGCCCTGCGGCGATCGCGACCAGCGGCACGCCGGCGGCCAGCGCGCAGGCGGCAGCGGCCATGGCGTTGCGCACGTTGTGCCGTCCGGCCATGTGCAGGCGCACAGTGCGCCTCGCCCGCTGGCGTGGCGAATCGCAGATCCCAGGCGCTGTTCTGCCAGCTGGCGCTTTGCACGTGCACCGATGCGCCGGTATCGGTGTCGCTGAAGGTCGATGCACGCGCCGCGCGGCAGCCAGATCGCGCCAGATGGCGCGTGTGGGCGTCATCGCTCGGGAACACCGCCACACCATCGTCTGCCAGGGCGGCGATCACCGCGCCGTTTTCCCGCGCCACCGCGTCCACCGTGCCCATGAATTCCTGGTGCTCGCGCTGCGCGTTGTTGACCAGCGCCACGGTGGGCTGCGCCATGGCGGCCAGGTCGGCAATTTCGCCCGGGTGGTTCATGCCCAGCTCGATCACCGCGAGCCGGTGCGTTCGGCCAGAGCGCAGCAGCGTGAGCGGCACGCCGATGTCGTTGTTGAAATTGCCCTGCGTGGCGTGGGCGGCTTCACCAGCGGCGGCGCGCAGGATGGCGGCCACCATCTGCGTCACCGTGGTCTTGCCATTGCTGCCGGTCACCGCGATCAGCGGCAGGCTGAACTGCTCGCGCCAGCGGCGAGCCAGTTCGCCCAGGGCGAGCCGGCGTGTCGGGCACCTCGACACCCAGCCAGACCGGCGGCAGCCAGGCCGCTCTGCGGCCAGCGCCGCCACCGCGCCCTGCGCGCGAGCCTGCGGCAGGAAGTCGTGGGCGTCGAAGCGCTCACCCGCAGGGCCACGAACAGGTCGCCGGGCTGCAGGCTGCGCGTGTCGGTGTGCACCCGCTCAATGGCCGTGAAGCCCAGGCCAACGCATCGCCAACCAGGCGCGCGCCGGTGAGCTGGGGCAGCAGGGCCTGAAGCGTTTTCATGCGCCGACCTCCTGTCGCGCCTGTCGCCGCGGTCAGCGCAGCAGCGCGCGTGGGCATGGTCGGAAAAAGGCCGCTTCACGCCCTGGATGTCCTGGTAGTCCTCGTGGCCCTTGCCGGCGATCAGCACCACGTCGGCGGGCTGCGCGAGCTGCACCGCCAGCGCAATGGCTGCCGCGCGCTCGGGCTCGGTACCGGGCCTGCGCTGCGCGCTGCAAGCCGGCCTGCATCTGCTGCAGGATTTGCAACGGGTCTTCGCTGCGCGGGTTGTCGCTGGTGAGCACCACCTGCGCGGCCTCGCGCTCGGCCACCGCCGCCATCAGCGGGCGCTTGCCGGCATCGCGGTCGCCGCCACAACCGACCACCACCCACAGCGCGCCGCCGCGCTGGCGCGGCCAGCGGCTGCAGGGCCTGCAAGGCCTTTTCCAGCGCATCGGGCGTGTGGGCGTAGTCCACCAGCACCAGCGGCTGCCGTGTCGCTGGCGGGCACCTGCTCCATGCGACCAGGCACGGGCGTCAGCCGATGGCAGGCGTGAACCGCATCGCCCAGCGGCACGCCCGAGCGCACGGGCTGCAGCGAGCACGCAGAGCAGGTTGGACACGTTGTAGCGGCCGACCACGGGCAGCGACAGCGGATGCGAAGCGCACACCGCGCCGGCAGCGTCGCGCTCGACCACGGTGAGCCGCATGCCGGAGCGGGTCACGGCGATGCCGGCAGCGCTCAGTCGCGGCGCCTCAGCGCCGGCTTCCAGGCCCACGGTCCACAGATCGAGCCCGCGCTCGCGCAACCGTGCCGCCAGTTCGGCCCCGCGCGGATCGTCGAGGTTGACCACCGCGGCAGCCAGTTCGGGCCAGTCGAACAGGCTGGCTTTGGCGGCCCAGTAGGCGTCCATGCTGCCGTGGAAGTCCAGGTGGTCCTGGGTGAAATTGGTGAACACCGCCACCCGGATCCGGGTGGCGTTCAGTCGCCCCTCGACCAGCCCGATCGACGAAGCCTCGATCGCGCACCGCGCCCACGCCCTGCTCGCTCAGCGCGCGCAGGCTGGCGTGCAGACAGCACCGGGTCGGGCGTGGTCAGGCCGGTGGGCACCAGTGTGTTGGGTTCGCCGGCCGCCTTCGGTGGCAGACCGATACCCAGCGTGCCGATCACCGCGCAGGGGCGTTCCAGCGCAGACAGCAACTGCGCCATCCACCAGGCGCTGGAGGTCTTGCCGTTGGTGCCGGTGACGGCCACCACGTCCAGCGCTGCGCTGGGCTGGCCGTAGAAGGCACTGGCGATCGGACCGGCCAACGCCTTCAGACCGGGCACCGGCAGCACGCGCTCGTCGGAGAAGCCGAAGGCCTCTGCGCCATCGTGCTCCACCAGCACCGCCGTGCAACCACTGGCCAGCGCAGCCGCCACAAAGCGGCGGCCATCGGTGGCCGCGCCGGGCCAGGCGATGAAACCGTCGCCGGGCTGCACGCGGCGGCTGTCGCACTGCAAGGCGCCGGTGACGCGCGCGCGCAGCCACTGCGGCGATGGCGTGAGGGTGGTGATCGATGCATCAGAACGACTCCTCCACCGCCTCGGTGACGATCTGCGGCTTGACGCTCATGTCGGGCTGCACACCCAGAATGCGCAGCGTCTGCTGCACCGTCTCGCTGAACACCGGCGCGGCCACCACACCGCCGTAATACACGCCGTTGCTGGGCTCGTCGATCATCACCGCCACCACGATGCGGGGCGACTCCACCGGCGCCAGACCGACGAAGAAGCCGCGGTACTTTTTCTCGGCGTAGCCCTTGCCTTCCTGCTTGTGCGCGGTACCGGTCTTGCCACCCACCGAGTAGCCCATGGTCTGCGCCTTCGGTGCGGTGCCGCCGGGGCCGGTGGCCATCTGCAGCATCTTGCGCACCGCGCGCGCATTCTTCTCGCTGAACACGCGCACGCCGATGCGCCGGCGCTTCGTTCTTGAGCATGCTGATCGGGATCAGCTCGCCGTCGCGCGCAAAGATGGTGTAGGCATGCGCCAGCTGGAACAGCGAAGCCGACAGGCCGTAGCCGTAGCTCATGGTGGCCTGCTCGATCGGGCGCCACGATCTTGTAGGGCCGCAGCCGGCCGCTCACCGCGCCGGGAAACGGCAGCTGCGGCTTCTGGCCGAAACCGGCCTGGGCGTAGGTTTCCCACATCTCGCGCGGCGGCATCTGCATGGCCAGCTTGACCGTGCCGACGTTGCTCGACTTCTGGATCACCTCGTTGACCGTGAGCACGCCGTGCGGGTGCGAGTCGGAGATGGTGGAGCCGCCGATCTGGATGCGCCCGGGCGCGGTCTGGATCGGCGTGGTCGGCTTGACCATGCCCCTTCTCCAGCGCCAGCGCGGCGATGAACGGCTTCATGGTCGAGCCGGGCTCGAAGCTGTCGGTCAGTGCGCGGTTGCGCAACTGCTCACCGCTGAGGTTGCGGCGCTTGTTGGGGTTGAAGCTGGGGTAGTTGGCCAGTGCCAGCACCTCGCCGGTCGACCGCGTCGAGCACCACCACGCTGCCGGCCTTGGCCTTGTTCGCCAGCACCGCCTCGCGCAGCTTCTGGTAGGCGAAGTACTGCACCTTGCTGTCGATGGACAGCTGCAGGTCGGGGCCGTCGACCGGCGGAATCACATCGCGCACGTCCTCGACCACCCGGCCCAGGCGGTCCTTGATGACGCGGCGCGAGCCGTTCTTGCCCGACAGCTGCTGGTTGAACGCCAGCTCCACGCCCTCCTGACCACGGTCTTCCACGTTGGTGAAGCCCACCACATGCGCAGCGGCCTCGCCCTCGGGGTACTGGCGCTTGTATTCGCGGCGCTGGTAGATGCCCTTGATGTCGAGCGCAGCGATCTGCTTGGCCACCGGATCATCCACCTGGCGCTTGATCCAGACGAAGGTCTTGTCTTCGTTGGCCAGGCGCTTTCTCAGGTCCGACAGCGGCATTTCCAGCAACTTGGCCAGTTGCTTGCAGCTTGGGATCGGCCTTGTCCACGTCTTCCGGAATGGCCCAGATGCTCTGGGCCACCACGCTGGAGGCCAGGATCAGGCCGTTGCGATCCAGCACGCGGCCGCGGTTGGCCGGCAGCTCCAGCGTGCGCGCAAAGCGCACCTCACCCTGGCGCTGGAAAAAGTCGTTGCCGAACACCTGCACATAGGCCGCGCGCGCGGCCAAGCCCGGCGAAGGCCAGCGCCAGCGCGGCCACGATGAACTTGCTGCGCCACACCGGCGTCTTGCTGGCCAGCAAGGGGCTGGCGCTGTAGTTGATGCTGCGGCTGGCGCCGCGGTCGTTGTGGGTCCGGCGGCTCATGGGCGCGCCTCCGCCGGCGGCACGGGCAGTGCTCACGTACTCGGTGATGCCCGGCGTGACCGGGCGCATGCTGCAGCTGGCGCGTGGCCAGTTGCTGCACCCGCGCCGAGGTCGCCTGGGCCCGCTTCTGAACCACCAGCTGCTCGTGTTCCGCATCCAGCTTGCGCGTCTGCGCCTGGCCCGTGTCGAGCGCGGTGTAGAGGCGGCGCGACTCGTACTGCGTGTGCACCAGGTAGAACGCGCTGACCAGCACCGCCAGCAGCAGCACCAGGTTGAGCCGGATCATGGCATGGCCCCCGCCAGGTGCTGTGCGAGCGCCGCTGCCCCAAGCTTGAGCGCGCGCTACGCCACCTCGGTGCGCGTGGCCACGCGCATGACCGCGCTGCGCGAGCGCGGATTGGCCGCCACCTCGGCCGCGCTGGGCATCAGCGCGAAGCATCGCGCAGCGGCATGGGCGCGGGCTCGGCAAACGGCACGCGGCGATCGACCACCGTGCGCGAATGCGCGCGCCATGAACTGCTTGACCATGCGGTCTTCCAGCGAGTGGAAGCTGATCACCACCAGTCGGCCCCCGGGACGCAACACAGACAGGCTGGCGCTCAGCGCTTGTTGCAGCTCTTCAAGCTCGGCGTTGATGAAAATCCGAAGAGCCTGAAATGTGCGCGTTGCAGGGTCCTTGCCCGGCTCGCGGGTTTTGACCGCGCCAGCCACGACTTCGGCCAGCTCGCGGGTGGTTCGAAAAGGGCCCCGTTCCTGTCGGCGACGATCAATCGCCTTTGCAACCGGTTGCAGCAAACCGTTCTTCGCCATAGTCACGAATGACCTCCGTCAGGGTGGGAACGTCGGCCGTTTCCAGCCACTGGGCCACGCTCTGGCCGCGCGTGGTGTCCATGCGCATGTCCAGCGGACCGTCGTGGCGAAAAGAAAAACCCCGCTCGGGGTCGTCGATCTGGGGCGAACTCACGCCCAGGTCCATCAGCACGCCGTCGACACTGCTCGCACCGAGTTCGCCCAGGTGGCAAAACCTTCGTGGCGGATGGCGAAGCGCGGCGTCGTTGGCTGCCATTGCCTGCGCGGCTGCCACCGCCTGCGGGTCCTTGTCGAACACCGTCAGTCGACCTCTGCGGCGACAGCTGCTGCAGAATCAGCGCGGCTGTGACCACCGCGGCCGAAGGTCGCGTCGACATAGTGTCCGTCGGGGTTGATGGCCAGGGCTTGCACGGCTTCGTTCAACAGGACGGTCTGGTGGCTCCATGTGTCTTGCACCGCCGGCCTTCAGAAAGAGAAGTCCTTGAGCGACCTCCGGCATGTCGCCCCTGCATGGCCTCGGCTTCCTGGGCCTCGTAGGCTCGCCGCGTCCCAGAGCTCCAGGTAGCTGCCCATGCCCAGCAGCACCGCGTCCTTGGTGATGCCAGCCTTGGCGCGCAGCTCGGGCGACACCAGCACCCGGCCGGACGCGTCCATCTCCACGTCCATGGCATTGCCCAGAAAGATGCGCCGTGCCACCACTGGCATCCATTGGCAACCGGGCGATTGCGTCGCTGAACTTCTTCCATTCAGGCTGACGGAATACCATCAGGCAGCCGTGGGGGTGGTGGTGATGGTGAGCTGGCTCTGGGCTTCGATCAGGGCGTCACGGTACCGGGTCGGCACAGACAGCCGCCCCTTGGCATCGAGATTGAGAGAAGAAATGCCCTGAAACACCTAGATCAGTCCTGAAAAAACACTTTTCACCACTTAATTGCACTTTTTTCCACTGTAGCAGGAAAACCCAGCCGTGCCATCGCGTGACTACATATTTTTTCAATGAAATCAACCACTTAGAGTGGTTTCAAGAAGCTGTTTTGGCGCGAAAATTTGCAGCAAAAGCAAGCACTTACAGCGTCCACTGCATGTGATGCTTGAAAAACAGAAGAGGGAGCGACCCGATGCAGCGAGCGTGCAACCAGCGCTGCTGATGCACGTCGAGTCGGGTCAGGCCAACAAGGCGCGCTGCCCCTGCAGACTCCGTTTCAGCCGCCACCGTGCCGCGCGGTGCCCGCCAACCGCCGCTGCGAAGCGGCTCAGAGGATGTAGCGAGAGAGGTCTTCGCTGCGGCTGAGCTCGCCCAGCCTGCCATCGACATAGGCCGCATCGATGGTGATGGTCTGGCCCTCCAGCTTGGTGGCCCCAAAGCTTACCTCGTCTAGCAGGTGCTCCATCACGGTGGCCAGGCGGCGCGCGCCGATGTTTTCTGTGCGCTCGTTCACGTCGCAGGCGATCTGCGCCAAGCGCAGGATGCCCTCAGGCTGGAACACCAGCGTGACGCCCTCGGTGGCCAGCAGCGCCTGGTACTGGCGCACCAGCGAGGCATGGGTCTGCGTCAGGATGGCTTCGAAATCGCTCACCGAGAGCGATTTGAGCTGAACCCGGATCGGAAAGCGGCCCTGCAGCTCGGGGATCAGGTCGCTGGGCTTGCTCAGGTGAAACGCGCCGCTGGCAATGAACAGAATGTGGTCGGTTTTCACCGGACCGTGTTTGGTGCTGACCGTCGTGCCCTCCACCAGCGGCAGCAGATCGCGCTGAACACCCTGGCGCGACACCTCGGCGCTGCCCGATTCGTTGCGCGAGGCCACTTTGTCGATCTCGTCGATGAAGACAATGCCGTTCTGCTCGGTGTTTTGCAGCGCGCGCTGCTTGATCTCTTCCTCGTTGACCAGCTTGCCGGCCTCTTCGTCGATCAGCAGCGGGCGGGCCTCGGCGATCGTCAGGCGCCGGGTGCGTCGTTTGTCCTGGCCCATCTGGCTGAACATGCCGCGCAACTGCTCGGCCATCTCCTCCATGCCGGCCGGGCCCGAAATTTCCATCGTCGGGCGCGACTCGGCCAGATCGATCTCGATTTCACGGTCATCGAGCTGGCCCTCGCGCAGCTTCTTGCGAAAGGTCTGGCGCGCGGTGCTCTCGCTGCTGGCCACCACCTCGGCGCTGGTGCCGGCCGCGGTGTTTCTGGGCGGCGGAATCAGCACATCGAGAATGCGCTCCTCGGCGCGATCCTCAGCGCGAGCCCGCTGCTGGCGCATGGCGGCCTCGCGCGTCTGCTTGATCGCAATTTCGACCAGGTCACGAACAATGCCATCCACGTCCTTGCCGACATAACCCACTTCCGTGTACTTGGTGGCCTCGACCTTGATGAACGGTGCGTCCGCCAGCGCTGCCAGACGGCGCGCGATCTCGGTCTTGCCAACGCCGGTGGGGCCGATCATCAAGATGTTCTTGGGCGTGATCTCCGGGCGCAGCTTGTCGTCAACCTGCTGACGCCGCCAGCGATTGCGCAGGGCAATGGCGACCGCGCGCTTGGCGGCCTGCTGGCCGATGATGAAGCGATCCAGCTCGGAAACGATTTCCTGGGGGGTCATGGAAGACATGGGACTCTCGACATTCGGCGGGGGAGCTGGCACCGGCGGTCGGCATCCAGCCCCGCAGGGATCACAACACCTCGACGGTGTGGTTCATGTTGGTGTAGATGCAAAGCTCACCGGCAATCGCCAGCGACTTTCGCACCACCTCTTCGGCGCTCAGTTCCGTGTGATCGATCAGGCCCTTGGCAGCGGCCTGGGCATAGGCGCCGCCAGAGCCGATGGCCACGATGCCGTGCTCGGGCTCCAGCACGTCGCCATTGCCGGTGATGATGAGCGAGGCGCTGCGGTCGGCCACCGCCAGCATGGCCTCCAGGCGGCGCAGCACGCGGTCGGTGCGCCAGTCGCGGGTGAGCTCGATGGCGGCGCGAACCAGGTGGCCCTGGTGTTTTTCCAGTTTGGCCTCAAAGCGTTCGAACAGGGTGAAAGCGTCGGCGGTGGCACCGGCAAACCCGGCCAGCACCTGATCGTGGTGCAGCTTGCGCACCTTGCGCGCCGTGCCCTTGACCACGATATTGCCCAGCGTGACCTGGCCGTCGCCCCCAATCGCCACCTGCACACCGTCGGGCGTCTGTCGCCGGACGCACAGGATGGTGGTGCCGTGAAACTGTTCCATCAACCGATCGTTGCCTTTGTGAATGCCGTGGCTCAGTCGTTGCGCAACACAACGCGCGCGAATTCGGTGATGCCGATGACGTGAAAGAAGGCCGAGATCAGCCGGTGCGCATCGACAAACTGCACCATACGGCCCTTGGCGTGGTGCCCGGAGACCCAGTTGAGCAGGGTGCCGGCCGCCGAAAAATCGACCCGGATCAGGTTGCGGCAGGAAATGATCATCACGTCGGCCCCGGCCAGCCGCTTCTCCAGCGCCTCCAGAATGGCCTGCGGATCGCCCCGGATTTCGCCCGAGAGCTCCACCAGCCCAAGCTGGTTGAAATCGGACTGCTCGCTGTCCAGCCCGGAATCGTTGGGGTATTGCGACGGCACCTGCTCCAGCACCGCCTCGCTCAGAACCGACTGCCCCCCTTCAGCGGCGCTGTCGCTGGACAGGCTCTGGTAATGGCAACGCGGCCGCTCCCAGCCGGGGGGCGAGACCTCGTAGGTGACGCAAAAATCCAGGGCGGTCAGCTCGAACTCGTCGGCGCGGTTCATCGCGCGCAGCGCCGCCATGCGCAGCTCCCACCAGAGCTGTTCCATGTCGCGCCGGCCCGAGGGGGTGCTGGCCTTGAGCACATCGCGCAAGGTGCTGGTGCCCAGGCAACGCAGCTCCACATCCTGATCGCCCCACAGGGTGAACATGCCCAGCAGCGCACGCGCTGCCTTGACGTCAATCGACTCCAATGGCGACCAGTCCAGTACCCAGGGCTGCGGTGCGCGCGACAACACGTTTTGCAGCGTGCCCACCGCGTGTGCATCCAGATCGGGCTCACAAACCCAGACGGCGCGCGCAGACGCCGTCGACGGTGTGTAAACCTTGCCGGTCAGCTGCCCGATCAGCTCGGGCATGTCGTACCACTGCGGTGCCGAGCGGCTGAAGCGGTTCACGAAATCGACCGCGCGGCTCTCGAATGGCGCCAGCTGCCCCGTGGCGCGGTAGAGATCGAACAGGGCCAGCCAGTCGTCGATCTGGTCGATGCGCTCGCCGCCCTCGCCCACCGCTTCCAGCAAGCCTTGTTCGGCGCCGCTGTCGTCGCCATTGGCAAACCGGATCGCGGCTTCTTCCACCTCAGGGTCTTGCGCCACCGCCTGCACGTCCAGCGCAAAAAAGTGCGAGGCGGAAAAGCTGGAGCTCGGGCCACTCGGCGTACCGGCCGAGGCAGCAGAGATTGCCATCAACCCGGTGCGCGATGGGGGTGGTGCGGGTTCGGTCGGCGCCGCATCGGCTGGCGCGCTTTCCCTGGAAGCGGAAAACTCGCGGCGCGGTGCAGCCGGCGCTGCCTGATCGGCTCCCATGGCAGCGGCCTCGTGGCCGGTGACCAGCGGCGACCCCTCGGTTTCGCCATATTGACGGGCACGCTGCTGGGCGCGCGCTTCGCCTTGCGCAGCGGGTTCACCCGACTCGCCTTTGCGGGACAGGGGAGTGCCACCCGTGCTGTGCTGCCCAGAACTGGTGGCCAGGGAGTCGGGGCCCTTGGTTTTCCACCACTGCATCGACATCTGGGCTTCGATCTCGTCGATTTTCTTGAGCGTCATGGCCCGGTCGTCCGGCTTGGACGGCAGACTGCTCTGGAAGAACGAAGGCCGCAGGCCCTGGCCGGCCTCACTGGTGCCTTCGCGGCTGCGAACCTTGCGCAGCGCGTCGAACTCGCGCTTGCGCACGAAATCGTTGCGCCGCTTGCGCTCGATCATCTCCTTGAGCGCGGCCTTGCTGTATTCGCTTTCGCGGTCGGCGCTGCGGGTATCGAGGTCCGCCCAGCTCGTGGTCGGGTGGCGAACGAACTTCGCCACCTTGGAGAGAAAACCACCGTTGGATTCGTCCTTGGCCATGGCGCGAGGTTACCGGAAGTCGGGGTGGCTAAAAGCAGGAAATGCCGGCTTCAATCGCCGAACATCTTTTGCTTGAGCTCGCGGCGCTGTTGCGCTTCCAGCGAGAGGCTGGCCGTGGGACGCGCCATGAGGCGTCCGACGCCAATGGCTTCGCCGGTCTCGTCGCAGTAGCCGTAGTCGCCACTGTCGATGCGACCGATCGCCTGCTCGATCTTCTTGAGCAGCTTGCGCTCGCGATCGCGGGTGCGCAGCTCCAGCGCATGTTCTTCCTCGATGGTGGCGCGATCCGCGGGATCGGGCACCACCACGGTGTCTTCGCGCAGATGCTCGGTGGTTTCGCCCGCGTTGGCCAGCATGTCGGCGCGCAACTGACTGAGCTTGCGCCGGAAATAAGCCAACTGGAGCTCACCCATGTACTCGCTGTCAGGCATCGCGAGGATGTCTTCATCGGTCAACTCGCCAACCGGCAAGGTTTTCCAGTTGTTGGCGCGCTTGGGGTCTTTGCGAATGGCTGAGGGGACGGGAGGCGTCATGACAACACGTTCATTCATGGTGGAAAAAGTGGCTTTGGCCGCATCGGCCGAATGGGTCGGCACCACCTCGGCCTGGGTCATCTGCTCCATCATGACTTTCTTGGCGGCCCGCTTGCCCAGCGGACGGGGCGTGGGCTGGACCAACGGCTGCGCGCCAGAGCCCTTGGCCGTGGAGGCCTTCGGTGCGGGCTTGCTGACCGGCGCCACGGCCACGACTGGGGACGCTTTGGCCGGTTTGGTCGCCACAGATGCGGCTGGCTTGCTGACCGTGGGCGCCTTGGCGCTGGCCTGAGGGGCTGGTTTTGTCACTGGCTTGGCGGCGGTTGGGGGAGCAGAACGGACCGGCGTCTTGGCAGCCGGCTTGGCTGCTCCCTTGACGCTGGACTTGGCCGCGGAGATGACAGATTTGGCGGGTGCAGCGGGCTTGATCGCCTTGCTGGCCGCCGGCGAGGAGGACTTGGCGGGTTTGACCACGGGCTTGGCCGCAGAGGCCTTGCCCTTGACGGGCGCCGCCGCTTTCGGTGGCGTCTTGGCCAGGGGCTTTGCTTTGGCTGCCGGTGCCTTGGCAGCCGGGGCCGCCGTTTTGGCCGTCGCCTTCGCTTTCACAGGCTGGGCAGGTTTTGCGGTCTTCTTGGCCGGGGCTTTCACGACGTGTCTCCTCGCTGTGTCTGACGGTGCATGAAGCGGTGCAGACGGGGTGGGTCGCGGGCTTGCGCCCGGTGCCGATTCACCGGCCGACGAGGCTGGCAAACCCAGTGTTATACCCCCAATCGCCTTGGCGGCTGGCGCCCTGATGGGGCGAGCGGCCACAACGCCGGCCCGGCGTGGGCTGCGCGCCACGGCGGCGGGCGTTTCGGCCTTGGGCGGCCGCGGTTCCGAGCGAAAGCCCAGGCGCTGAAGAAAGGAGATCAGCATCATGGTGAATGTGTCTGTCGGGTGCGTGGCGGCTGGCTCACGCGAGCGCCTGATCCAGGCCTTGCACCAGGATGTCACGCGGCAGCTCCAGCCCGATGAAGACCATCTTGCTCACCCGCGGTTCACCCTCGGGCCAGAGCGGACCGAGGTCGCTGCCCATGAGCTGGTGCACGCCCTGGAAAATCACCTTGCGGTCGGTGCCTTCCATGTCGAGCACGCCCTTGTAGCGCAGCATGCGCGGGCCGTAGACCTGCACCACCGCGCCCAGGAAGTCTTCCAGCTTGGCCGGGTTGAACGGCTTGGTGGCGCGGTAGACGAAGCTTTTCACATCGTCATCGTGGTGGTGATGGTGGCCCGGCCCGCCGTGTTCGTGCGCATGCGAAGGATGATCGCAGTGCTCGCCCTCGGCATGATCGTGGTGCGCGTGATCGTGATCGTCGGTGCTCAGAAAATCGGGATCGATGTCGAGCTTGGCATTCAGATTGAAGCCTCGCAGATCGAACACTTCCTTGAGTGCCACCTCACCAAAATGCACCGGGCGCATGGGCGCGCGCGGGTTCATGTGCTTCAGGCGGTGCGTCAGCGCGTCCAGCTCCTCGGCGCTCACCAGATCGGCCTTGCTGATGAAGATCTGGTCGGCAAAGCCCACCTGGCGGCGCGCTTCCTGGCGGTCGTTGAGCTGCTGGGCGGCGTGTTTGGCGTCCACCAGGGTCAGGATGGAGTCGAGCAGGTACTGCTCGGCGACTTCGTCGTCCATGAAAAAGGTCTGGGCCACCGGACCCGGATCGGCCAGGCCGGTGGTCTCGATCACCACGCGATCAAAATCGAGCTCGCCTTTGCGCTTCTTCTCGGCCAGATCCTGCAAGGTCGCGCGCAGGTCGTCGCGGATGGTGCAGCAGATGCAGCCGTTGCTCATCTGGATGATGTTTTCGGTGGTGTCGGCCACCAGAATCTCGTTGTCGATGTTCTCTTCGCCAAACTCGTTCTCGATCACCGCAATCTTCTGGCCGTGGGCCTCGGTCAGCACGCGCTTGAGCAGCGTGGTCTTGCCCGAGCCGAGGAAGCCGGTGAGGATGGTGGCGGGAATCAGGGACATGGGCGGCGGTCTCCAGCAACAGGGCAGAACACCGGCGCGGCAAGCTGCAGCGCCGTCGTTCAGGCCCGGGAGTGTAGTGCACACCGCCGACGGGGTCTTGACCGTGCGCTCGGGGCCGCACAGGGCGTCAGGATTTGCGGGCGCGAGGCGTGGCTTGGGGCCCCTCGGGTGGGTCCGGCGGGGCGGGCGCTGGGGCCTGGCGATTTTTCGCGCGCGCGCGCGGATGGGCCGCGTCGTAGGCGCGCGCCAGGTGCTGAAAATCGAGCCGGGTGTAGACCTGCGTGCTGCTGATGCTGGCGTGGCCCAGCAGCTCCTGGACCGCGCGCAGATCGCCGCTGGACTGCAGCAGGTGGCTGGCATAGGAATGGCGGAGCATGTGCGGATGCACCGGTGTGGTGAGTCCGGCCAGGCGCGAGCGCCGCTTGAGCCGCACCCGGATGTGTTGCGGTGTGAGCCGCAGGCCTCGCGCGCCAATGAACAGCGCCGGGTCGTCGGTGGCCCAGGCGGCGCGCGCCTGCAGCCACAGCACCAGAGCGGCCAGCGCGGCCGCGCCCACCGGCACACTGCGCCGCTTGCTGCCCTTGCCCAGCACCTGCGCCTCGCCGGCCTGCTGGTCGATCCAGCCGCGCGCCTTCGCGCTGGGTACCGCGTCCAGCCCCACCAGCTCGCCGATGCGCAGCCCACAGCCGTACAGCAGCTCGGTGATGCAGGCGTCGCGCGCGGCCAGCGCCGGGTCGTCGTCGGCCTGGGTGTAGCTGGCCAATGCAACCGACTCGTCCACTCCCAGCGCCTTGGGCAGCGGCTTGCCGGCCTTGGGCGAGCGCACGTCTTGCACCGGGTTGTGGTCGATCTCGCGTTGACGCCCGAGCCAGACATAGAAACCGCGCCAGCCCGAGAGAATGAGCGCGATGCCACGCGCGCTGCGACCGCCGCTGTGCATCTGCGCCACCCAACGCCGGATGTGCGCGCTGTGCACCTGCTTGAGCGGCAACCCGGCCTCGGCGGCTTGTTGGGTCAGGCGTTGCAGGTCGCCCGTGTAAAGCGCCACCGTGCGTTCGGCCAGGCGTTTTTCGAACCGCACGTGATCCAGATAACGCTGCACCAAGGCCGCGTCCGGGCCTTGCTCGGCGTTCGGGATGGCGCCGCGATCGGTCACAGGCGGTCAGTCGATCGGGCGCAGCCGCGAGAGCGCTGCGCTGGTGAGCTCGCCGATGCGCTCCAGAAAATCGGTGCCCATGTCGGCGGCGAAGCGCTGCGGGTCGGCCGAGGCCAGCACCAGCATGCCAAAGGCCTGAGGCGCGATGCCGGCACGCAAGGGCACCAGCGCGATGGACGCCACCGAGGCTGGGTCGTCCAGCCACTGCGCGGCTTCCAGGCCCGGGTTGGCGCCGCAGTACGGCAGGCTGAGCGAGTGGGCGAAGGTGGTGGCGTCGTCGCTCACACCCTGAGCGTAGTCTTCATCGGCAAACGCGCTGGCCACGCCCCAGACCTTGATCGCCACCTGCGGCACCAGAAACTGCGCCGCGATCTCGCGCACCGCCACCCGCGGCAATTCGCGCGCGTCGCGGGTCAGCAGCAGCTCGCGCGTCCAGCGCTGCAGGCGGTCGGCGATGGCGGTGTTTTCGTGTCCGTGGCGGATCATGGCCACGGCTTTCAGCTCCAGCGCCTTGATCTTCTCGCGCAGCATTTCGGCCTGGCGCTCCTGCAGACTGACCGCGCGGTGGCTGTGCGGGCTGGTGAGCTGCACGGCGGCCAGCAGGCTGGCGTGGCGCTCGAAGAAATCGGGCGTGTTGGCCAGGTAGTTGGCAATGTCGTCTTCGGTGATCGGGGGAATGGTGGGTTCGGTCATGGCGGAGACGATACAGCAGGGGATGGGCAAGACAGAAGGATCAGGGCAGGTCGGGCAGGTCGAGCTGGCCGTCAAACACGGTGGTGGCCGGGCCGGTCATCAACACCGGCGCGCCGTGGTCCGGGGTATTGGTCCAGGCGACGGTGAGCCGTCCGCCGCGGGTCTGAACATCGACCTCGTCATCGAGCAGCCCCAGGCGAATGCCGGCCACCACCGCCGCGCAGGCACCGGTGCCGCAGGCCAGGGTTTCACCGGCGCCGCGCTCAAACACCCGCAGGCGCACCGAGCGGCGGTCGATCACCTGCAGAAAACCCACGTTGACCCGCTCGGGAAAGCGCGGATGCGCCTCCACCAGCGGCCCCCAGCTGTCCACCGGCGCGTGGTCCACATCGCCGGCCAGCAGCACCGCGTGGGGGTTGCCCATGGACAACACCGACATCAGCACCTCACCCGCGCCCGCAAGGTCCACCGGCCAGCGCTCGAAATCCCCCATGGTCTGCGGTGCGAGGCCGCTGGCATCGAAGGGCACGCGCGCCAGCTCGAACACCGGCGGACCCATGTCGACCGTGACCCGTCCGTCTTCCAGCAGGCGCAGCGACAGCTCGCCGTTCTTCACCTTCACGCGAACCGGGTTGCGCTCGGTCAGGCCCTTGTCGCGCACATAGCGCACAAAGCAGCGCGCACCGTTGCCGCAATGCTCGACCTCGCCGCCATCGGCGTTGTGGATCGCGTACTCGAAATCCAGCCCCGGGCCGGGCGAGGGCCGCACGCTCAGGATCTGATCGGCGCCAACACCGAAATGCCGGTCGGCCAGCCAGCGGTACTGCGCCGGGCTCAGGTTCAGCGGCGCGCGCGTCTCGTCGAGCACCACGAAATCGTTGCCCGCGCCCTGCATTTTGGTGAAGCGAATCTGCATGGGCGAATTATCCGCCGCCGCCTGGCCGCCGGGTTGACCGCGCGAAGCCGTGGCAGCGTCGGGATCGATTGCCAGCACAGCCGCACAGGGAAAACCACGATCGACACCCCAGGCAAAATTTGTATGATGACCTGACAAAACCGGATCACCCGCCCCCGATTGCCCCGCCCCATGCCCAGCACCCTTTCCAGCCCTGAGCGCCTGAGCGACCGCCTCGCTGCCTTGCTGCAGCAGCGCATCGCCTCGGCCGAGCTCGCGCCCGAGGAAAGGCTGCCCACCGAACAGCAACTGGCCGATCTGCACGGGGTCTCGCGCACCGTGGTGCGTGAAGCGGTGAGCCAGCTCAAGTCGATGGGCCTGCTGGTCTCGCGCCAGGGCTCGGGCGTGTTCGTGGCACCGCGTCATCAGGCGCGCGCCCTGGCATTCGACCCGTCGGTACTCGACTCCATGGCTGGCGTGCTGCAGGTGGTGGAGGTGCGCCGCGGGCTGGAGGCCGAGATGGCGGCGCAGGCGGCCGAGCGCATCACGCCAGCCAAGTCCGGCGCCATTGCTGCCGCGCTGGCTGCGCTCGAAGTGTGCCCGCCGCACGGCGCCGAGGGCGTGCAGGCCGATCTGGATTTCCACCGCAGCATCGCGCGCGCCACCGACAACCCGCATTTCGAGCGCCTGATCGGCTTTCTGGAGCAGTACCAGCGCGATGCCATGCACGTGACCCGCACCAACGAAGCGCTCGACCTCACCTACCAGAACCAGGTGCAACAGGAACACCGCCACATCGCCGAGAGCGTGATGCGCGGCGACACCGAGGCCGCCCGCAGCGCCGCGCGCCAGCACATGATCAACGCCGCCTTGCGGCTCGAACACGCCGCCCCCGCGATCCGGCGCACGCTCGACGCCCTCCTCACCCGAAAACCTTCACGCACCAAACCATGAGCACCAACGCATCCCCGACACTCGGCGTCATCGGCCTGGGCTCCATGGGCATGGGCGCCGCCTGCTCGGCCGTGCGCCACGGCACACCCACCTGGGGCTTCGACCCGCGCCCCGAGGCGCTCACCACCTTTCGCGAGGCCGGTGGTCACGCAGCCACCGACCTGGCCGAACTGGCCAGGCACTGCGACGCGGTGCTGGTGCTGGTGGTCAACGCGGCACAGACCGAGCAGGTGCTGTTTGGCGCCGGCGGCCTGGCCGAGCATCTGAAGCCCGGCAGCGTGGTCATCACCTCGGCCACGGTCGACCCTGCCCTGCCGCCGGTCTGGGCGCAGCGGCTGGAAGAACAAAGGCCTGTGGCTGATCGACGGGCCGGTGTCGGGCGGCGCCAAGAAGGCGGCCGCCGGCCAGATGACCGTGATGGCCTCGGGCAAGCCCGAAGCGTTTGCCGCCGCCGGCAGCCGTGCTCGACGCCATCGCCGGCAAGGTCTACCGCCTGGGCGACCAGGCCGGCATCGGCTCCACCGTGAAGATGGTCAACCAGCACCTGGCCGGCGTGCACATCGCCACCGCCTGCGAGGCCATGGCGCTGGGCATCAAGGCCGGCGCCGACCCGCACCAGCTGTACGAGGTGATCACGCAACGCCGCCGGCAACAGCTGGATGTTCGAGAACCGCGTGCCGCACATCCTGGACGGCGACTACACGCCGCTGTCCGCGGTGAACATCTTCGTGAAAGACCTGGGCATCGTGCTCGACGCGGCGCGCGCCATGAAATTCCCGCTGCCACTGGCCGCCGCCGCGCACCAGCTCTACCTGTCCACCGCCGCCATGGGCCTGGGGGCCGAAGACGATTCGGCCGTGGTCAAGTACTACGCGGCGCTGGCCGGACTGGAGCTGCCCCGGCCAAAGGGGACGCGCGCATGATCCTCGGTGTGATCGCCGACGACTTCACCGGCGCCACCGACGTGGCCAGCATGCTGGTGCGCGCCGGCATGCGCACGGTGCAGGTGCATGGGCGTGCCCGACGGGCCGCTGCCCGCCGCCGACGCGGTGGTGATGGCGCTGAAGATCGCGCACCATCCCCGCGGCCGAGGCGGTGGCGCAAAGTCGCTGGCAGGCGCTGCGCTGCCTGCAGGCCGCTGGCGCGCGCCAGATCTACTTCAAGTACTGCTCCACCTTCGACTCCACCGCCGAGGGCAACATCGGCCCGGTGACCGATGCGCTGATGCGACGCGCTGGGCACCGACTTCACCATCGCCTGCCCGGCCTTCCCCGAAAACGGGCGCACCGTGTTCCGCGGCCACCTGTTCGTGGGCGACGAGCTGCTGAGCGATTCGGGCATGAAGCACCACCCGCTCACGCCGATGACCGACGCCAACCTGGTGCGCGTGCTGCAGGCGCAGACCGCGCGACAAGGTCGGTCTGCTGCGCGTGCGACGCGCTGGCGCAGGCGATGCGCCGCGCGACGATCGCGCAGCTGCGCGCCGACGGCGTGCGCATCGCGGTGGCCGACGCCATCGACAACGACGACCTGCTGGCCCTGGGCGAGGCCGTGCGCCGACCTGCCGCTGATCACCGCCGGCTCGGGCGTGGCGCTGGGCCTGCCGCCGGCCTATGCCGCGCCGCGGCTGGGTGGTCGCCCGAGCGCAGGCGGCCAGCCTGACCGCCGTGCGCGGCCCGGCCGCGGTGCTGTCGGGCTCCTGCTCGACAGGCCACCAACGCCCAGGTGGCGCGCTGGATGCGCTGACGGCCGCGCCGCCATCGCGCTCGACCCGCTGGCCTTGCACCGCGGCGAGCAGAGCGCAGCCGCGCTGCTCGGCTCAGGCGCTGCCGCTGCTGCCCCAGGGCCCGGTGCTGGTCTACGCCACCGCCGCGCCCGACGAGCGTGAAAGCGGTGCAGGCCGCGCTGGGCGTGGAAGCCGCCGGCGCGCTGGTGGAAGCCGCCTGGCCGCCATGGCGCAGGGCCTGGTGGCCGCGGGCGTGCGCCGCCTGGTGGTGGCCGGCGGCGAGACCTCGGGCGCCGTGGTGCAGGCGCTGGGCGTGCAGCAGCTGCGCATCGGCGCGCCGATCTGCCCCGGCGTGCCCTGGACCGCAGGCCGCGTTGCCGGCGTCAGGCGACCGCTGCTGCTGGCGCTGAAGTCGGGCAATTTCGGTGGCGTCGGACTTCTTCGCCGAGGCCTTGCGTCGGGCCGGGGTGAGCCTGTGAACGAGATCCCCGCGTCGCAGAACGCGCTGCGCGCCGAGATCGTGCGCGTCGGGCGCCTCGCTGTTCGAGCGCGGCTACGTGCACTCCACCGCCGGCAACATCAGCGTGCGGCTCACCACCGAACAAGGTGGCGGCTTTCTCATCACGCCCACCGACGCCTGCCTGGGTTTTCTCGACCCGGCGCAGCTGGCCTGGGTCGATGCGGACGGCGTTCAACGCAGCGGCGAGCGCGCCAGCAAGACCCTGGCGCTGCACCGCCGCATCTACGCCAGCGCGCCGGATGCGCACTGCGTGCTGCACACCCACGCCACCCACCTGGTCGCGCTCACGCTGCACGGCGTCTGGCGCGAGCCGACGACATCCTGCCGCCGCTCACGCCCTACCAGGTGATGAAGGTCGGCCATGTGCCGCTGATCGCCTACCGCCGCCCGGGCGACCCTGCCGTGGCCGACGACGTGGCGGCGCGCATCGACGCGCCGTGCACACCGCTGCGCGCCGTCATGCTGGAGCGCCTCGGCCCCACCGTGTGGCACACCAGCCCCGCCGCCGCGATGGCGCTGCTGGAAGAACTGGAAGAAACCGCGCGCCTGTGGCTGCTGGGTGCGCGCGCGCTCCAGCCGCTGAGCGAGGCGCAGATCGTCGAACTGCGCACGCAGTTCAATGCCCCCTGGTAAGCCAACCGAGATCGCCATGCCCCGCTTCGCCGCCAACCTGTCGATGATGTACACCGAGGTCGCCGTTCCTCGACCGCTTCGCCGCCGCCGCAGCCGACGGGTTTGAGGCCGTCGAGTACCTGTTTCCCTACGACTTCACCGCAGACGAAATCGCGACGCGCCTGCACGACAACGGCCTGACCCAGGCCCTGTTCAACCTGCCGCCGGGCGACTGGGCCGCGGGTGAGCGCGGCATGGCCTGCATCCCGGGTCGCGAAGCCGAGTTCGCCGCCAGCGTCGAGCAGGCCCTGGTCTACGCCCAGGCCACCGGCTGCCAGCGGCTGCACGCCATGGCCGGCCTCATACCCGCGGGTGTGAGCGACGCGAAGCAGCGCGCCACCTACGTGGCCAACCTGAAAGCGGCGGCTGCGCGCCTGGCGCCCCACGGCATCACCCTGCTGATCGAGCCGATCAACACGCGCGACATGCCCGGCTTCTATCTCAACTGCCAGCAGCAGGCGCACGACGTGCTGGCCGAGGTGGGCGCGCCCAACCTCAAAGTGCAGATGGACCTCTACCACTGCCAGATCATGGAAGGCGACCTGAGCAAGCGCCTGGAAAAACACTTTGCGGGCGTCGGCCACATCCAGATTGCCGGCGTGCCCGACCGCCACGAGCCCGATGGCGGCGAAGTGAACTATCCCCACCTGTTCGACCAGCTCGACGCACTGGGCTACACCGGTTTTGTCGGCTGCGAGTACCGCCCCAAAGCAGGCACCAGCGCCGGTCTGGGCTGGCTGCGCCCGTACCAGTCCAACGCTTTCCCAACCACCCCATGAACATCCTCATCACCGGCGGCGCCGGCTTTCTCGGGCGCGGCCTCGCGCATGCCCTGCTGCAACGCGGCCAGCTCGCCGGGCGCGCCATCCAGCGCATCCACCTGGCCGATCTGGTCGCGCCGCGCGACCTCGCGCTCGCGCAAGACCCGCGCGTGAAGGTTCACACCGGCGACCTGTTGGCCAGCGTGCCCGCGCTCATGGCCGCCGGCCCCTGGGATGCGGTGTTCCACCTCGCCTCGGCGGTTTCGGGCGAGTGCGAGGCCAACTTCGACCTTGGCCTGCACGCCAACCTCGACAGCACCCGCGCCCTGCTCGACGCCTGCCGCGCGCAAACCGCCGCCGGCCACGCGCCGCCGCTGTTTTTCTTCTCCAGCTCGGTGGCGGTGTTCGGCAGCGACGCAGCAATTCCGCTGCCCCCCGTGGTGCGCGACGACACCCTGCCCACGCCCCAGTCCAGCTACGGCATCCACAAGTTCGTCTGTGAACAGCTGGTGGCCGACTACACGCGCAAGGGCTTCATCGACGGCCGCGCGGCGCGGCTGATGACGGTATCGGTGCGCCCGGGCCAGCCCAACGGCGCGGCTTCGAGCTTTCTCTCCGGCCTGTTTCGCGAGCCGCTGGCCGGCCAGCCCAGCGGCTGTCCGGTGGACCGGGACACCGAGGTCGCGCTGTCCTCGCCGGCCAACACCGTCGCCGGCATCCTGGCCGTGATCGAGGCCAGCCGCGAAGCCTTTGGCGGGCGCACCGCCATGAACCTGCCGGCGCTCACCGTCACGGTGCGCGAGATGCTGCAAGCCTTGCAGGACCTGGCCGGTCCCGACGTGATGGCCCTGATTCGGGATGAGCCCGATGCCAATGTGAGAAAAATTGTGCAGGCTTGGCCCTCGCGATTTGAAAGCCCGCGCGCTGCCGCGCTGGGCCTGTCCCCCGATCCCGATTTCGGCAGCGTGTTGCGCCAGTACGTGCAACACAACGCCGAAGCCGTGACCCACCCGGCCGCACGCCAGCGGCTCGGTCTTTGAGTGTTTTGTTCCCGTTCCGTCCTCAAACCCAACTAGGAGACATGCGATGAAAGCCCTGATGAAACCCCTCGCCCTGGCCGCCGTTCTCGCCGCTGCAGCCACCGGCGTGCACGCCCAGACCGTTCTGAAGATCGGCTACGCCACCTCGGCCACCTCGCACTACGGCGTGGGCTCCACCGTGTTCTGCGACGAAATGGAAAAGGGCACCGCAAGGCCGCTACAAGTGCCAGCAATTCCCGTCTTCGGCGCTGGGCGGCGAACGCGAGCAGATCGAAGCGGTGCAACTCGGCACGCAGGACCTGGTGAACACCTCCACCGGCCCGCTGGGCAACTTCGTGCCCGAGGTGCAAGATCGTCGACATTCCCTTCCTGTTCCGCGACTACGACCACGCGCGCAAGGTGATGGACGGCCCGATCGGCCAGGACCTGCAGAAGAAGATGGCCGCCAAGGGCCTGATCAACCTGGCCTGGACCGAAAACGGCTTTCGCCACATGACCAACAGCAAGCGGCCGATCAACAGCGCCGAACGACGCCGCCGGCCTGAAGATGCGCACCATGGAAAACAAGGTGCACATGGAGGGCTACAAGACCTTCGGCATCCTGCCCACGCCGATGGCCTTCCCCGAGCTGTTCACCGCGCTGCAGCAGGGCACGGTCGATGGTCAGGAAAACCCGATTCCGGTGATCCTGGCGAGCAAGTTCTCGCAAGTGCAAAAGCACCTGTCGCTCACCGGCCACGTGTATTCGCCCGCCGCGCTCATCCTCTCGCCCGCGGTCTGGAACAAGCTGTCGGCCGCTGACAAGAAGGTGTTCACCGAAGCCGCCAAGAAAGGCGCCGCCGCCCAGCGCAAGAAGGTCAACGACGACGAGGCCAGCGGCATCGCCCAGCTGCGCGCCGAAGGCATGCAGGTGGTCGAAAAGGTCGACGGCGAGAGCTTCCGCAAGGCAGTGGCTCCGGCCTACGCCAACTTCGCCAAGGAGTTCGGTGCCGACAAGATCGCCGCCATTCAGGCGGTCCGTTAAGCCCCCCGCGCCGCCTGCGGCGTCACCCCCAGGGGGCAACACCAGCGGGCCGGCAAAGCCGGACCCGCGGTGTTCTGAGTTGAAGTCATCCCCTACTGGCAACGTATCGATTGACGTCCGCTCACCGAGTCTGTGTGCTGCTCCCAAATGATCGCCTCCATGAAATCCCTCATCCTCACGCTGGACCGCTGGGTCACCGGCACCTGCCTGAACGTGGCCGTGCTTTCTGCTGGCGCTCATCTCCTGCCTGGGGCTGTGGCAGGTGGTGTCGCGCTTCGTTTTCTCGCAGCCCTCGACCTTCACCGAAGAAGCGATGCGCCGGCTGCTGATCTGGATGGTGATGCTGGGCATGGCGGTGGCGGTGCGCAAAGGTGCGCTGGTATCGGTGGACCTGATGCTGCGCCTGTCTCGCGGCGCCTGGCGGCGCACCGTGCGCCGCATCATCTCGGGCGTGAACATCGCGTTTTTCTCGGTCGTGCTGTGGTTTGGCATCGACCTGGTCTGGCGCGTGCGCTTCCAGACCTTTGCCAGCATGGAGCTGTCGATGTCCTGGGGCTACGCCGCGGTGCCCGTGGGCGCGCTGCTGGCGATTCTGGCCACGCTGGCGCACCACCTGGATCCGCAGAACCAGGAACTCGAAACGGCGCAATGACCGACCCAGCGCACGCACCGATTCCCGCTTCGATACCACCCTCCCCGCGCACCTTCTCTCTCGCCAGGACACCCCCATGCCCTTGACCCTGCTCATCACCATGATGGTGTGCTTTGCCTTCAGCATTTCGATCGCGGTGGCCATCGGCGGCTCGGCCGTGCTGGGCATCGCGCTGTTCGACCCGAACCAGCTGATCCTGGTGCCCAAGGAGATGTTCAGCGCGATCGACAAGTTTCCGCTGGCCGCCATCCCGTTCTTCATCCTGGCTGGCAACCTGATGGAGACCGGCGGCATCTCGCGCCGGCTGGTGGACTTTGCCAAGTCGCTGGTGGGCGGTGTGCAGGGCGGCCTGCCCATGACCTGCGTGCTCACCTGCATGATCTTCGCTGCCGTCTCCGGCAGCTCGGTCGCCACCACATTCGCCATCGGTGCCATCCTGATCCCGGCCCTGATCAAACACGGCTACCCGGTGCGGCTACGCGGCCTCGCTGCAGGCCACCTCGGCCGAGCTGGGCGTGGTGATTCCGCCCTCGATCCCGCTGATCCTGTTCGGCGTGGCGGCCGAGGTGTCGATCGGTGAACTGTTTATCGCCGGCTTTGGCCCGCGGCTTGCTGATCGGCGGCGCGCTGATGCTGTTCGTGCACCTGTGGTGCCGCTTCAAAGGCCTGGGCAAAAACGACGGCGATGGACGCATGGGCGTCTGGCCCGCCACGCGCGATGCCGGCTGGGCCTTGCTGATGCCGGTCATCATCCTGGGCGGCATCTACGGCGGCGTGTTCACGCCCACCGAGGCCTCGGTGATCGCCGTGTTCTACGCGCTGGCGGTTGGCCTTTTGATCCACCGCGAGCTCAAGCTGACCGACATCCTGGTGGTGCTGCGCAAGTCGGTGATCTCCAGCGCGGTGATCATGTTCATCATCGCCAACGCCGGTCTGTTCGCCTTTCTGATCACCCGCGCGGGCATTCCGGACGCCATCGGCCAGTGGCTCACCGTGGTACTGCAGTCGCCGGGCTGGTTCCTGCTGGGTGTGAACGCGGCGCTGTTCGTGATCGGCATGTTCATCGAGACCTCGGCCGCCATCATCGTGCTGGCGCCGATCCTGGTGCCGGTGGCCATCCACTTTGGCGTTGACCCGGTGCACTTCGGCATCATCATGGTGGTCAATCTGGCCATGGGCATGATCACGCCGCCGTTCGGCGTCAACCTGTTCGCCGCCTGCACCGTGGCCAAGATATCGCTCGACCGCATCGTGGGCCACCTGCTGCCGTTCGTGCTGGTCATCATGGGCTGCCTGATGCTGATCACCTACGTGCCGCAGATCTCGCTGACCTTGCGCGACGCGGTGTTTGCCAAACCGCCGGTGGTGGAGCCGGTGATCGGTCCAGCCATCGGGCCGCAATAGACCGCTCGCCATGGCTCTGCACTTCATCGCCAACACCGCCGCGCGCTCGGCCTCGGGCCAGACGCTGCCGGTGATCGACCCCGCCACCGGCGAGGCCTTCGACACCATCGAGCGCGGCAACGCGGCCGATATCGACGCCGCGGTGAGCGCAGCCCGCCATGGTTTGGATACCGCGTGGAGCCGCCTCACCGCCGCCGAACGCGGTCGCCTGCTGATGAAGCTCAGCAGCAAGGTCGCCGAGCACGTCGACGAACTCGCCGCACTGGAGCAGCGCGATTGCGGCAAGCCCGTGAAACAGGCGCGCGCCGATGCGCTGGCGCTGGTGCGCTACTTCGAGTTCTACGCCGGGGCTGGCGACAAGCTGCACGGCGACACCATTCCCTACCTGGACGGCTACAGCGTGCTGACCTGGCGCGAGCCGCACGGCGTCACCGGCCATGTGATCCCGTGGAACTACCCGATGCAGATCTTCGGTCGCAGCGTGGGCGGTGCGCTGGCCGCGGGCAATGTCTGTGTGGTGAAACCGTCGGAAGACGCCTGCCTGTCCCTCCTGCGCGTGGCCGCTCTGGCGACCGAGGTCGGTTTTCCGGCTGGCGCCATCAACATCGTCACCGGCTACGGCCATGAGGTGGGCGACGCGCTGGCGCGTCACCCTGGCATCGACCACATCAGCTTCACCGGCAGCCCGCGCGTGGGCACGCTGATCCAGCAGGTCGCTGCCGAGCGGCACTGCCCGGTGACGCTGGAGCTGGGCGGCAAGGGGCCGCAGATCGTGTTCGACGATGCCGATGTGGACGCCGCCCTGCCCTTCATCGTCAACGCCATCGTGCAAAACAGCGGCCAGACCTGCAGCGCCGGCTCGCGCCTGCTGGTGCAGCGTGGCGTCTACGAAACCGTGTTGCAGCGCGTGGGCGAGGCGTTCACCGCGCTGCGCGCCGGCCCGCCGGCGATGGACCTGGATCTCGGCCCGCTGATCCGCCAGAGCCAGCTGGAACGGGTGCGCGGTTTTCTCGACGAAGCCCAGGCCGCCGGCATCGCCACCGTGGCCCAGGGTCGCGTGGTGGACGAAGCCGCCGCAAGTGGCTTTTACGCTGCGCCCACCCTGCTGCGCGATGTGCCGGTGGACCACCGGCTGGCGCAGGAAGAGGTGTTTGGCCCGGTGCTCGCCGCCATGGCCTTCGACGACGAAGACCACGCGGTGCAGCTGGCCAACGCCACCGCGTTTGGCCTGGTGGCCGGCGTCTGGACACGCGACGGCGCACGCCAGTTCCGCATGGCGCGCCGCGTCAAGGCCGGCCAGGTGTTCATCAACAACTACGGTGCCGGCGGCGGTGTCGAACTGCCGTTTGGCGGCGTGAAGTCCAGCGGTTACGGCCGCGAGAAAGGCTTTGAAGCCCTGCTGGGTTTCACCACACTCAAGACCGTGGCCATCCGCCACGGGTGAGCGCCCCAGCGTCCCGTCTTTTTCTTTCCCCTTCAAACACAGAGCCTGCGACATGCGCGTCCACAACAAATCCATCATCGTCACCGGCGCGGCCAGCGGCTTTGGCGAGAGCATCGCCAAACGCCTGGCCGCTGAGGGTGCCCGGGTCATCGTCAACGACATCGATGCCGCCAACGGGGAGCGTGTGGTGGCCGAGATCGCGGCAGCCGGTGGACGCGCGAGCTTTTTCGCCGCCGACGTGACCCGTTCGGACGACATGAAGCGCCTGGTGGCCGCCGCGCTTGAGCGCCACGGCCAGCTCGACACCGTGGTGAGCAACGCCGGCTGGACCCACCGCAACCAGCCCGCGCTCGATGTGAGCGAAGACGAGTTCGATCGCTGCTACGCGGTCAACGTGAAAAGCATCTACCTCGCCACGGTGCACGCGGTGCCGGCGCTGCGGGCCAACGGTGGCGGTTGTCTGATCAACATCGCCTCCACCGCGGGCGTGCGACCGCGCCCCGGCCTCACCTGGTACAACGGCAGCAAGGGCGCGGTGATCACCACCTCGAAATCGCTGGCCGCCGAGCTCGGCCCGGACAACATCCGCGTCAACTGCGTGAACCCGGTGATGAATCCCTTCACGGCGCTGGGTGCCTCGTTTGCCGGCGGCGAGCTGACCGAAGAACGCCTGGCCAAGTTCCGCTCCAGCATCCCGCTGGGCCGCTTCTCGACCGGCGAAGACGTGGCCAGCGCCGTGCTCTACCTCGCCAGCGACGAGGCTGCGTTCATCTCGGGTGTCTGCCTGGAGGTGGACGGCGCGCGCTGCGTCTAGACGCGCGACGTGCCCGGCGCGCGGCCTGTCGCACAATGCCGCCATGCCACGCGCCAACCAACTGCTTCATCCCGCCCGCACGCCTGCCGCGCTGCGCTCCGCCGCCACCGTGCTGCTGCTGCGCGACGGCGCACACGGTCTCGAGGTGCTGATGACGCGGCGCTCCAGCACCGCCAGCTTCGCGCCCGGCGCCTACGTGTTCCCTGGCGGCGGCATCGACGCCGCCGACGCCCTGTGCCACGCGCAGGCCACACGCCGTGCCACCCAGAGCGACCTGCATCTCACCCAGGCCATCGCCGCCATCCGCGAGAGCTTTGAAGAGCTGGGCGTCCTGCTGGCGCGGCCGCGCCGACGGCTCGCACCTGGCACCAGCGCAGACATCGCCGCACTGGACCGCAAGGCCCCGTTTGCCGACGCAGTGCGCCGCGCGCGGCCTCACGCTGGACGGGCCGAGGTGTTCGTGCTCGCCCACTGGATCACCGACCGCGACCTGCCGCGCCGCTTCGACGTGCCGTTTCTGGTGGCGCGCATGCCCGAAGGCCAGGAGCCGGTGGCCGACGAGTCCGAGCAGTTCGAGCCGGTCTGGGTGCGCCCGGCCGACGCGCTGGCGCGCCACGCGGCCGGCGAGTTCTTCATCATCTTTCCGACCATCCGCACGCTGGAGCGCCTGCAGGCACACGACACCGTGCAGTCGGTGCTGGACGCCTGTGCGGTCAACGATGAACCGCTGTTCACCAGCTGCCCGCGCGCCGGCCTGCTGGGCGGCGCCGAGTCGCGCCACATGGAGCACGAAGCGCCGTTTGGCGAGCTGGCCCTGGTCTGCCCCGACGGCCAGATCACGCACGAGCTGGACTGGCAGACCGAGCGGCCCGTGCCGCTGCTGAAAAACGTGCATGCGCCTGACCGCGCCCAACCCCGGCTTCATGACCGGCCCGGGCACCAACAGCTACCTGGTGGGCGACCCGGCCACCGGCCATATCGCCATCGACCCCGGCCCGGACATCCCGGAACACCTGGAGCGCCTGTGGCGCGCCGCCGGGCGGCGACATCCGCGCCATCGTCTGCACCCATTCGCACCCGGACCACTCGCCCGGCGCCGCCGCGCCTGCAGGCCCTGTGCAGCGCCGGCGGCAGCGCCGCCACCCATCCTGGGCCTGCCCAGCGCCCCGACCTCGCGCGAAAACAGCCGCTTCACGCCCGAGCGCGCGCTGGCCGACGGCGAGCGCCTGACGCTGCACGAACGCGAGTGGTGAAACGGTGCACACGCTGCGCGTGGTGCACACCCCAGGCCACGCCGCCAACCACCTGTGCCTGGTGCTGGAAGAAGACGGCCTGCTGTTCAGCGGCGACCACATCCTGAACGGCAGCACCACCGTGATCGATCCGCCCGACGGCAACATGGGCGCCTACCTCGATTCGCTCGACATGCTCGACCAGGCTGTGCGAGCAGCACGGCGTCGACTTCATCCTGCCGGCGCACGGCTATGTGCTGGGCGATCTGAAGCGCACGGCGGACAACCCGAGCGCGCCCGAACGACGGCGGCGCCCGCGCAGCCATCGCCCACCTCAAGGCCCACCGGCTGGCGCGCGAAGCCAAGGTGGCGCGCGCCATGCAGGCCCAGCCCCAGGGCACCATGGACGACTGGGTGAAGCTCGCCTACGACGACGTGCCCGAGCGCCTGTGGCCGGTGGCCAAGCGCTCCTTGCTCGCCCATGTGGAGCGCATCCAGAGCCTGGGTGGTTTCAACCTCTGAGGCCACACACCGAACATGCACCCACGCCGCACCGCCTTCGCGCTCGTGATCAGCCCTCATTGCTTTGAGTGCTCAAGCCAGCATGAACCTGGCACTTGAAAAGGGTTGCCTGAACTGCCACGGCACACCACCGCGCGCCAAGGCGCCCACGGTGGCCGTGCTGGCCGAGCGCTATGCCTCGGCCAGAGGCAACGAAACGGAAATGGCGCGCCTGGCTGAGCGCCTGCGCGAGCACCATCTGTTGGGCGGCGTGAACGCCCATGAGCAGCTGAGCGCAGAAGACGCCGAGCGCTTTGTGCGCTGGCTGGTCGATGGTGGGCGCTGAAAAATAGTGTGAAGCGCGCCGTTACGCCGGATTCTGTGCATGCAGGCCTTCTTGCGAAAGCCCCGCACGTGATCGCCATTCATCTGGGCCGCTGGTCACCCAAGCGGCTCGGTGCTACCTACCCGCCAGCTCACCTTGCGGAACCACAAGGATCGACCGCGCGGCGAACCGCGTGGTGTCAGACTGGCCTATTTGGTATTGCTGCGCGTAGAGATTGCCCGTTTCACCCGAACTGAATCGGCTCGTCTCTGTTGCTCTGATCCTCACCTTAGGGCCCCACCCGGCGAACCGGGAGAGGCTTGTCGGTGGAGAGGTGTTACCTCCTACGCTGTCCTGTGCAGTCCGGACGTTCCTCCAGTGCGCCCTTTCGGGTGCTCTTTCGAGCTTGCACCAGCGACGGCCTGGCGCGCTTCACGGGCTCGATTATCCGCTGCCCGCTCACGCAATGCGTTCGAGCTTCTTGAACTTCCACACCAGCTTGTAGTAGGCCGTCTGCAGCACCAGCATGGCCGCGTAGGTGACGCGGGAACGCCATCCACACGCCCTGCAGGCCGAAGTGCTGCGCTCAGCGCGTAGGCCGCCGGCAGCTGCACCAGGGCAATACAGCCGATCGAGATCGCCACCGGCACCAGCACCACGCCGCTGGCGCGCATGATGCCGCCCACCACGGCCTGGAAGCCGAACAGCAGCAGGCTCCACAGCATGATGTGCAGCAGGTGCTCGGCCTGCGCGCGCACCTCGGGCTGGGTGATGAACAGGCCCAGCAACCAGTGCGACAGCGCGTAGCCGAGCAGCACCAGCGAGCCGGTGATGGCGGCGTTGAGCCACAGGCCGGTGCGCAGAATGGCGCGCACCCGTTCGAACTTGCCGGCGCCGATCGCCTGCGCACCCAGGATGGACGCGGTGATGGCAATCGAGAGCGCCGGGAACTGCACGTAGTTCACCACCTGCGTCACCGCGCCGTAGGCCGCGGTCGCGCTGGAGCCGTGGCGATTCACCAAGCGCCAGAATGACCAGCTCGGACAGCGAGAGCACCACCATCTGCAACGCCGGTCGGCAGCCCGATGCGCATCACCTGCGTCAGAATCGCCCGGTCGATGCGCAGCGCCGCGAACAGCGCTGCATCGGGCGCCAGCACATGGTTTCTGCGGCGCAGGCGAAACGCCAGAAAACCCAGCGCCACCAGATACGACACCAGGCCCGCATAGGCCGCGCTCTGGATGCCCATGCGGCGGCAGGCCGAGCCAGCCCTGGATCAGCGCCGGCGTCAGCAACAGGCCCACGCCGGTGGACAACGGCGAGCGCGAGCAGCGGCGAGACCGTGTCGCTCACGCCGCGCAGCAGTTGCGTGAACAGAATGAACACCAGCAGCAGCGGCATGATGCAGCATCATCACCCGCGCGTAGGCGGTGGCCGGCGTCCAGCACATCGGCCGGCGTGCCCAGCGCCTGCAGGGCCTGGCGCGCAAACAGCGCTGCCCAGCGATCGCCGCGCCCAGGCCGATCAACGCGCCCAGCGCCAGCGCCGTGCCCGCGATGGCCTTGCACCGTCTCCGGCTCGTCGGCCCCCCAGGCCTGCCCGATCAGCACCGAGGCGCCCGCGCCCAGCCCGATCACCAGCGAAATGAAAAAGAACACCACGGGGAACATGCCGGCACCGCCGCCAGCGCCTGGGTGCCGAGCATCTGCCCGATGTAGATGCCGTTGAGCGTGCCCGAGAGGCTCTGCAGCAGGTTGGACAGCACCATCGGCGCCAGGAACAGCAGGTAGATCTGCCACAGCGGGCGCACCGGCCGGATGGGCGCAGCGGGAACCGAGGGCGATGGGACGCCATCGAGTCGTTGGGGAGGGGAGGACATGGGAAAACGATCGCACGCCCAGGGGAGCGCGCCTGAGCCACTGTACGCCCGGCCCGCCGCCGCGGGCCGCAGCAGCAGACAGGTCGGCGACACGGGAGTTGGCGACAATAAGAGCCCTCCCTTGCTTGATCACCACAAGCCCACGGAACCCGCCCATGATCCGACTTTCCGAACTCAAGCTGCCGCTGTCCGCCGTGCCCACCGAGCACCGCCGCGCGGCCGACGCCCCCACCGAAACCCGCGCCGACCGCGAACCGCCACCGCATCCGGTGGACGCCCTGACCCGACTGGCCGCCCAGGCCCTGGGGGTTGGCGCGGAAGCCATCGCTCACTTGCATGTTTTCAAGCGCAGCTTCGATGCCCGCAAGGCCGAGCTGCTGGCGGTCTACATCGTCGACATCGACGCTGGCCGACCCCGCGCTGGAGCCCGCGCTGCTGGCGCAGCCGCCAGCCAGAACCCCCACATCCAGCCCACGCCCGACATGGCCTGGCACGCGCCAGGCCAGGCGCCAGCGGGCTGGCCGGCCGACGGAGGCCGAGCGCCCGGTGGTGGTGGGCCTGGGGCCCTGCGGGCTGTTCGCTGCGCTGGCGCTGGCGCAGATGGGCTTCCGGCCGATCGTGATCGAGCGCGGCAAGCCGGTGCGCGAGCGCACCAAGGACACCTGGGGCCTGTGGCGCAGGCAAGGGGCTCAACCCGCAGAGCAACGTGCAGTACGGCGAGGGCGGCGCCGGCCTGTTTTCCGACGGCAAGCTCTACAGCCAGATCAAGGACCCGCGCTTTCTGGGCCGCAAGGTGATGCAGGAATTCGTGGACGCCGGCGCGCCCGCCGAAATTCTGTACATGGCGCATCCGCACATCGGCACCTTCAAGCTGGTGCAGGGTGGTCGAGGCCATGCGCGAAAAAATCATCGCGCTGGGCGGCGAGATCCGCTTTCAGCAGCAGGTGGTGGGTGTCCGGCTGAGCCCGGCGGCGCCGATGGACAGCAGCAACTGGCCGGCCTGCGCGTGTTGCACCTGCGACAGCGGTGAAACGCGGGAGCTGCCAGCGCGCCACGCGGTGTTCGCGCTCGGCCACAGCGCGCGCGACACCTTCGCCATGCTGTTCGACGCGGGCGTGTTCCTGGAAGCCAAACCGTTTTCGGTCGGCTTTCGCATCGAGCACCCGCAAAGCGTGATCGACCGCGCCCGCTGGGGCCGCCACGCCGGCCACCCGCTGCTGGGTGCGGCCGACTACAAGCTGGTGCACCACGCAAAAAACGGCCGCGCGGTCTACAGCTTCTGCATGTGCCCGGGCGGCACCGTGGTGGCCGCCACCTCGGAGCCCGGGCGCGTGGTCACCAACGGCATGAGCCAGTACTCGCGCAACGAGCGCAACGCCAATGCCGGCATCGTGGTGGGCATCGACGCCGGCCGATTTCCCGCTGCAGTTTCCGCAAGACGCTGCCCTGTGGACCGCGGCGTTCGGTGACACCGACGGCCCGCGCTATGCCGCGCAGGCAGCGGCGCTGGCAGCGCAGGGCCAGACCCACCCGCTGGCCGGCATCGTGCTGCAGCGCGCAGCTCGAAGCGCGCGCCTTCGCAGCTCGGCGGCGGCACCTACGAGGCGCCGGGGCAGCTGGTGGGCGACTTCGTGGCGGCCAGGCCCTCGACCGCGCTGGCCGAGGTTGAGCCGTCTTACCAGCCAGGGCGTGAAGCTCGGCGATCTGGCGCCCGCCCTGCCGGCCTACGCCATCGAGGCCATGCGCGAAGCGATTCCTGCCTTCGGCCGAAAAATCAAGGGCTACGACATGGCCAGCGCGGTGCTGACCGGCGTGGAAACCCGCACCTCGGCACCCCTGCGCATCACCCGGGGCGCCGACTTTCAAAGCCTCAACACGCGCGGCCTGTACCCGGCCGGCGAGGGTGCGGGCTATGCGGGCGGCATTCTGTCGGCCGGGGTCGACGGTCTGAAGGTGGCCGAGGCGCTGGTCAAGGAACTGCTGAGCCCAACCTGAGCTCCAATCAAATCGTGCAGCATCTGGATTCGTTCACGGTTGCTTACATGTACGCCACGCCGCCTTGACAGTGCCCGCGCAGACTTGGCGCTCCTCACACCCCGGAGTCCTTCATGACCCCTTCGAAATTCCCCCTCGCCCTGACCATGGCCGCTGGCCTGATGGCCCTGGGCGCCGCAGGCGCTGCCCAGGCACAAGAAGAACAGGGCCGCGTGATCAGCAGCACGCCGGTGATCCAGCAGGTGGCCCTGCCGCGCCAGGTTTGCCAGGATGAGCAGGTGACCGTGCAAGGGCAGAAATCGGGCGCGGGTGCGGTGATGGGTGGTATCGCCGGTGGCGCCATCGGCAACGCGATTGGCAACGGCAGCGGTCGCGCGGCGGCCACCGTGATCGGCCTGATGGGCGGCGCCATTCTGGGCGACCGCATCGAAGGCGGCGGCCCCTCGCGGGTCGAGACGGTGCGCAATTGCGGTACCCGGACCTTTTACGAAAACCAGACCGTGGCCTACGACGTGGTCTACGAATACGCCGGGCGGCAGTACCGCACCCAGATGGCGCAGGATCCAGGGCCATTCGTGCGCCTGGCCGTCAACCCGGTGGACGCTCTGCCGTCCCCGCGCACCGTGGCACCAGCGCCTCGGGTGGTCTACCAGCAGCCCGAGGTCGTGTACCAGCAGCCGCAGGTGATTTACCAGGCACCGGTGACCCGCTTCATCGTCGGCCGGGAGTTCGTGCCGCATTACCCGGTGGGTCCGAGCGTGGTCTACATCAACGGCGTGCGGCAAGCACCGGGCTACCAGGGCCACGCCCGCCCCTGGCGAGACAGCGATCGCCGCGAGGCCCATCGGCCGCGCTACGACCGGGACGGCGATGGGCGCCCGGACAAGTGGGAGCGTCCGGAGAAGTGGCAGCGCCACTGAACGGTTTGAAAATCAAAAAAGGCGACCCAAGGGTCGCCTTTTTTGTGTCCGGTCAGCAGGTTGACCAATCGCTCACAACTTTTGCAGCGCCTCGATGCGCTGCTCCATCGGCGGGTGGGTGGAGAACAGCTTGCCCAGGCCGCCGGCGATGCCCATGGCCTGCATGGTCTTGGGCAGCTCGCCGGGGGTGAGGCCACCCAGGCGGGCCAGCGCGTTGATCATGGGCTGCTTGCGGCCCATGAGCTGGGCGGCACCCGCGTCGGCCCGGAACTCG
Source organism: uncultured beta proteobacterium (assembly GCA_963831255.1). Lineage (GTDB taxonomy): Bacteria > Pseudomonadota > Gammaproteobacteria > Burkholderiales > Burkholderiaceae_C > Hydrogenophaga. The sequence goes on along the minus strand of CAWHPI010000006.1, from coordinate 187,290 downwards.
CGCTGGCGGCTGAACCAGGCCACGATGATGGCGGCCAGGAAACCCAGCACGATGTCCATCACGATGGTGGTGACCATGTAGCCGATGCCGGGGCCGGAGTTGCTGTCGCTGCCGCGGCGCAGAAAGCTGTCGACCGCGTAGCCGATCACGCGGCTGAGGAACACCACAAAGGTGTTCATCACGCCCTGGATCAGCGTCATGGTGACCATGTCGCCGTTGGCCACGTGCGCCACCTCGTGGCCGATCACCGCCTCGACCTCTTCCTTGGTCATGCTCTGCAGCAGGCCGGTGGACACCGCCACCAGCGCCGAGTTCTTGAAGGCGCCGGTGGCAAAGGCGTTGGGCGCGCCCTCGAAGATGGCCACATCGGGCATGCCGATGCCGGCCTTGTCGGCAAACTTCTGCACCGTCTGCACGATCCAGGCCTCGTCGGCGGTCTGCGGCTGGTTGATCAGGCGCGCGCCGGTGCTGAACTTGGCCATCTTCTTGCTCATCAGCAAGGAAATGATGGCGCCGCCAAAACCGATGACCAGCGAGAACCCGGCCAGTGCCGTCATGTTCAGGCCGTTGGCGGTGAGAAAGCGGTCCACCCCCAGGATGCGGGTGGTGACCAGCAACACCGCCATCACGGCGAAGTTGGTCATGACAAACAGCAGAATGCGTTTCATGGGTGTTCCATCAAAAAGGAAATCGGGAAAAACACGCGAATGATATGGGGGCAGACCAGCCTTGTTTTCAAGTCCGGTTTTTTCTGACGGGTGTTCCTGTCCTGGCTGAGTAAGCGCCGCGCGCGGCCCGAAACACGGCAGTGTCTTCGTAAAACGCAGGGTCTTCATTGCCTGGCCACCAGCCGGGCACGCCCAGCACCGGCAGCGGGGTGAAGGGTTTGCTGGCCAGGCTGGCGGCGGTCAGCTGACTGGACAGCCAGGCGTCCCAGCCATCGGGCTCACAGCCCGGCGGGACCGGCGAGCGGTAGACGTGCGCGGTGATGGATTTGTAGGGCGTCACCAGCTTCTCCAGCAGCGCATGGCCAAACAGCACCAGCCGCGCCTCGGCCCAGCGCGGACGCAGATCGAAAAACAGACGCTGCCAGTCGTGCGCCAGCAAGGCCTGCCAGATGGCATCTGGCGCCTGCAGCAGCGCGGCGTTTTCGTCGAACAGGGTGAGCGCGTCGCGCACTGGGCCGCGCACCTGGCCCACACCCGCCTGCGCAATCTGCTCGGCCTGCAACTGGTTCAGGCGCCGCTTGGTCAGGGGAAACGTGAGCCAGATCAGACCGTTGAAAAAGTCGTGCAGGTTGTCGCGGGTGGGCACGCGGGCGGTGTCGAAGATGTGCTGCTCGTAGGCCACGCCAGCGGGGAGATCGGACTGGGCGACAAACCGCAGCCGCTCGCCGGCCGGAAGCTGGCACGACAATGCGCTGGCCAGATCACCCCCCACCTCGCTGGCCTGCACGGTCTGGCGACCCGCACCGGCCACCTGCGCAAACCAGGGCTGGTGCCAGTCGGGCGCTGCCGCCGGCCGGCAAGCCGCCCACCGTCAGCCCAGCAAGCGCCAAGGCAGCGTCTCCCCCGAGCGCAACGGTTTGAGTTCGGCCTGGCCGAAGGCGAAGCTCTCAGGCGGTGTCCAGCTCTCGCGCTTGAGGGTGACCTGGCTGGTGTTGCGCGGCAGGCCGTAGAAGTCGGCGCCAAAGAAGCTGGCGAAGCCTTCGAGTCTGTCGAGCGCGCCGGCGGCATCAAACGCCTCGGCGTACATCTCCAGCGCGGCGTGGGCGGTGTAGCAGCCGGCGCAGCCGGTGGCGTGCTCCTTGAGCTGGGCCGGATGCGGCGCGCTGTCGGTGCCCAGGAAAAACTTCGGGCTGCCACTGGTGGCGGCGGTCACCAGCGCCTGGCGGTGGATTTCGCGCTTGAGCACCGGCAGGCAGTAGTAATGCGGCCGGATGCCGCCGGTGAACAGGGCGTTGCGGTTGTAGAGCAGGTGGTGCACCGTGATGGTGGCGGCCAGAAAGCGATCAGCGGCTTGCACATACTGCGCCGCTTCTTTCGTGGTGATGTGTTCCATCACGATCTTGAGTTCGGGAAAGTCTTTGCGCAGCGGCTCGAGCTGCTGCTCGATGAACACGGCCTCGCGGTCGAACAGGTCGATCTCGGGGCTGGTCACCTCGCCGTGCACCAGCAGCAGCACGCCGGCGCGCTGCATGGCCTCAAGGGTCTTGTAGGTCTTGCGGATGTCGGTCACGCCGGCGTCGCTGTTGGTGGTGGCGCCCGCGGGATAGAGCTTCACGGCCACCACACCAGCGTCTTTTGCGCGGGCGATCTCGTCGGCTGGCAGCTTGTCGGTGAGGTAGAGCGTCATCAGCGGCTCAAAGGCCACGCCCTCGGGCACCGCGGCGGCGATGCGCGCCTTGTAGGCGAGCGCCTGCGCTGCGGTGGTCACCGGCGGCTTGAGGTTGGGCATGACGATGGCGCGGGCGAACTGGGCCGCGGTGTGTGGCACCACGGTGCGCAGCGCGTCGCCATCGCGCAGATGCAGATGCCAGTCGTCGGGACGGGCCAGCGTGAGGGTGTCGGGGTGCGTGGTGGTGGCAGCAGGAGCGTTCATGCCGCGATTGTCGCAAAACCGCCGATCAGAAATCGGCCTTCGCATGACGCACCAGCCGCGCAGCGCGCACTGCGAACGACAGCCTCAGGGCATGTTGGCGCTGGGGTACTTCCACAGATCGCGCAACAGGTAGCTGGGTGGCAGGTTCAGCACCGCGCCCTTGGGCGGGATGGGCCGCTGAAACCAGGTGGCGTAAATGGCCTCCAGCTCGCCGCTGCGGATGAGACGGCGCATTTCATCGTTGATGATCTTGCCAAACGCGTCGTCGCCCTTGGGGTACATGATGGCCAGTGGCTCAATGGTGATGAAGCGCCCGACCACCTTGAGTGCGTCGGGATTCGGGCGGGTGGCGGCCAGGCCATAGAGCAGCACATCGTCCATGGCGAAGGCATCGGCCTCGCCGCGCTCCACTTTCTCCAGCGCCTGAAGGTGACCTTCGGCCTCGCTGATGGTGACCTTCAAGCCTTTGTCCCGCGCAATGCGCCCGACTGCGGTCAGCGGGGTTGACCCTTTGGTGGACACCAGGCGCAGCAGCGCGGGGCTGTCGATGCTGTCAATCGGGCTGTCGGCCTTCACCAGCAAGCGTGCGCCCGCGATGTAGTGGGGGATCGCAAAATGCACCTTCTGGCGCCGGCTGGCGTTGTTGGTGGTGGAGCCGCATTCCAGCAAGGCTTGCTGCTGCTCCACGGTCTCGACCCGGTTGGCCGAGCTCACCTGCACGAAGTCCAGCGGCAGCTCGTTCAAACCCAGCGATTGCTGGATCGCCCGGGCCATCTGCCGGCAGATGTCCATCGCGTAGCCAATCGGCTTGCCGTTGGCATCGAGGTAAGAGAACGGAATGGAGGCATCGCGGTGGGCAATGGTGAGCCTGCCCTCGCTTTTCACTTTGTCCAGCAGTGGGCCGGCCTGGGCCGACAACGCGAGTCCGGCAATCGCCAGCAATACCGAGCCTTTGATCCAACGAGCAACGGGCATGACATCTCCGCATGGGTGAAACCGCCAAGTCTCACACACTTCAAGGCAAGCCAGCTGGCAACTGGCGCACCTCACTTCTCAAGCAGGGTTTTGCTCGAAACCGACGCTAGCCCACCGCGCCGACACGGGTCTGGAGATCGGACCAGAAATGTTCCAGGGCGCGCTTGACCTTGCGCGCATGCGGCCGCTCGCGGTAGATGCGGATGTCCAGCGTGGCCTCCAGGCCCTGACCGGCGAGCACCAGCTTTTTCGCACGCACCTCTTTGCGCACCGAGCTGGCCGGCAGGAACGCCACGCCGTGGCCTTCCAGCGCCATGGCCTTCAGGCCTTCGGACATGTCGGTTTCATACACGCGATCGAGGTGCACCGGCGTGGTGCTCTGCTTGATGAGCTGCGCGACCGCACCGCCCAGGTAGGCGCCCGGTGCGTAGCCCAGATAAGGCACGGGATGACCGACCTGCCCGGGCAGCGCATACAGCGGGCGGCCCTCGGCGTCGGGCTTCACATAGGGCGCCAGCACCTCGCGCCCCAGGGGCAGCATGTCGTAGTGCTCGGCGTCGAGCTGAATTGGCTGGCCGGGGTGGTGGTACGCGATCAGCAGATCGCAGCTGCCCTCCACCAGCCGCAACACCGCGTCGTGCACATTGAGCGCGATCAGGCGGCTTTTGATCGGCCCACCCGCCTCGCGCAGACCGGAGAGCCAGGCCGGGAAAAACGTGAAGGCCAGCGTGTGCGGCACCGCGAACTCGATCACGTCTTGCGCCGCCGCGGTGTGGGCGCGCAGCATGAGGCGTGTGGCCTGCAGGGCTTGCAGCATGTCCAGCGCCTGGGCGTGCAGCGTCTTGCCGGCGGGGGTGAGCCGGGTCGGGTAAGACGAGCGGTCCACCAGATCGGTTCCAGCCCAGGCTTCGAGCGCCTGGATACGGCGCGAAAACGCCGGCTGGGTGACATGGCGCAGCTGCGCCGAGCGACTGAAACTGCGCGTCTCAGCCAAACTCACAAAATCTTCCAGCCATTTGGTTTCCATCGACCCACCCCCGCGTCGCGCTTCAGCGCGTCACCCCCTCAGGGGGCAACACTGGCGGCCCGGCAAAGCCAGTTCCGCGGTGTCCTGGCCGAGACATCGCACGTCCGGTGAGTGCTCAAAACCAAACATTTCATGTTGTGCATTCCTCGGCGCTGGCCTGTTGCAAGGCCCACATTTCAGCATAGACACCGCCGGCGCGGCCCAACCAGATCGGCATGCGCGCCCGCGCTCGACGATCTTGCCGTTGACCAGCACCAGGATCTCGTGCGCATCGACCACGGTGGAGAGGCGGTGCGCGATCACCAGCGAGGTCTTGTTGCGTGCGGCGCTTTTCAGCTCGGTCTGAATGGCACGCTCGTTGGCCGAGTCGAGCGCCGAGGTGGCTTCGTCGAAGATGACGATCGGCGGGTCCTTCAGCAGCGTGCGCGCGATCGCCACGCGCTGCTTTTCGCCGCCGGAGAGTTTCAGGCCGCGTTCGCCCACCACAGTCTCATAACCCTTGGGCAGACGCTCGATGAAGCCGTGGATGTGCGCCGCGTCGGCCGCGGCCACCGCGGCGGCATGACCCGCATCTGGCCGACCATAAAGAATGTTGTATTCGATGGTGTCGTTGAACAGCACCGTGTCTTGCGGCACGATGCCGATCGCCTGGCGCACGCTGGACTGGGTGACGTGGCGAATGTCCTGCCCGGCGATGGTGATGCGGCCGAATTCGTCACCCTTCACCGGTGCAGCGTGGGGGTCAGCGGAACTGCCGCCGGGCCGCCCCAAGGCAGGCCCAGCCCCCTCGGGGGGCAGCGACCCGCGCAGCGGCGGAGCGTGGGGGTTGGTTTCGCCGCCGGGCCGCCCCAAGGCGAAACCGCCCCCCTGGGGGGCAGCGACCCGCGCACGGCGGAGCGTGGGGGCTCGCCGTTCGTCACGTCATAGAAGCGGTAAAGCAGCCGCGCCAGCGTTGACTTGCCCGAGCCCGAAGGCCCGACCACCGCCACCGTCTTGCCCGCCGGAATCGCGAAGCTCACGCCGTGCAGGATTTCGCGCGCAGGCTCGTAGGCAAAGTGCACATTCTCAAACCGCACCTCGGGCGGGCCATCCAGCACCAGATCGGAGGCACCGGGATCGTCGGCGATTTCGCGCTCTTTCTCCAGCAGCACGAACATCTTGTCCAGGTCGGTCAGGCTCTGCTTGATCTCGCGGTACAGCACGCCGAGAAAGCCCAGCGGGATGTAGAGCTGGATCATGAAAGCGTTGACCATCACCAGATCGCCCAGCGTGAGTTCGCCCGACACCACGCCTTGCGTGGCGCGCCAGAGCATCAGCACCAGCGCGGTCGCGATCACCAGCTGCTGCCCGGCATTGAGCATGGACAGCGTGGTCTGGCTCTTGATGCGAGCTCGGCGCAACTTCTCCAAAGCCTCGTCGTAGCGCCGCGCCTCGAAGGCCTCGTTGTTGAAGTACTTGACCGTTTCGTAGTTCAGCAGCGAGTCCACCGCGCGGGTCTGGCTGGCCGACTCGAGCTCGTTCATCTCGCGGCGAAAACGGGTGCGCCATTCGGTCACGATCACGGTGAAGGTCACATAAATCACCAGCGCCACCAGCGTGATCCACACATAGCCCATGTCGAACTTCGTGCCCAGCACGGCCAGCACCATGGCGACCTCGATCAGCGTGGGGAAGATGCTGTAGAGCGAGTAGGAGATGAGGGATTGCACGCCGCGCGTGCCGCGGTCGATGTCGCGCGTCATGCCGCCGGTCTGGCGTTCCAGGTGAAAGCGCAGGCTGAGCGCGTGCAGGTGGCCAAACACCTGCAGCGCAATGCTGCGCGTGGCGCCCTCGGTGGCCTTGGCAAACACCAGCTCGCGCAGTTCGGTGAACAGCGCGGTGGACAAGCGCAGGCCACCGTAGGCCAGCAGCAGACCCAGCGGCACCACCAGCAGCGCCTCCAGCTGCCGGGCTTGATTGTCATGGTGTCGACCAGTTGCTTGAGCAGCAGCGGCACGCTCACGTTGGCCATCTTGGCCGCCACCATGAAGCTCAGCGCAAACACCACGCGCCACTTGTACTGCCACAGGTAGGGCAGCAGGCGCGAGAGCGTGGCCCAGTCGGAGCGGCGGGAGGCCGTCTCGGGGGCGTTGGCTGCGGCGCCCATGCCAAGGGACGGGGAAGCGGAAGAGGACGGACGCATGCAGGACAATGGCGGGCTGTTGAAACCCGATTGTGCCCATGTCCACCCCATCCAGCTCCCCACCGGCCTGCGCCCTGCCCGTCGACCGCGACCTGGTGCTCAAGGTGATCCCCATGCCGGCCGACTGCAATGCCAACGGCGACATCTTCGGCGGCTGGGTCATGGCCCAGGTGGACCTGGCCGGCTCGGTGCTGCCGGCGCGCTATGCGCAGGGCCGCATGGCCACCGTGGCGGTGAACCAGTTTGTCTTCAAGCATCCGGTTCGGGTGGGCGACATCCTGAGTTTTTTTGCGCATGTTGAGCGCATCGGCAGAACCTCGATCACGGTGCAAGTGGAGGTGTTTGCCGAAAACTACCGCAGTCAGGGCAGCTACGTGAAAGTGACCGAGGCCAGCCTGACCTACGTGGCGATTGACGAATTCGGCAAACCGCGCCCGCTTCAGCGCACGGTCGCCTGAAGAATCGGAGCAATCGCCTCAACAACCCATCAAATCCGCCAGCTGCAGCAAGTCCCGCGCATGCAGCGTGTTGGCTGGATCGGGTGACACGTCCTTGGGCTGACCGCCACCAAATTCAAGCGGCCGCTCGATGTAGGCGGTCTGCAAGCCGCAGGCCCGTGCCGCAGCCAGGTCGTCCTGGTGGGCGGCGACCAGCATGACCTGCTCGGGCACCAGATCAAAGGTCTGTGCCACCCCCAGGTAAGTGCGTGGGTCGGGTTTGTAGGCTCGAAATACCTCGGCCGACAAGATGCAGTCCCAGGGCAGGCCAGCGCGTTTGGCCATGTTGGTGAGCAAGCCGATGTTGCCGTTGGAGAGCGTGCAGATCGTGAAGCGCGCCTTGAGGCGGGTCAGCCCGGCCACGGTATCCGGCCAGGGGTCGAGCCGGTGCCATGCGCGGTTGAGCTCGAAGCGCTGCGCCTCGTCCAGGTGATCCAGACCAAAGCGCGGCAGGATGTCGTCAAGGATCAGGCGGTGCAGATCGTCGATGCGGGTCCAGCCCAGCTCGCCGGAACGCACGCGCTGCATGGCGGGCTGGTAGCCGGCGCGCCAGGCGAGCGCAAAGGCATCGGCGTCCACCTTGGGCGCGATGGCCGCGATTTCGCGCGCGATGCTGCCGTGCCAGTCGACCACGGTGCCGAAGATGTCGAAGGCGAGTACCTGGGGTGGGGTCATGTGGATCTCGACCGGGTTCAGAGCCAGCGCCGCACACGGGCGCAGTAATCGACATAGGCTTCACCGAAACGCTCGCGCAACACACGTTCCTCGGGCCCGATCTGGAAGCGGCTGATGTAGACCACAAAAACCAGTGGTCCCAGCAGCGCCAGCGGCGACCACAGCATCACCGCGCCAGCGCACAGAAAAAGGGCCATGCCCACATACATCGGGTTGCGGGTGATGCGGTAGACGCCATGGGTCACAAGGCTGGATGTCTTGCCCGGTTTCATCGGGTTTACCGTGGTCCTGGCGCGGTGGAAGGCCCACAGACCGGAGAGGTCAAACGCAGCGCCCACGGCCACCAGCAACAGCACCAGCGGAATCCGCCATGTGGGCATCTCCACCACCGTCCACCAGGCCGAGGCGTTCCACATCAGCAGCGCAATGATGAGCGCCACCACCGGCGGTGGGATTCGGGTGTCCAGGACGTGGGTGTTCATGGGCTCACCAGTCCACCAGGCTCAGGCCGGCGGCGAAAACGGTGCGGTTGCGGTTGTAGTCAATCAGGCTGTCGCCGTAGCCGCTGAAGAGTTGGGCATGGAAGCGCAGACCGGTGTCGGCGCGGCCAATGCTGCGCAGGTACTCCAGGCGCGCCGAGCCGCGTCCGCTGCTGCGCAGCGAATGGCGCAGCGTGAGGCCCAGGGTGTGCAAAGTCTTGTCAGCGCCCACACCGCGGTCGAAACTCCAGCGGCCCACAACCTCGCCGCGGCCCACGAAATCGCTGATGTCGGGGTTGTCGTCGTTGCCCACTTTTTCGCTCATGCGCCGCCACACACGGGCCTGCAGCGTGAAACGGTCGCCGTTGTCGGCGATCTTGTCGGCCGCGCCCATGACAAACGCGCGGTTCCAGCTGCGCGAGAGCGGCAGGCTCTGGCCGTTGGACTGGTGCACCACACCGGCCGCGCTCATGCGGTAAGTCCAGCCGCCGGGCAGGCTCATGAAATGCGGGAACACGTAAATGAGCTCGGGCTCGTGGTCTGTGCTGCGAAACGGCCGCGAGATTTCGCTGTTGAAGAGCTGCCAGTAACTCTGCTGGGTGTAGCCGAACCAGAGCGAATCGCGCAGCGGGGCGTCGTCCCGGTGGAAAAACCCGCTCATGATCTTGGTGCGCACACTCAGGTTGATCTTGAGCTCGCCGGGTTGGTAAGGCGTGGCGCTGGCGGCCGTGCGACCAGCCGCCGGAGAGTCGGGCAGGGTGTTGACCGGGCGACCACCCACCAGGCTGAGCGACACCGGCCGGTATGCGCGCAGCTCGAAGTTGTCGCGGGCGGTGGCGTGCTCCAGGTCCCAGAAGCGCGTGATCTCGCTGGGTTGCGCTTCAACACGCTGGGCCGCAGAGACCACCGGCGGTTCGGGGGCTGCGGTGGCCGGAGCGGCATAGGGCACGGGCGGTGGGCTTTGCAGCTCGACCGGGTTGGCGAACTGCTTCGCTTTCTGATCGAAACAGGTCAGGCGCTCGGTGCTGTCGGTGACAACGGCGCAGGTCAGCCAGTCGTTGGCATGGGCGGTGGAAAAAACGGCCAGCAACGCGGCGGGCAACAGCAGGGGCAACAACTTCATGGCTCGATGTTAGGTCACACCAACGCCGCGGCACCGTCGCACGCCGCAACCCATGTTGCGGATCGGCTCGGAATGAACCGCACACGGCCTCGCTGTGCGGCCGGCGAGGGTGCTGCGCTCAGCCCACGGTGAGGCGGATGCCGTCGCTGCGCGCGGACCGGATTTCGCCCACATCGGCCGCAGCGGCAAAACCGTGGCGCTGGAAGATCGCCAGCACCTCGGCCACCGCCTCGGGCGCGCAGGCCACCAGCAGGCCACCGCTGGTCTGCGGGTCGCTCAGCAAGGCCTGGTCCACCGGTGACACGCCATCGCCGAGCTGCACCTCGTGGCCATACGCGGCCCAGTTGCGGCCAGAGGCGCCAGTCACCATGCCCTGACCGGCCAGCTCGCGCACGCCGGGCAGCAGCGGCACCTGTGCGAAATCGATGTGGATCGCCGCCTTGGCGCCGCGCGCCATTTCCAGCACGTGACCGGCCAGGCCAAAGCCGGTGATGTCGGTCAGCGCATGAACACCGTCGAGCTTGGACAGGTCGGGACCGGGGGTGTTGAGCTTGGTGGTGTTGGCGATCATCTGCTCGTAGCCTTCGCTTGAGAGCGCGTCTTTCTTGAGCGCCGCCGACAACACGCCCACGCCCAGCGGCTTGCCGAGGATGAGGCGGTCGCCCACTTTCGCATCGGCGTTTTTCTTGACGCGTTTGGGGTGCACCAGGCCCAGCGCCACCAGGCCGTAAATCGGTTCGACCGAGTCGATGGTGTGGCCACCGGCGATCGGAATGCCAGCCTCGCGGCAGATGCTCTGGCCGCCGTCGAGGATCTTGCCGATGGTCTCGGTGGACAGCACGTTGACCGGCATGCCCACCAGCGCCAGCGCCATGATGGGCGTGCCGCCCATGGCGTACACATCGCTGATGGCATTGGTCGCGGCGATGCGCCCGAAGTGGTACGGGTCGTCCACGATGGGCATGAAAAAGTCGGTGGTGGCGATCAGCGCCTGCTCGTCGTTGAGCTGGTAGACGGCCGCATCGTCGGCGGTCTCGATGCCCACCAGCAGCTCCTTCGGAATGGGCATGGCGCTGGTGCCCTTGAGAATTTCGCTCAGCACGCCGGGCGCGATCTTGCAGCCGCAGCCGCCACCGTGCGAGAGACTGGTGAGGCGGGGCTGGGTGGCGGCGGGTGGGGTGGGTGCGTTCATGTCGTCTCCAGGGATGTAAAGAAAGGTTCAGCGGATAGGTCGGTGCAGGGGCACCGGGCTTACAGCATTGCGGTGCCGGGCAGGCCAGCGAGCGCCTGCAGCAGGTGGTGTTGCTCGGACGTGCGCTCGAACCAGGGGGCGCGTGCTTCACATTGTGCTTGCAGGCGCGCCAACCTGCCGGCCTCCAGCCCGATGTCCGCGCGGCAAGCGCGCAGCAAAGCCACCAGCTGCGCGGCATCGCCGGGCGGGAAATAGCCCGCGTAGTCCGCGCCCAGCATGCCCACATTGCCGGGAATCCGCGACGCCAGCACCGGCGTGCCGCTCAACACCGCCTCGATGATCACGTGCGCCCCGCCCTCCATGCGGCTGGGGTGCAGCAACACATGGGCGCGCTGGATGCGATCGCGCGCGGCGCCGTGCGACACACCGCCGAGCCAGCGGTAGTGCGGGCAGGCGGCCTGCGTGGCGCGCGCGGCTTCGCCCAGCGCCGGGTCCAGCGCATGGCCCAGGTGGTCGATGTGAATGCCTTCCTCAGGCGCGATCAGCTTCGCGGCTTCGAAGATGGTTTGTGGTGACTTCTCGTCGCGCAGGTGGCCGACCACCACCGCGCGCAGGTGCTGCGTGGTCTTGTCCAGGGTGCGCCGGCGCGTGCTGGACTGGAACACCACGCGGCACTTGTCGCGCCAGGCCTCGGGCACATCGCGCGGCGCCTGGTCTTGCAGCACGATCAGGCGCTGCGCCAGGGCGAGCGAGCGCTGCGCGTCGGCATCCACCGCGATGTCGCGGTAGAGGTCGGTGCCGGTGAGCGCCACCACCAGCGCGCGCCCGGGCCGCAGCCGGGCCCAGGCCGCGATCGAGTCGGCCGAGCGGCGCGCGTGCAGCGCCAGCAATGCGTCGGTCTGCCGATCCGCTGCGCTGTCGCCAGACCAGGTTTTGCTCAGGCGCACCCGATAATGGCCGGAGAGCAGCTGCGCCCAACGGCGCGCGGTCTGCCAGTTGCCGTTGTTGGCGTCGGCCAGCGCGGGGGTGACGATACAGAGAGAAGGTTTTTGCATGGTCAGGGTCGGGTCAGGCATTGTGTCCGAAGCGATGGCGGCGCGCCGCGCAGACAAAGCCACGCTGGAGGCTTTGCTGCTCGATGCCGCGCGTGCGCACGCTGCGCCTGTTCGCCGCCTACGAGGCCGCGCTCGGCCCCGAGCTTGCGCGTACCCTGCACGCCAGAGCTCAACCTGCCGCTGTGGGAACTGGGCCATGTGGGCTGGTTTGCCGACTGGTGGATCGCCCGCAACCCGCAACGCCACCTGGGCACGCGGGCCGACCCGGATGTGCCGCGCACCCAGCCGCACCAGCCCGAACGTGGCGCGCGCAGCGACAGCCTCTACAACTCCAGCACCGTGGCCCACGACCGGCGCTGGCAGCTCGCCCTGCCCGATGCCGAGGCCACGCGGACGCAGCTCGAAGCCAGCCTGGCCGACACGCTGGCGCTGCTGCAGACCGCCGAAGACAACGACCAGGGCCTGTATTTCCACCGCCTGGCCCTGTTCCACGAAGACATGCACGCCGAGGCCGCGATCTACATGGCGCAGACGCTGGGCTTTGATCCGGGTGAAACCGCCCTCTTGCCACCAGCTGCTCCACCCGCCCAGCAGACGCTGCGCCTGGCCAGCGCCACGCTGGATGCTGGGCAGCTCGCCCGACGGTTTCGTGTTCGACAACGAGCTGGGCGCACACGCCGTGCCGGTGGCCGCGTTCGAGATCGATGCACAGCCGGTTCGCTGGTCGCAGTTTCTTCACTTTGTGGAACAGGGCGGCTACCGGGAGCGCCGTTGCTGGAGCGACGCCGGCTGGCAGCTGGTTACAACGCAGCGGCGCCACCGCACCGCGCTATTTGCGCTCGACCGGCACGGGCTGGGAACAGCAGCGCCACGGGCGCTGGCAAGCATTGAACCCCGACGCAGCGGCCTGCCACCTCACCGCTTTTGAAGCCGAAGCCTGGTGCCGCTGGGCCGGGCGCCGGCTGCCCACCGAGGCCGAGTGGGAAGTCGCGGCAGCGCACGGTGACGGGCTTTGACTGGGGCGAGGTCTGGGAGTGGACGGCCACCCCGTTTGCGCCCTACCCCGGCTTCGTGGCCGCACCCCTATGTGGACTACTCGCGCCCCTGGTTCGACGGCCGCCCGTGCTCAAGGGCGCGAGCCCCGCCACGGTGCCGCGCATGCGCCACCCCAAGTACCGCAACTATTTTCACCCCCGAGCGCAACGACATCGTGTCGGGCTTTCGCAGCGTGGGCTAGCCCCTTGCGAGCACCATCCTTCGGATGGAACCCGCGGCTCCGCCGCTGCGCGGGTCGCTGCCCCACGAGGGGGCTGATCCGCCTTGGGGCGGCCCGGCGGCGGATCGCTGAGCCATCACGCGCCGAGGATCGCTCAGAGCTTCGTCACTTCGCGACGGTGGCCTCGGTGATGGCCGCCAGCGCCTTGGCGATGTTGCCGGCCACCGGGCAGGATTCGACGGCGTGGCGCTTGGCGATCCAGGCCGGGTCGTTGTAGCCGACCCAGACCTGCGCCGAAGCGTCTTCCCACACCAGGGCCTTCAGCGGCAGATCGATGCCGACCGACTGCGCGCATTCCATGAACGGCGTGCCGCCCTGCGGGTTGCCGAAGATCAGCACCTCGGTGGGGCGCAAGGTCTTGCCGACCTTGGTGGCGCCTGCGGCGTGGTCGATGCGGGCGAACACATTCAAGCCCTTTTCCTTGGCGACCGCTTCAAACTTGTCCATGGTCGCCTTGGCGCTGTGCGGGCTCTTCACCGCGATGAGCCCGTCGGCTGCGTGAGCGAGCGAAAGGCTGGCCGCGAGCAGCATCGAGGCGACGAGGGGTTGGCGAATGTTCATGGTGAATCTCCTTCGGTGGGTCAAAAAAACAGATCAGGCGGCCGGCGCCCAGAAAACGCTGAACCAGCTTTTTGCATCGGTCCAGTGTGTCGCCGGGCCAAAGCCGGCTTCGCTCAGCAGCGCGGCAAACGCATCGGGCGTCCACTTGTACGAGTTCTCGGTGTGGATGCGCTCCCCGGCCACAAAATGGCGCTCGCCTTGCGGCCAGCGCACGGTTTGCGCCGCCCGGGCCTGCAAATGCATTTCAATGCGCGACAGCGCTTCGTCGAACAGCCCCACATGGTCCCATTGCGCGGGATCGAAGTCGGCACCCAGCACGCGGTTCACATGCAACAGCAGGTTGCGGTTGAAAGCAGCGGTCACGCCCAGGCCGTCGTCGTAGGCCGGCTCCAGCACCGCCTTGGACTTGACGCGGTCCACGCCGATCAAAATGCCTCCGCCCGCGCCACCGGCTGCGCACAGCGCACGCGCCTGGCGCAGCAGCGCCAAGGCTTCAGGCGGCGTGAAGTTGCCGATGCTCGACCCGGGGTAAAAAACGGTGCGCGGCGCACCGGCTGCGCCCTGGGTGGCGAGCCAGCGCAGCGCCGCCTCGGGCAAGGCCAGCTCAGCTGGAAAAATCCTGCCCCAGCCCCAGCATGGGCAGGCCCAGGTGGCGCTGCTGCAGGGCCGCCAGGCTGGCGCGCAGGTAGTCCACCGAAATGTCCACCGCCACATAGGCCGCGGGCTGCAGGCGACCAAACAGGCGTGCGGCCTTGGCGCAACTGCCCGCACCCAGGTCGATCAGCACCGAGCCAGGGGCGATGGCGCGCGCCATGTCCTGCCCACGCTGCTCGAAAATGGCCGCTTCGGTGCGCGTGGGGTAGTACTCGGCCAACTCGGTGATGGCGTCAAACAGGCGCGAGCCCAGGGCGTCGTAGAGGAACTTCGGCGCCACGCGCGCCGGCGTTTGCGCCAGGCCAGACAACAATTCGGCCCGCACGGCCTGCTGATCGTCCTGGTGGATCTGGATGAAATGGGGCTGTGGTGTTTCAAGGGACATGGGAGCGGCGCAGACAGACTTGCGGGTGGGGCGGCGGAGCGCCATGAAGGAGGTCGGTGCTGGCGAAAAATTCTTACAGGGGATTTCACCCAATCCCCACCAGACCTGTCGGGGGCATTCTCAGGTTTTAATACTTTCCTCAATCGTCTTTCTGTCACCCCTAGGAGTCCCCCCATGTTCAGTCTGAATCCAGCCACCCGCTTCAAAGCCCTGATGTTGAGCGCGCTGTTCTGCGCCGCCACCGCCGCGCAGGCCCAGCAGGTGTTTCGCGTGACCACCATTCCTGACGAAGCCGCCACCGAGCAAATGCGCAAGTTCACGCCGCTGGCCAACTACCTGGAGAAGCAGCTGGGCGTGAAGGTCGAGTTCACCCCGGTGAGCGACTACCCGGCAGCGGTGGAGGCCCTGGTCAACAAAAAGGTTGATCTGGCCTGGCTGGGCGGCTTCACCTATGTGCAGGCCAACATCCGCGCAGGCGGCAAGATCGTGCCGCTGGCGCAGCGCGAAGAAGACACCAAGTTCCAGTCGGTCTTCATCAGCCAAGACCGACTCGGGCATCAAGAGCCTGGCCGACATGAAGGGCAAGCAGATCTCGTTTGGCTCGCAGAGCAGCACCTCCGGCCACCTGATGCCGCGCAGCTTCCTGCTGGCAGCCAACATCAACCCCGAAAAGGACTTCGCGCGCATCGCCTACAGCGGCGCGCACGACGCAACCATCGCCTCGGTGGTCAGCGGCAAGGTGCGACGCGGCCGCGCTGGACATCACGGTGTGGAAGAAGTTCGTGAACGAAAACAAGGTCGACACCAAGGCGGTCGACGTGTTCTTCACCACGCCGGGCTACTTCAACTACAACTGGTCGGTGCACGCCGACATGCCCGCAGGCGATGCAGGACAAGGTGAAGGCCGCGCTGCTCGCGCTCTCGCCCAGCGTGCCCGAGCAGGCCGAGATCCTGAAGCTCAACCGCGCCACCCGCTACCTGCGAAACCAAGCCCGAAAACTACAAAGGCCTGGAGGCCGCCGCCAAGCGCCGGCCTGCTCTGAGCGTTGACGTTTGAAGATTGAACTCAAGGCGCTGAGCGCTCGGCACCCGGCGGCGCGCGCTGGTGCGCTGCCCGCCGTGCGCGCGATCGACCTGCAGATCGCGCATGGCGAACAGGTCGCGGTGATCGGCCCGTCGGGCGCGGGCAAGACCACGCTGCTGCAGGTGCTGGCCTGCGCGCTGACCCCGAGCGGCGGCCTTTTCGAGCTGGATGGCGTGGCGCCCTGGCGACTGCCAAGTCACGCCCTTCAGCGGCTGCGCGGCCAGCTGTTTCTGGCCCCGCAGGTGCCGCCGCTGCCGCCGCGCCAGCGCGTGGTCACCTCGGTGCTGGCGGCGCGCCTGCCCGCCATGAGCCTGCTGACCAGCCTGCGCTCGCTGTTCTACCCAACCGACATTCCCGCCGCTTTTGAGGCGCTGGACCGCTTCGATCTGGCCGACAAGCTGTTCGAGCGGGTCGACCGACTTTCGGGCGGCGAGCGCCAGCGCGTGGGCCTGGCGCGTGCGCTGCTGGCCCCGGCACGGCTCTGGCTGATCGACGAGCCGCTCTCGGCGCTCGACCCCACGCGCTCGCGCCAGGCGGTGGAGACGCTGCTCGGCGGCGCACGGGAGCGCGGCGTCACCCTGGTGGCCACGCTGCACCAGGTGGACGTGGCGCTGGCGCACTTCCCGCGCGTGATTGGCCTGCGAGATGGTCAGGTGGCATTTGACCTGCCAGCCGATCAGGTCACGCGCGAGCGCCTGGCGGCGCTGTACGACCAGTTCGAACACGAGCTGCGCGGCGAGGCGCCCCTGCCACAAGCCACCGAAATCATGGGGCAGCAGCCCGTGGTGATGCACTGCCGTTAGGGATATGAACACCCCCCTGCGCCGCTTCGCGTCTTCCCCCCTCTCCTTCGGGAGGGGGGACGCACCCTGTGGCCCGGCAAAGCCGGTTCCACGGGTGCCCTTGACCCAGCCACCTCAGGCGTTTGTGCCGGTGGTTGACCCCCGTTGATGAGCTCCTTCCTCCTGCGCTCGCCTCCTGACCGCGACCCGGCCTGGCTCGGGCGTGTGTTCTGGATCGGCGCCTTGCTGGTGGTGCTGTGGCCGTTGGGTGTGGCCACCGAGTTCAAGCCCTGGATCCTGTTCGAGCCGCGCAACCTGAAAATAACCGGTCAGTTTCTGGGCAGCTTCTGGCCGCTCACGCTCAACGCCGAGTTCATGGGTCTGGTGCTGAAGGAAACCTGGCGCACCGTGGCGATGGCCACCGCCGGCCTGACGCTGGCGCTGTTGGTCGCCATTCCGTTCACCTTGCTTTCCAACCGCGTGCTGTCGATCTCGGCGCTCTCGGGCACCATGGCGCGCGGGCCTGCCTGGTTGCGCCAGGGCGTGCGCTGGTTCCTGGTGTTTCTGCGCAGCATTCCCGAGCTGGTGTGGGCGCTGGTGTTTGTGCGCGTGGTCGGCCTGGGGCCAACCGCGGGCGTGCTGGCGATCGCGCTCACCTACGGCGGCATGCTGGGCAAGGTCTACGGCGAAATTCTGGAAAGCGGCGAAACCCAGACCACCCAAAACCTGCTGCGCAACGGCGCGGGCCGACTGCAGGCATTTTTCTACGGCTTGCTGCCCACCAACGCGGCCGAGCTCACCAGCTACACCGTCTACCGCTGGGAGTGCGCGATCCGCTCGTCGGTGGTGCTGGGTTTTGTGGGCGCGGGCGGCCTGGGCCAGCAGATGGACAACTCCATGAAGATGTTCAACGGTGGCGAGGTGGCCACGCTGCTGCTGGTGTTCATCGCGCTGGTGGCTCTTGCTGATCAAGTCAGCTCTTGGTTACGCAAGGCTTTGGGATGACCAAACCCGTTTCTTCCAACGAGGTCTACCGCCTGCCGCCGCCGCTGTTCAACGCGCGCTGCAAGGCCTGCTGGTTTGTGGTGGGTCTGCTGGTGCTGATCGTGGTGAGCTTCTGGTCGCTCGATCTGCAGTGGGCGCAGTTTCTCTCGCTCGATGCCGCGCGCAGCATGGGCCGATTCCTGGCGGAGTTTTTCCCGCCCGACCTGTCGCCAGAGTTTGTCACCAAGGTTGCCATCGGCGCCTGGGAAACGCTGGCCATGTCGGCGCTGGGCACGCTGCTTGCGGCCGCGGTCGGGCCTCGCGCTGGCGCTGCCCGCCAGCCGCCTGCACAGCGGCGACGCGGCCTGGGCGCGCGCGCCGACGCGCCTGGTGCTCAACGCGCTGCGCAGCATTCCCGAGCTGGTGTGGGCCGCCCTGCTGCTGATCTCGGCCGGGCTCGGCCCGTTCGCCGGCACGCTGGCGCTGGCCCTGCACACCAGCGGCGTGCTCGGCCGCCTGTTTGCCGAAGCGATCGAAAACGCGCCCGCCGGACCTGGCGCTGCGCTGCGCGTGCAGGGCGTGGGCAACGGCCGCGTGTTTCTGTTTGCCACCTTGCCGCAGGTGCTGCCGCAGCTCATGAGCTACACGCTGTACCGCTGGGAGAACAACATCCGCGCCGCCGCCATCCTGGGCGTGGTCGGCGCCGGTGGACTGGGCCAGCTGCTGGCCTTCCACATGGGCCTGTTCCAGATGAACAAGACCGCCACCGTGCTCGCCGCCATGCTGCTGCTGGTGGGGCTGGTGGACGCGCTGAGCAACCTGTCGCGCCGCCTTTTGACGAGATAGCTCCATGCTGAACCTCACCGTTGCCCAGGCCTGGACCGTGCTGTCTGGCGCCATCCTGCTCGAAGTCGCGGGCACCACCTGCATGCGGCTGTCCGAAGGTTTCACACGGCTCACGCCGTCGGTGCTGATCTTCGTCTTTTATGCGATGTCGTTTGCGTTGAACACGATGGTCATCCGGGTGCTGGGCCTGAGCGTGGTCTATGGCGTCTGGTCGGGTGTGGGCACGGTGCTCACCGCGCTGATCGGCATCTACTACTTCAAGGAACCCAGCACCGCCATCAAGATGGTGAGCATTGGCCTGATCATCATCGGCGTCATGGGGCTGCATTCCGCCTCCCGCATGCCGACCGCGTAAGGTCTGGCCGCGTGGTGCGACGTATGTGCACATGACCGACAACGAACTTTCCATCGAGCGCTACCGCAGCAAGGCCGCGGGTTACGACGCTTCGGCCGAATTCACCATGCCGCTGCGTCGGCGCACCATCGCGTTGCTGCAACTGCAGCCGGGCCAGACGGTGCTCGACGTGGGCGCCGGCACCGGCCTGAGCTACGCGCCGCTGCGCGAGGGCGTGGGCGCGCAAGGGCGGGTGCTGGGCTTTGAACAGAGCCCCGACATGTTTGCGGTGGGACAAGACCGGGTCGCGCGAGAGGGCTGGGCCAACGTGTGGCATGCCAACCAGCCAGCCGAAACCGTGTCGCTGCCCACCCTGGCCGACGCGGTGCTGTTCAACTACACGCACGACATCTGCCGCACGCCCGAGGCGGTGGCCAACATCTTTCGCCAGGTGAGGCCTGGCGCGCGCGTGGCCATGGCCGGCATCAAGTTTTTCCCCTGGTGGACCGGCCCGCTGAACCTGCTGGCCTGGCTGAAGAACCGCCCGTACAACGCCAAGGCGGCCGATCTGTGGTCCCCCTGGAGCCTGGTGGCCGAGCGCTGCGACGGCTTTGAATGGCAGAGCACGCAATGGGGCATGGGCTACATCGCCCAAGGCATTTACCGAGGAGACCACCCATGAACGCACCAGCGCCGCAAACCCGGCCAGCCACCCCGCTGGCGCAGCGTTACGCCGAAGTGCGTGCACAGACCATGGCGCTCGTCGCGCCGCTGTCCGAGGCCGACTGCCAGGCGCAGTCCATGCCCGACACCAGCCCGGCCAAGTGGCACCTGGCCCACGTCACCTGGTTTTTCGAAACCTTCATCCTGGAGCGCTTCGAGCCCGGCTTCCAGCCGTTTCACCCGGCCTTTCGCGTGCTGTTCAACAGCTACTACCAGGGCGTGGGCGATCAACACCCCAGGCCACAGCGCGGCCTGATCACCCGGCCCGACCTCGCCGCGGTGAAGGCCTACCGCGCAGATGTGGACGCCCGCATGGCCGCGCTGCTGGCCCAGCCGCTGGCAGCCGAGATCGTCGATCTCGTCACCCTGGGTCTGCAGCATGAACAGCAACATCAGGAGCTGCTGCTCACCGACATCAAGCACCTGCTGGCGCAGAACCCGCTCAACCCGGTCTACCACGCACCCTGGCCGCTGAGCGCCGTGGTGCGCGCGCCGCTGCGCTGGGTGGCGTTTGAGGGCGGCGCCGTGTCCATCGGCCACGCGGATACCGAGCAAGGCTTTGCGTTCGACAACGAGAGCCCGCGCCACGCCACCCTGCTCGCGCCTTATGCGCTGGCCAACCGGCTGGTGACCCACGGCGACTGGCTGGCCTTCATGGAGAGTGGCGGCTACACCGAGCCACGCTGGTGGATGGCCGCTGGCTGGGACTGGGTTCAGGCCCAGCGCGCACAGGCGCCGCTCTACTGGCAGCGCGACGGCGAAGGTGGCTGGACCAGCTTCACGCTGCACGGTCGCGTGCCCATCGATCCCCACACACCGGTGGTGCACCTCAACTGGTTTGAGGCCGACGCCTTCGCCCGCTGGCGCGCAGCCGAAACCGGCGAGGCCATCCGCCTGCCCACCGAGTCCGAGTGGGAACACGCGGCCCAGCAGGCCGGCGCCGGCTGGCACGCACGCGGCAACTTCCTGGAAAGCCGCGCCCTGCACCCCATGCCGCCAGCCGGCACGGGCGAAGGACTGCTGCAACTCGGCGGCGATGTGTGGGAATGGACCGCCAGCAGCTACCTGCCCTACCCCGGCTACCGAGCCTGGGCCGGCGCTGTGGGCGAGTACAACGGCAAATTCATGATCAACCAGATGGTCCTGCGTGGCGGTTCCTGCGCCACACCGCGCAGCCACATCCGCACCAGCTACCGCAATTTTTTCCCCACCGACGCACGCTGGCAGTTCAGCGGCCTGCGCCTGGCGCGCGACGCCTGAACCACCCAAGGAGATCACCATGAACCGACGCCAAACCCTCCTGGCCCTGCTGAGCAGCGCCGCCCTGCTTGGCAGCGGCCTGCCTGCTGCCGCTCAGACCTCTGGCAGCGCCGACCAGGGCGCGCCGTTTCGCACCATGAGCGACGCCAACGCCGAGCGCCTGATGCTGCTGGGCTACGACCCGGTCGCCTATTTCACCCAAAACGCCGCCGTGCTCGGCAACCCCGCGATCCAGAGCGAGCACCAGGGCGTGACCTGGCGCTTTTCCAGCGCCGAGAACCAGGCCCTGTTTTTGAAAAACCCGGCGCAGTACATGCCGCAGTTCGGCGGCTTCTGTGCCAACGGCATCAACTACGCCGTGCCCTGGGGCGCGGGTGGCGGCCCCAACACCTGGCGCATCTACCGCGGCAAGCTCTACGTGTTTGGCGGCCAGTCGTCACGCGACCACTTTGAAATGGACACCGAGAAGAACCTGCAGCTGGCCCACCAGCTCTGGCGCGACGACATCGCCGGCCGAAACGCCGTTTTCGTGCGCTACAAACGCATGATCTTCCGCGTGCCGCACTACAAGACCGACGGCGCGCTGCAAGCCGAGTGGGAAGCCAAGCTGGCCGCGGGCACGCTGCCGGTGATGCCGGGCCAGCCGCAGGTGGTGCCGGCGGCGCCCTGACCGGGGCAGGGGTGCCGGTTGCTGGTGAGCGGCTTTTTCAAGCCAGGCTCTCATTCAGCAGGCTCCTGTGCCAGGCACGAAATTCTCCGAAGCGCTTGCTCTGGGGCCGCGGGTGATCGAGACGGTAGGCGCACACCCTAAAATGATTCGTTTAACCATTGAGCCCCAGATGACCACAGACAAAAAGCCAACCGCATTCAACCGAGCCCTCACCCCCACTGCCGAGCTGGCTGCCGTGATCGGTGCAACGCCACAACCCCGCACCGAAGTGGTGAAGCTGATGTGGGCGTACATCAAGTCGCACAACCTGCAAAACCCGAAGAACAAGCGAAACATCCTGGCAGATGCCAAGCTCAAGGCGATCTTCGGCAAGGATGAGGTGACCATGTTCGAAATGACCGGGCTGGTGAGCAAGCACCTCAGCTAAGGTTCCGTGCGCGTTCCGTCTTGGGACGCGGGGCGAAACACGGGGTGGCGCTGCGCTGTTCTTCAAGCGAAGCGACCGCCTCGACCGAGAAGAGAAATCAGGCCGCGTGCAGCTCCCGCAGCGAAGCCGCCTGCGCCAGCGTCTCCCGATAACCCGCCTCAATGGCCCGCTCGCGGAATTCGCGTGACAGGCTGACCCAGTAGCCGAAGTCGGGTTTGAGCAGTTGGTCGGCGAGTGTGCCGTCGGCATCCACCAGCGCCTTCTTGCGCAGGTCATCGAACCTGTAGCGCTCAGCGCCGGGGGGTGTGCGGTCCAGGTGGGCGCTGGCGTCGATGGCGAGCACGCGCTGGGCGCCCAGGCTGCGGGCCAGGCGCACCGGGAGCGGGGTGGTCCAGTCGGCGTCCACATAGCGCTCGCCGCGGATGCGCACCGGCGCGAACTGACCTTCGATGGCGCTGGACGCCTGCACGGCCAGGCCGACGTCGCCGGCGGTGAAGGCCACCGCCATGTTGTCGCGCTGGCGCGCGGCCACGCAGGCCATGGACAGCGGCATGCGTTCCAGCTTCGTTTTGGGTGCGTGTTCGCGCACCAGGTCGGCAATGGCGGCGCCACTCAGGCGCTCGTCCTGGCCCCAGGCCCAGCGCGCCAGTGAGAGCGGCTGCAAATCGAGCGCCAGGGTTTCGATGGCACGCGCGCTGAGTCCGGCCGCGTACAGGCTGCCGACCAGCGCACCGGCCGAGGCGCCGACGATGAGGTCGGGCACCAGGCCGAGTTCGTCGAGCGCTTTCAACACACCCACATGCACGAAGCCGCGGGGCCCACCGGAACTGAGTACCCAGGCCATGCGCGGCGCACGGGCCAGCGGCAGGGCTTGCGGCGCGTCGGGGCCAGTGTGGTCGCGGTCGGGGTGGAGGGTGCAGCCGCCCAGCAGACCGGCGCTGGCTGCGCCCGCCAGCAGCAGGTGCCGGCGCGTCAGCAGCGCGGGTGGCATGCGGAGGTCACTGGCGCGCGGCCTTGGCCGCAGCCACTTCGCTGGCCAGTTGCTCGCCACTCTTGTAATGCGGCACGCGCAGCACCAGCCGCTTGGCGCGCTGGAAGAAGCTGTTGTTGCCCTTCACCTCTTCGGCCCAGTATTTTTCGGCCAGCGCGAGGTTGGCTTTTTCGTCGAGTTCCCAGCCGTCTTTGCTGGCCTGGCCGCCAAAAATGTAGAGCTTGCCATCGGTGATCTTCCAGGTGTCGGCATCGCCACCCCAGGGAATGCCGTAAGCGATGCCGTTGGCGCAGTAGCCACCGTATTGCGGCAGGTAGCGCTGCGGGGCCTGGTCAAACAGGGCCTTGTGGGCGGCGCTGGAAAACCAGAAGTTCACGCCCTCGACCGTGCTTTGGTGTGCGGCGCTGCCGGCGCGGTAGACGCCTTCGGTGAAATAGGCCACCACATCGGCGCCCTGGAGCATGACGCGGCTGGCGGGTGGCAGTTCCACCGCGTTCACCGGCCGCAGACTGCCCGAGGGGTTCTGGGCCGACATGGCGCCGCAGCCGGCGAGGCCCAGCAGCAGGAACAGGCCAGCGGTGCAACGGACGAGAAAAGAGGTGAAAGAGGGCATGGGGATCAGAAGCGCGCGGTCTGGATGGAAGGCTGCAACACGGGCGCCGGGGACGGGTTGTGCGCAGGTTCGGGGGTGGGATCGGCCACGGGCGAAGAAAGTTCGGCATAGGGTGCGACCCAGCCGAGCAAGGCGCTGGCCGCTTCGCAGCGCTCGCGCAGGTCGGCCTCATCGCGGCCGCCCAGGTGGGTGATGCCGTAGCGGTAGCTGCCCAGCCACTTGAAGTCGCGCGCGATGGATCCGGCCGACTTGGGGTAAGGGAACAGCAGTGCGTCGGGACAGGCCTGTTCGAAGGCGCGGGTCTGCGCCGCGCTGGGCAGGTGCACCGGCAGCCTGGGCTCGAATGCACGGTAGACAAAACTGGCGGCGGCGCCGGCCGTGGGCACACTGCGCCGTGCGCTGGCCGGATCTTGCCCGTGGGCCAGCGCCAGCGCCATGGCGTGCAAGTCGATGCCGAGCACGCGGCGGTACAGGTCGGAATACTGCGAGGCCATGCGCGGGTTGAACTCGATCACGGTCAGGCGGTCGCTGGCGGCGTCGTAGAAAAACTCCATGTTGAACAGGCCGTGGGTAAAACCCACCGCGGCGAGAAAGCGGCGCGCCACGTCGAGCGCGCGGGCCTGCACATCGGCCGGCAGCCGGGTGGGGCACTCGTGGCGCATGAAGGCCTGGGTGCCCGGGTACATGATGGCGTCGACCACGCCAACTGCGTGGGTCTGGCCCTGAAACACATAACCGTCGAGGTTGAACTGCTCGGCCTGCACCGGTGCTTCGAGCAGCATGCGGTGGGCGCTGGGCAGATCGGCGCCCAGGCGCGCGCGCGCCAGCCTCTCGAAGGGCTCGACCAGGCGGCGGATCACCCACAACTCCCAGGCGCCGAAGCGGGTGTGGCGGTGCAACTCGTCGTGGCTGTCCACCCGGCGCGCCAGCACCGAAAACGCGGCCTTCACCGGCTTGACGAAACGCGGGTAGGCGAGGCCCTGGGGAATCGGCGCGCCGTACTCGGCGTCGAGCAACTCGAACGCCACATTGGCTTCGGGCGCCACGCGCTGCAGCACCTGGCGCGCATAAAACTTGTGCTGGCAGGCCAGGATGGCGTTGACCGGCGTGCCCGGCCAGCCCATGCGCTCGGCCAGCAGCGCGGCCGCCAGGGCGCCGAACTGTTCGTGGTGCGAGGTCACGGCCTGCCAGCCGCGGCGCCGGGCGCGCCGCGCCAGAGCGGCCACGTAGCGCTCCATGTCGAACCAGGCCAGGCGCGCGTTGCTGGGGAAGCTGAACAGGTCGAAGCCGGAGCGGTCGAGCGCCATGCCCTGACCATCATTGGCCTCGGCCGCCGCGCGCGCGTGGCCGATGGCGTCCCAGTCGTGGTCGAAAAGAATCAGGGTGCGGGGGGCTTGTGTTTTGGGCATGCAGGCGCGGAAACGGTCCGATACACCCAAGGGTACCGCAAGAAAAATGCGCCTCAAATCAGGCGACTGGGTGACGATCGGTCGCGCGCCGCTGCGCGCTTCTTACACCGCATGCAGCCCGCCCTGCGCCCTCAGCGCGGCAGCAGCCGCAACAGCTCGCCGTCGCGCGCGTCGGTCAGCAGGTAGATAAAACCGTCTGGCCCCTGGCGCACGTCGCGCACGCGCTGGTTCAGGTTGGGCAAGCAGCCGCTCTTCTTTCACCACCCGCGTGCCGTCCAGCGTGAGCCGGGCGACGTATCGAAACTTGAGCGAGCCCACCAGCAGGTTGCCCACCCAGTCCGCGCCGTAGCGATCGCTGCTCACGAACGCCATGCCCGAGGATGCAATCGAGGGCGTCCAGTGGTGCAGCGGCTGTTCCATGCCGGGCTTGGCCGTGATGCCCTCGCCGATCGCGCCGCCGCCGTAGTTTTCGCCGTAGGTGATCACCGGCCAGCCGTAGTTCTTGCCGGGCTCGGGGCGGTTGATTTCGTCGCCACCCTGCGGGCCGTGTTCGTTCTTCCAGAGCCGGCCGTCGGGGCCGATGGTGAGGCCCTGCGGGTTGCGGTGACCGATGCTCCAGATTTCGGGCAAGGCGCCGGGCGTTTTCACAAACGGGTTGTCGGCCGGCACGCCGCCATCGGGCTTCACGCGCACCACCTTGCCGTGGTGGTTGTCCAGCGTCTGTGCGTCGGCCATGCGCTGGAAGCGGTCGCCCAGGGCGAGGAACAGATTGCCGTCGGCGGCCTGCGCGATGCGGCAACCGAAATGCAGGCGGCTGGCGTACTTGGGTTTCTGGCTGAAGATCACCCGAACCTGCTCCAGCGATCGCATGTCGGCCGAGAGCACCGCCGAGGCCATGGCGGTCGAGTTGGCCGAACCGCTGGCGGCGGGCTCGGCGTAGCAGAAGTAGATGGTGCGGTTGCGCGCGAAATCGCGGTCGGTGATGACATCCAGCAACCCGCCCTGGCCTTGCGCCACCACCGGCGGCACACCGGCCAGTGGCTCGCCCAACTGGCCGTTGGCGCCCACCACCCGCATGCGCCCGGGCCGCTCGGTCACCAGCATGCGGCCCTCGCCGATGAAGGCCACAGCCCAGGGATTTTCCAGCCCCCGCGCCACCACCTCGGTGCGCGGCGCGGTGGTTTGCGCGGCGGCGACCATGGGCAGGAAACCCGCCACGGCGAAGCCCATTGCGGTGGCGAAAGAAACGGTTTTCATGCAGATGCTCCTGAGAAGTGACCCGTGGGATGCGCGCCCGGCACCACAGGTTCCCGCCGGGACAGCCCCGGCGAACCGCACAGGCCTTCTCAGGCGCTGGCGCGTTGGGCCGAAGCCGGCAGGCCGAACACGCGGTCGAAAGCCCAGGTAAAAACCACCGTGTAGACCAGAAAAAACAGCAGGATGCCAATGTCGGCGACCAGCGCCTGCCAGAGCGAAATATCGAGCCAGAGCGCC
This sequence comes from uncultured beta proteobacterium, assembly GCA_963831255.1. Lineage (GTDB taxonomy): Bacteria > Pseudomonadota > Gammaproteobacteria > Burkholderiales > Burkholderiaceae_C > Hydrogenophaga. Next base: position 160,991 of record CAWHPI010000006.1, on the reverse strand, counting down.
ATCACCGGCACCAGCATCAACGCCAGTCCGCCCTCAAAGCCCAGGCCATGCGCCGCGCGCCGACGCCAGGTGCGGCCCTTGATGGCCTGGCGCGCCTCCCAGCGCTCGAAGATCGCGTTGAAGGTGTAATTCCAGGCCAAGGCGATGGTGGACATGGTCAGCGTGAGCGCAATGGTCGACCAGCCTGAGCGGCCAAACAGCCACGACAGCATGGGCGCCACAAACGCGAGCGCCAGGGTTTCATAGAGCACCGCCTGCACAACACGGCGGGCTTTGGGAGAGAGCGACAGCGGCATGGCCGCGATTGTGCCCGCGCTCAGAACCGGCCGTGGCGCCCCGCGCCGGCGGCGAAACGCGACGCGCCCTGAAGCGCATCGGGGATGCGTTGCTTGCCACGCTGCCACTCCTGTTGCAGTGCCTCGGACAGCGGCAGATCCCACTGCGCATGGGCGCTTTCGCGGTCGGCGAGCATGGTCGCCTGTGGAAATGCGGCGAGCTGGCTGGCCAGCGCAAGCGCAGCCTCGCGGGCCTGGCCGGCGGGCACCACGCGGTTGGCGAGCCCCATTTGCAGCGCCTCGGCGGCTTCCACCTTGCGGCCGGTCAGGATCGAGATCCATCGCGTGGCCCATGCCGATCAGGCGCGGCAGGCGCACCGTGCCGCCGTCGATCAGCGGCACGCCGAAGCGCCGGCAGAAGACGCCAAAGTAAGCGTCGTCTTCCATCACCCGCAGATCGCACCACAGCGCCAGCTCCATGCCGCCGGCCACGGCCGCGCCGCTCACCGCCGCGATCACCGGTTTGCTCAGGCGCAGGCGCGACGGGCCCATGGGGCCAAGCGCACGGGCATCGTCGGAGGCGAAATCCAGCCCGGCCAGGGGGCTGGCGTCGCCCTGTGCGGCCAGCCGCGCGCCGTGCTGCAGATCCCAGCCGGCGCAGAAGTGGCCGTGCGCGCCATGGAACACCGCCACCTTGGCCTGGGCGTTGTCTTCAAAGGCGAGGAAGGCCGCGTGCAACGCCCGCGCGGTGTCGGCATCGACCGCGTTGCGCACATCCGGCCGGTCAAGGGTGACCAGCGCAAATGTCGTCCAGCAGCTCGGTGGTGACGGTCGTCATGCTTCACCCCACCAGCCCACGCGGGGCGCGCTCAGGCGTCTTCGAGCTCGGCCTGGGTCAGCGCGATTTCCATGCGCAGCAAGGCGCCGGCCATGGCCTTGCCCAGGTTGTCCAGCCGCAGGTTGCGCGCGCCGCCACCCTGCAGCGCACCCTTGAGCACCAACTTCAGCGCCAGGATGTTGGGCAGCGGCCAGGCCTCGACCTCGCCGGCCAGCCAGGGCGCGAAATGGGCTTGCACGCGTTCGGCCGTGACCTCGCGCTCGATCAGCGCATAGCCCGCTGCGTTCCAGGCGAAGAGGCCGAAGTCGACCCAGTCGGCCTTGTCGCCGCTGCGCGCGTGGGCGATGCGGGCCAGCGCAATGCGCAGCGTGGGCGCGGCGCTCGGGACCAACACCTCTCGCGACGAATCGCTTTGCGCCGGCCCGGTCCACACCGGATCGGCTGTTTTGATCGATGCTGCGCCTGCGGTGCGGCCTCGGCCAGCCACCTCACCCAGCAGCGCCATGGCACACCCGCCTCCACCGCCGCGCGCGGCACCAGCGTGGGCCAGATACCGAGCAGCTCGCTGGTGTTGTGCAGCCCGGTGAAGCCGCAGGTGTAGGCCGGGCCGCTGAGGGCGAGCCAGGGAAACAGGCGGCCAAAGCCATCGGCGGCAGCCTTCGCGGGCGTGCGCAAGACCATGCGGGTCCAGATTTCGTTCATATCATTCAGCGCGGCCGGCTCGGGCAGCGGCGCCAGCGCGCCGTGCGCCGAATTCAGGCCGGGGTATTCCACGAACAGCTCGTCGTGCGGCACGCGCTTCTCGGCCAGCAGGCTGCGAATGGTGGCCTGCGCCGCCTGCGACTTGTCCCAGGCATCGGGCCAGGAAAAGCCCCAGGTGACCTCGGCCTTGAAGCCATCGCGGTAGCCGGCCACCACCTTGAGCTGGTCGCTCGGCGGCTGGCCGCGCGCGCCGGTCAGGCGCACCCGGTCGTGGCCCTCGTCGTGCAGGGTGACGCCGCTCATGTCGAGCACCACATCGGGCGAGTGGTAGGCGTGCGGGTTGTGCACCTCGTAGAGCAGCTGCTGGCGCACGGTGTCGAAATTCACGCGTCCGCCGGTGCCCGGCGCCTTGGTGATGAGCGCCGTGCCGTCGGCGCTAGACCTCGGCGATCGGATAGCCGATGTGGGCCAGATCGGGAATGGCCTGCCAGGCGCCCTGGCTGCCGAAATTGCCGCCGCTGCCCTGGCCCGAGCATTCGAGCAGATGGCCCACGGTGAGGCCCTGCGCCAGCCGGTTCAGATCGGCGGGCGCACGGCCCGTGAGCGACCAGCCCAGGCTGTGCACCATGCGGCCCGAGGAACAGCGCGGCATCGGCCACGCGGCCGGTGATCACGATCTCTGCGCCCGCATCGAGCGCCTGCCACGATGGGCGCCGCGCCGAGGTAGGCGTTGGCGAACACCAGGCGATCGCGCACGCTGGCCACCGGTTCGCTGGTGAAAAGGTGGGCGAAATCGTCGGGTGGGGCAGCGGCGTCGACCAGCTGCGGCAACACATCGTCGCCCGTGACCACGGCCACCCTGGCCTTCCAGGCCTTTGGCGGCAAACGCCGCCAGCAGCGCCTGCGCCGCACCGGGTGGATTCAGGCCGCCGGCATTGCACACGAAGCGCACACCGCGCGCCTGCATCAGCGGCCACAGGCGCAGCAGCATGGGCACCAGATCGCGCGCGTAACCCAGCGCCGGATCGCGTTGCCGGTCTTTCTGCAGAATGGCCAGGGTGAGCTCGGCCAGGTGGTCGCTGGCGATGAACTTCACCGCCCCGCGCTCGATGCTGGCCGCCACCGGCTCCCAGTTGTCACCGTAAAAACCCAGGCCTGAGCCGATGCGGATGGAGTTCATGGATTCCTGAAAAAAAACGGCGCTGGCGCGGTGCCCAGCGGGCCGTCGAAACGCCAGATGGTCCGGCTCTCGACCTTGCCCGGCGGACCCCGCGACATCAAGACATGCTGGGCTGTGGCGCCATCTTCTGCTGCCACCTGCGCGACTCGCGATCGGGACAACCCCTAGCGTCAGTTTCGCGTAGGGCCGCTATAAACATGCCCAGGCTTCGGGCCAGGGCGCTACACGGTCTGCAGCAGGATCGCGAGACACCACCGACCGAAAACGACAGGAGACACCCGCGTGCAATTGCTGCAACTGCTGATCGACGGCATCTCCCAGGGCTGCATCTACGGACTCATCGCCCTGGGTTTCGTGCTGATTTACAAGGCCACCGAAACGGTGAGCTTCGCCCAGGGCGACCTCATGATGGTTGGCGCCTTCGGCGGCTTGGCGCTGATGACCTTCCTGGGCATGCCCTACTGGATTTCGGTGCCCGCCACCGTCGATCGGCATGGCCCTGTTTGGCGTCGGGCTTGAGCGGGTGGTGATTCGCCCCATCCTCGGCCAGCCGGCGTTCTCCATCGTGATGCTCACGATTGGCGTGGGCTTTGTGCTGCGCGGCGTGATCACCATGATCCCCGACATCGGCACCGACACCCACACCCTGCCCGTGCCCTACGCCGGCGGTGTGCTGCGCCTGGGCGGCCTGGTGATTTCGGCCGAGCAGGCGGTGGTGATCGCCTCCACCGCGGTGCTGTGTGGCGGCCTGTACGCCATGTTCCGTTACAGCAAGCTCGGCATCGCGATGCAGGCCGCTTCGCAAAACCAGCTGGCCGCCTACTACATGGGCATCCCGGTCAAGCGCATCAACGGCCTGGTGTGGGGCCTGGCGGCAGCGGTCGCCGCCATCGCCGGCCTGCTGCTGGCGCCCATCACCTTCGTGCACGCCAACATGGGCTTCATCGGTCTCAAGGCCTTCCCGGCGGCGGTGGTGGGCGGCTTCGGCAGCCTGCCGGGCGCCATCGTCGGCGGGCTGGTGATCGGCATCGTGGAGTCGGTCGCCGGCTTCTACCTGCCAGAAGGCTTCAAGGACATCGCGCCCTACATCGTGGTGCTGCTGATGCTGGTGCTCAAGCCGAACGGGCTGTTCGGCGAGAAATTGAGAAAGAAAGTATGACCCCCCTGCGCCGCTTCGCGTCTTCCCCCCTGAGGGGGGACCACGCCTGTGGCCCGGCGAAGCCGGTTCCACGGCGTGTGCTGGGAAACAACCCTTCGCTCGCAGACCATTGCCAGCACAGCCGTGCCTTCGTCAAGGGCCACCGCGGAACCGGCTTTGCCGGGCCGCTGGTGGCGCCCCCTTGGGGGGGTAGCGCCGCAGGCGCTGCGGGGGGGGCTTCATGAGATTCCTCTTCAAAACCGACTACAACCAGGACATCAAGCTCGCCAAGCACGGCGGGCATGTGTTCTGGTACGGGTTGCTGGTGCTGGGCTTGCTGGGCGCGCCGTGGCTCATTCAGGAGTACTGGCTGGCGCAGCTGACCTTTGTGCTCATCTATTCCATCGTCGGCCTGGGGCTCATGCTGCTGGCGGGCTTCACCGGCCTGTTTTCGCTCGGGCATGCGGCGTTTCTTGGCGTTGGCGCATACACCCAGGCCATCATGGTCAATGCCGGCATCCCGTTTCCGATTGCCATCGCCTGCGCCGGCCTGCTGTCGGCGGCGGTGGGCATGGTGGTGGGTCTGCCAGCCTTGCGCGTCAAAGGCATTTACCTGGGCATGGCCACGCTCGCCTTTGGCTTCATCGTCGAAGAAGGGATTGCGCGCTGGGAATCGGTCACCGGTGGCAACGCGGGCCTGATGGTGAACTACCCGGCCATGTTCGGCTGGGAACTTGACAGCACCAACGAGTTTTACTTCCTGTGCCTCGTGATCACCATCGGTGCCACGCTGTGCATCGTCAACCTCATGCGCTCCAGCACCGGGCGCGCGTTCGTGGCGATCCGCGATTCGGAAATTTCCGCGCAGAGCATGGGCATTCACCTGGCCCGCTACAAGACGATGAGCTTTGGCATCTCGGCGGCGCTCGCCGGCATTGGTGGCGCGCTCTACGCGCACAAGATCCAGTTTCTCTCGCCCGAGCAATTCAGCATCATCCAGTCGATCGACCTGCTGCTGATGGTGGTGATCGGCGGCCTGGGTTCGATCCACGGCGCTTTCCTCGGCGCCATCTTCCTGATCGTGATGCCGCAGCTGATCGCCATCGCCAAAGACTTCCTGCCCGCCGCCATCGGCCAGGCCACTGGCCTGCAAGGCACGGTCTACGGCCTGATGCTGATCATCTTCGTGCTGTTTGAGCCCATGGGTTTGTACGGCCGCTGGCTCAAGATTCGCACCTATTTCCAGCTGTTCCCGTTCTACCGCAAGGGCATGTTCAAGCGACAAAAATCGTTCCAGAAATCGGATAGGTTGAAATGATGGCCGACGATCTCCTGCTCTCTGCGAAAAGTCTCAGCGTGCGCTTCGGCGGCGTGCTGGCGGTGAACAACGTCAGCTTCGATGTGAAACGCGGCGAGGTATTCACCCTGATCGGCCCCAATGGCGCCGGCAAGACCACGGTGTTCAACCTGATCAGCCGCATCTACACGCCCACCACCGGCACGATCGACTTCGCCGGTCCCAAGGGCATGCTGCGCCTGACCGACCAGCCACCGCACCAGATCGCGGGTCTGGGCATTGCGCGCACCTTTCAGAACATCGAACTGTTCGAACACGCGACCGTGTTGCAGAACCTGCTGATCGGGCGCCACACGCACCGACGCACCGGCCTGTGGAGCGAAATGTTCTTCACCCAAAAAACGCGGCAGGCCGAAATCGAGGCGCGCGAAAAGGTGGAACAGGTGATCGAGCTGCTCGACCTGCAACACCACCGCGAATCGATGGTGGCTGGCCTGCCCTACGGCGTGCGCAAGGTGGTGGAGCTGGCGCGCGCGCTGTGCACCGAACCCAAGTTGCTGCTGCTCGACGAGCCCTCCTCCGGCCTGAACGTGGAGGAAACCGACGACATGGCGTTCTGGATCAACGACATCAAGAACGAGCTCGGCATCACGGTGCTGATGGTTGAGCACGACATGGGCCTGGTCTCCAAGGTGTCCGACCGCGTGCTGGCCATGAGCATGGGCGAAGAACTGGCCAGCGGCACCCCGGCTCAGGTGCAGGCAGACCCGGGCGTGATCGAGGCCTACCTCGGCTCGGTGGACGACGTCTCCAGCCTGCGCCGCAACAACCACAAGGTGGCCGCATGACCGCGCCCGTGACCGACGAGCCTGTGCTCAAGCTGCTCAACGTCGAGAGCGCCTACGGCCCGATCAAGGCCATCCGCGGCGTGAGCCTGCAGGTGCGCCGCGGCGAAATCGCCACCGTGCTGGGCTCCAACGGCGCCGGCAAGACGACCATTCTCAAAACCATCAGCGGCATCATCGACCCGCGCAAGGGTTCGATCGAATTCAAGGGCGAGAACATCACCGCGCAAGACCCATCGCTGATCGTGCAGCGCGGGCTGTCGCATGTACCCGAAGGCCGCGAGGTGTTTCCGCTGCTGTCGGTGCGCGACAACCTGCTGATGGGCGCCTACACGCGCAGCGACCGCGACGGCGTGGCACGCGACATGGAGGGCGTGTACGACTATTTCCCCATCCTGCGCGAGCGCGCGGCGCAAGACGCCGGCCTGCTCTCCGGCGGCCAGCAGCAGATGCTCTCGATCAGCCGCGCGCTGATGGCCAAGCCCGACCTGATCCTGCTCGACGAGCCCAGCCTGGGCCTGAGTCCAAAGCTCACCAAGGAAATCTTCGAGATCGTGGTGCGCATCAACCGCGAGCGCGGCACCACCATCTTGCTGGTCGAGCAAAACGCCAACATGGCGCTCAACGCTTCCGACTACGGCTATGTGCTGGAAAACGGCCGCATCGTGATGGAAGACACCTGCGCCCACCTGCGCGAGAAGGACGACATCAAGGAGTTCTACCTCGGCATGAAGGAAGAAGGCGTGCGCGCCGAGCGGCGCTGGAAAAAGAAGAAGAACTGGAGATGAAGATGCCCCACCCCCGCGCCGCGCTTGTCGCGCGTCACCCCCTCAAGGGGACAATGCCAGCGGCCCGGCAAAGCCGGTTCCACGGCATTCCCGGCTTGGTTCAACTCTCTTCGGAGAGCGGGCTGTTCACCCAGGGCACCGCGGAACCGGCTTTGCCGGGCCGCCAGTGCCGCCCCCTGGGGGGTGACGCCGAAGGCGGCGCGGGGGGAGCTAGGCCAATATGAGCACTCTCTGGGATCTCTCCCACATCCAGCCGCAGAACAGCATCGTTCTGGAAGGTGAAACCATTCCGGCAGTGTTCTGGAACGGTGTGAAGCAACGCGGCCCCAACGTCTGGATGCGGCAGAAGGACTTTGGCATCTGGCGCAGCTGGACCTGGAACCAGACCGGCGAGGCGGTGCGCGAGATTGGTCACGGCCTGATGGCCATCGGGTTCGAGGCGCGCGACACCGCCTCCATCCTGTCGAACACCACCGTGGAATGGGTGCTGTGCGATCTCGCCGTGCTCAGTGCAGGCGGTGTGTCCAACGGCATCTACCCCACCGATGCGGCCGAACAGGTGCAGTACCTGTGTGAAGACTCCAGCACCACCGTGCTGTTCGTGGAAGACGACGAGCAGCTCGACAAGGCGCTCGCGGTGCGCGATCAGCTGCCCAAACTCAAGAAGATCGTGGTGGGCGACATGGACGGCCTGCGCGATCTTGACGATCCGCAGGTGATGAGCCTGGCCGCGCTGCGCGAGCTCGGCCGCAGCCACGCGCGCGAAAACCCCGGCGCGCTCGACGCCCGCTCGGCAGCCTGCCAGCCAGAAGACCTGGCGATCCTGGTCTACACCTCGGGCACCACCGGCAAACCCAAAGGCGCCATGCACAGCCACGCCGGTCTGGTCTACACCGTGCGCGGCTACAACACGCTGATCGCCCGCACCGATGCCGACGAGTGCATGTGCTTCCTGCCGCTGTGCCACATTGCCGAGCGCCTGGGCGGCGAGTATTTCTCGCTCTACACCGGCGCCAAGCTCAACTTCGTGGAAAACCCCGAAACCGTGCCGGAGAACGTGCGCGAGATCGCGCCCACGGTGTTCACCGCCGTGCCGCGTGTGTGGGAAAAGTTTTACTCCGGCGTGATGATCACGCTCAAGGAAGCGAGTGCGCTGCAACAGGCCGCCTACGCCTGGTCCATCGGCGTGGGCCAGCGCGTGGCCGATCTGGTGATGGCGAAGGAGCCGGTGCCGGGTTCGCTCAAGCTGCAGTTCCACATTGCGCGGCTGCTGGTGCTCAACAACGTGCGCAAGCTCATCGGCATCCACCAGGCGCGCTTTCTGGTCACCGGTGCCGCGCCCATTTCGCCCGACCTGGTGCGCTGGTACCTGGCACTCGGTGTGCCCATGCTGGAGGTCTGGGGCATGACCGAAACCTGCGGCGCCTCCACCGGCATTCCGGTCGAGCGCATGAAGCCCGGCAGCATCGGGCCGGCAGCGCAGTACAACGAGGTTCGTCTCGACCCGCAAACCAGCGAAATCCTGGTGCGCGGCAAAAACGTTTTCATGGGCTACCTGAACCTGCCCGAGAAAACCGCCGAGACCATCGACGCCGATGGCTGGCTGCACACGGGCGACGTGGGCGTGGTCGATGAGGAAGGGTTTTTCCGCATCACCGACCGCATGAAAGACATCATCATCACCGCCGGTGGCAAGAACATCACGCCCAGCGAGCTGGAAAACGAGCTGAAGTTCTCGCCCTACGTGACCGACGCGGTGGTGATCGGCGACAAGCGCGCCTACCTCACCGTGATCATCATGATCGACCAGGAAAACGTGGAGAAATACGCGCAAGACAACGATGTGCCGTTCTCCAACTACGCCAGCCTGACCCGCGCCCCCGAAGTGCAGGCGCTGATTCAGGAAGAGATCGACCGCGTGAACAAGAAGTTTGCACGTGTCGAACAGATCAAGAAGTTCTTCCTGCTAGACACCCAGCTCTCCGCCGAAGACGAGGAACTCACGCCCACCATGAAACTCAAACGCAAGCTGGTGCAACAGAAATACGCCGAACAAATCGACGCCATGTACCGCTAGTGCGAGATCGAAGCCCGAAGCCTTTTTTCCCCATCAACAACCCAGGAGACAACACCCATGAAACTTTCCCTCAGTCTGATCGGCGCCGCCCTGGCGCTCACCACCGGCGCTGCCTTGGCGCAATCGCAGGGCGTGAGCAAAAACGAAATCCTGCTCGGCTCGATCCAGGACCTGTCGGGCCCGATCGCCGGCTTCGGCAAGCAGATTCGCCTCGGCATGAAGCTGCGCGTGGACGAAGCCAACGAGCAAGGCGGCGTGAACGGCCGCAAGATCAAGCTGCTGGTGGAAGACTCCAAGTACGACCCGCGCAATGCCGTGCTGGCAGCGCAGAAGCTGGTCAACCAGGACAAGATCTTTGCCATGGTCGGTCACCTCGGCACCGCGCAAAACATGGCCGCCATGCCGGTGCAATTCCAGAAGAACGTGCTCAACTTCTTCCCGGTCACCGCCGCGCGCGCAGATGTACGACCCGTTCCACAAGCTGAAGTACGCCTTCGCTGCGACCTACTACAGTCAGATGCAGGTGGGCGTGCCCAAGCTGGTGAAAGAGAAGGGTGCCAAGAAGGTCTGCGCCATGTACCAGGACGACGAGTTCGGCCTGGAAGTCTTGCGCGGCGCCGAAGATGGCCTGAAAGCCAACGGAATGGCCATGGCCGAAACCACCAGCTTCAAGCGCGGCGCCACCGACTTCTCTTCGCAGATGCAGAAGCTGGCGGCCGAGAAGTGCGACTTCGTGGTGATGGGCACCATCATCCGCGAGACCATCGGCGGCATCGCCACCGCCAAGCGTCTGGGCTTCAACCCCACCTTCCTGGGCTCCAGCGGCTCATACACCGACCTGATCCACAAACTGGGTGGCCCAGCCATGAACGGCTTCTACGCCGCCATGGCAGCGCAGCACCCCTATCCGGACGATGCCTCGCAGAACATCCGTTTCTGGGCCAACAAGTACCAGACCAAGTTCAGCGAAGATCCCACCGTTTTCTCGGTCTACGGCTACCAGCTGATCGACGCGTTTCTCAAGGCGGCAGGCAAAGCTGGCAACAACCTCACCACCGAGAGCTTCATCAAGGCGATGGACACCATGGTGATCCCGCCCGACATGTTTGGCACCTCGGAAATGACCTTCAGCCCGACCAAGCGGCTGGGCAGCGACGCCACCCGCATGTCGCAGATTCAGGACGGCAAGTGGAAGGTGATTTCGGACTACATCACCACCAAGTGATCTGTCGCGCCGCCTGATCTTTCAGGCATTGCGTGAAAGCCGCCTCGCCCTGTGCGATGGCGGCTTTTTTTTGACCCTTTGCTTTTGACCGGGTCGCCCGCAACAGGCACCATCGCCCCATGAGCCCCACCCTCGCCGCCCTGCTGGCCGACGCCCTGCTCGCGCTGCATCTGGGCGTGGTGCTGTTCGTGGTCGGCTTGCTGCCGCTGATCCTGACCGGTGGTGCACGCGGGTGGCGCTGGGTGCGCAACTTCCGCCTGCGCCTCACCCACCTGGCCCTGATGGCGTTCATTGCCGGACAAGCCTGGCTGGGCCAGCTGTGTCCGCTCACCGTGTGGGAGCAGAACCTGCGCCGCATCGCAGGCGAAGCGAGCTACCGCGAAAGCTTCATCGAACACTGGCTCTCGCGCCTGCTGTACTGGGAAGCGCCGTGGTGGGTGTTCGTGGCGGCGTACACCGGGTTTGCGGTGCTGGTGGGGGCGGCTTGGTGGTGGGTTAGACCGGCATGGCCTCGCCAGCCCCCTAACCCTTGACGGCCACGGCCAGCATCATGGGATCGCTGATGCCCACGTAAATGGCGATCAGGGTCAGCACACCGGCCATGACCACGTAATAGACCGTCGGGATGATGGTCATGCGCAGGATCCTTCACGTCCCAGCAAGCCACCGTGGCAGAAGCTGCCGCCGCGTTGTGAATCGCGATCAAGTTGCCCGCTGCGGCACCGACCGCTAGGGCGGCCACCAGCAAAGCGCCCGAGACACAGAAGTATCTAACCCTAGCGAACAGTGACAGCATGAAGACGTTTTTTAACCGTCATCTTGGGGCCGTCAAAAATGTCGCTGCTGACATCCGGCACGTCGCCGAAATTGCTCCGCAGTGTGTAGAGCATGGGCTTCTGCCGAAAGACAGAGCCGATACAGCTGATACCTTGTGGCCTGGCGTTCCGAGGTTGCGAGTTCGTTTCGCGTCACAAAGAATGGCGTGTCGCCCCCGTACTTCGTCGTCTTGACTTCAATCAGCCGCTCGGCGCCCGAAGCTTCATAGGACAGTATGTCGTAACCCTCATGATCGCCTCGCACCTTTGACGTGTGTTCGATCTTGGAGGCAAGGGCTTCAAACCCTTCGTGTATCAGCCGCGCTCGCTCGAAGTTGAGTACGAACGTCTCACCTGCCAACCCAAGTGATCTATTCAGGGCTTCACTTTCGATGTAATTTGTGGTAGCCGAATCAGAGGGCGCTGATGGTTCCCGCGCTTCAGTTGATTCCTCGCGTCCCCTGGCAGTGCGATGATCGAATCGCAGCTGCCAGGATGTCTTTCACTTCGGGAACCGCCATCGGACGGTCTGCATCAGCCGCAGCGATGGCCAGAGCATCACTGATCGGCTTGAGATCGCTGCATGCACGGCACGTCGAGCCGAAAGAGCTGCACTGGAAGTTCGACCGAGGCTTGTACCCATTCGATGTAGGGAAACCCTGCATCGAGCAACGCAGCACTGATGTTGGAGTGCTTGAATTCGACCGACTGATCTGATCGGTCCGAGAGAAACGGTCTCAGACTTTTTCGATGCGCCGACTTGTTGTACGGTGTACCAGACAGCTCAGAAGCGAGCATGGACAGGTAGTCGTCGACGATTGCCTCGACTTCTGATCGACTCCAGTCAGCACCACTCATATAGACATTCTGGGGCTTAAAGACATTCGTGTGCCAGGCCATTCAATCTCATCAAGAAACGATGTACGCGCCCGAGCCGCAGCACAGCAGCTTGCCGTCGGCCCCAAAAAACTCCATGCGGGTGGAGGCAACGCGAGAGCCCAGGCGCATGACCTCGGCGCGCAGCTCGAAGTGCTCGCCGATGGCGGGGCGCAGGTAGTCGATGCGCAGGTCGATGGTGCCGAGCTTGCCGAAGCGCAGCAGGCGCTGCTCGGGCGCTTCGTTCATGTGGCGCGCGCCGATGGCGGCCATGCAGGCCAGGCCGCCCATGGCGTCGAGTCCGGCGCTGACCACGCCGCCGTGCAGGCGGTTGTGGGCGTAGTGCCCGATCAGCTCGGGCTTCATCGTCAATGGTGGCGACCACGCGATCGGGCTTGACGCTGGTGATGCGCAGGCCGAGCACCTGGTTGAAGACAATTTTTTCCTCAAAGATGCTTTGAGGCCGGCGACAAACTCGGGTTCGAATTCGGTGGGTAAGTTGGAACTTTTGCTCATAGGCCAGATTGTCGGGCAGCGAGTTCTTTCATGATTTCCTCGGCGCCGCCGCCGATGGTCATCACCTTCACCTCGCGGTAGATGCGCTCGCTCACGGTGCCGCGCATGTAGCCCATGCCGCCCAGAATCTGCACGGCGGCGTCGGCGCAGAACTGCATGGCCTGGGTGGCGTGGTTTTTGAGCAGGCAGACTTGTGCCACCCAGTCTGGCCCGACATCTCCCGCATCAGCCCGGGCGCCCAGCGCATCGACCCAGGCCTGGGTGGACTGGATGCGCATCTGCATGTCCATGAGTTTGTGTCGGATCACCTGTCGCTCGATCAGCGCGGCGCCGAAGGTCTGGCGCTGGCGCGCCCAGTCCAGCGCCTCGTCGTAGCAGGCCTGCGCGAAGCCCAGCGCCATCGCGCTCATGGCCAGCCGCTCACCGTTGAAATTGCCCATGATCATGCGAAAGCCCGCGCCGGCCTCGCCCAGCAAATGGCTGGCCGGCACGCGAACGTCGTCGAACCGCAGGTGGGCCGTGTCGGAGCACAGCCAGCCCATCTTGTCGAGCCGGGTGCGCGAGATGCCGGGCGCGTCGCACGGCACCAGCAGCATCGAGATGCCGCTGGCGCCTTTGCTCTCACCTGTTCTCACCGCGAGCGTGATCCAGTCGCAGCGCATGCCGGAGGTGATGAACACCTTTTCACCGTTGACCACGTAGTCGATCGCCATCGAGCCGCGCGGTGGTGCGCAGCGCGGCCACATCCGAGCCGCCACCGGGCTCGGTGATACCGAGTGCGGCGATGCGTTCGCCGCGCAGCACCGGCGGTATCACCGCCGCCTGCAAAGCGGTCGAGCCGTGGGCCAGCACGGGTGGCAAGCCGATGTTGTGCGAAAACAGGCTGGCCATCACACCGCCGCTGCCGCCGACGCGGGCCAGCGTCTGCGTGACGGCGTTGCGCAGCAGCCAGGGCGCGGGTGTGCCGCCCAGGGTTTCGGGATAGCCCAGGCCCAGCAAGCCAAGTCTCGGCGGCCTGCCGATAAAGCGCACGGGGGAATTCGCCGGACGCGTCCCAGGCGGTCACGTTGGGCGCGACCGCTTCGCGGGCGAAGCGCGTCACGGTGTCGAGCAAGGCAACCCGGTCTTCAGCGGTGAAGGCTTCGGCTTGTGTCGCGCTCATGGTTTCGCTCCGGGCTCAAAGCGCAACAGCAACTGCCCGGGCGCGACCTGCGCACCGGGCTGCACCAGCAGCTCGGCCACCACCGCATCGCGCGGTGCGGCCAAACTGTGTTCGAGCTTCATCGACTCGATCACCAGCAGCGCTTCGCCCCGCGCCACAGCCTGGCCCACGGCCGCATGCACCGCGAGCAGCTTGCCGTTGAAGGGCGCGCGCAGCTCTTGAGACTGACCACCGGCCGCCCCGGCCTGCGCCGCCACATGGCTGAGATCGTCCACCCACAGTTCGGCCGCCGCGCCCGCACCGCCAGCCAGCTGCAGCTGCCAGCGACCCGGGCGCACCTGCACCGCGCGCGCCAGCCAATCCACTCCGTCCAGCGTGATGCGTTGCAGCCCGCCGCTGGCTGGCGCGACCGTGGCGCGGTGTTCCCCGCCCTCGGCTGTGTGCACCCGCACCTCACCCGTGCTCAGGGTCTGCACCGCGAAGGTGATCACCTCGGTCTGCGCTCATGCGCAGGCGAAGCGAACGCGGGTAGGGACAGGGCAGGCTTTGGGCTGGCGCGCTGCCGGCGTAGAGCACCGCAAGTGCCGCAGCGACGCGCGCCGCTTCGTTCTGTGACCGCAGCGTCTCGCGCACGGCAGCGGCTTGGTGTTGCAGGAAAGGAATGGTGGCCTCGCCGGCGCGAAACAGCGGGTGTTGCAGGCAGGCGGCGAGGAAGGCGCGGTTGGTTGGCAGGCCGAGCACCGCCGTCTGCCCCAGCGCGAGCGCCAGGCGGTCGATGGCCTGGCTGCGCGTGGGCGCGTGGGCAATCAACTTGCCCAGCATGGCATCGTAATGCGGCGTGATCACCAGGCCGGGCGCCAGCGCGTGATCGAAGCGCAAGCCGGCGTCAGACGGCGGCGATTCAAAGTGAAGCACCTCGCCCGTGTGCGGGTTGAAGAGTTCATCTTCGGCGCACAGGCGCACCTCGATGGCATGGCCGTTGAGCTGCACCTGCTCCTGGGTGAGCGGCAGCGGTTCGCCGCGCGCCACGCGCAGCTGCCACTCGACGAGATCGAGCCCGGTGAGCATTTCGGTCACGGGGTGTTCCACCTGCAAGCGCGTGTTCATCTCCATGAGCCAGAACCGATCGCCATCCAGCAGAAACTCCACCGTCCCAGCCCCCACATAACCCGCGGCCTGCGCCAGCGCCACGGCGCAGCGGCCGAGTTCGGCGCGCAGCTCGGGCGAGACCGCTGGGCTGGGCGATTCTTCGATGATTTTCTGGTGCCGCCGCTGCACGGAACAATCGCGCTCGCCGAGGTGGATGCAATGACCTTGCGCATCGGCAAACACCTGCACCTCCACATGCCGCGGATTCAGCAGGGCGCGCTCCAGCAGCAAGTCGCCACAGCCAAAACCCGACAGCGCCTCCGAGCGCGCGCTCTTGAGCGCGGGCAGCAGCTGCCCCCACTCGGTCACCAGCCGCATGCCGCGCCCGCCGCCGCCCGCCACCGCTTTCACCATCAGCGGCAGACCGATGCGCTGCGCTTCGGCCTGCAGCGTGTCCTCGTCTTGCGCCTCGCCGTGGTAGCCCGGCAGGCAGGGCACGCCGTGCGACAGGGCCAACGCCTTGGCGGCCGACTTGCTGCCGAGTGCGCGGATCGCGGCCGGCGGTGGGCCGACCCAGATCAGGCCGGCGTCGATCACCGCCTGGGCGAACTCGGCGCTCTCGCTCAGAAAACCGTAGCCGGGGTGCACCGCATCGGCGCCGCTGCTCTGCGCGGCGGCCAGCAGCTTGTCGATGCGCAGATACGAGTCGGCCGAGGCGCTACCGCCCAGCGCCACCGCCGTGCCCGCTTCGCGCACATGCAGGGCATCGCGGTCGGGTTCCGAGTAAACGGCCACCGTGGCGATGCCCATGCGGTGCGCGGTGCGGATCACCCGGCGGGCGATCTCACCGCGGTTCGCGATCAGCAGTTTTTTCATGCGCGTGCCGTCACCCATCCATGGCGCGGGCTTCTTCTTGGAAAATGCGGACAGACCAGCCTGAGCTTCCGGGCTGCGCAAGGCCGCGGCAAACGCAATGGCCGCCTCGCCGCGCAAATCGGGCGGATCGCCGCGCAAGCGCTGCAGCAGGCGCTTGGTGCTGGCCAGCGCACCCGGCGCGGCGCGGCGCAGGCGCTGCAAGCGGTCTTGCAGCGGCTGGCTCCAGATCCCCATCGGTGAGTTCGTCCACCAGGCCCATCGCCATGGCAGCCTCGGCTTTGAGGCTCAGGCCTTGCAGCAGGCACTGGCGCGCCACGCGGTCACCCAGCCTGGCCCAGACCACCGAGGCGATCTGCGCCGGCGGCAAGCCGAGCGTGACCTCGGGCGTGCCGAACACCGAGCGCTCGGTGGCGATCACATGATCGGCGCAACACACCAGGCCAAAGCCGCCGCCCATGGCCGCACCGTCGACCGCACACACCAGCCACTGGGGCAGCTCACACAGCGCGTGCAGCACGTCACCAAACGCCCGGTTGGCGTCCACCAGCGGATCGCTCTCGCCCGGCGCCAGGGGCTGGCCGATGGCGCTGGAAAAATGGCCCAGACTGCCGCCCGCGCAAAACGCGCCGCTCGCACCCGTGAGCACGACCACGCGCAGCGACTCGTCCTGCTTGGCGCGCAAGCAGGCCTCAAACAGCGCCACCACCATGCCATCGCTCAAGGCGTTGCGCGTGGCCGGATCGCTGAGCGTCCAGCGTTCGGTGTCGCCGGTTCGTTGAATCAAGAAGTTCAGCCATGTTCTTTCCTCATTTGCAATTCAATGGTCGGTGCGCGGTGTTTCCTTCAAGCGGTCGCCGAAGATCCGGCTTTGCCGGTCCGATGGCGACGTCCCCCTGGGGGAAGCCGCGTCAGCGGCGCAGGGGGGTGACAGAGCATGGGGTCATCGCTTCGCGATGCCCATCGTCTTCGCCAGAATGCCCAGCATCACCTCATCCGCCCCGCCGCCAATCGACGCCAGTCGGCCATCCCGGAACATGCGCGAGACCTTGTTCTCCCAGGTGAAGCCCATGCCGCCCCAGAACTGCAGGCAGGTGTCGGGCACCAGGCGGTTGAGGCGGCCGGCCTTGAGCTTGGCCATGGTGGCCCACTCGGTCACGTCCTCGCCGGCCACGTAGTGCTCGCAGGCCTGGTAGGTCAGCGCGCGCAGACGTCTCCACCTCGGTCTTCATCTCGGCCAGCTTGAACTGCACCCATTGCTGGTCGGCCAGGGTGGCGCCGAACAGCTTGCGTTCCTGCGCCCATTCCACCGTCCAGCGGATGCAGTTGGACAGGCTCTGGATGCAGCTCGCCGCGGCCCACAGGCGCTCTTCCTGGAACTGCTGCATCTGGTAGATGAAGCCCGAGCCCTCGGCGCCGATGCGGTAGCGCTGCGGCACGCGCACCTCGTCAAAATAGATCAGACCGGTGTCGCTGCTGTTCATGCCGATCTTGCGGATCTTCTTGCCCACCTCGATGCCCTTGAGCAGTTTTCCGTTCTCGCGCATCGGCACCATCACCAGGCTTTTGTTCTTGTGCGCCGGCCCGTCGCTGGTGTTGACCAGCATGCACATCCAGTCGGCCTGCAGGCTGTTGGTGATCCACATCTTCTGGCCGGTGATCACGTAGTCGTCGCCGTCCTTGCTTTGCGTACGACTTGATGCCCGACACATCGCTGCCCGCGCCGGGCTCGCTCACGCCGATGCAGCCCACCATGTCGCCCGCAATGGCCGGCGCCAGGAACTGCTCACACAGTTCGGGGCTGCCGAAGCGCGCGAGCGCCGGCGTACACATGTCGGTCTGCACGCCGATGGCCATCGGGATGCCACCGCATTCAATGTGACCCAGCGCCTCGGCCATGGCCACGCTGTACGAATAGTCCAGCCCCGCGCCGCCATAGGCCTCGGGCTTGGTCAGGCCGAGCAGGCCGAGCTGGCCCATCTGCTTGAAGACCTCGTGCGCCGGGAAAATCTCGGCCGCCTCCCACTCGTCCACATGGGGGTTGATCTGGTCGTCGATGAAGCGCTTGAGCGTCTTCTGGATTTCGCGGTGTTCGTGGGTGAATTGCATGGGTTGTCTCCTGATGTCTGTCGTGGTCGGTTGGGGCAGAGCCCAGGGGCGCTTCGCGCGTCCTGGGGTCTGCCCCGCAAGGTCTCACATTCGCGCCACCGAAAACGGCATCGGCCTGGGCTGGCGCGCGGCGCTCTCGGCGCAGGTGTCCAGGCAGAAGCTGAGCACGGCGCGGGTGTCGCGCGGGTCGATCACGCCGTCGTCCAGCACCAGGCCGCTGGTGAAGAAGGCGTCGGACTGGTCGTCGAACACCTTCACGATCTGGTCGAACTGCGCCTGCATCTGCACCGGGTCGGGCGTGATGCCTTTGCGCTTCATGCCAGCCTCGGCCACGATCTGCATGGTGCGCGCAGCCTGCTCGCCACCCATCACCGCCGTGCGGGCGTTGGGCCAGCTGAACAGGAAACGCGGCGCATAACCGCGGCCGCACATGCCGTAGTTGCCGGCGCCGAACGACGCGCCGCACTGGATGGTGATCTGCGGCACGGTGGCACTGGTCACGGCCTGGATCATCTTGCTGCCGTGTTTGATCATGCCGGCCTGCTCGCTGTCCTTGCCGACCATGTAGCCGGTGGTGTTCTGCAGGTAAACGATGGGGTGGCCCAGCTGGCACATCCACTGGATGAAGTGCGTGGCCTTGTTGGCACCGGCCACGTCGATCGGGCCGTTGTTGCTGATGAGGCCCACCGCATGGCCGCCGATGCGCGCCTGCGCGCACAGTGTGGCCGCGCCGTACAGGGCTTGAATTCAAGCAGCTCGGAGGCGTCGACCAGCGAGCCATGATCTCGCGCATGTCCACCGGTTCGCGGTGGTGCGCGGGCATGAGGGCCAGCAGGTCGTCGGCCGGCAGCGCGGGCGGCGCGCCGCTTGGCCTGGCGCTCCAGCGCCCAACCGGTCTGCTCCACCACCTGCCGCGCGATGCCCAGCGCCTGCCGGTCGTCTTCGGCCAGGTACTCACCCAGCCCCGAGACGCTGGTGTGCATCTCGGCACCACCCAGTTCCTCTTCGGTGGCCACCTCGCCGGTGGCGGCCATCAGCAGCGGCGGGCCGGCGAGAAAGGCGCGCGAGCGGCCGCGCACCATGATCACCACGTCGGACAGGCCCGGCATGTAGGCGCCACCCGCCGTGCCCGAGCCGTGTTGCACCGTGATCACCGGCAGGCCGGCGGCCGACAGGCGCG
Organism: uncultured beta proteobacterium; assembly: GCA_963831255.1. Lineage (GTDB taxonomy): Bacteria > Pseudomonadota > Gammaproteobacteria > Burkholderiales > Burkholderiaceae_C > Hydrogenophaga. The sequence continues at coordinate 142,006 of CAWHPI010000006.1, read as the reverse complement.
CGAGGTTGCGAAACAGCGAGCCGCCGAGCACGAAGCCTTCCACCTTGTACTTGGTGAGGTTGGCGCCGGCGCTTTCCACCAGGTGCACAAACGGCAGCCTGTTTTCCAGCGCCATCTCCTGCACCCGCAGGATCTTCTCGAGCCCACGCGGCTGGATGGCACCGGCCTCGATGCCCGAATCGCTGGCCACCACCATGCAACGCACGCCCGGCCACAAAGCCGATGCCGGCGACCACGCCGCCGCCGGGCACCGACTTCTCGGGGTCCTTGCTGTCCTGCAAAAAACCGGCCAGCGAACACAGCGGCAGGTACGGCGCACCGGGGTCGAGCAGCAGGCGCGATGCGCTCGCGCGGCAGCAGCTGGCCGCGTTTGTCGAACACCGGTTTCGACTTCGCGGAAGCCAACGCGGCGCGGTCTTCGAGCGCGCGCAGCTGGGCGATGCGCGCCAGCATGGCGTCGCGCCGCTGGGTGGCCTGCGGGCTTTGGGCGTTGAAGCTGGATTCGAATGCCATCACGAGAACACCTTGGGCGTGACCGCGCGGTGAAAACCGTCAAAGGGTTTGACCGCGTCGCGCGTCTGCGCCTCGGCCGGCGCCGCCACCTGGCCCCAGCCCATGCGCACCTGCGGCCGCGCGCCGTCCACCCGCAGCACCGAGCCGCTGATGAAGCTGGCCGCGGGCGAGAGCAGGAAGACGATGGCGGCCGAGGTCTCGGCCTCGTTGCCGAAGCGGCCGGCCGGCACGGTCTCGCGCATGGCGCGCAGCATGGGCCCCGCCTCGGTCGGGTAATGGTCCATGCCGCTGGAGGCGATGTAGCCCGGCGCCACCGCATTCACCCGCACGCCGCTGCGGGCCCACTCCAGCGCAGCGGTTTCGGTGAAGCTCACCATGCCCGCGCGCGCCGCGCCGCTGTGGCCCATGCCCGGCATGGAGCCCCACATGTCGGCCACGATGTTGACCACCGCGCCGCCCCGCGCCTGCATGGCTTGCAGGTAACACTCGCGCGCCACCAGAAAGCCGCCGGTGAGGTTGGTGTCGATCACCGCCTGCCAGCCCTTGGCGCTGATCTTTTCCAGCGGCGTCATGTACTGGCCGCCGGCGTTGTTGACCAGGCCGTCGATGCGGCCGTGTTCGGTCAGCACCGCCGCCACCATGGCGCGCACCGCGTCTTCCTGGCGGATGTCGCACACCTGCTGGGCGGCGCGCCCGCCGTCGGCTTCGATTTCGGCCGCGGTGGCCCGCAGCTTGTCGGGGTTGCGCCCCACCAGCACCACGGTGGCGCCCAGGCTGGCGAGCTCGTGGGCGGTGCAGCGGCCAATGCCCGAGCCACCGCCGGTGACGATGACCACGCGGTCGGTGAACAGGCCAGGCGCGAAGGCCGAGCGGTAGCGCGGTGCGGTGGCATCGCTCATGCGGCTTCCTTGAGAAACAGTTGCAAAGCGGTGGTGGTCAGGTCGTCCAGCGTGGCGCGGTGACGCCGCTTGCCTGCGACCGTGGCGGGCGGCTGGTACCACTGCACGGTCCAGTTCAGCGCACCAAACATCATCAGCCGAGCCAGCACCGGATCGCCGGCAAGCTGACCGCCGGCGTGCAGCGCGGTCAGCACCGGCACCCACTCGGCTTCGTAGGCATCCTTGAGCGCGGTGATGGCGACCGCCTGATCGGCGTCCAGCCGGCGCCACTCGTAGAGCATCACGGGGATGAAATCGCTGTCGGGGCCGAGCAGCACCTCGAAGTGGTTGCGCACCAGCGCGGCCAGGCGATCGCGTGGCGAGGCGTCTTCGGGCAGGGTGGCGAGTGCGGTGGTCTGACGCTGGAAGGCGCTGCGCATGCCCTCCTGCATCACCGCGGCCAGCAGCGCCTGCTTGTTCTCGAAGTGGTAGAACGGCGAGCCCGAGCGCATGCCCGCCGCGCTGGCGATGTCGCGCGTGCTGCTGGCGTCGAAGCCGCGCTGGCGAAACAGGCGGGCGGCAGCGTCCAGCAGCTCGCGGCGGCGGTTGCCGTCATCGCGCTCTTCGGCGGTCTTGCGCGGGCGGCCGCGCGGGCGCACCACGGCCGCGGGGATCAATTCTTCAACAGGGCTGGCGCTGGTCATGCATCGGGACGATAGCAGCCCGGTCTATTTTCAGCAAGCAATTGCTTGGCAAAAATAAATCGCCCCTGTCCCGCGCCCGACAACACGCCCCGTTTTCAGACGCGCGCGCCTACCGGAGCGCCGGCGCCTGTGCGACCATGAAACGATGACTTCAAAACCCCACGACCTGATTGTTTTTGGCGCCACCGGCTTCACCGGCCGGCTGGTGGCCGAGTACCTGCACACCACCTACGGCGTTGGCCGCGACGTGAAATGGGCCATGGCCGGGCGCAGCCTGGACAAGCTGCGGCGGGTGCGCGACGAGCTCGGCATCGGCGAAGACCTGCCCCTGCTGGTGGCCGACGCCAGCGACACCGCGGCGCTGAAAAAACTGGTCGCCCAGACGCGGGTGGTCATCACCACCGTGGGGCCGTACCAGCTGTACGGCAACGAACTGGTCGCGGCCTGCGCCGAAGCCGGCACCGACTACGTGGACCTGTGCGGCGAGCCGGGCTGGATGGCGCAGCAGATTCCCTTGCTGCAAAAGCCCGCTGCCGCCAGCGGCGCGCGCATCGTCTTTTCGTGCGGCTTTGATTCGATCCCGTTCGACCTCGGCGTGGTCTTCCTGCAGCACGAGGCGGTGCAGCGCCTGGGCGAGCCGCTGGTGCGGGTGCACGGGCGGGTCAAGACCATGAAGGGCACGTTCTCCGGTGGCACCGCGGCCAGCCTGCTGGCCACCATGGAGGCGGTGGGTCGCGACCGCTCGCTCATCAAGACGCTGGGCAACCCCTACGCGCTGGTGCCGGGCTTCAAAGGCCCGCGCCAGCCCAACGATGGCGTGGCCGAATACGACGAGCTGGCCAAGGCCTGGACGGCGCCGTTCGTGATGGCGCCGATCAACACCAAAAACGTGCACCGCACCCACGCCCTGCGCGGCCACCCCTGGGGCACCGACTTTGTCTACAGCGAGCGCATGCTGACCGGCAAGGGCAGCAAGGGCGAGCAGCGCGCCAAAAAGATGGCGCGCAACACCAAGATTCAGAACGTGCTGCTCGCCATCGGCCCGACCCGCGCGCTGATTCGCCGCTTTGCCCTGCCCAAGCCGGGCGAAGGCCCGAACCAGCATCAGCGCGAGACCGGGCACTACGAGCTGCTGTTCGTGGGCCAGACCGCCAGCGGCCAGACACTGAGCGCCACCGTCAAGGGCGACCGCGACCCGGGCTATGGCTCCACCTGCAAGCTGATCACCGAGAGCGCGCTGTGCCTGACCCAGGAGGTGGATCACCAGATGGCGCCCGGCGGTGTGTGGACGCCGGGCGCCGCCATGGGCCTCACGCTGGCGAGCCGCCTGCAGGCGCGCGCGGGGTTGACATTTGAGATCGTGGGCGACTGAGACAAGCGCCTCGCAGAGCATCCGGCGCGGCCGCCTAAACTCTTCGCCTCCTCACCAACGAAAGAAGCCGCATGGGTGCGCAGTGGAAAGCCAAGCACAAAGACCTCGCCGCCAACGCCAAAGGGCGGCTGTTCGGCAAGCTCGCCAAAGACATCATGATCGCGGCGCGCCACGGGGCCGACCCGGCCGCCAACGCGCGCCTGCGCCTGGTGGTGGAACAGGCGCGCAAGGTGTCGATGCCCAAGGACACGCTGGACCGCGCCATCAAGAAGGGCGCCGGCCTGACCGGCGAAACCGTGCAGTTCGACGCCGTGATGTACGAGGGCTTTGCGCCGCACCGGGTGCCGGTGATGGTGGAGTGCCTGACCGACAACGTGAACCGCGCGGCCTCCGACATGCGCGTGCTGTTCCGCAAGGGGCAACAAGGCGCACCGGGTTCGGTGGCCTGGGACTTTGACCACGTGGGCCACATCGAGGCCGAGCCCACCACACCGGGCGCCGACCCGGAGGTGGCCGCCATCGAAGCCGGTGCACAAGACCTGGAGCCCGGCGACGACGAGGGCAGCACCCGCTTCATCACCGACCCGGCCGACCTCGACCTGGTCAGCCGCGCCCTGCCGGAGCACGGCTTCACCGTGCTCGCGACCCAGCTCGCCTACCGCCCCAAAAACCCGGTGGACCCGGCCAGCCTCACCGCCGAGCAACTCGACGAGGTCGAGGCCTTTCTGGCCGCGCTGGACGCCAACGAAGACGTGCAGCACGTCTACGCTGGCTTGGCCGGGTGAACAGAATCACACGACAGGAGCGTCTGCCCTTGAACCCCAAAACCCCTTTGCCGCTGGCGATGGACATCCCCACGCTCACCGAGTTTCTGGCACGCGAGTTTCCGCAGGTCGGTGGCGACTTCCGCATCGATGCGCTGGCCGCAGACCAGATCGTGGTGCGCCTGCTGGTGACCGAGCGGCACCTGCGCCCGGGCGGCACGGTCTCGGGACCGACCATGTTTGCGCTGGCCGACGTGGCGATGTACCTGGCACTGCTGGCGCGCATCGGCCCGGTGGCGCTGGCCGTGACCACCAGCGCCCACATGGATTTCATGCGCAAACCCGCCGCCGAAACCGATCTGATCGCCACCGCGCGCCTGCTCAAACTCGGCCGCAGCCTGGCGGTGGGTGACGTGCTGATCTGCGCCGAGGGCAGCAGCGACGTGGTGGCACGCGCCAGCATGACCTACGCCATTCCCCCAAAACGCAGCTGATTGCTGATTGCTGATTGCTGCGCTCGCACTCAGTCCAGGGGCCAGGGAAACTTCTCCGAAGACGCGTCGGGGTGGTTTGTCGTCTGGCGTGGCACACCGGGCGGTATGGACCCAGCCTCAGCTGGCGCCCTGTCATTCACGCGCCACCAGGTGCGAGGCAAGACCAGTTGATCGGGCTCGACCGGTTCGCCCAGCATGGGCATCAGCAAAAGCTCAGGGGCAGCGGCGCCTTGCAGCAGGGTCTCGGCCGGCTCATCCCAGGCGTGCATGGCGAGGCTGAAGGTGCCCCAATGCACCGGCAGAAAGGCGCCGCCGCCCAGCAGCTCATGGGCCTTGAGGGCGTTGAGCGGACCCGAGGTGGATGTCGCCCCAGGCGGGATGGAAGGCGCCCACTTCCAGCATCACCAGGTCGAACGGGCCGAGGCGCTCGCGGATGGTGGCGTATTCGGTGGTGAGACCGGTGTCGCCACTGAAGAACACCGCATGGCGCTCGCTGCGCACGACCATGGACGACCAGAGCGTGGCGTTGCGGTCTTTGAGGCCGCGACCGGAGAAGTGCTGCGATGGTGCCGCCGTGATGCTGAGGCCCGTGCCCGGCACCCGGTGCGTTTCCCACCAGTCGAGCTCGGTGATGCGCTCGGGCGCCACGCCCCAGGCCTGCAGGTGCGCGCCGACGCCCAGCGAGGTGACGAAGGGCACCGCGCTGTGGCGGGCGAGCGCGCGGATCGTGGGGTAGTCGAGGTGGTCGTAGTGGTCGTGCGAGATCACGACCACGTCGACCTCGGGCATCTGGCGCAGCCTGAGCGGCACCGGCTGGAAGCGTTTGGGGCCCAGGAACGCAAAGGGCGATGCGCGCTTGCCCCAGACCGGGTCGGTGAGCACGCGGTGGCCATCCATCTCCAGCAGCACCGTGGAGTGGCCCAGCCAGGTGGCGCGCAGGCCGCTCGCTGGCGCCCGGCTCCAGACCGGTCGCGGGTCGACGGATGGCAGCGGTGCGTCCGGCACACGCCGCTCGCCCCCCATCAGAAACTCCTTGACCGACGGCATGGCCACCGACGGATCGCGCAGGCCTGGCAACACCGGGTGCTGGTTGCGAAAGCCCGTGCCTTGCCACAGCGGCGAGGCGCGCATGCGCTCCAGCCGTTCGCCCGTGGCGCGCCGGCCAAAGCTGTTCATGGCGTTGGGGTCTCCGGTGCTGGCGCGGAGCTGGTCGCAAGAGCGCCGTCCGACGTGCGCTGGTCGATCACGCTGGCGGCCACCAGATCACCGGCCACGTTGAGCGTGGTGCGGCTCATGTCGAGGATGCGGTCCACGCCGATGATCAGGGCAATCCCTTCGGCCGGAATGCCCACCGTGCCCAGCATCATCGCCAGGATCACGATGCCGATGCCGGGCGTGCCCGGCGAGCCGATGGACGCACCCACCGCCAGCACCACCACCAGCAGCAGCCCGGACAGCCCCACATCGACCTGATACACCTGCGCCAGGAACAGCGTGGCCATCACCTGGTACAGCGCGGTCCCCGCCATGTTGATGGTGGTGCCCAGCGGAATCACAAAACGCGACACGCCGGGCCTCACACCCAGCGATTCCTCGGCGGTGCGGATGGTCAGCGGCATGACGGCGGCCGAACTGGAGGTGGAAAAGGCCAGCAGCAAGACATCGCGGCTGCCGCGCAAAAAACTCAGCGGCGAGCGTCGGCGGCCCACGGCGTAAATGGCCATGAGAAACGCGAACGCCACCAGCAGCGCACCGATCACCGTGATCACATAGACCCCCATGCCCAGCAACGCGTCCAGCCCCATGCGGGCGGTGAGCTGGGTCAGCAGTCCAAACACCGCAGCCGGCACCAGGACCATCGCCCAGCGCACCACCACCATGCTCACCTCCTGCACCGCGCCCAGCAGATCCACCAGCGGCTTGGCCAGCTTGCTGTCCATGGTGACCAGGGCAACGCCGACAAAGACCGCGAACACCACCACTTGCAGCATGTTCTGCTCGACGCTGGCCTGCAGCGGGTTGGTGGGCACGATGCGCACCAGCTGGGTGGGCAGGGTCGACAGCGATGGGGCCGCCGACGGGGCGTTCGCCGACGCGACCGCGGCTGGCAATTCAGCGACCTGCAAGAAACTGCCCGGCTGCACGGTGAGCGCGATCACCAGGCCGATCAGGGCTGCCACCACGGTGGTGAAAAGAAAAAACAGACCAGTGCGCAAGCCCATGGTGCGCAGCTGCTGCGCGTCGCGCGAGCTGGTCATGCCCAGGATGATGGAGGCGACCACCAGCGGAATCACGATCATCTGCACCAAGGCGAGAAACAGGTAGCCTGGCAACGCCAGCCAGCTGCTCACCAGCTCCGCGGTGGCAGGCGCCAGCCAGCCGCCCGTGGGGCCGATGGCCATGCCGGTGGCGATACCCAGCGCCATGGCCACCAGCACCTGCAGCCACAGGCGGGCGCGCACCAGACCGCTCAGGCGAAGGGCCAGGCGGGCGATCGAGGGGTCGGTGGTGATGGGGATGGGCAGGGAAAACACGGCTTCTCCAGAATTCAGACATCTCGCTTGGTCAGCATAGCAAGCGCGGAACAAGCGCTGCTGCGTGCCCCGCACTGGCCAAAGCAGAGCCGGTTGTTCACAATATGGGGATGGCCATCACCGACTCCGTTCACACGCCGCCTCAGCGCTTTCGCGATCGCAAGCGCTGGGGCTGGCTGCTTTCGGTGGTGGGGCCTGGTATCGCCGCCACCGGCACCCTGGCCCACACCCTGGGTGCCACCAGCCCGTGGTGGTTCGCGCTGCCGCTGGTGCTGTTTTATGGCGTCATTCCACTGGCCGACTGGTTGCTCGGTGAGGACCTGACCAACCCGCCCGAAGCCGAGGTGCCCGCCCTGGAAGCCGATGGCTACTACCGCTGGATTCTTTACGCGACCGTGCCGGTGCTGTGGAGTACCGTGCTGTTCAATCTGGTGTTTCTGGCCACCCACGAACTGCCGCTGGCCGCGTGGCTGGCCACCGTGATCGTCACCGGCTCGGTGCTGGGATTCGGCCTGAACCTGAGCCACGAGCTCGGCCACAAGCAAGACTGGCTCGGCCGCAAGCTGGCACTGTTCAACAGCGCACTCGGAGGCTACGGCCACTTCTCCATCGAGCACAACCGCGGCCACCACCGCCATGTGTCCACGCCGGAAGACCCGGCCTCAGCCCGCCTGGGCGAGAGCATCTACCGCTTCGTGCTGCGCGAAATGCCCGGCGCCTTCCGCCGCGCCTGGGCGCTGGAGGCCGACCGGCTGCACCGCCGCGGCATGGCCGCCTGGCACCCGGGCAACGAGATCCTGCAAGCGGGGCTGCTCACGCTGGTGCTTTACGGCGGCCTGATCGCCGTCCACGGCTGGCCGATGGCCGCCGCGCTGCCGCTGGTGGCGTTCTGGGGCGCATTCCAGCTCACCTCGGCCAACTACATCGAGCACTACGGCCTGCAGCGCAAACGCCTCGCAGACGGCCGCTACGAGCGCTGCGCACCGCACCACTCCTGGAACAGCAACCACCTGGTGTCCAACCTCGTGGTGTTCCAGTTGCAACGCCATTCCGACCACCACGCCCACCCGGGACGCGGCTACCAGAGCCTGCGCGACTTCCCCGATCTGCCGCGCCTGCCCTCGGGCTACTTCGGCATGTTTCTGCTGGCCTACCTGCCTGCGCTGTGGTTTCGCGTGATGGATCTGCGGGTGGCGCAGGCGGTACACGGCGACCCGGCGCGCATCAACTTCCAGACCGGGATGCGCGAGCCACTGATGCAAAAACTGGGGCTGGCTGCCCACTGAAGGCGGCAAACCATCTGCTTTATTCGGATTGAATTTCTCGATTACGCTGATTTTTCGAGAACGTCAGACGCACTACCCTTTGGGACAGTTTTACTTTCCCTCTGGAGACTCTGATGAAAAAATGGCTTTCCCTGCTCGCCGTGGTCATGACCCTCGGCCTGGGCACCGTCCACCTTGAAGCCGAGGCCAAGCGCATGGGCGGCGGCAAGTCGTTCGGCATGCAGCGCCAGGCCACACCGCCGGCCAAGGCACCCAACACCCCCACCGCAGCACCCGCTGCCGCTGGCGCCGCCGGTGGCGCAGCCGCCGGGGCCAGCCGCAGCTGGATGGGCCCGGTGGCCGGTCTGGCCGCTGGCTTGGGCCTGATGGCCCTGGCTTCGCACCTCGGTTTCGGTGAGGCATTTGCCAACATGCTGATGATCGGCCTGATGGTGGTGGCAGCCATTGCCCTCTTCGGCTTCATCATGCGCAAGCGCGGCGCCGCGCAGCAAGGCGGCGGGCTGGCCTACGCCGGGGCATCGGCCGGTGCGAACCGGTCGAGCCAGCCCACTGGCAACGCGTTTCGCCTCCCGCCCACGCAGGCTGGCGGATCGATGATCGGCAGCGCCATCGGTGGTGGCCAGAGCGCGGGCAACAGCCGCATCCCGGCCGACTTCGATGTCGCCGCCTTCGAGCGCAACGCCAAGGTCAACTTCATTCGCCTGCAGGCCGCCAACGACGCCGGCAACCTGGATGACATTCGCGCTTTCTCCACGCCCGAGATGTTTGCCGAGCTGAGCATGGACCTGACCGAGCGCGGAGCCGCCGAGCAACACACCGACGTGGTTCGCATCGACACGCAGGTGATCGACGTGGAAGAAGACGCAGACCGTTACGTGGTGAGCGTTCGCTTCACCGGCGAGACGCGCGAAAACGACGCGCCCCAGACCGAGTCGTTCGACGAGACCTGGCACCTGACCAAGCCACGCCAAGGCGCTGGCGGCTGGGTGTTGGCCGGCATCGAACAGAACACCTGATCGCCACCAAACACAGACCCCAGTCCTCCTCTTGGCCCCGCCACCATGGTGTCGGGGCTTTTTTTCGTCTGCCCAACGGCCGTGAGACCTGGGTCACGCTCCCGCGTCATTCCCGTTTCGCAATCGGGTGTGTCTGCGCTACAGTGATCGCAGGCCCTTCACCGAACCACCACATGGCCCTCCACGAAATCGTCTACATGAGTCTGGCTTGTGACGCCATGTCACCCACGCAGCTCGCCGCGCTGATGGATCGCGCGCGGGCTCACAACCAGGCCGCCGGGATCACCGGCATGATGATCTATCACGAGCGCGAGTTCATGCAGCTGCTGGAAGGCGAGCGATCGGTGATTGAGGCGCTGTTCGACAAGATCGCAGACGACCCGCGACATCAGCAGGTGTACCGGCTCTGGGACGCACCCATCGCAACACGCAACTTCGACGACTGGACCATGGGGTTTGTGTCGGTCGACGATTCCTCGCTGCAGCGCCACACCGGCTTTACCTCATTGAAAGACGAGGGACTGGTGGCGCTGAGCCGAGACAACCGTGGCAAAAAGATCCTGCTGGGGCTGCGCGACGAGCTGCTGAACTGAGCACCTTGCCCAGCGGGCGACAATCGGGCATGGACCTGATCTTCGTGCCCGCACTGCTGCTTGCAGCCCTGTTTTTTTTCAACCGACAACAACAGCATCAGCGCATCGTCTGGCTTGCCGCGCTGTTGCGACCGTTCGAAATTGAAAAGCTCATGGAGCAGCTGAGCACCGGCTACCTGCGGGCGCTGGGCGAGAGCGACCCGGCGCGCAGCGAGCCGATCTGGAACAACCTGCGCAGCACCGAGCAGCGCCTGAGCGAGCAGATGCAGCGACTTGCCGAGCAGGCGGCGCGCGAAGACGCGAGCCAGACCCGCATCAGCCGCTGGCCCGTGGCCGCCGCACTGGCGGCCCAGTGGCTGCCCGCTACCACCTTCGACCTGCGCCCGCTGCTGGCGCTGCACGCCCGGGGCCTGGCCGCATCGGTGTCCAACCCCGAAGGTCTGGCGCGCCGCGACCAGGCCTACCGGCTTTCGGCCGAACTGTTTCTGTTTCAGCACAGCTGCCACTGGTATTGCCGCTCGCAGGCCGTGGCGTCGGCTCGCCTGGCCATGCGCCACCAGACGCCTTACGAACAGGTGCTGAAAGCCGTGTCTGCCGACACCCGCGAGGGCTATCGGGCCCTGGTCGCGCCCAGCTGACGCGCCCATGGCCAGCCTGCCCATCCTGTACTCGTTTCGGCGCTGCCCCTACGCCATCCGGGCCCGGCTGGCTTTGCTGCAAGCGGGTGTCTCGGTGGAGTTGCGCGAGGTCGATCTGCGCCGCAAGCCAGCCGAGTTGCTGGCCTGCTCCTCCGCTGCTACCGTGCCGGTGCTCGATCTCGGTGGCGGACAGGTGCTGGCGCAAAGTCTGGACATCGTGCGCTGGGCGCTGTCGCGACACGATTCAGAAGGCTGGCTGGTGCGCGGCGAACCGGCGCGAGACCAGCGGCTGGTCGCCATCACCGATGGCGAATTCAAGCACTGGCTGGACCGAACCAAATACGCCGAGCGCTTTCCCGAACACAGTGCTTCGGTGTACCGCGCGGCGGCCGAGCGTTGCCTGATCGAACCGCTGGAGGACGCCCTTCGCGCCTCGGGTCACCTGGGCGCAGACGCACCGAATTGGGCGGACGCTGCCATTTTCCCCTTCGTGCGCCAGTTCGCCGGCATCGATGCGGCAGCCTGGTCAGCCTCGCCCTGGGCGGCAACAAAGCACTGGCTGGACAGCTGGCTCAACAGCACGCCATTCGCCACCTGCATGGTCAAACACCCGGTGTGGCAAAGCGGCGCGAGTGGCCCGCGCTGGCCGGCGTGATCAGTGGTCGTCTGGTGACCTGGCGAGCGTGGAGCGCGGCGTGTCGTCTGGTGTGTCGCCGTGTTCCTGCGAGGCAGCCGGTTCGGGGAAGCACATGCGTTCACCGTTCCAGCGCTGTCCACACCAGCACAGGCCTTCTTCGTTGATGATGCAGGTGCCCGTGCCGCAGCAGCGTGGGTCTTCCATGGCTCTTGTCTCCCCAGCGGTTGAATGAAAGATGCGAGTGCCAAGCTTAGGCGAGTCGCAGAGTCCTTGAGGCGGTTGCGTCTATGCGCCCAACCTGAAGCTATTTTGTCAGGCAATGCTGAAAAAACCTTCTCCCATGACAACCGCAGACACACCCAACGAACGCCTGCTCTGGTCCGCCAGCGCAGCAACCGATTCCGCCTGGCTGGCGCTACACGACCGGGTGATGGGCGGGCGGTCTGAGGGGGCTGCTCAGGCGCGGCCCGCTTCAGGCAGCGAGCCCGCGCACGTGATGTTTTCTGGCCAGATCAGTCGCGACAACGGCGGCGGCTTCGCGTCGTTTCGGCTGGCTTTGCCGACCGCCGCAGGCATTGGCGCGGCGGACGCAGCGCTGATCACGCTGCGGGGCGATGGTGGGCCGTTCAAGCTGTGCTTGCACCGCCAAAACGACTGGGATGGTGTGCAGTGGCAAGCGGACTTTCTGGCGCCAGACACCTGGACCACGCTCGCCCTGCCGCTGGCACTTTTTGAGCCACGCCGCCGCGGCCGGCCCATGAGCGAGCGTCCGCTGGCGGCGGGTGATGCGCTGCTGCAAATCGGCCTGATGACGGTGCGGCCCGAAGCCGGGCCATTCCGGCTGGCGGTGGCGCAGGTTGCGCTGCGCTGAAACGCCCGCTGGTGGCTAGCTGCGACGCCGGCGCAGCATTGCCAGCCCGAGCGACAACACGGCAAGCAGCAGCAAGCTGACATCGGCCTGGCCATCAGGGCCGGTTGTGCACCCGCCGCCGCCACCTTGGGTGACGGGAACAGGTCCAACCGTGAGTTCGACACTGTCCCTGTTGTTGGACGAAGCCGCCTCGACCGTGGATGTGGTCGCGGCAACCTCGCTGGCAACGCGACCTGAGCTGGTCCGCACAATCGCCCGCACCTGCACCTGCCGCTCGGCGCCCACCGCCAGCAAAGGCAACGTGAGCGACCAGCCGGTGGCTGAGCGGGTGACGGGCGTCGCCCCTGCGTCCACCGACAGCAGCTCCAGCCCAGCCCCAAGGGTCTGGGTCAGCGTGACGTTGGCAGCAGCCCCGGGGCCGGCGTTGCGCAGGATCACGCTGAAGGCAATGGACTGGCCCAGCCACACATCGGCAACGGGCGCGCGCTGCTCCACGCTCAGATCGGCCGACACTGGGGAAACCGCCACCGCCCGCTGGACCGCCGCTGCGGCATCGATCAGGCCAGCACCGCAGTAGCCGGCCGGCCAGCCTTCGGGATTCGCCACGCAATACGAGCCAAGCGGAAAAGGTCGTGCCGAATCGACCATGATCGCCTCCAGGGTGGACATGGCCAGGGCCGGGTTCGACTGCGCCAGCAGCGCCACGATGCCCGCGACCTGGGGCACCGCCATGCTGGTGCCCGTCAGCGCCGAGATGTTGTCGCTGCCTGGCCCGGTGGTGCCGGTGTTGCCAGTGGAAAAAATGCCGCGAAGAGTCCCCGCTTGCGGGGACAAGATGGAGTTCGCGCCCCCGCCCGGCGCGCTGATGCGCACGTTGCGGCCCACGTTGGCGTAATCGGCCAGATCACCCTCCCGGGTGTGGGCAGTCACCGCCATCACGCCCGCGCAACTGGCAGGCACCGAAACGACGTCGTCGGCATCGTTGCCACTGGAAGCGATCAGGCTGGCACCGGTGCGGCGAATTTCGTCCAGCGTGGCTTGAATCGGTTCGCTGCAAACACCCGCATAACCCAGACTCAGGCTCAGAATTTTGGCGGGGTGGGGGTTGTTCGGGACGCCGTCCACCGGAAGGCCCGCGGCCCAGCGCGCACCGGCCAGGATGTCCGACACATAACCGCCACAGCGGCCCAGCACCCGCACCGGCAGGATTCGGGCGCCGTAGGCCACGCCCAGACCATCGCGGTTGTTGTTGCCCGCGGCGGCGGCCAGACCGGCCACATGGGTACCGTGCCAGGTGCTGCTCTCCGAAAGGTCACAGAACCCGGCACTCACATCGGCCGCGGTCACCCAGTCGCCCGGATCGCGGGCATCGGCATCGCGCCCGTTCCCATCGACCGCGGTCCAGAAGGGCTGGCCGGCCAGCGCCTGCGGCTGTCCCCACCGGATCGCCACTCACGAAGTCGTACCCGGGGAGCAGGTTGGGCTGTAGGTCGAGGTGGTCGGTGTAGCCACCGTCGAGCACCGCAATCACCACGCCGGCGCCGGTGCTGAGGTCCCACGCGGCCGCCGCGCTGATGCCACCCACCACCTCGGCAGGGGAGCGCAAGTGCCACTGCGTGCCGTCGGTGAAACGGGGATCGTTCGGGATGGCATGGGCGCGCACGCGCTGGTCGACCATCACATCGAGCACCGCCGGGTCGGTTCGAAGGCGTTGCATCAAGACTTTCGCCTGATCAGCTGAAACGGCTTGATCGAGCGCGGCCACCTGCATTCGGGGTGAAACCGACTTGAGGTAACGCAGTGGCAGGGCACCGGCTCGCTGGGCGCTTCGCATGACCCGCGCCTGGGCCTCGGCGCGCTCCGCCCCCGGCGCGGCCCGGGCCAGCAGGGCCGATCTGTCATCTTCCCGGTACCGGATGATCAGGCGGCTCACTGGCTCGGCGTTGACGGCTGCCGGCAAGGCGCCCGTTTGCATCGCCTTGCGCTCGGCCAGCGCGGGCTGGGAAACGAGGCAGGCGAGCGCCCACAAAGCGATGAGGCCAGCACGGCGACGGAGTGGGATGTTGAACATAGGCTGGCTGTGAACGGGATGTGGACTGCGAACAAGTCTGCAGGCTTGCTCACTGGCGGCGGGCGAGCGCGTCGGCTTCAACAGCCTTCACCGCCGGCCAGCCCAGCAGACGGGCCCTCACCGTGTCGATATCGGCCATTGTCTCGACCGTGTAGGCGTGCAGCGTGGGGGAAACCGAAGACAGATGCCAGACGCATGCCGAGGCCTGGGTCTGGAGCTGCGCGAGCACCGAGGGCGCGTCGCCCACCGTGGGTTGCTGGAAGCTCACCAGAATGCGCAGCCCCGACTGCGCGGGCGTGGTCGTGTCGCAGCGCGGGCTCAAGGCCACCGGTTGCCCGCAGGCGGCGAGCGAGACGAACAGCAAAGCGCCCGCTGCCCGAACGCAGCGGCGCAGGTGGCGCTGAACCGGCCGGACCGGAACAGGTGCTTGAAGGGCGGCGAAAAGCGGATGCATGGTCTGCTGTGATGGCGGATTCGGGATGATGCCCTATCGCGCGCGGGAGACAAAGCCACTCGGCCCGCACCGGGCAAGCGCTCAACCGCCGACCGGCGCAGCGTGGGCGCGCTGCAACAGCACGTACCAACCCATCACGGGCCGCCGCTGGTCTTCTCGGATCGCTGCGGCCCACAGCGCTCGCACGCTGAGTCCGCAGGACGCGGCCAGCCGCTCGATGGCCGCCCGGCCATGGGCATAGCGCAGGCTGGGCCGCAGCTGCAGATCGTGCCCCGGGTCGGCCTGCTCGACGCTGAAGGCCAGCACACCGCCGGGCGCCAGGCGCCGCGCGGCGTCTGGCAACAGGGCATCGAGCGCGCCCACGTAAATGAAGACATCGGCCGCCACGATCAGGTCGGCAAGCCCATCGTGCGCGGCGAGGAACGGCAACAGCTCCGCGTGGTGCACGCGCCGGTAGTGGCCGCTCGCCGCCGCCTGCTCCACCATGACGCGCGACACGTCCACGCCGTCCACCGCGTCGCACACCGGCGCGAGCAGCTGGCCACACAGGCCGCTGCCGCAACCCAGGTCCAGCGCCAGCGACCACCGGCGGCCTTCGGCCAGCAGCGGCGCGAGCAAGCTGCTGTGCGCCTGGTACTTGAGATCCTGCAACAGGTGGTGCTGGAAATCGGGCGCGTAGTCGTCGAACAACGATTCGACATAAGCGCGCGGCGGGTGCGGCGGCACCGGCTCGCTCGGCCGCACCGAGGCCAGATAAAAACGGTGCAGTTCGGGCTGGCCGCCGTGCGCCAGCGCCTGATCAAAAGCAGCGGCCGCTTCGGCCAACCGACCGGCCTCGCGCATCAGGTTGCCGCGCAGGCTCCAGGCCTCGGCCAGGGTGGCGTCTGCCGCCAGCGCCTGGTCCAGTGCGGCGAGTGCGGCGCCTGGCCGTTCGAGTCGCATCTGGCAGTCGGCGAGTGCCAGACACAGAGCACCGTCTGTTCAGGCCCAAGGCGTGAGCCCGCTGCAGCGATTCGGCCGCAGCGGTCCACTGCCCCAGCGCCTGCTGCGACAGCCCCAGCGCGGCCCAGGCGTCGGCGTGATCGGGATCGGCCTGCACGGCGGCCTGGAGGGCCGCCACCGCCTCGCCCCAGCGCGCCAGCCGGCACAGCGTGGTGCCCCGGTTGGCCAGCAGCGAAGGGCGACCAGGCGCGAGCGCCAGCGCGGCATCGAAGTCGGCCAGCGCCTCGTCGAGGCGCCCGGCTTCGAAGTGCGCGTTGCCGCTGACAAACCGGGCTCGGGCCTGATCGAGTGCGTCGCTCACGGCTTGCCCGATTCCGCGGTTCAGACCTGAGAAAAATCGGGCTTGCGTCGCTCCATGAAGGCGCCGAAGGCTTCTCGCGCCGCCGGCTCGCGCAACATGCGGCCAAAGCTCTCACCCTCTTCGGCCATCACCGCCATCACCTGCTGCGCCTGGCCTTTTTTCATCAGGCGCTTGGTCTCGATCAGCGAGCTCAGCGGCTTGGCTGCCAGCTTGTGCGCCACGGCCTGCGCGTAGTTCGCCGCTTCGCTCGGTGGCAGCACGCGGTTGACCAGGCCCACTTCCAGCGCCGCCTCGGCCATGAAGGGCTCGCCCAGCAGCAGCGCTTCGGCCGCGCGGTGGTAGCCCAGCATCTGCGGCACCAGCAGGCTGGAGGCCGCCTCGGGGCACAGGCCGAGGTTGACGAAGGGCATGGAAAACGCCGCGTTGTCGCCGGCGTAGACCAGGTCGCAGTGCAGCAGCAGCGTGGTGCCGATGCCCACCGCCGGGCCGCACACCGCCGCGATCGCGGGCTTGGGGAAACTGGCGATGCCGCGCAGAAAGCGGAACACCGGCGAATCGCCCGTGGCCGGCGGGTTGTTCAGGAAATCGCCGATGTCGTTGCCGGCGCTGAAGGTGGTCTCGTTGCCCTGGAACACCACGCAGCGCACGCTGGCGTCGGCCTCGGCAGCGGCCAGCGCGTCGGCCAGGGTGGCGTACATGGCGGCGGTGATCGAGTTTTTCTTGGTCGGTCGGTTGAAGGTCAGCGTGGTCACGCCGGCTTCGCTGTGGACGAGGATGTCGCTCATGTGGGGATCCAATTGAGGGGTCGGGAGAAAGCGGGGACTGGCTGCACCCGAAGCTTTCGACGATTGTCCATGCCCAGAGCGGCCCTTGCCCGGGAAAGGAAGTCACGAAACTACCATGTGACCCGGCCCGCGTCTGGGTACCGGTGGCGACCCGGAGACAGCCACGCCACCTACACTCGCCGCTTCCCCGCCTGGCTTCACCAAGCGGCCACCGCCCTGCGCCACCCATGCCGACTCCCTGCTCCCCACAAAACCTTGTGCGAAACCGCCGCTTGTGCGCGGGGTTGATCTGCGCACTGGCCGCGAGCGCTTGGCTTCTGCCGACTGTCTCAAGAGCCAGCGATGCGCCGGGCACCACACCACCCGCGCTTGCGGCCGCGGTGGCTGAGGTGCCCACGCCGCGCCCCCGGGTGGCGCTGGTGCTTTCGGGTGGTGGTGCGCGCGGCCTGTCGCATGTGGGCGTGCTGCAGGTGCTTGAAGAAGCACGGGTGCCGGTCGACCTCGTCGTCGGCACCTCCATGGGCGCCATCGTCGGCGGCCTGTATGCGAGCGGCATGACGCCGGCCGAGCTGAAACGGGAAATTCTGGCGGTGGACTGGGGCGGATTGTTCGAACGCCGCGAGCCCCGCCAGCTGCTGTCGCAACGCCGCAAAGGCGAAGACTTCGAGCTCTCGCCCGTGCTGGAGCTGGGGTTTCGCGACGGCGAGTTCCGACTGCCCACCGGCGCCGTGTCGACGCGCTCTCTGGAGATGCTGCTGCGGCGCTTCACCCTGCCCACGCGGCGGCTGGCCAACTTCGATCAGCTGCCCACGCCGTTTCGCGCTGTGGCCACCGACATGGAGACCGGCAAACCGGTGGTGATGGATCGCGGTGACCTGGCCGCCGCCCTGCGCGCCAGCATGTCGGTGCCCGGCGTCTTTTCTCCGCTGGAGGTCAACGGCCGCATCCTGGGCGACGGCGGGCTGGTGAACAACCTGCCGGTGGACGTGGCGCGCAGCCTGGGCGCCGAGGTGGTGATCGCCGTCAACATCGGCACGCCGCTGGCCGGGCGCGAAACGCTGGGCAGCGTGCTGGGCATCACCGCGCAGATGGTCAACATCCTGACCGAGCAAAACGTGCAGGCCAGCATCAGCACGCTGAGCACGCGCGACCTGCTGCTGCAGCCGCCGCTGGGCAAACTGACCTCGGGCGATTTCGAGCGCGGCGCCGAACTGGTGAAGCTGGGCGAGGACTACGCACAGTCGGTGCGCGCGGCGCTGGCGCGCTTCACCACCGACGCCGACAGCTTCGCTCGCTGGCAAGCGGAGCGACAGCGTGCGGCACTGGCCAACGCCGCATGGGGCGGGCCGGTGGCGGCGATTCGCTTCGAAGGCGTTTCACCGCCGCGCGCGAGCCGCCTGGCGCAACTGCTGGACACCGAGCCCGGGCAGCGGGTGGATGTGCCGCAGATCGAGAAAGACCTGCAGCGCCTGTCTGCCACCGGTGACTACGAACAGGTCGACTACCGGCTGGCGCCATTGAGTGGCAACGACCAGGAGGCGCTGGTGATCACCCTGCGCGAAAACGCCTGGGGCCCGAACTACCTGCGCGCCGGCATCGACCTGAACACCGACTTCCAGGGCCGGGGCGATTTCAACCTGCGCGTGAGCCACAACCGGCACTGGCTCAATGACGCCGGCGCCGAATGGCGCAACCGGCTGCAGCTGGGCACAGCACCCGCGATTTCGTCCGAGCTGTACCAGCCGCTGGGCGCTGACGGTGGTCGCTTTGTCTCCTTGTCCGCCGCCGCGCAGCTGCGACGCATTGAAGTCTTCAACGAGCAAGGCGATTCGGTGGCGATCGGTCGGCGCCAAAACCTGGAGCTCGGCGCTGACATCGGCTGGCCGATCGGCCTGCAGGGACGGCTGGGCGAGATGCGGGTCGGCGTGCTCGGTGGCAGCTACCGCACCGTGCCCGAGATCGTGTCGGGCGCGCTCAACCCGCAGGGGCAGACCGTGTCCGCGCTGAGCTGGCGCGACATCGGGCTGCGCGCCGCGGTGATCTCCGACCAGCTGGACTTCGCCAACTTTCCGTCCAAGGGCTATCGGCTCGACGCCGAACTGTCGGCCGGCCAACGCCGCACTGGCGGTGACACGCGCAGCTTCGCGCGGCTCGAAGGCAACGCCAACCTGGTCACCAGCTGGGGCGCGCACACGCTCAACACCGCGCTGCGCTTCGCCCAAGCCACCCAGATCCCGGCCGGGGCCATCGACGAGTATTCGCTGGGCGGATTCCAGCAGCTCTCGGGCTACCGCACCGGCCAGGTCGCGGGCAACTACCTGCTGTTTGGCCGCGCCACCTACTACCGACGTCTGCCCTACAGCTTCGGCTTCGCGCGCGGCCTGTTTGCCGGCGGCTCGATCGAAGCGGGCAACGCCTGGCTGGACCGGCGCAACATCTCGCTGGGCGATCTGCGCGCCGGCGCCAGCCTGTTCGTCGGCGCGGACACGGGGTTTGGCCCGCTCTACCTCAGCATCGTGAGCGCGCCGCGCGGCTACACCGGGCTGTACCTGTTCCTGGGTCGGCCGTAGCCTGAAACCGACTGCCGCGCTCATGGCGGCGAGAGGGTCACGCCTTGTAGTACACGACCTGGTGGCTGGTGGCGAGCAGGTGACCGCCTTCGCTCCAGAGCTGGGCGGTCTGGTCGAAGAAGCCGTTGCGAAACGCCTGCGCGCGCGCCTGGCCCAGCACCCAGCCATGACCCAGCTCGGCCAGCGGCGCGGCGCCGGCGTGGAAGTACACCGTCATCGACACCGTGCCCACCGGCACGCGCGTGGCGCGGCGCAACCAGGCGCGGGGGAAAAACACATCGGCCAGTGCCGCCACGCTGCAGAAGTCCAGCGACCGGGGCGCTGCCTCGCGCATCCACAGCCGGGTCTGGCTGTGGTGGCCGCCGCCGTTCCAGTCGGCCGGAATGCCACCTTCGATGAAGCGCATCTGGTAGCGCCGCACCCACTCGACCTGCGGTGACTGTGTCGGGTCGGGCACGGCGTCGGGCGCTGGCACGGCGGGCATGGGCTCGTCGTCCACGCTCCAGGTTTCGCGCCGCGCGGCCGTCATGGCGGTGGCGGTCATCACCACCTCGCCCGCCTGCGACAGCTCTACGAGCCAGTGTTGCGTGGACCGGTTGGTGCGCACCGGCCGCGCCGTGACGTCAAACGCTCCGTCGGCAAGCGCCGCACAGAAATTCACCGTCAGCGCCACCGGCTCGCCCAGCAACGCCGGGTGCTGCAACACCGCATTGAGCGCCGTGGCCGCCGTCACACCACCAAACGGCCCCACCATGTTGGCATAGGCCGGCGACGTGGCGCCGGTGTACACGCCGTCGGCGGTGGGTGTGAGGGCGATGGCTTGGTCGAAGGGGTGCTGCATGTTCATGGCGACTCAGTGTGCCGAAGACGCATCTGTCAACCACTGTCGGCACTGCGACACGTCCATCGGCGAGCGATGGCTTCACACCCCAGGGCACCGCGGAACCGGCTTCGCCGGGCCGCCAGTGCCGCCCCCCTCTGGGGGGTGACGGCGAAGCGCGGCGCGGGGGGAGCGTCCTCAGACGCGCTCAAATACCCCGGCCGCCCCCTGCCCCATGCCCACGCACATCGTGACCATGCCGTACTTCTTCTGCGTGCGCTGCAGCGCGTGCACCACGGTGGCCGAGCGGATGGCGCCGGTGGCGCCCAGCGGGTGACCCAGCGCGATCGCGCCGCCCATGGGGTTGACCTTGGCCGGGTCCAGGCCCAGCGTGCGCATCACAGCCAGCGACTGCGCGGCGAAGGCTTCGTTGAGTTCAAACCAGTCGATGTCGTCTTGCTTCAGACCTGCGTTTTTCAACGCGGCCGGAATGGCCTCGATGGGGCCAATGCCCATGATGTGCGGCGGCACGCCGCGGCTGGCGTAGCTCACGAAACGCGCCAGCGGCTTGAGGTTGAAGCGCTTGAGGGCCGCTTCGCTCACCAGGATCAGCGCGCCCGCGCCGTCGCTGGTCTGCGAGCTGTTGCCGGCGGTGACCGAGCCGCGCGCGGCGAACACGGTGCGCAGCTTGGCCAGGCCTTCCAGCGAGGTGTCCGGGCGCGCGCCCTCGTCCAGGCTCACGGTGCGCTGGCTGGTGCTGACCTCGGCGGTCTCCAGGTTCACGCTGCGCTCGGTCACGTCCACCGGCGTCATCTCGTTCGTGAAGTCGCCGTTTTTCATCGCGACCACGGCGCGCTGGTGCGACTGCACCGCAAACGCGTCCTGGTCTTCGCGGCTCACCTTCCACTGCTGCGCCACCTTCTCGGCCGTCAGGCCCATGCCGTAGGCGATGCCGTAACTTTCCACGTCATCGGTGTTGCTGAAGATGGTGGGCGAGAGGCTGGGCGAGTTGCCCATCATGGGCACCATGCTCATGCTCTCGGTGCCAGCGGCGATCATCACGTCGGCCTCGCCGACGCGGATGCGGTCGGCCGCCATCTGCACCGCCGACAGGCCCGAGGCACAAAAGCGGTTCACCGTGATGCCGCCCACGGTGTTGGGCAGGCCGGCGAGGATGGCACCAATGCGCGCCACGTTCAGGCCCTGCTGCGCTTCGGGAATGGCGCAGCCGCAGATCACATCTTCGATCGCTTTCGGGTCGAGGCCAGGCACCTGCGCCAGCGCCGAGCGCAACGCGATGGCCAGCAACTCGTCGGGCCGCAGGTGTTTGAACGAGCCTTTGTGCGAGCGGCCGATGGGCGTGCGCGTGGCGGCAACGATGTAGGCGTCTTGGATCTGTTTCATGGCAGTGCCTCAGGGTGTGGGCTGTGCGCAAGGCCGCACAGCACCAGAAAAAAGAAAAGGATTCAGGGCTTGGCGGCGCCCAGGCGCTTCCAGTCGACGGTGTCCAGCTCAATGGCCGCTGGCAAGGCTGCGAGCACCGGCGCGCGCAGGCGCTGCTTGGTCGCGGTGAACGAGGCCGGGTGCGCCTTCTTCAGCCGCTCCACATGCGCCTGCACCGCCGCGGCCAGCGCCTCGGGCGCCACCGCCTCATCCAGCAGGCCGGCGTGCACTGCGGCGCTACCGGTGTAGGGCGAGGCCGTGCCCACCAGGTGCTGGTGCGGGGTCGAGACCCGCTCGCGGATCGTTTCCAGCGCAAAGTGCGGCAGCGTCATGCCGATCAGCACCTCGTTGGCCTGGAAGGTCGCGCCTTCTTTCAGGCCAATGCGCACATCCGCGCACTGCAGCAGAAACAGACCCATGGCCACGGCATGGCCCGAACAGGCGGCGATCACCGGGTGCGGGTACGACAACACGCGCTGCGCCAGTTGTGCGCCACCGGTCAGCATCTGAAACGTGACCTTGGCGTCACCCGCCTTGAACACGCCCAGATCAAAACCGCCGGAGAAGACACCTGGCCGACCGGTCAGCACCACGATGGCCTTGTCGGCCTCGGCGCGGTCAAACGCCGCGTTCAGCGCCGCCTGCATCGCGGCCCCATGGCATTCGCCTTGCCATCGTCCATGGTCAGCGTCGCCACGCCATCGGCAAAAGCGTAAGAAACCAGTTCAGTCATATCCATCTCCAAATCTTTCGAGCCAACGAAGGGAAGCTCATTCCAGGGTGCCGCGGAACCGGCTCCGCCGGGCCGCCAGCACCGCCCCCTGGGGGGTGACGCGCGAAGCGCGGCGCGGGGGGGTCAATTTCTGACCGGTCGTCCCGTGTTCAGCATCCCCAGAATCCGCTCCTGCGTCTTCGGGTGCACGATCAAGCGAGCAGAACGCCTGGCGCTCCAGCGTCATCAGGTAGTCCTCGTTCACCAGCGTGCCCGGGTCGACATCGCCGCCGGTGACCACGTTCGCGATCAGTGAAGCGATGTGGAAATCGTGCTGGCTGATGAAGCCGCCGTCGCGCATGTTGACCAGGCTGCCGAGGATGGTGGCCTTGCCGTCGCGCCCGGCCACCGGGAACAGCCGCTTGTGCGGCGCGCGGTAGCCGCCGGTGAACAGGGCCTTGGCCTCGTTGATGGCCACGAACAGCAGCTCGTCCTTGTGCGGCACGATCACGTCGCTGTGCAGCACGTAGCCGAGCTGGCGCGACTCAATCGCGCTGGTGCCCACCTTGGCCATGGCCGCAGCGGTGAAGCCTTCGGTCAGGAAGGGCAGCAGGTCTTTGCCGGTCGAGGTTTCGGCGTTCTCGGCCGCGCGGCGCGCGATGTAGGTCAGGCCGCCGGCGCCGGGCACCAGGCCCACGCCCACTTCCACCAGGCCGATGTAGCTTTCCATGTGCACCACGCGGCGCGCGCTGTACACCGCCAGTTCACAGCCACCGCCCAGCGCCAGGCCACGCACGGCGGAGACCACCGGCACGTTGGCGTAGCGCAGGCGCAGCATGGTCTGCTGCATGAAGCCTTCGGCGTCTTCGATCGCGGCCACGCCCACGGCCATGAAGGCCGGCAGCATGGCCTGCAGGTCGGCGCCGGCGCTGAACGGCTCGTCGCCCGACCAGACCACCAGGCCCTGGTATTCCTTCTCGGCCAGTTCGATGGCCATCATCAGGCCTTCGCACACCTCGGGGCTGATGGCGTGCATCTTGGTCTTGATGCTGGCGATCAGCACGTCGCCATCCAGCGTCCAGACGCGGATCGAATCGTTCTCTTCGATGGTCGTGCCGGCGGTCTCGAACTTCGGTCCGGCTTCGCCCAGCAACAGCTCGGGGAAGTGCTGGCGCTGATACACCGGCAGCTCGCGGCGCGGCTCGAACGACTTCTTCGACGGGTTCCACGAACCCTGCGCCGTGTGCACGCCACCGGCGTCG
The DNA here is from genome assembly GCA_963831255.1 of uncultured beta proteobacterium. Classification (GTDB taxonomy): domain Bacteria; phylum Pseudomonadota; class Gammaproteobacteria; order Burkholderiales; family Burkholderiaceae_C; genus Hydrogenophaga. Next base: position 118,286 of record CAWHPI010000006.1, on the reverse strand, counting down.
GCCACGGGGCCCTTGAACACCCAGTCGGGCAGCGGCGCTTTGCAGAGCGCCTTGCCCGCGTCAATGTCTTCCTGCACCATCTTCGCCACGTCCAGCCAGCCGGCTTCCTGCCAGAGCTCGAACGGGCCTTGCTTCATGCCAAAGCCCCAGCGCATGGCCTGGTCCACGTCGCGCGCGGTGTCGGCAATATCGGCCAGGTGCACGGCAGCGTAGTGGAAGCCGTTGCGCAGGATGGCCCAGAGGAACTGGCCCTGTGGGCCTTCGCTGTTGCGCAGCAGCCGCAGGCGCTCAGCCGCCGGGCGCTTGAGCATGCGGCCGTAGACCTCGTCGGCCTTTTCGCCCGCGGGCACGTACTCGCCGCTCTCCAGATCGAAGCGCAGGATGTCGCGCCCGACCTTCTTGAAGAAGCCGGCCTTGGCCTTCTGGCCCAGGTGGCCGGCCTCGATCAGCTTGGCCAGCACCGGCGGCGTGCCGAAGCTCTCGTAGAACGGGTCGGTCTTGAGGCTCAGGTTGTCCTGCAGCGTCTTGATCACATGGGCCATGGTGTCCAGGCCCACCACGTCGGCGGTGCGGAAGGTGCCGCTGCTCGCGCGGCCCAGGCGCTTGCCCGTGAGGTCGTCGACCACGTCAAACGTGAGGCCGAAGTTCTCCACCTCTTTCATCGTCGCCAGCATGCCGGCGATGCCGATGCGGTTGGCGACGAAGTTGGGCGTGTCCTTGGCGCGCACCACGCCCTTGCCCAGGCCGCTGGTGACAAAGGCTTCCAGGTCGTCGAGGATCTGGGGTTCGGTGGTGGGCGTGTTGATCAGCTCCACCAGCGTCATGTAGCGCGGCGGGTTGAAGAAGTGGATGCCGCAGAAACGGGGCTTGATCGCCTCGGGCAGGCCCTCGCTCAGCTTCGTGATCGACAGGCCCGAGGTGTTGCTGGCCACGATGGCGTGCTCGGCCACGAAGGGCGCGATTTTCTTGTAGAGATCGAGCTTCCAGTCCATGCGCTCGGCGATCGCCTCGATGATGAGGTCGCAGCCGCGCAGCTGCTCCAGGTGTTCTTCGTAGTTGGCCTGCCCGATCAGGTCGGCATCACCCGCCACGCCCAGCGGCGACGGTTTGAGTTTCTTCAGACCGTCGACGGCACGGGTGACGATGCCGTTCTTCGGCACCTTCCTTGGCCGGCAGGTCAAACAGCACGACCGGCACCTTGACGTTGACCAGGTGCGCCGCGATCTGCGCGCCCATCACGCCTGCGCCGAGCACGGCGACTTTTTTGACTTGGAATCGGTTCATAGATCAGATTTCTTTCGATGCGGCGGAACGCGCGAGGGGATGTGGTCCAGGGCACCGCGGATCCGGCTCCGCCGGCCCGCCAGTGCCGCCCCCTTGAGGGGGTCGCGCGAAGCGCGGCGGGGGTGGGTTATGGCGCTATGCGAACCCAGGTCTGCGTACGGCCAATGCCGAACACCGAGCCACGGACTTCGAGCTGCTTGCCCGCGTCAATCGGCGTGAGGCGCAGCGTGTAGGTCTTGCCGTTCTCCGGATCGAGAATCTTGCCCTCTTCCCACACGTCCTTGCCCTCGGTCTTCTTGGCACCCCGGATGATCTCCATGCCCAGCACGGGCTTGCCCTTGCGGTCGTCGGTGCACTGGTCGCACACGGCGTCCTGCTTGGCATCCTTGCGCAACAGCTTGGTGACCCGGCCTGTGAGCACACCACCGTTGTCCGCAATCACGATCTCGGACTTGATCTCTTTGGTCTTGTCATCGATCGAGTGCCAGCTGCCCACGGGAGAGAGCTGAGCAAAGGCAGCGAAGGGAGCGGCGGTGAGCAGCAAGGCGGCGGTCAAAGGCTTGAACATGGCTTGTCTCCAAAGGGTGGGGGAATGCCGGGTTTATGCCAGCGCAAGGTCGGTGTCCATCAGGACTTTCGAGCCAGCCCGAGCGGTGCGCATCAGCGTCGCGGTCTCCGGGAACAGCTTGGCGAAGTAAAAACGCGCGGTCTGCAGCTTGGCCGGGTAGAACGGGTCGGTGTTGCCGGCGGCGATTTCGCGCAGCGCCACCTGCGCCATGCGGGCCCAGAAGTAACCGAACACCAGGTGACCGGCCACGCGCAGGTAGTCCACCGCGGCGGCACCCACCTCGTCGGGGTTCTGCAGGCCTTTGAAGCCGATTTCCATGGTGAACTTGGTGATCTGCTCGCCCAGGATCGCGATCGGGTTGATGAACTCGGCCATCTTCTCGTTCACGCCTTCTTCAGCCACCAGCGCACCGACCAGCTTGCCGAATTTCTTCAACGCGGCGCCGTTGTCGCCCAGCACCTTGCGGCCCAGCAGGTCCAGACTCTGGATGGTGTTGGTGCCTTCGTAAATCATGTTGATGCGGGCATCGCGCACGAACTGCTCCATGCCCCATTCCTTGATGTAGCCGTGGCCACCAAAGACCTGCTGGCACATGGTGGCGGCCTGGTAGCCGTTGTCGGTCAGGAAGGCCTTGACGATGGGGGTGAGCAACGACAGCATCTCGTCGCTGTCCTTGCGCACCTTTTCATCCGGGTGGTTGTGCACCTTTTCCAGCAGCACCGAGCTGTACATCGCCAGCGCCCGGCCGCCTTCTGCGTAGGCCTTGGCGGTGAGCAGCATCTTGCGCACGTCGGGGTGCACGATGATCGGGTCGGCCGGCTTGTCCTTGGCCTTCTTGCCGCTGAGCGAGCGCATCTGGATGCGGTCCTTGGCGTAGGCCAGTGCGTTCTGGTAGGCCACCTCGGTCAGGCCCAGCGACTGGTTGCCCACGCCCAGGCGCGCGGCGTTCATCATCACGAACATGCCCTGCATGCCCTTGTGGGGCTGGCCCACCAGCGTGCCCACCGCGCCGTCGAGCACGATCTGCGCGGTGGCGTTGCCGTGGATGCCCATCTTGTGTTCCAGGCCGCCGCAGTAGATGCCGTTGCGCTCGCCGATCGAGCCGTCGGCCTTGACGTTGAACTTGGGCACGATGAACAGGCTGATGCCCTTGATGCCGGGGGGCGCATCGGGCAGGCGGGCCAGCACCAGGTGGATGATGTTGTCGGCCATGTCGTGTTCACCGGCGCTGATGAAGATCTTGTTGCCGGTGAGCTTGTAGGTGCCGTCGGGCTGGGGCTCGGCCTTGGTGCGCATCAGGCCCAGGTCGGTGCCGCAATGCGGCTCGGTCAGGCACATGGTGCCGGTCCATTCGCCGCTGGTCATCTTGGCCAGGTAGGTCTTTTTCTGTTCGTCGGTGCCGTGGGTGTGCAGCGAGGCGTAGGCGCCGTGGGTCAGGCCGGGGTACATGGTCCAGGCCTGGTTGGCCGAGTTCATCATCTCGTAGAGACACTGGTTGACCACCAGCGGCAAGCCTTGACCGCCGAACTCCGGATCACATGACAACGCAGCCCAGCCACCGTCGACGTAGGTTTTGTAGGCTTCCTTGAAGCCCTTGGGCGTGGTCACTTCATGGGTCTTCTGGTCGAGCTGGCAGCCTTCGGTGTCGCCGCTGATGTTGAGCGGGAAAATCACCTCGGCGGAGAACTTGCCCGCTTCTTCCAGCACCGCGTTGATGGTGTCGGCGTCGATCTCGGCGTGCTGGGGCATCGCCTTGAACTCGTCGGTGACCTTGAGCAGCTCGTGCATCACGAACTGCATGTCGCGCAGGGGTGGGTTGTAAACGGGCATTTGGAACTCCTGTGGCGTGAAAGTGAAAAGGGAAAAAAGAGGAAGGCTTCAGTGCTGCGCTGTATCGGATCGGCGCTTGCGCGAGGCCTGGGTGATCGGGATCGCAGCCGCCTCGGCAGGTTGCGCAGCGCTGAATCGCTGCACGATGCCTTCGAAGGCCCGCAAAGCGCGCCGAGTCGAATCGGGGCTGCGCAGGAAACGGGCTTCGTAGTGCAAGGCGAGAATCTGGGCGTGAATCTCAAACGCCATCTGGTCGGCATCGGTGTCGGCGCGCAGATGGCCTTCCTGCACCGCGATCTCCACCGCGCGCCGCATGGCGGTCAGCCAGGTGTTGACCGAACTGGCCAGCGCATCGCGCACCGGGCCCGGCCTGTCGTCGAATTCGACCGCGCCGCTGATGTAGATGCAGCCGGAGTCGATCTCGACCGTGGTGCGCTTCATCCAGTTGTCGAACAGGGTGCGCAGACGCGGCAGGCCACGCGGCGTGGCGATGGCGGGGTAGAACACCTCTTCTTCAAAGCGCGCGTGGTACTCGCGCACCACCGAAATCTGCAGCTCTTCGCGCGATCCGAAATGCGCGAACACGCCCGATTTGCTCATCTGCATCACCTCGGCCAGCGCGCCGATGGACAGGCCTTCCAGACCGATCTGCGTCGCCAGGCCCAGGGCCGCGTCGACGATGGCCGCCTTGGTCTGGCGGCCTTTCTGCAACGGCTTGTGGCTGTCCGCTTCACGCCTGGGGCGAAGCTGGCTGGGGGTTTCGGGCATGTGCGACATGGGCTGGTGAAGTAAAAAAGTCTCGCTCGACAAATAATCGAACGGTCGTTCTATTTTTACCGCAAAAGCCAGTGCCGGGGGTGAATGCCCCGACCAGAGCGCGGCTTTTGTCTAGGGTTCAGCCCCTAATGCGCCGGCAACTGCGCCGAAACCGCGGGTTTACCCGGACTTAAACCGCCATGGGCTCAGAGGTGTTCGGCCGGCAGCAGCAAGGAAAGACTGTGCTCCAGGCTTTCGCTGGGCAAGCGTTTGAAACCACTTCGGGCATAGCGCTGCAGGCGGCCCACGCAGAAGGCGGTGATGACCGAAGCATCGGCCTGGGCGTCCACAGTGGGCGTGACTGCGCTGGTCAACACGGCCGCCTCGCGCAGGTTCTGCTTGAGAGCAGACTCGATCTTGTCGAAGAACAGATTCATGCGCTGCTGCAGGCGCTCGTTCTCGAACACCAGCGCATCGCCGACCATCACGCGGGTCATGCCGGGATTGGTTTCACCGAACTGAAGCAGCAGCGAGACCAGCTTGCGCGAGCGCACCAGGGCGTCGGCCTCGCGTTCGCCGAGCTGGTTGATCAGGCCGAAGACCGACTGTTCAATGAAGTCGATCAAACCCTCGAACATCTGCGCCTTGCTGGCGAAATGGCGGTACAGCGCGGCTTCACTCACTTCAAGGCGCGCAGCCAGTGCGGCGGTGGTGATGCGCTCTGCGCCGGGCTGTTCCAGCATCGCGGCCAGGGCCTGCAGGATCTGCACACGGCGTTCGCCCGGCTTGGGTCGCTTGCGGCCAGCGACCTCTGCGCTGTCGCGAAGCTCGTTGGGGGCGGTGTCGTTTGGCTCTTTCGTGGGCAAGGGCTCGGGTGCGCTGGAGGTCATGGGCGATCGGTCCTGTGGGTGGAGGATCGGGCCCCTCTGGCGACCCGCCGCTTGTCAGTCTGAAAACGATTCTCGCACAGCAAAACACCCTGTTACACCCTGCGCCAGACCATCGGCGGCATGGACCGCCAGGAGGGGTGCGCACCCGCTTCGCTGGCGTGCGCGAACACCGCTTCAGTGGCTGCGAATCATGGTGCCAAATGGCTGATCGCCCAGGATTTCGAGGAGCAGCGCGTGCGGCACGCGGCCATCCAGAATGTGCACGGCGGTCACACCGCTTTTGGCGGCGTCCAGCGCACCGGCAATCTTCGGAATCATGCCGCCGGAGATGGTGCCATCGGCCACCAGCTCGTCGATGCGGCGCGGCGTGAGCTCACTGAGCAGCTGACCGTCTCGATCCAGCACCCCAGGAATGTTGGTGAGCATCAGCAGCTTTTCGGCCTGCAACACCGTGGCCAGTTTGGCGGCCACCACGTCGGCATTGATGTTGTAGCTCTCGTTGTGCTCGCCAAAACCGATCGGGCTGACCACGGGGATGAAGGCGTCGTCCTGCAAAGCTTTGACTGCGCTCGGGTCGATGCTCACCACGTCGCCCACCTGGCCCACGTCGTGCTCCAGACTCGGGTCTTTGGTGTCGGCCATGCGCAGCTTGCGCGCGCGGATCATGGCGCCATCGCGCCCGGTCAGCCCCACCGCTTTGCCACCGGCGGCGTTGATCAGGCCCACGATGTCCTGCTGCACCTGCCCGCCGAGCACCCACTCGACCACCTCCATGGTTTCGGCATCGGTCACGCGCATGCCCTGGATGAACTTGCCTTCCTTGCCCAGCCGCTTGAGCAGGGTCTCGATCTGCGGGCCACCGCCGTGCACCACCACCGGGTTGATCCCCACCAGCTTCAACAGCACCACGTCTTCCGCGAAGTCCTGCTGCAGGGCGGGGTCGGTCATGGCGTTGCCACCGTACTTGATCACCATGGTTTTACCGTGGAACTTGCGGATGTACGGCAAGGCCTGCGCCAGGATTTCGGCGCGCTCGCGCGGCTGGATGTGGCTGAGGTCGGTGGGATGGGGGTGGGGGATGGACATGTGTTGGTGCCTGCGCTGTAGCGATGGGAAAGATTTTAGGCTTTGGCCCAGTTCGATTCTGGCTGGGCGTGTCGGGTCTCGGCCCGGCAGCCGAGGTGCTTTTCTTTGCTTCGCCAAAGAAAAGCACCCAAAAGAGAGGCGAGCCGAAGCCCGGGCCGCTTCGCGGTGCCTTGCGCTGCTCAGCCCGGTCACACGGCAGGTACCGGGAGCGGGAACGGACTCCCCAGCAACACCAGCGCCTCCGCCATCAGGGGAGTCCGCATCCGCTTGCGTGTTCCGCCGTCATGCGCTGGCGAGTCGCGCAGGGCCAGACGGATCAGGGCGGCCGTTGTCTGAGCCGCAGGCGAGTTCAGGCCGACCCCGCCTGGACCGAGCAACGCAGCGTACCCGCAGCGAAGCGAAGGGGCAGCGCATTCGGCTCGCTTTTTCTTTGCTTACTTTCTTTTGGCGAGACAAAAGAAAGTGAGTCGCCCGCCGGGGCGAGACCCGGCACGCCACGAAAGAAAAAACACAAAGACAACGAGATCAGAAGTGAATCCCGCGCATCATCTGCTGCATGGCGACCGCCTCCGCAGACAACTGCGGTTTCGCCCCCTTCTCACCCTTCGCAGCCGACGAATCGGGGAACATGCGGAAGCTGGTGTTCATCACGATCTGCGCCACGCGCGGCACAAACGCGTGCAACACCTGCCCGGTCACGCCCAGCCTGGTGGCGATGCGCACTGGCTTGAAGATGCAGGCCTGAGCGATCAGGTCAGCGGCTTCTTCGGGTGCCAGCGTGGGCACGTTCTGGTAGATCTTGGTTGGCGCGATCATGGGCGTGCGCACCAGCGGCATGTTGATGGTGGTGAAGGAAATGCCCTGGTCGGCGAACTCGCTGGAGGCGCAGCGCGTCCACGCATCCAGCGCGGCCTTGCTGGCCACGTAAGCCGAGAAACGCGGCGCGTTGGTCAGCACGCCGATCGAGCTGATGTTGACCACATGACCCTTGCGCTTGGCCACCATGCCGGGCAGCAAACCCATGGTCACGCGCAGGCAGCCGAAGTAGTTGAGCTGCATGGTGCGCTCGTAGTCGTGGAAGCGGTCGTAGCTGCCTTCGATGGCGCGACGGATCGAGCGGCCTGCGTTGTTGATCAGGAAGTCGACGCCGCCGTGGTTCTCGATCAACAGCTTCACAAAGCGATCGCAATCGGCCATGTCGGCGATGTCAGCCGAGTAGGCAATGAACTGGTAGCCCTTGTCTTTCGCTTCCTTGCAGGCTTCGTCCAGTTTGTCCTGATCGCGGCCGCAGATGATGGTGATGGCGCCAGCCTCGGCGAACTTGTGGGCAGACGCCAGACCAATGCCCGAGCTGCCGCCCGTGATCAGCACCACCTTGCCAGCGGCGGTGCCCCGCAGGCTGCGGTCAATGTGCAGGTCGGGATCCAGGTGGCGCTCCCAGTAATCCCAGAGCCGCCAGGCGTAGTCTTTCAAATTGGGACAGGCGATGCCGCTGCCCTTCAGGGCGGCCAGGGTTCCGCGGCAGTCGAAGCGCGTCGGGTAGTTCACGAAGTTCATCATGTCCTCGGGCAGCCCGAGGTCTTGCATGACGGCCTTGTAGACACGGCGCACCGGCGCCAGCGCCATCAGCCCCTTCTTCACGCTCTTGGGGATGAAGCCCATCAGCGCGGCGTTGACGAACACGTTCATCTTCGGTGCGTGGGCGGCCTTGCTCAGGATGTCAAGCACATCGCCCACGCGGTAACCCACCGGGTCCACCAGGTGGAAGCAGGCGCCGCTGGCGCGCTTCTGGTGGCTGATGTGGTCCAGCGCGTCGACCACGAAATCCACCGGCACGATGTTGATGCGTCCGCCCTCCAGCCCAATGCTGGGCATCCACGGCGGCAGGATTTGCCGCATGCGCTGGATCAGCTTGAAGAAGTAATACGGCCCGTCGATCTTGTCCATCTCGCCGGTCTGGCTGTCGCCCACCACCAGCGCCGGGCGATACACCGACCAGGGAATCTTGCACTCGGTGCGCACGATTTTTTCGCTCTCGTGCTTGGTCATGAAGTAAGGGTGGTCGACGTTTTCGGCCTCCTCGAACATGTCTTCGCGGAACACGCCTTCGTAGAGGCCAGCCGCCGCGATCGATGACACGTGGTGGAAATGCCCGGCGCCGATGGCCTTGGCCAGCTCCACTGTGTTGCGCGTGCCTTCGATGTTGACCGCGATCTGGCTTGTCTCGTCGGCTTCCAGGTCGTACACCGCAGCCAAGTGGTGGAAGTGGTCGATCTTTCCCTTGAGCGCCTTGATGGTTTCTGCGTTCACGCCCAGCTTCTTCGCTGTCAGATCGCCGAAGACCGGCACCGCGCGCGCCGCGCTCACGCCCCAGTAAGCGCGCAAGTCGGCCACCTTGCCCTCGCTGGCCTGTCGAATCAGAAAGTGCACCACCGTGCCCTTGCGCTCAAGCAGCTTCTTGACCAGGCGCTTGCCAATGAACCCGGTGGCACCGGTGACGAAATACTGCATGCGACTCTCCTGAGTATGGGTAGGGTGAGGGAAGTGAAACGGCGGCCCGAACACCCGCGGCCACACAGCCCTGCATTCTTCACCATGCGCCGCGGCTCGGCATCCCGCAGAAACCCGCGTAAAGCCCGCTCGCCCATCAAGGCACCACAACCCATTAGTTGCGCGCACCTACAAAATCCGACCCGCGCCCTCTAAAGTTTCATCACGCGACGGATATGCTGCCTTGAAAGATCAGACACATTTCCCCGTTGCAACCCTCCCAACCTTCCTCACGGAGCACACCCATGGTCAAGAAAATCCAGAAATCCGGCAGCAGCAAACCGTCCTCCGAGTCTGCGTCGCCGCTGGCTGGCGCCATCAAAGACTCGGCGCAGCAGATCTGGCTGGCGGGTCTGGGTGCGTTCTCCAAGGCACAGGCCGAGGGCGGCAAGGCGTTTGACACCCTGGTGAAAGAAGGCCTCTCGATCCAGCGCAAGACCCAGGCGGTGGCCGAAGACCGCATTTCGGAGGCGAGCAACAAGGTGAGCAGCATGGCGACCGACATTTCCTCGAAAGCCGCTGGCCAGTGGGACAAGCTGGAAAACATTTTCGAAGACCGCGTGGCCAAGGCGCTGAACAAGCTGGGCGTGCCGTCAGCCCGCGATGTGGAGACGCTGCTCGAGCGCATCGACGGCCTGACGCGCCAGGTGCAGGCGCTGGGCGGCAAGCCGCCCGTGGCCCGCAAGACGGCGGCGCGAAAGCCAGCCGCCAAGAAAGCCGTGGCCGCCGCGCCGGCCAAGGCCCCGCGCAAAACGGCAGCCCGCAAGAGCCCGCGCGCCAAGGCCGCTTGAGCCCCGCGCGGCCTGCCGCGAAGTCAGCAAGGAAAAGGGGCGCATGACGCCCCTTTTTTGCGCCCCATGAGGATGCTGCGTTGCAACACCCGCGATCGCCATCGAGGTCTACACTCAAAACATGAAGCCCACCCAAGCCCGTTCAGCCTCTGCGAAATCTGCCGCCGTCCCGGCTCGGCCTCCCCGTGTCGCGCTGGCCCTGGCGGGTGGTGGACCGCTGGGCGCCATCTACGAAATCGGTGCGCTGTGCGCGTTGCAAGACTGCCTGCCCAGCCTGGATTTCAACCGGTTTGAGCACTACATCGGCGTCTCGGCGGGTGGCTTCATCGCCGCCGGCCTCGCCAATGGGCTGACGCCGCACCAGATGTGCGAGATCTTCATCGAAGACCAACGGCACGAAGACGACTTTGACCCCGCGTGGATGCTCAAACCGGCCTGGACCGAGTTCGGCAAGCGCCTGGCGCGCACACCCGCGCTGCTGGCCAGCGCACTGTGGGCCTGGGGCGTGCAGGGCAGCTCGCTCAACAGCGCGCTGGAACGCCTGGGCGCGGCGCTGCCCACCGGACTGCTCGACAACGAGGGCATCCACCACCACATCGAGCGCCTGTTTGCGCGCGAAGGTCGCAGCAACGACTTCCGTCAGTTGCGCACACATCTCACGCTGGTGGCCACCGAGCTCGACACCGGCGAAGCCGCGCCCTTCGGTCGTCCGGGCTGGGACCATGTGCCGATCTCGCGGGCCATCCAGGCCAGCGCGGCGCTGCCCGGCCTGTTTCCGCCGGTCAAGATCGATGGCAAGTACTACGTGGACGGCGCGCTCAAAAAAACCGTGCACGCCACACAGGCGCTGGACGAAGGCGTGGACCTGCTGATCTGCCTGAACCCGCTGGTGCCGTTTCACGCCAGCCCGGAGCGCTTTGGCAAGCGCCGTATCCCGACCCTGGTGGAAGGCGGCTTCCCGGCGGTGATGAGCCAGACTTTCCGCTCCATGATCCATTCCCGGCTGGCGCTGGGCTTCAAGCACTACGAGACCGACTACCCGAACACCGACATCGTGCTGATCGAGCCCGACCACCGCGACGCCGAGCTGTTCTTCGCCAACACCTTCAGCTACCGCCAGCGCCGCCAGATGGCCGAGCACGCCTACCAGCAAACGCGCCAGATGCTGCGCGAACGCCTGCCCACGCTGGTGCCGCTGCTGGCACGTCACGGCATCGCGCTGGACCTACAGGTGCTGAACGACCGCCAGCGGCACCTGCTGGCACCGCTGCCATCGCGGCGCCGGCAGCGGCCGGCCACGCCGGCGGTTGACAGGCTCCACGCCACGCTCGACGAGTTGCAGCAGCGCCTGCTCACCACAAACCAGCAGGCGCGCGCATGACCCGCAAGGCGCCTCGCCGCACCGCCGAGCGCATCCTGGAGGTGACGCTGGAGCTGTTCAACCGCTTCGGCGAGCCCAACGTGTCCACCACGCTGATTTCGGCCGAGCTGGGCATCAGCCCGGGCAACCTCTACTACCACTACCCGGCCAAGGACGAGCTGATCAATTCGCTGTTCGAGCGCTACGAACGCGCACTCAACGAACTGCTCCCCGCGGCCGAGGGCATACGCAATGTGGAAGACGCCTGGTTCTTCCTGCATTCGCAATTCGAGATCGTCTGGCAATACCGCTTTCTGTACCGCGACCTGAACGATCTGCTGTCCAAGAACCGCCTGCTGGAAACCCGCTTTCAGGGCGTGCTCAAGAACAAGACCCGCGCCGTTCGCGCGCTGCTCTCGGGCATGAGCCTCAGCGGCGCGGTGGACATCGACACGCGCGAGGTGGAGCCCACAGCCAACTGCATGGTGGTGGTGCTCACCTACTGGCTCAGCTTTGAGTACGTGCGCGACCCGCGGCACGCGCTGGAGCCCGAGAACGCCGAGCAGGCCCTGATGCGCGGCGCGCAGCATGTGCTCAATCTGCTGGCGCCCTACCTGGAAGCGGGCCAGCGCCAGCACCTGATGCAGATCACTGGCGCCTACCGCGCCAGCGAGTGAACCAAAGTCGGCAGCGCCTCAGGCTGGCGTTTTGCTGAGGCCGTTGGCCGCTTGAAACAAGGCTTGGCGGGCCTGGCTGATCACCTGGGCGCGCCAGTGATCGGTGTCGACATAGAACGCATCGCGTATCTGCCGCTTGATCGCCTGCTGCTGTTCGGCAGGCGCTTCTGGGTGCAGGTGCAGCCAATGGTCGGCACGCAGCGCCGCCATCACATCGGCCCAGTCCAGCGTGCCGTACTCCATCGCGATGCCGGTGTACTCGGCTTTCGGGCACTCGTCGAACACGGCACACCACATCAGCCCGGTCAGCAGCGCCGAGCTCGACGAGCCGTCATAGATCGATGTCACCGGCGTCTGCCCGTCGCCGTCCCACCAGGCGCGGGCGCGGGCCAACGCGGTGGCATCGTCACGGCCCGCAAAGATCCGCTCGCCCAAGCCGCTGGGACCAAGACCGGTGTGCAGGTCGATCCAGCCGATGCGGCGGGCGCGTCCGCCGTGCTCGCGCAGCACCCGGCGCAGCGTGGTGTTGCTCCAGGTGGGCGCGGTGCCGCCAAAGAACAGGCCATCGGGAAACGCGTACTGCCCCTGGGACACCGCCGCCTGGAAAGCGAGCACACCATGCTGGGCCACAAACGCATCGGTAGCGGCCACGTTCTGCGCGCTGGGCGGCCACTCGGTGGGCAGCAGCAGCGGATGCAAGGCCGGGTAGGCGGCATTCACCGGCAGCGGCTGCGAAAAGTCCTGGAAGTTGCGGTTCAGGTCCACGTTTTCCTGCGTCACCCGGCGCTCGAAAGAGAAGCCGTGCGGGTTGAGCGCGTGGATGTAGAGCACCGACACGCCAGCGCTGCGGGCGTGTGTGCGCCATTCGGCATCGTGCGCCGCAAACACCTGCACACCCGAGCCGCAATAGCCCTCCACACCGTGGCAGGCGCTGCTGACAATGAGCAGGCGCTCGGCGTCGGCAGGACCATCGAGCGCGACATCCATGGCCAGGGTTTCGCCGTCGCGCCCCTTCAAAGGGTGGTTGTGGCTCTGAATGGCCATGCCAGCGCTGGCCGCAGCCTCCAGAAACTGGATGCGGGCGCGGGCGTAGCTGTTCGAAAAGGCCTGGTTGGGGCTGATCATGGTGGCACGCTCAGGTGTTTTTCGGCTGGGGTTGCGAAAGCCATTTCTCCACCAGCTGCACCCAGACCGTGGCGCCCAGGGGGATCAGGTCGTCGTTGAAATCGTAGCTGGGGTTGTGCAGCATGCAGGGGCCGCCGCCATGGCCCATTTCGCGGTGATCGCCGTCGCCGTTGCCGATGAAGGCGTAGCAGCCCGGGCGCTCTTGCAGCATGTAGGCAAAGTCTTCCGCGCCCATGGTGGGCTCCTGCGCCACCACCTGGTCTGCGCCCACGATATCGGCCAGCACCTCGCGCAGAAACGCCGTCTCGGCGGGGTGGTTCACCGTGGGCGGGTAGTTGCGCTTGAACGTGAATTCGCAGGTGGCGCCGAAAGCGGCGCAGGTGTGTTCGGCAAGCTCGGCCATGCGGCGCTCGATCAGGTCGAGCACCTCGACCGTGAAGGTGCGCACCGTGCCCTGGATTTCGCAGCGGTCGGGCACCACGTTGGTGGCCTCGCCAGCGTGGATCATGGTCACCGAGATCACGCCGGCGTCGACCGGCTTTTTGTTGCGGGTGATGATGGTCTGGAACGCCTGCACCATCTGGCAGGCCACCGGGATCGGGTCGATGCCGTTGTGCGGCAACGCCGCGTGGGCGCCCTTGCCACGAATGAGAATGCGGAATTCGTTGCTGGAGGCCATCACCGGGCCGCTGCTGGCAGCAAAGCTGCCCACCGGCATGCCGGGCCAGTTGTGCACGCCGAACACCGCTTCCATGGGGAATTCGCGGAACAGCCCGTCCTTGATCATTTCCCGCGCACCGCCACCGCCTTCCTCGGCCGGCTGGAAGATCAGGTAAACCGTGCCGTCGAAGTTGCGGTGTTTGGCGAAGTGCTGGGCCGCGGCCAGCAGCATGGCGGTGTGGCCGTCGTGGCCGCAGGCGTGCATCTTGCCGGCGTGCTGGCTGGCGTGCTCGAAGGTGTTGCGCTCCTGCATGGGCAGCGCGTCCATGTCGGCGCGCAGACCAATGGCGCGGCCGCTTTTTCCGCCGTCGCGGCCATGCACGATGCCCACCACGCCGGTCGTGCCCATGCCGCGCCGCGCTTCAATGCCCCACTCGGCCAGCTTGCCCGCCACCACATCGGCGGTGCGCACCTCCTCGTAGCAAAGCTCGGGATGGGCATGGATGTCGCGCCGAACAGCGGCGATGCCGGCGGCCTGGGTGAGGATGGAATCGATCAGTTTCATGGCGGTGTCTCCAAGGCTGTATCAGCCAAAAGGCCATGGTAACCAAGGGCCGACCAACGTGGGCGTCGCAGGGGTGTCGCTGTCGCCAACCTCCGCTGGCCCACCTGGGTCCGATAATCCGCCAAACCGCTTTCCACCCGCCCGCAACATGACCGCTCTCACCCCCACTTCGCAAACCGTGCGCGGCGCCTGCCCGCACGATTGCCCCGACACCTGCGCCCTGCTCACCACGGTGGAAAACGGCGTGGCCGTTCGGGTGCAGGGCAACCCGGCGCACCGCCACACCGATGGCGCGCTGTGCACCAAGGTCTCGCGCTACACCGAGCGCACCTACCACCCCGAGCGCATCCTGCAGCCGCTCAAACGCGTGGGCCCCAAGGGCAGCGGCCAGTTTGAACCGGTGGGCTGGGACGAGGCGCTGGACACCATTGCGGCGCGCCTGAAAAGCATCGCGGCGCGCGACCCGCAGGCCATCCTGCCCTACAGCTACGCCGGCACCATGGGCCTGGTGCAGGCCGAAGGCATGGCGGCGCGTTTCTTCAACCGCCTGGGCGCCTCGTTGCTGGAGCGCACCATCTGCTCGGCCGCGGGCGGCGAGGCATTGCTGCAACACCTTGGGCGGCAAGATAGGCATGAAGGTCGAGCACTTTGCCGAATCCAGGCTGATCCTGATCTGGGGCAGCAACTCGATCACCAGCAACCTGCATTTCTGGCGTCTGGCGCAGCAGGCCAAGCGCGATGGCGCGCGGCTGGTGTGCATCGATCCCGCGGCGCTCGGAGACCGCCGACAAATGCCACGAGCACATCGCCCTGCGCCCCGGCACCGACGCCGCGCTGGCGCTGGCCCTGATGCACCAGCTCATCACCCACGACTGGCTGGACCACGACTACATCGAGCAACACACCCTGGGCTGGGCAGGCCTGCGCGAGCGCGCGCTGCAATGGCCGCCCGAGCGCGCGGCCGAGGTCTGCGGCGTGCCGGCGCAGCAGATCATCGATCTGGCCCGCGCCTACGGCACCACGAAGCCAGCCGCCATCCGCCTCAACTACGGCATGCAGCGCGTGCGCGGTGGCGGCAACGCGGTGCGCGCGGTGGCCTGCCTGCCCGCGCTGGTGGGCGCCTGGCGCCACCGCGCCGGTGGTCTGCTGCTCTCAGCCAGCGGGCACTTTCCCGTGCAGCGCGCGGCGCTGCAGCGGCCCGACCTGCTGGCCGGGTGGTACGCCGCGCACTCATCAACATGGTCACCATCGGCGACGACCTGCTGCGCGAGACCTCGCCGGAATTCGGCCCGAAAATCGAGGCGCTGATCGTCTACAACAGCAACCCGGTGGCGGTGGCGCCCGAGTCGGCCAAGGTGGTGCAAGGCTTTTCGCGTGAAGACCTGTTCACCGTGGTGCTGGAACATTTCCAGACCGACACCGCCGACCACGCCGACTTCATCCTGCCCGCCACCACGCAGCTGGAACACTGGGACGTGCACGCCTGCTTACGGTCACACCGACGTGTTGCTCAACCGCCCGGCGATCGCGCCGCTGGGCCAGGCGCGCAGCAACGCCGCCATCTTCCGCGCCCTGGCCGCGCGCATGGGCTTCACCGAGCCCTGTTTCTCGGACGACGACGAAACCCTGTGCCGCACCGCCTTCGGCGACCGCGTGGATTTCGATACCCTGCTTGGACAGGGCTTTGCCACCCTGCCGCTGCCCGACGCGCCTTTTGCCAACGGCGCCTTCCCCACCCCCTCGGGCCGCTGCGAGTTCGCCAGCAGCCGGCTCGCGGCACTCGGACAAGACCCGCTGCCCGACCACCTGCCCAACCACGAGCCTGCCAACAGCAGCAGGCGCCTACCCGCTGGCCATGATCTCGCCACCGGCGCGCAACTTCCTCAACTCCAGCTTCGTCAACGTGGACAGCCTGCGCGAGATCGAGGGCGAACCGCTGCTGGAGATGCACGCCGACGACGCCGCAGCGCGCGGCATCGAAAACGGCGAGGTGGTGCGGGTGTTCAACGCGCGCGGCGAGTACCGCTGCAAGGCCCAGGTGTCACGCGCGCGCGCGGCCCGGCGTGGTCAACGGCCTGGGTGTGTGGTGGCGCAAGCTCGGGCTGGACGGCACCAACGTCAACCAGCTCACCAGCCAGCGCCTGACCGACATGGGCAACGGCCCGGTGTTCTACGACTGTCTGGTGGAGGTTGAGATGACCCCCCCTGCGCCGCTTCGCGTCTTCCCCCCGCTGGGGGAACCGCCCCAGTGGCCCGGCGAAGCCGGTTCCACGGGGCGTGCTGGGTGTGATCCTCGCTGCGGCGCTGCTATCGGGCTGCGCGGGCCCCACCACTGGCGTCGGCTACTACTGGCAGTCCGCGCGCGGCCAGGCGCAGTTGATGCTCGCGGCGCGCCCGCTGCCCGACTGGCTGCAAGACGCGCAAACCCCGGCGGCGCTCAGGGCGCGCCTGAGCACCGCGCAGCGCATCCGCGCCTTCGCGGTGAGCGATCTGGCCCTGCCCGACAACGCCAGCTACCACCGCTACGCCGATCTCGGCCGCCGCGCTGCGGTCTACAACGTGGTGGCAGCGCCCGCGCTCTCGCTCACGCTCAAGACCTGGTGTTTCCCGGTCGTGGGCTGCGTCGGCTACCGGGGCTACTTCGACGAGGGCAACGCGCGCGCCTACGCGGCCAGCCTGCCCCCCGAACTGGAGGTGGCGGTGTACCCGGTGCCCGCCTACTCCACCCTGGGCTGGACCAACTGGCTTGGCGGCGACCCGCTGCTCAACACCTTCATTGGCTACCCCGAGGGCGAGCTGGCGCGGCTGGTGTTCCATGAACTGGCGCACCAGGTGCTGTACGTGAAGGACGACACCGCGTTCAACGAATCGTTTGCCACCGCGGTCGAACGCCTTGGGGGCGAGCGCTGGCTGGCACAGACACGCCAGCGCGGCAGCCCGCGCCGAATACGCCGTGTTCGACGCGCGGCGCCAGGCATTCCGGGCGCTCACCCGAGCCACCCGCGCCGCCCTGCAGGCCATCTACGCGAGCGAGACGGTGGGCGAGGACGAGAAGCTGGGCCGCAAAGCCGAGCAGATGCAGCGCTTCCGCACCGAATACGCCGAACTCAAGCGCGGCTGGGGAGACTACCGAGGGTATGACGCCTGGGTGGCCCAGGCCAACAACGCCAGCTTCGGCGCCCAGGCTGCCTACGACGATCTGGTGCCCGGCTTCATCGCGCTGTTCCAGCGCGAGGGCAGCGACTTCGCCCGGTTCTATGATGCGGTGCGCGACCTGTCCAGACAACCGAAAAGCGAACGCGTCGAGGTTCTCGCCGAACTGGCCCGGGTCTCTCGCCACTCGGAGCAGGCCGACGCCACCCCGTCTCGCTGACCACCCCCACTTAAAACGCCCCATGGCCGACATTCACATCCAACGCAACCACCAACTGGGTCTCACCGGCGCGCGCAAGGTCGCCTGGCAATGGGCCGAACAGGCCGAGGGCGAATTCGGCATGGAATGCACCTATGAAGAAGGCGGGGACTGCGACGAAGTGGCGTTCAGCCGCAGCGGCGTCAACGGCACGCTGCTGGTGACCGCCGACCATTTCGAGCTCAATGCCAAGCTGGGTTTTCTGCTGGGCGCTTTCCGCGAGCGCATCGAAAGCGAAATCGTCAAAAACCTTGACGAACTGCTGGCGGCCAAGAAGCCCACCGTGCGCAAGAAAAAAACCTGACCCAGCGTGCCTGGGCCGGTTCGCAGAATCAGCGCAGCGATTCGATCAGGTCGATGTACTGCTGCATGGCCTCGTCGTTCGAGCTGCCCTTGCACTGGTTCCAGGCGTCCCACTTGGCGCGGCCCACCATGTCGCCAAAACCCGGTTTCTTGTCGGCGTTGTCGCCGGTGGTGGCCTGCTTGTAAAGACCGTAAATCTTGAGCAGCGTGCCGTTGTCGGGGCGCTCGCTGAGGTTCTTGGAGTTGGCCACGGCGGCTTCGAAACGCGTTTTCAGATCGGACATGCGGTACTCCTGACAATGGGACAAAAAGGGTCCGCCCCTAAGGGCTCGCCCGGTATCTTACGGTCTGCGCTGGCGGCACAATAGACCGCCGCCCCCAACAACAAGCCCCGCCTGCCGGCACCGGATCCGTTCCGGATGCCGCGGCCACGGGCCACAGGAGACAACATGGTCCAGCGCATTGCCAAAGCCGACGCCACGCCGCCGGCACAGCCGCGGCCCACCGCCCGCGTGCGTCGGCGTGCGCCAGCCGCCAGGGCAGCACCTGCACTGCGCCGCGCTGCCGCGCCCACCCTGGTCAGCGCACTCGGGCTGGAGGGTGAGCGCATGAGCAAGGTCGACACCGCCTGGCTGCGCATGGACTCCGCCTCCAACCTCATGATGATCCTGGGTGTGTGGGTGCTGCGGCCTGGCGTTTCACTGCCCGCCTTGCAGGAGCGGGTGCGTGAGCGCCTGCTGCCTTACCGCCGTTTCGTGCAGATCGCGCGCCAGGACGCGGCCGGCGCCCACTGGATCGACGACCCCGATTTCGACATCACCCGCCACGTGGTCAGCCGTCCGCTTGAGCGAACCCGCGGGCAGACGGCCCAGGCGGCCCTTCAGGCGCGCATCGCCGACCTCGCCCTGCAGCCGCTGGACCACGCGCACCCGCTGTGGTGCTTCGAGCTCGTGGAAGACCACGAGGGCGGCTCGGCGCTGATCGCGCGCATTCACCACTGCATCGCCGACGGCATCGCCCTGATCAGCGTGATGATGAGCATGGTCGATGGCGGCAATGTGCCACCCAAGCGCACACGCAAGGCATCGCGCGCCGGCATGGATGGCGCCGAAGACTGGGTGGCCGACACCCTGATCCGCCCGCTGGGCGATCTGACCGCCCGCGCGCTGGAGGTGGCCGGTGGCGGGGCGGCCCGTTCGTTCTCCCTCATGGCCGCGCCGCAGCAGGGCCTGAGCGACACGCTCGGTCAGGCGATGGACCTGGCCCGCATGGGCGGCCAGCTCGCCAGCGACCTCGCGGCCCTTGCGCTCATGCCCGACGACTCACCCACGCGCCTGAAAGGCCAGCCAGGCAACGCCAAGCGCGTGGCCTGGTGCGATCCGCTGCCGCTGGCCGACGTGAAGGCGATCGGCAAGGCCTTGAACTGCTCGATCAACGACGTGTTGCTGAGCTGCGTGGCGGGCGCCATTGGCTCCTATCTGCGCGGCATGGGCGACGACACCAGCGGGCAGGAAATTCGCGCCATGGTCCCGATCAACCTGCGGCCGATGGAAGACGCCTGGAAACTCGGCAACCGTTTTGGCCTGGTGCCGCTGGTGCTGCCGATCGGGCTGGACAACCCGATCGAGCGCGTGTTCGTGGTGCGCTCCCGCATGAACGCCCTCAAGGGCAGCCTGCAGCCGCTGCTGACCTTTGGCCTGCTGTCGGTCGCCGGCCTGATGATCAAGCCCGCACAGGACGCGCTGCTCAACCTGTTTGGCAAGAAGACCACCGCGGTGATGACCAATGTGCCCGGCCCGGCCGCCAAGCTCAAGCTGTGCGGTGCCACGCTGGAGCAGAACATGTTCTGGGTGCCCCAGACCGGCAGCGTGGGTCTGGGCGTGTCGATCCTGAGCTACGGCGGCGGCGTGCAGTTCGGCGTGATCGCCGACACGGGCCTGTGCCCTGAGCCCCAGCGCATCGTTGACGCGTTCGCCCCCGAATTCGAGCGCCTGCTCACGGTGACGCTGATGCTGCCGTGGGGAGGAGTAGACTCCCCCGCGCCGCACCGCAGGTGCGTCACCCCCCAGGGGGCGGCACTGGCGGCCCGGCAAAGCCGGTTCCGCGGTGTCCTGGGGTTAACTTCCTCTCGCCGCCGCGATCGTGGCCGGCGCGCGATGTCCTAACCCCAGGACGCCGTGGAACTGGCTTTGCCAGGCCGCCAGTGCATCGCCCCCTGGGGGGTGACGCGCCTGCGGTGCGGCGCGGGGGGGGGTCAGAACCGTCTGTTCGCCACTTCGAGCAGACCATCAAAGATCAGGCTGTCGACCAGTTCAACCTGGGTTGACATGCTGGGTGCCATTTTCCAGCCGGCGCCGCCGGTCATGTACACCTGTGGCTCGTCGCCGCAGTGGCGGCGCAGGTTGTCGACCATGCGTTGAACCGCACCGGCGATCGCAAAGGTGCCCCCGCTGGTAAGGGCGTCGCTGGTGTTGGTGGGGAAGTCGCGCACATCGCCCGTGGGCACATGCAGCCCGGCGGTGCCGGACTCCAGCGCCCGCAACATGATGCCGTGGCCCGGCAGGATGATGCCGCCGAGGAAACGCCCCTCGGCGTCGACCGCCTCCACCGTCACCGCGGTACCCACCATGACCACCACACACGGCTCGGGCAAGCCCTGCGAAAGCACGCCGATGGCGCGCACCGATCATGGCAACCCAGCGGTCTGAGCCCAGTCGCGCCGGATGGTCGTAGCCATTGCTGAGGCCTGCCTCCTGCTGGCTGGACACCACCCACTGCGGGTCTGCGTCCCACAGCTCCAGCTGCTCGTGCACGCGGCGTTTGACCGCATCGCCCGCCACCACACAGCCCAGCACCCAGCGTCGGCGCCGGCAGCGCAGCCCAGTCGCCATCGGCCAGGGTCTCGATGTTCTCGAGGAACTGCGCACCATGCGCCATCAGTCTGGCGCCAGGCGCGGGCGCGTCGTACAGCGCCCACTTCAGGCGCGTGTTGCCCACATCCAGTGCCAGAAATGTCATGCGCGCATTATCACCACGTGCCAGACGCCGCCCGCGCGACCCGTGCCAGGGTCAGATCAGCCCGACCCAGCAGGCGCGCTGCACGGCCGCCAGCTTGTTGTCGGTCTGCAGCTTGGCCATGGCGTTGGCCAGGTGGTAATTCACCGTGCGCTCGGAACAGTCCATGCGCGCTGCAGTCTCCCGCGCGGTGAGCCCCTCAAATGCCAGGTTCAGGCTCTGCTGCTCGCGCGGACTCAGGCTGACCCGCTGTTCGGCGATCGCGCGCCGCAACATGGGCCAGATGTTGTAAGCCGACCAGGCCAGGGCGGCGGCCTCGGCGCGGTCGGCAAACATGCGCGGGCTGAACATGAAGCACTCGAAAGCGCGCCCGGCTGGCAGACTGAACGCCACCCGCACCAGCGTCTGATGCCCGTGGGCCAGCCACAACCGCCGCCAGCGGCTGGCCTGGTCGAAAGCCGCCTTGGAGAGGTCTTGCCAGGCCACCAGCGGAGCGTCGCTGTCGCGCCAGCTGGCGCCGAAGTCGTGGCTGTCGGCCAGCGCCTGTGCGGCACCCAGCAACCGGGGCGGGTGCACGGCCAACACTTCCCGATCGTCGCGTCCGCCCATCGGGTTGGGGCCGAGCACCACCACCGACTCCACGCCGTGGTCGCCCAGCGCCGCGACCCAGTCGGCCATGACGGCGTCGACGGTCAGGCTGTCAAAGTTGACAGGCAGGGTCATGATCGTTACACCCAAGCACGGTGACAATAGCTGCTTGACCGTATGCCGCCACAGAGCGAGGCAGAGGAGGAACTTGTCGTTGGAAGGAGTCCATGGTGCCTTTGGACCGTTTGTGGTTCCACAGCGCAAAAAAGCGCTTGGCGCGGTGGTTGCTGGACGAAGTCGTCCATGCGCCGTTAGAAGCCTATTTTGCACCCATCGCCGTGCACGACTGCAGTGGCTGGGTGTGTTCACCGTTCGTTGGCCACTTGCCTGTTCGGCTAGCTCTGGAGCACGCTGGATGCCCCAGCCGTACGAAAACGTGGCGCTTGCGGATGGTGATGGCTGCCATGGGCTGTTCTGCTGCTGCCCGCGGTCAACCGCGACCTCAGCGTCGCAACGCAGTCGTCTGGGTGTTCGGCATCTGCTAGCTGGCTGCAACTGCCGTTGTTTTTTTTCTGGATGTACTGATGAACGACGGCAACGCCGTGTGGCTCGCCAGCGTGGCCGGCATGATCGTCATCTATTTCCACATCACCGACTGGCGTCTGGCCATCGCTGGGCACTGGTCACGCGGCATTGCGCTGGCCTGCTGCTGGCCAGCTGCGGCGCAAGCGACGAGACCTGGCTCTGGACCGACACTGGACCAACCTCGTGGTGCTCGGCTTTGCCTGGGTCATCGCGCTTGATGCTGGGCGCTTCCAGCGCCAACCTGCGCCGCTCGCGGCTGACCAACACCCTGAGCACCATGGCGGTGATGGCACACGAGCTGCGCACACCTTTGGCCACGGTGAATCTGATGGGCGATGTGCTGCGCACACTGGCCCAGAACGATGTGCCCGAGAGCAAAAGTCGCAAGATCGAGGATCTCGCCAGCCGGCTGCAAAACCTGGTTCGCAACATGAACCGGCAGATCGACACCCAGATCTCCAACGCCCAGCTGATGCGCCTGCCCCGAGAGCAAAGCCGCATTCACGCGGCCGATCTGGTCGCCGAAGTCATCCACAACTATCCCTACCGCTCCACGCGCGAGCGCGATTGCGTTCGGCTGCATGTGCAGAACGATTTCTGTTTTCTCGCCTCCCGTCCCCTGTTTGCGCAGGTGGTCACCAACCTGCTGAAGAACGCCCTGCATTCGCTGGCCTCGGCGAGCAGCGCGCCCAAGCCTGGCGACCTGCGGGTGGATGTGGGCCTGCACCATGGCAAGGGGCGCATCGCGGTGTCAGACGATGGCGTGGGCATTCCCCATGCGCGACAGGCGCGCATTTTCGAGCCCTTTTTTTCCACCCAGGCCGGCATCGGCCATGGCCTGGGTCTGACCTTCTGCAAGAACGTGGTCGAGACCGCAAACGGCAGCATCAGCGTGCACTCGGAACCTGCCATGGGTGCGGTGTTCATGATTGATCTGCCCCTGCACGACCCAGCCGCCTGAGCACGACGCCCTGTTCGAGAACCGCTTCCTGAAATGTCCCTGACCCTGTCCCTTTTTCATCGCCCTGGCAGCGTGCTGTTTCTGGATGACGACACCGAGTACCTTGAGATGCTGGGCATGGTGTTGCCCACACACTGGCAGGTGGAGCTGTTTTCGCGCCCAGCCGCCTTCGCCCGGCGCATGCAAGGTGAGCCAGCGCGCTGGGAGGCCGATGCCGCAGCGCAGCTGCACATGATCGAGCGCTGGCGCCAGGGCCAGCCGCTGATGCCGCAGGTGTTGCGCTACTGGGCCAACCATCCGCAGCGCCATCAGCTGGCCAAGACCTGCGTGATCGACTACGCGATGCCGGGAACCAACGGCCTGCAGGTGCTGGAAACGCTGATCGACTGGCCGGGCTCGCGTGTGCTGCTGACCGGCCAGGCCGACGAGCAGGTGGCGGTGCAGGCTTTCAACAACGGCCTGATCGACCAGTTTGTGCCCAAACAGGCACGTGACATCACCCGCCTGCTCATGGGTGCGCTGCGCAAACTGGGGCAGGCCGCGCATCCGCGGGTCAACACCCTGTGGCGCGCCACGCTGCGTCCAACGCAGCAGTCGATCCTGCAAATTCCATCCATCGCCCAGGCGCTGCAGGCCTACACCGAGAAGCACTGGGTGGAATACGTGGTGTTGGACCAGCCGTTCGGCCTGCTCGGCATGGATGTCGAGGGGCGTTGCCACTGGTTGCAACTGGAGCCGGTGGCCAGCCTGGGGGATCTGGCCGAGCTGGTTGGCTCGGCGGGGCTGGGCATGGAGATGGTGCGGGCGGTGGAGTCGGGCAAGCGGCTTGCGGCCATTGAGTTGCACCAGCAACTGGGTTTGCACGGGCCGGTGCGCACCGCACCCACCCTGTCCATGGGTGACGACGAAACGCTGACCGCCGCACTCTTCACCCTGGAGGCCGCCGACCTGCCCGCACCAATCTATCCCTACCGGCACTTCCTGGAATCGCAGGGCGGCCGCGCCATTCAGGACGACTGAACGGCGCCAGCGCGGGCGCGCCGGGCGATCGGCCAGTCCCAGGGCCTCACCACCGGCGCCATCTCGCGCGCCAGCCGCTTCCAACATGGTCCATCTCGGCATCGGTGAGCGCAGCGTGGAGCGTCAGCCGCACCATGGTGCGGTTGCGACTGGTCGCTGGGGCGCAGAACACGGCGCCAAACACATCACGCATTCTCCAGCTCGTCGCGCAACGCTGCATCGTGTCCGGCTCGGTGCCGGCCTCCAGCGCAATGATTTGCTCGGTGCCGTGGTGGATGGGGTAGCCCATGTCCGCAACGGCGCCGCGCAGTTTCACGGTGATCGCCGCAAGTCGATCGCGTTCGACGTCGGCCTTTTGTAGAACACCGACCGTTGCGCGCAGCGCTGCCACTTCGTGCGGCAGCAGGCAAGAACTGAAAATGTTCGGGTAGCTGGAGCTCAGAATGTAGTAGCGCATGCTCGCAGGGGCGGTGAAAAACCCGGCGCGTCCCGCAACTGCCTTGGCGAGGCTTGCAGATATGAAGTGCACTCGGTTGGTAAGTCCAAGCTGCGCGCAAAGTCCGGCTCCGCGAGGACCGTGAGTGCCGAGTGAGTGAGACTCATCAACCAGAATCATCGCAGCCGTGCTTTTCCGACCACCTCCACCATTTCCTGTCAGCGGACACAACGGCACCCGTGGTGCTGTAGACCGAATCGACCACCACGATGTCCAGGACCCTGTACGCTCCATTAATCGATCGAGGTGCGCTGGATCGTTGTGGCGAAACGCATGTGCTGGGGCTCGCGCGGCATGCGCTCCTTCCCATAGCGAGGTGTGGGCCAGCGCAGTCAAGGTAGATCACCGGTGTATTGGAATCGGCGATCGATTGAAGCAGTCCGACGATTGGCAGCGTATCCGGACTGGCAGACGAAGCCGTCCTCCTTGCCAATCCAATCTGCGCAATCGCTTGCTCAAGCGCGCGACTCGGATGTTGTTGAAGAAGAAACACGCCTGACTGCACGACGAACTCCGCAGCCTCTGCTGGCGACTCGATCTGCGCCCGACGATGTCCGGATGGCCCGTGACGCTCAAATAGTCGTTGCCGTCCAATCGCACAGAGTTCGGGCCTGGCGTCGCGCACCATGCAGCAGCGAATTGCCCTCCACAGGGTCATTCCAGCGAGCTGATGAAGTCCCGCTCGATGCGGGCCTGCGAGGTGTGCCGAACATGGCGGGTCAGCGGCTACAGGTATCGGTAGACGTTCTTGCACCAACTTCCATGGAGTTCTCCTTGAGGAAACAAAATCCCATTGAAAAAAAACATCGTGAAAATTCCACACGAAACCTGTCAGATTTAGCAGGGGTCTAAGTTCGCCTCTTTTCCGCTTAATTTTCCGATAACTGCCCACTTTGCATGCCGATAAGCGAGACCTGCCGCTTAGCAACCAAGACGCTCCGTCCGAACGCCAAAGGGAACTAGGGGCTGCAGGCCGGACGCCCCGTCAATTCTGGCGCCAAGGCAGCCCGTGGTGGCGCCAGCCGCCAAGGTGGCCGCGCTGGGCCTGGGTGCTCGGGTCGCCCTCGAAGCCTTCCAGGATGTTGTAGGCGGTCAGCCCGAGCTGCGTGGCGCGCTGTGCCGCGGCGATCGAGCGCACACCGCTGCGGCACAGCAGCACCAGCTTCTTGCCACCCGCCGCCGCCTGCAGCACCGTTGAATCGAATTGCGGATTGAGCGCCATGCCCGGCCACTGCTTCCAGGCAGCCGGCACCGCGCCCGGCACAAAGCCAACCCACTCGCGCTCGGCGTCGGTGCGCACATCCACCAACACCGCTTCGCCCGCCTGCACCCAGTCCCAGGCCAGCGCCGGCGATACGTCGCCGGCATACGTGCCGGACAACGCGGCCTGCACCGGGCGCGGCTGCATCAGCAAGGCACCGTCGAGATCGTGGCGCAGGCCAGAGGTGAGGTTGGCCGGCACCGCTTCGTCGATGCGCCGTGGGCGGGGCAGATTCAGCGCGTCCATGATGGCCACAAACTCGGCCTCGGTCTTGCCGGCAACCCGAGCGTTGCCGGTTTTTTCCCCGCCAATGCTGGAATGGCTTCGACCCTGGTAGTCGTGCCCGGGCCAGACCGTGGTCGCATCGGGCAAAGCGAACAGCACGCGGGTGATGCTGTGATACAGCGCGCTGGCGCTGCCCGACTGGAAGTCGGTCCGGCCACAGCCATTGATCAGCAAGGTGTCACCGGTGAACACATGGTCGCGCCAGACGAAGCTCATGCTGCCGGCGGTGTGGCCCGGCGTGTGCAGGGCCAAGAGCGTCTCGCCGCCAAAGCGCAGCGTGTCGCCGTCGGCCAGTTGCACACCCGCCGTGCCGATGCCGCAGCCCAGCGGCGCAGCGGTCTTGGCACCGGCGAGCTCGGCCAGCTGTCCGGCGCTGGTGATGTGGTCGGCATGGGCGTGGGTTTCCACGGTCCACACCAGCTTCAGGCCGTACTCGCGCAACACCGCGAGGTCGCGCGCAATCTGATCGTCCACCGGGTCGATGATCAGCGCCTCCCGGCTGGCTTCGTCGAAAAGCACATAGGTGTAGGTGCTGGAGGCGGGGTCGAACAACTGAATCGGTTTCATGGGGCTCCCGGTGGCATGGGCTCGGTGGCGTGGAAAAGGCTGGGTTGGCGCAGGCCAGCCCAGTCAGCATTTTGCAATGCAGCGCTGACACACAGCAGCCTGCCAGCGCGCTCAATGCACACCCCAAACCGGGTTCCACAGCAAGGCGAACCGGGTTACCATTGACGTTTACGTAAACGTCAATTCGACAGAGGCGCCAAGAATCGCTTCAGCCAACCGCCCGAGACAAGCATGACCCGATCCACCACCATCGACCTGCCGTTCCCCCTTGCCGCGCTGCACGCGGGCAAGGGCAGCACCTGGAGCGACTGGCAGTGGCGCGACGGCAAGACCTCGCTGGCCGACTGGGACCCGGGCGCCAAACCGTTTTCAGAAGGCAAGAAGAGCGACGACAAGGCCGCGGTGGAGGAGCTGGCGCAGGAGATCGACGCGCTGCAAAACCTGTTCTTTGCCGACGGCCGCTACAAGATGCTGCTGGTGCTGCAGGGCACGGACACGGCCGGCAAAGACGGCACGGTGCGCGGCGTGTTCGCCCGCACCAGTCCACTGGGTGTGCACACCGTGGGCTGGAAAGCCCCAACCGAGACCGAGCGCGCGCACGACTTTCTCTGGCGCATTCACCAGCAGGCGCCCGGAGCGGGCGAGATCATGGTGTTCAACCGCAGCCACTACGAAGACGTGCTGGTGCCAGTGGTCAACGGCTGGATCACGCCCGAGCAGACGCGCGAGCGCTACGAGCAGATCAACGCGTTCGAGCGTTTGCTCGCGCAGTCGGGCACCGTTGTCCTCAAATGCCTGCTGCACATCAGCAAGGAAGAGCAGCGCGAGCGCCTGCAAGACACGGATCGACGACCCGGCCAAGCACTGGAAATTCAGCATGGGCGACATCGACGTGCGCAAGCAATGGGACGCCTACCGGCTTGCCTACGACAGCGCGCTGCGCGCCACCAACACCGAATGGGCCCCCTGGACCGTTGTGCCGGCCGACTCCAAAACCCACCGCAATCTCATGATCGGCACCCTGGTGCGCGACAGCCTCAAGGCGCTGAAACTGCGCTTCCCGGCGCAAGACCCGGCCCAGGTGGCCTGCGGGTGGAGTGACCCGCGCCCCACTCCGCTCTCCCTCTTTATCAGCCGCAACCCAAGCCATCCGCCATGACCCAACTCTCCGCCGACTACCAGGCCCTGGCCAACTACCGCCCCACCCACAAGGTGCGCTTCGTCACCGCCGCCAGCCTGTTTGACGGCCACGACGCGGCCATCAACATCATGCGGCGCATCCTGCAAGGCATGGGCGCCGAGGTGATCCACCTGGGCCACAACCGCTCGGTGGACGACGTGGTCACCGCCGCACTGCAGGAAGACGCGCAGGGCATCGCGATCAGCTCCTACCAGGGCGGGCATGTGGAGTATTTCAAGTACATGGTCGACCTGCTGCGCGAGCGCGGCGGCGAGCACATTCAGGTGTTTGGCGGCGGCGGCGGCGTGATCGTGCCGGCCGAAATCCGCGAGCTGCAAGCGCTACGGCGTGGCCCGCATCTACAGCCCCGAAGACGGCCAGCGCATGGGGCTGGCCGGCATGATCGGCGAGATGGTGATGCGCTGCGACAAGGACATCAGCGGCTTCGCACCCACCGATCTCGCGGCCATTCAGGGCCACGGCGAAATGCCCTGGCGCGCGCTGGCGCAGCTCATCACCGCGGTGGAAAACGGCCAGGCTCAGCCGGCGCTGCTGGAAGCGTTGCGCGGTCAGGCGGCTGGCATCAAGACGCCGGTGCTTGGCATCACCGGCACCGGTGGCGCGGGCAAATCGTCGCTGACCGACGAGCTGATCCGCCGCATTCGGCTGGACCAGGGCGACGCGCTGCGCATCGCCGTGATCTCCATCGACCCGTCGCGCCGCAAGAGCGGCGGCGCCCTGCTGGGCGACCGCATCCGCATGAACGCGATCGGCCCCTGGTCAAGCTCTGGGAGCGTGGGTTTTTCCGCCGGGCCGTCCCAAGGAAAAACAGCCCCCTCGGCGGCAGCGACCTGCGCAGCGGGGAGCGTGGGGGCAGCGAGTCTTCATGCGCTGCCTGGCCACGCGCGACACCAGCAGCGAGATCAGCGCCGCCCTGCCCGACGTGCTGGCGGCCTGCAAGGTGGCGGGCTTCGACCTGATCGTGGTCGAGACCTCGGGCATTGGCCAGGGCGACGCGGCCATCGTGCCGCATGTCGACGTGCCCATGTACGTGATGACGCCCGAATTCGGCGCTGCCAGCCAGCTGGAAAAGATCGACATGCTCGACTTTGCCGAGTTCGTCGCCATCAACAAGTTCGACCGCAAGGGCGCGCTCGATGCCCTGCGCGACGTGGCCAAACAGGTGCAGCGCAACCGCGAGGCCTTCACCGTGATGCCCGACACCATGCCGGTGTTCGGCACCATGGCCGCGCGCTTCAACGACGACGGCGTGACCGCCCTCTACCAGGCGCTCAAGCGCGCGCCTGATCGAGCTCGGCCTGCCACTGACCGAAGGCAAGCTGCCCGTGGTCGCGGTGCGCCACAGCACCAACCAGACCCCGATCGTGCCGCCGGCGCGCACCCGCTACCTGGCCGAAATCGCCGACACCGTGCGCGGCTACAAGCGCCGCGCCCGCGCCCAGGCCAGGCTGGCGCGCGAGATCCAGCAACTGCGCGAAGCTGCGCGCATGCTGGCGCGTCGACAAACCCAGCCGCTCCAAGGCCGCAGAGGCCGCGATCGACCTGGCCCAGGAGCGCGAGCTGCAGCAAGACACCGACGCCCGCAAGCTGCTGACCCAGTGGCCCGACATGCAAAAGGCCTACGCGGGCGACGAGTACGTGGTGAAAATCCGCGACAAGGAAATCCGCACCGCGCTCACCACGCAAAACGCTCTCCGGCACCATGATCCGCAAGGTGGCGCTGCCGCAGTTTCGAAGACCACGGCGAAATTCTCAAGTGGCTGATGCTGGACAACGTGCCCGGCAGCTACCCCTACACCGCCGGCACCTTTGCCTTCAAGCGCGAGGGCGAAGACCCGACCCGCATGTTCGCCGGCGAAGGCGACGCGTTTCGCACCAACAAGCGCTTCAAGCTGCTGAGCGAAGGCATGCCGGCCAAGCGGCTGTCCACCGCTTTCGACTCGGTCACGCTGTACGGCAACGACCCCGATCCGCGCCCGGACATCTACGGCAAGGTGGGCAACTCGGGCGTGTCCATCGCCACGCTGGACGACATGAAGGTGCTCTACGGCGGCTTCGATCTGTGCGCACCCGGCCACCTCGGTCTCCATGACCATCAACGGCCCGGCGCCCAGCATCCTGGCCATGTTCATGAACACCGCCATCGACCAGAACCTGGACAAGTTCAAGGCCGACAATGGCCGCGAGCCGACCGACACCGAAGCGGCCAAGATCAGGGAATGGGTGCTGGCCAACGTGCGCGGCACGGTGCAGGCCGACATCCTGAAAGAAGACCAGGGCCAGAACACCTGCATCTTCTCCACCGAGTTTTCGCTCAAGGTCATGGGCGACATCGCCGAGTACTTTGTGCACCACGACGTGCGCAACTTCTACTCGGTGTCGATCAGCGGCTACCACATCGCCGAAGCCGGCGCCAACCCGATCAGCCAGCTCGCGTTCACGCTCAGCAACGGCTTCACGTTCGTGGAAGCGTATCTGGCGCGCGGCATGCACATCGACGATTTCGCGCCCAACCTGTCGTTCTTCTTCAGCAACGGCATGGACCCGGAATACACCGTGCTCGGCCGCGTGGCGCGCCGCATCTGGGCCGTGGCGATGAAAGAGAAGTACGGCGCCAACGAGCGCAGCCAGAAGCTGAAATACCACGTGCAGACCAGCGGGCGCAGCCTGCACGCGCAGGAAATCCAGTTCAACGACATCCGCACCACGCTGCAGGCGCTGATCGCCATCTACGACAACTGCAACAGCCTGCACACCAACGCGTTCGACGAAGCCATCACCACGCCGACCGAAGACTCGGTGCGCCGCGCCATGGCGATCCAGCTCATCATCAACCGCGAATGGGGCCTGGCCAAGAACGAGAACCCCAACCAGGGCGCGTTCATCATCGAGGAACTCACCGAGCTGGTGGAAGAAATGGTGCTGTCGGAGTTCGAGAAAATCGCCGACCGCGGCGGCGTGCTGGGCGCGATGGAAACCGGCTACCAGCGCGGCAAGATTCAGGACGAATCGATGCACTACGAGATGCTCAAACACACCGGCGAGTACCCCATCATCGGCGTCAACACCTTCCGCAACCCGCATGGCGACCAGGTGATGGAGACGCTGGAGCTGGCCCGCTCAACCGATGAAGAAAAGCAGAACCAGCTCAAGCGGCTGCGCGACTTCCACACCCGCCACGCCGCCGAGGCGCCGGCGCATGCTGGAACGTCTGAAGCAGGCCGTGATCGACAACGACAACGTGTTCGACGTGCTGATGGACGCCGTGCGCGTGTGCTCGCTGGGCCAGATCACCAGCGCTCTGTTCGAGGTGGGCGGGCAGTACCGGCGCAACATGTGAGTGACCCCCGATGAAGCTGTGCCGTGCCGTTCACGCCTGGCAGCGGCAGCCAGATCGCTGAAGCTCCAGTGTGAACACGGCACATTTCGGCGCATTTGCCGCCGGCGTGGGCACTAAACTGGGACGAGTTCACCGAACCGCCCATGTCTGACGCCAAACAACCGATCCAGGACACGGCCCCAACAGCCAGCCCGGACCTGCCGCCGCCACAGCCACACCGCAGGCTGCTGGCCGCTGCCACGCTGGGCGCCATCGCGCTGCTGCTGAGCGCCACCACCGGGTTTTTGTGGCAGGAGCGCGCGCGCGTGATGAACGAAACCGCCGAACTCGCAGCGCGTGGTGCGAACCGTCTGGCGACCGATCTGCAGCAGTCGCTGACCGTGGCGCGCACCGCCATCGACCAGTTCAATGAGCAGCTGCAGCAAGCGTCGTCGCAGCCGTTCCAGACGCCGGCCGCCAGCCTGGCGGGATCGCAAGCCGAATTGCTGGCTGCCTTGCCTTTGCCTTTCAGGCTGCACGCCATCGGCCCGCAAGACAGCGAAATTCCCCTGATCGGCGATGTCGCGCCGCTCAATACCACTCAGAGTCACGTACACCGCATGGCGGCGGACACCCCTGCGGATCGCTGGGGCGTTGGAGACACGGTGGGCCCGCCGCAGCAGGCCGTGATTCCGCTGGTCTGGCGCGCCGAGCCCAATGCGCAAGGCATTTCGAGCTACGGCGTCGACCTTGGCTTCGACAAGCTGCAGCGCTGGCTGGAGAGCGAGCGCAGAAACCCCGAAGACCGGATCTCGCTGTTTCGCATGAACGGCGACGGCACAGCGACCCTGCTGGCCAGAGCACCGCGGGTGGACGCCCAGCTGGGCACTGCGGTGACCACCGAATGGGTGGCAAGCGCCGAACGCGCCCCTGTCGGGGTGGTGGATGTGATCTCTCAGTTTGACGGCGTGGCACGCCGCGTGGCCTACCAGCGGCTCAACGGCCCGGCCGATTCGCTGGTGCTCGTTTATGGCGCCTGCTCAGACACTGCGTTGGCACTGTGGTCGGCACGCCTGCCCTACCTGATCGGCCTGGCGCTGCTGCTGGCAGCGGCCATGGGCTGGGGCGGCTGGCGGCTGGACCGCTCGCTGCGCGCGCTGGCCGACAGCGAGCGCAAGCTGTTGCTGGCGCTGCATTCGGGCAATGTGTGGGACTGGGACATCACCACCGACAAGATGCGCTTTGCGCCCGCATTCCTGAGTCAGATCGGCCACCCACTGGCACCGGGCCAGGACATGGGGCAGACGCTCTTTGCTCTCATGACCCCATCCGATGCGGCAGAGGTTCGCCGGGCTTTGCGAGGTCACCTTGTCCAGGGCAAGCCCTACTGCGTCACATTTCGGCTGCTTGACACCACAGGCGGCGAGCATTGGTTCGAGACCCAGGGCAGGGCATTTCGCGATGCGAGCGGTCGCGCCACTTACATGGCGGGCACCACCTTCGAGATCACCGAGCGCAAGGCACTGGCCGAGTCCCAGCGGCAGACGCTGACACAGCTCGACACGGTCGCCAACGCCTCACCGGTGCTGATCTGGACCGCCGATCTGCAGGGTCAGGTCGACTGGGTGAACCGCCGCTGGCAAGAATTCACGGGCCGCAGCAGCGAACAGGCGCTGGGTGAAGGCTGGACGCAAATCATTCACCCGGACGACGCGCCGCTGCGCGCGGCGGCAATGCGCACGGCGCGGGCCGAACAGCAAGCTTTCTCTCTGGAATACCGCCTGCTGCACCACGATGGCGACTTTCGCTGGGTGATCGAGCAATGCCTGCCCCGGTTCGACGCAGATGCGCAGCCGGTGGGCCTGATTGGGTCGTGCGTTGACATCTCCGACCTCAGGCGCGCCCAGGAGGCCGTTCGTGCACGTGGCGCCATGCTGGAGAGTGTGTTCGAGGTGATGCAAGACCGGTTGTTCGTGATCGATGAAAACAACCGGTTTGTGCATTACCAGGGCGTTGAAGACGACGGCCTGTACGTGCCGCCGGAGATGTTTCTGGGCAGGACCGCCGCCGAGGTGGTGCCGGCCGATGTGGCGCGCTTGCTTGAAAGCGAAATGCAGAAAGCGCGAGCGGGGCAAATCTGCGATTTCCAGTATCAGCTGGATCTTCCCCGCCAGGGCACCAGACGCTTCTACGCCCGCGCCGCTCGCATTCCCGACAGCGACCACTGCATGCTGCTGACGCGCGACATCACCGAGCAAGAGGCATTGCGCCAGCAACGGGAACGCCTGCACCAGTTCATGCAGCTGCAGGCGCGGCTGGCGAACCGGTTCATCAACCAGCTCTGGACACGATCGACGCCGAGATCGACCGTGCACTGGGCGAAATCGGCAAGTTCGTCGAATGCCGACCGTGCCTACATCTTCCGGTACGACCTGCAGGACTGGACCGCCGATAACACCCACGAGTGGTGTTCGCTGGGCACTGAACCGGCCATTGAAGCGCTGCAGGGCCTGAGCATGGACCTGATTCCCGACTGGGTCGAGGCCCACCAGAAATCACAGGCATTCTGGGTCGACGATGTCAGCGCACTGCCTGCCGGCAACCTGCGCGAGATTCTGGAGCCGCAGTCGATTCGCAGCCTCATCACACTGCCGATGAACTCGGCAGATGGTCTGCTGGGTTTTGTGGGGTTCGACTCGGTGCGTTCGCTCACATGTTTACGATCAGGAAGAGATCAACCTGCTGCACCTTTTCGCCCAGATGCTGGTCAACGTGACCGAGCGCCGCGCTGCCGAGGCGCGCTTGCAGGCATTGACCACCCAGCTGGAGCAACGCGTGCAAGAGCGCACCCAGCAGCTGGACCACAGCATCCGGCGCCTGAGCCAGGCAAACCGGGAGCTGGAGTCGTTCGCCTATTCGGTGTCGCACGATCTCAAGTCGCCGCTGCGCAGCGTGGAAGGTTTTGCCTCGCTGCTGCTCGATGAACAGGCCAACGCACTGAACGACGATGCGCGGGACTACCTGAACCGCATTCAGCGCGCCACGCTGCACATGGCCCGCCTGATCAACGACCTGCTGGCCTACTGCCGCATCGAGGAGCTGGGCAGCGGTCTGGTGCCGCTGCGCTTGAGCAACGCGGTCGAAGAGGTGCTCCAGGGCATGCACAACGAGCTGGAAGCACGACAGGCAACGGTGCGGATCAACCTGCCCCCCACGCTGGCGGCCCTGGCGCACCCGCAGGGCCTGGCCATGGTGCTGCGCAACCTGGTGGACAACGCGATGAAGTTCACCCGCCCGGGCGAGCGGCCCGAGATATCGATTGAGGCCTGTGTCATCGGTCCGGTGGTGCGCCTCTCGGTTCGGGACCAGGGCATGGGCTTCGACATGAAGCACCACGACCGCATCTTCGCCATTTTCCAGCGCCTGCACCGGCCCGACCAGATCGCCGGCACCGGCATCGGCCTGGCCATGGTCTTCAAGGCGGTGGAGCGCATGGAGGGCCGCATCTGGGCCCAGAGCGCGCCGGGCGAGGGCGCGACTTTTCACATCGAGCTGCCGCGCGCCTGACCGCTTCGCCCTTGCAGCCACCGCGCCTCAGGCGCTTCAGGTGTCTTTGACCAGCGGCAGGTTGATCAGCAGGTTTTGCGGCTTGAGCTTGAGCGAACCGTCTGCCGCCATCGCCAGCCCGAGATAGACCGGTTTGCCGCGCACGTCCTCGCGCACATCGGCAGGCTGCTCAAAGCGCAGACGAAACAGGCTGATCAGCTGCGCCTGTCGCTCGGCGGACACCGCCAGGCCTGCATACAGATCGTTGAGCAACTGGGTGGAGGTGACGTCCAGCCCCAGGTGCCAGCGCCAGGCCGGGTCTTCCACGCGCGACTCGGGCTCGATCTGCACCGCCGTGCCATGGAAATGCGCCACCCAGCGCTCCAGCACCCGGGCCAGCGCGCTCAGGCCCGAACGGGTGCGGGTCATGGTCAGCGTGAGGCCGTGGGGCAGCTCGTTGCGCACCTCATGGGTGAGATCGAGCACGAAGTTGAAACGGCCCGCGCCAGCACGGCTGGCCAGGTAGCGCGCCGCGCTCTCTTCGCCCAGCACCTCGATCTGCACCGGCGCCACCCTGGCACCGCCCTGCATCAGCAGCCGCCCGACCTCGCCCAGCCCACCGGTGTCGTTCAGCATGTCCAGCACCTGGGCATCGCCGCTGAGCACGCGGCCGTCCTGCACCTGCACCCGCTGGCGGCGAAACAGCAGCTCGGCGGCGCGCCAGGTCCAGGCATCGGGCTCGGCGTCTTGCAGCAGGTTGCACACGATGGCTTGCACCATGAGGTCGAGGAACAGCGGCGGAATCTGGATACTGCCGGCGCGAAAGAAGCCGGCGTAGGCGGCTTCCAGCGAGCCGGCGGCCTGCACCGCGTCTCGAAAGCCGAGGAACAGGCGGTGGTTGGCGCGGGCATCGTCGTCTTGCAAGGCAGCCAGCTCAGTCTCTGGCACCGGGCGTCCCGGCGTTTCCATCAAGGCAGCGTGCAGGGCGCACTCGGCGGCACAAGATTCTTCCACCAGCGCCAGCTCGGGGCGCTCCAGCCAGAGCCGCCAGTAGCCATCGGTTGGCTGCAGCCAGCCGCGCGCATCGCGCTGCAGGCGGTCAAAGCCGCAAGGGGTCCAGAGATCGGGAGCGGCAGCGTGCATGGGCAAAAGGCGCTCTTGGCGCGAGAGACGGTGCAGCGCACCGGTGGCCCGCATTGTCGACCAGCCGCGCTGTCCGGTGCCGGGCCGTGGATTCAGGGAGCAGACTGCAAGGCGCCCGCCAGACGCGCCGGGCTCGCGAAGCTGCGCAGCGTGAAAGGCCGTGGCGCGTCGCTGAGGTAGGCAGCATCGGCCACGGCGGTCAGGCCCATCTGGCCCAGGAGCGCGGCATTGGGCCAGAAGTTGGGCGCGGCGAGGTTGGTGGCGCCGGGCAGGTTGCTCGCCAGCGTGTCCACATTGCCGCTTCGCACCACGCTGGCCGGGGAGAACCCGCCGGTGATGAGCGCCTGGTCACCGGTGCCGGCAAGGATGTTGGCGCTGAGGCGAACCGACTGCGCGCCTGCCGCCACCGACAGAAAGGCGCCGCGCGCGCGCGTGGTGACCAGCGTGTTGTGCACCAGCGCCAGCCGGTTGACCGGTTGCGACAGGCCCTCCAGCCCGAAGGCGATGCCGTTGCTGTTGTCCGCCCTCGGGCCCTTTTGCACCAGATTGCCGCGCAGCAGCACATCGCCGCCATTGGGAAAGTCCATCTGGTAACTGGCGGTGCCGTCGGGGCCGTCCATGAAATAGCTGTTCTCGATCACGGTTTGTGCTGCGCGGCTTTTCAGGTTGTGGCCAATCCTCGCATCGGCGAAATAGCTGGCGCGCACCGTGAGGCGGGCGATGTTGTTCGCATACAGGTTGTGGCTGTAGCCGTCGCCAAAGCCGTTGCGGGCAAACGCCGAGCGCTCGATCGTGATCGTGCCGGGGCCGGACGCGGCAAGAATGCCGTTTTCGTTGTCGAAAAAGCCGCTGTTGACGATGCGCAGATCGCCACCGGCGTGCTCGGCGCGAATGCCGGCGCCGTTCTTGTCGGGTACCTTGGCGTTGTGAAACGACAGGTTGTCGATCGTGATGTCGGCGCCGCTCACCACCCAGATCGCCTTGCCACCGGCGCTGCGCCCGTCGGCAAACAGCCGCGCCCGCCCGCCCACCCCGCAAATGCGCAGGTTGCTGGCCGACCAGGTGGCCACGTCACCGCGGTAATCCCCCGCCGCGATGCGCACCACGTCGCCCGCGCGGGCGACCGCGGCGGCGGCGCTGGGCACGGCATGGGGCTGGCCCGGCCCGACTGCCAGCACCCGGCCACTGGCGGAGTCGCAGACGGTCTGGTCAGCAACGGGGTCCGCCGGGAAACTCGCCGCGGGCGCGGTGGGGCCGGCGGCTGGCAAAGCCCCCACCGCGTCGGCGCCGCCACCACAGGCGCTGAGGACGGCCGCCAGCAGCAGCGCCGAGGTGGTGCGCGGGGTGACACGGTGGAAGGCTGGGATCGGGCTGGGCATGTGGTGTGAGACCTGAAGGAAAAAGCTGTCGGTGAAGCCAGCAGCTCGGTTCCAGTGTGATGGACCAGCGCCTGCGCCAAGGCCTTGACGCGATGAATGCGAGGAGCCGCTCGACCCGCGGAGTGTGGCGGAAACAACGGTCCGCCGGCCAGCGCCGTGTGTCAAGCGGTAACGCTTCACGGGCGGGCGCGGCGCAGCGTCACCCAGACACAGCTGGCATGTCACAAACCACACAAACCGATACCCGAACGGCAGCGGGTGGCCCCGCGCCCCGCTTCGCCCACAATGGGGCCATGCACAAAACCATTCACCTGATTGGCGTCCCCACCGACATCGGCGCGGGCGCGCGCGGCGCCTCCATGGGGCCCGAGGCCCTGCGCGTGGCGGGCTTGAAGACGGTGCTGGAAAACCACGGCCTGCGGGTACAAGACCGCGGCAACCTCAGCGGCCCGCCCAACCCCTGGCTGCCGCCCGCGCAGGGTCACCGGCACCTGCACGAGGTGGTGGCCTGGAACGAAGCGCTGCACGCCGCCGTGCTGGAGGTGCTGGCACAGGGCGCGATGCCCATGGTGCTGGGCGGCGACCACTGCCTGGGCATCGGCTCCATCAGTGCGGTGGCGCGCCACTGTCGCGACACCGGCAAGCAGCTGCGCGTGCTCTGGCTAGACGCCCACGCCGACTTCAACACCGCCGCCCTCACCCCCAGCGGCAACGTGCACGGCATGCCGGTGGCCGTGCTGTGCGGCCATGGGCCCGCCGAGCTCACCGGCATCGGCGGTACCACGCCGGCGATTGCGCCCTCGGTGCTGCGCCAGATCGGCATTCGCAGCGTGGACTCGGGCGAGAAACGCTTTGTGCACGAACACGGCCTGGAGGTGTTCGACATGCGCTACATCGACGAAATGGGCATGCGCCACACCATGGAACAGGCGCTCGCCGGCATGGACGACAACACCCACCTGCACGTGAGTTTTGATGTGGACTTTCTCGACCCCGACATCGCCCCCGGCGTGGGCACCACCGTGCCCGGCGGCCCCACCTACCGCGAGGCCCAGCTCTGCATGGAAATGATCGCCGACACCGGACGCATGGCCTCGATGGACGTGATGGAACTCAACCCGGCGCTGGACGTGCGCAACCGCACGGCCGAGGTGGCGGTGGACCTGATCGAGAGCCTGTTTGGCAAATCCACGTTGATGCGGAAGGGGTGATTTCACCCCTCAGCGCTAGGCTCCCCCCGCGCCGGCTTGCGGCGTCACCCCCCCAGGGGGCAACGCTGGCGGCCCGGCGAAGCCGGTTCCGCGGCGTTCTGGGTTTGGCTCCCCCGCTTACCAAACGCTTCTGCAGCTCGCGATGTCTTGACCCAGGGCACTGCTGATCTGGCTTTGCCAGTCGGCCAGTGCCGCCCCTTGAGGGGGTGACGCGCCGCAGGCGCGGCGCGGGGGGCGTCAGCTCTTGCTCACGAGTTCGAGATGCTCCACCACTGGTGGCTGCGTGAAAAACGGGCCGACGATGGCACGCCATTCGGCGAACGCGGGCGATTCGCGGAAACCCACGGTGTGGTCTTCCAGCGTGTCCCAGTAAATCATCAGCAGATAGCGCCCGGGGCTCTCGATGCTGCGGTTGACCTTGAAGCCCTGGAAGCCTTTGGCCTTCGAGATCACGGTGCTCGCACCCCGCGTGATGGCTTCTTCGAAAGCGGCGGCTTTTGCCGGGTCGATGCGGATGTCGGCGTGTTCCAAAATCATGCGGTGGTCTCCTGAACGGGCGATCGGGTTGCCGGCACCGCCTGAGTGGCCTGCCGGGCTGCCCGAATCATATCCAGCGCCTTCTCGGCCATCATGACCACCGGCGCGTTGGTGTTGCCACCCACCACCTGCGGCATCACCGACGCATCCACCACGCGCAGATCCGACACGCCGTGCACGCGCAGCTCGGCATCCACCACGGCCAGCGCATCGTGGCCCATGCGGCAGGTGCCCACCGGGTGGTAAATGGTGTCGGCGTGGTTGCGAATGAACTGCTCGATCTGCGCATCGCTCTTGCGCCGACGCCGAGGCCTTTGACTCGACGCCGCCGTGGCGGGTCAGCGCGTCCTGCTGCAACATCTGGCGCGTGAGCTTGAAGCCGCGCACCATGCGCGCCATGTCGTCCGGGTCTTTCAGGAACGCCGGGTCGATCAACGGTGCGGCCTGCGGCTCGGCGCTCGCCAGCCGCAGCGTGCCCCGGCTTTTGGGGCGAAGCAGACACACGTGGCACGAATAGCCGTGGCCGAACACGGTCTTGCGACCATGGTCCACCAGCTTGCCCACCACGAAGTGCCACTGCAGATCGGGCAGGGCTTGCTCGGGCGAGCTCTTGATGAAACCACCGCCCTCGGCGAAGTTGGTGGTGAGCGGGCCGCTGCGCGCGCGGCGCCATTCGAAGATGCCGCGCAGCATGCTGACCATGCCCTTGAGCGACAGGCCGAACAGATCGGAGACCTTGGGCGCGTTGACCACGATCACCACGTCGGGGTGGTCGTGCAGGTTTTCGCCGACGCCGGGCAGGTCGCGCACCACGGGGATGCCGTGTGCACTTCAGGTGCTCGGCCGGGCCAATGCCCGAGAGCATGAGCAGCTGCGGCGAACCAAAGGCACCGGCACTGAGCAGCACCTCGCCGCCGGGCTTGAGGCTGCAGCGTCTGCAAGGCGCCGCGACCACCATCGCCACGGTACTCGACCCCCACCGCGCGCGGCGCCTGGCCTTCGACGGTCTCGGTCAGCACGCGGGTGCTGAGCGCACCGGTGATCACCTTCAGGTTGGTTCGACCCAGGTGCGGCGTGAGATAGCCCTTGGCGGCGCTCCAGCGCTCGCCGTTTTTGTGCGTCACCTGGTAGACACCCACGCCCTCTTGCTCCGGGCCGTTGAAGTCGGGGTTGTATTTGTAGCCGGCCTGCTTGCCGGCCTCGACAAAGGCGGGCAGGAACGGATTGGGGCTGCGCAGATCCATCACATGCAGCGGGCCACCCTGGCCGTGCAGCGCGTCGGCGCCGCGCGCATTGTGCTCGGCGCGCTTGAAGTACGGCAGCACATCGGCCCATGACCAGCCGGGGTTGCCTTGCGCAGCCCACTGGTCGTAGTCCCAGGCCACGCCGCGCGCGTAGACCATGGCGTTGATCGAGCTGGATCCACCCAGCACCTTGCCGCGCGGCTGGTAGCCCCGCCGACCGTTGAGTCCGGGCTGGGGCACCGTGTTGTAGCCCCAGCCATTGAGCTCGTACTTGGCCATCACCGCCAGGCCGGCCGGGCAGTGGATCAACACGCTGCGGTCGGCCGGGCCGGCTTCCAGCAGGGCCACGCGGATGGCCGGGTCTTCGCTCAGGCGGCCGGCGAGCACGCTGCCAGCCGAGCCGCCGCCAACGACGATGTAGTCGTACATAGTGATTCCTCAGAGCGATCCGCTGGCCGCTGACCAAGCCGATCGGCTGTTGCAAGGTGCCTCGCGCCAGCGTGCTTTGCGCTGTGCGGGACAATCGAGATCAAGTTAGCACAGGGCCTGCCGCGCCCGGTAGGCTGCGCCGCCTAATGCGGACGCCTGAGCGACTGTTCAGCGGGCCGTTGCCACCAGGCACCAGCCACCTCTTATTTCCCATTTTTCAGGAGTGATTCCAGCATGAGCAACCCCATCCAGACCGTCGGCATCATCGGCTCCGGCACCATGGGCAACGGCATCGCCCAGGCCTGCGCCACCAACGGCATCCGCGTGGTCATGGTCGACATCGCAGCAGGCCGCCATCGACAAGGGCCTGGCCACCATCGCCGGCAGCCTGGACCGGCTGATCAAGAAAGAGAAGATCACCGCCGCCGACAAGGACAAGGCGCTGTCCCTGATCCAGGGCAGCACCAGCTACGACGACCTCAAGGGCGCCCAGCTCGTGATCGAGGCCGCGACCGAAAACGAAGCCCTCAAGATCAAGATCCTGCAGCAGCTCGACGGCGTGCTGGCGCGCCGACGTGATCGTCGCCACCAACACCAGCTCGATCAGCATCACCAAACTGGCCGCCGCCACGCAACGCGCCGACCGTTTCGTGGGCATGCACTTCTTCAACCCGGTGCCCATGATGGCGCTGGTGGAAATCATCCGCGGCCTGCAGACCAGCGACGCCACGCACGACGCGGTGAAGGCC
The DNA here is from genome assembly GCA_963831255.1 of uncultured beta proteobacterium. Lineage (GTDB taxonomy): Bacteria > Pseudomonadota > Gammaproteobacteria > Burkholderiales > Burkholderiaceae_C > Hydrogenophaga. The sequence goes on along the minus strand of CAWHPI010000006.1, from coordinate 76,893 downwards.
CTGGCCGAGCGCCTGGGCAAGACGCCGATCACGGTGAAGAACGCGCCCGGCTTTGTGGTCAACCGCATCCTGGTGCCCATGATCAACGAGGCCTTCTTCGTGCTCGCCGAGGGCCTGGCCACACCGGAAGACATCGACGCCGGCATGAAGCTCGGCACCAACCAGCCGATCGGCCCGCTGGCCCTGGCCGACATGATCGGTCTGGACGTGTGCCTGGCGGTGATGAACGTCTACATGGCCGAGTTCAACGACAGCAAGTACCGCCCGGCGCCGCTGCTGAAAGAAATGGTGGCGGCGGGCTGGCTGGGGCGCAAGACGGGTCGGGGCGTGTATCACGTATTAACCCCCCGCGCCGCCTGCGGCGTCACCCCCCTTGAAAGGGGGGCGATGCTGGCGGCCCGGCAGAGCCGGTTCCGCGGCATCCTGGGCTGGGGCACGTGCGCCGGAAAAGTTGTTGAGTGGCTGGTCTGGCCTGGCTGTTTTACCAAGGCACGGTATTTCCCTGGTGGTCGTAGAAGCCACCGGTCTGGCTGGCGGCTAGGCCGTCCATCACCGCGATCAGCTCGGCCGCAGCCATCTCGGGCGGGCGCACCTTCAAGCCGGTCTTGGCAAAGGGTTGCGACAACAGCGTGGCCACCGTGCCCGGGTGCAGCGCCACGCAGATCGCCTCGCGGTTGCGTCGCGCGAGCTCGATCGAAGCGGTGTGCACCAGCTGATTCAGCGCGGCCTTGGCTGCGCGGTAGGCGTACCAGCCGCCCAGCGCGTTGTCACCGATGCTGCCCACACGGGCCGAAAAAAACGCCGCGAGGCAACTGCCCTGGCGCGGCAGCAGCGGCAGAAAGTGGCGCATCACCAGCGCTGGGCCAATGGCGTTGACCGCGAAGCTGTGCGTCAGCGCCTCAGCCTCCAGGTGCTGCCACGAGCGCTCGGGCTCGGCACGTGAAGCCGAGGCGGTCTCGCCATGCAGAAACCCCGTGGCCACGATCAGCCGCTGCAAACGCTGCCCACGGGTCGACAGCTCATCGGCCACGCGGTGCGCGCAGGCGGCGATGGACTCGGTGTGGGTGAAGTCGATGGATGGGTCGGTGCGCCGGCCAATCGCCAGCACGGTTTCACCCCGCGCGCGCAGATGCTCCACCAGCGCCGCGCCCAGGCCGCCGGTTCCGCCGATGACGACCGACAGGCCTGGCATTTCAACGGCGTCTTGGGGCGTGTTCATGCGCGCATTGTGTGAGCGAACTAACATCTTGGCTTCACACAAGGACTCTCTGACATGGCTTCATTCGACTTCGATCTTTTCGTCATCGGCGGCGGCAGCGGTGGCGTGCGCGCCGCGCGCATGGCGGCCCAGCGCGGCGCGCGCGTGGCGCTGGCCGAGATGCTGGGCACCGACGGGCTGGGCGGCACCTGCGTCAACGTGGGCTGCATTCCCAAGAAGCTCTACAGCTACGCGGCGCACTACGCCGACAGCTTTCACGAATCAGCCGGTTTCGGGTGGGAGGGCACCGCACCCACCTTGAACTGGGCCACCCTCAAGCACAACCGAGCCAAGGAAATCAGCCGCCTCAACGGCGTCTACAGCAACCTGCTCGGCGGCTCGGGCGTGACCGTGTTCAACGGCTTCGCGCGCATCGACGGCGAACACGCCATCACCCTGGCCACGCTGCACGCGGACGGCTCACCCGGTCACCAGCACTTCACCGCCAAAAACATCCTGATCGCCACCGGCGGCACACCGTTCGTGCCGCACTTCCAGGGCCGCGAACACGTCATCACCTCCAACGAGGTGTTTGACCTGGAGCCTTTCCCGCAGCGCCTGCTGGTGGTGGGTGGCGGCTACATCGCCTGCGAGTTCGCCTCCATCTTCAACGGCCTGGGCAGCCAGGTGATCCAGCTGTACCGCGGCGAACAGGTGCTGCGCGGTTTTGACGAAGAGATCCGCCATTTCGTCGCCGCTGAGATGATCAAGTCGGGCGTCGACCTGCGGCTCAACGCCGATGTGGTCGATGTGCAGAAAACGGACGAGGGCCTGCGCGTGGAGTGTGAAGGCGGCGCCATCGTCATGGCCGATGCCGTGCTCTACGCCACCGGCCGCAGTGCCCAACGTCAAGGGACTCGGGCTGGACACCGTGGGTGTGGCGCAGGGCGGCCAGGGCGAGGTGATCGTCAACGCGCACTACCAGACCAACGTGCCGCACATCTACGCCGTGGGCGACGTGACCAACCGCGTGCAGCTCACGCCGGTGGCGCTGGGCGAAGCGATGGTGGTGGTGGACCAGCTGTTTGGCCCGGCGGCAGGCAAAGCACCGCGCGACATGAGCTACGACTTCATTCCCACCGCCGTCTTCACCCACCCCAACATCGGCACCGTGGGTTTCAGCGAAGAGAAGGCGCGCGAGAAGTTCGGCAAAATCACCGTGTTCCGCAGCGAGTTCAAGGCGCTGCGCCACACGCTGTCGGGCAGCAGCGAACGCACGCTGATGAAACTGATCGTGGACACCGCCAGCGACCGCGTGGTCGGCCTGCACATGGTCGGCCCCGAGGCGGGCGAGATCGTGCAGGGCTTTGCGGTGGCGATGAAGGCAGGCGCGACCAAGGCGGTGTTCGACAGCACCATCGGCATCCACCCGACCGCCGCAGAAGAGTTCGTGACCATGCGAGAACCCACAAGGAACTGATTGCCCCCACGCTCCACCGCTGCGCGGGTCGCTGCCCCCCGAGGGGACGGGGCCTGCCTTGGGAGCGGCCCGGCGGCTGACCCGTTGCCCCCACGCTCCACCGCTGCGCGGGTCGCTGCCCCCCGAGGGGACGGGGCCTGCCTTGGGAGCGGCCCGGCGGCTGACCCGTTGCCCCCACGCTCCACCGCTGCGCCGGCTCAGACCAGCATCCACCCGATCAGCGCCACACAGAGCGCGGTGTGCGCCCACAGACCGGGCGCGAGCCAGCGAAGGTAGGGCCAACGTCCCACCAGGCCGGCCGTGACGCTCTTGCTGAGCGCGTGAACCGACAGCGCGCCCATCACGGGGATGGCGGCTACAAGGCTGAGCTCGGCGCCCGAAGAGGCAAACACGGCCGCCAGAGCGGCGTGAAGATCGGCCAGCGATGCCACCAGCGTTCCGGCGATCAGGCCGGCTTGCCCCAGCCAGAGGTTCAGCCCATGCACCAGCGCCTGGATGCCAGCCAGCAGCCCGGCCACGGCGGCAGCGCCCCAGAGGCTGAACATGCGGTCCTCGGACTTGCCGGTCAGGCCCTCGATGCGCGGGCTCGACACCACGCCATCGGCCGACTCAGGCGGCGCGCCATGCACCAGCCACCACGCCCAGGCGGCCGCCAGCAAGGCCGCACCCAGCGCGGGCAACCACAACGCCGCCAGCCAGGCCGGCTGCACCGCGGCCGCCACCAGCAGCACCTGCAGCTGCGTCGACACACACGACATCAAAGCACCACCAGCCATGAGCCGCGCGCCCGAGCGCCCTTCGCGCACGGCAAGACCCAGCGTGGCGATGGTGGCGGTGCTCGACACAAAACCCGAGGCCAGGGCCGAAAACGCCACCGCTTCGCGCGCCTGCAGCAGCCGGCGGCTCAGGTGGGCCAGCGACTGCACGGCCAGCAACAGCGCCAGCAGCTGCACGATCACATAGGGGTTGAGCACCGGACCCCACAGCGGCCGGTTCGGCATCAGCGGCAGCGCCATCAGCACCAGCGCGGCGAGGATGATGCCGTCGCGCACCTCGCCCGGCCGCAGCCAGTGGCTGGCGAACCGGTGCAGCGCGTCGCGTCCGGCCAGCACCGCCGTCAGCCCCACCGCCAGGCCCGCCGCCAGCGGCAGACTCCAGGCGCACAGGACACCGACCAGGTAGGTGAGCAGCAGCGCGATTTCGGTGGTGGCACCCGGGTCGTCGGAGCGGTCTCGCCAGTAGGCCACCAGGCCCAGCGCCGCGACCAGCAAGGCCCCCGTCACCACCAGACCCGCCAGCCCGGTGAGCGCGGCCACCGCGCCGAGCACGCTGGCCAGGGCAAAGGTGCGCAGGCCGGCAAAGGCGCGCCCCGGTCCACTGCCCTTGCGCCGCTCGCGCTCGATGCCCACCAGCAGGCCGCAGCCCAGCGCGGTGGCGAGCGCCGCCACGGCGCTGCTCAGCCCCGCAGATTCGGGCAGCAGCCAAGCAGGAGGATCGAACACAACAGCAAAAAATTCCAGAAAGGGGACCGCAACAACCACCGCAAGAATCCGCAGCGCTGGGCCACAAGGCCTCGCCACGCGGACCCGTCACAAGGTCTGGTCACAATAGGTGCCATGCACAAGACACCCGACTTTACCGCCCCGGTTTTCTACCGCGACCCTGCCGCCGCCCTGGCGCAGGTGCAGGCGATTTACCAGCGCAGCGTGGATCATCTTCGGCTGGCAATGCGCGAATTTGTCGCCGGTGGCGACTTCCGCCAGACCCGCGTGCGCGCCTGCTACCCGTTCGTTCGGCTGCACACGCAAAGCACCTCCAAGCTCGCGCCGGCGCACCTGAGCTACGGCTTCGTGGCAGGCCCCGGCCGCTTCGAGACCACGCTGACCCGCCCCGATCTCTACGGCCCCTACCTGCTCAAACAGTTCGAGCTGCTGCTGGCCAACCACGGTGGCGAGCTGGAGGTGGGCACCAGCACCCAGCCCATCCCGATCCACTTTTCCTTCGCCGAACACGAGCATGTGGAGGGTCAGCTGAGCGCCGAGCGGCGCGGGCTGATGCGCGACGTGTTTGATCTGCCCGACCTCACCGTGATGGACGACGGCATCGCCAACGGCACCTTCGAGCCGCGCGCCGGCGAAGCCCAGCCGCTGGCCCTGTTCACCGCGCCGCGCGTGGACTACTCGCTGCAGCGCCTGCGCCACTACACCGGCACCGCGCCCGAGTGGTTTCAGAACTTCGTGCTGTTCACCAACTACCAGTTCTACATCGACGAATTCATCCGCCTCGGCCACACTGAGATGGCCAACCCGGCCAGTGAATACGTGGCCTTTGTCGAGCCCGGCAATGTGGTGACCCGGCGCGCCGGCCTGCCGCCCGAATCGATTGACGCGCTCGGTGCGGCCCCGCCGCGCCTGCCACAAATGCCGGCCTACCACCTGATGCGCGCCGACCGCAGCGGCATCACCATGGTCAACATCGGCGTGGGCCCGTCCAACGCCAAGACCATCACCGACCACATCGCCGTGTTGCGCCCACACGCCTGGCTCATGATCGGCCACTGCGCCGGCCTGCGCAGCTCGCAGCAGCTGGGCGACTACGTGCTGGCACACGCCTATGTGCGCGAAGACCATGTGCTCGACGAAGAGCTGCCGCTGTGGGTGCCCATCCCCGCGCTGGCCGAAATCCAGCTCGCGCTCGAAGGCGCGGTGGCCGATGTGGCCAACCTGCCGCCCACCGAGCTCAAGCGCATCATGCGCACCGGCACCGTGGCCAGCACCGACAACCGCAACTGGGAACTGCTGCCCGACAACACGCCGCAGCGCCGCTTTTCACAATCGCGCGCGGTCGCGCTCGACATGGAGAGCGCCACCATCGCCGCCAACGGCTTTCGTTTTCGCGTGCCCTACGGCACCCTGCTCTGCGTGAGCGACAAGCCCCTGCACGGCGAGATCAAACTGCCCGGCATGGCGAACCATTTCTACCGCGAGCGGGTCGATCAACACCTGCGCATCGGCATCCGTGCGGTCGAGCGCCTGCGCGAAGCCGGCTCCGGCCAGCTGCACAGCCGCAAGCTGCGCAGCTTCGCCGAGGTGGCTTTTCAGTGATTTCAAGGAACGTTTAAGGCATGCAGTTCACCCGAGAATTTTTCATCCAGAACTTCGGCATCGAAGCCTGGCTGGCCATGTTGCTGGCCATTGTGTTGCTGGCGCTGCTGGCCAGCCAGGTGGCTCGGGTGCTGTTCAACCAGCTCGCCAAACTGGCAACGCGCTCGCACACCGCCTGGGACGAAGCGCTGATAGCGGCCGCGCGCCGCCCGGCCAACCTGCTCATTGCGGTGGTGGCGCTGGCGTGGATCGCGCGGGTCTTGCACGCGCAGTGGCCCGAGCCGGATTTCTCCGAAGAGGTGCTTCAGGCGCGCGACGTGGCGATCGTGTTTTCGGTCGCCTGGTTTGTGTGGAAATTCATCACCCAGCTGACCGAGCACACCATCGAGCGCGGTCGCGCCAGCGGCCAAGACTTCGATCTCACCACCCTTTACGCGGTGAGCAAGCTCGGGCGCCTGCTGGTGGTGGTGGTGGCCTCGATCACGGTGGCGCACACGCTGGGCTTCAACGTGGGCGCGCTGCTTGCACTGGGCGGTGTGGGTGGCATCGCGGTGGGCCTGGCCGCCAGAGACCTGCTGGCCAACTTTTTCGGCGGCCTCACCATCTACCTCGACCGGCCGTTCAGCGTGGGCGACTGGATCCGCTCACCCGACAAAAGCATCGAAGGCACGGTGGAATACATCAGCTGGCGCCACACCCGCATTCGCGCCTTCAACAAAAACCCGATCTACGTGCCCAACGCGGTGTTCACCACCATCGTGGTGGAAAACCCCTCGCGCATGAGCCATCGCCGCCTGAAGGAAACGGTGGGCGTGCGCTACGACGATTTTGCGCAGATCGAAGCCATCGCAAGCGACATCCGCAACATGCTGAAAGGCCATCCGGAAATCGACACCAGCCAGACCCTGATCGTCAATTTCAACGCCTTCGCCGCCAGCTCGCTCGACATCATGATCTACACCTTCACCAAGACCACCAACTGGGTGAAGTTCCACGAGGTCAAGCAAGCCGTGCTGATCGAGATCGGCCGCATCATCGAAGGCCACGGCGCAGAAATCGCCTACCCCACGCAGACGCTGCACATGGCACAGCCACCGGACATGCCCGCTGGGGAAGGCGCTTCCAAGGCCTGAAGAACCCGCAAGCCTTTCGATACATGCTCGGCAAGATCGCCAGCGCCGGCCAAAACGGCCAGTTCCGCACGCCGCGCCACATCATCCAGCTGATGGTGGAAATGACCGCGCCCACCCCCACCGACACCATTTGCGACCCGGCCTCGGGCACCTGCGGTTTTCTGGTGGCCGCTGGCGAACACCTGCGCGCGCACCACGCCAGCCTGTTCCACGACGCCAAGCTGCAACCAGCACTTCAACCAAGGCATGTTTCACGGCTTCGACTTCGACAACACCATGCTGCGCATCGGCAGCATGAACATGCTGCTGCATGGGGTTGAAAACCCGGCCATCACCTACCGCGACTCGCTCGGCCAGGAACACGGCGCCGAAGTGGGCCGCTACAGCCTGGTGCTGGCCAACCCGCCCTTTGCCGGCAGCCTCGACTATGAAAACGTGGCCAAAGACCTGCTGCAAACGGTGAAAACCAAAAAGACCGAGTTGCTGTTTCTGGCGCTGTTTCTGCGCCTGCTCAAACCCGGCGGCCGGGCGGCGGTGATCGTGCCCGACGGCGTGTTGTTCGGCTCCAGCACCGCCCACAAAACCCTGCGCAAAATGCTGGTGGAAGAGCAAAAGCTCGACGCGATCGTGAGCCTGCCCGGCGGCGTGTTCAAGCCCTACGCCGGCGTGAGCACCGCCATCGTGTTCTTCACCAAAACCAACAGCGGCGGCACCGACCACGTGTGGTTTTACGACCTGCAAGCCGACGGCTGGAGCCTCGACAACATGCGCCAACCCCTTGCTGAGCGACGAGCTACTGGGCACCTGCCCCGCCCGCGCGCTGAACGACGCCGAACACGCCAAGAACAACCTGCCCGACGTACTGGCCCGCTGGCAGTCCCTTCAATCGGCGAGCCGACCCACCTCCGTTCGGGCTGAGCCTGTCGAACGCGAACAACGCCCCGCACCGCCCAAAGCTTCTGCGTGCCCAAGGCCGACATCGCCGCCAACGGCTACGACCTCAGCCTGAACCGCTACACGCGCTGTCGATGACCGAACGCTGAGGCAGGCTCTGGGACGGGCACACACACATGACCACATCCAACTTCGCCTTTCTGCAAACCGGCTGGCCCGAGCTGCTGGCCGAGGCGCAGCGCAGTGAGGCGGCCTGCCACGCCGACCCGCGCACGGCCTGCTTTTACGCGAGGCGCACGCTGGAGCTGGCGGTGGCCTGGCTGTACCGGGCCGAGGGCGGCGTGGGCGGCGCGCTGCGCATGCCGTACAAGGCGGATTTGTCGGCCTTTTTGTTTGAGCCGAGCTTCAAGCTGCTGGTGGGCCCGGCGCTGCACGCGAAGATGGACGTGATCCGCCGCCAGGGCAACAGCGCGGCGCACAGCACGCGGCCCATCACCAGCGCGGACGCGCTGGCGGTGCTGCAAGAGCTGTTTCAGGTGGCGTTCTGGCTGGCGCGGCATTACGGGCGAAGCGCGGCGGCGCGGCCCGAGCCGGCCTTGCAATTTCGTGCCGAGCTGTTGCCGCCGTCCGCCACCAACGCCAGCGCAACCAGCCAGGCCGAATTGCAGCAACTGGCGAGCGAGCTGGCGGCGCGCGACGCCGCCTTGCTGGCGGCGCAGCAAGCCCACGCGGCGTTGGACGCCGAGCTGGCCGGCTTGCGCGCCGAAGTGGCTGCAGCCAAAAAGTCGAACGCCGCGCAGCCCGACACGCACGACTACAGCGAAGCGCAAACGCGCGATCTCTACATCGACCTGCTGCTGAAAGAAGCGGGCTGGGCGCTGGACCAGGCGCGCGACCGCGAATTCGAGGTGCAGGGCATGCCCAACAGCCAGGGCGTTGGCTATGTGGACTACGTGCTGTGGGGCGACGACGGCCTGCCGCTGGCGGTGGTGGAGGCCAAGCGCACGACGGCGCGACGCGCGCGCCGGCCAGCAGCAGGCCAAGCTGTACGCCGACTGCCTGGAGCAGCGCTTTGGCCAGCGCCCGGTGATCTACTTCACCAACGGCTACGAGCACGGGTTGTGGGACGACGCGCATGTACCCGCCGCGCGCGGTGCAGGGTTTCTACAAGAAAGACGAGCTGCAACTGCTGGTGCAGCGGCGGCAGACGCGCAAGCCGCTGGCGGCAATGCCCATCAACCCGGCCATGGTGGAGCGGCATTACCAGCTGCGCGCGATTCGCCGCGTGAGCGAAACCTTCGAGGTGGACCAGCAGCGCAAGGCGCTGCTGGTGATGGCCACCGGGCGCTGGAAAAACGCGCACGGTGATTGCGCTGGCCGATGTGCTGATGCGCGCGAACTGGGCCAAGCGGGTGCTGTTCCTGGCCGACCGCGTGGCGCTGGTGAACCAGGCGGTGAACGCGTTCAAGGCGCATTTGCCCGAGGCGGTCGCCGGTGAATCTGGTGACCGACAAGAGACGCCGAGGGCCGGGTGTACGTGAGCACCTACCCGACGATGATGAGCCTGATCAACGAAGCGCGCGACGAGAAGACGGCGGTCAGCGCCGCTTTGGCGTGGGCCACTTCGATCTGATCGTGGTGGACGAGGCGCACCGCTCGATCTACCAGAAGTACCGCGCGATCTTCGGCTACTTCGACGCGCTGCTGGTGGGCCTGACGGCCACGCCCAAGGACGAGATCGACCGCAACACCTACGGCCTGTTTGAGCTGGAAGACGGCGTGCCGACCGACGCCTACGGGCTGGACGACGCGATTGCCGACGGGCTACCTGGTGCCGCCCAAAACGGTGTCGGTGCCGCTGCGGTTTCAGCGTGAGGGCATCAGCTACGCCGAGCTGAGCGAGGCCGAGCGCGAACAGTGGGACGAGCTGGAGTGGGACGAACGACGGCAACGTGCCCGACGAGGTGAACGCCGAGGCGGTGAACAAGTGGCTGTTCAACAACGACACGGTGGACAAGGTGCTGGAAACGCTGATGACCGCAGGGCCACAAAGTGGCGGGCGGCGACCGGCTGGGCAAGACCATCATTTTTGCCAAGAACAACGCGCACGCCGAGTTCATTGCCGAACGCTTCAACGCCAACTGCCGCCCAGTCCCCGGCGAGACCGGTTTACCGGAACTTCACACCCACAGGCAGACCCGGACACATGGCCGGATCACAATCGGCTCTGTGCCCAGTTGCACCGCCCTGCCAACCGCCTCACACCATGCCCGCTCCCACCGCCAGACCGCCCTTTCGCTCGCCCGCTGCCGTGCCCCGCGCCTTGCCCCTGCTGCTGGCGCTGGCACTCGCAGGTTGTGCCGGGTTGCCGCGCGAGCGGGCTGATGGCGCGCCGGTGGCGGTGCCGGCGAGCTGGTCGGCCGCACCCGAGGCTGGAACCGCCCAGCCCGCCGCGCTCACGGCCTGGTGGCAGCGTTTCAACGACCCCGCGCTGACCGATCTCATCGCGCAGGCGCTGCGCGCCAACCCCAACCTGCAAAGCGCCCAGGCCGCGCTGCGCCAGGCCCGCGCCCAGGCCGATGTGCAAGCGGCCCGGCTCGGCCCCACGCTGGGCGCCTCGGCCTCGGCACAACGCAGTCAGAACGGCAACGCCTCGGCCAGCAGCCGCTTTCAGGCCGGCTTCGATGCCAGCTGGGAGCCCGACATTTTTGGTGCCAACCGCAGCGCGGCCAACGCCAGCGCCGCCGACGCTGCGGTCAGCGCGGCCAGCCTGGGCAATGTGCAGGTCTCGCTGGCGGCCGAGGTGGCGGCCAGTTTCATCAACCTGCGCGCTCTGCAAACCCGGCTGGCGATCGCGCGCAGCAACCTCGCCACCCAGCAGGAAACGCTGCAGATCACCCGCTGGCGCGCCCAGGCCGGGCTGCTGTCTTCGCTGGAACTGGAGCAGGCTGTGAGCGCCACCGCCCAGACCGAGGCGCAGCTGCCCGCGCTGCAAACCAGCGTGACCCAGGCCCTGAACGCGCTCGCGGTGCTGACTGGCCAGGCGCCTGGCGCACTGGAAGCCACGCTGGGCAACACCGCCCAGATACCGACCGCGCCGGCAGGTCTGGCCATGGCCTTTCCGGCCGAAACCCTGCGCCAGCGGCCCGACGTGCGCGCCGCCGAGCGCCGGGTGGACGCCGCCCTGTCGCGGCTCGATGCCGCCGAGGCAGCGCGCTACCCGAGCTTTCGCCTGAGCGGCTCGCTCGGTCTGTCCGCGCTCACGCTGGGCACGCTGACCGACGGCGCTTCGGTGCTGCGCTCGCTGCTGGCCAGCGTGTCGGCACCGCTGTTCGACGGTGGCGCGCTGCAGGCCCAGGCGCTGGCGCAACGCGCCGCGGTGGACCAGGCGCGTGCCAACCACCAGGGCACGGTGCTCACCGCGCTGCAAGACGTGGAAGACGCGCTGGTCGCGCTGCGCGGCGACACCGAGCGCCTGGCGCGCCTGCAAACCGCCAGCACCGCCGCCGCCAACGCCGACCTGCTGGCACGCCAGCGCTACAGCAGCGGCCTGATCGACTTCGCCACCGTGCTCGACCACGCAGCGCAGCCTGCTCTCCACCCAGGACAGCGTGGCCAGCACCCAGGCCAGCCTGAGCAGCAACCACGTGCGGCTGTACAAGGCCCTCGGCGGCGGCTGGCAGGCCGCTGGCGATGCCGATACCCGCGAGCCGCTGAGCCGCCGCCCCAATTTCTCTGCGCCACCATGAAAAAAACCACCAACACCCCGCCCACAGACCCGGCTCTGCAAACCCTGCTGGGCGACGACATCGCCCCGCGCTGGTGGCGCCGCCCCGCGCTCTGGCTCGGCCTGCTGGCGCTGCTGCTGATCGTGGGCGGCCTGCTGTTCTGGCAGGCGCGTCAAAGCACCAGCAAAGCGCCGGTATTCGTCACCGAACCGCTGCGCACCGGCGACCTCACCCTCACCGTCTCGGCCAACGGCACGCTTCAGCCCACGCGCGCGGTCAACGTGGGCAGCGAGCTTTCGGGCACGGTGCGGAGGGTGCTGGTCGATGTGAACGACCGCGTCAGCACCGGGCAGGTGCTGGTCGAACTCGACACCGCCAAGCTCGGCGACCAGGTGCAGCGCTCCCGGGCCTCGCTGGCCGCCGCGCAGGCCGCGTTGGCGCAGAGTGCGGCCACGGTGAAAGAGTCGCAGGCGACGCTGGCGCGTTTCGAAGAGGTCTCTCGCCTGTCCGGCGGCAAGGTGCCTTCGGGCGCCGAGCTGGACCAGGCCCGCGCAGCGGTCGATCGCGCGCTGGCCGCGCAGGCCAGCGCGCAGGCCAATGTGACGGTGGCGCGTGCCACGGTCTCCACCGACGAGACCAACCTGGGCAAGGCCTCGATCCGCTCGCCGATCGACGGCGTGGTGCTCAGCCGCACGGTCGACCCCGGCAACGCGGTGGCCGCCTCGCTGCAGGCGGTCACGCTGTTTCGCGTGGCCGAAAGCCTCACACAGCTGCAGCTGGAGGTGAACGTGGACGAGGCCGATGTGGGCGCGGTCAAGGTCGGCCAGAAGGCCAGCTTCACGGTGAGCGCCTACCCCTCGCGGCGCTACCCGGCGAAGATCGAGCGGGTCGACTTCGGCTCAACCAAAACCGACAACGTGGTGACCTACGTGACCACCCTCGATGTGGACAACAGCGACCTGAGCCTGCGCCCGGGCATGACCGCGTCGGCCACCATCGTCGCCACCGAGCGCACCGGCGTGCTGCTGGTGCCCAACACCGCACTGCGCTTCACGCCCACCACCACCACGGCCGCCGTGGGCGAGACCAGCATCCTGAGCCGCATGATGCCGCGCCCATCGCGCAGCAGCGCGCGCAAGACCGCTGGCACCGACCCGCGTGCGCCAGGCCAGCGGCAGATCTGGATCCTGAAAGACAACCAGCCCACCGCGATGCAGGTCACCACCGGCATCAGCGACGGGCGCAACACCGAGGTCAGCGGCGACGGCGCTGCAACGCCGGCCTGGCGGTGATCGTGGACCAGCGTGCGGCGGGTCAGTGAGCCATGACGAACGAAACTGAACCCGAGCTGCCGAGTGCCAGCGAGAGACCGGCGCAGGGGGCCACCGATTTCCCGCCGGGCCGCCCCAAGGGAAATCAGCCCCCTCGGGGGCAGCGACCCGCGCAGCGGCGGAGCGTGGGGGCAACGGGCCAGCCGCAGGGCCGCTCCCAAGGCCGGCCCAGCCCCCTCGGGGGGCAGCGACCCGCGCAGCGGCGGAGCGTGGGGGCAATACCCGCAGCCCCTGATCCGCCTTCGCGGCATCACCAAGGTCTATGGCGAAGGCGCCACCGCCTTCCAGGCGCTCAAGGGCGTTGATCTCGACATCCAGCGGGGCGAATTCGTGGCGATCATGGGGCCCAGCGGCTCAGGCAAATCGACCGCCATGAACACGCTGGGCTGCCTGGACACGCCCAGCGCCGGCATCTACGAATTTCAGGGCGTGCAGGTGCAGTCGCTCAGCCGCGACCAGCGCGCGCGTCTGCGCCGGCGTTATCTCGGCTTTGTGTTCCAGGGTTTCAACCTGCTGGCGCGCACCTCGGCGATGGAAAACGTGGAGCTGCCGCTGATCTACCGGGGCGAACCCGCGGCCAAACGCCACGCGATGGCGGCGCGCGCGCTCGACGCCGTGGGCCTCAAGGGCTGGGAACACCACACCCCAGGCGAACTCTCGGGTGGCCAGCAACAGCGCGTGGCGATTGCGCGCGCCATCGTCACCGAGCCGGCCGTGCTGCTGGCCGATGAACCCACCGGCAACCTGGACACCGCGCGCAGCAAGGAAATCATGGAGCTGCTCTGGCGCCTCAATGCCGAGCAGGGCATCACCGTGCTGATGGTCACGCACGAAAGCGACATGGCCGCCTACGCGCGGCGCATGGTGCGCTTTGTCGACGGTGTGGTGGCCAGCGACGAGCAGAACCCGCACCCGGTCGTGGTGGATCTGGCCGCGCAGGACGAGGAGCGCAGCGATGTGGCTTAACACCCTGCTGCTGGCGTTGCGCTCGATCCGGCGCAACCTGATGCGCTCGTTCCTCACCGTGCTGGGCATCGTGATCGGCGTCAGCGCCGTGATCACCATGGTGACGCTGGGCAACGGCGCCACCATGGCGATCCAGAGCCAGATCGCCGGCCTGGGCACCAACCTGCTGCAGCTGCGGCCGGGTCAGCGCATGGGGCCGGGCGGTGGCGGTGGCGGGCCCTCTTTCGAGGTGAGCGATGCCGAGGCCATCGCCAGCCAGATCGGTGGCGTGGCGGTGGTTGCGCCCGAGTCGCGCACCGGTGCCACGCTGGTGGCCAACGGCCGCAACTGGAGCAGCCTGGTCACCGGCAGCACCAACGAATGGCTGCAAATTGGCAACTGGAACGTGGCCAGCGGGCGCGAGTTCAGCAGCGACGAACTGCGCGCGGGCGCTGCCGTGTGCCTGATCGGCGAGACCGTGCGCCGAGAGCTGTTCGGCAACCGCGAGGCGCTGGGCGAGGCGCTGCGCGTGAAGCAGATTTCCTGCGAGATCGTCGGCGTGCTCGGCGCCAAGGGCCAGGGCGCTTTCGGCAACGACCAGGACGACATGGTGCTCGTGCCCATCAAGACCCTGCAGCGCCGGCTCACCGGCAACACCCGCGTCAACACGCTGCTGGTTTCCATGGCCGAGGGCAGCGACGCCGAACGCGTCAAGGCCAGCCTGACCCAGCTGATGCGCGAGCGTCGCAAGTTGGCCGCCACCGACGAAGACAACTTCAACGTGCTCGACACCAAGCAGCTCGGCGAAACGCTTTCCGGCACCACCAGGGTGCTGACCATGCTGCTGGGCGCGGTGGCGGCGGTGAGCCTGCTGGTGGGGGGCATCGGCATCATGAACATCATGCTGGTGAGCGTGACCGAGCGCACCAAGGAAATCGGCCTGCGCCTGGCCATCGGCGCGCTGGAGCGCGAGGTGCTGATGCAGTTCCTGATCGAGGCGGTGGTGCTCGCCGCGCTCGGCGGCCTGATCGGCATCGTGCTGGCCACGGCGGCCTCCATCGGGCTCTCGGCGGTGATGGACGTGCCCTATGTGTTCAACCCGGGCGTGAACCTGCTGAGCTTTCTGTTCTCGGCCGGCATCGGCGTGCTGTTTGGCTACTTCCCGGCGCGCCGCGCGGCGCGGCTCGACCCGATCGACGCACTGCGCCACGAGTGAACGACGCGGGCCACGCTTCGTTCTTTCCGCCCCGCCGATGCCAGCCGAACCCGCCCCGCCGCCCGCCAGCGCAGCGGCGCCTGGCAGGGCAGCGCGCCAGCGCTGGGGCGTGCACCCGGACATCCTGAAGCTGGGCCTGGTGAGTTTTCTCACCGACCTCAGCTCGGAGATGATTTTTTCGGTGTTCGCGGTGTTCTTCACCGCGGTGGCAGGCGCCTCCAGCGCGCTGCTCGGGCTGATCGAGGGGCTGGCCGATTTTTCGGCCTCGGCACTCAACTACCTGGCGGGCCGCTTGTCGGATCGCAGCGGGCGGCGCAAGCCCTATGCCTTGCTGGCTACGGTTTCTCGACCTTGGCCAAAACGATTCTGCTGGTCAGCCAGACGGTGCTGGGCCTGGGCGTGTTTCGCGTCATCGAGCGGCTGGGCAAGGGCTTTCGAGGGCCGCCGCGCGACGCCTGGCTGTCGTCGATCGCGCCCGGCGCGTCGCGCGGTTACGCGTTTGGCGTGCACAAGGCGCTGGACAAGGCCGGTGCCGTGCTCGGTCCGCTGCTGGCCTACGCGCTGATCGCCCGGCTCGGCGAGTCGCCGGACACCTACCGCCTGCTGTTCTGGGTGGCGGTGGTGCCGGCGCTGCTGAGCCTGCTGGTGCTGTGGCGGGTGAAGGACCTGCCCGGCGTACCGCACAAGCGCGAATCGGTGGGGCAGAACTGGCAGCAGCTCAGCCCCGGTTTCAAGCGGTTTTTGCTGCCAGCCGGCGTGTTTGCACTGGCCTACTTCAGCCTGGGCTTTTTGCTGCTCCAGGCGCACGCCCTGGGGTTCGGCATGGCCCAGACCGTGTTGCTCTACGCCTTGTTCAACGCCACCTGCGTGCTGGTGGCGCCGGGCGTGGGCTGGCTGGGCGATCGCATCGGGCGCCACCGTATCGTGTTGCTGGGCTATGCGCTGTACGGCCTGATCAACCTGGCGCTGGTGTTTGCCAGCCAGCCCTGGCAGATCGTGGTGCTGTTCGCGCTCTACGGCGTTTTTTATGCCGTGGAAGAGTCGCAGAGCAAGGCCTTCATCGCCGATCTGGAGCCGGAGCGGCGCGCCAGCGCCATCGGTGTTTACAACTCGGTGACCGGCATGCTCTACCTGCCCGCATCGCTGGCCGCCGGTTTGCTTTGGACCGTGTCGTCGGCGCTGGCGTTTGGCCTGGCAGCAGCGTTGTCGCTGTTGGCCATGCTGCTGCTCGTGCACGCCCGACCCCTTGCCAAGCCAGGCGCCTGAGCGATGCCAGCTTCAGGCCTTGCGCGGAAGCACCTTGGATGCCGCGAGCTTGGCCTGCGTGCGGGCCACCGCCACATCGGCGTCAAACACCAGCGCCACGCCCATGCGGCGCTTGACGAAGCTCTCGGGCTTGCCGAACAGCCGGATCTCGCTGTGGGGCACGCGCAGCGCCTCGTCAACGCCGTCAAACGCGATGCCGGTGGCGTCCACGCCGCCGTAGATCACGGCGCTGGCGCCCGGGCTTTTCAGCGTGGTGTCCACCGGCAGGCCAAGGATGGCGCGGGCGTGCAGCTCAAACTCGTTTTGCCACTGCGTGATCATGGTCACCATGCCGGTGTCGTGCGGGCGCGGGCTGACCTCGCTGAACCAGACCTGATCGCCCTTGACGAACAACTCCACGCCAAACAAACCTTGCCCGCCCAGGTTGTCGGTCACGGCCTGGGCCACGCGGCGCGACTCGGCCAGCGCGGCAGGCGTCATGCGGTGCGGCTGCCAGCTTTCCACGTAGTCGCCGCTCACTTGCACATGGCCGATGGGCTCGCAGAAATGGGTTTCCACCTGGCCGCCGGGGTCCAGCGCGCGCACCGTGAGCTGGGTGATCTCGTAGTCGAAATCGATGAAGCCTTCCACGATCACGCGGCCGGGGCCGACACGCCCGCCGGCCATGGCGTAGTCCCAGGCGGTTTTCACGTCGGCCGGACCATCGATCTTGCTCTGGCCTTTGCCCGACGAACTCATCACCGGCTTGACGATGCAGGGGTAGCCAATGCCATTGCCATCCACGCCGTCAATCGCCGCCTGCAGCTCGGCCAGCGAATCGCAGAACCGGTAGGGGCTGGTCGGCAGCCCCAGCGTTTCGGCAGCCAGGCGGCGAATGCCCTCGCGGTCCATGGTCAGCCGCGCGGCGCGCGCGGTCGGAATCACGCGCACCACGCCCGCCGCTTCCAGTTCTTCGAGCATGGGCGTGGCAATGGCCTCGATCTCGGGCACCACCAGGTGCGGCCGCTCGGCCTCGATCAGCGCTTTCAGCTGCGCCGGATCGCTCATGGTGATGGTGCGCGCATGGTGCGCCACCTGATGGCCGGGCGCGTTCTCGTAACGGTCCACCGCGATGGTTTCCACGCCCAGGCGCTGCAGGGCGATCAGCACTTCCTTGCCGAGCTCGCCACTGCCCAGCAGCATGACGCGGGTGGCGGAGGGAGACAGGGGTGTTCCGATGGTGGTCATGTCAGCGTGTCAAGGTGTTGTTGAAAGCTCGCCCATGGCCTCGCCCAGGCGCACCGGCTGCCCGGCTGCCCACTGCGGGTTGAAGGCGATGGTGTCTTGCGGCCAGAGCATGACCACCGTGGAGCCCAGCAGAAAGCTGCCCATTTCCTGGCCGCGCTCGAAAGAAATGGGCTCGTCGCCGTAGGTCCACTCGCGCAGATGGCCCGGGCGCGGCGGGTTCACCACGCCGTGCCACACGGTCGACATGCTGCCCACAATGGTCGCGCCGACCAGCACCAGCACGAAAGGTCTGGGCGCGCCGCCCGCGCCATGCGGCGCATCAAACACGCAGACCACCCGCTCGTTGCGCGCGAACAGCCCGGGCACGCCTTGCGCGGTGGCCGGGTTGACCGAAAACAGATCACCCGGCACATGGATCATGCGGCGCAGCGTGGCGCCGGCCGGCATGTGGATGCGGTGGTAGTCGCGGGGGCTGAGGTAGAGCGTGGCAAAGGCGCCGTCTTGAAACTGCGCCGCCAGCGCCGCGTCGCCCCCCACCAGCGCCTGGGTGCTGTAGTGGTGGCCCTTGGCCTGAAAGATCTGGTCTTGCTCGATGCGGCCCAGCTGGCTGATCGCGCCATCCACCGGACAGACAAACGCCGCGTCTGCCAACGGCCGCACACCGGCTTTCAGCGCACGGGTAAAAAAGGCGTTGAAGCTGGCGTAGCTGGCCGGGTCGGCGTTCGCCGCCTCGGCCATGTTGACGCCGTAGCGGCCCACAAACCAGCGGATCAGCGCATGGGTGGCCCCACCCCATTCGGCCCGCGCCACGAGCCCGGCAAACCGGGTAAGCGCCTGTTTGGGCAGCAGGTACTGGAGGAGAACGGAGAACGGAGCAGCCACGGCAGGAATGGTTTCAAAAAAGGAAAAGCCCGCGCGCGGGTCTGGGGGCATTGTAGGTGGCGCCCTCGAAGCACCCACCCGCGCGAAGGCACAATGCCCAGCCATGTCAGCCCCCCTTTTTGCCTGCCAGAACCTCGTGAAGCGCTACGGCACCGCCACCGTGGTGGACGATCTGTCGTTTGCCATTGCACCGGGTGAATGCCTGGGCGTGATCGGCCCCAATGGCGCCGGGAAAACCACCACGATTCGCATGTGCCTGGGCCTGACCGCGCCCGACTCGGGTTCGATCACCGCCTTTGGCCTGGACATGCCGCGCGACGCGCTGGCCATCAAGTCGCAGCTGGGCGTGGTGAGCCAGATGGACACGCTGGACCCAGACTTTTCCTGCTCAGAGAACCTGCTCGTGTATGGCCGCTACTTCGGCCTGAGCGCGGCCCAGATCAGGCCGCGCATTCCGCAGTTGCTGGACTTTGCCGCGCTGGCGCACAAGGCCGACGCCAAGCCGGGCGAACTCTCGGGCGGCATGAAGCGGCGCCTGTCGCTGGCGCGCGCGCTGGTCAACAACCCGCGCCTGCTGATGCTCGACGAACCCACCACCGGCCTGGACCCGCAGGCGCGGCACCTGATGTGGGAGCGGCTGCAGGCTTTGCTTCAGCAGGGCAAGAGCATCTTGCTCACCACCCACTTCATGGACGAGGCCGAGCGACTGTGCTCGCGCCTGCTGGTGCTGGACCACGGCAAGAAGATCGCCGAAGGCCGGCCGCGCGCACTGATCGCCGAACACCTGGAGCCCGATGTGGTGGAGGTCTATGGCAACGGCGCGCTGGCGCTGGCCCACGAGGCGGAGCACGCGCCGCTGCGCGCGCTGGCGGCGCGGGTGGAGGTGAGTGGTGAGACCGTTTTTTTCTACACAGCGCAGGCCATGCCTCTGCTGGCGGCGCTGAGCGCCCACCCCGAGTTGCGCACCCTGCACCGGCCGGCGAATCTGGAAGATCTGTTCCTGAAGCTCACCGGCCGGCAAATTCGAGAAGACGGGTGAGCGTTGCTCGCCCTCCCCCCGCGCCGCTTCGCGTCACCCCCCAACGGGGGGCGGCACTGGCGGCCCGGCGAAGCCGGTTCCGCGGTGCCCTGATCGACATCCCCCTCTTTGGAAGACACTGCCGATGCTGACGACTGTCACACCCTCCGCCTGGTCCAGCCCGCGTTTGTCCGCGCGCTGGTGGCCGGTGTTTCTGCGCAACCTGCTGGTCTGGAAAAAGCTGGCCATCCCGAGCCTGGTGGGCAACATCGCCGAGCCGCTGATGTGGCTGGTGGCGTTTGGCTACGGCATGGGCGCGCTGGTGGGTCAGGTGAACATGGCGACACCGCAAGGCACGGTGGCCGTGCCCTACATCCTGTTTCTGGCCAGCGGCAGCATCTGCATGAGCGCGATGAACGCGGCCAGTTTCGAGGCGCTGTATTCCGCGTTTTCGCGCATGCAGGTGCAGAAAACCTGGGACGGCATCATGAACGCGCCGGTGAGCCTGGACGACGTGGTGCTGGGCGAGATGCTGTGGGCCGCGTTCAAGGCGCTGTTCGCGGTGATCGCCATCATGGGGGTGATGCTGGTGCTGGGCATCAGCCATTCGCCCAAGCTGCTGCTGGCCATTCCGGTGCTGCTCGGTGCGGGCATCACCTTCGCCTGCATCGCGCTGGTGTTCAACGCGCTGGCCAAGGGCTACGACTTTTTCACCTACTACTTCACGCTGTTCCTCACGCCCATGATGTTTCTGTCGGGCGTGTTTTTCCCGCGTGAACAGCTGCCCGATGTGGTGCGCCACATTTCAGACTGGCTGCCCCTGACCAACGCGGTGGAGCTGGTGCGCCCGCTGTTCATGGACCA
Organism: uncultured beta proteobacterium; assembly: GCA_963831255.1. Taxonomy (GTDB): domain Bacteria; phylum Pseudomonadota; class Gammaproteobacteria; order Burkholderiales; family Burkholderiaceae_C; genus Hydrogenophaga. The sequence continues at coordinate 56,607 of CAWHPI010000006.1, read as the reverse complement.
GTGGCCCGAGCGCGCGTGGTTGCATGGGCTGGTGCTGACCGTGTACGCCGTCGGCGCCTTCTGGATCGCGTTGGCCTTGACCAGAAAGAGATTCGCCAAATAACGTTGAGGGTGGCGCGAAGCGAGCGGTCCGCAGGCCGCTCGAACCCAGGGCACCGCGGAACCGGCTCCGCCGGGCCGCCAGTGCCGCCCCCTGGGGGGTGACGCGAAGCGGCGCGGGGGGAGCTCAGTGTGCGTTTTGCAGCGCAGGCTGGGCTTCGACGTATGCCTCGATGCCGGAATCCATGAATTCCTCTTCATCGATCACCGAATCGAAGTCGCGCAGGGCGATGCGATCGATGGTGTGGGTCTTGGGGATCAGCGGTTTGTCGAGCGGGCGGCACACGCGCTGGCGCAGGCTGCGCAGGGCGGTGCTGCTTTCCATGGCGCTGATCACCACCTCGGGGTCAAGCATGAGGAAGAAGGGGTTGAGGCGGCTGTGTGAGGCGTTCATGGTGGTGGCTCCTGCTGAAAACGGTGAAAAACAAACGGTGTGTCGATGAAACAAACTGTAGTTTTTCCATTTCAAAAGGTTAAGTCGGCGCCACGCCATTCCGCCTGTAGGAAGTTGCCCGACAAGCCATGAGAAGAACGGGAAAAACCCCGCAATTCCAGCCTGTACAGGCCGATCTCTCGGGCACTCAGCCCGGGCCCTGGCGCAGCGCGTCCACGCTGGCGCGCACCACGCCCTGCACGCTGCCCGTCTCGGCGTAGCGCCGGCGCAGGTAGCCGGCGTGGTTGCTGTCGCGGCCGGCGGTGCGCTCGATTTCGTCCAGTGCCGCCTGCGCGTTCAGCGCCAGCGCATGCGGCTGCAGGTGGCGCAGCGTGGCCAGAATGTCTTCCCGGATGCCGATGCGCTCGCGGGTCTTGGGGTTGACCATCTGGCCCTCCAGGCCGAAGCGGCAGGCCTGGAAGCGGTTGTAGGTGTAGACGAGGTAATCGTCTTCTTCGGGCGGCGGCTCGTTGCGCGCCAGCAGGTGACGACACAGCGCCTGCAGATAGCAGGCCAGCGCGGCGGCGCGTTCCACCGTGAGCGGGGTGTCGCAGACCCGCAGCTCGATGGTGCCGTACTCGGGTTTGGGCCGGATGTCCCAGTAAAAGTCTTTCATGGACTTCACCACACCGGTGGATTCCATCTTGGTGAAATACACCTCGACGAATTCGTCCCAGCGCAACACAAACGGCGCGCGTCCGCTGAGCGGAAAGGCAAACACCGAGTTCAGCCGCGCAGAGTCGAACAGCGTGTCCACCCCCTGCGAGAAGGGCGACGAGGCGGAGAGCGCGATGAAATGCGGCACGTAGCGGTTGAGCGCGTGCAGCAGAAACAGCGCGTCGTCGGCGTTGGCGCAACCCACGTGCACATGCTGGCCAAACACGGTGAACTGCTTGGCGAGGTAGCCATAAAGCCCCGAGAGCTCCTCGAATCGTGGCTTGGAAAAAATGCGCTGCTCGAACCAGCGCTGAAACGGGTGCGTGCCGCCCCCGGCAATTTCGATGTTGAGCCGGTCGCCAGCGAACACCAGCGTGTCGCGCATTTTCTGCAGCTGCGCCAGCAGCGGGCCGTGCTCGGTGTGCACATCCGTGGCCACCTCGATCATGCTTTGCGTCATCTCGGGCGTGACCACGCCCGGAAACGGTTTGCGCCGCAGCAGCTCCAGCAGGTCGTTGGCGCTGCTGGAGAGGTCCATGTCGTAGCTGTTGACCAGCTGCAGCTCCAGCTCGACGCCCAGGGTGAGCGGTTGCGATGAGGCGAAGGATTCCAGCGGCATGGTGCTCAAAGGGCCGAGCGCGTGATCTGGCCGTCGGCCTGGGTCACGTGGGTTTCGTGGGCGGCCATCAGGCTGCGCTGGCTGACCACCGGGCCGAACAGCTCCTGCACCAGCATCATTCCGGCCATCAGCGCCAGCACCTCGGCCGCTGGTGCAAAGCCGTAGATGCGGCTCTGCTCGATGAGCAGAATCGCAAATGCCGACATCGGGGTCAGCGCCAGCCCGGTCAGCAGACCCTTGCGCTCGGTGCTGCCCGAAAGCCGCGCCGCGGCCACGCTGCAAAACACCTTGCTGGCGGTGCGCACCGCGATCAGCACCAGGCCGAGCAACAGGCCGCCGGCCACCGAGCGCCCAGTCGAGCAGCGAGGCGATGTAGACAAAGAGAAACAGGGTGAGCAGGTCGCCTGCGGTGCCAAAGCCGCGCTGCGCGTTGGTGAGGTGCACCCGGCGCTCGCGCGCCACGATGCCGAACACCAGCGCGGCCAGCAGCGGCGACAGCGCGCAGGCCATACGACATGGTGGTGAGCAGCACCACCGCCAGCGCAAACACCACGGTCACACCGCGCTCGTGAGTCCCGGGCCGGCGCAGCAGCCAGGGCACGATCACGCCCGCCAGCGTTCCCATGGCAATCGAGGTGAGCAAGGCATAAACGCTGCCCAGCGCCGCCGCCATCAGATCGCCCGAGGTGCTGAGCGTCCAGTAGCCCACCAGCAGCTTGAGCGCGAGCACCGACATGAGGCAGTTGATGGCACACAGGTGCATCACGCGCTCGGTCACCTGGCCGGCGCTGCGCAGCTCGTTGGCCACGCGCACGATGCCGGCCGGCGAGGCCGAGATCGACAGCGCCGCGATGATGAGGCGCACGTCGGTGGCCAGCCCGAACCAGCCGGCGGCAACGTACACCAGCGCAAAGGTGAGCAGCGACTCCACCAGCCCAAGCGCCAGCACCCAGGGGTTGTGGCGGAACCAGCGCAGGTTGATGCGGTAACCGAGCTCGAACAGCAGCAGGGAGAGCGCGATGTTGGCCAGAAACGGCAGCCCCGGCACCTCGGCGGTGAGACCGGGCAGGTTCACCAGGCTGGCGATCAGCCCCACACCCACATAGCTGCTGACGCGCGGCACCTGCAGAGCCTGGTGCAGCCGCTCGCCCAGAAACCAGGCCAGCAACAGCACCAGCGGCCAGGCCATGGACTGCAACAGAAAGGAGGGATTGGCGAACACCCGAGCGGCCCCGTTTTTGAAGAGCGGCCATGGTACCTGCCAGGGCAGCCAATCGCACCCGATAACCCGCCTGCACGCCCATTCACACACCCGGATGCATTTGGCCGCCAGACGTACACATGGCGCTGTCGGTTTGTGGCTACCATTCCCGGCATGAAAACACCCATCCTCCGCGCCCTGATCGGCGTCACCATGCTTGGCCTTGCTGGTCTGGCGTCCGCCCAAACCCCGCCCGCGAGCAGCCCGGCCAAGAAGGAGCTTGTGGCCAAACTGCTCAAGCTGCAGCAACCCGGCATCGAGGCGATGGCCCGCCAGCTGGCCGAACAACCGGCGGCGCAGCTGCTGGGCCAGGCCGGTGCCGCGCTGCCGAACCGGGTGGCACCGGACAAACAGCAGGCGGTGGCGAAGGAAATTCAGGCCGACGCCAAGAAGTACGCCGACGAAGCGGTGCCACTGGTGCGCGCCAGCGCCTTGAAACTCGCACCGAGCACGGTGGGCGCGCTGCTGGAAAACGAATTCACCGAAGACGAACTCAAGCAGATCGTCGCCTTGCTCGAATCGCCCGCTTACATCAAATACCGCGACAGGTCCGACGAGATGCAGAAGGCGCTGCTGGACAAGCTGATTCCCGACACCAAAGGCAGCATCGAGCCCAAGGTGATGGCGCTGGAGAAGACCATCGGCAAGCGCCTGGGCATCACCGAAGCCCCTGCTGGCGCGCCCGCCAAGCCAGCCGCCAAATAAACCCGCCAGTGGGTCGCTGATCGCGCCGGCCGCCAGCCGCGGCGCTCAGGCGGGTTCGGCGGCGGTGGCGAAGCGCTCGGTGAGCGGCTGCAGGTTCAGCTCGTCGAGCACCTGCAGCAGGCGCTCCCGGGCTTTGGCCTGTTGCGCCGGGCGCAGGCTGCCGTCGCGCCGAGCGAGGATCAGTTCGTTTTTCATCGAATGTTCCCAGCCCACCAGCTCGGTCACGGTGACCGCATAGCCGTGGGATTCGAGCTGCAGGCAGCGCAACACGTTGGTGATCTGGCTGCCAAACTCGCGCGTGTGCAGCGGGTGGCGCCAGAGCTCGGCCAGCGGCTTGCGCGCCAGCGACAGCGCCTTGTGCTGGCGCATCACGCCCGCCACCTCGGCCTGGCAGCAGGGCACCAGCACCATGTGGGTCGCCTGCTTGGCCAGGCCGAAGCAAATCGCATCGTCGGTGGCGGTGTCGCAGGCGTGCAGCGCGGTGACCACATCGAACCGCGGCGGCAACTCGGGATGGTCCAGCGCCTGCTGCACGGTGGTGGCCAGAAAGCGCATGCGCTCAAAGCCCAGCCGCGCGGCCAGCGCCTGCGACTTCGCCACCAGCTCGGCGCGCGCCTCCACACCCCAGACCCAGCCCACCGGGCGGGTTTTGAAGAACAGGTCGTACAGGATGAAGCCCAGATAGGACTTGCCCGCCCCGTGGTCGGCCAGGGTCACGTCACCCCGTGCCTTGAGCACCTCGGCCAGCAGCGGCTCGATGAATTGCACCAGGTGGTAGACCTGCTTGAGCTTGCGCCGCGTGTCCTGGTTGAGCTTGCCCTCGCGGGTGAGGATGTGCAGCTCCTTGAGCAGCTCGATCGACTGGCCTTCGCGCAGTTCGGGCAACTGCTCCTGCAAGGTTTTCTGGGGTTTCAACCGGGACTCCGTTCGGCAGAAGGGGCCGGCGCGGCCGGCGGCGGCAGACGCTGCTCCAGCGCGCGCACCTGATCGCGCAGCAGGCGAATTTCGCGCATCAGGTCGCGCTCGATCTGGCGTTCATCTGCCTCCACATCGCGCTCCACAAACACCGCCGCCAGCGAAGCGGTGACCAGCGAGAGCACCGCCAGGCCCAGCAGCACCACCAGCACCGCAAACGCGCGGCCCGCGTGGGTCTGCGGCACGGTGTCGCCATAGCCCACGGTGGCCGCGGTGGTGAAGGCCAGCCACAGACCGTCTTGCAGCGTGTGAATGCCGGGCTCCAGCGCCCAGAAGCCCACACCGCCGAGCAGCAGGATCACCACGCACAGCGCCAGCGAATACCAAAGGCCGCGGCGCATCAGGCGGTGGCGGCGTTGGCGTTCGCGGGTCATGCGGCGATTCTGGCACGGCCCGCGGGCGACAATGGCCGCATGCAGCCCGTCACCCCCGCCAAGACCCACCCCTACAGCGCCCTCACCCCGGACGTGGTGCAAGACGCGCTGGCCAGCATCGGCCTGTGGGGCGACGGCCGGCTGGCCGCCCTCAACAGCTTCGAGAACCGCGTCTACCAGGTGCATCTGGAAGACGCATTCGAAGGTCACACGCAGGTGGTGGCCAAGTTCTACCGGCCCGCGCGCTGGAGCGACGCCCAGATCGCCGAGGAACACGCCTTCGCCATGGAACTGCAGGCGGCCGAAATTCCGGCGGTGCGCACCCCTGGTGGTTCAGGGCCAGACGCTGCACCACTTCGGCGGCTTTGCGTTTGCAGTCAGCCCGCGGCGCGGCGGGCGGCGGCCCGAGCTGGAAAACTTTGAGGTGCTGGAGTGGATCGGCCGGTTTCTGGGCCGCATCCACACCGTGGGCGCGGCCGCGCCGTTTGTGCACCGCCCGCCGCTCGATTCGGCCCACTTCGCCCGCGAGCCACGCGACTGGCTGATGGCCAACACGGCAGGTGGCGCCCGAGGTGCAGCACCGCATGGGCGAGCGCGCTGGAGGAGGCGCTGGCCTCATCGAGTCGCACCCGGTACTGTCGGGAAATTCGACCGGCCGCATGACGGCCTGAACCGGATACGCCTGCATGGCGACTGCCACCCCGGCAACATCCTCTGGACACCCGGAAGGCCAGCCCGAGCCCGGCCCGCACTTTGTCGACCTGGACGACGCGCGCACCGGCCCGGCGGTGCAAGACTTCTGGATGCTGCTCTCGGGCGACCGGCGCCAGCAAAACCAGCAACTCGGCGCCCTGCTCGACGGCTACGAGCAGTTCCGCGACTTCGACCGCCGCGAACTCGCGCTGATCGAGCCGCTGCGCACCCTGCGGCTCATTCATTACAGCGCCTGGCTGGCCCGCCGCTGGGACGACCCGGCCTTCCCGATCAACTTTCCCTGGTTCGGCAGCCGCGACTACTGGCAGGGGCAGGTGGACATGCTGGTGGAACAGATCGAAGAAATGCAGGCGCTGCCGCTGGTGGCCTGACCCTGGTTCTTTTTGGTGGGTTTTTTGTCGATTTTTTTTACACCGCCAAAATGTCGACGCTCAAAGGGTTTGGGGAAGATCCTGAAAAGGCATTCGTTTTGCCCCCATCTTGTGTGGCTGTTCACGGATTTGCGGTGTTTGACGAGGCAAAAGGTAGCAAAAACGGCTTCTGGTACAGGTGTTGCTTAATGTAAGCAACTTCTCAAAAAAAAGGTGCCTTCATGAAATTGTCTTTTGTCTCCGCCGCCTGCGCATTGGCCCTTTCCACCCTGATGTCCGCCCACGCTGCACCACTGGTGATTGGTGGTTCGGTCAACGTTGGTGACACGAACGGCAATGTGTTCACCCCGACTCCCGTGGCTGGCGACAGCAACGGGCTGTACACGAATGTCTCTTTCAAGCTGAACAACGGCAATGACAAGGGGGCCTCGGCCGGCCTTTTCGTGCTGGACCAGAAGCCGGCGAGCACAGCAGGCAGTGGCGGTTGGTCGCAACTGCTGGCATTCTGTCTGGAGCCCGATGTCTACCTGAAAGGCTCTGACGGCTCGTTCAACAACCCCTACGCCGTGAAATCGGTGGCCGGTGCGGGTTACACCGTGGTCAGCGGCGCCATCAGCGAGCTTTGGGGCCGCTACTTCGGCATGGTGACCAACGACACCAATGCAGCAGCCTTCCAGGTGGCCCTGTGGGAGCTGGCCTACGGCACCACCGACAGGGACCTCGCCACAGGCGACTTTAAGTTGACCAATACCGACGCCACCGTGCAGAGCACCGCCCAGCGCTGGCTCAGCAGCCTGGACGGCAAGGGCACGATGGCCCAGGGCCTCGTCGTATTGCAGGACAACGAAACAAGCCGCAACAACCAGGACCTGCTCACCCAAGGCCAGGTGCCCGAGCCAGGCATGCTGGGCCTGCTCGCCGCCGGCCTGGCCGGCCTCGGCCTGGCCCGCCGCCGCGCGCGCCGCAAGCAGCCCGCCTGACACCGCCTCACCCACGCAGCCGCACCCGCCGGCGCGTGGTGTGCGCCCCGAGACCCGCCCTTTGTGGCGGGTTTTTTCATGCCTTGCGCTGGTCCCGGAAACCGCCACCACGCGCGGCTCGCCGGCCACCGGCGTCATCCAGATACCGCTGATCGAGTTGTCGAAAGCCGTATTTAATTGCACACAATTTAATTGCTCGCTATAATTCGCACCATGCCCACCGCACCCGACCGCTCCAACGCCGCCCTGCTGCTCGACAACCAGCTCTGCTTTGCGCTGTATTCGGCCTCGCTGGCCATGACCCGGCTCTACAAGCCGCTGCTGGACGCGCTCGACCTCACCTACCCGCAGTACCTGGCGCTGCTCGTTCTGTGGGAGCGTGACGGCGTGGCGGTGTCCGAGCTGGGCGAGCGCCTGTCGCTGGACTCCGGCACCCTGACCCCGCTGCTCAAGCGGCTCGAAGCCGCAGGGCTGGTCTCGCGCCTGCGGGACGCGGCCGACGAGCGGCGCGTGCTGATCCGCCTCACCGCCGAGGGCCGCGCGCTGCGGGCGCGGGCCAGCCACGTGCCTGGCTGCGTGCTCCAGGCCACCCAGTGCGATCTGGCCGACGCGGTGGCGCTGACCCGCCAGCTGCAGACCCTGCGCGACCGGCTCACGCCGTAGCGCGCCCATTTTTCATCCTCCCCCGTTTTTCAACCGGCTTCACCGAAGCCCCAACCGAAAGGCCCACCATGGCATCGCTCGACAAAGTTCTCTACACCGCACGCGCCCACACCACCGGCGGCCGCGACGGCGCCTCCCGCACCGACGACGGCCAGCTCGACATCAAGCACACGCCGCCCGGCACGGCCGGCGACGGCACCAACCCCGAACAGCTGTTTGCCGCCGGCTACTCGGCCTGCTTCATCGGCGCCATGAAGGCGGTTGCCGGCCCCATGAAACTCACCGTGCCGGCCGACGTGGCGGTGGACGCCGAGGTGGACCTCGGCCCCATCACCAGGCGGCTACGGCATCGCCGTGCGCATGACCGTGCACCTGCCCGGCATGGACCGCGCGCAGGCCCAGTCGCTGGTGGACGCTGCCCACAAGGTCTGCCCCTACTCGAACGCCACCCGCGGCAACATCGACATGGCGCTCACGCTGGCCTGATCGCCGCCCAGCCCACCGCAGCGCCGCGCGCTGTCCCCCACGCGCCCCGCCAGCCTTGAGCCGGCGGGGCGTTTGCACGACAGTGGTTCCTCGCAGCTCAGGAACGCCCAAGAGCCGCCCACCAGACGCCAGAAGGAACCACGCCATGACCACCCAGACCCTGCTCGTGCGCAAGACCGCACTCGCCGACACCCGCTGGCAGCAGCAAGACCCAGCCCCGCTGGCGCCCGGCCAGATCCGGCTGCGTGTGGACCTGTTCTCGCTCACCGCCAACAACATCACCTACGCCGCCATGGGCGAGGCCATGGACTACTGGCGCTTTTTCCCAAGCGACGACCCCGCCTGGGGCGTGATTCCGGTCTGGGGCTTTGCCACCGTCATCGAGTCGACCCACCCCGACATCGCGGCCGGCGAAAAGCTCTACGGCTACTGGCCCATGGCCGACCACGCGGTGCTGCAGCCAGACCAGGTCTCGCCCGGCAGCCTGATGGACGCCGCACCCCACCGCACCGCCCTGCACCCGGTCTACAACCAGTACACCCGCTGCCCACGCGACCCGTTCTACACACCCGAGAGCGAAGCGGTGCAGGCCCTGCTGCGCCCGCTGTACATGACCTCGTGGCTGATCGACGATTTCCTGGACGACAACGATTTTTTTGGCGCCGACACCCTGCTGCTCTCCAGCGCCTCCAGCAAAACCGCCTACGGCACCGCCTTCCAGCTCGCCCAGCGCAGGGGTTTGCAGGTGGTCGGGCTCACCTCACCCGCCAACCGGGCGTTTTGCGACAGCCTGGGCTGTTACCACCAGGTGCTGGGCTACGACGAGCTTGACGCCTTGGCGGCCGACACGGCCTGTGTCTACGTCGACTTCGCCGGCAGCGCCGCGCTGCGCCAGCAGATACACACGCGCTTCACCGGGCTGCGCTACAGCTGCGCCATCGGCGCCACCCACGTAAGCGATCTGGGTGGCGGCAAGGGCCTGCCCGGCCCGGCGCCCACGCTGTTTTTTGCACCGGCACAAATCAAGAAGCGCCGCGCCGACTGGGGCGCTGCCGTGCTCGGCCAGCGTCTGCTGGCGGACTGGCAACGCTTCACCGCACGCGTGAGCGATCCCGCCCAACCTTGGCTGCAGGTGCGCACCCACGACGGCGCGCAGGCGCTGGTGGCGGCCTACGGCGAGATGCTGCAAGGGCGCAGCGATCCGCGCGAGGGCCATGTGTTCCGGCTCGGCTGAGCCGAGCCGAGCACAGCTCCATCCACGCGGTCGGCTCAGGCGGGGATGCCGCCGAGTTGCTCCATGGCGGCGGCCAGCCAGTCGGCGGACAACGCTTCGCTGGCCCCCGACGGGCTGATGCGCCAGCCATCGCCCTCGGCGCTCACCGCAGCGGCACCACCCTGCCAAAGCAGCCACGCCAGCCAGGCGCAGGCGGGCGCCGACACCGGCTCGCCCGCTGCGCCGTCCAGCAGCGCGGTGAATGTTGCGCGCGTCGGCAAGCAACACCGCGTCACCCTCGGCCGACGCACCCAGCGCCTGGGCCAGCTGTGCCATGGGCGCCTGCCCCGCTGGCCGAGAAGTGGGCCAGCCAATGCCGCAGTTGCGCGGCCACCTCGGTACCACGGCGGGCCTCGGCTTGCAGCAGGTCGGCATGGTCCCAGCGGTGCCAGGGCACCACGGGTTCGCGGCAGCCACAGGCCAGCGCGGTCTGCGCCAGCCGGTGCAGCGCGGCATCCCCGGTGGCTCGGTGCACCGCTGCGCCCAGCATCAGCAGCGCGCCCAGGCGGCTGGCCAGCAACTGGCCTTGCTGCGCCAGCAGCTTGTCGCGCATCAGCGCGTCGCGCTCGCTGCGCAGGTCGGCCAGTTCCAGCGCGTTCTTCAGATCGGCGCGCAGGCTCTCCAGCTCCCAGGGCTTGTTGATGTAGCGGTAGATCTCACCGGTGTTGATGGCCTCGATGGCATCGCCCAGCTCGGAGTACGCGGTGGTCAGCATGCGCACGATGTCGGGGTGGTACTCGCGCGTGTGGCGCAGCAGCTCGTTGCCCTGTTCGCCCGGCATGCGCTGGTCACAGACCAGCACCGCGATCTCGGCGCCGTGCTCGCGCAGCACTGGCGGCCATCCTCCACGGAGATGGCGGTGAGCACCGGGGCCAGCGGGCTGACCAGGCGCTCGAAGTACTTCAGCGCCATGGCCTCGTCGTCGACGTACAGAATCTTGGTCGGGTTTCATGCAGATGTCCTCGACCTGTTCTTGGTGTTCCTGAACGGGAAATGACAGGCGTGACGGTGGCACCCTGCGCCGGGCTCGGACGCCACGCTGACCGAGCCGCCCAGCGAGCTCATGACGCGCTGGCAAAACACCAGCCCCATGCCGCTGCCGCCCGATTCGGCGCGGGTCGTCACCGACTCGCGCGTCAGCTCTGGCAAGACGTCGTGGCGCAATGCCGGGACCGTTGTCGCTCACCACGATGGCGGGTTGCTCGCCCAGGCCCGGAGCAGGCGCCACGCGGCGCAGCGCCAGCGTCACGCGCGGCTCGGACGGCGGCGCGGTGCGCAGCGCGATCAGCGCGTTCTTCACCAGCGTGCACAGCACCAGATACAACAGGTCGCGCCGCCCGGGCAGCTCGAAATCATCGGCCAGATCGCAGCGCAGCCAGGTCGCCTCGCCGGCGTCGAACGGGTACTCGCTGCGCACCGCCTGCACCAGATCGCTGGCGCGCAGACTGCGCCGGGCGCTCGCCGCGGGTAGGCGTCGCGCGCGGTCTGCACAAAGGTGGACACCAGCGACTGCGCGTAGTCGGTGCGGCGCTGCGCCGCGTTGAGCATGGCAGCACGTCGCTCGGGCGGCGCTGCCGACATCGGCCTGTCGTCTTCCTGGCGCTGCTTCGCATCGCCGAGAGGTAGCCGCTGCACCGTGGCCAGCGGGGTGGTGACCTCGTGCGCCAGAAAACCCAGGGTCTCGCGCAGGCGTGGCGGCGCGGCGCTCCAGCAGGGCGCGGTCGCGCAGCGCGCTCGCGGCAAGCTGCGCCAGCGCCTCGCGCAAGGTCTGTCGGGTCAGCGCTCTCGTCCAGTGGTTTCTCCAGAATCTGCTCCACCTGCCCCTGGTTGACCGCGGCCATGGCCACGTCCTTGTCGGCATAGGCCGACACCAGCAGGCGCGACACGTGCGGCCATGGCGGCGCTGCACCTCGGCTCAGCAGCGCCACGCCGTCGCGCTCCGGGCATGCGGTAGTCGGTCAGCAGCACCGCCACCTCGTGCCCACGCTCGGCCAGCAGCGCCAGCGCCTCGTTCACGCTGCCAGCGGTGAGCACCACGAACTCGTCGCCGTACAGCCGCGCAAACCACTTGCAGGCCTGCGGCTCGTCGTCCACCACCAGAACGGCGTGGGCACCGTGGGCATGCGATGCGGGCGTTTGCTGGCGCTCATGCGGGCCTCGCCAGATCGAAGCTGAACTCGGTCCAGGCACCGTACTCGCTCTGCACGCTGAGCGTGCCGCCGTGGCGCTGGACGATGCCGTAGCTCACGCTCAGGCCCAGGCCCAGGCCGGCACCCACATCGCGGGTGGTGAAGAAGGGCTCGAACACGCGGTCGAGGTTGTCGGGCGCGATGCCCTGGCCGTTGTCGCGCACCGCACAGCGCAACCGCTCGCCCACGACTGCCACGCGCACGTCGATGCGCGGCTGCTCGCGCTTGGCCGCCTGCAACGCGTGCGCCGCGTTGCTCAGCAGGTTGATCAGCACACCGATGATGCGCCGGCTCGTCGCCCACCACATGGGTGTCTTGCGGCACGCTCGATCGACACCGCCACGCCCTTGAGTTCGTGGCCCGCCAGGCGCTGCGCCGAGCGCACGGCGTGTTCCAGCAGAAAGGGCCGCATGGCTGTCCTGCCCAGGCTTCTGGTAGGCGAAGGTCTTGAGGTCGGAGACGATGTTCTGGATCCGCTCCATGCCCTCCTTGGCATCGGCCAGGCTCTCGCTTGCAGCATCTCGTCGGTCTTGGCCGACGGCAGGGTCAGCCCCATGTTGATCGCCATCAGGCTGTAGTTCACCGGGTTGTTGAGCTCGTGCAGCAAACCGGCCGACAAGGTGCCGATGGCGGCCATTTTTTCGCGCTGGATGCAGCTGGCCCTTGACCTCGGCCAGCGCCTTGTTGGTTTCAAGCAGCTCGTCTGTTCTGGCGCTGCACTTCGGCTTGCAGCTCAAAGGCCTGCTGTCGCCAGCGTGCGCTGTAAATGGCAGATCGCCACCGCGATGACGCCGTAGAAGACGATGAACAGCAACTGCCCAGCCGAACGCAGCGGCCATGCTGCACGCCGCCAGGACGCAGCTCGCAGGCCAGCCCGTACAGCCACCAGGGTGAAGCACACTGAAACCAATCGCCTCGCGCACCGACAAGTGGCAGAAACATGCCGATGCCGAGATAGCCGAAACGTGAGGCCGACGAAGTAGATCGACGCTTCACCGTCGGTATGGAACACCATCCAGGCAGATCATGAGCTGCGGCAGGGCGATCCAGAAATACGTGAGCTGGCGCACATGTTGCGCGCGCCGAACTCGGTGCCGTAGCTCCACAGCGTCAGACCGATCAGCGACACCACCAGCAGGCGCGCCACCGCGAACTCGGTCACGTACTGGGGATAGAACGCCAGATCCAGCCCGATGCCGCAGCCAGATCAGCACCATCGCCACCACGCAGGTGACCCGACTGAAAAACAGCAGATGCTGGTGAACCGCACTCCTGGTAGGAGGTGGGCAGGCTGATCGGCCGGTGGCGTCGAGGCGCACAGGGGCCATCTCAGGCGGCTTGGACGACTTCGGCAAACAGGTTGACACCGGTGGCATCGGTGTAGGTGTGCACACCCGGCAAACCGGCGGGAAACAGCGCGGTCATGTCGGCTTCGTCGCGGTAGATCAGGTACCACTCCAGGAAGTGCTCCATCCAGAAGCGCTCCGGGTTGTCCGAGTGCACGTTGGTCACCAGCATGCGTGCCGCCGGGCCGCAGGTGGTGCTCGAAATAGCCGATCAGGCGCGCACAGGCCTTGTCGGCCAGGTAGTCGAACAGCCCGGCGCAGTAGATGAAATCGAACTGCTCCTGCCAGGTCGATGCCCTGGGCGCGCGCAGAGCGCTTGAGCAGCTGGTGCACCGACTCGTGCCGCAACGACAGCGCCAGCCGTTCGCGGCCAGCGGCATCGGCTGCCGCGCCGATGCTTTGCGAGGCGTAGAGCAGGGTCTCGTCGCTGAAGTCCATCAGCACGATGTCCAGATGGTCCAGTTCGGCATTGCTCGCCGCGATGCGCTGCAGCTCGCCAGCCGGCCCACAGCCGACGTTGAGAATGCGCATCCGGCGGCCCTGGTCGCGGGTCTTGGCCGCCTGCTCCAGCAGCCGCTGCTCCAGGATGTCGACCCGGTTGCGGTGCGCCTGCGCCACACCGGCCTGCAGAAACATGAAGTTCACCATCTCAAAGTAGGTGCTTGGCCCTTCGCGCGGGTCGCTCAGGATCTGGTTGACCATCATGTAGTCACCCGCATAGCCCAGGGTTTGGCAAAGGTGCGGTACACAAACGGCGCGCGCAGCACCAGCGGGTGAATCGCGGCCTGGGCAAACGCCCGGTGCACCGGCTCCAGCTCGGCTGGCACCTGAGCGGCCACGTCTTCGAAGCGCAGCAAGTATTCTTTGCCCTTGGCCAGCAGGGGACGGGCGATTTCAAAAAACACGTCGTCGCGCACCTTGCCGCCGACCGTGCGCGGCAAACCGGCGGTGACATCGGCCTGATCCAGCCAGCGTGTGACTTCGGAGAAATAGGCCCGCATGTCGTTGACCACCACCTGATAGTCCTGGCGCACCTGCGCGCGCGATTCCCAGGCCGCCACGAAATGGCCCACCGCTTCCGAAACGGTCTTGGCATCGTGACCGATCCCGCCCAGGTCGTTCCACTCGTCGATCAGGGTGACCGACACCACCGCCATCAACCCGGTGTTGAGCAGGCTCACCACCACCGCCTTGCCCTTGTAGATGCTTCGATCGCCGGAGCGGATATTGAGCTCGTTGAGCACCTCGCTCACCTGCACGATGGAGTACGGGTTGTAGATCTCCATCACCAGCGAGCGCCGCTGCAGGCTGGTCGAGGGTGCCCCGGGCGGCCTCACCCTGGCTGTTGCGGAAGGTGACGACGGGATCGAAGGGACGCTGCAATTGCACGGTGTGGGACTCTGAACGTTGCGGGCGGGCGATGCCGATGCTGCTTCGAGGCGGACAGCGCCTGACCGCCCATCGCGGTTCGCGGCCTCTGCGCTGTGGATGGTCCCGCTCTTGCTCCGAGGCCATCGAAGCCGCGAGTGTAGTCACGCTGTCCGCCCGAGGCGGTTGGGACACTGCCAGGCAGGGGCGAAAAAAAGCCTGGCGCCGCTGCCGGCACCAGGCTTTTAATTCCTTTGGGCTACTGAAAAGTTCAGGCCAGCAGCGCGTTGACCCGCTTCACATAGGCCGCCGGGTCTTCGGGCAAGCCGCCTTCGGCCAGGAGCGCCTGGTCAAACAGGATGTGGGCCAGGTCGTCAAAGTGATCGCTGGCCTCCAGCTTCTTCACCAGGGCGTGCTCGGCATTCACTTCCAGTATCGGCTTGCTGTCGGGCACGGGCTGTCCGGCCTGCTTGAGCATGCGCGCCAGCTGCGTGCTCATGCCGTGGTCTTGCACCACCAGGCAGGCCGGTGAGTCGACCAGGCGGGTGGTCACGCGCACGTCTTGCGCCTTGTCCTTGAGGCTGGCCTTGAGCTTCTCCAGCACCGGTTTGAAGGTCTCGGCAGCGGCCTCGGCGGCCTTCTTCTCTTCTTCGTCCTGCAGCGAGCCCAGATCCACCGCGCCCTTGGCCACGCTTTGCAGCGGCGTGCCGTCGAACTCGTGCATGTGCGACATGGCCCACTCGTCGACCCGGTCGGCCATCAGCAGCACCTCGATGCCCTTCTTGCGAGAAGACCTCCAGCTGCGGGCTGTTGCGGGCCGCGCCCAGGCTGTCGGCGGTGATGTAGTAGATCGCTTCCTGGCCTTCTTTCATGCGGGCCTTGTAGTCGGCAAAGCCCACGCTCACCGTGTCGGTGGTGGTGCTGGCGTAGCGCAGCAGTCTGGCCAGCTTCTCGCGGTTGGCGAAGTCTTCGCCCAGGCCTTCCTTGAGCACCGAGCCGAATTCGGCGTAGAAGGCAGAGTACTTGCCCGCGTCCTGCGCGGCGGCGGCTTTGTCTTCCTCACTCACCACGTCGGTCACGCCGTCGGTGCCTTCTGCGGCGGCTGGCGCCTGGTCCTTCTTCGCCAGATCTTCCAGCATGGTCAGCACGCGGCGGGTGTTGCCCTCGCGGATGGCCTTCACGTCGCGGCTTTCCTGCAGCAGCTCGCGGCTGACGTTGAGCGGCAGGTCGGCCGAGTCGACCACGCCCTTGACCCAGCGCAGGTACGACGGCATCAGGCTTTCGGCCTCGTCCATGATGAAGACGCGCTTGACGTAGAGCTTGATGCCCGACTTGTGGTCGCGGTTCCAGAGGTCCATCGGCGCCTTGGCCGGGATGAACAGCAGCTGCGTGTACTCGGTGCTGCCCTCCACCCGGTTGTGGCTCCAGGCCAGCGGCGCCTGCTGGTCGTAGCTGAGGTTCTTGTAGAACTCGGCGTACTGCTCGTCGCTGATGTCTTTCTTGGCGCGCGACCACAGGGCGTTGGCCGAGTTCACGGCTTCCCACTCGTCCTGCTTCACGTGCTCGCTTTTTTCGGCGTCCCATTCTTCCTTCTGCATCAGGATGGGCAGGCTGATGTGGTCGGAGTACTTGGTGATCAGCGACTTGAGCTTCCAGTGGCTCAGGTACTCACCCGCGTCGTCGCGCAGGTGCAGGGTCACGCTGGTGCCGCGCGCGGCGCGCTCGATGGTCTCGACCTCGAACTCGCCCGTGCCGCCGCTGACCCAGCGCACGCCCTCGCCGGCCGGCAGTGCCGGCGCGGCGGCTTTCCACCGTGATCTTGTCGGCGACGATGAAGCCGGAGTAAAAGCCCACGCCGAACTGGCCGATGAGCTGGGCGTCCTTCTTCTGGTCGCCAGCTCAGGCGGCCCATGAAATCCTTGGTGCCGCTCTTGGCGATCGTGCCCAGGTGCTCCACCGCTTCGGCCTGGCTCATGCC
Organism: uncultured beta proteobacterium; assembly: GCA_963831255.1. GTDB lineage: Bacteria > Pseudomonadota > Gammaproteobacteria > Burkholderiales > Burkholderiaceae_C > Hydrogenophaga. The sequence continues at coordinate 40,116 of CAWHPI010000006.1, read as the reverse complement.
GATGCCGTTGTCGGTGATGGTGATGGTCTTGGCTTCCTTGTCGAAGCCCACGCGCACTTCCAGGTTCGGCGCGTCTTCGAACAGCGCGGCGTTGTTCAGCCCCTCGAAGCGCAGCTTGTCGCAGGCGTCCGAGGCGTTGGAGACCAGCTCGCGCAGGAAGATCTCGGGGTTGGAATACAGCGAATGGGTGACGAGGTGCAGCAGCTGCGCCACCTCGGCCTGGAAGGACAGGGTTTGTTTGCTCATGGGTTCTGGCTGGAAAACGAAAAAAGGGGAAGCCTTGGAATTATGGGCAAAGCCGTCCTTTTCAAGCCCAGCGAAAGGGCGCGCCACCTTCGTGAGGCAGCGCACCCGTCTGTGGAAGATTTGGACTTCTTTTAGCTGTAGCGTTTGAACTCGCCCGAATCCACCTTGGCCATGAACTTGTGGTACTCACGCTTGACGATGGGCATGAGGAAGTACAAGCCGATGATGTTGAAGATCGACATGGCGAAGATGGCCGCGTCCGAAAAGTCGATCACTGCGCCAAAGCTGACCGAGGCGCCGACCACGATGAACAGGCAGAACATGATCTTGTAGACGTATTCCTGGGTGTTGCCCTCACCAAACAGGTAGGTCCAGCCCTTGAGTCCGTAGTAGGCCCAGCTGATCATGGTGGAGATGGCAAACATCACCACCGCCAGCGCCAGCGGGTAGCGGAACCAGTCGGCCGTGGCCTGGAACGAGGCTGCGGTGAGGTTCACGCCGGTCAACCCGTTCGGGGCGGGGAAGGGGCCGGTGTTCAGGCCCGCGATGGTGATCACCAGCGCCGTCATGGTGCAGATCACCACCGTGTCGATGAAGGGCTCCAGCAAGGAAACCAGGCCTTCGGTCACCGGCTCGTCGGTCTTGACCGCGCTGTGCGCGATCGCCGCCGAACCCACGCCCGCCTCGTTGGAAAAGGTGGCCCGTTTCAGGCCCTGGATCAGGGCGCCGATGAAACCACCGGCCACCCCTTCGGCGCTGAAGGCGCCGTTGAAGATGGCGGCAAACGCGGCCGGGATCTGGCTGAAGTTGGACACGATCACGATCACCGACAGGCCGATGTAGAGAAAGGCCATCCAGGGCACGAGGCGCGAGGTCACCGTGGCAATCGACGGCATGCCGCCCACGATCACGCCATACACAAACGCCGCCAGGATGATGCCCACCACCCAGCCGAAACCATCGGGCAGACCGAAAGTCTGCACGATCATCGCGTTGGCCTGGTTGCCCTGGAACATGTTGCCGCCGCCGAGGGCGCCCAGAATCACCATCACGGCAAAACCCACCGCCAGCACCTTGCCCAGCACCGGCCAACCCTGCTCGGCAAGGCCGTCGCGCAGGTAGTACATCGGACCGCCCGAGACCGCGCCCGAGGGCAGGATGACCCGGTACTTCACGCCCAGCGTGCACTCGGTGAACTTGGAGGCCATGCCCACCAGCCCGACCACGATCATCCAGAAAGTGGCACCCGGGCCGCCAATGGCCAGCGCCGCACCCACGCCAGCGATGTTGCCCAGCCCCACGGTGCCCGAAAGCGCCGTGGTCAACGCCTGAAAGTGGCTCACTTCGCCGGGATGACGGCTGTTGGGGTCGGTGTAACGGCCGCGCACGAGATCGACCGCGAGCTTGAAGCGCGACAGCTGCGGAAAGCCGAAATACACCGTGAAGACGATCGCCGCGATCAGCAGCCAGCCCACGATGAGCGGGAACTGCGCCTCACCGACCGGCACGGAATAAAAAATCAGACTGACGAACCACCCAAAGGTGGTGGCAAAAAAACTGTCGATGGCTTGGTCAATGCCCTGAGCCCAGGCGGGCGAGGCCAGTGCCAACAGCAGGCCGGCCGCCAGCCAGGCCGGCGCGCGGGGCGCCAAGGGTGCGATTTTTTCCGACATCGGAGTCTCCTTGAAAGTGGGTGCTGACATCTCGGTCATCAGCGTGTCTGTGGCGCCGACGGTCTCAACACCATCGCCAAACCACCCAGCCATTCATGGTCCCACCCCGGTCGCGGACGAACCGCGCAAAACGACTCAGCGATTACCCTTGTTTTGAACAGGGAAAAGCAAAAATCCACCGACATACAGTGAAATATTCGGCTGAAAGTGCCTTATACGAAAAAACTTCAGAAAAATCGGTCGTTTGCCCGAATGAAGTTCAAACCAGCCCGATAGGCCAGCGCGTTTTGCCGCCTGCGATGCGGGCGCGGGTCAGGCCGAAGGGGTCGGCAGCAGCCAGTCGCGCAGTTGCTCGGCCACGACGCGGCTCGACAGCAGGTCCAGATGACCGGTGCGGTAGACGATGCGCTGGCTGCTCTTGGCAAACACCAGGCGCCGCCGGGCCTCGTCGTGCTGGCCCAGCGCGCTGTTCAGCGGCACCAGCCCGTCGCCCGTCAGGCGGTCGGCCAGCAGGCCGCGCTGGGCGGCCAGCGTGGCGGCCACCGTGAAGCAGGCCACGCCCTCGGGCAGCGGCAAAGGCACGCGCTGGTCTTCAAAACCGGCGCGCCAGCTCTGGCCGCCGGGCGAGCGCCAGTCGGCTTCCTGCACATGACCGTGGCGCAGGTCCAGGATACCGGCGCTGCGCAGCTTGCCGAGCTGGGCGAACGGAGCCGAAAACGGCGTGGCATCGAGCAGCACATCCACCCCGTGCCCGGCCCGCTCCAGCGGCGCGCCGTGGTGCGGCGTGCCCAGGCACACCAGCTCGCGCAACACCTGGGGCCAGTGCTGCCCCGCTTCGCGGCCCGCCTGCACGGCCGAGCGCGCGACCAGCCCGCCCATGCTGTGGCCAACCAGGGTGATGCGCTGCAGCGGCACCGGCCAGGCCGCCACCAGCCGCTCCAGCTGCAAAGACAGCTCGCGCCCGTTGTCCGACACATGCCGGCCGCTGTTGTAGCGCAGGTAGACCGGTGTGCCGCCCACGGCCTGCGCCAGGTAGGCGCCATGGTCGTGGCCGTCGCGCATCCACTGCGTGTCGTTCATGCACAGGCCGTGGATGAGCAGCAGCAGATGCGGGCTGGCGGCTTCACCCAGCTGGTGTTTGAGCGCGTCGGGATCGTCAAGCGACAGGCCCTGGCCCTGGCGCCGCAGGGTCATGGGCTGGGCGAGTGGATTGCCCGTGACCACCAGCCGATCCCCCAGCACACCGTTGAGCGCCGCCATCACGGCCTCGCGCTGCGGCGAGGCCTCTGGGTAGGCGGTGGGGTTGTCCAGCAACGGCAACAGAGCACCCAGCACCGCCTCCGACCCCTGCCCCACCAGCGCCGCCACGCCGCGGATGCCGCGGTAGATCTGGCCGGTGAGCCCGCCGGTGTGTGAAGGTGTTGCGCCCGCGGGCAACCCCATCGTGCGACGCACCGCCTGGTGCACCCCTTCGGTGATGCCGATCACACCCTGCGTTGCCTGCGCGGCCAGCTGGGCGGCGGCTTTCAGGTCGGAGGGACGGAGGTGGCGCAGGAGCGGCGCGCGCTCGGGACGTGGGAGTTTGAAGGAAGCCATGCCGCATTGTGGCTGCCCTGGCCCAAAGCGAGGGCCGCTTCTGCTTGTCAACAGAAAGGCCTTGACCGACACCGCCCCGCTCAGGACCTACGGCAACTTCACGCAGGTGAAGGGCGTGGCATCCGCCGTGATGCCGGTGACTTCGGTTCCTTGCGCGTTCTTCGTGACCTTGTAACTGCCACCCGAACCGTAGCCCTTGAGGTGGATCATCGCCTGATCACCACCCGTGTAGTGAGCGTTGAGCAGGCCGTTCGCCTTGCATTGCCAGGCGGCTCCATCGCCCGACGTCGCGCACCCCGCGACAAACATCACCGAACAAACGAGCAAAACATTCTTCGCGAGCACGTGCATGGTTTTCCCTTGACCGCAGGTTGCTGGGATTAATTGACCGCTGCGGAGCCGGTCGCTCAAAGTTGAGTGGAGACTGGTCGTTATTGATCCGGCCCAGTGAAGTCTTCAATCCCATTCGGGCTGAGTCTGTCGGAGCCCTTCGACAGACTCAGAGTGAACGGTTTCTAAGTTCATATTTCACCGGGCCGGATCAATAGGCTGAACGCCCCGTCGGGCTATTCGCTGGCAGCGTCTTGTATCGAGCTGATCAGGCTGCCGAAGCGTCGCTGGCAAAGGATTCTCCCGCCGCCAGATACCGCCACTGCCCCACCGGCAGGTTGCCCAGCACCACGTTGCCGATGCGAATGCGCTTCAAGCCCACCACGTGCAGGCCGACCTGCTCGCACATGCGGCGGATCTGGCGCTTCTTGCCTTCGACCAGCACGAAGCGCAGCTGTTCGGGGTTCATCCACTCCACTTGCGCGGGCTTGAGCGGCTGGTCGTCCAGGCTGAGGCCGTGGCGCAGCCTGGCCAGTTGTTCGGGTGGGAAAACGGCCTGTACGTTTTGCGCCACCACCCCCGCGCCCTGCGGTCCATTGGGCGCCCACTGCACGCGCACCAGGTATTCTTTTTCGATGCCGCTGTTCTCGCCGATCAACTGGCGAGCGATGCGGCCGTCTTGCGAAAGCACGAGCAAGCCGACGGAATCGATGTCGAGCCGCCCGCAGGGCGCCAGGCCACGCGTGTGCTCGGGCGCAAAACGGCGGCCGTCTGCGGGGTGGCGGGCGTCGCCGCGCCACTGGCTGGGCGCGCCGATCAGGGTGGCGGCGGCTTCGTGGCCGTCTTCGGGCTGGCCGCTCACATAGCCCATGGGTTTGTGCAGCAGGATGGTGACCTGCCCGGCCTGCTGGTGGCGTGCCTGGGGCAACACCTCGATGGTGGCGTCGGGCAGCACCGGCTGGCCCATCTCGGCGGTCTCGCCGTTGACCAGCACCCAGCCGCGCGCAATCCAGGCATCTGCCTCGCGCCGCGAACAAAGTCCCAGCTCGGCCATGCGCTTGTTCAGCCGCACCTCCCCTTTCACATTGCCCACCCGCGCCAGATCCGGGCGGCGCGGATCGGCCCGGTGCGGCGCGGGTGGTGCGGGCGGCGGGCGGCGCGGACCGGCGGCGATGGCGGGGGAGCGTCGGTCATCGGGATCGCGCGGCCGGCGGCCGTCGGACGGGTTGGCGCGCGGGCGATCGGACCCCGCCCAGGGGCGTTCCGCGCCCGATGCGTCAGGCCGCTCCCGCGGCGGTTTGGGCGCTGAGGCCGACACCGTTTTGGCGCGCGCCGGGCCGGGTGGACGCACCGGCGGACGGCGCTCAGAAAAAGGGCCGCTGGCGGTTTTTTTGGCGGCGCCGGGCTTGAGCGTCAGGGTGCGCTCGGGCTGCTTGGGTGTGGTCATGCCAGGATCATCCCACGCCGCCGTTCACAGCTGTCCATGGCGCAGCGCCTGCAGGTCGAGCAGGCGAACACCGCCGTACTCCACCCGTATCCAGCCGAGCGCGGCCAGCGTGGTGAGCGCCTCGTTGACCCGCTGGCGCGACAGACCCACCATGTAGGCCAGCTCCTGCTGCGTGATGCGCAGAATGCCGCCCACATTGGGGTAGAGCAGCGGATGGAACATGGCCGCCAGGTTGCGCGCCACGCGCAAGTCGGGGCTGCCCAAGCGGTCGATTTCGCGCGCTGCGATGAACTGGCCCAAGCGCTCATTCAGCTGGCTCATCACGAAGCGGTTGAAGCCCAGCGAGTGGTCGATGAGCCAGTCGAAGGTGGCGATCGGAATGCCCGCCACATGGCTTTTGCGCAGCGCCTGCACGTTGTAGCGGTAGGGCTCGTGTTTCAGCGCGGTGCCCTCGCCGAACCAGCCGCCCGGCGCCAGGCCGGTGAAGGTGATCACCGGGCCTTGGCTGTCGTCGTTGTTCATCTTGAGCAAGCCATCCACCAGACCAAACCAGTAGGTCACCGGTCGCGCTATGCGGCAGATGTAGTCGCCCGGCTGCGCGGTGGTGACGATGAGCGCGTCTTGCGCCCGCTCGCGCTCCGGCTCGTCGAGCGACTGAAGCCAGGGAATGCGCGCCAGCTCCTCGGGTGCGAGCGCGCGGGCGCGGTCCCGCAAAGGGGACGTCAGGGTAGGTGGGAAGGCGGGGTGCATGCTAGGGAAAGTCCTAGTGAGGCAGACCCTTCAATTGTCGTCCAACTGACAACATAACGTCAAACATCAGCCTAAGATCGTGACCAGAATGCCAAGCAGGTCAGCGCTCAGGGAGCGCACCGCAGCGACACAGCCTTTGGAGACAAGTATGGAAACCACCTTCCCCCGCCTTCTGCGGGACCACGCCAAGCGCCGCCCCACGGGCCCGGCCATGCGTGAAAAGGAATACGGCATCTGGCAAACCACCAGCTGGGCGGACATGGCCAAGCTGGTTGAGGCTCTTGCCTGCGGCCTGCACCAGGCCGGTCTGAAACGCGGCGAACACATGGTGGTGATCGGCTCCAACCGCCCCCGCCTTTACGCCACCATGCTGGCCGCGCAGTCGCTGGGCGCGATCCCTGTGCCGCTGTACCAGGACGCGGTGGGCGCCGAATGCGTGTTCCCGATCAACAACGCCGATGTGCGCTTCGTGGTGGTGGAAGACCAGGAACAGGTCGACAAGATGCTGGAGATCCGCGGCGGAGTGTCCGCAGATTTCCCACATCTATTTCGACGATCCGCGCGGCCTGCGCAAGTACGACGAGCCGGGCCTGGGCGCGCTGGAAGAGTTGATCGGCGCCGGCCAGGCCTTCGCCAAGGTGCACCCGGAGGCGTTTGGCGAGCAGGTCGAGATGGGCAAGCCCGACGACGTGGCCGCCATGTTCTTCACCAGCGGCACCACCGGCAAGCCCAAGGGCGTGGTGCACACGCACCGCACGCTGATCGACCGCGCCGACGTCGGCGCGCGGTTCGACAAGCTGACCGCAGACGACGAGGTGCTGGCCTACCTGCCGCCGGCCTGGATCGGCCAGAACATCTTTTCCTACGCGCAGTGGCTGGTGGCCGGCTACGTGGTGAACTGCCCCGAGTCGAGCAGCACCGTGACCATCGACCTGAAGGAAGTCGGCCCCACCTACTACTTCGCGCCGCCCCGGGTGTTCGAAGGCCTGCTCACCTCGGTGATGATCCGGATGGAAGACGCCAGCGCGCCCAAGCGCAAGATGTTCCATGCCTTCATGGACCTGGCCAAGCGCGTCGGCCCCGACAAGATGGACGGCAAGTCGCTGGGCTTGATGGACTCGCTCAAGTACGCGCTGGGCAATGCCCTGGTCTACGGTCCGCTTCGCAACAGCCTGGGCCTTTCCCGGGTGCGAGTGGCCTACACGGCCGGTGAAGCCATTGGTCCCGACCTGTTCAGCTTCTACCGCTCCATCGGCATCAACCTGAAGCAGCTCTACGGGTCTACCGAGACCGCGGTGTTTGTCTGCCTGCAGCCCGACCACGAGGCCCGCGCCGACACGGTGGGCGTGCCCTGCGAGGGCGTGGAGATCAAGCTCTCCGAGACCGGCGAGATCCTGGTGAAGTCGCCGGGCCTGCTCAAGGAGTACTACAAAAACCCCGAAGCCACGGCCGAGGTGCTTTCCGCCGATGGCTGGTACCACACCAGCGATGCCGGCTTCATCGACGCCAGCGGCCACCTCAAGATCATCGATCGCGTGAAAGACGTGGGCCGCATCAAGGGCGGCGCGTTCGACAAGGCCATGTTTGCGCCCAAGTATGTGGAAAACAAGCTCAAGTTCTTCTCGTACATCAAGGAAGCCGTGGCCTACGGTGACCAGCGCGAGAAGGTGTGCGTGATGGTCAACATCGACATCGACGCCGTGGGCAACTGGGCCGAGCGCCGCAACCTGCCCTACGCCGGCTACACCGATCTGGCGCAAAAGCCCGAGGTGTACGAACTCATTCGCGACTGCATGGAAAAGGTCAACGCCGACCTCAGCCGCGACGAGCTGCTGGCCGGCAGCCAGATCAGCCGCTTTCTGGTGCTGCACAAGGAGCTTGATGCCGACGACGGCGAGCTCACCCGCACCAACAAGGTTCGCCGCGGCTTCATCGGCGAGAAGTACCAGCCCCTGATCGACGCGCTCTACGGCACCCAGACCGAGCAGTACATCGAAACCCAGGTGAAGTTCGAAGACGGCCGAACCGGCAGCGTGAGCGCCACGCTCAAGGTGGCCGATGCCAGGACTTTTGCCCCCGTGAAGGCAGCAGCATGACAAAGAAAATTGGCGAGGTCATTCTCGACGTCAACAACATCAGCCTGCGCTTCGGTGGCGTCAACGCGCTGACCGACATTTCCTTCAACGTGAAGGAACACGAGGTACGCGCCATCATCGGCCCCAATGGCGCCGGCAAAAGCTCCATGCTCAACTGCATCAACGGCGTTTACACGCCGCAAGAAGGCAGCATCACTTTCAAGGGCAAGACCTTCAGCCACATGAACTCGCGCCAGGTGGCCGAGATGGGCATCGGTCGCACGTTCCAGAACCTGGCGTTGTTCAAGGGCATGAGCGTGATCGACAACATCATGACCGGGCGCAACCTGCACATCAAAAGCAACATCTTCCTGCAAGCGCTGCGCATCGGACCGGCGCAGAAAGAAGAAGAGCAGCACCGGGAGTTCGTCGAACACATCATCGACTTTCTCGAAATCCAGGCCTTCCGCAAGACCGCTGTCGGCACCCTGCCCTACGGCCTGCAAAAGCGGGTAGACCTCGGCCGCGCGCTGGCGATGGAGCCACAGGTGCTGCTGCTCGACGAGCCCATGGCCGGCATGAACCTGGAAGAGAAGCAGGACATGAGCCGCTTCATCCTGGACGTGAACGACGAGTTCGGCACCACCATCGTGCTGATCGAGCACGACATGGGCGTGGTGATGGACATCTCCGACCGCGTCGTCGTGCTGGACTACGGCAAAAAAATCGGCGACGGCACACCTGAAGAGGTGCGCAACAACGAAGAAGTCATCAGCGCGTACCTCGGTACCAGCCACTGAGGCCAGGAGCACAACAACATGGCATTCTTTCTCGAAACCCTGATTGGCGGCCTGATGGCCGGCATGCTGTATTCGCTGGTCGCGCTGGGCTTTGTGCTGATCTACAAAGCCTCGGGCGTGTTCAATTTCGCCCAGGGCGCGATGGTGTTGTTTGCCGCGCTGGCCATGGCCCGTTTCTCCGAATGGATCCCGGGCTGGCTGGGGATCGAGAACAAGCTCCTGGGCAACGTGATTGCCTTCGCGCTGTCGGCGGTGCTGATGTTCATTCTCGCCTGGCTGATCGAGCGACTGGTGCTGCGCCATCTGGTGAACCAGGAAGGCGTCACCCTGCTGATGGCCACCCTGGGCATCACCTACTTCCTTGACGGCCTGGGTCAGACCATCTTTGGCAGCGCCATCTACCAGATCGACGTCGGCATGCCCAAAGACCCGGTGTTCCTGTTTGACAGCGTCTTCCCGGGCGGCATTCTGGTCAACCTGGAAGACGTGTACGCGGCCTGCGTGGCTGCACTGCTGGTGGCGGTGCTCTCGCTGTTCTTCCAGAAGACCGGCACGGGCCGCGCCCTGCGCGCGGTGGCCGACGATCACCAGGCCGCGCAATCCATCGGCATTCCGCTCAACCGCATCTGGGTCATCGTCTGGTTTGTGGCCGGTCTCACCGCGCTGGTGGCCGGCATCATCTGGGGCTCCAAGCTGGGGGTGCAGTTCTCGCTCACCACCGTGGCACTGCGCGCCCTGCCCGTGATCATTTTGGGTGGCCTGACCTCGGTGCCCGGCGCCATCATCGGCGGCCTGATCATCGGCGTGGGCGAAAAGCTGTCCGAGGTTTACCTGGGCCCGTATGTGGGTGGTGGCATCGAAATCTGGTTCGCCTACATGCTGGCCCTGGTGTTCCTGCTGTTCCGCCCGCAAGGCTTGTTCGGCGAGAAGATCATCGACCGCGTCTGACATGAAGCACCCCCTGCGCCGCTTCGCGTCTTCCCCCTCTCCTTCGGGAGAGGGACGCTCCCTGTGGCATGGCAAAGCCAGTTCCACGGGAGCCCTGCGAAAGACACCTCTCTCTGCAATGGCTCATGCCTGACCAGACGACTATTTGAAGAAAGCGAACGATGTTCTACCGAGAAAACGGCCAATTCAAGACCAGCTACCGAGCTGACCAGCAGATCTTTGCGATTGCGCAAGACCGCTGGCTGATCCTCGCACTGATCGCTTTTGCTTTCATCGGCGTGCCGTTCCTGGTGGACGAGTACATGTACCGCGCCATCCTGATACCGTTTCTGATCCTGGCGCTGGCTGCCATCGGTGTGAACATTCTGGTGGGCTACTGCGGGCAGATTTCGCTGGGATCGGGCGCCTTCATGGCCGTTGGCGCCTACATGGCCTACAACACCTACATCCGCATCGACGGCATGCCGCTGATCGTGGCCTTGCTCTCAGGCGGTTTCTTTGCCACCGTCGTGGGCATCGTGTTTGGCGTCCCCAGCCTGCGCGTCAAAGGCCTGTACCTGGCGGTGGCCACGCTGGCCGCGCAGTTCTTCTGCGACTGGGCGTTTCTGCGCATCGGCTGGTTCACCAACAACAACGCTTCGGGTTCGGTGGCGGTGTCCAACCTGCAAGTCATGGGATGGACCATCAACACACCGGTCGAGAAATACCTGTTCTGTCTGGGCTTTGTGGTGGTGTTTGCACTGCTGGCCAAGAATCTGGTGCGCTCGGCGATCGGACGCGAATGGATGGCGATTCGCGACATGGACGTGGCGGCAGCTGTGATCGGTATCCGCCCCATGTACGCCAAGCTCAGCGCGTTTGCGGTGAGCTCTTTCATCATCGGCGTGGCCGGTGGTCTGTGGGGCTTTGTGCACCTGGGTTCCTGGGAGCCCGCGGCCTTCTCGATCGACCGCTCGTTCCAGCTGCTGTTCATGGTGATCATCGGCGGCATGGGTTCCATCATGGGCAGCTTCTTCGGCGCCGCCTTCATCGTGGTGCTGCCCATTTTCCTGAACCAGTTCCTGCCTTATCTGGGCAGCGTGGTCGGCATGGAAATTTCCACGGCCGCCGTGTCTCACACCGAGTTCATGATTTTTGGTGCACTCATCGTCTGGTTCCTGATCGTGGAGCCCCACGGTCTGGCCAAGCTGTGGAGCATTGGCAAGCAGAAATTGCGGTTGTGGCCGTTCCCGCATTGAGGTCGACGTGGCTGACATTCGTCGCGCATAGGGTGACTCCCGATGGGGACATTCCCGATGCGCACGATCGTCAGAAGCGTTGAACTGACAGGCCCTGGTTTTTGTGTGTTGGTTTTTTTTAGGAGACAAATGAAATGAAGATGCGTAACTCTGGCTCTTTCCGTCGTGGTCGCCACCGCGGGCTTGTCGTCAGCACTGGTGTCCACCGCTGCTTTCGCGCAAGCCAAGGAACAGTTCTTCCCCTCTCTGGTCTACCGCACCGGCGCCTACGCGCCCAACGGCGTGCCTTTTGCCAATGGCATGGCCGACTACATGAAGCTGGTCAATGCCCGGGGCGGCATCAACGGCGTGATGACCTTGCTGGAAGAATGCGAAACCGGCTACGCCACAGACCGCGGTGTCGAGTGCTATGAGCGCCTGAAGGGCAAGAATGGCGGCGCCACCGTGTTCCAGCCGCTGTCCACCGGCATCACCTTCGCGCTGACGGAGAAGGCACCAATCGACAAGATTCCGCTGCTCACCGGCGGCTACGGCCGCAGCGAATCCGCCGACGGTGGCGTGTTCAAGTGGAACTTCCCCCTGGCCGGCACCTACTGGGTGGCAGCCGACACCATCATCCAGCACCTGGGCAACAAGAACGGTGGCCTGGACAAGCTCAAGGGCAAGAAAATCGCGCTGGTCTACCACGACAGCCCGTTCGGCAAAGAGCCTATCCCCGTGCTTCAAGAGCGCGCCGCCATGCACGGCTTCTCGCTCAGCTTGCTGCCCGTGACGCACCCCGGTGTGGAGCAGAAAGCCACCTGGCTGCAGATCCGCCGCGACCGCCCCGACTACGTCATCAACTGGGGCTGGGGCGTGATGAACTCGACCCTGCTGAAAGAAGCGCAGGCCACTGGCTACCCGCGTGAGAACATCTACGGCGTGTGGTGGGCCGGTGCCGAGCCCGACGTGAAAGACGTGGGCATGGGTGCCAAGGGCTACAACGCCATCATGATGCAGCACGGTGCCGAGCCGAATTCCGACGTGGTCAAGGAAATTCTGTCGAAACTGCACGCCAAGGGCCAGGGCACTGGACCAAAAGAAGAAGTGGGCCAGGTGCTGTACATGCGCGGCCTGACCGCAGCGATGTTCGCGGTCGAAGGTGTTCGCGCTGCACAGGATCGCTTTGGCAAGGGCAAGGTCATGACCGGCGAGCAGGCTCGCTGGGGCTATGAAAACCTGAACCTCACCCAGGCCAAGCTCGATGCACTGGGCTTCAAAGGCGTGATGCGCCCGATTTCCACCAGCTGCAAGGACCACATGGGTGCCGCCTGGGCCCGTGTGCACACCTGGGACGGCACCAAGTTCGTCTGGTCGTCTGACTGGCTGCAAGCCGATGAGCAGATCCTGAACCCCATGGTCAAGGCAGCGGCAGACAAGTACGCCGCCGAGAAGAAGCTGACACGTCGCACGGCCGCCGACTGCCAGTCTTGATCGAAAGAGTCCGCCTCGCACAGCGGGTCCCCTTCAAGGGCCATCGAAGATCCGGCTCTGCCGGTCGGAGATGGCGCCCCCTTGAGGGGGTCGCGCGAAGCGCGGCGGGGGTGGTTGGTTTACGCCAGCCGCCATTCACAAGACCAGCTTGCTGCGTCTTGTGAATGGTCAGCAAGGAAATTTCAATGAGCACGCCCACAGCAACGCCGACTCCCGTCCTCAACGTCAATGGCATTGAGGTCATCTACAACCACGTCATCCTTGTGCTCAAGGGCGTGTCGCTGACCGTGGCCGACGGCCAGATCGCGGCCATCCTGGGTGGCAACGGCGCGGGCAAGACGACCACGCTGCGTGCCATCTCCAACCTGCTCAAGGGCGAACGCGGCGAGGTCACCAAGGGCAGCATCGAGCTGCGCGGTGATCGCATTGAAAACCTGACGCCGGCCGACCTGGTGAACCGCGGCGTGGTGCAGGTGATGGAAGGCCGGCATTGTTTTGCCCACCTGACCATCGAAGAAAACCTGATGACCGGTTCCTACACGCGCACCGACAAGGCCGAAATCGCGCGCAATCTGGAGAAGGTTTACAACTACTTCCCGCGCCTGAAAACCCGCCGCACCTCGCAGGCCGCCTACACCTCGGGCGGCGAGCAGCAGATGTGCGCGATTGGCCGCGCGCTCATGACCAACCCCAGCATCGTGCTGCTCGACGAGCCTTCGATGGGCCTGGCGCCGCAACTGGTGGAAGAGGTGTTCAACATCGTTCGCGACCTCAACACCAAAGAAAAAGTGACCTTCCTGCTGGCCGAGCAGAACACCAACATGGCGCTGAAGTACGCCGACTACGGCTACATCATGGAAAGCGGCCGCGTGGTGATGGATGGCGCAGCGGCCGACCTGCGCAACAACGAAGACGTGAAAGAGTTCTACCTCGGCATGGGTGGCGGCGAGCGCAAGTCGTTCAAAGACGTGAAGAGTTACAAGCGCCGGAAGCGTCTGGCTCGCCTGACTGGACCCACCCCCGCGCCGCGCTTTCGCGCGTCACCCCCTCAAGGGGGCGGCGCTAGTGGCCCGGCAGAGCCGGTTCCACGGCGCCCTTGGATTGAAGACACCTCGCTCCACCATTTGTGAGTTCTGCCATGACCGATTTTTTCGACGACCTGGAAACCCGATCACCCGCTGAACGCGAAGCGTCTCAGATGGCGGCGCTGCCACGGCAGATCGCTCACGCACAGGAACACAGCAGCGCGTTCGCCAGCATCTTGCAAGGCGTGGACGCCAGCCGCGTCAACAGCCGCGCTGCGCTGGCTGACCTGCCGGTCACGCGCAAACACGAGCTGCTGGAGCGACAAAAGGCCTCGCGCGCAGCCGGTGGCGATGCGTTTGGCGGCTTTTCGGCGCTGGTGCGGGGCCGCACCATGTCGCGCATCTTCGCCAGCCCCGGCCCGATCTACGAGCCCGAGGGCCACAAGGCCGACTACTGGCGCACTGGCCGCGCGCTGTGCGCGGCAGGCTTTCGCGCCGGTGAGCTGGTACACAACAGCTTCAGCTACCACATGACGCCGGGCGCCTTCATTCTGGAAGCCGGGGCGCTGGCGGTGGGTTGCACCGTTTTCCCCGCCGGCACCGGCCAGACCGAGCAACAGCTCGAAGCCATCCGCGATTTGCGACCAGACGCCTACACCGGCACGCCGAGCTTTCTGCGCATCTTGCTGGAGAAGGCCGCCGAGGCTGGCGCCGACATCGGCTGCATTGGCAAAGCCTCGGTCGGTGGCGAGGCATGCCCGCCCAGCCTCACGGCCTGGTTCCGGGAGCACGGCGTCGAGGTGTTCCAAACCTACGCCACCGCCGATCTGGGCCTGGTGGCCTACGAGACCGCAGCGCGCGAAGGACTGGTGCTGGACGAAGGCGTGATCGTGGAAATCGTGCGCCCGGGCACCGGCGATCCGGTGCCTGAAGGCGAGGTGGGCGAGCTGGTGGTGACCACGCTGAATCACGGCTACCCGCTGATCCGCTTCGGTACCGGTGACCTCTCAGCCATGCTGCCCGGCACCTGTCCCACCGGGCGCACGGCACCGCGCATCAAGGGGTGGATGGGCCGCGCCGACCAGACCACCAAGGTCAAGGGCATGTTTGTACACCCCGCGCAGGTGGCCGAGATCGCCCGGCGGTTTCCCCAGTTGGGCAAGGCCCGCCTGGTGGTGAGCGGCGAGATGGCGAACGATCAGATGTGCCTGCAGGTGGAGGCCAGCGAACTGGCCGAAGGCCTGAGCGAACAGATCGAGGCTGCGGTGCGCGAGGTCACCAAGCTGCGCTCGCAGGTGAAGCTGGTGAGCCCGGGCAGCCTGCCCAACGACGGCAAGGTGATTGAGGACGCGCGCAGCTACCAGTAGCCGCCTGCGCCGCAGCTCTGCTTGAAGTGGCACGTTCCCGCGTCAGCGCAGCCCCTGCCGAATGCGATCTTTAGACCCTGAACACCCGCACGGCGAGCGGGTCCCACCGTGACTTCTAACGCCGAGCGCCGGCCGCTGCGTCTGGTCGATTCCATCACCGAACTGGGCCCCCACGACGCGGGCTGTGTGGCGGTGAGCGGCTCGCACGGTGGCCTGAGTTCGGCGCGCTATGCGCAAGCCGCCAAGCCCTGGCTCAGCGTGTTCAACGATGCCGGCGTGGGCAAAGACCAGGCCGGGATTGCCGGACTCGGCGCGCTGCAACAGCAGGGCCTTGCGGCGCTGGCGGTGTCGCACGCCAGCGCGCGCATCGGCCAGGCCAGCAGCACGCTGCAAGACGGCGTGGTGAGCCACACCAACGAAGCGGCGAAGGCCCTGGGATTCGTGAGCGGCAGCCCACTCAAGGCGCAACTCCAGCGGTGGCTCGTCGCGCCATCACCCGGCTGATCAGGCAGCAGACCCGGAGCTCAGAGGCCCCAGACCATCTCCACGCCCGCCTTCTCGCAGCGCTGCATCATCTCGATGAAGGGCGTGCTGCGCAGCCGCAGGCTGACCGTATCGAACTCGGGCGCAGGGTCGCCCTTGGCCTGGGCCTCTTCGCGCTGCCGCTGCTGATCGGCTTCTTCTTTCAGCACCGCATCGCGCAGCGCCTGCTCGGCGGCGGGCATTTGCTGCGGCAGGATCACGCCAGCGGCGCCGGGATCTTTGCCGATGATCTCCAGAATGCGCTTGCCGTGTGGCTCCAGCATCACCAGATCGCCGGTCTCTCTTGATTTGAAACGGTACAAAGACATGGGCGTCTCCTTTCTGGTTTCATTCTTGCACCGATGGGCCGGTTGCGGGCTGTCAAATGTCAAGGGCGCGCCGGGCGATGCTGCGCGGGTTATCCCGATGGCGGGTTGATATTTCATGCCTAAACTAATCAACCATGAACACTTTGCTCGACATGGAGGCCCGCGCTCACAGCGAGCAGGCGCACGCCCTGCGGCTTTGGCTGCGGCTTTTGACCTGCTCGCAGCTGGTGGAAAAGCGGGTGCGCGCCGGCCTGCGTGAGCAGTTCGACACGACGCTGCCACGCTTCGACCTCATGGCGCAGCTGGAACGCCACCCGGACGGACTGAAGATGAAGGAGCTCTCGCACCGGCTCATGGTGACCGGTGGCAACGTCACCGGCATCACCGACCAGCTGGTTGCCGAAGGTCTGGTGGAGCGGCAGGCGGTGGCGGGCGACCGGCGCGCGTTTCGAGTGCGGCTCACCGAGCGCGGACACGCGGTGTTTGCCGACATGGCGCTGCAACACGAGCAATGGATCGTCGAGGCTTTCGAAGGGCTCCTGCCTCGCGAGCTGGACCAGCTGCACAAGCTGCTGGGCAAGGTGAAGCTGCACCAGCTGGCGATCAACGCCCGCCTGGACACCGACCGCATTGAGTGACCGCCATGAAGCACCCCATTCCCGACCACAACCCGATGCGCAGCCAGTACACCGCGGCGGCTGACCGCACCACCCAGCACTTCGCGCTCAGCGTGGCGGGCGGTGTGGCCACCGTCACGCTCAACCGCCCCGAGCGCAAGAACCCGCTCACCTTCGAGTCTTACGCCGAACTGCGCGACTGGTTTCTGGGTCTGCAACACGCCACCGATGTGAAGGCGGTGGTGCTCACCGGTGCCGGTGGCAACTTCTGCTCAGGCGGCGATGTGCACGAGATCATCGGCCCGCTCACGCGGATGACCATGCCCGAGCTGCTGGCCTTCACCCGCATGACCGGTGCGCTGGTGAGCGCCATGCGCGCCTGCCCGCAACCCATCGTGGCCGCGCTGGACGGCGTGTGTGCCGGCGCCGGCGCGATGATGGCGCTGGCCAGCGATCTGCGCCTGGGCACGCCCGCGGCCACCGTCGCCTTTCTGTTCACCCGCGTCGGTCTGGCCGGCGCCGACATGGGCGCCTGCGCGCTGCTGCCGCGAATGATCGGCCAGGGTCGCGCCAGCGAGCTGCTGTTCACCGGCCGCGCCATGACCGCCAACGAAGGCCACGCCTGGGGCTTTTTCAATGCGCTGCACGAGAGCGATGCGCTGTTGCCCGCCGCACACAAGCTCGCTGGCCAGCTGGCGCAAGGCCCCACCTTCGCCCACGGCATGACCAAGACCATGCTGCATCAGGAATGGGCCATGACGCTGGACCAGGCGATCGAGGCCGAAGCCCAGGCCCAGGCCATCTGCATGCAGACGCAGGATTTCCGCCGCGCCTACGAGGCGTTCGCCAACAAGCAGCGCCCGCAATTCGAAGGAGACTGAAATGGTTGCCTTTGAACACCCTCACCCCCACGGTGCGTTGGCACCCACCGCCCACCTTGAACTGCCGTTTTTCGACGACACGCACCGCGCGCTGGCCAACCAGCTCGTGGCCTGGGCGCGTGAGCAGCAGGTGGACGAAGCCGACGACCGCGCCGCCTGCCGCGAGTGGGTGCGCCGGCTGGGCGCCGGCGGCTGGCTGCGCTACTGCGTGGCGGCCGAACACGGCGGCGCCCTGCCCGCGCTGGATTCCCGCGCCCTGGTGATCCTGCGCGAAACCCTCGCCTACCACTCCCCCCTGGCCGACTTCGCCTTTGCCATGCAGGGACTGGGCAGCGGCGCGCTGTCGCTGGCCGGCACGCCCGAGCAACAGGCGCGCTACCTGCCGGCGGTGGCAAGCGGCGAGAAGATCGCCGCCTTTGCGCTCAGCGAGCCCGACGCGGGTTCCGACGTGGCAGCCATGGCCACCCGCGCCACGCAGACGGCCAGCGGCTGGTTGCTCAACGGCAGCAAGACCTGGATCAGCAACGGCGACATCGCCGACTTCTACCTCGTGTTCGCCAAGACCGACCCCGCGGCCGGGTCGCGTGGCATCAGCGCCTTCGTGGTGGATGCGGCAGCGCCTGGCCTGGACAGCAGCGAGCACATCCACGTGATGGCGCCCCACCCGCTGGCCACGCTGCGCTTCAGCGACTGCGGTCTCTACCAAGACGCGCTGGTCGGCCCGCTGCACGGCGGCTTCAAGCTCGCCATGCAGACCCTCGACATCTTCCGCCCTTCGGTCGCTGCCGCCGCGCTGGGCATGGCGCGCCGCGCCTTCACCGAAGCCGTGGCCCATGCCAGGCAGCGCAAGATGTTCGGCCAGACGCTGGCCGACTTCCAGCTTACCCAGGCCCGGCTGGGTGAAATGAGCGCCCTCATCGACGCCGCCGCCCTGCTCACCTACCGCGCCGCCTGGCAACGCGACCGCAGTGCCACGCAGGGCGCTGGCACCCCGGCCTACACCGCAGCGGCGGCCAGCGCCAAGCTCACCGCCACCGAGAACGCACAGCGCGTGATCGACATGGCGCTGCAACTGTTCGGCGGGCGCGGCGTGCAGGTGGGCCAGACCATCGAGCACCTGTACCGCGACATCCGCTCGCTGCGCATCTACGAGGGCGCCAGCGAGGTGCAGCTGCTCATCCTGGGCAAGCACGCCCTGAAGGCATGAAACTTCGCGGAGGCCCACATGCCCAGCGCCCAGATCGACCGCTTTGTGCACGACCACCTGCCGCCCCGCGCGCAATGGCCTGAACTGACACACGACCTGCCCGGGCTGCAACTGCCGCCGCAGGTCAACCTGGTGCAGGCGCTGTTCGACCGCGCCGAGGCTGCCGGGCACAGCGCTCGACCGATGCTGCGCAGCGACGAGCGCACGCTGAGCTACGCGCAAGCGCGCGCCGAGGTGAACCGCATCGCCAACCTGCTCACCACCGAGCTCGGCCTGGTGCCCGGCAACCGCGTGCTGCTGCGCGGCGGCAACTCGGTGGCCATGGCCCTGGCCTGGCTGGCCGTGGTGCAGGCCGGGCTGGTGGCGGTGGCCACCATGCCGCTGCTGCGCGCAAAGGAACTGGCCGCGATCGTGGCCAAGGCCAAGCCCAGCGCCGCGCTGTGCGAAGCCAAGCTGGCCGACGAGCTGCAGATGGCGTGGCGAGGCGAACCCCGGTGCGCGGATCTTCCGCTGCTGCTGTTCAACACCGCCAACGCTTCGCCCGATTCGCTGGAGGCGCGGGCCAATGCACACAGCGACACCGCCACACCCTGCCCCACCGCCGCCAGCGACATCGCCCTGCTCGCCTTCACCTCCGGCACCACCGGCGCGCCCAAGGCGGCGGTACACAGCCACGGTGAGGTGCTGGCCGCCTGCGAAACCTGGCCCCGCCATGTGCTGCGCGCCACGCCCGACGACATCGTGGTGGGCTCGCCGCCGCTGGCGTTCACCTTTGGTCTGGGCGGTCTGCTGATCTTTCCGATGTGGGCCAGCGCGTCGGTCTACTTCCCCAGCATTCCGTACACCCCCGAGGCAATGGTCACGCTGATGAACCGCGTGGGCGCCACCATCTGCTACACCGCGCCCACCTTCTACCGCCAGATGGCGCCGTTCGCCAGGCAACACGGCGTGGGCCGGTTGCGCATGTGTGTGAGCGCGGGAGAGGGGTTGCCAGACGCCACACGCCAGCTCTGGAAAGAAGCCAGCGGCATCGAGATGACAGACGGCATCGGGGCCACCGAAATGTTTCACATCTTCATCTCGGCCGCGCCCGACGATGTGCGGCCCGGCGCCATCGGCCGCGTGGTGCCCGGCTACACCGCGCAAGTCGTGGACGACCATGGTCACCCGCTGGCCGTCGGCGAGGTGGGGCGCCTGGCGGTGAAAGGCCCAACCGGCTGCCGATATCTCGACGATGTGCGCCAGACCACCTATGTTCAGGACGGCTGGAACTACCCCGGTGACGCGTTTCGCCAGGACGCCGACGGCTACTTTTTTTACCAGGCCCGCACCGACGACATGATCATCACCGCCGGCTACAACGTGGCTGGCCCCGAGGTGGAAGGGGCGCTGATGCAACACCCGGCGGTCGCCGAGTGCGGTGTGGTCGGGCGCCCCGATGACGAACGCGGGATGGTGATCGTGGCCTTTGTGGTGCTCAAACCCGGCGAAGCCTCCGATGCGTTGCAGGTAAAGCGTCTGCAAGACCACGTCAAACACACGCTGGCACCCTACAAGTACCCGCGCGACGTCGTCTTTCTGGACGCGTTGCCACGAACCGGCACCGGCAAGCTGCAACGCTTTGCGCTGCGAAGCCTGGGCACCAACCCCACCAACTGAACCGAAAGCCCCATGCCGTGAAACGCCTGCAACCACCCGACTGGGCCGCGCCCAAAGGCTATGCCAACGGCATCGCGGCGCGCGGCACCCTGATTTTCGTCGGCGGCCAGATTGGCTGGAACGCGCAGCAGCAGTTCGAGAGCGACGACTTCATCGCGCAGACACGGCAGGCGCTGGCCAATGTGCACGCCGTGCTGGCCGCGGGCGGTGCCGGGCCCGAGCACATGGTGCGCATGACCTGGTATGTCGTCGATCGGGTGGAGTACAACGCACGCTTGCGCGAACTCGGCGAGGTCTATCGCGCCGTCATGGGCAGGCACTTCCCCGCCATGACCTGCGTGGAGGTCAGCGCCCTGATGGAAGAGCGGGCCAAGGTGGAGATCGAGGTGACCGCCGTGTTGCCAGACACCTGAATTCAAACCTGTTCAAGTGCAGCAGCCAGGCTGCGAACCTGCAGAGATGTGCTGACGTGCTTCAGACGGGCAATGCCAGCATGAGCAAGGCGAGCCAGGGGCCGACACCCTCGACCACCTGCATCGTGGGCAATCCCCAACTGGCTTCCTCGGCATTCAGGATGCGCGACTGGATGCGCGTGGCGCGCGGGGTGGCAAGGGCTGGACCGCGACGTTTGCGGTTTCTGGCAGCACGGTCTGATTGGCCGGGATTGCGCGGAAATCAACAAACGCTCCTCAGTGGCTAGCGAGATCGTCGGCGCCGAGCAAAGGCGGGCGCAATCGTTTTCATCGCCTGTCAGGTTGGTGCCCAGGGGCTTGCCCGTTCGGTTGTCAATACCGATGTTGAAGTGGCAGTCGGCGTTGGACTGACAGCCCTGACGCCATCAGCGTGATGTGAGCAGGGCATACAACAGCCCAGCGATCACAGCGCCTGCCGCCATGGCCAAGAGGCCTGGCAGGTGGCGTGTGGCGTCGATGAACACCGGCATCGGCGCCACCGCATCCACTGCGCGCACCGCAGCCACCATGCCCGCGCCCGCTGCTGCTGCCAGAAGCGGGCTGCGCCAGGCAGGCCAGCGGCGGGCCAGGAAGGCGGCTACCGGCAGTGCCACCAGCCAACCAGCGGCAAGGATGCCGGCGTAGAGCGGCGCAAAGCCGATCAGGTCATGCCAGGTTGCGCTGGCGCGGGTGGTGGCGGGAATGTCCACACCCAGATTCACCAGCGCCTGCAGATTCCATTGCGTCTGCACCACCGAGCCCCAAGCCGCAGCCAGCAACCAGGCCAGCAACAGGGGCGCAAGATGCCGCGGCCAGCGGGGGGAGAGGGAGTCGCTCGTGGTGCGGGATCTCATAATGTCCATTATGAAATACGTGCTTGCTTTGCTTCTGGGTGCACTGGCGCTCGTCCCATCAGCCCATGCTGCTGGCTACCGGGTCGAGACGGTGGCCACCGGGCTGGTGCACCCCTGGTCGCTGGCGTTCCTGCCAGGTGGCCGCATGCTGGTGACCGAGCGACCCGGTCGGCTGCGCCTCATCGAGCCGGGACCTGATGGCAGTCCCCAGTTGCGTGCAGAACCGGTGGCCGGCGTGCCACCGGTTCTGGCGGCTGGGCAGGCCGGTCTGTTTGACGTGGTGCTGGACCCTGATTTCGTGAACAACCGCGAGCTGCTGCTGTCGTTCGCCCATGGCACGCGCGAGGCCAACCACCTGCGTGTGGTGCGCGCCCGATTCGACGGCCGTCAATTGCATGCGGT
The DNA here is from genome assembly GCA_963831255.1 of uncultured beta proteobacterium. GTDB lineage: Bacteria > Pseudomonadota > Gammaproteobacteria > Burkholderiales > Burkholderiaceae_C > Hydrogenophaga. The sequence continues at coordinate 18,225 of CAWHPI010000006.1, read as the reverse complement.
ACGGCCGATCTTCACCTCCACCCCGCCCAAGACCGACACACAGCATTTCGGTGGCCGCATGGCGTGGCTGGACGACGGCAGCCTGCTGTTTGGCATGGGAGACGGCAACCTGGATCGCACGGATGCGCAGCGGCTGCACACCCATCTGGGCAAGCTGCTGCGCATCAAAGCCGACGGCGGCGTGCCGGTTGACAACCCTTTCGTGCAGCGCGCGGACGCCCTGCCAGAGATCTACTCCTTTGGACATCGCAACCCGCAGGGCGTGGTGGTGGTGAGTGGCGTGCCGTATGCGCACGAGCATGGCCCGCGGGGCGGCGACGAGCTCAACCGCATTGAGCGAGGCGCCAACTACGGCTGGCCCGTGATCACGGGCGGCATCGACTACACCTACGCCCGCGTCACACCCTTTCGAAGTCTGCCCGGCATGCAGCCGCCGCTGGTGGAATGGACGCCGTCGATCGCACCGGCAGGAATGGCCTGGTACGACGGTTCGCTGTTTCCGGCTTGGCGCGGCAGCCTGTTTGTAGCGGCGCTGGTGGAGCGCAGCGTTCGCCGCGTGCCCATGGCGGGCGGCGTGCCCGGGCCGCAGGAGGTTCTGTTTCAGGAACTCGGCGAGCGCATCCGCGACGTGCGCGCCGGGCCCGACGGCGCAATCTATCTCCTGACGGACAGCCCTGAAGGTCGCCTGCTGCGGGTGGTTCCCATGGCGCCTTGATCAGACGACTCAGTGCCTCCGGCCACCCGGCGCACGGACTGCGACGAAATCAGGCCACACAGCACGCTGGGACGCATGCCCCGGCTCGCTTCGTCGCGCTGTATCGCCAGTGCTCTGCGCTGCAGCCAAATCCCCATCAGGCCAAAATTTCATCGAGTGACCTCAATCCAGATCTTCCTACTCTTGATTGACGGGGCGGATGGGGCAGGTGAAGACGACTGCAATGTTCAAAATCTGGCACCGAGTTCAGCTGGAGCGGTCGGCGCGTGTTCTTGGGTCTGCCTGCACGAATGCGTTTCCGGCTTGGTGAATCAACCGGCCGGCCATCCGCTATGCTGCCGCCCATGCCATCCCACCCTCACGCCTCCATTGCACGTGCTGCTGGCTGGATGGGTGGCTGGCTGACGCTCATGGTGGTGATCGCCGTGGCCGGGCGCGAGGCTGCTGCGCGAGTTGTCGGTGTTCCAGATCATGCTGCTGCGCTCCACCCTGGGCATGGTCATGCTGTGGCCCTTGGTGCGCGCCGCGGGTGGGCTGGCCGCGGTCCGCACCCAACGGCTGCCGCAGCACGCGCTGCGCAACGCGGTGCACTACGCCGCTCAGTACGGCTGGTTCGTGGCCCTCACGCTCATCCCGCTGGCGCAGGTGGTGGCCATTGAATTCACCATGCCTATCTGGGCAGCCGCTCTGGCAGTCATGTTTCTGGGCGAACGCATGAACAGCCGCAAATGGTTCGCCGTGGTGCTGGGGCTGGTGGGCGTGGCGGTCATCGTGCGCCCGCGCGCGGGCGATGTCGACGCCGGGCAGCTCATTGCGTTGGCCGCGGCGGTGGGGTTCGCGGTCTCGGTGGTGCTGGTCAAGTCGCTCACCCGCACCGATGAAGCCGTTGCCATCAGTTTCTGGATGCTGGTGGTGCAAAGCGCTATCGGGATCGTGCCAGCGCTTCTGGTGTGGCAATGGCCTTCAGCGCAGGCCTGGGCCTGGGTGGTGGTGGTGGCTTTCTGCGGCACCTATTCGCACTACTGCTTCGCCAGGGCGATGCAGCATGCAGACGCAACGGTGGTGGTGCCCATGGACTTTCTGCGAGTCCCGCTCACCGCGCTGGTGGGCTGGCTGGTGTATTCGGAACGGCTGGACTTGTTCACCGGCTTGGGCGTGAGCCTGATTCTGGCCGGCAACCTGTTGAACCTGCTTCGATTGCCCAATGGCGGTTGGCGAGGCCGGGGCAAGGCTTGAAGCATGGCGCGACCGTGGACCATGCTGTGCCCAGTTCCTGGCAGTGGTGCCGTCATGTCAGTAGCGGCCCGCTGATTGACCGGCTGCATAGGCTGTAGCCGTTCGGCGACATGGCCTGTGTGACTCGGTTCGACTGCCTTCCGAAAGGTGCTGAACCGCCTGACTCAAGGATCGGTTGCGAGGCCATAGCTGTCACCGCGGCATCAACAACGAACGGACGTCGTCAGCCTGAAGCGGTTGGAAAGAATGGGCCAATACCCAACAGTCATATTGGCAATTCGGAAACAATCATGGGCCACGGATGGGCCATGAATGGGTCACATTTGGGCCAAAAACAAAAACGCCCACATAAAGTGGGCGTTTACTGTCAGCGTCTTAGGCTGTTTTATTGGTTGCGGAGGCAAGATTTGAACTTGCGACCTTTGGGTTATGAGCCCAACGAGCTACCAGGCTGCTCCACTCCGCGTCAAGCCTTATAGTCTATCACGCTTTGGCATCATCTGCGGCTGGAGCCGCATCTTCTGCACGATCGACCAGTTCGACCAGCGCCATGGGAGCGTTGTCACCCACGCGAAAACCCATCTTCAGGATACGTGTGTAGCCACCCGGACGAGCCGCAAAGCGCGGGCCGAGTTCGTTGAACAGTTTGACCACCACGTCGCGGTCGCGCAGACGGTCAAAGGCCAAGCGACGATTGGCCACCGTGGCGACCTTGGACAGCGTGATCATGGGTTCGACCACGCGGCGCAATTCCTTGGCCTTGGGCAGTGTGGTCTTGATGACTTCGTGCGTGAGCAGCGAGTTCATCATGTTGCGCAGCATCGCCAAGCGGTGCTCGCTGGTGCGGTTGAGTTTTCGAAGTCCGTGTCCGTGACGCATTTTTCTGTCCTTTCAGTGTTTTGCCGGCAGCCGTATCAGGTACTGCCGGTTCGTCCGGGTCTGCCCTTGGGGGTCAGACGCACCGGTGTCAGTGCTTGTCCAGGCCAGCGGGTGGCCAGTTTTCAAGCTTCATGCCCAAGGTGAGCCCGCGAGATGCCAGCACTTCCTTGATTTCGTTGAGCGACTTGCGACCCAGGTTGGGGGTCTTGAGCAACTCGTTCTCGGTGCGCTGAATCAGGTCACCGATGTAGTAGATGTTCTCTGCCTTGAGGCAGTTGGCCGAACGCACGGTGAGTTCCAGCTCGTCCACAGGACGCAACAGGATCGGGTCGAACTGCTGCGAGCTGCGCTGAGCAGGCTGGTCGAATGCAGAAAGCTCCACACCTTCGAGTTGCGCAAAAACGGCGAGCTGCTCGACCAAAATTTTGGCGGAGGCGCGCACCGCTTCCTCTGGTCCGATCGAACCGTTGGTCTCGATCTCCATCACCAGCTTGTCCAGATCGGTGCGCTGCTCGACACGCGCACTCTCCACCGTGTAGCTCACGCGCTTCACAGGCGAAAAAGACGCGTCGAGAACAATGCGACCAATCGAACGCGACTGCTCATCGGTTCGGCGCAGGCTACCCGGCACATAGCCACGGCCTTTTTCGACCTTGATCTGCATGTCCAGCTTGGCACCTGCCGACAACGTGGCGATCACGTGCGACGGATTGACGATTTCAACGTCGTGCGGCGTCTGGATGTCAGCTGCCGTCACCAGGCCCTCGCCGTCTTTGCGAAGGCTGAGCGTGACCTCGTCGCGGTTGTGGAGCTTGAACACCACGCCCTTGAGGTTGAGCAGCATATTGACCACGTCTTCTTGCACACCGTCAATGGATGAGTACTCGTGCACCACACCAGCAATGGTCACCTCTGTGGGCGCGTGACCGGTCATTGAAGACAGCAGCACTCGGCGCAGGGCGTTGCCCAGCGTGTGGCCATAACCACGCTCAAAGGGCTCCAGCGTCACCTTGGCGCGGTTGGTCGACACCTGTTCGACGTGAATGGTCTTGGGCTTCAGCAGATTGTTAAGCATTCAAATTCCTTCAAGGCCCTCGGCTCGTTACACCGATAAGGCAGACAGAGAGCAGCCGAAGCACACCACAACGGTGCGCGCCGGCAGCGAACTCAACGGGAATACAGTTCGACGATCAGCGATTCGTTGACATCGGCTGCGAATTCGTCGCGGTCGGGCGACTTCTTGAACACGCCCTCGGCTTTGTCCACAGCAACCTCAACCCATGCCGGAAAGCCGATCTGCTTGGCCAGCTCGAGCGCTTCGATCACACGCGCCTGTTTCTTGGACTTTTCGCGCACAGCAATCACATCGCCGGCCTTGACCGAATACGAAGGAATGTTCACCGACTTGCCGTTGACCGTGATCGCCTTGTGCGAGACGATCTGGCGGGCTTCAGCGCGCGTTGACGCGAAGCCCATGCGGAACACCACATTGTCGAGCCGAGCCTCAAGCAAGAACAAAAGGTTGGCACCGGTATTGCCACGGCGGCGATCGGCTTCGGCGAAGTAGCGGCGGAACTGGCGCTCCAGAACGCCATAAGTGCGCTTGACCTTCTGCTTTTCGCGCAGCTGAAGACCGAAATCTGAGGTGCGCTGACCGGAGGTACGGCCATGCTGGCCTGGCTTGGAGTCGAACTTCGCCTTGTCGCTGATCGAGCGGCGGGCGCTCTTGAGCAACAGATCGGAGCCTTCTCGGCGGGAGAGTTTGGCCTTGGGGCCGAGGTAACGTGCCACGTTGATTTCCTTATTTACCTGCCGCAACCGGCGTCCAGGACGTCATTGCGGGAGCCACCCGTTGAACGGGGGCGGTGGGCTTAGCAAAAAATGCCACTGCAGAGACCCGCAGTGGCGCTCAAAAAAGCTTTCGATTATAACGCGCACCAGCGCGCCGACCGATCAGATGCGACGACGCTTCTGGGGGCGGCAGCCGTTGTGCGGAACCGGCGTCACATCGGCGATCGAGTTGATCCGGATGCCGAGGGCACCCAGCGCTCGGACCGACGATTCGCGACCTGGGCCTGGGCCCTTGATCTCGACGTCGAGGTTCTTGATGCCCTGCTCGATCGCAGCGCGACCAGCCACCTCGGACGCCACCTGGGCAGCAAAAGGAGTCGACTTGCGCGATCCCTTGAAACCCTGACCGCCCGACGAGGCCCACGACAAGGCATTGCCCTGGCGGTCGGTGATGGTGATGATGGTGTTGTTGAACGAGGCGTGCACGTGTGCAATACCGTCAGCAATGTTCTTGCGGACTTTCTTGCGAACGCGAGCTGCTGCGCTGCTGGAGGGTGACTTAGCCATGGAGATCCTTCAATCCGATTATTTTTTCAGCGACTGCGCTGCCTTGCGCGGACCTTTGCGGGTGCGGGCATTGGTCTTCGTGCGCTGACCGCGCATGGGCAGACCACGGCGGTGACGAAAACCCCGGTAGCAGCCGATGTCCATCAAACGCTTGATGTTCATCGTGGTTTCACGACGGAGGTCACCCTCGATCGTGTAAACGCCGACCTGGTCGCGCACTTTTTCAAGTTCCGCGTCGTCCAGATCCTTGATTTTTTTGGTGTAGTCGATGCCACACGCTTCGCAAATTTTGCGTGCGCGGGTGCGACCAATACCAAAGATTGCCGTCAAGCCAATTTCAGCGTGCTTGTGGGGCGGAATGTTGATGCCTGCAATACGAGCCATGTGTTACCTCTGAAGAACCGGTCAGCCTTGACGCTGCTTGTGACGCGGATCGGTACAGATGACCCGCACGATGCCGTGACGCTTGATGATCTTGCAGTTGCGGCACATTTTTTTGACCGAAGCCGAAACTCTCATAGTCTTCTCCTAAAACTTTCAAAAATCTTTAACTGTCGATGATCTGCTTGGCTGGACGGGGATTTGACCCGTTCAGTTGCCAATGGATGTCTTGAAGTTTGCCTTCTTGAGCAGCGATTCGTACTGCTGCGACATCATGTAGTTCTGCACCTGCGCCATGAAGTCCATGGTCACCACCACGATGATCAACAGCGATGTGCCGCCGAAATAGAAGGGGACGTTGTACTCAAGGATCAGGAACTCCGGCAGCAAGCAGACCGCCGTGATGTAGATCGCACCGGCAAAAGTCAGTCTCAGCAAGATCTTGTCGATGTGGCGTGCGGTCTGATCCCCGGGACGGATGCCAGGAATGAAAGCGCCGCTTTTCTTCAGGTTGTCTGCGGTCTCTCGGCTGTTGAACACCAGCGCGGTGTAGAAGAAGCAGAAGAAGATGATCGCAGCTGCGTAAAGAGCCACATAGATCGGCTGCCCTGGCGACAAGGCCGACGCAATGTCACGCAACCAGCGGGTGGAGTCACCCGTGCTCACCCAGCTGACCACCGTGGTGGGCAACAAGATGATGGAAGAGGCAAAAATCGGTGGGATCACACCGGCCATGTTGAGCTTCAGCGGCAGGTGCGACGACTGGCCGCCGTACACCTTGTTGCCAACCTGGCGGCGCGCGTAATTCACCAGAATCTTGCGCTGGCCGCGCTCGACGAACACCACGAAGTAGGTCACCAGGATGACCACGGCAATGATGAAGATCGACACCAGAATGTTCATGGCGCCCGTGCGCACCAACTCAAGCAGGCCACCGATGGCGGTCGGAAGACCAGCCGCAATGCCCGCGAAAATCAGCAAAGAGATGCCGTTGCCCAGCCCGCGCTCGGTGATCTGCTCACCCAGCCACATCAGGAACATGGTGCCAGCCACCAGGCTCACCACCGCCGTCACGCGAAATGCCATGCCCGGCTCGATCACCAGACCAGCTTGGCCTTCAAGCGCAAGCGCAATGCCCACGGACTGGAAGATGGCAAGCGCGAGCGTGCCATAGCGTGTGTAGGACGTGATCTTGCGACGACCGGCTTCGCCTTCCTTCTTCAGCTGCTCAAACGTGGGCACCACGTAGGTCATGAGCTGCATGATGATCGAGGCGGAAATGTACGGCATGATGCCAAGCGCCATGACGCTGAAGCGCGACAAGGCACCGCCCGAGAACATGTTGAACAAGCTCAGGATGCCACCCGCCTGCCCCTGGAACAGACGCGTCAGCGTGTCTGGGTCGATGCCCGGCACAGGGATGTGTGTCCCGATGCGGTACACGACGAGCGCCAGCAGCAGGAACACCAGCCGACGACGCAGGTCACCGAACTTGCCGGTTTTTGCCAGAGGGGAAGAAGCGGTCGCCACAGAATGCCTTTGAGGATGCCCGATCAGGCGATCGAACCACCAGCCGCTTCAATCGCCTGCTTGGCGCCGGCGGTCACGCCAATGCTCTTGAGCGTCACCGCGCGGGTGATTTCACCGGTCTTGATGATCTTGACGCGCTTGGCGAGCTGGGGCACGAGGCCTGCCTGCTTGAGCGTCAGCATGTCAACTTCGGTGGCGTCCAGCAGATTCAGATCGGCCAGCGTCACTTCTGCATTGAACTGCAGGGTGACCGACTTGAAACCGCGCTTGGGCAGACGGCGCTGCAAAGGCATCTGACCGCCTTCGAAGCCGACCTTGTGGTAGCCGCCCGAACGCGACTTCTGGCCTTTGTGGCCGCGACCTGCGGTCTTGCCCAGGCCAGAGCCGATGCCCCGACCCACACGGCGCTTGGCGTGCTTGGCGCCCGCTGCAGGCTTGATGGTATTGAGTTCCATGGATGTATCTCCGATCAGACGATCTTCACCAGATAGCTGATCTTGTTGATCATGCCGCGCACCGCAGGCGTGTCCTGCAGTTCGCTGATGCTGTTGAGCTTTGCGCAAGCCCAGGCCACGCACGGTGTCGCGGTGGGATTGCTTGGTCCCGATCGGGCTGCGTACCAGCTGGACCTTGACGGTGGTTTGTGTGGTCATGGTGATTCCGATCAACCCAGAATGTCTTCAATCGACTTGCCGCGCTTGGCAGCGACGTCGGCAGGCGTGGTCGAGTTCTTCAGTGCGTCCAGGGTGGCGCGCACCAGGTTGTACGGATTGCTCGAACCGTGGCTCTTGGCCACCACATCGGTGATGCCAAGAACCTCGAACACCGCGCGCATCGGGCCACCCGCAATGATGCCGGTACCCTTGGCCGCCGGCAGCATCATCACATTGGATGCGCCGTGCTCGCCATGCACGCTGTGGTGCAGGGAACCGCTCTTGAGCGAGACCTTGATCATGTTGCGGCGCGCCGCTTCCATGGCCTTCTGGACCGCGACCGGCACTTCACGTGCCTTGCCTTTGCCCATGCCCACGCGGCCGTCGCCATCACCGACCACGGTCAGCGCTGCGAAACCGAGAATGCGACCGCCCTTGACCACCTTGGTCACGCGGTTGATCGCGATCATCTTTTCGCGCAGACCGTCGTCGTTCGCTTCGTTTGTTGATGTTTGCCGTAAATTTAGCCATTTGAATATTCCTGTCTGATCAGAACTGCAGGCCGGCTTCACGCGCGGCGTCTGCGAGGGCTTTGACCCGACCGTGGTAGGCAAAGCCCGAACGATCGAAAGCGACTTTCTCGATGCCGGCAGCTTTCGCCTTCTCGGCAATGCGCTTGCCGATCAGCGCAGCGGCGGCGGCATTGCCACCTTTGCCGGCGCCACCGATCTGGGCACGCACTTCGGCTTCGGCGGTAGAGGCAGAGGCCAGCACACGGGTGCCATCGTCGGAGATGACGGTGGCGTAGATGTGCAGGTTGGTGCGGTTCACCGTCAGACGCACGGCGCCTTGCTGGGCGATCCGGATGCGGGTCTGGCGGGCGCGGCGCAGACGTTGCTCTTTTTTGGTCAACATGATCCTGTCCTTACTTCTTCTTGGTTTCCTTGATCGTCGACCTTTTCATCCGAATATCGGATGCCCTTGCCCTTGTAGGGCTCGGGGGGGCGCACAGCGCGCACCTCGGAAGCGATCTGACCCACGCGCTGACGGTCAGCGCCCTTGATCAGGATTTCGGTCGGCGTCGGTGTTTCCACCTTGATGCCGGCGGGCATGTCCATCACCACAGGGTGCGAGTAACCCACCGTGAGGTTGAGCTTGGCGCCTTGTGCCTGGGCTTTGTAGCCCACGCCGAGCAGGGTCAGCTTCTTCTCGAAACCCTTGCTCACGCCATTGACCATGTTGTTCACCAGCTGACGCATGGTGCCGGACATGGCATTGGCTTCGCGGGAGTCGTTCGCCGGGGCGAACGTCAGCGTGCCGGCCTTGCTTTCGACCGTGACCAGCGGATTCACGCGCCAGCGCCATGAGCACCCAGGGCGCCCTTGACGTTGATCAGGTCGTCGTTCACGGCCACTTCCACGCCCGCAGGCACGGTGACCGGTTGCTTTCCAATACGTGACATTCAGTTGCTCCTCAATGCGCGCATCAGGCGACGTAACACAGGACTTCACCACCGACACCGGTGGCGCGCGCCTTGCGATCGGTCATCACGCCCTGCGGCGTGGTGACGATGGCCACACCCAGACCGTTCTGGACCTCGGGGATGGCGTTGCGGCCGCGGTAGACACGCAGGCCAGGACGGCTCACGCGCTCGATGCGCTCGATCACGGGGCGGCCGGCGTAGTACTTGAGAGCGATCTCAAGCTCGTTCTTGCCATCGGCGCTCTTGACCTGGAACCCGTCGATGTAACCCTCGTCCTTCAGGACTTGGGCAATCGCGGCCTTGACTTTGGACGCCGGCATCGACACGGTGGTCTTTTCAACCATCTGCGCGTTGCGGATGCGGGTCAACATGTCGGCAATAGGATCACTCATGCTCATTTGTGGTTCTCCTAGTGCTTACCAGCTGGCTTTGGTGATGCCGGGGATCTCACCGGCAAAAGCCATTTCACGGATCTTGGCGCGAGCCAGGCCGAACTGGGCAAAGGTGCCACGCGGACGACCGGTGATCTCGCAGCGGTTGCGCTGACGGGTCGGGTTGGCGTTGCGGGGCAGCTTTTGCAGCGCCTGGCGAGCAGCATCGCGCTCTTCGTCGCTGTGCTTGGCGCTTGTTGGCAACCGCCTTCAGCTCAGTGTATTTCTTGGCGAACTTGGCTGCGAGTTTTTCGCGCTTGATTTCGCGTTGGAGTAGTGCTTGTTTAGCCACGCGCCACCTCAGTTCTTGAACGGGAAACGGAAACCAGCCAGAAGAGCCTTGCACTCTTCATCATTCTTGGCGGTTGTCGTGATGCTGATGTTGAGGCCGCGCAAGGCATCCACCTTGTCGTACTCGATCTCAGGGAAAATGATCTGCTCTTTGACGCCGATGTTGTAGTTGCCACGGCCGTCAAATGCCTTGCCCGAAATACCGCGGAAGTCACGCACCCGGGGCAGTGCCACGGTAACGAAACGGTCCAGGAATTCGTACATGCGGGCGCCGCGCAGGGTCACCATGCAGCCGATGGGCTGCTGCTCGCGGATCTTGAAACCCGCGATGGCCTTGCTTGGCCTTGGTCACCACCGGCTTCTGGCCAGCGATCTTGGTCAGGTCGCCCACGGCGTTGTCCATGACCTTCTTGTCGGCAACCGCCTCGCTCACACCCATGTTGAGCGTGATCTTGGTGATGCGCGGCACTTGCATGACCGACTTGTAGCCGAACTTCTGAACCAGCTCGGGCGCGATCTTGTCGCGGTAAATTTCTTGCAAGCGTGTCATGTTCATGCCACCTTGATTTCTTCGCCGCTGGACTTGAAGACGCGCACTTTTTTGCCGTCAGCCAGGAGCTTGATGCCCACGCGATCAGCCTTGCCCGTGGTGCCATTGAAAATGGCCACGTTGGACTGATGGATCGGCATGGTCTTTTCGACGATGCCGCCGGTGACACCCTTCATGGGGTTCGGCTTGGCGTGCTTCTTGACGATGTTGATGCCCTCGACGAGCAACTTGTCGTCGTCGGCGCGCTGCAACCACCTTGCCGCGCTTGCCCTTGTCGCGACCGGCAATCACGATGACTTCATCGCCACTACGAATCTTGTTCATGGTGATTCCTCAGAGAACCTCGGGCGCCAGCGACACGATCTTCATGAACTTTTCGGTACGCAGCTCGCGCGTCACCGGTCCGAAGATGCGGGTGCCGATGGGCTCCAGCTTGGCATTGAGCAACACCGCAGCGTTGCCATCGAATTTGATCAGGGCACCGTCCGGACGACGGATGCCCTTGGCGGTGCGAACCACCACAGCGTTGTAGACCTCGCCTTTTTTGACGCGGCCACGGGGCGCTGCTTCCTTGATGCGTGACCTTGATGACGTCGCCCACGCTGGCGTAACGGCGCTTGGAGCCGCCGAGCACCTTGATGCACATCACGGACTTGGCACCCGTGTTGTCAGCAACATCGAGTCGAGATTGCGTTTGGATCATTTGATTTAAGTCCCAACTTGAATCCGCCCAGCCACCACGGCCGGAAGTGATCAGTCTTGGGCCCGTCGTTGCGAGCGTCTCCCGGCGTTGCACCGGATGACACCCTCATTGGTGGGCAGAAATCTTCACCGTTTCGGGCGAAGCCGCTGATTATGTCAGAGAAATCGAAGCGTGGCAACAAACTTGTGGCCCGCACCTCGGAAGGCTAAGCAGTTCAAAGCGCGGTGCCTGCCGGCAGGTGGTGCTGGCACTGCCGCAGGAAGCTCCCCAGCCCAGGCGCGCCAGCGCCCTCTTCTTCCAGAATCTGCGCCACCGCCGGTGCGGCTGCCGCAGCGGCGCGAGCGTCCAGAAACAGGAGGCGCCAGCGGCGCGCCAGCACATCTTCCACCGTGTGCGCGTGCTCTTTGCGTGCAGCAAATCGCACCATCGCTTCGGTCAGGCCAGGCGCCAGCCGCCGGTCTGCGCCGGGGCAGGCCAGCACCGCCGCCGACTCTGTGCCATACAGGTGCAGGCCGGGCTCGGCGTGGATCGGGGTGCTTGAGGCGTCAGACGGTGGTGCGCCAAGCAAGCGGTGCGCTTGGGTGTGTGCCAGCGGGCGCTGGCTCAGCAAACCCGCGTCGAAGCAGCGCTGCAGGACATCTTCGGCCATGGCGCGGTAGGTGGTCCATTTGCCTCCGGTCACCGTCACCAGCCCCCCTGGGTCGACCACGATCGTGTGTTCCCGTGAAATCGTTTTGGTCCCGCGCTTCCGCGCTTTGGGGCGGTGCAACCAGGGGCCGCAGGCCCACCCAGACACTGCGGACATCGGCCAGCGACACCGGCCGCGTGAGCACCCGGGCCGATTCGCTCAGGATGAAGTCGAGTTCTTCGGCGAACGGATCGGGATCGCGCGGCAGGTCGTCGCGCGGGGTGTCGGTGGTGCCCAGAATGAGCTTGCCCAGCCAGGGCACCGCGAACAGCACGCGCCCGTCGCGCGTTTTTGGCACCAGCAGCGCGTGGTTTCCTGGCAGGAACGCGCGGTCCACCACCAGGTGCACGCCCTGGCTGGGGCTGACCATGCGCGCCGGCGCCGGGCTGCCGTGGCTGACCAGCGCCTGGCCACGCAGACGGTCGACCCAGACACCGGTTGCGTTGATCACGCAGCGGGCCTGACATGGTCAGGGTGCGTTCGGTCAGACGGTCATTCACCGTCAGCTGGGTCACCGCGCCCGCGGGCGCTTCGTCGCGCCGCTGCAGCGCCGTGACCTCGGCGTAGTTCAGCACCAAGGCGCCAGCCGCCTCGGCGGAGCGGGCCAGCGCCAGCGCCAGGCGGGCGTCGTCGAACTGGCCGTCCCAATACTTGACGCCGCCTTGCAGATGTTCAGATTGCAGTCCAGGCAGGGCTGCCAGGGTCTCGGCACGGCTCAACAGCTCGGTGCGGCCCAGGCCGGCACGGCCGGCCATGAGGTCGTACAGCTTGAGACCCAGGCCATAAAAAGGGGTTTGCCACCACGCATAGGATGGCATCACGAAAGGCAACGGCTGCGCCAAGTGGGGCGCGATGCGCAACACGGTGGCGCGCTCGGCCAGCGCTTCGCGCACCAGGGCCACATTGCCCTGCGCGAGATAGCGCACGCCGCCGTGCAGCAATTTGGTGGAGCGAGACGAGGTGCCGCCGGCGAAGTCGTGCGACTCCAGCAGCACCACCGAAAACCCGCGCAAGGCCGCGTCCAGCGCAACGCCCAGGCCGGTGGCTCCGCCGCCCACGATGGCGAGGTCCCACACGGTCGGCTGACGCAGGCGCTCGAAGGCCCGCGCTCTGGCGCTTCCCGGCTCAGCGGTCGATGCGTCGGCCGTCAAAGTGCAGCCCCGCCACCGGCTGGCGCCGCCCACCCTGCGCTGCGCTGGACCGCCTGGTCCCAGCGGGCGCGTTTGGCCTGACGCTGATCCGCCGACCAGGCGGGCTCAAACACGCGGTCGACCTGCCACAGGGCGGCAATCTCGGCGCTGTCCTGCCAGACGCCGGTGGCCAGGCCAGCCAGGTAGGCCGCGCCGAGGGCCGTGGTTTCGGTGACCCGCGGGCGCACCACCGGCACGCCGAGCACGTCGGCCTGCAGTTGCATCAGCAGGTTGTTGGCGCTGGCGCCACCGTCGACGCGCAGCTCACGCAGCGGCAGACCGGCGTCGGCTTCCATGGCGGCAAACACCTCGGCGCTCTGAAGGGCGATCGCCTCCAGCGCAGCACGGGCGATGTGGGCGCGTCCGGTGCCACGGGTCATGCCCACCAGCGCGGCGCGGGCGTGGCCGTCCCAGTGCGGCGCGCCCAGGCCGGCGAACGCTGGCACCAGGTAGACGTCACCGGTGTCATCAACGCTGGCGGCCAGGGCTTCGACGTCCGATGCCTGATCGATGATCTGCAGCCCGTCGCGCAGCCACTGCACCGTGGCGCCTGCCATGAACACCGAGCCCTCCAGGCAATAGGTGGGCGCGCCCTGGCCCAGCGTCCAGCCCACGGTGGTGAGCAGGCGGTGGCGGGAGGACGCGGCCTGGCTGCCAGCGTTCATCAGCATGAAGCAGCCGGTGCCGTAGGTGTTTTTCGCCATGCCCGGCTGATGGCAGGCCTGGCCGAAGGTTGCGGCCTGCTGGTCGCCGGCAATGCCTGCAATCGGGATGGCAGCACCCAGGCAATCGGCGTCGGTCTCACCCAGCACGCCGCTGCTGGGCACCACCTGCGGCAACACCGAAGCCGGAATGTTGAACAGCGCCAGCAAGGCGGGATCCCACTGCTGGGTGTGGATGTTGAACAGCTGGGTGCGGCTGGCGTTGCTCGGATCGGTCGCATGCACCCGGCCGCCGGTGAGCTTCCAGACCAGCCAGCTGTCGACCGTGCCGAAGGCCAGCTCGCCGCGCGCTGCCCGATCTCGCGCGCCGGGCAGGTGGTCCAGCAGCCAGGCCAGCTTGGTGGCGGAGAAATAGGCGTCGATCACCAGACCGGTGCGCTGCTGGATGTCGGCCGCGTGGCCGTGCGCGCGCAAAGCATCGCACTGCGCGGCGGTGCGGCGGTCTTGCCAGACGATGGCGGGACCCACCGGCTCGCCGGTGCGCCGGTCCCACAACACGGTGGTTTCGCGCTGATTGGTGATGCCGATGCAAGCCACCTGCTGCGGCGCCACACCCTGCTCGCGCAGCACCGCCCGCGCCACCGCCAGCTGCGTGGCCCAGATCTCGCGCGCGTCGTGCTCGACCCAGCCAGGCTGCGGAAAGTGCTGGGCGAAGGTCTGCTGCGAGACGGCGCGCACCTGCCCGGTGCGGTCGAACAGGATGGCACGTGAACTTGTGGTGCCCTGGTCGAGCGCCAGCACGTAGTCGGGGGAGCGGGAACCGGTCATTCTGCGAAGATACCGCAGGCTGGCCGCTTACCGTTGGCGCCAGCGCAGGCTGCTGAGCCCCACAGGACATTGCCCAATGCTTTCCCACACCTCATCTCCTCAGATCGCCTTCATCGGCGGCGGCAACATGGCCAGCGCCATCATCGGCGGCCTGCTTCGCCAGGGTCACCCGGTCAGCGCGTTGCAGGTGGTCGAGCCCTGGGACGAGCAGCGTGCCCGGCTGGCACTGCAGTTTCCTGGCCTGGAGGTGCTGCCTGCCGCGAGCGATGCACTGCAGCGGGCCGAGCTGGTGGTGTGGGCTGTGAAGCCGCAAACCTTCAAGGACGCCGCTCTGGCCACCGCGCCTTTTGTCTCGGGCGCCCTGCATCTCAGCGTGGCCGCCGGCATCACCAGCGACAGCATGGTCGCCTGGCTGGGCAGCGAGCGCATCGTGCGCGCCATGCCCAACACGCCGGCGCTGGTCGGTCTGGGCATGACGGGCCTGTTTGCGCGTGCGGCGGTGAGCGCCGAACAACGTGCCCTGGTGGAAACCGTGGTCAAGACCACCGGCGATTTGATCTGGGTGGACGCCGAGACCCAGCTCGACGCCGTGACTGCGCTCTCGGGCTCGGGCCCAGCTTATGTTTTTTACTTTCTGGAAGCCATGCGCGAGGCCGGCGCCGCCATGGGCTTGCCGCCAGACGTGGCCCAGCGCCTGGCCATGGGCACCTTCGTCGGCGCCGCCACCCTGGCCCAGCGCGCCGACGAGCCGCTGCAGACGCTGCGCGAGCGGGTCACGTCCAAAGGTGGCACGACCTACGCGGCGCTCACCTCGATGGAGGACAGCGGTGTGAAGCAGCGCTTCATCGCCGCCATGCAGGCGGCCGAGCAGCGCGCGGCCGAGCTGGGCAGGGAGTTCGGCGGCTGAGGAGCGCAAGCCCCTCGCTCAGGGGCAGGCCGCTTTCGCCTTCGCGCGGTTGTTGCCATCCACCCGGGCTTGCAACTCGGTGCCGGCGCCGCCTGGCGAGCCGAACACAACGGTCAACACAGCGCCCTCCATTTCGCGACCCGAGACGCGGATCTGGCCCAGGTCCGACGCGGTCAACTGGTCGTCGACGTCGATGGAAAAGCGGAAGCGCTGACCGGGCTCGAAACGGGTGAAGTCCAGCGTGAGTCGGTCGCTGCCATCCTGAATCACCGGAGCGCCTTTGAGCTGGGCCTCTCCCGGTTCGACGCGAAACGGCTGGAACACCTGGACGCCGGTGCCGCCCTCGATGGTGTCAAAAATCAGCTTGCCCGCCGACGGCGACAGATCGAGCGTGAGCCGCTGAATGCGCTGACCGGCGGACGAGTCGTTGCGGATCTCGAAGCGGTCGCGCGGTGCGCTCTCGGTGAAGACCATCGAAACCTCGTGCACGCAAGCCGGTGCGGCGTGCGCCGCCAGCGGCAGGGCGCCCAGCAGTGCAGCGAACCAGGCGATGCCGGATCGCTGACGCTGCGAATCGGCAAGAAATCGAGAAAACATGAACATCCCTTTTGGTGAAAACTGCGACCCATCAGGGTAACCGCGCAAGGGAAATACTCGCCGTCAGCGCAGGCCAATCCCGGCCACCACACCCAGGAACAGCGTGAAGCCCAGCCAATGGTTGAGGCGAAAGGCTTTGAAACAGCCGTCGCGCGTGCGGCCCTTGATCAGGTGGTGGTGCCAGGCCACCTGCGCCAGCGCCAGCAGCAGCGTGGCGCTCCAGACCACCGGGTTCACGATCGCCCACAGGGCCACAGTCCAGAAGACGAGAAACACAAGATAGAAGCCGATCACCGCTGGCACGTCGGCGTCACCCAGCGTGACCGCCGAGGTCTTCATGCCGATTTTCAGATCGTCGTCGCGGTCCACCATGGCGTATTCGGTGTCGTAGGCCAAGACCCAAAAGAGGTTGCCCGCCATCAGCACCCAGGCCAGCGGTGGCACGCTGTGCCACACGCCCCACCAGAAGCCGGTGGCCTCCCAGGGCTTGCTGTCGCCGAACAGCTCCCACATGGGGCCGCCGTTGACCGCGGCAAACGCCATCGGAATACCAAAACTGAAGGCCACGCCCAGCACCGCCTGCGGCATGGACACCAGGCGTTTGGCGTAGGGGTAGACCAGCGCCAGCACCAGCCCGGCGAACGACCACACGATCGCCGCCAGATCGGTGGTGAGCACCAGCAGGAATGCCGCGAAGGCCAGCACCGCCCCCACGCCCAGCGCCTCTTTTGCAGCCAGGCGCCCGCTGGTCACCGGACGCTGGGCGGTGCGCTTGACGTGGCGGTCGAACTCGCGATCGGCCACGTCGTTCACGCAGCAACCCGCGCTGCGCATCAGGATGGTGCCCAGCGTGAACACCATCAGCAGATGCCAGCCCGGAAAGCCGCCCGCCGCCACCCACAGGGCAGCGAGCGAGGGCCAGAGCAGCAGCAGCCAGCCGGCGGGTCGGTTCCAGCGGATCAGATCCAGGTAAAGCGCCAGCCGGGAAGGCGTGGCTGGCGAAGGCATGGCGGTGCTCATGGGGATGGACAGGCGAGTTCCGGCTCGCGCGGAGCGCGGAGATCAGGACAGCCGTTTCACGCCTGGCAGTTCGCAGGCGTAAATCGCGTTGCGCAGCTCGGCGATGGCTTCGTAGCGGGTGAAGCTGCGGCGCCAGGCCAGTACCACGCGACGGGTCGGCGCGTCTCCTTCGAAGGGCAGGTAGCGCACGAATGACGAGTCGCCGAAGTCCTGCTCGGCCGCCGGGCTGCCGTCGAGCGCCGAGCTGGGCACCGACAGGCGCGGCACCAGCGTGACGCCCATGCCGGCGGCCACCATGTGCTTGATGGTCTCCAGCGACGAGCCCTCGAAGCTCTTGCGGATGCCCTCGGTTTCGTTGGAGAACCGCGCGAATTCGGGGCAGACCTCCAGCACATGGTCGCGGAAACAGTGGCCGTTGCCCAGCAGCAGCATGGTCTCGCGCTTGAGCTGCTCGGAGGTGATGTGGGTCTGCTGCGCCAGCGGGTGCGCGACCGGCACGGCGGCCAGAAAGGGCTCGTCGTACAGCGGCGCGATGGCCAGGTTGGTTTCGGGAAAGGGCTCGGCCAGGATGGCGCAGTCGATCTCGCCCAGGCGCAGCTGCTCCAGCAGCCTGACCGTGAAATTTTCCTGCAGCATCAGCGGCATCTGCGGTGTTCGCTCGATCACCTGGCGCACCAGATTCGGCAACAGATACGGCCCGATGGTGTAGATCACGCCCAGCTTGAGTGGGCCAGCCAGCGGGTCTTTGCCGCGCTTGGCGATTTCCTTGATGGCGGCCGCCTGCTCCAGCACGGTTTGCGCCTGGCGCACGATTTCTTCGCCCAGCGGCGTCACCGCGATCTCGCTGGCGTTGCGCTCGAAGATCTTGAGCTCCAGCTCCTCTTCCAGCTTCTTGATCGCCACCGACAGAGTAGGCTGCGACACAAAGCAGGCCTCGGCCGCCTTGCCGAAGTGCCGCTCGCGCGCCACGGCCACGATGTACTTGAGTTCGGTCAGGGTCATGGGGGCATTTTGCCCCCATGCAGGATGAATCCCCCCGCGCCGCCTGCGGCGTCACCCCCCAGGGGGCGGCACTGGCGGCCCGGCGGAGCCGGTTCCGCGGTGCCCTGGGTTGAGCGGCCTG